>NZ_JAKQZE010000002.1:0-1318210 GCF_056835925.1 Streptomyces sp. WAC00040
TAAGAGGACGCTAGCTACCGCCCCGGCCCGCGGTTCCCCCTCCCCCAGCGGGGTAACCTCCCCCCCCCCGCCGGGGGTGGTCGGTTCTCCGCACGCCCAGGCCGCGGTCAGAGCGTCTCGCTCAGCGAGTCCGCGAGCCGCCGACGGGCGGTCCGCGTCGCCGGCAGGGAGGCCGCCGCCACCGCCCCGGCCACCGCGCCGGCCACCACGGACACCAGCACCGGCCACGGGGGCAGATGCGCGATCCCCGCCCCCATCCCGCTCGAGCTTCCCTGGGCGTCCACCAGCCACATGCCGAAGAGCGCGCCGAGCGCCGTACCGACCACCGCCGAAGCCAGGGCGGTCAGCCCTGCGGCGGTCACGATGACGGAGCCGATCTGCCGGGGTGTCAGCCCGATCGCCTTCAGTGCGAGCAGGTCCCGGGCACGGTCGCGGACCCCGGTACCGATCAGGGTCAGCAGCTCGGTGAGACCGATCAGGGCCAGCACCGCGATCAGGGCCGCGATCACACCGCGCGCCGGTTCCAGCCGGTCCGCCGGGTTCGGCGTCTCTCGGATCTCCAGCGTGCCGCCCGCCGCCCCGTCGAGCGCGGAGCTCACCGCCCGTGGGTCCGATCCGTCGGTGAGCACCAGCGCGTGGAAGTCCGGCCGCAGTCCCGGGTCGCGTTCCTGGAGGGCGTCGACCGTCGTGGAGATGATCCGTCCGCCCGACTCGGGCTCGATGCTGCGACCCACGATGTGCAGGATCTGCGGCCGGCCCTCGACCGTCATCCGCACCCAGTCGCCGACGCGAACGTCCAGCAGGTCGAGGAGCCCCTGCCCGGCCACCGCCTCGTCCGGTCCGCGGGCCGGACGCCCTTCGGCCACGGCCGACGGATAGGGGTCCTCCGCCGTGCCGAGCCCGCGCAGGGTGATGGTCCCGGTCTGCCCGGGCACGAGGGCCGCCATCTCGGCGCCGGGATGGGCGGCTGCGACCTCCGGGACCCCGGCGAGGATCCGCCGCAGCCCTTCCTCCGACGGCCCGCCGGGTTGCTCCGCCCGTACGGTCAGCGCCGCGGGCAGCCCCATCTGCGCGGGCCGGCCGCGGAACTGGTCGAGCGTCGACCAGGCCACCAGCGCGACGGTGATCAGTACGAGCGGCAGCGCGAGCCGCCCCACGGTGACGGCGGTACGGCCCCGGCGCGGGAAGGCCGAGCGCCAGCCCAGCACCAGGGCCGGCGGCATCCGCAGACCGAGTGCCCTGCGGCCCAGTGCGGTCATCGGCGCCGCGGACGGCTGCGCCGCCCGGGCCACCGGGACCGGCGGCACCCGCCCGGCACGCCAGGCCGCGAGCCCGGTCGCCGCCGCGATCAGCAGGACCGCCCCGCACGGCACACCGATCATGAGCGCCGTGTATCCGGGCAGGTCCTGCCACAGGGCGGCCGCGTCACCGATCCGGCCCGGTATCCGCGCGCCCAGGAACGCGATGGCCGCCGTGCCCAGGGCCACCCCGAGGAGGGCGAACGCCAGATGTTGGACGAGGAAGCCGCGTACGACCTGGCCCGGTGTGAAGCCCACCGCCTTGAGGACGGCGATGTCCCGCAGCTGGCCGCGCACCCGGGCGCCGATCGCCCCGGACGCGGCGAGGGCGGCCGCCAGCAGGGCCCCGAGTCCGAACACGGCGAACAACTGGCCGAGGAGCCGGTCGTCGCCGCCGGCCTCAGCCCTCGCCTGCTGCCACTTGGTGACCTGCGCGACCCGGTCGGCGCCCAGCACGGTCACCGCCCGCTGGACCATGAAGTCCGTGTCGCCGGAATCCGCGAGCCGCAGCCCCACGCTCTGGCCGGTGTCGCCGGGGGCGATCCCGTCGAGGGTCTCCGGGAGGACCCAGCCGATCCCGGGCCCGCCACCCGCCCGGTAGGGCGGTTCCGCGGCCTCGGCGACGCCCGTCACGCGCAGGGTGCGCACGGCCCCGTCCTGCCCGGTGACCCGTACGGTGTCGCCGGGCTCCGCCCACAGCGAGCGGGCGACCGAGCTCTCCAGGACGACCGCCCGGGCCGCTCCGTCGTCCTCCGGTGCGAGCCAGCTGCCCGCGGTGACCAGCGGTCGCCCGATCCCGGGCGGCCGGACGCCGGTCGCCCGCAGCGCGACCGCCGCCCGCGCGCCTCGTGACTCGACGGTGGTGGCGGCGGTCCGGTAGGGGCCCGAGAGAGCTTCGACCCCGTCGAGCCGGGACAGGGCGGCCGGGTCGGCGCCCGGCCGGGTCTGCAGCCAGATGTGGGCGCCCTGGGACTGGTTGAAGATCCGCTGCCAGGGGTTGGCGGCATAGCTGAACAGTGCGCCGGCCAGCAGCAGGGAGGCGATGATCCCGGCGCTGGCGAGGACGACGAAGAGGGCCTCGCCGCGGTGTGCGCGGAAGTCGGCGTGAGCCCAGCGCAGAGTGGCCCGCATGCTCATTCCTTCAGTTCGAGCACGCCGGACACTCCGCCGGCCGGGCCGCGGTGGCCGCCGCCGAGCTGTGCGTCGTCGGCGATCCGTCCGTCGAAGAAGCTGATGACGCGGTCGGCGGCGCTGGCCATCCGGGCGTCGTGGGTGACCATCAGGATCGTCTGTCCCCGCTGATGGAAACGGGACAGCAGCCGCAGCACCTCGCGTGTGCCCTTGCTGTCGAGACTGCCGGCCGGTTCGTCGGCGAGGAGCAGGGCGGGGTGGTTGACCAGGGCCCGGGCCAGCGCGACGCGCTGCTGTTCGCCGCCGGAGAGCTCGCCGGGCATGGACTTCTCCCGGCCTTCGAGGCCGAGCTCGGCGAGCAGTTCGGCCCGGGACTCGCGGGCGGCCCTGGGCGAGGCGCCGGCGAGCAGCGCGGGAAGTTCGACGTTGTCGGCGACGGTCAGGTTGGAGACCAGGTTGAAGAACTGGAAGACGACGCCGATGCTGCGCCGCCGCAGGACCGCCCAGCGGGCCTCGCGGTACTCGTCGACGCGGCGGCCGTCGAGCCAGAGCTTTCCGCTGTCGGGCCGCTGGAGGCCACCGATCAGATGCAGCAGTGTCGACTTACCGGCGCCGGAGGGCCCGGTGACGGCGACGAACTCGCCCGGCCGGACGGTCAGGTCCACACCCCGTACCGCGTGGACCGGCGCTCCTTCGCCGTGGTGCGTCTTGGTCAGGCCCTCGGCACGCACGATCGGCGCGCTGCCGCGCCCGTCGTCCGCCGTCCCGGCGGCCGCCTCGGGTCCGGGTACGGGCGCCGCGCCGTGCCCGCGGCGGTCGCCGGATGCCGCGTCGTGGCTCATTCCAGCTCCTCCTGACAGCGCTCCAGCCAGTCCAGGTCGGCCTGCAGATGCAGCATCGCGCCCTCGATCAGCAGTTGGGAGATCCGGTTGTCCCGGTCCTCGGCGGCGGCCAGCTTCGACAGGTCCCGCATGGTGTTGAGGTACTGCCGCCGCTGCTTGTTGATCAGGGCGACCGGGTCGGCGAGCCCCGACTCGGGCGCCAGGGCGAGCTTCATGAAGAACTCGTCCCGCACGCGCGGCTCGTCGGTGGTCTCCTCGAACCAGGCCTGCACCGCCTCACGCCCGGCGTCGGTCAGCCGGTACGTACGCTTGTTGGGTCGGCCCGACTGCTCGACGTCCTCGCCGTCGATCAGCCCGCTCTTCTCCAGGCGGCCGAGGGTGACGTATATCTGGCCGACGTTCGGCTGAGGGTACGCGGCGCCCAGGAGCTTCTCAAGGTCCTGCTTCAGCTCATAACCATGTGCCGGGCCACGGGTGAGCAGTGCCAGGAGCGGCAGCCGCACGCTCCCCCCTCTCTCCCGCTGACGTAGTTTCCTGTTGGCCGGGCGGCGGGCGTGTGGCCCATGGCACCTGTCCGGTCCGCCTGGACGTCTAGTATCGCCCATGCCTAACGGGTATATATAGGGCCCGATGGTCGGCGACGCAGCCGGATCGTGCACCGGGAGGAACCTATGCGGTGGATGCGTGCCGCGGGTAGAGCTCTCCTGGTCGTGGCGGTGCTGCTGGCGGGGTATGCCGGTTTCGGCGCCCGGGCCGGTGGCGTGGACCCTCAGGGCCGGGGACCGATGACGCTGGCGACGGCGGGCGATCTCACCGACTATCTCTCGCCTCTCCTCGACGACTGGAACCGCGCCCACCCGGACGAGCGGGTCACCCTGGTCGAACTGCCCGACTCGGCGGACGAGACCCGGGCCCAAATGATCAGCGAGTTGCGTTCCGGCAGCGACCGCTTCGACGTACTGAACATCGACGTGGCATGGACCTCCGAGTTCGCGGCGGCGGGGTGGATCTCCCCGCTGGAGCGCGACCGGTTCCCGCTCGACAGTTTCCTGCGGCCGGTCGTCGACACGGCCACGTTCGACGGGCGGCTGTTCGCGGTCCCCTACGTCACCAACGCCGGGCTGCTGTACTACCGCAAGGACATCCTCGAACGGGAGGGTGCCCGGCCCCCGCGCACCTGGGCCGAGCTGGCCCGGCAGGCCCGTACGATCGCGCCGAAGTACGGCCTGGACGGATACGCCGGCCAGTTCCTCCCCTACGAGGGGCTCACCGTCAACGTCGCGGAGGCCGTGCACTCCGCGGGCGGGTCGATCCTGCGGGACGACGGGGAGCGGGTCACCGTGGACTCCGCCGCGGCGAGGGCCGGGCTGACGTTCCTCGCCGACGGGGTGCGTCAAGGGTGGATCCCCCGGGAGGCTCTCGGCTACAAGGAGGAGGAGTCGCGGCAGGCGTTCCAGGACGGCCGGCTGCTCTTCCTGCGGAACTGGCCCTATGTGTACGCGGACGCGGGCGCCGAGGGCTCGAAGGTGGCGGGGAAGTTCGGCGCGGTGCCGCTGCCCGGGCCCGACGGGCCCGGAACCAGTGTGCTGGGCGGCTCCAACCTCGCTGTCAGCGCCCACTCGCGGCACCCGGCGTCGGCCGCGGACCTGATCACCTACCTCACCAGTGAGCGGGTGCAGCGGCAGGTGCTCACCGAGGGCTCGCTGCCGCCGGTGCGCGCCGCGCTGTACGAGGACCCGGAGCTGATCAAGGCCCATCCCTATCTGCCGACGCTGCGCCAGAGCGTGCTGTCGGCGGTGCCGCGCCCCAAGAGTCCGCGCTACGACCAGGTCAGTCTGGCGGTGCAGGCGGTGGCGCAGGACGTCATGGCGTTGCGGCAGACGCCTGCCGAGGCCGTCGCGCGACTCGCGCGCGAGCTGGGGAAGATCTCCCGCAGGGGCTGACCCGCTCACGTTCCACCTCCCGTCGGTACGGAGAGCCTCTACTTACATGTTAGGTAGAGGCTCTCTTTTTGAATACCCGGGCATTGACGTACAAACCACCCCAACTTTAAGTGGTTTTCGGAAGCATCGTTGACACCTTCCAGTCACCGCTACTTAACATGCATGCATAACAGCGCACCCGGTCCGGGGCGCTCTCGCATTCAGCAGAAACAGGTCGACGCGAGATGCTCAGCACGCTTCCGGCCGGCATCGGCCGGCCCTCCCGCCCTGCCTCCACACCTGAACCGTGGTGGCGCGACGCGGTGATCTACCAGGTCTACGTCCGCAGCTTCCTCGACAGCACGGGGGACGGCATCGGCGACCTGGCCGGCGTCCGGGCCGGGCTTCCCTACCTCAGGAAGCTGGGCGTCGACGGCATCTGGCTCAGCCCCTTCTACCCCTCGCCGCAGCACGACCACGGCTACGACGTCGCCGACTACCAGGACGTCGATCCCGTCTACGGCGACCTCGCCGAGTTCGACCGGCTGGTGGCCGACGCCCGCCGCCTCGGACTGAAACTGCTGCTCGACATCGTCCCCAACCACTGCTCCAGCGAGCACCCGTGGTTCCGTGAGGCGCTCGCCGCCGGCCCCGGTGGCGCCGCCCGCTCCCGCTTCCACTTCGCTCCCGGCCGCGGTCCTGACGGGGCAGAGCCGCCCAACAACTGGCGCGCCATGTTCGGCGGCCCCGCCTGGAGCCGCGTCACCGAACCCGACGGCACGCCGGGGGAGTGGTACCTCCACCTCTTCACCCCCGAGCAGCCCGACCTCAACTGGCGCGACCCGGCCGTCGGCGACGACTTCGAACAGGTGCTGCGCTTCTGGCTGGACCGCGGCGTCGACGGCTTCCGCATCGATGTCGCCGCCGGACTGTTCAAGCACCCCGCGCTCCCCGACTCCGACGACCCGTTCGCCGACGAACGCTCCCGCGACTCGGTCAATCCGCTGGCCTGGAACCAGCCGGAGGTCCACGACGTGTGGCGCCGCTGGCGGTCGGTGTGCGAGGAGTACGCCGCCCGTGACGGCCACGACCGACTGCTCGTCGGCGAGGTCTCCGTACCCACCGCCCGGGAACACGCCGAGTACGTCCGCCCCGACGAGCTGCACCAGGCCTTCTTCTTCGACCTGCTCTCCGCCCCCTGGGACGCCGACGCCTTCCGCTCGACGATCGACGAGGCGATACGCGACATCGCCGGCACCGGCTCGACCGTCACCTGGGTCCTCAACAACCACGACCAGGTCCGCACCGTCACCCGCTACGCCGGCGAGCCCGGCGTCGAGGCCAGCGGACTCGGCGCCGCCCGCGCCCGTGCCGCCGCCCTGCTGATGCTCGCGCTGCCAGGCGCCGCCTACGTCTACCAGGGCGAGGAGCTCGGCCTGCCCGAGGTGCTCGATCTGCCCGACGAGGTGCTCACCGACCCGATCTTCCACCGCACCGGCAGCCGCAAGCGCATCCGCGACGGCTGCCGTGTCCCGCTGCCCTGGTCCGGCCATGCTTCCCCGTTCGGCTTCAGCCAGGGCGTGGCCGGGGCCCGGCCGTGGCTCCCGCAGCCCGAGTGGTTCGCGGAACACGCCACCGACCGGGCCCTGGCCGACACCCGCTCCTTCTGGCACCTGTACCGCGACGGCCTGCAACTGCGCCGCAGCCTCCCGCAGCTGGGCGAAGGCACGCTGCGCTGGCTGGACGCGCCCCCGCAGGTCCTCGCCATGGCCCGCGGCGACGGCCTGATCTGCGCGGTCAACTTCGGCACCGAGCCGGTCCCCGCGCCCGTGACCGGAACCCCCCTGCTCTCCAGCGGTCCCTGCCCGGACGGTGTGCTCCCCGGAGCGACCGCCGCCTGGTGGACCGGCGACCACCCCGCTTCCTGATCCCCGTCATCCCTCGGAAGGACTCACCATGCGACGCATCGGCAGCACCACCACCCGGCGCACGACGGCCGCCGCCTCTGCGGTGCTCGGCCTCGCCCTCGGCGCCACCGCCTGCGGCGGCACCACCAAAGCCGCGAGCGGCGGCGAGCTCAGCGGCCAGACCGTCACCGTGGCCGGCGTCTGGACCGGCAGCGAACAGAAGAACTTCAAGAAGGTGCTGGACGCCTTCAGCGAGAAGACCGGAGCCAAGACCGTCTTCGTGCCCTCCGGCGACAACGTCTCAACCTTCGTCGGCAGCAAGATCGAGGGCGGCAACGCACCGGACGTCGTGATGGTGCCGCAGGTCGGCGTCCTTCAGCAGTTCGCGAAGGAGGGCTGGCTCGAGCCGCTTTCCGACAAGACCGCGAAGACGGCCACCGCGGGCCTCGCCCCGGTGTGGAAGAACTACGGCACCGTCGACAAGACGTACTACGGCCTCTACTTCAAGGCCGCCCACAAGTCGACCGTCTGGTACAGCCCCGAGGCGTTCACCCAGGCCGGCGTCAGCGCCCCCAAGACCTACGAGGACCTCCTCAAGACCGGCCGCACACTCGCCGACTCCGGGCGGCCGGCCTTCTCCGTCGCCGGTGAGGACGGCTGGACGCTGACCGACTGGTTCGAGAACATCTACCTCTCCCAGGCCGGACCCGAGAAGTACGACCAGCTCGCGCGCCACGAGCTCAAGTGGACCGACGAGAGCGTCGTGGCGGCACTGACCACGCTCGGTGAACTGTTCAAGGACGACCAGCTCGTCGCGGGCGGCGCGAAGGCGGCGCTGCAGACGGACTTCCCGTCCTCCGTCGAGCAGGTCTTCGGCCCCGAACCCAAGGCGGGCATGGTCTACGAAGGGGACTTCGTCGGCGGCATAGCCAAGGACGAGTTCGGCCGCAAGCTCGGTGAGGACGCCGCCTTCTTCCCGTTCCCCGCCGTCGGCGGGGGCGAGGCCCCGGTCGTCAGCGGCGGCGACGCCGCCGTGGTCCTGAAGGACGGCAAGAACAGCAAGGCCGGCATGAAGCTCCTGGAGTTCCTCGCCACCCCGGAGGCGGCCGAGATCTGGGCCGGTGCCGGTGGATTCCTGTCGCCCAACAAGGACGTCAGTCTCGACGCCTACGGCGACGAGACCACCCGCTCCACCGCCGAATCCCTTGTCGCGGCGGGCGACTCGGTCCGCTTCGACATGTCCGACCAGGCGCCCGCCGCGTTCGGCGGTACGAAGGGCGCCGGCGAGTGGAAGCTCCTCCAGGACTTCCTGCGCGACCCGTCGAACCCGAAGGCCACCGCGGCGAAGCTCGAGGCCGCGGCCGCCAAGGCGTACGGGAACTGAGGCAGCCGCCATGGCCGACACCCTCAAGGAACGGGCCCCCCGGGCCCGCGCTCCCAAGGCCGGCGCCGCGCTCGACGCGCGGCGCCGGGCCCAGCGCAGAAAACGTCGCCTCGCGGTCCTCTTCGTCCTGCCGGCCGTGCTGCTGCTCGGTGCGCTGGTCGTCTACCCCGTCCTCTTCTCCGTCGGACGGAGCCTGTTCGACGCGAGTGGCGAGCAGTTCGTCGGCGCGGCGAACTACACGGAGATCTTCCAGGACCCCGCCACCCTCAAGGCCATCCGCAACAGCACCATCTGGGTCGTGGTGGCGCCGGTCCTGCTGACCGGCCTCGGGCTGATGCTGGCCGTACTCACCGAGAAGGTCCGCTGGGCGACCGCCTTCAAGCTGGTGCTCTTCCTGCCCATGGCCGTCTCGTTCCTCGCCGCGGGCATCATCTTCCGGCTCGCCTACGAGCAGAACCCGGACCGCGGCGTCCTCAACGCGGTGGTCGTCGCCGCCCACGACGCGTTCGAGGACCCGGCCGCCTACCCGACCGCCCGTGTCCGCGAGCAGTCGGGCCTCACCGGAAAGGCGGGCGGCCCGTACAGCACCGCGGACACCGTCCGCCCCGGCAGTCCGGTCAGCCTCGGCTTCGTCGGCGTCGCGCCCGACGCGGTCCCCGCGGACGCCCGGCCCGCCAAGGCCCCGGCCGGCGGGGACGGGATCGGCGGCGTCGCCTACCTCGACTTCGTACCGGGCGGCGGCGGCACCCAGGGCAAGGTCGATCCGGCGGAGAAGGGCCTGCCCGGCATGACCGTCGAAGCCGTCCGCGACGGCAAGGTCGCCGCCACGGCCACCACCACCGCCGACGGATCCTTCCGCTTCGACGGCCTGGCCGACGGCGAGTACACCGTCCGGCTGCCCGCGTCGAACTTCGCCGCGCCCTATCAGGGCGTCAACTGGCTCGGGCCGGCGCTCGTCACACCGGCCATCATCGGCGCCTACCTGTGGGTGTGGACCGGTTTCGCGATGGTGCTCATCGGCGCCGGGCTCGCCGCCATCCCGCGCGACGCGCTGGAGGCGGCCCGGATGGACGGCGCCACCGAAGGCCAGATCTTCCGCAGGATCACCGTGCCGCTGCTGGCGCCGGTGCTCACGGTCGTCTTCGTGACGCTGGTCATCAACGTGATGAAGGTCTTCGACCTCGTCTACATCATCGCGCCCGGACCGGTCCAGGAAGAGGCCAATGTGCTGGCCACCCGGATGTGGCTGGTGTCGTTCGGCGGCGGCAACGACCAGGGGCTCGGCAGTGCCCTGAGCGTCCTGCTGCTCCTGCTGGTCGTACCGGCCATGATCTTCAACGTCCGGCGCTTCAGAAGGAGCCGATCATGAGCGCCCGCACCACCGTCGAGCGCCCGCCCACGGATCGGGCCGCCGCGGCCCGTCCCGTCCGGCCCTCCCCGCCCGGACGCCCCCGCCGCCAAGGCCGGCTCGCGAAATGGCTGGGCAGCGGAGCCGTCCAGGCCGTATTGATCGTCGTCGCACTCATCTGGATCACCCCGCTGGCGGGACTGTTCCTCTCCTCCCTGCGGTCAGAACGCGACAACGCGTCCGACGGCTGGTGGACGGCGCTCACCGACCCCGCGCAGCTCTCCCTCGACAACTACACCGCGCTCTTCGAGGACTCCGGCATCGCCGGCGCCTTCTGGAACACCGTCCTGATCTCGGTCCCCGCCACCCTGCTGGTCGTCGGCATAGCGGCGCTCGCCGGATACGCCTTCGCCTGGCTGGACTTCCCCGGCCGTGACGCGGTCTTCCTCGTGGTCGTCGGCCTGCTGGTCGTGCCGGTGCAGATCGGTCTGCTGCCGGTGGCCAAGCTCTTCGGCGCGGTGGGCCTGTTCGGCACGGTCGCGGGCGTCATCCTCTTCCACGTCGCGTACGGGCTGCCGTTCGCCATCTTCCTGCTGCGCAACTACTTCGCGGAGATCCCGAGGGAGATGCTGGAGGCGGCGCGGATGGACGGCGGCGGGGAGTGGCGGATCTTCTCCCGCCTCGTCCTGCCGCTGGGCCGCCCGGCCCTCGCGAGCCTGGCGATCTTCCAGTTCCTCTGGGTCTGGAACGACATGCTCGTCGCGCTGCTCTTCGCGGACAGCGAGTCGCAGCCGCTGACGGTGGCGCTGCAGTCCCAGATGCGGCAGTTCGGCAGCAACATCGGGGTGCTGGCGCCGGGGGCGTTCCTGTCGCTGGTGGTACCGCTGGTCGTCTTCTTCGCGTTCCAGAGGCACTTCGTGCAGGGGGTGATGGCAGGGTCGGTGAAGTAGGGGGACGCGGGTCGGGCCCGCCGCGCGGGGCGTGTTCCCCACCCGTCCCTTTCCCGGACCCGGGCCGCCGGCCGGGCCGAGGTTGCCCAGCAACTTCGGCCCGGCCGGCGTTCGTGGCCCGGGGACCGGGAGGGAGCCCCCGGTTACGCACCCGCCGCGTCCAGCGTCCGCGTCAGTGCGTCCAGCTCCTCGCGCAGCGCGCGGATCCGTGCCGGCGTCAGTCCCGTCGCCTCCGCGATCCGCCGCGGCATCCCGAGTGCCTTCTCGCGCAGCGCGCGCCCCGCCTCCGTCGGCCGGGCCGTCACCGAGCGTTCGTCCTCGATGCTGCGCCGGCGTTCCACGTAGCCCGACGTTTCGAGGCGTTTCAGCAGGGGGGACAGCGTCCCGGAGTCCAGGCGCAGGTGTTCGCCGATCTCCTTGACGGGCAGTTCGCCGTGTTCCCAGAGGACCAGCATCACCAGGTACTGCGGGTACGTGAGGCCGAGGTCCTTCAGGGCCGTGCGGTACACGCCGTTGAACGCCCGGGACGCGGCGTGCAGCGAGAAGCAGATCTGGTGTTCGAGGCGGAGGAAGTCCTCGTCCGGGACGTCCGCCAGTGTCTTCTTCTCCATGCCCTCACCCTACCAAGCGGCGACCAATTAAGTTGTGCTCAATTTAATTGTGTGCTTTGATTTGGGTCATCGGTTCCCGACCACGACGAAGAGGGATGCACCCCATGGACGCCATCTACACCGCTGTCGCCACCGCCAACGGCCGCGAGGGCCGTGCCGTCAGCTCCGACGGTCAGATCGACCTTCCGCTCGCCTTCCCCGCGGCCCTCGGCGGCAACGGACAGGGCACCAACCCCGAGCAGCTCTTCGCCGCCGGGTACGCCGCCTGCTTCGCCAGCGCCATGGGCGCCATAGGCCGCCAGGAGAAGATCGACGTCAAGGACGCCTCCGTGACCGCCGAGGTCAGCATCGGCAAGGACACCGACGGCGGTTTCGGTCTGTCCGTGATCATGCGTGTCGAGCTTCCCGACCACCTCCAGGGCGAGGCCGGCGAGGAACTGCTGAAGAAGACCCACGCGTACTGCCCCTACTCGAAGGCCACCCGCGGAAACCTGCCGGTCGAGATCGTCGTCGAGTGACACCGTTCGGTCACCACGCGTGATCACCCCTGGTCGGACCCCGCGGTCCCCGCGGCGCCGTGACCGCCCCCTGCGGCCACGGCGCATGCTGGAAAGGGCGGGAAAAGGTGCTCGGCCCCGTGATTGCGCATAGCTTGGCGTGACCGGACCCGCACAGCAGACCGCGCCGTCGTGAGCAGCGTCCGAAGGTGGTGAAACCATGTCGGATGCCGACGCCCCGAACCACGCCGCACCCGCGCAGGACACGCTTGCCGCGGCCCTTCTGGAGGTGCTGCTCGCCAGATCGGCGGGTGCCCTTCATGTGCTCGACGACCAGCTCACCGTGGTCCGGGCCGACGGCCCGGACGCGGCGGGGGACATCGGGGGCGCCTTCCTGGGCCGACCGTTCACGGACGTCTACCGGCTCGACGAACCCCACGCGGCACAGCGCCTGCTCCGGGAAGTACTGATCAGCGGCAGGCCCGCTACGGAACAGGTGTTCCGCGGGCGCCGTGTCGACGACGAGGGCCCCGTGCGCCGCTTCCTCATGCAGGCGTACCGCCTCGAGGACTCCCGCGGCCGTTCACTCGGGCGGGTGCTGGCCTGCATGGCCGATGTAACCCAGCGTGAGAAGGCCGGCAGGCGCAAGGCGGCCCTCGCCGCGGTGCGGGAGGCCGTGGGCCGGACGCTGGACGTGACGGCGACGGCGGAGGCGTTCGCCTCGGCCGTCGTGCCGGCGTACGCCGACATCGCCGTGGTCGACGTGCTGGACGACGTGCTGCGCGGCAGCGTCCCCCTACCCGGGCCGCCGGAACGGGACGTCCCGCTCCGGCGCGCCGCCTTCCGCAGTCGCGACGAGACCGCCGTCCCGGCGCGGCCCGTGGGCGACATACGGGGTCTGTCCGACCTCACTCCGTACGGCAGGGTGCTCGCCGACTTCCAGCCGCGCCTCATCGCCCTCGACCGCGACGCGCCCTGGCTGCGGGCGGACCCCGGCCTGGCCCGGGCGATCCGCGCGTCCGGCGCCCGCTCCATGATCGTGGCGCCGCTGTCGGTGCGCGGCGCCCCGCTCGGGCTGGTCACCCTCTACCGGTGCGAGGACGCCGAGCCCTTCGAGGAGGCGGACCGGACGCTGGTGCTCAGCCTGGCCGCCCACACCGCGCTCAGCATCGACAACGCCCGCAGGTACGAGTACGACCACACCGTCGCCTCCACCGTCCAGCGCCGACTGCTGCCGCCGAAGACCGCCGCGGGACCGGCCGTCGAGACCGCGCACCTGTACCTGTCCGGGCACAAGAGCGGCTGCTGGTTCGACACCATCGGCCTGTCCGGGGCCCGGACGGCGCTGGTCGTGGGCGACGTCAGCGGGGAGGGGATCCAGGCGGCTGCGGCGATGGGCCAGCTGCGTATGGTCATCAACGCGCTGGCCGCGCTGGACCTCGAGCCCGACGAACTGCTGGCCAGGCTCAACGACACCGCCGACCGGCTGGCCCGGGAACGCGCGGCGCTGCCGCCGGGGGACCCGCTGCACCGGCAGCCGTTGACGGCCACCTGCACATACGCCGTGTACGACCCCTTCACCCGCGTCTGCGCAGTCGCCCGCGCCGGACACCCGGCGCCGCTCGTCGTCCGCCCGGACGGCAGCGCGTCGACACCCGACGTGGCCGAGGGGCCGATGCTCGGCTCCTTCGACACCGCGCCGTGCCCGGTCACCACCGTCACCGTCGAAGAGGGCAGCCTGCTCGCCTTCTACACCGGCGGGCTCGATAACGACGGGACCCTCGCGAGGCCCGCCAGGAAGGCGCTCGCCCATCCGGACCACGAACTCGCCGAACTCTGCGACGCCGTCGCCTACACCCTGCCCGCGGACGCGGGCCCCGAAGGGATCGCGCTCCTTCTCGCGCGTACGGGCAGTGTCGTCGCGGACCATGTGGCCGAGTCGGAACTGCCGCACGAGCCGACGGCACCCGCCCTCGCCAGGACCTTCGCCCGAGATCTCCTCGGCGCCTGGGGCGTCGACGACGAGACGGCCTTCGGCACCGAGCTGATCGTCAGCGAACTGGTGACCAACGCCGTGCGCTACGGAACGCCTCCGCTGCGACTGCGGATCATCCGCGGCGACACGCTCACCTGCGAGGTGCACGACGCCAGTTCGGTCTCCCCGCACCTGCGCCACGCGCGCACGGTCGACGAGGGCGGGCGGGGGCTGTTCATCGTCTCGGAACTCGCCGGGAACTGGGGCACCCGCTACGCCGGCGGCGGCAAGGTCCTGTGGACCGAACAGCCCTTGCCGCCACCGGACTGACTTCGGCGGACCTCAGTCCCGCGCGGGCCCCGGGGCCGTGCCGGTCAGGACCACGGTCCGGTGACCGCGAACGTCGTGCCGGGCGTGTAGCAGTTCACGTACATCGTCTCCCCGTCCGGCGAGAACGCGACGCCGGCGAACTCGCCGTACTCGGGCTCCTCGGGTGTACCGATGTTCTGGGCGTTCCTGGCCGCCGGGTAGACCCGGCCGCGCCGGGTGACGCCGTACACATGCTGTTCGCCGCCGCCGTCCTCGCACACCATCAGGCCGCCGCTGGGCGCCAGGCAGATGTTGTCAGGAGACTCGCCGGGCAACTGGATGTCCGTGTCGGGGCCGAAGACGATGACCAGGGTGAGGCGCCGCCGGTGCGGCTCGTACTTCCACACCTGACCGTAGTGGTCGCCGGCGGACCCTTCCGAGCTGCGGGCGTAACTGGACACGAAGTACACCGACTTCCCGCCCCAGTAGCAACCTTCCAGCTTCTGCGCGTGGGTGATGCCCTTCGGCCCGAAGTCCTGGAGCCTGATGGGCGTCTCCTTCGCCTGGCTGTCCGGTACGGGCACCCATTCGACCCCGTCGTACGAGGCGCCGGTCTCCTGGATCCCGGACAGGTCCGGCACGCCGGGCACCCGCATCGCCTCGAGTGCGCCGCCCGCGCGGAACGAACCGGTGCCGCCCAACGGCTTGTTGGGCAGGAAACGGTAGAAGAGGCCGAAGGGGCGCTGGAAGGCGTCCTCCGTCTCGTACACGATGCCGGTCCGCGGGTCGACGGCGATCGCCTCGTGCTGGAAGCGGCCCATCGCGGTGAGCGGCACGGCGCCGGTGCGGTGCGGATCGGCGCCGTCGACCTCGAAGATGAAGCCGTGGTCCTTGGTGTAGCCGTTGGTGCCGGCCCGGTCCTCGTTCTCCTCACAGGTCAGCCAGGTGTTCCAAGGCGTGGGCCCGCCCGCGCAGTTGACGGCCGTGCCGGCGACGGCGACCCGCTCGGAACGGACCTCGCCCCGGCTGTCCAGTTCGAGCACCGTGCAGCCGCCCTTGGCCGCGGGGTCGTAGGTCAGGCCCGGGACGGTGGGCACGCCGATCCTGCCGGTGTGCCGGTTCTCGTGATTGCGGACCAGGTGGGTCCGTCCGCGGCGGCCGGCGAACGCGGCCATGCCGTCGTGGTTGCCGGGGACCGGTCCTTCGCCGGAGAGCAGTGGCTCGCCCTCACGGGACAGGACCTTGTAGCGGAAGCCTCTGGGCAGATCGAGCAGACCGTCGGGATCGGGGACGAGCGGGCCGTATCCGGCGTGTCCACGGGCGGCCGCGGTGCCGGCGAACAGCTCGGAGAACGCACCGCTGAAGAGAATCCCGGCGCCGAGCGCACCGCTTCCGGCCAGGACTTGACGTCGTGTTGCGGACATGAGGCAACTCCCTGTTGGGGGCACCCCCATGCCGAGGGCGATGGGGGAGGACAGGTGACCCGCACGTGTGTATCACGCAGAAAACCCGACATGTAACCGTGCGGGCCCCTGTGCCTCGAGGTGTCGGTGTGTTAGACGAGTGATGCCGAGAGGGTGATCGTCGTGCCGGTCAGGGCCTGGCTGACCGGGCAGTTCGCCTTGGCGTCCTCGGCGGCCTTGACGAAAGCGGCCTCGTCGAGGCCGGGGACCTGGCCCTCGACGGTGAGGTGGATGCCGGTGATGCCCTCACCGGGCTGGAAGGTCACCTCGGCCTTGGTCTCCAGGCGGGCCGGCGGGTTGCCGGCGCCGGCGAGGGCGTGCGAGAAGGCCATGTTGAAGCAACTCGAGTGAGCGGCCGCGATCAGTTCCTCCGGGCTGGTCCTGCCGCTCTCGGCGGGCTCGGTCCGGGCGGCCCAGGTGACCGGGTACTCGCCGATGCCGGACGAGTCCAGGGTGACGACACCCTTGCCCTCGAGGAGACTGCCTTCCCAGACGGTGTGAGCCTGACGCGTGGTGGCCATGATGGTTCCCTTCAGATCGGGTTACGGCCCCAAACCTACTGCGCCACCAAGGCCTTCGCGTCGCGTGCCAGCGCGGTGAGCCGGGAGATCGCCCGGAAGTACTTCTTCCGGTAGCCGCCGTTCAGCATCTCGTCACTGAAGAGCTTGTCGAACGGCAGGCCGGAGGCGAGCACCGGCACCTCCCGGTCGTAGAGCCGGTCGGCGAGCACGACCAGCCGCAGTGCGGTCGACTGGTCGGGCACGGGCCGGACGTCGGTGAGGCACACGGCCCGCAGACCGTCGGTCAGGGCTCCGTAGCGGCTGGGGTGCACCTTCGCGAGATGCTCCAGCAGATTGGGGAAGTCGTCCAGGGACGCGTCCTTCGTGGCGTACGCGGCCTTGGTGACCTGCTCGTCCGAGTACGGGGGAGGGGCCTTCGGGAGCCCGCGGTGACGGTAGTCCTCGCCGTCGATCCGCAGCGGGCGGAAGTGCGCGGACAGGCCCTGGATCTCCCGCAGGAAGTCGGCGGCCGCGAAACGTCCCTCGCCGAGCTTGCCCGGCAGCGTGTTCGAGGTCGCCGCCAGTGCCACACCGGCGTCGACGAGCCTTCCGAGCAGCGTGGAGACGAGGACGGTGTCGCCCGGATCGTCCAGTTCGAATTCGTCGATGCACAGCAGCCGGTGCCCGCTCAGGGTCTGCACGGTCTGCTGGAAGCCGAGCGCCCCGACCAGGTTGGTCAGCTCGACGAACGTGCCGAACGCCTTGAGCGCGGGGTCCGCCGGGGTGGCGTGCCACAGCGATGCGAGCAGGTGCGTCTTGCCGACGCCGTACCCGCCGTCGAGATAGACGCCGCGGGGACCGGCCGGAGCCGCCGCGGCCTTCCTGGCGAACCAGCGTCGCTTCCCGCCGACGGCCCGGTGCGCCGTGCCGAGGCCCGCGGCGAAGTCGTCCAGCACCTTGACCGCCTCGGTCTGGCTGGGCTGGTTCGGGTCGGGCACGTACGTCTCGAAGCGGACCGAGTCGAAGCGCGGCGGCGGCACCATCTCGGCGACCAGGCGGTCGGCCGGGACGTGCGGCTCGCGGGCGCAGAGGGACAGGGGAGCGGCTTCGGTCATCGGGCTGGTCGGCACAGTAACCAACTCTAAGGGCCTGCTCCGCTGATCTTGGCCGGGGCCCCGGCTGCCCCGGCGGGGGCGGGTCCGCGTGCCAGACTGCACCGTATGCGACGCCTGTTCCCTGTGACCGACCAGACAACCGCGGCCGCCGACCGGGAGTGGTCGCTGGACGACCTTGCCGACGCCTACGCGTATCCCGAGCGGGGGCCCGCCGCGGGTGGCGAGGGGGGTGCCCACGGCAGCCCCGGGCACGGGCCGGCCGAGGCGCGGAGCGCCGGCGCCGGCGTGTGGCTGCGGGCCAACATGGTCTCCTCCCTCGACGGCGCGGCCCAGCACGAGGGCCGCTCGCAGCCGATCTCCTCCGACGCCGATATGCGGATCTTCGGAACCCTGCGGGGCCTGGCCGACGCCGTGGTGGTGGGTGCGGAGACGGTGCGCACGGAGGGCTACCGGCCCGCCCGCGCCCGTGATGCCTTCGCCGGGCGCAGGGCCGCGTCGGGCCAGAGCCCCGCCCCGGCGATCGCCGTGATCAGCGCCTCGCTCAATCTCGACTTCTCGCTGCCGCTGTTCACCGAGCCGCTGGTGCCGACGCTGCTGCTGACCGGAGCGGCGGCCTCGCCGGAGCGCGTGCGGGCGGCGGAGCGGGCCGGAGCGGAGGTCGTCGTCGCGGGTGACGGGCCGGGTGTCGAACCGGCCAGGGCGGTGCACGCGCTCGCGGAGCGCGGCCTTGTGCGGCTGCTGACGGAGGGCGGCCCGAGAATGCTGGGTCAGTTCGCCGCCGCCGGGGTACTGGATGAGCTGTGCCTGACGGTGTCGCCGACGATGACGGTGGGGGACGCCCAGCGCATCGCAGGGGGACCGGCGCTGCCGGATCCCGCACGGTTCGCACTGGATTCCGTATTGGAGGAGGCGGGCTTCCTGTTCACGCGGTACCGGCGGCTCTGAGCCGGTGTCTTCCGGATCGGCTCCGGAAGCGACTTCGGGCAATTAGCGGAATCTTCCGTTCCGCTTAGCGTCCGACGGGCACACTTGATTGCGCACCCCGTGCGGGCACGGGGAAGGACGGTTTCCGCAGTTTCCGCAGAAGGGCTCCTGAGGTGTTCACAAGCGTATTGATGATCGAGAAGCCCCTGACCTCGGAGGACGTGGAATTCGTCACCACGCTGCACGGCGAGGAAGGCGCCTCTTTCATCGTGTTGATGCAGCCGCGTGGTGATCAGGCCGACGTACTGCTGCGCGCCATCGACGATGTGGCGATCGGCGATCTGAAGGACGCGGTACGGGAGGGCGAAGAGCCCGAGGGTGCGGAGGCCAAGGCGCCCGCGCAGCGCGCACTGGAACACTCGCTGGCGGCCCTGCGCGCGGCCGGCTGCGAGGCGGTCGGCCACCTGGTGGAGGACCACCCGCTGGACAAGCTGAAGTCGGTGGTCGACGAGGCGGACGCCGACGAGGTGATCGTCCTGACCGAGCCGCACTACGTGGAGGAGTTCTTCCACCGCGACTGGGCCTCCAGAGCCAGGCACAAGGTGGGCGTGCCGGTGCTCAAGCTCTTCGCGCACAGCGAGTGAGCGGCGAGCGGGTCCGGAGCGGAGGGCCGCAGGCAATAGGGTGGGCAGCCGCACGTAGTCGTACATCTTGGGGAGAGAAGACCATGGCACCCGCCGTCCCTGGCGCGATGGAACGCCCGCACTTCATCGGCATCGGCGGAGCCGGCATGTCGGGCATCGCCAAGATCCTCGCCCGGCGCGGCGCGAAGGTCGCCGGCAGCGACGCGAAGGAATCGGCGACCGCCGAGGCCCTGCGTGCGCTCGGTGTCACCGTGCACATCGGGCACGCGGCGGAGCACCTCGCCGACGACGCCACCAGCGTCGTCGTCTCCAGCGCCATCCGCGCCGACAACCCGGAGCTGGTGCGCGCGGCCGAGCTGTCCGTGCCCGTCGTGCACCGCTCCGACGCGCTCGCCTCCCTGATGACCGGCCTGCGCTCGATCGCCGTCGCCGGCACCCACGGCAAGACCACCACGACGTCGATGCTGGCCGTCGCCCTGACCGAACTGGGCCTCGACCCCTCGTACGCGATCGGCGGTGACCTCGACGGGCCCGGCACCAACGCGCGCCACGGCGACGGCGACATCTTCGTGGCGGAGGCGGACGAGAGCGACCGCAGCTTCCAGAAGTACGACCCCGAGGTCGCGATCGTCCTCAACGTGGAGCTGGACCATCACGCCAACTACGCCTCGATGGACGAGATCTACGAATCCTTCGAGACCTTCGCCGGCAAGATCGTCCCTGGCGGCACGCTGGTGATCTCGGCCGACCAGGCCGGAGCCGTCGAACTCACGGGCAAGGTCCGCGACCGCTCCTCGGTGAAGATCGTCACCTATGGCGAGTCGGAGACCGCGGACGTCCGCGTCCACAAGATCACCCCGCGCGGGCTGACCAGCGAGGTCACCGTGCTGCTGGACGGCCGTCTGCTCACCTTCACGGTCTCCGTCCCCGGCCGCCACTACGCGCTCAACGCGGTGGCCGCACTCGCCGCCGGTGTCGCCCTCGGCATCCCGGCGCACAACCTGGCCTCCGCGATCGGCGCCTACACCGGCGTCAAGCGCCGCCTTCAGCTCAAGGGCGAGGCGGCGGGCGTCCAGGTCATCGACTCGTACGCGCACCACCCGACGGAGATGACCGCGGACCTCGAGGCCATGCGCGGCGCGGCGGCCGGATCCCGGCTGCTGGTCGTCTTCCAGCCCCACCTTTTCTCACGCACCCAGGAACTGGGCACCGAGATGGGCCAGGCACTGGCCCTCGCCGACGCCTCGGTCGTCCTCGACATCTATCCGGCCCGTGAGGACCCGATCCCCGGCATCACCAGCGAGCTGATCACCGACGCGGCGCGCGCCGCCGGCGCGGACGTGACCGCCGTCGGCGACAAGGCCGCCGTCCCCCAGGTGATCGCGGGAATGGCGAAGCCCGGCGATCTCGTTCTCACCATGGGCGCGGGCGACGTCACGGACCTCGGTCCGGACATCCTGGCCCGCCTGTCGAGCTGAGGAGGCGCGTTTCATGGCGTACGACGTCGAGAAGCCGGACGAGCAGTGGCGTGCGGAACTGACCCCGGGCGAGTACGCGGTGCTGCGCCAGGCAGGGACCGAGCCCGCCTTCGTCGGCGAGTACACGGACACCAGGACGGCCGGCGTCTACTCGTGCCGGGCGTGCGGTGCGGAGCTGTTCCGCTCCGACACCAAGTTCGAGTCCCATTGCGGCTGGCCGTCCTTCTACGACCCGAAGGACACGGACGCGGTCGAACTGGTCCCCGACAACTCCCACGGCATGGTCCGCACCGAGGTGCGGTGCGCGCGGTGCGGATCGCACCTGGGGCACGTCTTCGAGGGTGAGGGCTACCCGACCCCGACCGACCAGCGGTACTGCATCAACTCGATCTCGCTGCGTCTGGAGCCGGACGAGGCGTGAGGTGAACGGCACAGGGCCCGTCGGCACGCGCCGACGGGCCCTGTCGCGTATGCGGAGGGGTCAGGCTCCGACGACGCCCGACTTGGCGATGGTGATCTTGGCCGAGGGGGTGCCGGAGCGCGAGCCCAGGCCCTCGATCTTCTTCACGACGTCCATGCCCTCGACGACCTCGCCGAAGACGACGTGCTTGTTGTCGAGCCAGTCGGTGACGATGGTCGTGATGAAGAACTGCGAGCCGTTGGTGTTCGGTCCCGCGTTGGCCATGGAGAGCTGGCCGGGCTTGGTGTGCTTGAGCTGGAAGTTCTCGTCGGCGAACTTCTCACCGTAGATGCTGCGGCCGCCCGTGCCGTTGCCGGCGGTGAAGTCGCCGCCCTGGAGCATGAAGTCGGGGATGACGCGGTGGAAGGAGGAGCCCTCGTAGCCGTAGCCGTGCTCGCCCGTGGCGAGCTCGCGGAAGTTCTTGGCGGTACGGGGGACCACGTCGTCGAAGAGCTCGAAGACGATCCGGCCCGCAGGCTCGTTGTTGATGGTGATGTCGAAGAAAACGTTGTTGGCCATTATTTCATCCTGGCATCCGGGGCCACCCGAATGCACATCCGCCCCTCCCATCGGCGGCCCGAGCTCATCCGGACGCCGACACCAGACCCGGCTCGTACGCGATGATGACCAGCCGCACCCGGTCCCTGGCATCGAGTTTGGAGAGCAGACGGGGCACGCCGGACACCCGCCGCCGTGGTCGCGGCCGCCGGCTCCTCCAGGTCCGCGAGCCCCGGCGTCCCGTTCGGCCCGTCCCGCCGGCCGCCGTCGACGGACTCCGCCTCGGGGAGCGCGCCGAGCATCCGCCGCAGCCCCGCCAGCGTCTTCCGGCCGGTGCTCTCCACCTCGCCCAGCGCCTCCTTCGCCCGCTCGGGCCGGCTGTCGATGACGCGCCGGGCCGCACCCGCCTGGAGGGCGATGATGCCGATGCTGTGGGCGACCATGTCGTGCAACTCCCTTGCGATGCGCAGCCGTGCGTCGGTGACCGCCTGGGCCGTGCTGCGCTCGCGCAGTTGCTCCGCGTGGGCCCGGGACTCGTGGGCGGACGTGCCCATGAGCCAAGCGACGACAGCCGTCAGGGCAACCGCCAGCTCGGCGGAGGTGCCCGTGTTCCAGCCGCTCAGCCACCGCGTGGCCAGAAAGCCGGCCAGCACTGCGAGCGCCATGGTGGCGGCGATATGGCTGGTCCGGCGCGACCGGGCGGCAGCGACGAAGTACAACGCGACATCGACGGCCAGGAACTGGGCCAGCGGGATCTCGCCCACGCTCAGCGGAATCGTCCCCAGCACGGCAGCGGCCAGCAGCCGGCCGACCGCGGCGAGCGGCCGGCGGCTCAGCAGACGGCTGCCGTCCAGTGCCAAGGCAGTCGCCAACGCAAGGAAGGTCAGGCCGTCCCAGCGGTAGAAGACCACTCCGGCCGGCACCAGGGGCTCCTCCTCGCCCGGCAGCCGGAGCCGGACGAGGAACGTGAAGACCAGGCCCGCGCACCAGGCCAGTGCCGTGGACGGCGGCCGGTTGGCCGCCCTGCTCACCGGGGAGGGCGCGACCGTCCGCGCGGACGGCGACGTGCTGAGGGTCACCGGGGCGACGGCGGCACGCGTCGGTGAACTCGCCCTCGACCACCGGATCCTGTTGCACGAGATCACCACCCGCAGCGCATCACTGGAGGACGCCTTCATGCAACTCACCGCCGACAGCGTCGAGTACGCGGCAGGAGAGACCCGATGACGACCGCACTCGCACACCCCGCGGCGGATCCCCGCGCGCGCTTCGTGGACCTGGCTGCCGCAGAGTGGCTCAAGCTCTGGTCGCTGCGCTCCACCGGCTGGAGCCTGCTGGTCGCGGCGTCGGCGGTCCTCGCGTTCAACGCGGGCAAGGCCTGGGACAACGTCCGGTACTGGCCGGAGGGCGACCCCGGATACGCTGAGCGGTTCATCGCCGACGGCATCCCGCTGATGCACGCCTTCACCACCGACGCGGGCACGGTGATGATGCTGGCGGCCGGCGCGTTCGGCGCGCTCGCCGTCACCGGCGAGTACAGCACCGGGCTCGTCCGCACCACGTTCGCGGCCGTCCCCGCCCGCCGGTCGGTGATGGTGGCCAAGGTCTGTGTCGTCGCGACGGTCATGGCCGTGTTCGGCGCGGTCGTCGGCGCGGTGTCGTTCGCCGCCACCCAGGCGATCCTGTCCACCGAGGACGCCGGCGTCACCCTCGACCACCCGGGCGCACTGCGCCTGGTCATCGCCTCGGCGCTGCTCGCCCCGGTGGCCGCACTCGTCGGGGCGGCGCTCGGCACACTGATCCGGCACGGCGCGGGCGCGGTGGTCTGCAGCGTCCTGCTCCTGCTGCTGCTTCCCCTGGTCCTCGACGAGGACCGCCAGTGGTCGGCCGTCCTCGCGCACGCCATGCCCTACGTCGCCTGGATGCGCCTCGGCGACAGCGCGTACGACCCGGGCGCGGTCCCCTTACCCGTGGACGACCGGCGGGGCGTGGACCGTGTACGCGCTCTGGGCGCTCGCGGCGGCCGCGGTGACGGTGACGACGGTGCACCGCCGCGACCAGTGAACCGTACGGTCCGAGACCGTGACCGTGTGCGAAGCTGCGGCCATGACTGTTGAACCGAGCGCGTACGTCAGGCGGTTGCCCATCGGGGAGCGCATCCCGTTCCCGTCCGAGGGCATACCGTTCTGGGAGGTCTTTCCTTACGAGGGGGATCTGAGGATCAAGGTGCTGGACGAGCCGATGCTGCCGGAGCCCCCGCGTCACGGTGAGGCGGGGGCCGAGGAGTGTGCGGCCTGCGGGAGCCCGGACACCGAGTTCCTGTGGACGGACGCACACTGGCGGCTCAGCGCCGACGAGGAACCGGGTGCCCTCCCCGCGACCGTACTGCTCCAGCCGCGCGGCCACTACGACCTGCACGAACTGCCACCGGAGCGGGCGGCCGAGCTGGGCGGGATGCTCCAGCGGGTGGAACGTGCCATCAAGTCGCTGGGCGGTGTCGCCCGGGTCCACGTCAACAAGTGGGGCGACGGCGGCGCGCATCTGCACATGTTCCTGTTCGCCAGGCCGGAGGGCATGATGCAGATGCGCGGCACCTGCCTGCCGCTCTGGGACGACGTCCTGCCGAAGGTCCCCGAGGACGTCTGGCAGGCCACCAACCGCCGGATCGCCGAGGCGATGGCGAAGGACGGCGGCAGCGCCCACGTCTGACCGCCGCGGTGCGGCGCCGGGTCCACGTCGTTACGCGGAAGGGGCAGGCGGTTCCTCGGGTACCACCGGCTTGTTCGCACAGTCGAAGGCGTCCGCCACGACCTTGGCGGAGTGCAGCAGATGCGTGAGATGTACCCGGGCGTCGGTGTCACCCGTGAGCGTGTCCGTCATCAGTCCCTCGATCGGGACCTCGCTCTCCTGCTGCGCGGGTGTGCCGGCGACTTTGCACCGCACGTACACGCGGTAGCGAGTCGCTCCGTCGGCGTCCTCGCCATGGACCAGCCTGACGTCGGGGTTGACCTCGGTCACGGTCTGCGCCGGGCTGACGTCCGACGCCTTGTCGAAGGGCTCGTCGAAGGGGAAGTAGGAGGGCCCGTACCGCACTTCGAACAACCCGGCGCCGCCGGTCGCCCGGCAGAGGTCCGCCCGGAGGAACGTCCGGGCTCCGCTGTCGCCGGGGCCCCAGTTCCCCACCTGCCGGTGGAACAGCGAACGCGCCTTCTCCAGATCGTCGCCCGCCTCAGGGCGGGCCTTGCCGCCCGTGTGCTCCTTCAGCCACGCAGTGCCGGAGTCGCCCAGCAGCTCGGCGCAGGCGGAAGCGCCGGCGGTGGCCGGGGGCGGCTCCTGCGTGTCGCCGTCCTCGCCGGCGGTGCAGGCAGCCGCACCGAGCAGGACGACGGCCACCGCGGCCGCGGTGAACTGCCGTCGCACCATCACCACCCCCGCGCCGCTTCTGTGCCGCCGAGCCGGCCGCCGTCGTTGTACCGGCCCTCCGCACGCTCGGCCAGTCTCCGGATGTCGTCGTCACTCATTCCCTGCGCCTCGGCGTAGTTCAGGAGCGGCGTCATGGCGTTCCTGCTTCCGTCGTACTTCGCCTTGTCGATGCCCGCGACCGAGTCGTCGAAGTTGTCGAACTCGTGGTCCTTCAGCCACTGCATGGTGTCCGTGGAGACCTGCGTGTTGATGGCCCCGCCGACCGTCTCGATGGCCAGCGGCACGGCGACCATCGCCAGCGGGCCGGTGGGGACGATCAGCGCGGTGGCCGCACCGACGCCCACGCCGACCGCGGCCTCTGCCGCGAACTTGCGCCACTCGCCCTGCTTCTCCAGCTCGAGATTGCGCTGGTCCTTGTCATCGGCGAACTCCTTGCCGATCGCTTCGGCCCGGGCCTGGTCCAGCAGACCGTGCATCCTCGCGCTGTTCACACCGGCGTCCAGCGCGTCCGACTGGTTGCCCTGGGCGGCCATCGAACTCGTCCCGTACACCTGCTGGGCGGTGGCGACCGTCTCGTACGAGCCCTCGTCGGAGGCCAGCGCCCGCAGGAAGTTCATGCTGCCCGTCTCACCGAAGTCGCGCAGGCGCTGCTCCTCGGAGTTGTACAGACCGTCCCTGCCCGAGGCTGCTCCGGTGCCGCCCCAGTCGGCCATGGAGTAGTTGAGGCTGTCGATGTGGCCGGCCGCCATGTTGGCCAGGCTGTCGCGGATGCCGTCCTGCTTGTCGATCACGTCGGCCGACTTGTAGTGGTCCACGACCCGGTCCATGAGGAGGGTGCGCTCCTCGCGGGCGGCGATGGCGTCCGCGCTGTCGAGGGGCGGGATCGACGGGGTCTTGTCGTCGTACGCGTACCCGAGCGTCCCCGCTTCCAGGGCGTGGCCGAGGTTCTTGAAGCCGGTCGTCTTGCCGTCCTCGTCGGTCGGCCACTCGCGCGCGCCCTCGCCACCCTTCTCGACGAGGTAGTCCCAGTTGCTCATCGCGTCATCACCCTTGCCGGACGATCCGTCGAAGAACTCGAGGGAGGCCTCGGGGTTGTGGCCGAGTGCTTCCATCAGGTCGGCGACCGGGTCGCTATCCGGCTTGGTGGCGCCGGGCGGGTAGGAGAGCTGCGCCGGGTCCCAGTGGCTGTTCCAGAGCTGGCCCGGGCCGCCCAGTACGGGGTCGTCCGACTTGCGCTCGAACTCGAGCAGCCGGGTGCCGTACTTGTTGAGGAAGTCGGTGTCCCACTTTCCTTCGGTCATCAGGGGGCCGAGGACCTTGAAGCCGTACGGGGCGCTGGGGATGCCGCTGCTGGACTTGATGTGGTCGTCGCCCAGTTCGATCATCCGGTCCTTCCACTGCTGCATCTCAGGGGAATCGGACCGGCTGGCGTTGGCGAGAGTGATGCCGAGATTGTCCTGGACCTTGGCGAGGATCTTCGCGCGGTCGCTGCCCGGTTCGGGCGTGCGTCCCTGCCCCGGGTCGGCGATGCTGCGCCAGAACTCGAGGGTGCCGTCGGGGCCCAGCTTGGTCGCGAACCGCTCGGCGAAGGCCGGATTGTCGCGGTGGTACTTCGCGATCTCGTTGAACCGCTTCAGCTCCGTGTCCGTCAACTGGTCGCCCTTGCCGGCGAGCTTGACCATCGCGTCGGCGTCCTCGATACCCTGCTGGCGGTCGGCGTCCTTGAGCCCGCTGTAGCCCTTCTCGTCGAAGTCGTACTTGCTCTGGGCGTGCTTGCGCAGCGCCCGCGCGGCGATCCGGTCGGTCTCGTTGGCCTCCTCCAGGATCTTCGCGATCTCGGCCGCCGCGCTGTCGACCAGTTCCTGGCTCGGCTGCTCCTTGGGGCCGCCCTCGACCTCACGAGGCGGGCCGGAGTACATCGCGGTGCCCTTGCCGTCGATGTAGATCCACTTCTTGGCCCACTTGTCGATGGCGGCCTTCAGGTCGTCCTGGTTCTTCTTCAGGTTCGTCGCGGCTTCCTGAAGGATCTTGTGGATGCTGCGGGCCTCGACGACCATGTCGTCGAACTGGCGGGCCGTCGTGGTCGTGAACTCCTTGGTGACGGTGGCGTTGTCGCCCTTCCAGTCCGCGGCGTTGGCCTTGCGCTCGAAGTCGGCCGCGTTGATGCCGCCGTCGCCCCCGTCGGCGAGAAGGACGAGCTTGTCCAGCATCTGCTTCCACTGCGTGACAGCCGTGTTCAGCTTGCCGAAATTCAGGTCCTGCAGTTCCTGGCACGTCACCATGTCGTGTTCCCGATTCCCCGTTGCCCTCGTGGTGTGCTGCGGTCTACTTGAACTGCTCGTAGATGCGCGACACGGTCATCGTCCTGCCGCCGGCGTCCTGCATCCCCAGCACGATCTTCTTCTCCTCGGCCCCGTGCGTGGAGCGCGAGTGGTCGAGGTGGTTGGAGATGTGGCCGCAGGCTTCCCTGAGGGTGCGGAGCTTGGTGTTCCAGGCATCATGCACCTCGAGCAGACCGGCACCCATGTCCAGGCCGCTGTTGAAGAGGTCGTTGGACGCCTCGAAGGTCGCCACGCGGGCGTGATCGCCGTCGGTCGCCAGCTGCCCGTGCAGCGAGCGGGCCATGTCGCCCAGTTTGCCGAGCACATCGTCGTAAACGGTCAGGTCTGCACCCGAACCGGAGCCGGACGCGGCCAGCTGATTGAGCCGTGTGTGCGTCGAACCTGACGCAGGGGAAGCTGCCTTGGCCTGCTCCCACTCGTCCCATGCCATGGTTGGGCCCCCGCCGTGTCGCTCGATGATCTGTTGTGTCGTTGCATGACAGTGCTTGGCCCACCGTAGTCAATTGCCGAGTGCAAAGGGCCAGTGGGTGGCGCCGCCGGAGAGACATTCACGAAGATCCCACAATCGGACCGGCGCGCGGTCCGACCGGCTGCCCGGAGTTCCACGGTAGGTCCCGCCATTGACGACGAGCACGGACGCAGCACGCCTGCCCGGGTGGCCTGCTGGCGGGGCAGCGGGATGCCTGCCCGCCGGGCCTGGAATTCGGCGCGGACGAGTTCCAGCAGGCGGCCCGTCCAGTTGCGGCCCCGGCCGCCGTCATCGCCCCACAAGCCGGAGTCGCTGTCGTCGTGGACGACGGTCGCGTCGCCGGTGGCGAGGAGGATCCCGGCCAGGTCGGGGTGCTGGGTGTACTTGGCCCGCGGGGGGGACGTCATGACGGCCGTGCGGGCGTGCTCCCAGCCCTTGCGGCGGGGGCGCCGGCCGCGAGTTGCTGGGCGGCGTACGGGTCGGCGGCCGACATGACGGCGGCCCGCACCTCCTCGTCGGCGACCGACAGGGCCCAGTAGGCGTGGGCGACGGACGGACAGGTGACACCGTCGACGTCGATGGGCGCCGGGTAGTCGTTGCGCAGTGCCGTCCTGTCGGGAGTGGCCGTCCGCTGCTTCGTATACGACTGGTAGAGGTGGATCGCCGGCGTGTACGCGGTGGCGGGCCGTCCGCCGGTACCCGGGAGGGGCGTTCGCGCCGCTGGGCCCGCTCCTCGAAGTACGCGAGGTCTGACTGACGATCCCGTCATGACGGCTGCGCGTGTCCTCTTCGGTGACCGGCCGCGTGATCGGAAGCAGGACCAGCGGGTGTTGAAATTTTGTCAACACGCCTATGGGCAGCACGGTTAACCTCCGGTAACTTACCCCCGAGTAAGTTTGCGTGTCCCACTTCACATTCCCAGGGGAGCCATGAACCGGAGAGCCGCCGGCCTGTTGGCCACCGCCGTTGTCGCTGCACTCACCGTCGGCCCCGCGCCGGCCGCGACCGCCGCGCCCACCGCAGCCGCCGCGTACGCACAGACGAACACCGCGTCGTCCGACCCGTTCTACCGCTATGACGGCAGCAAACCACTGTCCTCTTACAAGCCGGGTGACGTACTGAAGAAGCGCACGCTGGACTACCACGTCGTCGGAATCCGCACGCCGGTGAAGGCGATCCAGCTGCTCTACCGCTCGACCGACGCCCAGGGCCGGCCCTCGGCCAACGTGACCACGGTGGTCCGCAGCCATGTCGGCGACGGCAGCAAGGCCGTGTCGTACCAGTCGTTCTACGACTCCCTCGATCCCGAGCACGGCCCCTCCCGGGCCATCGCCGGTGATGTCTCCCTCGGCGGAATGATCGCCAACGTCGAGGCCGTCGTCATGGCGCCGATGCTGCTCAAGGGGTACGACCTCGTCATCCCGGACACCGAGGGCCAGACCGCCGAGTTCGCCGCCGGTCCGGCGTACGGGACGAACACGCTGGACTCGATCCGGGCGAGCATCCGCGCCGAGGGGTCCCGGCTGCACGGCGGAACCGAGTTCGGCCTGTTCGGCTACTCGGGCGGGTCCATCGCCACCAACTGGGCGGTGGCGCTGGCCCCGGCCTACGCGCCCGAGGTCAACGAGCAGCTGGTCGGCTTCGCCGAGGGAGGGGTGCTCGTCGCCCCGGCGCACAACTTGAAGTACGTCGACGCCTCCCTCGCGTGGAACGGCGTGATCCCGATGGCGGTCATCGGCGTCGCCCGCGCGTACGGCATCGAGCTCGAGCCCTACCTGAGCGAGAAGGGGCGTGAGGTCTTCGGTGAGCTCGAGCACGCGTCGATCATCGACGCGCTGGGCCGCTACCCGGGGATGACGTGGAAAGAGCTGGTTAAGCCGGGGTACGAGAACCCGAACGCCATTCCCGCCTTCACCGAGGCGGTCAACAAGGTCAACCTCGGCCAGGCCCCCACCCCGACCGTCCCCGGGTTCATCGGGCAAGGCAACGCGGGCTGGCCGGAGGGGACGTTCGGCAACCGGCCGGGCATCGGCACGGGCGACGGCGTCATGGTCACCGGCGACGTGCGGGCATTGGCCCGCCAGTACTGCGCCACGGGCAACGAGGCGATCACCTACGAGCAGTACAACCTGCTCAGCCACGTCGGCGCCATGCCGTACTGGACGCCGCGCGCGATGGCCTGGCTGGACAACCGCTTCGAAGGTGAGGCAGCCCCGAGCAGTTGCGGCCGCATTCCGGCCGGCAACTCGCTGGAGCCGGAGCGGCCGGCCGTCGCCGACTGACCGGCCGGCCACCGGCGACAGTGCGGCCCCGCCGAGCGCGGGGTCGCACTGCCGTGCCCGCCGCACAGTGGCGCTCTACCGCCTTCACCGACTCCGTCGGCGAATCAGCCGCGCCACCGGGGAGCCTCGTCGTCCGGGACGGCCGGGCTCGCGAAGTGGAAGGGGAGCGAGAGGCGGGCGGCCAGGGCTCTGCCGGCTCTGTCGGCGGCGGCTGCCGACGGGTCGAGCGGGCCACAGCTCCGGTCGCCGAGGTACCGCTCGGCCGTGGACCGGTAGACGGTGGCCAGCGGATGGTCGGCGTCGGGATCCGTCGTGACGGCCAGCAGCTCGACGAACCAGTCGTGGACGGTGTCACCGTCCCAGACCGCCTCGATGGCCACGACGCGGCCGGGGGCGCCGGCCGCACGGGCTGCCAGGGATTCCAGGTCGAGCGGGTCGTCGGGAGTGCGCGCGATGGCGCCGCCGTGGTGGATGTAGCGCGCGTTGACGACGAGCTGGGCCTCGGCGAGGCCGAGGCCACGGGCGCGGCCGGCCTCGAAGGCGACGCGGACAGCCCGAAGGAAGGCGTCCTGGAGCACGTATCCGTCGACCTGGTCGCGAACGCCCGCCGGAAGCACCTCCCACCAGGAGGCGGGTGTGCCGGTCACTCCGGGGCGCCGGAGACGAGGCGGACGAAGTCCGTCCGGGCGGTGGGCGCGAGGGCGAGCCGGGGCCGGTCTGCGACCTCGGAGTCACGGACGTGGCCGGTGGTGGGGCAGGCGGCGACCTCGACGCAGTAGTCGCCGGAGCCGCTGCTGTGGCTCGACTTGTGCCGGGCCAGTCCGCTGGTGGCGCTCATGCCGCTCCTTGCATCTGCCGCAGCAGGCCCAGGGAGTCGGGAAGGGTGAGAGCCTGCGATCGCATCCTGGCATACGCATCTGGAGCACGCTGACCACTTTCCGGTCGGTGACGAGCTGCGGGCTTACCGCCCCTTGCCGTAGGCCCGCCACCGGTTGTCCGGGGTCTCCGCGGTGCCGCGGCTCCGTGAGGAGGGGCCGCCCGGGAAAATCGGCTGCGTCGAGGTGCCGGGGCCGCTCACACTGGGCGGGCCCGATCTTCCGTGGCCCGGGCCTTCGGGTCCCGGCTCTGCCGGGCCTCGGCTCTCCTCGACCCCGGATCTCTCGAACCGCCGATCTGGCGAGACCCGAAGTTCTACCCGAAGCTCCCCAACCCGAAGGAATATCTCCGCGTGCAGGCCGCCGTCACCGTCACTCCCGCCCAGATTCCCGAGCTGCTGCTCGGACTCGCCACCGTGCGGCCCGTGTTCCTCTGGGGAGCGCCCGGGATCGGCAAGTCGTCGCTGGTGCGGCGGTTCGCCGACTCGCTGGGACTGGAGTGCGTGAGCCTGCTCGGGACGCAGCTCGCCCCGGAGGACCTGATCGGGGTGCCGCAGATCCGCGACGGGCGGTCGGTGTTCTGCCCGCCGGAGGCCATCGCACGGGACGAGCCGTACTGCCTGTTCCTCGACGAGCTCAACGCCGCGGGCCCTGATGTGCAGAAGGCGTTCTACTCGCTGATCCTGGACCGTCGGATCGGGTCGTACAAGCTGCCCGCCGGGTCCATCGTCATCGGGGCGGGCAACAGGGCCACGGACAACGCGCTGGCGAGGCCGATCGCGTCCGCGCTGGTGAACCGGCTCACGCACGTTCACCTCCGGGCGTCGGCGGAGGACTGGCTGGTGTGGGCCGGCGAACACGGCATCCACCCGTGGGTGACGGACTACCTCACCGACCGGCCCGACCACCTTTGGTCGCAACCGCCGAAGACGGAGGAGCCGTTCTCCACGCCCCGCTCGTGGCACATGCTGTCCGACGCGCTGCACTCCTTCGGACCGGGCATCGACGAGAACACTCTCAAGGTGGTCGTCCACGGCACCCTCACGCCCGCGCACGCCGTCTCCTTCTGCGGCTACGCGAAGATCGTGCGCCACACCTTCGGCATCGAGGCGATCCTCAAGGGCGACGCCTCATGGCCCGCGCGGCTCGAGGACAGGGACCTGCTCTACTACCTGGCGGAGGCGTTCCGGGGGCGACTGGTGAAGGAGCTCCCCCGGCAGAAGGAGCATGTGTCGCCCTCGCTGCGGCAGACCGCCTACCGCGCCAAGTCGCTGCTGGTGCAGCTCGCGGAGATCTCCGTCGAGGTCGCCCAGACCGTCATTGCCGACGACGCCGACGGGCAGCCGGTGCTGCCCGCCTGGTTCCTCGTCGAAGCCGCACGCGACATGCCCCGGCTGGTCGAGGCCCGGCGATGAAGACGGCCGCCCGGAAGGGCGACAAGCCCGATCCCGCCGCCGAGTTCTTCGCGGCGGGCCTCGCCATGGTCAAGCGCAATCCGGCCTTCGCCGCCGTCACGGCCGACTTCTGCCGGCAGGGCAAGTGCGCCGCCACCCCGGCCGGCGGACTGGCGGCCGTCGACTCGAACGGCGTCGTGCACGTCCACCCCACCAAGCGGGCGCGCCCCGAGGAGTGGGCCTGGACACTCGCGCACTGCCTGCTGCACCTCGGCTTCGGCCATGTGCCGGCGGCCAAGGACAGGATGCGCGAGCAGCCCGACAAGTACGACCTGGCGGCCCGCTGCACGGTCGTCAACCGCTTCCTGCTCACCTTCCCGGTGGGCAGCCCTCCCGGCGGCGCCCCCGAGACGTACCCGGGCGGCGACGAGGAACTGCTCGCGGCGCGGTGGCGCCGCGACGGCATACCCGCCGCCTACCGGCACTGCGGCACCGCGGGCGAGCACCCCGACCAGGTCCTCACCACCTGGCGGGCATGGGACAACACCGCCGTGCCCGACTGGGAGACCGCCTTCGCACACGCGCTCACCCGCAGCGTCTCCGCCGCCATGGACGTGGCGGGCGGCCGGCGCGACCGGGTCACCGGTGAGCGCCTGCCGCAGCGGCCCTGGGACCGCGCGCTGAACTGGTTCGTCTCCTCCTATCCGCTGCTCGGCGGGATCGCGGCCGGCCTCACCGTCGTCGCGGACGCCGAACTCGCCCGTACCCAGGACATCTCCGTCGCGGCCGTGAGCTCCGCCGCGGGCGAGATCTACATCAATCCGCTGCGGACCTTCACCGACGAGCAGTGGCGGTTCATCCTCGCCCACGAGATGCTGCACGCCGCCCTGCGGCACGGTGAACGCCGGGGTATGCGCGACCCGTTGCTCTTCAACGTCGCCGCCGACTTCGTCGTCAACGGCTGGCTGGTGGAGATGCGCGTCGGCGAGATGCCCGAGGGGCTGCTGTACGACCCGGAGCTGAAGGACCTGTCGGTGGAGGAGGTGTACGACCGCATCGCCACCGACCTGCGCCGCCGCCGCAGGCTCGCGACCCTGCGGGGCAAGGGCGTGGGCGACATCCTCGGCGACCCGTTGCCGCACGCGGCCTCCCGCCCCTACGCCGACCTGGACGACTTCTACCGGCGCGGTCTCGTCCAGGGTTTCGACCTGCACCAATACGGGGAGCGCGGTCTGCTGCCCGCCGGGCTGGTCCAGGAGATCCGCGCGCTGGCCCATCCGCCCGTGCCGTGGGACGCGCGGCTCGCCCGCTGGTTCGACGAGTACGTGCCCCGGCCCGAGCCGGTGCGTTCCTACGCCCGCCCGGCACGGCGGCAGGCCTCCACCCCGGACATCCCACGCGCCGGGCGGTACTTCCCGCAGGAAGAGGTCCCCCGCTGCACCTTCGGTGTCGTCCTCGACACCTCCGGCTCGATGAACAGCGCGCTGCTCGGCAAGGCCCTCGGCGCCATCGCCTCGTACGCGGAGGCCCGCGACGTGCCGGCCGCGCGCGTCGTCTTCTGCGACGCGGCGGCGTACGACGCCGGATACGTGCCGCCGGTGGAGATCGCCGGACGGGTACGGGTGCGGGGACGCGGCGGGACGGTGCTCCAGCCGGGCATCGACCTGCTCCACCGGGCCGGCGACTTCCCGGCGAACGCACCGGTGCTGGTCATCACCGACGGCTGGTGCGACACCCTGCGTATCCGCCGCGAGCACGCGTTCCTGATCCCGCAGGGGGCCTCGTTGCCGTTCACGCCCAGGGGGCCGGTCTTCCGCCTGACGTGAGGATTTCCGATGGCGGGATGCCCTGCGCCGGGGCGAGGGAGAACCGAGGGGGCCGGCGCGCGGATGCGTGGGTGGGGACGCGTGGGCGGGAGCAGGCTCGGGCGGCCGGTGCGCGCTCACCCGTCCCGGCGGGAGGGGATGTCAGAGGACGCCGCCCGCCTCGTCGTGGAACACCTCCGGCCAGTAGCGGTAGTCGTCGGCGTCCTTCGCCGGCAGGCAGGCCACCGGGTCGACCGATGCGAGGACCTCGGCCATGGCGTCGGCGAGCTGGTGGTAGAAGTCCTGGGTGAAGTCGTGCTCCTCGTCGAGCCGTTGCTCCCGGTTGTACATCCACATCGTGAACGCCAGCGTCGATATGTCGGCGTTCACCGGAGTCGTCGTGTCGGCGCCGTACTCGTGGTACGAGAGCAGGCCGGTGCGGCCGTCGATCAGGACCTCGAAGTCGTGGACGAGACTGCCCAGGGTGATCAGTCTGTCCGCGTCGGCCGGCAGGCGGGAGCGTGCGGGCGACGTGCGTTCCGTACCGGTCCGGGCTTCTGCCGTCTCCGCCTCCATCTCGGCCAGTATGCGCAGCAGGTCCTCTTCGCCCCACAGGCCGAACATGAGCTTCACCTTCGGGAGCCCCACCTCGGTGAGGAACCGGCGCGTCGGCTCGTGGGTCAGGGCATCGGGCAGGTCGGCAGCATCGACACGGACCATCTCCTCCGCCCCGAACTCCTCGTCCAGCAGTCCGTCCGGCAGGTCCAGCAGCAGGCCCTGTCCGGGCCCGGCGACCAGAGCCAACGGCCGTATCGTCGAGGCGATGCGCCACACCGCCGGGATCTCGTGGTCCCAGCCCGATCGCGGTCCCGCGCTGCCCCAGTCGCCGTCGTCCCAGTCCTCCTCGGCGAAAACGGGCGTCAGCAACCGCTCGGCCTCCGCCACCACTTCGGGCCCGGTTCGGCCGGCGAGAACGGCGAACCGGCCTCGCAACGCCCGGAAATCGTCCACGTGCGCGAGGAAACGTGCCAGTGCGTCGACCGACGGCGCGAGCGGGATCACTTCGATCAGACGGGGGGAGTCCTCGAAGAGATACATGGTGAAGACCCGCCCGGTGGCGCCGTCGAGGACGATCTCCTGGGCGTCGTCGTTCTCGCACCGGAGGTGACCGATCAGCACAAGGCCCGCGACATAGGGGTCGAGCTCCGCCCGGTCCGCCCCTTCGGCCAGCAGATCCGGCACGGGCACCGCCCCGGCCGCGGCCAGCGGGGTGAAGCGCATCAGCCCGTGGTCCGCGGGCAGACCGGGGCCGGTCAGCCGGAGTCGGGTCGCCTCGTGCGTGACGGACGGATGGAGCGCGTGCGCGGGCACGCTGACGCTGGTGGTCGCGGACATGGTTCCCCCGTGGTGCTGTGCCGTGATCTCCCTACGACCACCACGATAGGAGGCACCACTGACAGCGATCTCCGGCAGCGGGCTCAGTTCCGGGCGGTGAACGCGACGAAGCCCGTCCAGGAGCCGGGGGAGAGTGCTAGCTGGGGGCCGTGGGTCACTTTGGAGTCCCGGACGTGGACGGTGGTGGTGCAGGCGGCGACCTCGACGCAGGAGTCGCCGTCGCCGCCGCTGTAGCTGGACTTGTGCCAGGACAGGGCGACTTCGACGCAGGAGTCGCCCTGGGTGCCGCTGTAACTGCCGGTTCCGCCGCGGACCCGTTCGATCCGCCCGCCGTCTCCGTCATGTGCGGCCACCTCCGGCGTACGCGTGCCGTGCCCGTTCAACTCTGCAACGCCGCCTTCGTCACGGTCCGTTACCCGTACCGTCCACCTTCCCTACCCGTACGCCGACTCGGCGTACGGGCGTGTGATCTGGGGAAACGCCGCCCGTGGACGTGAAGTTGGCTGTATGCAGCCACCCATCACGCCTCAACAGGTCGGCGCCGTACGTGTGTTCACCCAGCGCTTCAGCTCCACGCCGCTCGGCGCGCGGCTCGCCCGGCACCTCGCCCTGCACCAGCTCCAGGCCTGGGGCGTCCCGCACGGCTCGGAGGCGTCCGACGTGGCCGCGCTCGTCGTCGCGGAACTGGCGGCGAACGCCGTGACGCACGGCCGTGTGCCGGGCCGGGACTTCGAGTCGATGCTCACCCGCACCCCCGGCGCCCTGCGGATCGAGGTGTCCGACACGCGCGGCGAACGCCGGCCGCCGCGTCACGTCACCTCGCCGCCGGACCTGGCCGACTCCGGGCGAGGACTGGTGCTCGTCGCGGCGCACGCGGACCGGTGGCAGGTGCTGGACCGCGTACCGGTGGGGAAGACCGTGAGGGTGGAGCTCGACCTGCCGGTGGCGGCGACGGCCCCGTGACCCGCGCCGATGCCGGCCGGTCAGTCGGGCGGCCGTGCGGAGTCGCCGGGCGGCAGCAGCGTTCCGAGCGGGCCGAGATCGAGGTTGAGGTCGTCCATGGTCAGCCCGTACTGGGCGCACAGGCCGGTCATGCGGTCGTGCAGCAGGAGCAGCGTCGACCCCAGCCGCTCTTCCTCCTCCTCCGTGAGATCGCCCTGGTCGACCCGGTGCAGTGCCTGCCGCTCCATGAGCTGACGCAGCAGCTCGACGAGGGTGAGCACGAGCTTCATCAGGTCGCGTTCGACGGTGTCCGGGTCGGTACGGATCCTCCGGGCCGGCGCGGGCGGCCGGCTCGCGGTCACCGGAACGTCCTGTGGAGCCGCCGGAAGCAGCCGGAAGGCGCGGGAAGCCGCGTCCGCGACCTCGTCCCGCCGCTGCCGGGCAGGCGGAGGAGGGTCGCCGTGGCGCTCGGCCTGCTCGGCCCGCTCGATGCCGTCAGGGAGGTCGGCCCGGTCGGGGGCGTCATCGGACATCCGGAAGGCCGCCCTCTGGTGCAGGCCCCGCCCACAGCGGCCGGGTCTCAGCGTCGACGGACACGATCAGCGCGCGCAGCGAGACGCGCACGAGGTCGATGTCGGCGACGGAGAGCAGCACGTCACCGGTGATCACCACCCCGCCGCTGAGCAGGCGGTCCAGCAGATCGATCAGGGCGACCTGCCGCTGCGGGAGCGGATCGTCGTAACGGGGGGTCACGGGCCCGGTCACGACGGTCAGCCCCCGGCGCTCGACGTGTCCGACGTGCTCGACGCGCCGGACGCATCGGATGCCTCGGACGTGCCGGACTTGCCGTCGGGCGGCGTGGTGAAGGAGTAGGGCACCCACGGGCCGGTGATCTCGACCCGTACGCCCGGCAGGTCCTCCGCCGCCCGCGCCACCTCCGTGCGGAACGCGTGCGAACGGTCCTCCCTCAGCAGATAGGCGTCGTTCACGACGTTCTCGCCGCCGGAGCCGGCCAGTTCGCCCTGCTGGACGCGGTGGCGTGCCCGGTCGGTGGCGTACGCGTGGCCCGCCGCCTCGATCCGTTCCGCCGCCGTCCGTGCCGCCTCGTGCGCCCGTTCGCGGCTGCTCCGCTGCGCCCTGCGGGTGCGGAGGTACGAGCGCCCCGGGCCGAGACCGTCGGCGGTCCCCGGGGCCGGGGCGGCGGCAGCGGCGTCCGCGCCGGGGGGCTCCGAGGGTGTGTCCACGTAGATCTTGACGCCCCATTCGACATGCCCTTCGAGCCGGGCCAGCAGTTGGACGAATTCGGCGCGGCCGGCGTCGAGTGCCTCCCGGGCGCGGTCGTCGTCGAGGTAGACCGTCGCGAGCCGCAGCGGCAGCACCGTCGTCGCCCCGGCGAGCGTCTCGATCACCGCGTGATGGGCGCGCGCGACGGCCTCCAACCACTCGAGGTCCTCCAGGTGACGCCGCAGGGCGTCCTCGTCGAAGTCCCGCGCGCTCACCGAACTCGCTGCGAACGCCACCTCTCCGTGCCCGGTTCGGCCCTGGCCGGAGCCGGGGGCGGAGCGGCCGCTGTCCGTTTCCGCGACGACACGGACCGCGGCGCCTCCCACGCCCACCAGCTCCGCCGCGGACTCCCGCAGCGCGTCCGAGTCACGGGCGACGGCGTAGACGTAGGTGACGGCATCGCCGCCGTCCGCGAGGCCCTCGGCGGCGGTCGTCCCCTCAGGAGTCCTTTCCTCAGCGGTCATCGGCGCGGGTTCCTCGGCGTTCGGGGCGTTCTGTACGTTCGCGGTTCTCGCGGCGTGTGCGGGTGGCAGGCCGGTCTTCGCGTTCGGAGCGCTCCGAGCGTGCCGCGCGGTCCGGCCGCTGTCGGCGTTCCCTGCGTTCCTTGCCCTCGCCACGGTCCCCGACCTGGTTGCCTTCCTTGGTGTCCCTGTCCTCCGGGCGCTCCTCGGACTCCCGGCCGGCCCGGCCTTCCGCGAGCACCCGACCCTCCACGACAGGGTGTGGCGCCTCCAAAGGTTCCTCGGCCCTGCCGGGCAGCGAGCTTTCGCGCCGCAGCGCCTCGATCTCCTCGCGCAGGCGCCGGTTCTCCGCCGCGAGAGAGCGTTCCGAGCCGTCCTGCGAGGCGCGGGACGACAGCGAGGGGTCGTGCTCCCACCAGTCGATGCCCATCTCCTTCGCCTTGTCCACGGACGCGACGAGCAGGCGCAGTTTGACGGTCAGCAGCTCGATGTCGAGAAGGTTGATCCGGATGTCGCCGGCGATCACGATGCCCTTGTCGAGGACCCGTTCCAGGATGTCGGCGAGATTCGTCGAGGACGAGCCCTGGGCGTACGCCGGCGCTGCCCGGGAGGGGTAGGAGCCGGTGTTGGCGAGTGGTTCGGTCACGATCGGAACCTCACGTTTCGCGGTGCGTGCGGTGCACGGCGTGGTCCCGGCCAGGAGCCCGGCCGGGACCGGGGGCCAAAAGCCCGACCGAGGGCACGGCCGGCCGTCACCGCCCGATGTCTGCCCGGTACGCCATGATCTCTTCGAGGCGGTCCAGCAGCTCGTCCTCCCTCCGGTCGAACGTCTCCTCGTCGATCTCCCCCGAAGTGAGTTGGGCCTCCAGCTCGGCCAGCGCGCGATGCACGGGCGCCGGGTCGTAGTACTCCTCCTCCGCCGCCTCCCGCACCCGGTCGACGACCCACACGACCCCCCGCACCGGCGCCAGCGGCAGAGTGGCGATCTGGGTGAACAGACCCATGGCGCATCAACCCTTCAGACGAAGCTGTACGGAGGGAGCGGTCCGTTGAGCCGGAACGCGTATCCCTCGCCCAACTGGTTGGTGACACTGAGCTGGGTGGTGAGGAACAACTCCTCCTGGTCCTCGGCCACCAGGAACGACACGTTGAGGAAGTCCTCACCCGCCGGCTGTGCGGTGCTCACCTCGCGGCTGTGCGGACGCAGTGCCTCGATGACGCCGGAGGCCAGTGCCTCCTGCCGCGCCTGGATCTCCCCGGCCACCAACTCGCCCAGCCGTACCGGCAGATCGGGCGTCGCGTCGCCACCGCGGATCCGTTCGTTGAGCTCCCGTGCCGTCTGCGACTCGAGCAGGATCTCGCGGAGGATCGTCTCCTCGTCCTGCGACGCCTTCAGGTTGTACTCGGCGCAGCCCCGGACCGCCTCGATGCGCTGTGCGTATTTCGCCGATCCCTGCTCGAGCGCGTCCCGCACCGCTTCGTCGTCGGGTGCCGTCAGCCCGAAGCGCAGGGGCAGCACCGTGCCGTCGGCCATCAGGCGTTCCTGGACGGCCTGGTGCGCCATGACGTCGCGGCGCTTGGGACGCAGACCGTCCGGCGCGTCGCTGACGACGGCGCACAGCGACCCGGCGACCACCTTTCGCAGGTCGGCCGGCGGCTCTCCGACTCCCTCGACGCCGTCGAGACGGACCGGATGATCCTCGGCGGTGATCGAGTAGACGTACACGGCCATGGTCGCTCCTCACTGCGGGTCCCGCCCGCCTTACCGTTCCCGCCGGGAGGCCCGCCGGGAGGGCCTGCGCTCTTCCACGGGTTCCCGTTCCTCGACGTCCGCCCCCTCCTCGAGCTCGGCGCGGTCGTCGGCCTGCCGCTTCTTGCCGCCGCCCGTGAGTGAATCGGCCACGGCCTCCATCGCGCCACCGAGCGCCCCCTTCGACTTCCCCTTCGCTCCACTCTCGAGCGTGTCGCCGACGACGTCGGTCAGCTGGGCGGGCGCCTTTCTGCCGGACTCGAGATCCAGGCGGTTGCAGGCCTCGGCGAAGCGCAGGTACGTGTCGACGCTGGCCACGACGACACGGGCGTCGATCTTCAGGATCTCGATGCCGACCAGGGACACGCGCACGAAGACGTCGATGACCAGTCCGCGGTCGAGAATGAGGTCGAGGACGTCGTACAGGGTTCCGGAGCCAGCACCGCCTCCCCTGGCGACGCCGTCTCCGCCTTGCGGTACCACCGTCATGGTGTCTCCCTTCGTCGCAAGGCCCGCGGCGGGTCTTCGAAGGTCGTTCAGTTCGGTCGGTCGATCTGACCGCGGGTGTAGCGCCGGGTGCGCCGGTACTCCACCAGGTCGCCCTCCTCGTCGAGCGTCACTCGGTAGCTGGCCAGCACGCTCGTGGTGTCGGGGATCCGTTCCACCTCCAGCACCTCCACGTCGGCCTCCCAGCCGTCCTCGGTGTGTCTGAGCGCCGATACCGACTCGGGCGGGCGGCCGAGCAGCTCCGCGAGCTGGTCCGCCGCGGAGCGCATCACGCTCGCCGCCTTGATCTTGGGACGCCGTCCGGCGGGATCTGAGGAAGTCATCGCCCCTTCCCATCACGGCAGGACCGTTCGTCATGCAGAAACGTACAATTTCAGCATATAGGCATACTCGGGGTTCGCTGTGGAACTCGTGGACCAACCGGCTCTCCCGGCCCCAACAGACCCCTACCGGCATGGACGTTGAGAGGCACGAGCAGGGGAAGAGCAGCCGGGCACGGACTGTCAAAGGGAGCAGCTCATGAAGGACACCAGCAAAATGGCTCTCGCGGCCGCCGTGGCAGGTGGCTACGTCCTGGGCCGTACGAAAAAGGGCCGCATGGCCCTCGCGGTGGGGACGTACCTCGCCGGACGGCGCACTGGCCTCGATCCGCAGAAACTGCTGGCCCAGGGCATGAAGCAGCTCAAGGACGCCCCACAGCTCGCGGGCCTGGGTGACCAGGTGCGGGGCGAGCTGATGGACGCCGGGCGCAAGGCGCTGGCGGCGACCGCCGACCGCAAGATGGCCGGGCTGGCCGACGCGCTTCACGAGCGCACGCTGCGACTGGAAGGCCGTGACGAGGCGGACGAGAAGGACGAGACGGAGGCGGAGGGCGAGGCCGGCGAGCCCGAGGAGGACCAGAAGGAGCAGGGTCCGGAGAAGGGCCAGGAGGGAGCGAGGGAGGAGCTCCGGTCCCGCCGTGCCGCTGCCGGAAAAGCGGCGCAGAAGGCCACCGCCGGGACCGGCGCCGCGAAGAGGGCCACTGCCGGGACCGGCACCGCGAAGAGGGCCACCGCCAGGGCCGCCGCGAAGAAGGCCGCCACGACCGGGAGGGCGTCCGCGACGAAAGCTCACTCTGGCACGGACGCGAGGTCCGGGTCCGGGACACGGCGGAGGTAGACCATGACCAGCACGGATCAGCGACCCACAGGTCAGGACGGCTCCGGCCTGGACCAACTGCGCGAGGAGCTCACCGGCTACGTCGGCGCCCGCGCGGGACGGCTGGCCGATTCGGCCGGTGACAAGGTGACAGGCCTCTCGGACAAGCTTCTCAACGTCGCCGAGAACGGTGGCGGGCTCCCCGTCGGCGGAATGATGAAGGCTCTGATCAGCGCCAAGCTCAAGAGCACCAAGGACAATGTCGTGGGCAAGCTGAAGGAAAAATTCGGAGGCGGCGGAGGCGGGCGCAAGTCCGGCGACACCAAGGTCATGAACATCGTCGAGACCCTCGACGTGGGCGTGCCCGTCCGCACCGCGTACGACCACTGGACCCAGTACGAGGCGTTCAGCGGTTTCACCAAAGGCGTGCGCAACGTCTCCAAGAAGGACGAGGTCAGCTCCGACTGGAAGGTCAAGGTGGGGCCGTCCACCCGCGGCTGGTCGGCGACGGTCCAGGAGCAGATACCGGACGACCGGATCGTGTGGACGTCCGAGGGCGCCAAGGGGAGCACTCGCGGATGCGTGAGCTTCCACGAGCTGGCCCCTTCCCTGACCCGCATCGTGCTCGTCGTGGAGTACTACCCCTCGGGGTTCTTCGAGAAGACGGGCAACCTGTGGCGGGCCCAAGGACGCCGCCTGCGGCTCGACTTCAAGCACTTCCAACGCCATGTGACCCTCACGGAGGAAGAGGCCGAGGGCTGGCGCGGCGAGGTGCGTGACGGTGAGGTCGTCGTCAGCCACGAAGAGGCACTGGAGCGCGAAGAGGCGGAGGGCGAGCGCGACGAGGACGAGGAACGCGAGGACCAGGACTACGACTACGAGGACGAAGCCGAGGACCGCGGCGAAACCGAGGAGGGGGACGAGGAAGAGGGCGACGAGTACGAAGACGAGGAGGGCGGCCCCCGGCGCGACGAGGACGACGGCGAGTCCGAGGACGAGGACGAGGCGTACGAGGACCGGGAGGACGACGAAGAGGACGACGAAGAGGACGACGAGGACTACGAGGAGAAGGATCGGGCACGGTCAGGAGCAAGGGCCGGACAGCGCCGCTGAGCCGGCCCCAGGCCCTACCCTGCCTGGCATGGGCATCAGCACCGGCAGGGGCGGGGACCCCGCCGAGGGCGGCGCCGCGCACGCAGGGCGGCGCCGTTTCCTCGGCGGACTTGGCGCGCTGGCCGCCGGCGGTGCGCTCGCGGCATGCTCGCCGGCGGAGGAGCCGGCACCGCGGGACCGATCCCGGGTGGCCACCACCGCCTCGGCCCGGCCCCGCAAGGCCCGCCCCTTGTTCATCGGCACGTACACCTCCGCGGAAGGGGGCGGCTCAGGGATCGCGACGGCCACGTACGACGAGACGAGCGGCAAGATCAGCGGGACCGGAGTCGTCGAAGGCGTCGGCGATCCCTCGTATCTCGCCGTCCACCCCTCCGGCCGCACCCTGTACGCGGTGAACGAACGCGATCCCGGCGCCGTGACCGCCGTACGGCTCGACGAGGGTGGCGCCCGGCAGGTGATCGGCAGCCGCTCCACCGGCGGGCCGGGGCCCTGTCAACTGTCCGTGCACCCGTCCGGACGGTGGCTGCTCAGCGCCGACTACGGCTCCGGCAGCGTCGCCGTCCATCCGCTCGCCGCCTCCGGCGCGCCGGGTCGGCGCACGGACCTGGTCACCCACGCCGATCCGCCGCCAGGCCCCGGTCAACAAGGGCCGCACGCACACCAGATCGTCACCAGCCCCGACGGCGGGCACGTGCTCGCCGTCGATCTGGGGACCGACACCGTCTACACCTACCGCCTCGACACCCGGGCGGGCACGCTCACCGAGGTGTCGCGGTCGACGCTGCGGCCCGGCGCGGGCCCACGGCACCTCACCTTCCACCCCTCGGGCCGGTACGCCTACGTGGCGAACGAGCTCGACAACACCGTCGTGGTCTGCGCCTACGACCCGCGGACCGGCAGGCTCCGGGCGGGTGCGCCGCAGCCCACCGGCACCGGCTCCGGCATCAACTTCCCCGCCCAGTTCGCGGTGACAGGCGACGGCGGGTACGCGTACCTCGCCAACAGGGGGCACAACAGCCTGACCCGGTACGCCGTCGAGGCCGGCGGATCGCGCCTGCGCCTGCTCGACACCGTGCCCGTCGGAGGCGACTTCCCCCGGCACATCGCCCTCTCGCCGACCGGCGGGCTGCTGTTCGCGGCGAACCAGCGCTCGAGCACGGTGACGGTCTTTCATGTCGACCGGCGCACGGGCGGACTCCGCCCGGCGGGGCCGGCGTTCAGGTCGCCGGTCGCGGTGTGCGTGCTGCCGCTCTGACGGGGTACGGGGTGGGCGCGGCCGAGCCGAGGGGCCGACCCCGCCGCGGGCGGCGGTGGGTGCTGCCGCCCGGCTCCATGTCACCGGGGCTGGAGCAGGTCCCACTTGTTGCCGTAGAGGTCCTCGAAGACGGCCACCGAGCCGTACGCCTCGTGCCGCGGCTCCTCGAGGAAGCGCACACCCGCCGCCGTCATCCGGGCGTGGTCACGGGCGAAGTCGTCGGTGTGCAGGAAGAAGCCCACCCGGCCGCCGGTCTGCGCCCCGACCCTCGCGCGCTGCTCGTCGTCGCCGGCGCGGGCCAGCAGGAGGCCGGTGCCGGTCCCGGAATCCGCCGGACGGACGACCACCCAGCGGCTGCCGTCCCCCCGGTCGGTGTCCTCGGCCAGGTGGAATCCCAGCGCGTCGGTGTAGAAAGCGATGGCCTCGTCGTAGTCGCGGACGACGAGCGTGATCAGGGCAATGTTCGGCATGCCTCAAGGTTATACGTATGACTGGCGGCAATGGGGGCATGCCCGCCCTGCCGCACCACCTCGTCGAGCGCGCCCGCTCCCTCGCCGCCCCGGGCGCCGGAGCTGCACGATTCGCCGAGCGCTGGGTCCACGACTCCGGCGAACCCGATGCAACGACTGATCGGTCACGGCCGTGACCGGGCCGATCTCGTCGTACCGATGAAGTGATCGAAAGGGGGAGTCCCGCAGTTCACCAGGGCTCGGTACGCTCGAATCAGTGACAGGCGAGCGGAGGGCGGTTGACGTGGGGTTGTTCCGGCGAGGGCCGAAGCGTGACGGACGCGATGCGCCCCGGGACCCCGAGTTCTCCTTCTTCTCCGCCGACGAGGGGGCGAGGTTCCGCGCCCAGGTCCGCGAGGCGTTCGCCGAGCAGGGCCTCGAGGTGACCGTCTACGCCGACATGGTCTCCGACAGCGCCGGCCGGCAGTTCGGCCTCGGCAACCTCGCCGCCGTGTGCCACAACGACGAACGCGGACCCCGCGTGTGGCCCGAACTGATTCACCAGCACGTCGGCATGGTGCTGCGCACCATGGACGCGCCGTCCGCGCTGGAGACCCTGCCCGCCGAACAGATCCGCGCCCAGCTCTACCCCCGTGTCGTCGGCGCCGAGGGACTCGACCCGCGGAGCTTCGCGTACGCCCGCACCGTCGCCCCCGGCCTGTACGAGATCCTCGCGCTCGACCTCCCCGAGAGCGTCATGATGCTCACCGACGAGGCGCTCGAACCCCTCGGTGACCTGCCCTATCTGCGCGACCAGGCGCTGTACAACCTCCGCGGACTGCCCGTCGAGGCGCACGAGACCGTCAAGGACTCCGAGGGCATGCGCTTCGAGGTCGTGCTCGGCGACTCCTTCTACACGGCGAGCCGGGTCCTGACCCTGGAGACGCTGGTACGGCAGGTCACCGGGGAGGAGCTCACCGCGGACGGCGCCCTGGTGGCCATGCCCTTCCGGCACCAGCTCGCCTTCCACGCCATCCACGACACCGGCCTGCTCCCCGCCCTCAACGCGATGGCCGCCTTCGCCGCCACGGGGTACGAGGACACGCCCGGCGCCATCAGCCCCTACGTCTACTGGTGGCACGGCGGCACGCTCACCCAGCTGAGCGACCGCGACGAGGACGGCGAGGGCCTGCAGATCATGATCGGCGAGGAATTCCAGGAACTGCTCGAGCGGCTCGTCGCCAAGGAGGAACGGCCCCCCGGCGACGAGAACTGAGCCGGGCCGGCCACGCCGGCGACCGGGTCACTCATGTCGGTGATTCCAGGGGCGCCCGCGCGGGTCACAGGCGTGTCGTCCGGCAAGGTTGGCGGATGCGCACTCCCCCGATCCTGGCCCCCCTCGCTCTTCTCCTGCTCGGTGTGACCGGCTGTGTGGCCGTGCCGACGGCCCCACGGCCCGCACCGGCGCCGAGCCTGGCCCCGGCCGGCGACCGGTCGCCGACGCCCGTCGTGCCGGGCCGCGTCGCCCAGCCGCCGACGCGCGAGGCACTGGCATCGAGCGGTCCGGACGACGGCTCGAAGGACATGAGGAAGGAGCGGGGCGGCCCGAAGGCTCAGGGGGAGGGCAGGAAGGCGGCGGAGGAGCACGTCCGGCAGGTGCGGCCGCGGCGCCCCGCCGCGGGCCCGGCGGGGGCCGTCCCCGTGCGGCCCGAGCGCCTCGCCGCCGTACCCGAGCGGCGAAAGCAGCTCCCCGCGTCCCGTCCCCAGCTGCCGCGGCCCCGCACGAGCTACGACATGGGCAGCCTGTGCGAGACCTCCGACGGGGTGACGCACGCCGACGTCACCGACCTGTGCCGCGGCTCGTACGGCTCCGGCCGGCGCTGACGCTGCCGCACGGACCGGACCCTGCCGGCCCGGCACGGTCGAGCGCGACGGCCTTCAGGAGTCGGCGAGTACCGCACAGCTCTGCGGCGGCAGGTGCAGCACCCCGTCCCCCTCCGCCGGGACGACGTCGCCCCACGCCGCCGCGATCCGGCCGCCGCCGCCCAGCGGGATCGCGGCGCTCTCCTTGGCGAGATTGACCGCCACCCGCAGATCGCCCCGCCGGTACGCCAGCCAGCGTGCCTGCTCGTCGAAGGCCACCTTCACCGCCGCCAGGTCCGGGTCCGACAGGTCCGGCAGCGCGCGGCGCATGGCGATCAGCTCGCGGTACCACTCCAGGAGCCGGGAGTGCGGCTCCCGCTCCCGCTCCGACCGGTCCAGGCACGAACGCTCCCGGGTGGCCGGGTCCTGCGGGTCCGGCACCTGCTCGGCCGACCAGCCGTGCGCCGCGAACTCCCTCCGCCTGCCCCCTCGTACGGCCTCCGCCAACTCCGGGTCGGTGTGGTCGGTGAAGTACTGCCAGGGCGTCGAGGCGCCCCACTCCTCGCCCATGAACAGCATGGGTGTGTACGGTCCCGTCAGCACCAGTACCGCCGCGCATGCCAGCAGACCGGGGGAGAGGGTGGCGGAAAGGCGGTCGCCGAGAGCCCTGTTGCCGATCTGGTCGTGCGTCTGCGCGTACCCGAGGAAACGGTGCGCGGGCGTGTTGACCACGTCGACCGGGCGCCCGTGGGTCCGGCCGCGGAAGGCCGAGTACGTGCCGTCGTGGAAGAAGCCCCGGGTCAGTGTCTTCGCCAGCGCGGCCATCGGCGCACGGGCGAAGTCCGCGTAGTAGCCCTGCGACTCGCCCGTCAGAGCGGTGTGCAGGGCGTGGTGGAAGTCGTCGTTCCACTGGGCGTGCAGCCCGATGCCGCCCTGCGTGCGCGGCGTCGTCGTCCGCGGGTCGCACCGGTCCGACTCGGCGATCAGGAACAGCGGGCGGCCGAGGTCCTCTGCGAGCCCGTCGACGGCGGCCGACAGCTCCTCGAGGAACGTCAGCGCCCGGTCGTCGGCCAGCGCGTGCACCGCGTCCAGCCGCAGCCCGTCGAGACGGTAGTCGCGCAGCCAGGCCAGGGTGCTGCCCAGCAGATAGGCGCGCACCTCGTCCGAGCCGGGCGCGTCCAGATTGACCGCGGAACCCCACGGAGTGTGGTGGGTGTCGGTGAAGTACGGTCCGAACGCGGGCAGATGATTGCCGGACGGGCCCAGGTGGTTGTGCACCACGTCGAGGACCACGCCGAGACCGTGCCCGTGCGCGGCGTCGACGAAGCGCTTGAGCGCCTCCGGCCCGCCGTAGGGCTCGTGGACCGCCCAGGGCGACACGCCGTCGTAACCCCAGCCGTGGACACCGGGGAAGGAGCACAGCGGCATCAGTTCCACATGCGTGACGCCCAGCTCGGCAAGCTCGCCCAGCTTGTCCGCGGCGGCGTCGAGCGTCCCCTCGGTGGTGTAGGTGCCGATGTGCAGCTCGTACAGGACCGCGCCCTCCAGTCCGCGCCCCGGCCAGTCCCGCCGCCAGCCGTACCGGTCCTGGTCGAAGACCGCGCTGGTGCCGTCCGGGCCGTCGGGCTGGCGGCGGGAGCGGGGGTCCGGCCGTACGGGGCCCCCGTCCAGCGAGAAGCCGTACCGCGCCCCGTCCTCCGCGGGCGCCTCCGCGACCCACCATCCGTCCCGCCCCTGCGCGCGCTCCATCGGGTGCTCCGCACCCTCCAGCCACAGAGTGACCCGCTCCTCGGCGTTCGGCGCCCACACCTCGAACAGCAGCACTGGCGTCCCCTCGTCGTCGATGCCCACCGACCCATGTTCCGTCCCCACATCCTGGCAAGACCAAGGTCTTCAGGCGGTGTGCTTGGGCCATTAAGGTCACGAACCATGTCGATGCCGCAGGAACCGATGGAGCCGATGCCCGCCTTTCCGCCCGGCTTCCTGTGGGGAGCCTCGGCGTCCGCCTTCCAGACCGAAGGCGCGGCCGACGCCGACGGCAAGGGACCGTCGGGCTGGGACGCCTTCGCCGCCCGGGGCCGTATCAAGGACGGTTCCGACGCCGCCCGCGGCACCGGCTTCCACGAGCGCTACCGCGAGGACGTGGCCCTGCTCGCCGGACTGGGAGCGGACGCGTTCCGCTTCTCGGTGAGCTGGCCGCGGGTCGTGCCCGGCGGCAGGGGTCCGGTCAACGCGCGGGGCCTCGACTTCTACGACCGGCTCGTCGACGAACTCTGCGCCCACGGCATCACCCCGGCGCCCACCCTCTACCACTGGGACACCCCGCTACCGCTCGAGGAGGCCGGCGGCTGGCTCCGGCGGGACACGGCCCTGCGGTTCGCCGACTACGCCTCCGCCGTCGCGCAGCGGCTCGCCGACCGTGTCCCCTTGTGGATGACGCTGAACGAACCGGCCGAGGTCACTCTCCTCGGTTACGCGCTCGGCGAGCACGCCCCCGGGAAGCAACTGCTCTTCGACGCGCTGCCGGCCGCCCACCACCAACTGCTCGCCCACGGCCTTGCCGTGACGGCGCTGCGGGCCGCCGGAGCGCGGAGCGTCGGCCTCGCCGTCTCCCACTCGCCGGTGTGGACGGCGGGGGACAGCGAGGAGGACCGATTCGCCGCCGAGCTGTACGACACGATCACCAACCGGCTGTTCGCCGACCCGGTCCTCACCGGCGCCTATCCCGACGAGAACTTCGCGTCACTGATGCCCGGTCCGGTCGCCGACGATCTCACCGTCATCGCCCAGCCGCTCGACTTCTACGGTGTGAACTACTACCACCCGATGCTCGTCGGCGCCCCCGCCGACGACGCTCCGGGCGGCTTCGCGGGAGTGGGTCTGCCCGCCGGACTTCCCTTCGGGCTGCGGGACATCGACTGCGAGGAACACACCGACTTCGGCTGGCCCGTCGTCCCTGACGGACTGCGGGAGCTGCTCGGGTCACTCGGCGGACGCTACGGCGACCGGCTGCCGCCCGTGATCATCACGGAGAACGGCTGCTCCTACGACGGCCTCGACGACCGGCGCCGCATCGCCTTCCTCGACGCCCACCTGCGCTCCCTGCACCGGGCCATGGGCGAGGGGGCCGATGTCCGCGGCTACTTCACCTGGTCGCTCACCGACAACATCGAGTGGGTCGAGGGTGCGTCCCGGCGCTTCGGTCTCGTCCACATCGACTACGAGACGCTGCGGCGCACGCCGAAGACGTCCTACCACTGGTACCGGGACATGATCGCCGCGCAGAAGGGCGATGCGGACCACTGACCGTCCCCGCAGGGGCGCCCGCGACGCGGACACCCCCGCGGCGCGTGGTCAGTTCCGGGGCACGGGCACGAAGTGCACCCGTTCCTGGACGACCGGATGGCCGGCCTTGGTGAAGTTCGCGGCCATCGGGAAGTTCCCCTGGTCGGTGGCGCCGGCGATGAACTCGGCGCCCTGTTCCGCGAGGAAGTGCGTGCACTCCGCCAGCAGGTCGTACGCGTATCCGTGGCCGCGGTGCTCCGGTACCACCCCGATGAAGCCGACGCACGGCCCCGAGGGGTTGCGTGCGGGGATGTGGATGCCCACCAGGTCCCCGTCCGGGGTGTGGGCGAGCTGCCACCATTCACGGGGCGACGGGCACCAGTCGAAGAAGTCCAGCTCCTCCTGCGCGGCCTTGCCGAGGCCGCCTTCCGCGACCGCCCGCAGCGCGTGGGCGTCCAGCGTCACGGAGTGGATGCGGCGCAGCGCGTCGAAGAACACGGCGTCGTCCGGCTCCGGGCGGAACACCAGCCGCCCGGGCCGCTCCGGCAGCCCGCAGCCGGGCGTCCACCGGTACTGGTACCGCTCGACCAGCACCTCCATGCCGGCGGCCTTCGCCGCCCTCATCCGGGCCTCACCGGCCGCGCGGACGGCTGCGTCGGCGCGCCAGCCGGCGGGAAGGATCAGTTCGTACTCGACCTGGAAGGGGGAGGTGCGCAGCAGTTCGGCGCCCGCCTCCTCCTCGCCCTCCGCGATGTCGAACCAGTTGACGTTGACGGGTGACGTGTCGTCGGGGCCGCCCCACCAGGCGGCCCTGGCGACCACCTTGCCTTCGCGCAGCGCCACCCGCTTCCAGTCGGGGCGGTGCGTCGCACGGGAGAGGGCCCGGCCCACGCCGAGCGGGTCGGGGAGGGTGTCGAAGAGGTGTGCGTCGCTCTCATTGAGCGCGCGGATGACCATGTCGGTCATGAGGATGTCCTCCGGAAGAGATACTCGTGCGCTCCCGGTCAGACTGCGGACGCCGGGCGGACGGGGCGGGAGCGCGGGAACGGTGTGGTGTACACGGCACTCGCCTCCTTCCGTCGTCTGTGGCGTGATCGTCACAATAGAGAGCCGGCCGCCGGCCCGTCCAGCTCTTTCCGGCACGCGCCGGCAGCGGAACCGGCCGCCACTGTGCCGGAATTGATACTTCCGCGCAGGTCAGGGCGGGCTCTGAAACCGCTTCGTCTGGACACCTCGGGGCCTTCGGGCCGACAATCTGGAACGTGACGTCCTCCTTCGAGTCCAACACGTACCCCGCGCGGCTCTCCGATGCCGAGCGTGAGCGTGTCCTCGACGTGCTGAGAGAGGGCGCGGCCCAGGGCAGGCTGTCCCACGAGACGTTCGTGCAACGCATGGAACTGGCCTTCGCCGCTCGCCGCACCGAGGAACTGGACGCCCTTACCGCCGACCTGGTCGACAAGGGCCGCTGGTCGCGCCGGCTCTACCGCGCGGTCGGCAAGGTTTCCGCGTTCTCCGTCCGGCTGCGCCGGGCCTGGCAGGCGGAGAAGCTGCCGCCGCTGCTCCTGCCCGAGCCCGGCCCCTATCCGCTCCGGATCGGCCGCGACCCTGCCAACGGCCTGCGGCTCAGCCACGACACCGTCTCGCGCCTGCACGCGGAACTGAGCCACCAGGGCACCATGTGGGTCCTGCGCGACCTCGGCTCGACGAACGGCACCACGGTCAACGGCCGCCGGGTGACCGGCTCGATCGTCGTCAACGACGGGGACATGGTCGGCTTCGGCTGCGTCAGCTACCGCCTCACCGCCCGCTGACCCAACGACCCACCGGCCTCACTGCTGGTGCAGCCCGCGGTGAGCGGATCGAACGCGGCACCGCCGACCTCGCGGTGGGGCCCGCGCCACGGCACTGGCCGGGCCCGGCGTCCCGTTCGACGAGGAGGAGATCGTGCTCGTCGTCCCCTTCGGCGACGGCCTCGCGGGCCGCGCCTCAGTCCGACTCGAGGAACTGGCGGACCACCCATGGGTTCGCCGCGCGATGGGCCGGAGGCGGCGGGCATGCGGTTCCTCGACCGGGCATGGGGAAAAGCCGGCTTCCAGCCCCGGACGGCGGTGTGGACCCGGCACCCTCCTCCGCGGTACGGACGGCGGCGGTCGGGGTGGGAGTCGCGGCCGCGCCGGTGCACGTGGTGCGGCGCGGTGGGGGGCGGAGTGTGTGGTCCTCCCCGCGGACGCCGTGGCGGCGGGCACCGACGGTGTTCTCCCGGATGGAACCGACGGGTGCGGCCGCGGCGTTCTTCGACCTGCTGCCGGGCGGGCCCGCCGCGCAGGACGGAGCGCGCGTCGGACTGCTAGCGCACGCCGCCTTCCCGTACCAGCAGCGCCACCGGCCGGCGCGTGAACAGGTCGGACACACGGACCGGGCCCCCGGTGAACTGCCGCTCCGGGGACAGGACGTCCGCCCACCGGCCCGCCGGCAGCGCCAGTTCCGTGTCCCGCCAGCCGCCCTCGCGCTCCAGCCGCAGCGACAGGCGCGTCACCGCCGTGACCACCTCGCCCGAGCGGCAGAACGCCACACAGTGGTCCGCCGCCGGCCCCTTTGCCGTGAGCGGGGTGTACGTCCCCGCCGCGCCGAACACTTCGGGAGCGGAGCGGCGCAGCCGCAGGGCCGCCGTGGTGAGGGCCTCCTTCTCCGCGTCGAGCCCGTCAGGGGCCGGACCGCCGAACTTGACCGGGCGGCGGTTGTCCGGGTCGACCAGCGCCAGGAACTCACGCTCGGAGCCCTGGTAGACGTCCGGCACTCCCGGCATCGTCAGATGCAGCAGCGTCGCGCCGAGCACGTTCGCCCGCGCATAGGGGGCCAGCTCATGGACGAACCGGGCGACGGAGTGCTGCGCCTGTCCTGCCGGACCGGCGTCGACGAACGCGGAGACCGCCTTCTCGTACGCCGCGTCCGGCTCCGTCCAGCTGGTCCGGAGCCCCGCCTCCCGCACGGCCTTGAGGAGCGCCGTCTCCAGGCGGCCGGCGTCGGGCACGGTGAAGCCGACCGCCGTCTGCCACACCGTCCACGCCACCAGCGGGTCGGGCGCGCTGCCGCCGGGCAGGCCCTCCGCCTCCTCGGTGATCTGCGCGAGGAAGTCGGCCCAGCGCTCCGGGCATTCCGAAAGCACCGCGACGCGCGCCCGGACGTCCGCGCTCCGCTTGGTGTCGTGCGTGGTCAGTACGGTGCCGGTCGCGGGCCGGTCGCGGACCAGCCCCGCACAGTACGCGTGGAAGGCGTCGGGAGCGACCGCCGGATCGCCGGGGTCACCGCCGACCTCGTTCGCGCAGAGCAGCGGCCCGTAGCGGTAGAACGCCTTGTCCTCGACGGACTTCGCCCGCAGCGCCGACGCGGTCTGGGCGAAGCGCGTGCGGAACGCCTCATGGACCGGCCCCGAGCCGAGACGTCCGAGGGCCAGGTCCCTGACCACGTCCACGGCCGCCGCCTCCTCCGGCACGGTGAACGTCTCCCTCGCGCCGGCCGCGGCCTCCTCCGTCAGCGCCGCCTCGTCCCCGACGCCGTACGGGCGGTAGACGGGAACGCGGACGAGCAGCTCCCGGACGGCCTTCCGCAGCGCCCAAGGGGCGTGATCGCGCCGCCGGGGCCCGGCGGCGCACACCAGCCCTGCGAGGCGGACGAGTATCGCCGTCTCCGCCGCCAGCTCATGGGTCACGACCTCGTACGCGGCATGCCGCTGCGTCGCCTTCCAGCGGCCGCCGAGCTCCTTGGGCGCCTCGGTGAACTGCTGGTGGTCCGCGGCGAGTTCGGCCGCCCCGACCGGATCGGTGAACACGCCGTCGATCTGCCGCAGGGCGTCGTACCCGGTCGTCCCGGCGACGGCCCAGCCGGCCGGCAGCGGTTCGTCGCCGGTGAGGATCTTCTCCACGACGATCCAGCAGTCGCCGCCGGTCGCCTCGTCGAGCCGCCGCAGATATCCCTCCGGGTCAGCGACGCCGTCCGGGTGGTCGACCCGCAGGCCGTCGACCACACCGTCCCGCACCAGCTCCACGATCTTGGCGTGCGTCGCGTCGAACACCCGCGGGTCCTCGACGCGGACGCCTATCAGCTCGGAGACGGTGAAGAACCGCCGGTAGTTGAGCTCGGTGCGGGCCAGCCGCCACCAGCAGAGGCGGTACCACTGGGCGTCGAGCAGTTCCGCCGGCGGCAGGTGGCCGGTCGTCCCGCGCAGCGGGAAGCGCTGCTCGCCGTAGTGCAGGACGTCGCCTTCGACGTGCATCTTGTCCATCTCGTCGCCGACGCGCCCCGCGAGCACCGGGAGCAGGATCTTCCCGTCACCCGCCTCCCAGTCGATGTCGAACCAGCGCGCGAACGGCGACCTCGGCCCCTCGCGCAGCACCTCCCAGAGTGCCGGGTTGTGGCGCGGCACCGCGGCCATGTGGTTGGGGACGATGTCGAGGACGATTCCGAGGCCGTGTTCCCTCGCCGTACGGGCCAGCGCCCGCAGGCCCGCCTCGCCGCCGAGCTCCTCGCGGATCCGGCTGTGGTCGACCACGTCGTAGCCGTGCGTCGAACCGGGCACCGCCTCCAGCACCGGCGACAGATGCAGATGGGAGACGCCGAGCGCGGCTATGTGCGGCACGGCAGCGGCGGCGGCCGAGAACGGGAAACCGGGTTGGAGCTGGAGCCGGTACGTGGCGGTGGGCGTCATGCGAACATACGTACCCGGCCGGAGGGGTTCCTGCGCCCGGCCCCGGGGGTGATGTCGGCCGTTCGGGTGAACTGCGGACCTGTGCGGGCGTGCCGTCGGGTCGGCACGCGCGCGGCGTGCTCGGCGACGCGGGCGGGTGTGCCGGCGGCGGCGCGGGTGTGTCGTGCCCGCCCGCCGCCGTAACCCTGCCTAGGCGGGCCGTCGCAGCACCGTCATGCTCCGGCCGACCAGCCGCAGCTCGTCGCCCGCCTGCACCATCGGGCCGTTGCCGGGTGGGATCCCCACCTTGCTCGCCGTGTCGACCACCACCTGCCACTCCTCGCCGTGGCTCACGGGCACCGTGAAGTCCAGCTCCTCCGCGCTCGCGTTGAACATCAGCAGGAACGAGTCGTCCGAGATCCGCTCGCCGCGCGGCCCCGGCTCGGAGATCGCGTGGCCGTTGAGGAAGACGGACAGCGCCTTGGCGTGCGCTGCCTGCCAGTCCCTGGCGACCATCTCGTCGCCCTGCGGGGTGAACCAGGCGATGTCGGTCAGCTCGTCGTGCGTCCCCTCCACCGGCCGGCCGTGGAAGAACCGGCGCCGCCGGAAGACGGGGTGGTCGCGCCGCAGCCACACCATCGTCTTGGTGAAGGCCAGGAGCGACCCCTCCTCGTCCTCGCCCGGCTCCGGCCAGTGGACCCAGGCGATCTCGTTGTCCTGGCAGTAGGCGTTGTTGTTGCCGCCCTGGGTGCGCCCGAACTCGTCGCCGTGGCTGAGCATCGGCACGCCCTGCGACAGCATCAGCGTCGCGATGAAGTTGCGCATCTGCCGCTCGCGCAGCTCCAGCACGCCCTCGTCGTCGGTCTCGCCCTCCGCGCCGCAGTTCCACGACCGGTTGTGGCTCTCGCCGTCGCGGTTGTTCTCGCCGTTGGCCTCGTTGTGCTTGTCGTTGTAGGAGACCAGGTCGTGCAGGGTGAAGCCGTCGTGGCAGGTGGTGAAGTTGATCGAGGCCAGCGGGCGCCGGCCGTCGTCCTGGTACAGGTCGGAGGAGCCGGTCAGCCGCGACGCGAACTCGGCGAGCGTCCGCGGCTCGCCCCGCCACAGGTCGCGTACGCAGTCGCGGTACTTGCCGTTCCACTCGGTCCACAGCGGGGGGAAGTTCCCGACCTGGTAGCCGCCCTCGCCCACGTCCCACGGCTCCGCGATCAGCTTCACCTGGCTGACCACCGGGTCCTGCTGGACCAGGTCGAAGAACGACGACAGCCGGTCCACCTCGTGGAACTGGCGGGCGAGCGTCGCGGCGAGGTCGAAGCGGAACCCGTCGACGTGCATCTCGGTCACCCAGTAGCGCAGGGAGTCCATGATCAGCTGGAGCACGTGGGGACTGCGCATCAGCAGGGAGTTCCCGGTGCCCGTGGTGTCCATGTAGTAGCGGCGGTCCTCCATGAGCCGGTAGTACGACTCGTTGTCCAGGCCGCGGAAGGAGAGGGTGGGGCCGAGGTGGTTGCCTTCCGCGGTGTGGTTGTAGACCACGTCGAGGATGACTTCGATGCCCGCCTGGTGCAGGGCCCGCACGGCCTGCTTGAACTCGAGGACCTGCTCGCCGCGGTCGCCCCAGGAGGCGTAGGAGTTGTGGGGGGCGAAGAAGCCGATGGTGTTGTAGCCCCAGTAGTTGTTCAGGCCTGCGTCGACCAGCCGGTGGTCGTTGACGAACTGGTGTACCGGCATCAACTCGAGCGCGGTGACGCCCAGTTCCGTCAGATGCGAGATGACGGCGGGGTGAGCGAGTCCGGCGTAGGTGCCGCGGAGCTCGGGCGGCAGCTCGGGGTGGAGCATGGTCAGGCCCTTCACATGGGCCTCGTAGATCACCGTCCGGTGGTAGTCGGTGCGCGGCAGCCGGTCGTCACCCCAGTCGAAGTACGGGTTGACCACCACCGACGTCATGGTGTGCGGTGCGGAGTCGAGGTCGTTGCGCGAGTCGGGCCGGCCGAAGTGATAGCCGTAGACCGACTCGTTCCACTCGATGGAGCCACTGATCGCACGCGCGTACGGATCGAGCAGTAGTTTCGCGGAGTTGCAGCGCTGCCCGCGCGCCGGCTCGTACGGGCCATGGACCCGGAAGCCGTAGCGCTGGCCGGGCATGATGCCCGGAAGATACGCGTGCCGCACAAAGGCATCGGTCTCCCGCAGCTCGACGGCCGTCTCCGAACCGTCGTCGTGCAGCAGACACAGCTCGATCCGGTGTGCGGCCTCCGAGTGCACCGCGAAGTTCGTGCCGGCGCCGTCGTACGTCGCGCCGAGGGGATACGCCTGTCCCGGCCAGACCTGCATAGATTCGACTCTTCCATTTCTGATCCGGGTAATGGGAGCTACTCGGACAAGATCCTCCCGCAAAGTGGGGCAAGCTCCTAGGACTTCGTACCCTCCTACCGGGTGACCGCTCGGAACAAGGAGCGAAAAGAGCCGGGAGATGAGCCGATCGGGGGCCCCGCCGGGGCCCGGGCGGTGCGGGAATACACTCCGGCCCATGAAGACCGCGACTGCTGCCGTTGTCCAGGACCTCGCGCCGAGCGGCGTGCTGCGGGCCTCCATCAACCTGGGGAATCCGGTACTGGCCCGGGGCACGCCCGACGAGCCGGCAGGAGTCACCGTCGACATCGCACGCGAGATCGGGGCCCGGCTCGGCGTACCGGTGGACCTGCTCTGCTTCGACGCGGCCCGGAAGTCGTACCGGGCGATGGCCGAGGGACACGCCGATCTCTGCTTCCTGGCCGTCGACCCCGCCCGTGAGGCCGAGGTCGCCTTCACGGCACCGTATGTACTCATCGAAGGTGTGTTTGCGGTTCCCGGCGACTCCGAGCTCACCACGGCCGCCGACGTCGGCCGGCCCGGCGTGCGGATCGGGGTGAAGGAGGGATCCGCCTACGACCTCTTCCTCTCCCGCACCCTCCGGCACGCGAGCGTCGTCCGCGGCAAGGACGGGATCGATGAGTTCCGTGCCCAGGGTCTGGAGGCCGCCGCCGGCATCAGGCAGCCCATGGCCGAATTCGTCGCCGCCCACCCCGGATTCCGGCTGGTCGAAGGCAGGTTCATGGAGATCGGGCAGGCGGTCGGCACCACCAGGAACCGCCGGCCGGAGACCGTCGGCCACCTCCGGGACATCGTCGAGGAGTTGAAGGCCGGTGGCTTCGTCGCCGAGGCACTGCGGCGCGCCGGCCAGCCCGACGACCTGGTCGCTCCGCCCGGATAGACACGGGTCTGTGAGGGGCCGGTGAACGTCAACGCTATGAATCCCCTCACTCCGGGAAGTCGGCTTCGCAAGGAACCAGGCGCATTGTTACGTGAGTTGGGGAATCCGCCGACGGATCCGGCTGCACCGGCTCCGGCGGCCGGAGTAGGCTTCCTTGATCGTTCAAGGGGGCAGGGAAGGCGGTGCGTGGGTGAGCTCGGGAGGGCTGGAGCTACCCCCCGGTGACACGGGTCACGAGGGGGGAGACTCCGCCGAGGTCCCGCCAGGAGCGGTCTCGCTCGCGCGGCCGATGGAGATCGGGGCGGAACTGGACTGGGGCGCGGACGCCTGGAGTGAGGTACGCACACGTGCCCAGCGGGCCGGGCGCGCCTACATCTGGCTGAATCTGGTGGAACAGCGGCTGCGGGCGGTGGTCGCCGCCGTGTTGCGTCCGATCTACGAGCCGGTGCACGGCGACGACTGGGTCGTCGCCGCGGCCGGCCCGGCCGGTCAGGAATGGGTGCAGCGGGCCGTCGCGGTCCGGGAGGTCTCCCGCCGCAAGGGCTATCTGCTGGACCCGGCGGACGACAACGTGCTGTCCTTCCTCACGCTGCCGCAGTTGCGCGAGCTGATGGTCCAGCACTGGCCCTGCTTCGAGCCGTACTTCGACGACCGGCGTGATGTCGAGCTGGCGCTCGACGAACTCGAGGTCGCAAGGAACGTCGTCTCCCGTAACCGCGCGCTCAACGAGGCCGTGCTCGCACAGGCCGAGCGCGCCTCGTCCCGGCTGCTGGAGATACTCGGCAACGGCGCCGGGGTCCCCTCCGCCGAGCGGCTCCGCGTCGACGCGGTCGAGGACCTGGTCGGCGACCGGTACGCGGACGTCGTCTCCGTCCATCCCGACCGCGTCAGGCTCCAGCGCCAGCTGCCCGCGGAGGACCTCTTCGGCGGCGCGCGCCGCCTCGACGCGATCGGCATAGGACTGAACCTGCTGGTCCAGAACTTCTCCGGCCGAAGGCTCGTCCGGCTGGCCGAGTCGGGCTGCCGGGTCCGGCTGCTCTTCCTGAACCCGGCGAGCAGCGCCGTCAAGCGCCGTGAGCGCGAACTCGGCCTGAAGAAGGGCGAGCTGAGCCGCACGGTGGAGATGAACATCCTCCACATGCGGCGCGTCCGGTCCCGGCTGCGGGACCCGGGCGCATTCGAGATCCAGGTCTTCGACGAGACCCCCCGCTTCACCGCCTACCTCGTCGACGGCGACGGGCCGGACGGCCTCGCCGTCGTCCAGTCCTACCTCCGCCGGGCCCGCGGCATGGAGGCCCCCGTGCTGGTGCTGCGGGGCGGCGGGCGTTCGGTCGTCCGTGCCGAACAGGACACCGAGACCGGGCTTTTCCAGACATATCGAGAGGAGTTCGAGTCGGTCTGGGCCGATTCGCGCCCGGTGTCCTGAGTGCCCGGGTCCGAACCGGCTGTCAGTGGCCCGTGCGAGAGTGGTCGTCAACTGGGGGAAGCACCACCGCACCACACAGAAGGGGGCACCCATGTCCTGGCACCGCGAGCTGCTCGTCGGCTTCGATCTGGAGACGACGGGGACCGATCCGCTCGACGCACGCATCGTCACCGCTGCCGTCGTCGAGCTGCGGGCCGGCGAGCCGGTGCGGAGCCACGGCTGGATGGCCGACCCGGGGATAAGCATTCCGGCGCAGGCGTCCGCGATCCACGGCATCAGCAACGAGCGGGCCTCCGCGGAGGGCCGGCCCGCGCACGAGGTGGTCGAGGAGATCGCCGGCACGCTGGCCGCCCACTGGCGGCAGGGCGTCCCGGTCGTCGCGTACAACGCCGCCTTCGATCTGACGCTGCTGGCGGCCGAGCTGCGGCGGCACGGCCTGCCCTCGCTCCGCGAGCGGCTGGACGGCCGCCCGATCGGCCCCGTCATCGACCCGTACACGATCGACCGTGCGGTCGACCGCTACCGCAAGGGCAAGCGCACCCTCGAAGCCGTCTGCGTCGAATACGGCGTGGTGCTCGGCAGCGCGCACCACGCCGACGCCGATGCCCGCGCCGCGGTCCTGGTGGCCTGCGCGATAGCCGAGCGGCACGCCGCGGTGGCCTCCCTCACCGTCGCGGAGCTGCACGAACGACAGGTCGACTGGTACGCGGAGTGGGCGGTCGGCTTCCAGAGCTTCCTGCGCCGCAAGGGCACCGCCGACGCGGTGATCGACACCTCCTGGCCGATGCGGGAGCCGGCGCCGGTCGTCGGCTAGAAGGGGTACCAGCGCACCTCGGGGTCGTCGTCGCGCAGGGAGGCCACCCGGCGGCGGAATTCGGCCAGTGCCTTGGGGTTGGCCGGGGTGTGCTGGGCGACCCAGGCGCAGCTGGCAGTCTCGCGGGCGCCGCGCAGGACGGCGCAGCCCTCCCACTCCCGCACGTCCCAGCCGTAGGCGCCGGTGAACGCGTCGTAAGCCTCGGCGGGCAGGCCGTAGCGGTCGCGGGACAGGGCCATGACCACCAGGTCGTGCTCGCGCAGGTCCGACGAGACGGTCTCCAGGTCGACCAGGACCGGACCGTCCGGGCCCACGAGGACGTTGCGGGGGAGCGCGTCACCGTGGATCGGGCCCGGTGCGAGGCGCGGGGTGAGGGCGTCCGCGGCGGCTTCGAACCCGTCGCGGCGCTCCCGCAGATACGCGGCGTCGGCCGGATCGATCGCGTCGCCGGCCAGCCGCAGCCAGCGTTCGACACCGCCGAGCAGCTCCCGGCGGGGCAGCCCGAAGGACGGGGCGGGGAGCGCGTGGAAGAGGCGCAGCAGTGCCGCGAGGTCGGCCGGTCCCGCCGGCCGTACGGCGTCGGGCAACCGGTGCCACACCGTCACCGGGTGGCCGTCGACCAGCCGCGCCACGGATTCGGCGGCGCGTACCGCCGGCACCCCGGCGCTCTCCAACCAGCCGGCGACGGCGAGTTCCCGCTCGGCCCGCGGCAGCGTCTCGGCGTCGCGGCCGACCTTCACCACCGCCCGGTCCGCCGCGAACACGGCGTTCTCGCCGAGCGCCAGCAAGGCCGCGTCCGCCGGGAAGCCGGCTGCCGTCAGCACCTCGCGTGCCCGTGTCTCGTCCATCGTCCTCTCCCAGCACCGTCGTGATTCCGACAAAGTCTCGCATCCGTGCAGGTCGCCTTGACGAACCGACGGCCCGTCAGCACGATGACGAGGGCCGCCGGGGCGGCCGGACAATCCATGACCAGCCGCCCGAAGGAGTCGAATACGTGATATCGGCGACCGCAACGGCGCGGTCCGGGAGGAAGGCGGCGCGGAGCACCGGGAGAGCGGTGGACCACGGGGCCTGGTTCCTCGTCCTGCCCGCGCTGATCCCCATCCTGGTGCTGAGCGTGGGACCGCTGCTCTACGGCATCTCGCTGGCCTTCACCGACGCCCAGGCCGGGCGCACCGAACCCACCGAGTGGATCGGCACGCTCAACTTCCAGGATCTCCTCCACGACACACTCTTCTGGGAGTCGTTCAGGATCGGTCTGCTGTGGGCGGTCGGGGTGACCCTCCCGCAGTTCCTGCTCGCGCTCGGCCTCGCCCTGCTGCTCGACCAGCGGCTGCGGCTGCGCTGGCTCGCCCGGGCGCTGGCGATCGTCCCGTGGGCGATGCCCGAGGTCGTCGTCGGCATCATGTGGCGGCTCGTCTACAACCCCGACGCGGGCATCCTCAACGAGACCCTGCGGGACCTGGGCCTGGGCGGTGGGCACGACTGGCTCACCGGCCTCGCCACCGCCCTGCCGGCGGTGATCGTCGTCGGGATCTGGGCCGGCATGCCGCAGACCACCGTCGCGCTGCTCGCCGGACTGCAGAACACCCCGCACGAACTGCACGAGGCGGCCGCCCTCGACGGCGCGGGTGCCTGGCGCCGGTTCCGCACCGTCACCTGGCCGGCGATCAGACCGGTCGCGCTCGCCGTCACCGCCCTGAACTTCATCTGGAACTTCAACGCCTTCGCGCTGGTGTACGTGCTCACGAGCGGCGGTCCGGGCGGCCGGACCCGGCTGCCGATGCTGTTCGCCTACGAACAGGCCTTCCGCTACGGCCAGTTCGGGTACGCGGCGGCGATGGGCTGCGTCATGGTCGCGCTCATCTCGGTGATGCTCGCCTTCTACCTGGTGGGACGGCTCAAGGGAGGTGAGGACGCATGACGGCTCTGCGTACCGGCAGGGCGGGGCGCGCCGGACAGTACGCCGCGCTCCTCGGCTATCTGGTCTTCCTCGCCTTCCCGTTCCTGTGGTTGATCTCCACGGCGTTCAAGCCGCCGCGCGAGCTGGGGTCGCTGCACCCCACGTGGATCCCGGTGAATCCGACGCTGGTGAACTTCCGGCAGGCCTTCGACGAACAGCCGCTGCTGCAGGCCGCCGGCAACAGTCTTGTCGCGGCCCTCGCCGCCGCGCTGATCGCCGTGGTGATCGCGACCCCCATGGCGTACACGATGGCCCGCCGCCGCGGCCGGCTCACGACGGCGGCGACAGGCTGGGTCGTGGTCAGCCAGGCCTTCCCGTTCGTCCTGGTGATCATTCCGCTGTTCCTGGTCCTGAAGAACATCCAGCTGATCAACACCCTGTCCGGCCTGATCATGGTGTACGTCGTCTGGTCGCTGCCGTTCGCGCTGTGGATGCTCGTCGGCTATGTACGGGCGGTGCCACGCGAGTTGGAGGAGGCGGCGGCGGTCGACGGCGCTGGCCGGCTCCGTACGCTGATGTCGGTCACCGCGCCGCTGCTGGCGCCTGGCATCGTCGCCACCGCACTGTTCGCGTTCATCACCGCCTGGAACGAGTTCTTCTTCGCGCTCGTCCTGCTCAAGACGCCGGAGAAGCAGACCCTGCCGGTCGTGCTGACCCACTTCCTCGGTGCGGAGGGCGTCGCCGACCTGGGGCCGCTCGCCGCGGCCGCGTTCCTCGCGACGATCCCCTCACTCGTCATCTTCGCGATCATCCAGAAGCGGATCACGGGCGGCATGCTGGCCGGGGCGGTGAAGAGCTGATGCGCACACGCAGCACACGGGGCCGACTGTTCGCGGCCGCCGCCGCGTTCGCCCTGCTGATGACGGGCTGTTCGGACGGCCCCGCCCGCGACGACGGCACGATCAGGCTCCGCTTCCAGTCGCTCGCCTGGCAGAAGGAGTCCGTCGACGCCAACAAGGAACTGGTGAAGGAGTGGAACGCCGCCCACCCCGACGTGCAGGTCGAGTACGTCCAGGGCAGTTGGGACAGCGTCCACGACCAGCTGCTCACCTCCTTCGAGGGCGGCGAGGCGCCCGACATCATCCATGACGCCTCCGACGACCTCGCCGACTTCGCCTACGGGGGCTATCTCGCGGACCTGACAGAGCTGCTTCCCGAGCGCCTGAGGACCGACATTCCGCGGCACAGCTGGGAGACGACGACCTTCGGCGACGGCGTGTACGGCGTCCCGTTCCTCCAGGAACCGCGGGTGCTGATCGCCAACACCGAGATTCTCGAATCGTCACGGGTCCGGGTCCCCACCGCCGACAAGCCGTGGAGCTGGGAGGAGTTCCGCCAGGTCACCAAGGACCTGACGGAGAAGATGGGCAAGGGGAAGTACGCCGTCGCGTGGCCGCTCAAGGAACCCGTGTCCGTCACGCTCAACCTGGGCCTTTCCGCGGGGGGCAGGCTGTTCCACCGGGGGCACGACGGCAAGGTCACCATCGACTTCAGGGACGGCGACGGCGTCGTGCCCGGCACGATCCACGATCAGGTCAACGTCGACAGAAGCGCCTCACGCAGCACGCTGGGCATGGGCGGGTCGGACACCCTGCCCGGCTTCTTCGGCGGCAAGTACGCCATGGTCCCGCTGGGCTTCTCGTACCGGCAGCAGATCGCCCAGCAGGCGCCGGAGGGCTTCCGGTGGACCGTACTGCCCGCGCCCGCGGGGCCGGGCGGGCCCGCCCAGGGGGTCAGCCCGCAGACGCTCTCCGTCGCGCAGGACAGCCCGCACAAGAAGGAAGCGGCGCAGTTCATCGACTTCATGCTGCGCCCGCAGAACATGGTCCGGTTGGCCAGGGGCGACTGGATGCTGCCGACGGGCGCACAGGCCCTTCGGGACCCGGCCCTGCACACCGAGAAGGACGGCTGGGCGACCGGCGCGGATCTGGCCCGGCATCTGCGGTCGGCCCCGGCCCAGTCGGTGCGCGGCTACCCGGAGTGGAAGGACAAGGTGGCGACGCCCGCGTACCAGGAGTACTACAGCGGTGCGATCGACGAGAAGGAGCTGAAGGAGCGGCTGGTGAAGGACGGGAACCTGGTGCTGGCCCGGTATCAGCGCTGAGGCCGGGGCCTCGTGCCGCGCCGGCACAGGGGTCGAAGAGCAGCGGCGTGCCGCTCGCGCGTCACGGGTACTTGTCGGTGATGCCCCACACCGTGATGCCGGTGCAGCGGGTTCGCCGCGGGGTCGGCCGCGCGGGCCGTGCGGAACGCCTCCTTGATGAAGCCGTGACTCACCCAGGTGGTCGGCGGCCACGGCCGTGCCGAAGTACCGGCCTTCTCCGCCGCGGACGCGCCGAGCGTGCCGGCGGCGTACGCGGCGCCCTCCATGCGACGGTGCCGGCGGCGGCCATGACGGCGTGTTGCACGAGACGTCTCGTCTCGCTTACTGTGGTCCGCATGACCGAACCCCAGCGTGCTCACATCGCCATGTTCTCCATCGCGGCCCCGGGGCATGTGAACCCGAGTCTCGAGGTGATCCGGGAACTCGTCGCCCGCGGCCACCGCGTCAGCTACGCGATCCCGGAGTCTTACGCCGGCCGGATCTCGGAAACGGGGGCGAAGCCCGTCGTCTACCGCTCCACACTCCCCAGCGAGGAGGAGCCCGAGGCATGGGGCACAGAACTGATCGACAACATCGAGCCCTTCCTGAACGATGCCGTCCAGGTACTGCCGCAGCTCGCCGGGGCGTTCAAGGGTGACGAGCCGGACCTCGTCATCCACGACATCACCTCCTACCCGGCGGTCGTCCTCGCCCACCGCTGGGGCGTGCCCGCCGTCTCGCTCTCGCCCAACCTCGTCGCCTGGGAGGGATACGAGGAGGAGGTCGCCGAACCGATGACCGCCGAGCTCAAGGCGTCCGAGCGCGGCAAGGCGTACTACGCGCGCTTCACCGACTGGCTTGCCCAGAACGGGATCACCACGCACCCCGACCGGTTCGTCGGCCGGCCCCGCCGCAGCATCGTCCTCATCCCCCGGGCGCTCCAGCCGAACGCGGACCGCGTGGACGAGTCGGTGTACTCCTTCGTCGGCGCGTGCCAGGGCGACCGGGCGAGCCAGGGGGAGTGGAAGCGCCCCGCGGACGCGGAGAAGGTCCTCCTCGTCTCCCTCGGCTCGTCCTTCACCAAGCAGCCCGCCTTCTACCGCGAGTGCGTGAAGGCCTTCGGGGACCTGCCCGGCTGGCACATGGTGCTCCAGATCGGCCGGTACGTGGACGAGTCCGAACTCGGCGAGCTGCCCGGCAACGTGGAAGTCCACTCCTGGGTACCGCAGTTGTCGGTACTGCGGCAGGCGGACGCGTTCATCACCCACGCCGGCGCGGGCGGCAGCCAGGAGGGCCTGGCCACCGGCACCCCGATGGTGGCCGTGCCGCAGGCGGTCGACCAGTTCGGCAACGCCGACATGCTGGTGGGACTGGGAGTGGCGCGACGCGTCGCGACGGAGGCGCCCGCGGAGGAGCTGCGCGAGGCGGTGCTGTCGCTGGCCTTTGACCCGGAGGTCGCGGCCCGGCTCGCGTCGATCCGGGCGGAGATGGCGGGGGAGGGCGGTGCACGCCGCGCGGCGGACCTGATCGAGGCGGAGCTGGTCGGGGCGGCGGGGTAGCCGCGGGGCGGTTTTCCGGGACCAGCCCCGGGCCCCGGCGCCTTCCCGGACCGGGGCTTGCCCCCGGACCCCGCCCTTGGTCGGGCCCGCCCCGGATCGGGGTCCGCCGCCGCCCCGCCCCCGGACCGGGCCCCGCCCGGACCCGTCAGCGCGCTCCGCGCAGTCTCAGGGCCCGCCTTCGCGCCTGAAGCTCCTCCCACGGCCGCCCGGACCGTAGGGGGAGATCGAGGGGACCGTTGAAGGCGGTACGGGGTCCGGGGCTTGCCCCGGTTCGGAGGGTATGGGGACAGGTCCGCCGCAGGCGCCACCCGCCCCCACCCGCCCGCCTCAGACGTGGACCGGGTCCGACCCCCGCGCCTCGTCCGCCCGGCCCGGTTCAGGCGTCGGCGGCTCGTCGTGGGTCATGTCCGGGAGCCGGCGGAGCCACTTCGGGAAGTACCAGTTCCCCTCACCCAGCAACGCCATGATCGCGGGCAGCAGCACCCCGCGGATGACCGTCGCGTCGATCAGCACCGCCGCCGCGAGGCCGACGCCCATCTGCTTCATCGACTGCATGGACAGCGTTCCGAAGATCGCGAAGACCGCGACCATGATGACCGCCGCGCTCGTCACCACGCCCGCCGTCGTCACCACGCCGTGCGTGATCGCGTCGCGGGTGTTTCGGCCCTGGGCCCTCGCCTCGCGGATACGTGACACCACGAAGACGTGGTAGTCCATCGAGAGCCCGAAAAGGATCACGAACAGGAACAGCGGCAGCCACGCGATGATCGCTCCGACGCCTTCCGCGCCGACCAGCGACGCGCCCCAGCCGTGCTGGAAGACGGCGGTCAGGATGCCGTACGCCGCGCCCACCGACAGCAGGTTGAGGACGATCGAGGTGACGGCGATCGTCAGGGAGCGGAACGACAGCAGCATCAGGACGAAGGCGAAGAGGACGACGAAGGCGAACACGGGCACGACGGCCCCGGTCAGCTGGTCGTTGAAGTCCTTGGAGCCGGCGACCTGGCCGGTGATCGGCGCCTCGACGCCCTCGACCGTGCCGAGGGTCGCGGGCCGGACCTCGTCCCGCAGCTTCTCGAGGCTCTTCTCCGCCCGGTCCTGGTCGGATCCGCCGACCAGGGGGACGGAGACGAAGGCGACGTTCTGCGCCTTGTGGGTGACGACCTCCACCGGTCCCTCGGACGCGCCGGAACTGACGGCCCCCTCCCGGAAGCCGGCGATGGCCTGCCGTACCCGCGGTGAGTCGATGTCGTCCGCCTTGACGACGACCTGCGCCGGGTCGGCGCCGCCCGGGAACGCCTCGTTGATCCGCTCGTACGTCGCCACGATCGGGACCGAGTCGCCGAACTCCTGGTCCAGGGTGAAGTTCTGGGTCCTCATGCCGAGGGCGGGCAGCGCGACGGCGACCAGCGCGCCGGCGGCGACGACCAGGGACACCAGCGGGCGCCTCAGCACACCGCCGAGCACCCGGCTCCACAACCGGCTCTCACCGCTGTGCGCACCGGCGGCCCGCTTGCGGCGGTCGAGGAAGGGGAGCCGCCCCTTCTCCACCCGCTCGCCGAGCAGGGACAGCAGCGCGGGCAGCACGGTGACCGAGCCGACCATCGCCACCGCCACCACGATCAGCGAGGCGAGTCCCATCGATTCGAACTCCCCGATGCCGGTGAAGAGCATGCCCGCCATGGCGACGCACACCGTCACACCGGACACGACGACGGCCCGCCCACTGGTGGCCGCCGCGATCATGATGGCGGTGCGGCCGTCGCGGCCGGCGGCCCGCTCCTCGCGTTCGCGCCGCAGATAGAACAGGCAGTAGTCGACGCCGACGGCGAGACCGACGAGCAGCATCACGGAGTTGGCCGTCTCGCTCATCGGCATCACATGGCTGACGACGCCCATCAGGCCCATCGTCGCCATGATCGCGGTGATGGCGAGGAGTACCGGCAGCAGTGCGGCGACGAGCGCTCCGAACGCGATCAGCAGGATGCCCAGTGCGACGGGCACGGCGGAGAACTCGGCCCGCCGGAAGTCGTCGCCGAACGCCTCGTCGAACGTCTTTCCCATGCTGGCACTGCCGAGTTCCTCGACCCGTAGGTCCGGGTGCCGGTCCTGGACGTCCGCGACGGCTTTCAGCACGGGGTCGATCCGCTCGCTCGCGGTCTCGGGGTCGCCGCGCACGTCGAACTGCACCAGGGCGCTGCGGCCGTCCTTCGAGATGCTCTTCGTCTCGTAGGGCGACGTCACGGCCGTGACCTCACCCGTTCCCTCGACCGTCCGCACGACGTCGTCGACGGCCTCGCGGAACGCAGGGTCGTCCGCCCTGGCCGCGCCGTCCTTGGCCTGCACGAGCACGCTCTCCGAGGCGGCCTCCTCGATGCCGGCCTGCTCGGTGATGCGTGCGGCCTGTGTGGTCTCGCCGGACAGCTGCTCGCTGTCCTTGAGTTCGACGGTGCCCGCGGCCGAGCCCGCCACCATGGCGAGCAGCACGAACAGTACCCAGATCCCCACAGCGGCCCAGCGGTGCCGCGCGCTCCAGCCGCCCGCCCGCGCGGCGATACCGCGCGGACCGCTTCCTGCTCTCCCCATGACAGGCAAGTCCCCTCGTAGTGCCGGTGCGTTCGTCCGGTGAATGTGAGCGAATGTGTGAATGGCGTGCGGGAATGCCCATATCCGTGATCTGCGCGTGAGGCGAGTGTGTGAGGAATCTGCGCAAAGGCCCGGCGCCCCACTCGAAGTTATGGGCGTCTTCAGGTCGTCTCGTCCTGCCGGACGGTGAGTCGGGGCGGGCGCCTTCTCCTCCTCCGGAACGGTGCGCATCCCTGACGAGAACGATGGAAGCCCCTTACAGCTAAGGCACTTTGAAGGTCCGGCCCGACTTGGGAGGGCATGGCCGATTTCTTATTACGAAACCTTGTTGACTGAGTCACAGCTGCATGAAGGCCTTGATCTGGGCGCGTCAATCGGTCAGGGTTTCGAACCAGCCCCCGGAGATCTTCCGTCCGCGGGGCGATCCCCCCACAAAAATGATGACGAGGAGACCCCTCTTCATGGCAACTCACAAGCGCGCGAGCAGGATCAAGCTCACCGCCGCCATAACCGCCGTGGCCGCCGCAGCAGGCGTCACGCTTCTCAACACGTCCTTCGCCGGGGCGGCCGCTCCGGCCGAAGGCAAGATCTACGGTGCGAATGCCGAAGGTGCCGTCGCCGGCAGCTACATCGTCATGCTGGACGAGAAGACCGACAAGAAGAGCCTGGCCAACGAGTACGGCGGCAAGCTGCAGCGCAACTACAGCTCCGCCATCAACGGCTTCTCCGCCAGCGGTCTGACCGAGACGGAGGCCAAGCGCCTCGCCGCCGACCCGGCCGTCGCCAAGGTCGTCCAGAACAAGAAGTTCACCATAAACGCCACCCAGGACAACCCGCCGTCCTGGGGTCTCGACCGGGTCGACCAGGCCGACACGGCCGGGGACACCAAGTACAACTACCCGGACAGCGCCGGTGAAGGCGTCACCGCGTACGTCATCGACACCGGGGTCCGGATCTCCCACAAGGACTTCGAGGGCCGCGCCACCCACGGCTTCGACGCCGTGGACAACGACGACTCCGCCGACGACGGCAACGGCCACGGTACGCACGTGGCGGGTACCATCGCCGGCGCCGCGCACGGTGTTGCCAAGAAGGCGAAGATCGTCGCCGTCCGGGTGCTCGACGACAACGGCTCCGGCACCACCGAGCAGGTCGTCGCGGGCATCGACTGGGTCACCCAGAACCACCAGGGCCCGTCCGTCGCCAACATGAGCCTCGGCGGCGGCGCCGACGAGGCCCTCGACGAGGCGGTCCGCAAGGCCATCGCCGCCGGTGTCACCTTCGGTGTCGCGGCCGGCAACGAGTCCTCCGACGCGGGCCAGGGCTCGCCTTCGCGGGTGCAGGAAGCCATCACGGTCGCCTCCTCCACCAAGGAGGACGCCCAGTCGGACTTCTCCAACTTCGGTGCGGTCGTGGACATCTACGCCCCCGGCTCCGACATCACCTCGTCGTGGAACGACAGCGACGAGGGCACCAAGACCATCTCCGGCACGTCGATGGCGACTCCGCACGTCGTCGGCGCCGCGGCGGTCTACCTCGCGGGTCACAAGGACGCGACCCCGGAGCAGGTCGCCACGGCGCTCACCGAAGGCGCCACGGCGGGCAAGATCACGAACCCGAGCGCGGGCACGCCCAACAAGCTGCTGAAGGTCGTCGAGTGACCGACGGCCCACGTCGCTGAACCGGCGGTCGCCGTGCCCTCCCCCACGGGGCACGGCGACCGCCTTATTGTTCGAGCATGACGACGAGGTACGCGGCACTGCTCCGCGGGATCAACGTGGGTGCGGGCAAGCAGGTCCCCATGGCGCGACTGCGGGGGCTCATCGGGGACTTGGGCCACGGCGATGTCGCGACCTATCTCCAGAGCGGCAACGCCGTCTTCAGTAGCGAGGAGAAGGACGAGGACGCGCTCGCCGCCGGCCTGGAGCAGGCGATCGAGGAGACGTTCGGCTTCCATGTCGACGTCCTGGTGCGCGACGGGCGGTATCTGAAGGCGGTCGCCGACGCGTGCCCGTTCCCCGCCGCCTCGCTCCAGGGCAAGCAGCTCCACGTCACGTACTTCTCCGAGCGGGTCGCTCCCGACCGGTTCGCACCCGTCGACGCCGCGGCCTACCTGCCGGAGGAGTTCCGGCTGGGCGACCGCGCACTGTATCTGTACGCGCCGGAAGGCCTTGGCCGCTCCAAGCTCGCGGCGGCGCTCTCCAGGCCGGGTCTGCTCAAGGGCGTCGTCGCCACGAGCCGCAACTGGAACACCGTCGTCAAACTGGTGGAGATGACCCGCGACTGACCGCGCGCCGGAGCCGGCGCCGGGCGGACTTTGACACGACCCCTGGTTCACAGCGTGCGGCTGGATACACCATGGACCTCGAGTGTGCCGTCGAACGGCGCAGAGCGATTCGACCGGCGGGATCATTGCGCTCGTGCGTTCGTGGGCACCTGTAGCGATACGGGTCCCACCAAGTCCGAACCGGCGGCAGAAGCCGAACCTTTGCCGTCGCTCTCGGGGGGGGCAACTACATCCTCGGGTACGGGTCCGGTGGTTCAGCGTGAATCGCGAACCTCGACGTGGCGCAATGCGGAAGAAGCTGTACCTGCGGTCGTCCGGGGACGCCGCGGCTGGTACGACTACCGATTCCGCCGGACCCGGACGAAGCGCGGTTTTACGAGGACACGGTCAGGCCCTGTCCGGAGACGCTGACCAGAATCATCACTCAGGAGTTCAGCCCGCCGACGGGCACGCTCGCTCATTCCGGGCAGCGGCACCACATTGCCGGCGACATACATCCACCACTGCCACATTTCTCGAACGCGAGGACGACGACTTGATGCGCCCGTGGACGATCGTCGGCCCCCTGACGGCGACCACACGACGGCGGAAGCCGCGACGGCGGCCACGGCACATGACGGGAGCCGGCGACCCGCGTGTGCCGGTCCGGGGCCGAGGGGCCCGGACCTGGACAGCGGCCGCCGCCGCGTCGGCGACTCCAGGGGCAGTGGTCTTCGCGGCAGCAGGCGGGGTGCGGTAGGCGCGAAGGGGCGCGTTGGTCGCGGACACGGCGGCGATCGCCAGGATGGCGGACAGCCCGCCGAAGACCAGGGAGAAGGAGGCGGAGGTCGCCGACGCCAGCAGGCCACCACGGAAGTTGCCGAGTTCGGGGCCCGCGACACCGATGACGTGTTCCACCGAGGAGACCCGCCCCCGGTAAGCGTCGGGGGTCTCCAATTGGACCAGGGCACCGCGGCTGACGACAGACACGGTGTCGGCAGCGCCCGCCACGGCCAGACAGCCGAGCGCAAGCCACAACGGTCCCGCCAGTCCGAAACCGGCCAGCGCCAGGCCCCAGACACCGGCTGCGGAGAGCTGTACCAGGCCGACACGGCGCCGGCGCGTCACAGTGCCGGAGAGCAGACCGGCCGCGATCCCTCCGACGGCGACGGCCGAGAGGAACAGACCGAGGGTCCGGGGGTTTCCCCCGAAGCGGATCTCGTTTACCAGCGGGAAGAGTGCGATGGGCATGGCGAGCAGCGTTGCGGACAGGTCGGTGGCCATCGAGCCCCACAGCGTCGGGCGGCGCAGGGCGATCCGCCAACCGCCGCGCTCCGGCCGGCGCTTGCGGCCTGCCGTGTCGGCGCCTTCGGGCCGCATGGCAGGCAGGCGGATCACCGCGAGCATCGAGAGGGCCACGGCCACGGTCTGGATCGCGTATGCGGCAGGGAAATCCCAGTGAGCGATGATCAGCCCGGCCGTCGCGGGACCGATCAGCATCGCTGCCTGAAAGGAGAGGTTGGTCAGCGCAAGACCGGCCGCGACCTGGTCGCCCGGCAGCAGCCGGACCGGAAAGGTGCGCCGGGCAGGAGCTCCGAGAGCGCTGCAGCTCGTCCCCACGGCCACCAGGGCGAACAGCAGTAGCACGTTGCGGTTGTCCGCCATGGCCAGGGCACACAGCCCTGCGGCTGCCAGCAGTTGGCCCGCGGTGGTGGCCCGCACCACCGCACGGCGGTCGAAGGTGTCGGCCAACGTGCCGCCGAGCAGCCCGAACAGCACCGTCGGCAGGCCGGTGGCGAGCCCGATGGCGCCGGTGCCCACTGGGCTGCCGGTCAGGTCCCAGACCTGGGCCAGCACCGCCACGTTGGCCATCTGCCCGCCGAGTTGCGAGGCGGAGGTACCGATCCACAGGTCGCGGAACGGCTGACTGCTGTGCAGCGGTCGGGTATCGAGGAACCGGACACGGACACCTCCCCTCACCGCGGTGGCTCGACGAGGTGGTCGAGGATCCGCTGCCGCATCGACCGGTGTTCCAGTGCCCGACGTACCTCCTCGACAACGGTGGTCATCGCGTACGGGATCTCGCTGTCCAGCTCGGCGACCGTCTCGTGGGTCGCGCGCCACTCCGCCTCCAGGATCGGCACCAGCGACCGGCCGCGCTCGGTCAGGTCGATCCGCCGGGTGCGGGCATCGGGCCCCGGCTCGGAGGTGACGAGATCCTCTTTGCGCATGGCGGCGACGGTCTGGCTGATCGCGGAGTGGGAGCGGTCCAGGGACTTCGCCAGCTCGCGAATGGTCAGTGGTCCGGTGTGGGAGAGCCGGATCAGCGGATAGGCAAATCTGGGCCTCACCCCCTCGATGCCGCGCTCGACGTAGACCTGCTCGATCTCCGCGTCCATGGCGGCCAGGAGTTCGTGCAGGGAGTGCCAGGGATCGGGAAGTGTCGTGGGATCGGAGGGTGTCACAGCGCTAATATAACAGTGCTGCGATAAATTGGGCCGACCGAGCGGCGCTGTCGCGCTCAAGGGAGCGGCGGAGGCCCGGCGCCGGGTCCGGTCAGGCGGTGGCCGCCAGGAGGCGCTGAACACCGGCCTCGTCGTAGCGGCGCAGCAGCAGCCGCGCCAACTCCGGCGAGTCGCCCAGCACGTCCGCCACCACGTCCGCCTCCGCGGCGCCCGCCGCTATGCGGTCGGGCAGCCGGCCGGGAGCGATCACGTACGGCGCCACGGCCACCCGCGCGCAGCCGTCGGCCCGCAGCGCGCGGACCGCGTCCTCGGTACGGGGAAGGGATGCGGAGGCGAACGCAGGCCGCACGGCGCACCAACCGGTGTGCCGCAGCTCCCGCGCTGTCTGAGCGATCACTGCGATCGCCTCCGGGTCTGTGGAGCCCGCTGCGGCCAGCACCAGGCCCGTCGAGCTCATGTCCGCCGGCGTGAGACCCGCCTCGTACAGCCGCCGCCGGACGGAGGCCAGCAGCAGCGGCGACGGGCCGAGGACCTCCGCCTGGCGGATCCGCAGTGCCGAAGGCGCCTGGCGCAGGACGGCCGGGATGTCGGCCTTGGCATGGAAGGCGCGCGTCAGCAGCAGCGGCAGCGCCACCACGTCCCGGACCTCCTCGGCCGCCAGCCGGCCGAGGACCTGCGGCACCGCCGGGGCGTTGAAGTCGAGGAACGCAGTCTCCACCCGCAGCCCCGGCCGCAGCGAGGACACCCGCCGGGTCAGCGCGTGGACGGTCGCCGCGTGCCGAGGGTCACGGCTGCCGTGCGCGACGACAAGGAGGACAGAGCTGTGCATCGGCGGTCAGCTCCTGACGAGAAGACCGCGGCTGCGCAGGATCCACCGCTCCAGCGGACTGAAGACCAGCAGGTCGATCGCGATACCGACGATCAGGATCAGGAGGATGGCGAGGAACACGCCCGGCATGTCGGCGTTGTTGCGGCCGTTCTCCAGCAACTGGCCGAGCCCGAGCCCCAGGTCGGGCGAGGAGGCGATGATCTCCGCCGCCATCAGCGACCGCCAGGAGAACGCCCAGCCCTGCTTGAGCCCCGCCACGTAGCCCGGCAGCGCCGCCGGCATCACGATGTGCCAGGTGCCCCGCAGCCCGGTCGCGCCGAGCGTGCGGCCCGCCCTGAGGAACAGCGGCGGCACCTGGTCCACGCCGGAGACCAGGCCGTTGGCGATCGAGGGAACCGCGCCCAGCAGGATGACGGCGAACATCATCGAGTCGTTCAGGCCGAGCCAGATCACGGCGGGCGGCACCCAGGCGACCGACGGCAGCGACTGGAGCCCGGAAAGGATCGGACCGATCGCTGCGCGCACGAACCTCACCCGTGACACCAGCAGGCCGAGCGGTGTGCCGATGGCGAGCGCCAGCAGGAAGCCCAGGAGACCGCGGGAGACGCTGGTCCAGATGACCTCGAACAACGTGCCCTGAAGCCACATGTCGGACAGGCCGTCCCACACCGTGGACGGCGCGGGCAGCTTGTAATCCGGCGCGACCTCCGCCCACACGAGCCCCTGCCAGGCCACCAGCACCAGCGCCACGGCGGTGACCGGCGGCAGGACCTTCTTCAGCAGCACCTCGCGCACCGGCGTGCGGTTCACCTGCACCGCGTCGAGCGCGTCGAGGCCCGCCTCGAGCCCCGCCAGATCGTCGGACCTCGCCGCGCCCTTCCCGGTGGCCGTCCCGGTCGTGTCAGTGCTGGCCATGTCGGCGGATCTCCCCACGCAGTTCTTCGGTGATCTCGACGGACAGCTCCGCCACGGCGGGGTCCTCGATACGTCGCGGCTGGTCGATGTCCACGGCCCACTCCCGCGCCACCCGTCCCGGCCGCGACGACAGCAGCACCACCCGCTGCGCGAGGCGCACCGCCTCACGGACGTTGTGCGTGACGAACAGGACCGAGACGTTCGTCTCCCGCCAGATACGGGTGAGCTCGTCGTGCAGCACATCGCGGGTGATGGCGTCGAGCGCCGCGAACGGCTCGTCCATCAGCAGCAGTTGGCTGTCCTGCGCCAGGGCCCGCGCCATCGCGACCCGCTGCCGCATACCGCCGGACAGCTCGTGAACCCGCTTGCCGTACGCGCCGCCGAGCCGCACCAGCTCCAGCAGCCGCTCCGCCTCCTCGCGCCGGGCGCCCTTCGCCACCCCGCGCAGCCGCAGCGCGAGCTCGATGTTCTTGCCCGCGGTCAGCCACGGGAACAGCGCGTGCTCCTGGAACATCAGGGCCGGCCGCCCGCCCGGGGTCTCGATGGACCCCACGGTCGGCCGGTCGAGTCCGGCGACCAGGTTCAGCAGCGTCGACTTGCCGCAGCCCGACGCTCCCAGGAGGGTGACGAACTCGCCCGGCGCGACATCGAGCGTGATGTCGTCCAGGACGAGCTGCGGCCCGGTGGGCCCGTTGAAGGACTTGGAGACATGCCCGATGCGAGCCGCGTACTCGTGCTCGACACCGACGCGGTCCTCGGCCTTGGCGATGGCAGTGGCCATGGTCGTCACCTCCTGGGAAAGTCGGTTGCTCTACGGGTTACTTGACGCCGAGTCCGGCGTCGGCGACCTCGGGCCGGCCCTCGGCCGCGAGGACCTTGTTCAGCGGCTTCAGGTCGTAGATCCCGGCGAGGTCGGGCTCCTGGAGCAGGCCCGTCCGCACCGCGTGGTCCGCCTGCGCGTCGAGGGTGGCGGCCAGCGGGTCGTCGGTGAAGCGGATCGACTTCCACGCCGGGTCGATGACCTCGGGCGCCAGCGGCTTGCCGGTCAGCTCCTGGAGCTTCGCGTTCGCCGCTTCCTTCGCCTTGTCGGGGTTGGCGTTGATCCAGGCGTTCGTCCTCACCGTGCCGCGCAGCACCGCCTCGACGACCTCCGGGTGCTCGGCGAGGAACGTCTGCGACACGATGATGTTCGTGATCACGAACTTCTTGTCCGGCCACAGGTCCGACTCGTCCAGCAGCACCTTCGCGCCGTCGCTCACCAGCTTCGACGCGGTCGGCTCAGGCACCCAGGCGCCGTCGACCGAACCGGACAGATAGGCGTTCGGAGTGACCTTGTTCTCGGTGCGGACCACGGAGACGTCACCCTTGCCGGTCTGTGCGTCGACCTTCCAGCCCTGCTCCGCGATCCAGTTGAGGAACGCGACGTCCTGGGTGTTGCCGAGCTGCGGGGTGGCGATCCGCTTGCCCTTGAGGTCCCCGAGGTTCTTGATCTTCTTCGGGTTCACCACCAGCTTCACCCCGCCGGAGGCGGAGCCGCCGATGATCCGCAGGCTCTCGCCCTTGGACTTCACATAGCCGTTGATCGCCGGAGAGGGACCGATGAAGCCGATGTCGATGGACCCGGCGTTGAGGGCCTCGATCTCCGAGGGACCGGCGTTGAAGGTCGAGGCCGACACCTTGGTGCCGCCCAGTTCCTTCTGGATGATGCCCTGCTGGTCACCGACCAGGGCGGTGGCATGGGTGAGGTTCGGGAAGTAGCCGATCCTCACGGTGTCGAGACCGCCGGTCTTCTCGCCCTTGGCGGCGGGAGCGACCGAGTCGTCCTTGGCCTGGGAGCCGTAGCCGCAGGCTGTCAGGACGACGGCGAGGAGCGGCACGGCGGCGGCGGCGAAGCCGCGCCTCAGGAAGGTACGGGTGGCTGGCACGGGAGGATTTCCTCTCGTAGGCCCGGTCTCACGTCATGTGCGACGCTGCCGGGTCGTCGGCGGACAATCGGGGTCTTCGGCGGTGGGGGGTGCGGGCGCGCATGCGGTGCGCGTACGTCATCGCGCACATCGCGCCACCCCGCCCGTGCCCGCGCCGAGCGCCCCGCTGCCGACGCGGCCGCCCTCCTTGGCGAAGGTCGAGTAGATGTCGGTCATCGTCAGAAGTCCCAGCCCTCGTCGTCCACGGGGGGAGCCGTGGCCTCGGCGGCGAACGCGTCCCCGGCCATACCGGCGGCGAGCGTGGTGCCGTCGGCCGGGTCGATCAGCAGGAACGAGCCGGTGCGGCGGGAGTGGGCGTACGAGTCGAGGGCCAGCGGCTCCGCGGTGCGGACCTTGACGCGGCCGATGTCGTTCGCGACGAGCCGGCCGGGCTCCGGGTGCTGGGAGAGGTCGTCGAGGGTGAGCCTGGAGGGGATCTCCTTGACGATCGCCTTGACCGTGCGGGTGGTGTGCTTGAGCAGCACCCGCTGGCCCACGGTGAGCGGCTCGTCCGCGACGTGGCAGACGGTCGCCTCGATGTCCTGCGTGGTGGCGGGCGCGTCGTCGCTCGGGACGATGAGGTCGCCGCGGGAGACGTCGATGTCGTCCTCCAGCAGGAGCGTGACGGACTGCGGTGTCCAGGCCACGTCCACGGACCGGCCCAGCAGGTCGATACCGGAGATCTTCGACGTGCGGCCGGAGGGCAGCACGGTCACCGACTCGCCGACGCGGAAGGTGCCGGCGGCGATCTGTCCCGCGTAGCCGCGGTAGTCGGGGTGCTCGGCCGTCTGCGGGCGGATCACGTACTGCACGGGCAGCCGGGCGTGGCAGGTCGTCAGGTCGTGGCTGACGGGGACGGTCTCGAGGTGCTCGAGCACGGTGGGGCCGCCGTACCAGTCCATGTTCGCGGACGGGTCCACCACGTTGTCGCCGGCCAGCGCGGAGATCGGGATGGCGGTGATCTCCGGGACGCCCAGCGAGGCGGCGTACGCGGTGAACTCCTCGGCGATCTTCGCGAAGACGGGCTCCGCGTAGTCCACCAGGTCCATCTTGTTGACGGCGAGCACCACATGCGGAACGCGCAGCAGGGCGGCGACCGCGGCGTGGCGGCGGGTCTGCTCGACGACGCCGTTACGGGCGTCGACCAGCACGACCGCGAGTTCCGCCGTCGACGCGCCGGTGACCATGTTGCGGGTGTACTGCACATGGCCCGGGGTGTCGGCGAGGATGAACCGCCGCCGCGGGGTGGCGAAGTAGCGGTACGCCACGTCGATGGTGATGCCCTGCTCGCGCTCGGCCCGCAGGCCGTCGGTGAGCAGCGCCAGGTCGGGGGTCTCCTGGCCGCGGCTGCGGGAAGCGTGCTCGACGGCCTCGAGCTGGTCGGCCAGGACCGACTTGGAGTCGTGCAGCAGCCGCCCGACCAGGGTGGACTTGCCGTCGTCGACGGACCCGGCGGTGGCGAAACGCAGCAGGGTGGTGGCGGAGAGCTGTTCGGCCAGCTGCTCGGTGGGGCTGGTCATCTTTAGAAGTACCCTTCGCGCTTGCGGTCTTCCATCGCGGCCTCTGACAGCTTGTCGTCGGCGCGGGTCGCGCCCCGCTCGGTGAGACGGGAGGCGGCGATCTCGGCGATCACGGCGTCCAGCGTGGTGGCGTCGGAGTCGACGGCGCCGGTGCAGGACATGTCGCCGACGGTGCGGTAGCGGACCAGCCGCTTCTCCGGCGTCTCCGTGTCCTTGGGGCCGCCCCACTCGCCGGCGGTCAGCCACATGCCGGACCGCTTGAACACCTCACGCTCGTGCGCGAAGTAGATCTGGGGGAGTTCGATCTTCTCCCGCTGGATGTACTGCCACACGTCCAGCTCGGTCCAGTTGGACAGCGGGAAGACCCGCACATGCTCGCCGGGCGCGTGGCGGCCGTTGTAGAGCTGCCACAGCTCGGGCCGCTGACGGCGCGGGTCCCACTGCGAGAACTCGTCGCGCAGGGAGAACACCCGCTCCTTGGCGCGCGCCTTCTCCTCGTCGCGCCGGCCGCCGCCGAACACCGCGTCGAAACGGTGCTGCTGGATGGCCTCCGTCAGTGGCACGGTCTGCAGCGGGTTGCGGGTGCCGTCGGGCCGCTCGCGCAGCTTGCCGGCGTCGATGTACTCCTGCACCGAGGCGACGTGCAGCCGCAGCCCGTGCCGGGCGACGGTGCGGTCCCGGTACTCGAGCACCTCGGGGAAGTTGTGACCGGTGTCCACGTGCAGCAGCGAGAACGGCACAGGCGCCGGCGCGAACGCCTTCAGCGCCAGGTGCAGCATGACGATCGAGTCCTTGCCGCCGGAGAAGAGGATCACCGGCCGCTCGAACTCGCCCGCCACCTCGCGGAAGATGTGCACGGCCTCCGACTCGAGAGCGTCCAGGTGGGAGAGCGCGTACGGGCTGTCGGTGCCCTCGTGGACAGTGGCGACGGTCGTCATGCGGTGACCCTTTCGTGAGCTTCTCGGCCTGCACGGCGCGAAGGTGCGGGAATCGCGGTCGGCTGCGGCCCGGCTGCCGCGCTTGCGTCGCTCACAGCAGGCCCCGCTCGCCGAGCAGTGCGTGGAGCGCCGCTGCGGACTCCTGCACGGTCTGGTTGTGCGACTCGATCCGCAGATCGGGCGACTCGGGCTCCTCGTACGGGTCGTCGACACCGGTCAGCCCGCTGATCTCGCCCGCCGCCTGCTTGGCGTACAGGCCCTTCACGTCGCGTACCGAGCAGACCTCGACCGGAGTGGCGACGTGCACCTCCAGATAGGGCGTGCCCTCGCTCAGGTGGCGCTTACGCACAGCGTCCCGGCTGTCCTCGTACGGGGCGATGACCGGCACCAGGACCTTCACACCGTTGGACGCCAGCAGTTCGGCGACGAAACCGATCCGCTGGACATTCGTGTGCCGGTCCTCGCGGGTGAAGCCGAGGCCCGCGGAGAGGAACTCGCGGATCTCGTCACCGTCGAGGAGCTCGACACGGTGGCCCTCCGCGCGCAGCCGGCCCGCCAGCTCGTACGCGATGGTGGTCTTGCCGGCGCTCGGCAGACCCGTGAGCCAGATGGTGGCTCCGGTCACTTCCTTCTCCTGAATCTCCGGTGTGTACGTCATCAGCCGTGCAGCCCGCACTCGGTCTTGCCCCGCCCGGCCCAGCGGCCGGCGCGCGCGTCCTCGCCCTCGAGCACCCGGCGGGTGCAGGGCGCGCAGCCGACAGAGGCGTAGCCGTCCATCAGCAGCGGGTTGGTGAGCACGCCGTGCTCGGCGACGTAGGCGTCCACGTCGTCCTGCGTCCAGCGGGCGATCGGGGAGACCTTGACCTTCTGCCGCTTCTCGTCCCAGCCGACGACCGGGGTGTTCGCCCGGGTGGGGGACTCGTCGCGGCGCAGGCCCGTGGCCCATGCTTCGTAGGCGGTCAGGCCCTCTTCGAGCGGCTTGACCTTGCGCAGCGCGCAGCACAGGTCGGGGTCGCGGTCGTGCAGCTTCGGGCCGTACTCGGCGTCCTGCTCGGCCACCGACTGCCGGGGCGTCAGCGTGATGACGTTGACGTCCATCACAGCGTCCACGGCGTCGCGGGTGCCGATGGTCTCCTCGAAGTGGTAGCCGGTGTCGAGGAAGACGACATCCACGCCGGGCATCACCCGGGAGGCGAGGTGGGCGACCACCGCGTCCTCCATCGAGGAGGTGACACAGAACCGCGGGCCGAAGGTCTTCACGGCCCACTCGAGGATCTCCAGCGCGGAGGCCTCCTCGAGGTCCCGGCCCGCCTTCTCGGCCAGCGACTTGAGATCCCGCCCGGCCTGAACCGTCGTCATATCTCTTCCCCTCCACCGTCGTTGCGCTGAAGTCCTCGCGTCAGCAGACCGAGGAACTTCAACTGGAATGCGCGGTTGCACGCCGCGCATTCCCAGGCGCCGTGACCTTCTTCGCTGGGGCGCAGATCCTCGTCGCCGCAGTAGGGGCAGTAGAACGGTGCCGCGCGCTCGCTCATGAGAGGGCCTCCTCGGATGCCCTGGCCGCCCAGGTGGCGAAGCGCTCGCCGTCCGCGCGCTCCGCCTCGAAGCGCCTGAGGACCCGCTCCACGTAGTCCGGAAGCTCGGCCGAAGTGACCTTCAGCCCGCGCACCTTGCGGCCGAACGCCGGGTCGAGCCCCAGTGCGCCGCCGAGGTGGACCTGGTAGCCCTCGACATGGTTGCCTTCGTCGTCCAGCATGAGCTGGCCCTTGAGACCGATGTCCGCGGTCTGGATCCGGGCGCAGGCATTGGGGCAGCCGTTGAGGTTGATGGTGAGCGGCTCCTCGAACTCGGGCAGCCGCCGCTCGAGTTCGTCGATGAGGGCGGAGCCGCGGCCCTTGGTCTCGACGATGGCCAGCTTGCAGAACTCGATGCCGGTGCAGGCCATCGTGCCCCTCCGGAAAGGCGAGGGCGTGACCCGCAGGTCCAGCGCCTCCAGGCCGGCGACCAGCGAGTCGACCTGGTCCTCCGTCACGTCCAGCACGATCATCTTCTGCTCGACCGTGGTGCGCACGCGGCCGGAGCCGTGGTTCTCCGCCAACTCGGCGATCTTGTTGAGGGTCGCCCCGTCGACGCGGCCGACGCGCGGTGCGAAGCCGACGTAGAAGCGGCCGTCCTGCTGGCGGTGGACGCCGATGTGGTCGCGCCACTGCTGGGCGGGCTGCTCGGGGGCCGGACCGTCGACGAGCTTGCGCTTCAGGTACTCGTCCTCGAGGACCTGGCGGAACTTCTCGGGGCCCCAGTCGGCGACAAGGAACTTCAGCCGGGCGCGGTTGCGCAGCCGGCGGTAGCCGTAGTCGCGGAAGATCGAGACCACGCCCTCCCACGCGTCGGGGACCTCGTCCAGCGGGACCCAGGCGCCGAGGCGGACGCCGAGCTTGGGGTTCGTGGAAAGGCCGCCGCCGACCCAGAGGTCGAAGCCGGGGCCGTGCTCGGGGTGCTCGACGCCGACGAAGGCGACGTCGTTGATCTCGTGCGCCACGTCGAGCAGCGGCGATCCGGAGATCGCGGTCTTGAACTTGCGGGGCAGGTTGGAGAATTCCTTGTTGCCGATGAACCGGCGGTGGATCTCCTCGATGGCCGGGGTGCCGTCGACGATCTCGTCCTGGGCGATGCCGGCGACCGGTGAGCCGAGGATGGTGCGGGGCGTGTCACCGCAGGCCTCGGTCGTCGACAGGCCGACGGCCTCGAGCCGCCGCCAGATCTCCGGGACGTCCTCGATCCGGATCCAGTGGTACTGCACGTTCTGCCGGTCGGTGAGGTCGGCGGTGCCGCGGGCGAACTCCTGCGAGATCTCGCCGATGACCCGCAGCTGCTCGGTCGTCAGCCGCCCGCCGTCGATACGCACGCGCAGCATGAAGAACTCGTCGTCCAGCTCCTCCGGCTCCAGGATCGCGGTCTTGCCGCCGTCGATCCCGGGCTTGCGCTGGGTGTAGAGGCCCCACCAGCGCATGCGTCCGCGAAGATCGGCGCCGTCGATGGAGTCGAAGCCCCGGTGCGCGTAGATCGTCTCAATGCGTGTCCGCACATTGAGACCGTCGTCGTCCTTCTTGGTCTGCTCGTTGCCGTTCAGGGGTGTGTGGTGCCCCATGGCCCACTGGCCCTCGCCACGGTGGCGTCCGGCCTTGCGGCGGGGCGTGACGGAGTCGGGCTTTTCAGGGCTGGCGGCCATGGTGATAGTCCTTCGAGACTGCAGGAGGGCGGCTCTGAGCTGCACACTCGCGGGAAGCGCGACGGTGCGCAGGGCGGGGTGGAGAAAAGGCGGAAGTGCGGCGGTGCTGAGCTCTCAGCAGGCCGGACAGATGGCGCTGGACATGCGGCCGAGGTCGACGTGCCGCCGACTCACCAAGGCAATTCCAGTGCTGGACATGACGGAAGCGTGTCATGGGACTTTGGACCCAGTCCACCTTCATCCAAGATGTGGACAACACTGTCCCGCATCGCGAGACAGTGTGTCATGGGTCACCGGAGGACGTACGCCGCCCCCCGGGCGGGACCGTTCGCCGCTCAGACCGCGGCACCCGGCCACGGGCCCGGAGCGGAGATCTCCGCCTCCTGGGTGACCTTCTCGTCGAAGACACGGAACCCGCGCCGCAGGTAGTTGTCCATCGCGTGCGGACCGTCCAGGGAGCAGGTGTGCAGCCACACCCGCTTCGTCGGCGCGATACCCGGCCACCGCTCCGCCAGGTCCCAGGCGCGGGCCACCCCGGCCGACAGAAGATGACCGCCGATCCGGCGGCCGCGGAAGGCCGGGATGAGCCCGAAGTAGACGATCTCCACCACGCCGTCGTCCTGCGCCTGGAGCTCCGCATAACCGGCCGGCGTCCCCTTCTCGTACGCGACCCATGTCTCGACCCCCGGGCGGTCCAGCAGCTCCCGCCACTCGGCGTACGTCATGCCCAGCCGGTCCGTCCACCGGACGTCCCCGCCGACCGCCGTGTAGAGGAACCGGCTGAACTCGGGCGAAGCGATCTCGGCGCGGACGACACGTATGCCCTCCCCCGGGACGGCCGACGGCCGCTGGTCGTCGGGGGAGGTCTGCTCGAGGGACCAGGTGGTCACGGTGACGGTGCTCATGCGCGACAGGGAATCACGGCACCCGCCCCCGACGCACGGCCGGGGCGCTCGAGTGCGGCAGCAGGTCCGCCGGCCGCTCGGGCAGCACCAGCTCCACCTCCAACTCCTCCGAGAAGCGGTACGGCCGGTGGGCCAGGACCTGCGCGAGATGCCGCCGCAGCCGGGACATTTCCGCCCGCACCGTAACCGTCCGCGTCGGATCCTCGAAGAGGTCCTGCGCCAGCTGCGCCGCCGACCGCCCGTCGCGGAACCGCGCGAGGACGTACAGCAGCTCGGCATGGCGGGGGCTGAGCTCGTGCGACCAGCTCCCCGAGGCCCCCGTGACGGTGACACACGGCCGCCGCGGCCGGCTCAGGTCCAGCACCACCCGCCCCGGCTCCGCGGCATCTGGAGACGCCTCGTCTAGGCGTATCATCCAGCCGCCCGGCAGCGGCTCGAGCGTGCACAGACCGAGCGACGGCAGCCACAGTCGGCCTGCCCCCACCGAGCTCGGCAGCGGCAGCCGGCCCGGCGGCGCCATGCCCGTCACCGCCGCCGGCCAGCCGTTCGCGTCCACAGCCACCGCACGGCCGCCCAACCGCCCCAGCAGCGGAGAAGCGACACTGCGCAGCCGGTCGAGAGCCTCATGGTGGCGATTGCGCAGCTCGGCCTCCGCGAGGCGGGCCACCGACGTGACCAGCGCCAGCGTCGCCGGATGCATCGTCGACAGTGGACCGCTGATGTCGACGACCCCTATCAGCCTGCCGTCCCGCGGATCCGTGATCGGCGCCCCCGCGCAGGTCCACGTGTGGTGCGTGGAGACGAAATGCTCGGCGGAGTGCACCTGCACAGGACGCCGGGACACCAGAGGAGTACCGACACCGTTCGTGCCGACCAGCTCCTCCTTCCAGTCGGCGCCCACCACGAAACCGTGCGAATCGCCCTTGCGGAGAACGGCCGCACTGCCCTCCCGCCACAGCAGCCGGCCCTCGGCGTCCGCCACGACCATGATGTGCTGCGCGCCCTCCGCCATGGCGACCAGCCCCTCGCGCAGCACCGGCAGCACTTCCAGCAACGGCGAGGCGAGCCTGCGCCGCTCCAGCTCCTCCAGCGGAAGCAGTCCGGCTCTGCGGTCCCGGTCCGGGTCCAGGCCACGACGCAGCATCCGCTGCCACGACTCGTCGATGTCCGCGCGGGGCCCCACCTTCGGCCGGCGGCCGGACAGGGCGGCGTCCCGCACACCCTTCAGCAGCCGCAGGGCCTCGGCGGTGTCCATGGCCGCGAGTCCGGCCAGATCGAGCGATGCATTCTTCACGGGTCCTCCTCGGCGACGCCGGCGTCCGGTGTGCGGGGGTGGCCGCCCCAATCCTCCACCCGGCCGGCCGCCGTGCGCCGCGATATGCCACACAAGGATGCAACCCTTTGCAACCGTCGCGAAGGGGCGTGCGCGTGTACGAAGGTGACGGAACACCGGTTCGCCGGTGTGGGTGGTGCCGTGTCGGCGCAGCACCACCCGTCAACCGTCACGGGTGCGGGCCCTCTCACAGCGGCCCGCGCCCGTTCGGTGTCTCGGGCCGGCGTGCGTCCCGGTCCCCGGGACCGCCCGGAGATCACACCACCGCGCGGGCACGCTCCACGATCGAAGCCAGATCCAGCGTGTGCGGAAGCGAGCCGAACACCGAACCGCCGTCGCCGCCCAGACGCGACGCGCAGAACGCGTCCGCCACCTCCGGCGGAGCCCACCGCACCAGCAGCGAACCCTGCAGCACCAGCGCCATCCGCTCCACCAGCCGGCGCGCCCGCGCCTCGATACCGTCCAGATCCGCCAGCTCCGTCAGCAGGCCCTTGATGGCCCCGTCCAGCCGGTGGTCCGCGCCCCGCGCCTCGCCCACCTCCTGGAGGAAGGCGTTCAGCGCCGACGGCTCCCTCTGCAGCGCCCGCAGCGCATCGAGCGCCTGCACATTGCCCGACCCCTCCCAGATCGAGTTCAACGGCGACTCCCGCAGCAGCCGCGGCATGCCCGACTCCTCCACATAGCCGTTGCCGCCCAGACACTCCAGCGCCTCCGCCACCACCGGCGTGCACCGCTTCGCCACCCAGAACTTCGCGGCCGGTACCGCAAGCCGCAAGAACGCCCGCTCCCGCTCCGTGTCCGCGTCGTACGCCGCCGCCAGCCGCATCCCCAGCGTCGTCGCCGCCTCCGACTCCAGAGCCAGATCGGCCAGCACATTGCGCATCAGCGGCTTGTCGATCAGCAGCCCGCCGAACGCGCTCCGGTACGCCGTGTGATGGATCGCCTGCGCCACCGCCTGCCGCATCAGCGCGGCCGAACCGAGAACACAGTCCAGACGGGTCGCCGCCACCATCCCGATGATCGTGCGCACCCCCCGCCCCTCCTCGCCGACCCGCCGCGCCCACGTCCCCTCGAACTCGACCTCTGCCGAAGCGTTGGACCGGTTGCCGAGCTTGTCCTTCAGGCGCTGGATCCGGAAGACGTTCCGGCTCCCGTCCTCCAGCACCCGGGGCACCAGGAAACAGGTCGGCCCGCCCCGCCCCATGGCCGAGGACGCCTGCGCCAGCACCAGGAAACCGTCGCTCATCGGAGCAGAACAGAACCACTTGTGCCCCGTCAGCAGGTACGCGCCGTCCTCCGCCAGCGGCTCGGCACGCGTCGTATTCGTCCGCACGTCACTGCCGCCCTGCTTCTCCGTCATGGCCATCCCGAACAGGACCCCATGCTTCGACGACGCCGGACGCAGACCCTCCTCGTACACGGCCGACGTCAGCCGCGGCTCCCACTCGGCGGCCAGCACCGGATCGGTACGCAGCGCCGGCACCGCGGCGTGCGTCATCGACACCGGGCAGCCGTGGCCCGCCTCGACCTGCGTCCACACCAGGAAACCGGCCGCCCGGCGGACATGCCCGCCCGGCCTGCCCCAGGCATTCACCAGACCCGCGGAGACGGCCCGGCCCAGCAGCCGGTGCCAGGCCGGATGGAACTCCACCTCGTCGATCCGGTGCCCGTACCGGTCGTGCGTCCGCAGCCTCGGCGGAAACCCGTCCGCCTGTGCCCCCCACTCCTGGGCCTCGGCCGAGCCCGCCGCCCGTCCGAGCCCCGAGAGCTCCTCGCGCGCCGCGTCACCGGCCCCCGCCGCCACGTGCCGGTCGACCGCCTCCGCGAGGGCACGGTCGGCGGCGAACACGTCGTACCCCACCAGGGGCGGAGGCTGGTTGGTCACTGTGTGGGTGCTGGCTGCCATGCCGATACGGTAAGGAGGTGCAGGCAGCAAACGAAACACCCGAGCGGCCGTCGGGCCGGCTCCACCGGGCCCGAGTCCTCTACCGCAACGTATCGAAGCGGAAGATGGCATGGCTGCTGCTGAAAGACACTGTCAATTCGTGCATCGAATACCGCATCCTCGGCCTGGCGGCCGAAGCGGCGTTCTTCACACTGCTGTCCGTCCCGCCGCTGATGCTCGGACTGATCGGCCTCCTCGGCTACATCGACGACTGGACCAACACCACCACCGTCGCCTCCATCGAGGAGAACATCCTCACCGCCGTCGGCACCGTCCTGTCCGACCGCGGCGTCGACGACATCGCCAAACCCCTCCTCGAAGACGTCACCCAGGGCGGCCGGCCCGACCTCATCTCCATCGGCTTCGCCATCGCCCTGTGGTCCGGGTCGCGGGCCGTCAACGTCTTCATCGACACCATCACCGTCATGTACGGGCTCGACGGCCACCGCGGCATCGTCGCCACCAGGCTGCTGGCGTTCCTGCTCTACATCGTCGCCCTGCTGATCGGCGCGGTCGTACTGCCGCTCGCCGTCGTCGGCCCCGACAGGGTCGTCGAGCTCATGCCCTGGGGCACGGAAGTCGTCCGGCTCCTGTACTGGCCCGTCGTCATACTGCTCTCCATCGCCTTCCTGACCACGCTCTACCACGTGTCCGTGCCCGTCCGGTCCCCCTGGGTCGAGGACATCCCCGGCGCCCTCGTGGCCCTCGGCATGTGGATCCTCGGCAGCTTCCTGCTGCGCATCTACCTCACCAGCCAGGTCGAAGGCCCCACGATCTACGGCTCCCTCGCCGCGCCCATCGCCTTCCTGCTGTGGATCGGCATCTCCGCGTTCGCCGTCCTCGTCGGCGCGGCCGTCAACGCCGCGATCGACCGGGTCTGGCCGTCGGTCGCGACGGCCGCGGCCCGCGCCGCGAACGAGCGGGCCCGCGCCGCCGAAGCGGCGCAGCTGCTGGCACGGGCGCGGGCCGCGGAGATGTACGGCGACGGGGAGCACGACGCCGACGACGAGGACGGCGGCGGGGACATGCCGTCCGAATTCCCGGAGCGCTGGTCGAAGTTCCTGCCGGTGGACGACGTGCGGGCGCGGCTGCACACGCCGAAGGAGAACGGCCGGGAGGGCCGCGAGTAGTTCCTTCGAGCGCTGCGCGCTCGGGCGTGGCCGCGGCGGGCCGGCCCGGTCGGGGGCGTGGCGTCCCTGCGGCCGTGGCCGGCCCGGCGGGTGGTGGGGGGCGTCGGCCTGCGCCGACCCCGCCCCTGGGAAGGGGACGTCGGACCCGTGGGGGGGGCGGACACGACCCCGCGGGGGCATAGCCTCGCAGACATGTACGCGGAGCGCGCCTCGGTCGTCCCCGGCGCCGTCGTGTGGACGCGGAGTGCCGGTTCCGGGGCCGGCCCCGTGCTGCCCGACGGCTGTATGGATCTGCTCTGGTCGAAGGGGCGGCTGCTCGTCGCCGGGCCCGACACGCACGCGCACGCCCCCGGCGGGGGCGGAGCCTGGGCGGGGGTGCGGTTCGCGCCCGGGAGTGCGCCTGCCGTGCTCGGGGTGCCCGCGCACGAGCTGCGGGACCGGCGGGTGGAGCTCGCGGAGCTGTGGGGCGACGCGGACGCGCGCAGGCTCGCCGAGCGGATCGGCGAGGCCCCCGACGAGGCGGCGGAGCTGGAGGCGATCGCCCTGGAGCGGGCCGTGCCGACGGACCCGCTGCTCGGGGCCGTCGTACGGCACCTGGACGCCGGTGGCACGGTCGCCGCCGCGGCCGCCGCGGCCGGGCTCGGCGCCCGGCAGCTGCACCGGCGGTCGCTGGAGGCCTTCGGCTACGGCCCCAAGACGCTGGCCCGGATCCTGCGGCTGCAACGCGCCTTGGCACTGGTGCGCCGCGGCGTCCCGTACGGGGACGCCGCGCACCGCGCCGGCTGCGCCGACCAGGCGCACCTCGCCCGGGAGATGCGCGCCCTGGCCGGGATCACACTGGGCGCCTACGAGGCGCTGGCGAAGAGCGAGACGCCGAGCCCGTCGGGGTCGAGGACGACCGCGTAACGCTGGCCCCAGACGGCGTCCCAGGGCTCGAGGTGGCCCCGGTATCCGGCGGTGACGAGTTCGTCGTACAAGGCGTCCACCTCGGCGGGGCTGCCACAGAGGAACGCCGGCGCCATGCGTTCGCCGCCGGAGGGGCGGGTCCAGTCGGGGTCGAAGGAGCGCACCGTCTCCTCGGTGTCCCACATCAGGCGCAGCCCTCCGGGCAGTACGGCCTCCGCGTGCGGCGCGGAGTCCGCCTTTGCGGGGATGTCGAGACCGAGGCGGCGGTAGAAGGCGAGTGAGGCGGCCATGTCGCTGACGACCAGGCCGATGGCGTCGAAACGTGGAGTCATGCGCATCAACGTAGGGCGGGGCGGGGCAGGTGGTCTTGAACGAATCGGACGTCACGGATTCGTAAGGCCACCCGGCCGTGGCAGGTCCCCGCGGGCGAGGACACTGGCTGTATGCAGAGCATTCTGGTCGTGGACGACGACCCGACGGTCGCGGAGGTCGTCACCGGGTACCTGGAGCGCGCGGGTTTCGCCGTGGACCGTGCCGCCGACGGGCCGCAGGCGCTGCGGCTCGCGACCGGGCGGCGGCCCGACCTGGTCGTGCTGGACCTGATGCTGCCGGGCATGGACGGGCTGGAGGTGTGCCGCCGGCTGCGGGCCGGTGAACAGGCCCCCGTACCGGTGATCATGCTCACGGCGCGCGGCGACGAGGACGACCGCATCCTCGGCCTCGAGGTGGGCGCGGACGACTACGTGACCAAACCGTTCAGCCCGCGGGAGCTGGTGCTGCGGGTCGAGTCGGTGCTGCGCAGGGGCGGCGGGGTGGCGGGGGAGCGGCGTGCCGGGCCGGAGCTGGCGGCGGCGGGCATCGTCCTGGACCCGGGCGCGCGGCGCGCGACGAAGGACGGGCGTGAACTGGCGCTGACGCTGAGGGAGTTCGACCTGCTGGTCCATCTGATGCGGAACCCGGGCAAGGCCATCGGCCGCGAGCGGCTGATGCAGGACGTGTGGGGCTGGGAGTTCGGCGACCTGTCGACCGTGACCGTCCATGTGCGCCGTCTGCGCGGCAAGATCGAGGACGACCCGGCCCGGCCGAAGCTGATCCAGACGGTATGGGGAGTCGGCTACCGCTTCGACTCGCCGGAAGAGGGCTGATCGCCGTGCGGGACATGCTGCTCATCGCGTTCTACGCCCTGATGGGCGCCGCGGCGGCCGGGCTCGTCGGCGCCCTGGTGCTGCGGGTGCTGCGGCACCGTTCCGTCGCGGTGTCGCTGACCGTGGTCGCGGCGGTGACCGTCACCGCCATGCTGGCGGGCACCCTCGCGGTCGCGCAGGCGATGTTCCTGTCGCCGCACGACCTGACGGTCGTCACCATGGTCGTGGCCATGGCGGCCGTGGTCTCCCTGGCGACGGCCCTGCTGCTCGGCAGGTGGGTCGTCGCACGCAGCCGAGAACTGGCCCTCGCGGCGCGGTCGTTCGGGGACGGCGGTGCCTTCGCCGCGCCCGGCGTCCCCTCCACGGCCGAGCTGGAGGCGCTCAGCAGGGAACTGGCGGCCACCAGCGACCGGCTCGCCGAGTCCCGGGAACGGGAACGCGCCCTCGAGACGTCCCGGCGCGAGCTCGTCGCTTGGATCTCCCACGACCTGCGCACCCCGCTCGCCGGTCTGCGTGCCATGTCGGAGGCGCTGGAGGACGGCGTCGTCCAGGACCCCGACCGCTACTTCCGCCAGATCCGTACCGAGGTCGACCGGCTCAACTCGATGGTCGGCGACCTCTTCGAGCTGTCCCGCATCCACGCGGGCGCGCTCGCGCTGACCCCGACCCGCATGTCGCTCTACGACCTGGTCGGGGAGGCTCTCGCGGGCGCCGATCCGCTGGCCCGTGAGCACGGCGTGCGTCTGGTCGGAGACGGCGTCGAACCGGTCCCGGTCGAGGTGGACGGCAAGGAGATGACCCGGGTCCTCGCCAATCTGCTGGTGAACGCCATCCGCCGGACCCCTGCCGACGGCACGGTCGCCGTCGCCGCGGAACGGCGCGAGGACCGGGTGGTCGTCTCCGTCACGGACGGCTGCGGAGGCATCCCCGAGGAGGACCTGCCCCGCGTGTTCGACACGGGCTGGCGCGGCTCCGAGGCCCGTACGCCGCCGGCCGGCGCGGGACTCGGACTGGCCATCGTCCGCGGGATCGTCGAGGCGCACGCGGGCCGCGCGGAGGTGAGCAATGTGAGCGGTGGCTGCCGCTTCGAGGTGTCCCTGCCCGCCGCCACGCCGCGCTGACCCGGCCAGGCTCCCCGGGAGCGAAGCAGCGCCGCCCGTGAGGCGTGAGGTGGCGGGCGGTGGGGCAGTCACACGTCGATGACCGGAGCGACACCACCGAACGACCGCTCGACGTGGGGGGCTTGGCCGCATGGCGCGACAATCGCACTGGGAATTCTTCGACGACCGCGGGCGGCCGGCGTCCGCACCACGCACCCCGGCCCGGCCGGTCACCTATATACAGGCGGGCGCCGCTCTTTTCGACCACGGGCTCCTGTCGGCGGGCGTGTTCGGCTCCGCCCACGACGGCGCGGGCCCCGACCCGGCCAAGGCGGGTGACCTGCCGCTGACCGACGTGAGCTACCTCGGGTCCGGCCCGGGTGTCGACGCGGACGCCGTGCTGGCGGCCGCTCCCGACCTGGTGGTGGCCGTGACGTACGGCTCCGACCAGATCTACGGCCTCGATCCGGACACGGCCAAGTACCTGGAGGAACGCGTCCCGGTCGTCGTGCTGGACGTCGGCCAGGGGCGTTCGTTCGACGAGGTGCGTGAGCGGTTCGACGCGCTGGCGCGCTCCCTCGGCGCGGTACCCGATCCGTCGGCAGCGGCCGGCCTCGAAGCGGCGCGGGCGCGGTTGGGCGCCGCCGCGGCCGAAGCGGCCGGGGTGCGGGTCCTGGCCCTCTCGCCTGCGGGCCGGGACAGCGTCCATCTGGCCAGGCCCGGAGCCTGGTCCGATCTGCGGGCCCTGTCGGCGGGCGGCGTCGGCCTGGCAGAACCGGAAGCGGGCGCCGGGGTCAACTGGTCCACCACCGACTGGGCCGCCGCCGCCCGGCTGGAACCGGACGTGGTCCTGGTGGACGTGCGGGCCAATGCCTTCCCCGTCGAGCGGTTGCGGGGCGCGGCGCACTGGGACGCACTCCGGGCCCGGGCCCGGCTCCTGCCGTGGAACCCGGAGATCCCGCCCAGCGCGCCGGCGCACGCACGCTTCTTCCACGCGGTCGCCGACGTCCTCGGGGCGTAGCGGGCCCGGGCGTTCGGCGGGCAGCGCCGCCCCGGCCCCGGTGGCCGGGTGGCGTCGGCTGCGGCGTACGTCGCACCCGGCGGCTCTTGCCCCCGGCGGGGCGGGGCCGTACGCTCACGGCGACGTACCGACTAGCCGGTATGCGCCGGTGGTGCGTCGGTACGCGGCGACGAACAGCCTGCCGGCTGTGCCCGCCGGCCCGATTCACCAGCGAACGCAGGAGCAGCCGGAGATGACCACAGCCAACCGCCAGGTGCGCCTGGCCGCACGCCCCGAGGGCGAGCCGCGCGACACCGACTGGCAGCACGTCGAGGAGCCCGTGGGTGAGCCGGCCGACGGGGAGTTCCTGGTACAGGTCCTGTACCTGTCGATCGATCCGGCGATGCGCGGCTGGATGAACGCCGGCCGGTCCTACATCCGCCCGGTGGAGATCGGCGAGGTGATGCGCGCCGGCGCGGTGGGCCGGGTGACCGCCTCCAGGCATCCCGGCTTCGCCGTGGGCGACCATGTGTCCGGCACGTTCGGCGTGCAGGAGTTCTGCCTCTCCGACGGGCGCGGCGTCATCAAGGTGGACCCGGCCGCGGCGCCCCTGCCGACCTATCTCGGCACGCTCGGCATGTCGGGCCTGACGGCCTACTTCGGCCTCATCGACATCGGACGTCCCGAGCCGGGCCAGACCGTCGTGGTCTCCGGTGCGGCCGGAGCCGTCGGCAGCATCGTCGGCCAGATCGCCAAGATCCTGGGCTGCCGGGTCATCGGCATAGCCGGCGGTGAGCGCAAGTGCCGGCTGGTGGTCGACGAGTTCGGGTTCGACGCCGCGATCGACTACCAGAGCGAGGACGTCCGCAAGGCGCTGCGCGAACACGCCCCCGACGGCGTCGACGTGTACTTCGACAACGTCGGCGGCGACATCCTGGACGCCGTGCTGCTCCGGCTCGCGCGCGGGGCCCGCGTCGTCATCTGCGGTGCGGTCTCCCAGTACAACAGCACCCGGCCGCAGGGTCCCGCCAACTACATGTCGCTGCTGGTCAACCGCGCCTCCATGACGGGCATGGTGGTGTTCGACTACGCCGACCGGTACGCGGAGGGTGTCGCGCAGCTCGCCGAGTGGCGGGCGGAGGGCCGGCTCACGTCGCTGGAGGACGTGGTGCCCGGAGGGGTCGCGGCGTTCCCGGAGACCCTGATGCGGCTGTTCCGCGGTGCGAACCACGGAAAGCTGGTTCTCGAGGTCGCAGGTGGGCAAGGTACAGGCACAGCCATAGGGGAGGGTGGGAGCCGGTGAAGGCGCTGACTTACCAAGGCCGTCATGACATCCGCTACGAGGAGGTCCCCGACCCGGTCGTGGCGAGCCCCACGGACGCGGTCGTCAAAGTCACCGCGGCCGGAATCTGCGGCAGCGATCTGCACATCTACGGCGGCAATCCGTTCAGCCCGGAGGTCGGCTACACCCCGGGACACGAGTGTGTGGGCGTGGTCGTCGAGACCGGTGACCAGGTCAGCCGCTTCAGGCCCGGTGACCGGGTCATGCTTCCCGCGTCGGTCGGCTGCACCCTGTGCCCGACCTGCGCGGCCGGGTTCACCGCCCGGTGCGAGCGCGCCAAGAGCATGACCGACCTCTGCTACGGCGTGAGCCCGCAGCTCCCGGGCAGCCAGGCCGAGGCCCTCGCGGTGCCCTACGCCGACGTCAACCTCGTGCGCCTGCCGGAGGACATCTCCGACGAGGCCGCCGTGGTCCTCACCGACAACGCGCCCACCGCCTGGTACGGCTGCCGCCGCGCCCGCATCGGCCACGGCGAGACGGTGCTCGTCATCGGCCTCGGCCCGGTGGGCCTGATGGCCGCCCAGTCCGCGTTCGCCATGGGCGCCGCCAGGGTGCTGGGTGTGGACCTGGTCGCGGAGCGCCGTGCCTTCGCCGCCACGATGGGCGTCGAGCCGGTCGAGGACGAGGACGCCCGGGCGGCCGTGCGCGACATGACCGGGGGGCGGGGACCGGACGCCGTGGTGGAGGCCGTGGGCTCGGACGCCTCCATCCAGCTCGCTCTCAAGTCCGTACGGCAGGCAGGACGCGTCAGCGTCGTCGGAGTCAGCCAGAGCGAGGCCTTCCCCTTCCACATGGGGCTGGCCCAGGTCAAGGAGCTGGAGTTCGCCATCGGCCTGTGCTCGGTCCACTACGAGCTGCCGGTCCTGATGTCCCTCACCCAGGCGGGCCGGATCACCCCGGAAGCCGTGGTCTCGCACCGCTTCGCGCTCTCCGAGGGGCCCGCGGCGTACAAGCTGTACAGCAGCCGCGCCGACGGGGTCCACAAGATCGTTCTCGATCCGTCCCGTTGATCGCTCCCGACGCCCCCGCGCCGGCCGTCCACGGCCCCGCGGCGGCGCCGCTGCCCATGGGGTGACGTCCTGCGAGGAGGCGCCCGCCGAGTCAGGCGGGCGCCTCCTTTTTCGTCCGCTGGATACCCCCTATGGGTATCTGTTAATGTGGGCCTCATACCCCCGCCGGGTATGAGTCCCGAGGAGACGTCATGAAGACACCTATGAAGATCACCGCCTTCGCCGCCGCGCTCGCCGCCTCCTTCGGAGCCGCCTACGGAGTGGGCAACATGGTCGCGCCCGTCGACGCGGCACCCCAGCCCGCCGCGCATTCCGAGCACCCGGCGGACGCCCGGGCATCCGAGGAACCGGGCGGCCACGGACCCTCCGCGGCCGGCGGGCTCCAGATCTCCGAAGGCGGCTACACCCTCGACCTCGACACTCCGCGCGTCCCCGCCGGACGGAGCAGTGAACTGCGCTTCACCGTCCGCGACGACGACGGCCGACCCGTCACCGCATACCAGCGCGAACACGACAAGGAACTCCACCTCATCCTCGCCTCGCGCGACCTCGGCACCTACCGCCATCTGCACCCCACCAGGGCCGCGGACGGCACTTGGAGCATCGCCGCAGACCTGCCGAAGGCAGGGGACTACCGCCTCTTCGCCGACTTCACCCCGGCCGCCGAGGGCGCGAAGAACCTCACTCTCGGCGCGGACCTCGCCGTCTCCGGCGCCTACCGGCCCGCCCCGCTGCCCGCGGCCAACGAGGTGGCGAAGGTCGACGGCTACACGGTCACCCTCGACGGCGCACTGCACCCCGAGAAAGCCGGCGAGCTGAAGCTGAGCGTCTCCCGCGACGGACGCCCCGTCACCGACCTCGAGCCGTACCTCGGGGCGTACGGACACCTGGTGGCGCTGCGCTCCGGCGACCTCGCCTACCTCCACGTCCATCCCGGTGGCGAGCCCGGTGACGGCACGACCCGCCCCGGCCCGGAAGTGGCCTTCACTGCCACGGCCCCGAGCCCCGGCGCGTACCGGCTGTTCCTCGACTTCAAGCACGAAGGCAAGGTCCGCACCGCCGCGTTCACCGTCGTCACGGCGGACGCCCCCGACCAGGGGACCGGCACGCAGGACACGCCGGAGAACACGCAGGAGAGCCGCGACGGGAACGGGGACGGGCACTCGCACGAGTAGGCCCGAGGACCCCGAGGCGCAACCGGCCGGTGGAGCAGGGCAGTCTATGAGGTGTGTCCTCCTCCTCACTCCCTCATCAGGCGCAACACCCCACCGCCCAGGGCCACATGATCGTGTGCGGGGACGACGCCCTCGTCCACCGGCTGGCCGGGGAACTCCGCGAGGTGTACGGCGAGCGGGTCACCCTCGTCGTGCCGGCCGCCCAGACTTCCAGGAGCCCCGAACTGCCCCTTCCCGGGCGGGTCAGGGCCTCCGCGCTGCTCGGCCGGGTGTCCGCCGCCATGACCAGGGCCGTCGGCACCACCGCCCCCACCGCTCCCGGCGACACCCCGCCGCCCGATCTGCCCAGGGTCCTCGAGACCCTGGAGCTCGACGAGGACGTACTCCTCGAAGCCGGCGTCGGACGGGCCGCCGCACTGGCCCTCGTCCACGACGACGACGAGACGAACATCCGCGCCGCCCTTGCCGCACGCAGACTCAACCCCCACCTGCGCCTGGTGATCCGGCTCTACAACCGCAAGCTCGGCCAACACCTCGCCGAACTCCTCGACCAGGCCGCCGCGCTGTCCCTCCCTGGCCTCGCCGGCCAGGCACTCGACGCCTCGACCACCGTGCTCTCCGACGCTGACACCGCGGCCCCCGCGCTGGCCGCGACCGCCGTCGCCGGCACCAGCAAGATCGTCCAGGCGGACGGTCTCCTGCTGAGGGCCGTCGAACGCACCCCGCCGGCCCGCGGCGAGGTCGCCGACCCCGGCCTGTGCACGCTCGCCCTTCTCTCGTCCACCACCAACGACCCCGCAGGCGCGGAGGGTTCCGACCGGAGCGGACAGGAAGGACCGCGCCTGCTGCCCGACGACCGAAGCGTCGCCGAGGCCACCGGACGCGGCACCGTCGTGCTCGAAGCCATCTCCCACCGGGCGGGGGGCGGCGAACCGGGCCCCCTCGCCGGCCGGAGCGTCCCCCTCGGCCGGCTCTTCTCCCGGCGGCTGCGCTGGTCGCTGGCCGGGCTCGGCGCCGCCGTCGTCGCCCTGGCCGTCGCCTCGTGGATCACCACCGGCGACGACCCGCTGCACGCCATGTACCTCGTGCTGCTGGACCTGTTCGCCATGGGCGACCCCGCGGCCGGCGCCGACGCCGACCGGCAGATCCTGCAACTCCTCACCGGGTTCGCCGGCCTGATGCTGCTGCCGCTGACGGTCGCGGCGGCACTGGAGGCGCTCGGTACCTTCCGGACCGCGTCCGCTCTGCGCCGCCCGCCGCGCGGCCTGTCCGGACACGTCGTCCTGCTGGGACTGGGGAAGATCGGCACGCGGGTCCTGATGCGCCTGCGCGAACTGGGCATCCCCGTCGTCTGCGTCGAGGAGGACCCCGAGGCACGCGGCATCGCCCTCGTCCGCCGGCTACGGGTGCCCACCGTCATGGGCGACGTGACCGAGGAAGGCGTCCTGGAAGCCGCCAAGATCCACCGGGCGCACGCACTGCTCGCCCTGACCAGCGTCGACACCACCAACCTCGAGGCCGCGCTCTACGCCCGCTCCGCCAAACCCGACCTCCGCGTGGCGTTGCGCATCTACGACGACGACTTCGCCACCGCCGTCTACCGCAGTCTGCGCGCCGCGTACCCCGACGCCCTGACCCGCAGCCGCAGCGTCTCCACGCTTGCAGCGCCCGCGTTCGCCGTCGCCATGATGGGACGCCAGATCCTCGGCGCCGTACCCGTGGAACGCAAGGTGCTGCTCTTCGCCGCCGTCGACGTGGCCGGACACCCCCAACTGGAGGGACGCACCGTCGCGGAGGCGTTCAGGCCCGGGGCCTGGCGGATCGTCGCCCTCGACGCGACGGACCCCGGCGAACGGCAGCCCGACCTGGCGAACGCCCGCCGCGACCGGGAAGGCAACCCGACCGGGCTGGTGTGGGACCTCCATCCCGGCTACGTGCTACGGGCCCAGGACCGGGTCGTCGTCGCGGCGACGCGTCGCGGCGCCGCCGAACTCCTGGGACGGCGGCCGCAGTTGCGGACGAGTGACTAGAAATGTGTTTTATATGTGGGTAGATGTCTGATTCTGTCTGATTGCTCTGCGGTAGAATTCTTTACCTGGTCATTGCAAAGCTCCTTGAGCGGCGCAATGGGCTTCAGTGGCAGGAGGGTTCACCGGCGACCTGCGGTGCCGGCCGGGCGGAGGGGTACGAGATGGCGCACGCGCGCAGCAGCCGTGCCCGCCGTCCCGGTCGTACGCCGAGCCTTGGCGGAGCGGCTTGTCCTGGTGGTTCGCCGCGCCTCCTCTGCTTCGCGTGTTGCGGTGGTCGGCCGCGCCCCGGTGGTCCGCGGCGCCCCGACGTCGTGCGCCCCGACGTCGTGCGCCTCGACGGAGTCGCGCGCGCCGGAAGCCTGCGCATCGACACGCGAGCGCGGGACGGCGTTCCCGATCCCGCCCGTGGCGACCGACGGCCGGGCCCCACCATGTCCGCCCGACTCACCTGACCGACCCTTCGACCCGATCCACGGCCGGTCGGCGCCGGTGTGAGGCGGCTGAGCCGGAATCCTCTTCCGGTGGTGCCGCCGCGACATCCAGCGGCACCACCGGAGCAGACAGCACAGCCGCCCGCACATCGTCCGACGACCGCCCGTACGGAGCCCGCCATGGAACCCACCGCTCACGTCAGCAAAACGCCCCTGCCCGGAGTGGGCACGAGGTACGACCTCAAGACCGACGCCGGCGCGCACCTGTCCGTCGTCGTGCACCAGGACGGCCGCTGCATCCTCGCCTTCCACGATCCCGAGGACGACGACAACTGCAAGGACGCCGCCGCGCTCGCGCCGCACGAAGCGACCGCGCTGTCCGAACTGCTCGTCCCCGACCCCGTCGCCCACCTGCACCAGCACATCGAGATCGACCTCGTGACGGAGCACATCCCGGTCACGAAACGCTCTCCGTACGCCGGCCGGCTGCTTGCCGACACCCGGGCGCGCACCCGCACAGGAGCGTCCATCGTCGCCGTACTGCGTCGCACCGCGGCGTTCCCCTCGCCCACGCCCGACTTCCGCTTCGCCATCGGCGACACGCTCGTCGTCGTCGGAACCCGCGAAGGCGTCGACGCCGTTGCCGAACTGATCACCGGAGGATAGCCACCCGTGCACGACACCACCGCGCTGCTCATCGAACTCGGGTCGATCATCCTTGCCCTGGGCCTGCTCGGCAGGCTTGCCGGACGCATCGGGTTCTCACCCATCCCGCTCTACCTGCTCGCCGGACTCGCCTTCGGCCACGGCGGGCTGCTGCCCATGAACGCCAGCGAGGGGTTCATCGCCACCGGCGCCGAGATAGGCGTCATCCTCCTGCTGCTGCTCCTCGGCCTCGAGTACAGCGCCTCCGAGCTCGTCACCAACCTCAAGACCCAGTACCCCTCCGGCATCGTCGACTTCGTCCTCAACGCCCTCCCCGGCGCGGTGGCCGCGCTGATCCTCGGCTGGGGACCGGTGGCCGCCGTCGCGCTCGCCGGCGTCACCTGGATATCGTCCTCCGGCGTCATCGCCAAGGTCCTCGGCGACCTCGGGAGGCTGGGCAACCGTGAAACGCCCGTCATACTCGGCGTCCTCGTCATCGAGGACCTCGCGATGGCCGTCTACCTGCCGCTGCTGACCGCCCTGCTCGCCGGCCTCAGCCTCGCCGGCGGCAGCCTCACCCTGCTCATCTCGCTCGGCACGGTCAGCATCGTGCTCTATGTCGCACTGCGCCACGGCCGGCTCATCAGCCGCGCCGTCTCCTCCGACAACCCCGAGATGCTGCTGCTTGTCGTCCTCGGCCTGACCCTTTTCGTCGCCGGCATCGCGCAGGAGCTCCAGGTGTCCGCCGCCGTCGGCGCGTTCCTCGTCGGCATCGCACTGTCCGGCGAGGTCGCCGAAGGCGCGCACAACCTTCTCGCGCCGCTGCGGGACCTGTTCGCCGCGGTCTTCTTCGTCTTCTTCGGCCTGTCGACCGACCCGGCGGACATTCCGCCGGTCCTCGTCCCCGCGCTGATCCTGGCTGTCGTCACCGCGCTCACGAAGATCGCCACTGGCTGGTACGCGGCCCGTCGCGCGGGGATCGCGCCACGCGGACGGCTGCGAGCAGGTGGCACGCTGGTCGCCCGCGGTGAGTTCTCCATCGTCATCGCGGGCCTCGCGGTCGGGGTCGAGCCCCGGATCGGGCCGCTGGCCACGGCGTACGTCCTGATTCTTGTGATCATCGGGCCGCTGACGGCGCGGTGGACGGAGCCGATCGGGCGTCGCTTCCTGCGGACGGCGACGCCGGTGGCGAAGGAGCCGGCTGTTCCACTGGAAACTGCCGACACGGCGTCGACCCCGACCTGACGGGGCCGCGGGGGGCGTGATGCCCTCCGGCCCGGTTCGACCCGGCCCGGGCAGCGCCGCCCTGCCGGGCGTGGCGCTCTTGGGCCGCGCCCGGTCCGGCACGGGGGCGCTCCTGCGGGGCGTCCGAAGAGGGCACCCGGAACGGCCCGCATCACCGCGCCCCGTTCACAGCGCCGTGCCGGTCTCCTCGGCCAGTGCCTCGAGGAGCTGGTCCTGGAATGCCTCGTCATGGACGGCGCGGTGCGGCTGCCTGAGCTTCTGGTGGTACCAGTAGCCGCCCGTGGTCAGGGCCTCCGGTTCGTCGCCGGTGGCGAGCCACGCCTGTGTCACATGCCCGAGTTCGAGATCGTCCGGTGCGCCCGGACCGCCCATCCTCGTCGGCACCCAGCCCGGGTCGACCGCATTGCTCCGCACATCGGGACGCAGTCGGGCCACCGCGGCGGCGAGCGTGGTGACGAACAGCTTGCTGTCCGCGTAGGAGCCCGCGCTGTCGCCGGCCCAGTCGACTCCCCGCACGGCCGGGCGCCCGCTGAAATGGGACCCGCTGCTCAGGTACACCAGTCGGCACGGCGCAGGCAGCAGGGCTGTGAGCAGGTAGGGGGCGATGATGTTGACCGGCATGACGGCCCGCCCGCTCCATACACCGGCGTTGTGGACGACCGCGTCCAGCGGGTCGGCATCATTCAGCTCGGCGGCGATCCGCCGTACGGCGTCACGCTCGGTGAGGTCGCCGGTGACGGCGTCCGCGCCGCGGTCGAGCAGCGGCCGCAGAGCGGTTGCCCGCTGAGGGTTGCGGGCGTGTACCACCACCTGGTGCCCGGCGGTCAGCAGTGCCTCCGCGGTGGCCCGGCCCAGGCCGTCCGTGGAGCCGGTCACCAGGATGCGGCTCACCGCCGCACCGCCGCGTATTCGTGCTCGGCTGCCTTCTGCACGGCTTGTCTCCTTCTACTCGGTCCAGGGATTCGTAGGCGAGTGTGAGGGCGCCGACCGAAGGATGGCGAAACCGCTTGGTGCCGGTGCCGTGGCGGCGGACGTCGTGAACGCCCCGAGCTGCTCCGGGGTGATCTTCGCCCGCCGCGAGGTGAGGAACTCGCGGACCTCCTCACGGTTGTCCATGTCTTCGACCGTACGGCCTGCCCGCCGCGGAAGGGATGTACCGGCGATACACCTCTCGCCGGTATCTCGCTCACCGCAGGGACGAGCGGTACCCGGAGTGCGGGCACTCCCGGGCGGCGCGGCCGCCCCGAGGTGTTACCCGGCCCGGGCAGCACGCGAAGGACAACGGGGCCTTACGCGTCCCCGGTCCGTACCCGCACACGGTTGCGGCGGGCCGAAGGGCCTGACCCTGGTCGCGACCGACGAGGTGCCGGGCGAGGAGCTGAGGCCCGGCCTGCTGGCGGTTTCCGACGTGATGGGCACCGGCTGGTACGCGGCCGACGCCGCCGAGGTCCGGCCCGGTTCCACCGCCGTGGTGGTCGGCGACGGAGCGGTCGGCTGTGCGCGGTGATCGCCGCCAAGGAGATGGGCGCGGAGCGGATCATCGTGATGAGCCGCCACGCGTCCCGTCAGGAGCTCGCCCGGGAGTTCGGCGCCACCGACATCGTCACCGAGCGCGGCGACGAGGGCGTCGCCCGGATCAAGGACCTCACCGACGGGATCGGAGCGGACAGCGTGCTGGAGTGCGTCGGCACCGCCGAGGCCATGCAGCAGGCCCTGTACTCCGCGCGTCCCGGCGGCAACGTCGGCTTCGTCGGCGTCCCGCACGAGGTCGCCGTCGACGGCCAGGAGCTGTTCTTCTCCCACGTCGGTCTGCGCGGCGGTCCGCCCCCATACGCCGCTACCTGCCCGACCTGATCGAGCGCGTCCTGAGCGGCCGGATCGACCCGGGCAGGGTCTTCGACCTCACGCTGCCGCTGGAGCAGGTCGCCGAGGGCCACAAAGCCATGGATGAACGCCGCGCCGTCAAGGCACTCCTCGAGCCCTGACGCCAGGCCGCGCTCCCAGGGGGACACACGCGTCCCCCTCGCGATCCCGCGGGCCGCCGACCAGGCCGTGCGCCCCGCGGTCGGGCCCGGCGCGCACACCGCCTCAACACCGTCCCGTTTTGGTTCCTTTGGAGATCGTCAATACGATCCGCTGATGATCATAAGAAGACGGCCCGCGGCCCGGATCTGCGTGCTCCTCGCAGTCCTGGTCGCCGGGCTGTTCCCGACAGGGATCGCCGCCGCCGACGAACCGGTGGCTAAGGAATCCCCCAAGGTCGAGCTCGTGCTCGACGTCAGCGGATCGATGCGCACCCGCGACATCGACGGCAAGAGCCGTATGGCCGCCGCGAAGCAGGCCTTCAACGAGGTGCTGGACGCCGTACCGGAGGACGTGCGGCTCGGCATCCGCACGCTCGGGGCCGACTATCCGGGCGACGACCGCAAGCGCGGTTGCAAGGACACCCGGCAGCTCTACCCCGTGGGGCCGCTCGACCGGACGGAGGCGAAGACCGCCGTCGCCACCCTCGCGCCCACCGGATGGACACCGATCGGCCCGGCGCTGCTGGGTGCGGCGGAGGATCTGGAAGGCGGTGACGCGACCCGAAGGATCGTGCTCATCACCGACGGCGAGGACACCTGCGCACCGCTCGATCCGTGCGAGGTCGCGCGGGAGATCGCGGCCAAGGGCATCCACCTCGTGATCGACACCCTCGGCCTCGTGCCCGACGCCAAGACCCGCGCCCAGCTGAGCTGTATCGCGGAGGCCACCGGCGGTACGTACACGTCCGTCCAGCACACCGACGAACTCTCCGACCGGGTGAGCCAGTTGGTCGACCGGGCCGCCGACCCGGTGATCACGCCCGTCGCAACGCAGGGCGCCGGGCAGTGCCGCGACGCGCCCCGGCTCGAGCCGGGGCTGTACACGGACCGGGAGAAGTTCGGCGAGCACCGCTGGTACCGGGTGGACGTGCTGCCCGGCCAGGAGCTGCGTGCCTCCGTGAGCGTCGGCGCCGACCGCGCGGTCAACAAGGACTACGGGGTGCTGCTGCGCGCCGTCACGGTCCACGGCCGTGAGATAGTCCGCGGCTCCGAGGCCGGCGACGGCCGTACCGATCTGATCTCGACCGGCCTTCGCTACCCGAAGCCGGAGCTCGAGGACGCCGACGGCGTCAAGCCCGCCGCGGAGACCGTGTGCCTCCAGGTGAGCAACTCCTTCTCCGCGCCGCCCGCCGTCAAGACCGAGCCCGGACTGCCCGTGGAACTCACCGTGGACGTGGTCGACGCACCCGAAGCGGCCTCCGACGTGGCCGCGTTCGGCCTCGGGCGCGGCTGGTGGCTGCTGGGCGTCCTGGTCCTGGCCGGCTTCGTGGCCGGTCTGCTCTGGGGCTGGGTCTCGCGCTGGCGTATCGCCGTCTGGAGGACCAACTGATGCGTATCGCACGCATACTGACGGTCGGCGCACTGACCGCCGCCGCGCTGTTCGGCCCGGCTGCCGCCGCCCTGGCGGAGAGCCCGTCGCCCGGCCCCGAAAGTGACGACCGGGCCCCCACGGAGGCCGGTACCACCTTCCGTACGGCCACCCCGATCGAGCAGGACCAGAAGGCCACGGCGAACGCGTCGAGCGGCGACTACCTGTACTGGGTGTTCCCCGCGGACGCGGAGCAGCAGCCCACCGTGAAGGCCCGGGTCACGCTGCCCGAGTCGGCCGAACGGCACGGCGCCTCGACGTGGCGCATCGACGTCTACGACGGGCTGCGCCGCCGCCAGGCCTGCACGTACGGCATGCAGGCCCGGACGGCGGCCGCCGGCACCACGTCGGTGGAGCTGTCGTGCACCCTGCGGACCGTCCGGTCGCTGGCCGAGCCGTGGGCCGACGACCCGCTGCCCGGCAGCTATTACGTACGCCTGACCGTGACCGGTCTCCCGGAGGAGGATCTCGGCCTCCCCGTCGCCGCGGAGATCGAAGCGGTGTCCAAGGCCGCGGGCGGGGCGTACGCGGTCGACGGTGCGCTCGCCGAGCCGCTGGTGCCGGGCGTCTCCGCCGACGAACGGCGCAACGAGGAACAGGCGGCCCTGGACTGGTCGTCCGGCCGGTGGTCCGACCGCTGGATCTGGACCGGCGCCGGCGGTCTGCTCGCGGCGCTGGCGGGCGTCGGCGGTTACGTGCTCACCCGGGGTGCCGGCCGCCCCTCGCGGATGCCGCCGGGCGTGTGAGTCCCCGGGCGGCCACGGCGTTCCGCCGTGGCCGCCCGGCCGCCTCAGAAGTCGAAGAGCACGCCGCTGCCGCTGCTCCGGATGCACGCATTGCCGAAGGTGTGGGCGTAGTCGACGCGCGTGCCGTTCCACACGCCGTCCACGGTCACCGTCACCGGATCCCACTGCTTGGTGCAGACGACGCTCGGATCCCGTGTGGTGATGGCGTCGAAAGCGCCCTCCGCGGCGCGGAGTTCCGCACAGGCGGCCTTCGCGGCGGGATGGGTGCCGGTCGCCGTGGGCGTGCAGCTCAGCGTCACCGCGCGCAGCACCGTCCCGGCCGCCGCGTCTTCCCCTGTCGTGACGGTCAGCACGAGGGCCGACGGCGGGTACAGCCTCTCCGGCCCGGGGTGCGCGGAGTTCGCGCTCCCCACGGCGGGCGCCGCGACGAGAGCCAGCGTGGTGGTGGCTGCGAGCGCGAGGCCTCTGGCGATGTACCGCATTTCGAACACTCCTTGGGGTCGTTGTTTCGGAAATCGGACGGGAGTCTTGCTCACCGCGGTGAAGAACGCTTGGCCCTGTGCACGATTTCGGTCACGCCGGGTGATGCCCGGAGGGCAGGCGGTGACCGGGTGGGTGATGCTGACCAGCGGTTCAGTAGGTCGCCGAATCGGCCGAAGAAAGACGTTCAAGGTGGTTGAGTAATTGAATATAAGGCTTAAGAATTCTTGAACCATTGATTGAAAGGTAGGGCGATGTTCGTGCCTGTGTTGCTCCCGCGTTGGACGAGCCGTCGGCATCGGGGTTCACTGAGCTGAGGACCCCAGGGAGGTGGCGATGGAACCGGTAGAGGCCCTGAACAGGGTGGCCTTCCTCCTGGAACGCTCACTCGCGGAGACCTATCGCGTCCGCGCCTTCCGCACCGCCGCCGCGGCCCTCGCCGAACTCGACGCGCAGGAGATCGCCGGCCATGCCAAGGCCGGAACGCTCGTCAAGATCAAGGGAATCGGACCCAAGACCGCCCGTGTGATCGAGGAGGCCCTCGCCGGCGGAACCCCCGCGTATCTCCAGCGGCTCGAGGAAGAGGCCGGGGCGCCGCTCGCCGACGGCGGCAGCGCACTGCGCGCCGCACTGCGCGGCGACTGCCACCTGCACTCCGACTGGTCGGACGGCGGCAGCCCCATCGACGAGATGGGCCGTGCGGCAGCCGCCATCGGCCACGAATGGGCCGTCCTCACCGACCACTCGCCCACGCTCACCGTTGCCAAAGGGCTCACCGCGGAACGGCTGCGCGCCCAACTCGACGTCGTCGCCGAACTCAACAAGCAGTGGGCGCCCTTCAGGCTCCTCACCGGCATCGAGTGCGACATCCTCCCCGACGGCAGCCTCGACCAGGATCCCGAACTGCTGGACCGCCTCGACCTCGTCGTCGCGTCCGTCCACTCCAAACTCCGCATGGACTCCGCCGCGATGACCCGGCGGATGGTCCGCGCCGTCGAGAACCCGCTCACCGACGTCCTCGGCCACTGCACCGGACGGCTCGTCACCGGCGGCCGTGGCACCCGGCCCGAGTCGCAGTTCGACGCGGACGAGGTGTTCGGTGCCTGCGCCGAGCACGGCACCGCACTGGAGATCAACAGCCGCCCCGAACGCCGCGACCCGCCGCGCCGGCTGCTCCGCCACGCCGTCGCGACGGGCGTCCTCTTCACCGTCGACACCGACGCCCACGCGCCCGGACAGCTCGACTGGCAGATCATCGGCTGCGCCCGCGCCGAGGAGTGCGGGGTGCCGGCGGAGCGGGTGATCAACACCTGGACGGCGGACGAGGTCCTCGAGTGGACCCGGACCGGACGACCGCCCGCCGCAGGCCGGGTCAGCCGCTGAACATCAGACGGACCGCCAGGAAGACGATCACCCCGTTGCCGATCAGCGCTGTGGCCAGACGCCCCTTGTCGCTGGTGAGAACACGACCGACCAGCGCCCCGCCGACGGCCAGCAGCGCCTGCCAGCCCGCCGAAGCGGCGAACGCGGCGACGACGAACAGCAAGCCGCCCGTCGGAGGCCAGTCGTCGTTGCGGAGCGCCAACACCAGTGCGGAGAAATAGACGATGGTCAGCGGGTTGAGGACAGTGAGCCCCAGAAACTGCAAGTACGCGTGGAGCGGCCGCCTTCCCTCCACCCGCTGGACCGGCCCGGGATCGAGCGAGCGGCGGACGGCGTCCGCCAGTCCCTTCGCCGCGAGGACGAGCAGCACGATTGCTGCCGTCCACCGCATGGGCCGCGCGACGGGCTGGAGCAGGCCGGCCAGTGCCGTGCCTGTCAACGCGGCGATCAACGCGTACAGACCGTCGGCCGTCGCCGTCCCCATCGCCCCCGCGAGACCCGTACGCAACGACGTCTGCGCGGAAAGCGTCACGATCATGACGGTGACGGCGCCGACCGGCATGGCGATGCCGAGACCGGCCAGCGCGCCCGAGAACAAGATGTCGTACACAACTTCCCCCGTGATGGGCGCACTGTGACTGCGCCGATCCAACTGCCGGTCCGAACGGCCGGTCAAGGCGATTTCCGACCCACGCGACGAGGCCGACGAACCTCGAAGCACAAGGCCGACGGCCCTCGAAGCCGAGACCGCCGGACGCCGTGAGCCGGCGCACGGAACGGGTCGCACAAAATGGCTGGCGCACCGCCCCGGGGCGCCGCTATCGTTCTGCTCGTTCCGGGCCGCGGCAGTGCGCCGTACCCGGCCGAACAGCGTTGGTTCGTCGAGAAGAAGACGAGCAGGAGGTGAGGACATTGATGACTGTCACCGTGACGGGCGCCGCCCGCGTTCAGAGGTTCATCATCGTTTCCACCCCTGTGGCCTCCGGCTGACACCCACTCGACGTCCGCGCGCGGAGCGCGCGCTGCCGGGGCCGCCCTTCGAAGGGTTCCCCTTGTTCAACACCCAGCCCCACACGTCTTCCACCACCTCTGCCGCCCAGGACACGCTCGCCCCGTACGGGTGGGACCCCGCCTGGGAAGCCGACTTCGCACCGTACGCCGCCCAGGGCCTGCTGCCCGGCCGCGTCGTACGCGTCGACCGCGGCCAGTGCGACCTCGTCACGCCGCGCGGTCCGCTGCGCGCCGACACCGAATTCGTCACCCCCCGCGACCCGATGGAGGTCGTCTGCACCGGCGACTGGGTCGCCGTCGACCCCGAGGGCGACCCCCGGTTCGTACGGACCCTCCTGCCGCGGCGCACCGCCATCGTGCGGTCGACGTCGTCCAAGCGGTCGGAAGGCCAGGTGCTCGCCACCAACATCGACCACATCGTCATCTGCGTCTCGCTCGCCGTCGAACTCGACCTCGGCCGCATCGAACGCTTCCTCGCCCTGGCGTGGGAAAGCGGGGCGCAGCCGCTGGTCGCCCTCACCAAGGCCGACCTCGTCCCCGATGTCACCGGGCTGTCCTACCTCGTACAGGACGTCGAGACCACGGCGCCCGGAGTCCAGGTCGTCCCCGTCAGCTCCACCACAGGCGAAGGCGTCGAGGTCCTCACCGCCATCCTCTCCGGTGGCACCAGCGTGCTGCTCGGCGTCTCCGGAGCCGGTAAATCCACTCTCGCCAACGCACTCCTGGGCGAGGACGTCATGGACGTCCAGGCCACCCGTGACGTCGACGGCAAAGGCCGGCACACCACCACCACCCGCAATCTGCTCGTCCTGCCCGACGGCGGAGTCCTCATCGACACGCCGGGGCTGCGGGGCGTCGGGCTCTGGGACGCCGAAGCCGGTGTGCAGCAGGTGTTCTCCGAGATCGAGGACCTCGCCGCGCAGTGCCGCTTCCATGACTGCGCACACGAGGCGGAGCCCGGCTGCGCGGTGCTCGGCGCGATCGAGGACGGCACGCTGTCGGAACGGCGGCTCGACAGCTACCGCAAGCTGATCCGGGAGAACCAGCGGATCGTGGCCAAGACGGACGCGAGGCTGCGGGCGGAGATCCGGCGCGACTGGAAACTGAAGGGCGCGCAGGGGAAGGCGGCGATGGAGGCCAAACGGGGGCGCCTCCGCTGACCCGGGCGAAGCCCGGTCCAGCGCGTGTCGCCCTGCGGGGCGTGGGCCATGTCGGTGGCGTGCCCGTGGGCTTGTCGCCCTGCGGGGCGGGGTCCGGCACGGGTGGGCCCTCGCGGGCCCGGCTCGGCCGGTCGGGTTTGTCCCTCTGAGGGGGGTGCCCCGGCCCGGTCCGGTGCCGTCATGGGTGGAGTGGGGGCGCGTCGGCTCCCACCAATCCTTCCTCTCCGGGAGAGGGCTGCGAGCGTCAGCACCCATGGGTCCGCACCCGCACGTGCGCTGCGGGGGCCGGGGGGGTGCCTCTATGTCCTTCGTCAAGGCACCCCTGTCGGGTTTGGGGTGATTCGGTCTTGCTGGGGTCATGCGGCGAGTTCGACGTCCGCGGGCGTGCGGGATTCGTAGAAGGTGCCGTCTCGGAGCATGGCGAACAGGACGCTGATGCGTTGGCGGGCGAGGCGGAGGAGTGCCTGGGTGTGGGTTTTGCCGCGGGCGCGTTGCTTGTCGTAGTAGGTGCGGGAGGCGGGATCGGCGTTCATGCAGGCGAAGGCGGAGAGGAACATGGCGCGTTTGAGCTGGCGGTTGCCGCCTCGGGGCGCGTGTTCGCCGTGGATCGAGGTCCCCGACGACTTCGTGGTCGGGGCGAGTCCGGCGTAGGAGGCCAGGTGGGCGGCGCTCGGGAAGCTGGTGCCGTCGCCGACGGTGACCAGCAGGACGGCGGCGGTCCTGACGCCGACGCCGGGCATCGACGTCAGGACCGGGGAAAGAGGGTGGGCCTCCAGCAGGGCGTTGATCTGGGCTTCCAGGGCCCGGCGCTGTTCGTGGACAGCGGCGAGCGAGCGGGCCAGGGAGGGCACGACGATGTCGAGGGTGCCGGTCCCCGGGACTACGATGGTCTGCTCGTCCAACGCCTCGAAGACATCGTCGATCAGCCGCTGGGCCATGCGCGGGGCCTTGGGCCGGATGAGCTCGACGAGCCTGCGGCGGCCGGCTTTGCGCAGTGCGGCCGGGGAGCCGTAGCGCTCCAGCAGCCAGGTGACGGCCTGGTGGTCGAGGCGGGGGCCCAGAACGCGCTCCAGCGACGGGTGGAACTGGGTGAGCAGGCCGCGTATCCGGTTGGAAGTGCGGGTAGCCTCGGCCGCGAGGTCCTGGTCGAAGCCGACGAGGACCGTGAGCTCGGCGGTGATCTCGTCGGTGAGTTCCAGAGAGCGCAGAGTGTGCGGCATGGTGCGGGCCGCATCCGCGATGACCGCAGCGTCCTTCGCATCGGTCTTGGCCTCGCCCGGATACAGGTCGGCGATCCGCCGCATCGCGAGTCCAGGCAGGTAGGCGACCTTGCAGCCTGCGTCCCGGGCGACCGTGAGCGGGAGGGCTCCGATCGAGGCCGGCTGGTCCACGATCACCAGAACGGTGCCGAACTTCGCGGCCAGTTTGTCGAACACGGCCCGCAGTTTCGGCTCGCTGTTGGGCAGCTGCTTGTCGAAGACCTTCTTGCCGGCCGGAGTCAGCCCGTGCCCGTGATGAGAGCTCTTGCCGACGTCCAGGCCCAGGAACACGCCCACGTCTTCGGTGTCGAACATTGCGCCCTTCCAGGAGAGTTGAACGTGCCGGCCTCGGCAGTGGTGTCGTACGCGCGCATCCACGTTATGCAGACCTGCCGCCCGCGAGCTGTCCGGCGTTGCGCCGGACCGGGTGGTGGCCGGACCTCTCATCAGCGTCTCCGACGGCACCTCCCGGGCCCGGTGACACCACCCCCCAGGTCATCCGTTCGACAGGGGGACACAGCCATGCCGGGCCCGGAGGCCAGCGGCCCTCTTGCAGGACCGCGAAGAACATAACGGGGGAGGCCTGGCCCGGCGTCGAGCTGCGGTGCTGGGGTGGGGCCGGTCAGCCCCTGCCGACACTTCCCCTCCCGCCCCGGTGGGGTCCGGGGTCTGCCCCGGCTCGGGCAGGGGCGGGGTGGGGAAAGGCCCCGCGCAGCGCGCCGGCCCCGCCGAGGGGAAAGGGGGCGGGCGCCCGGCCCCGGTGCTAGGCACCGGCCAGTACCGCGCCCATCCACGCACCCACCACCAGCAAGCACCCCATGAGCTCCACCAGCATGCTCGTGCCCGCCGCGCGCATCACCGCACGGGTCGAGGCCATCGCGGGGCCGTGGCCGCCCAGCCTGAGGCGTTCCGAGCCGTAGATGCCGCCCACGAAGCCCGGCACCGCTCCGATGACGGGCAGCAGGAAGAACCCGGCCAGCGCCCCGAGGCCCGCCGACGCGGCCATCCGGCGGGTGATGCCGAGGCCGCGTAGTCGGCGGTTCGGCAGCAGCCAGACGATGACCTGGTTGACGAGCAGGACCGCCGTCGCGCCGACGAGGAGGAACCACGCCAGGCCCGTCTTTACGTGCAGGGCCCACCAGAGCACGGCGGCCCACACCAGCCACGGCCCCGGGACGCCCGGAACGATCACCCCGAGGAGACCCAGCAGCATCACCCCGCCGACCATGAGGAGCTGCCATACGCCCACATGCCAAGCGTGCAGGATCAGGGACGGTCGTGCAGGTCGCGCGCCACCCAGCCCTTCGCGTAGGCGTGCCAGCCCAGCTGGAGGCGGGTGGTCACGCCGGTGAGTTCCATCAGCCCCTTGACCCGGCGCTGCACGGTCCGCAGCCCCAGGTCCAGCTGCTTGGCGACGCTCGCGTCGGTCATGCCGGCCAGGAGGAGCGAGAGGATCTCCAGGTCCGTGGTGTCCGGGCCGGAGACGTCCTCCTCGATCCCGCGCACCCCCAGCCGCAGGGGGAGCGCCTCACGCCAGACCGCTTCGAAGAGGCCCATCAGGGACTCCAGCAGTCCGCTGGCGTGGACGACGAGCGCGGCGGGCTCGGCGCCGCGGCCGGTCAGGGGCACCATCGCGAGGGTGCGGTCCGCGATGACGAGCTTCGTCGGCACCCGGTCGACCACCCGGACCTGTTCGTCACGGCTCAGGGCCGCCGACAGCTCGGTGATGCCGTCGGGCTTCGTCAGCACCTCGCGCTCCAGGACGACCCGGTACGCAACGCCCCTGGACGTGGCGTTCTCCTCGGCGTCGTTCTCCATGCCACTGATGGCGATGGGGTTGCCGGTGACCAGAGCGCAGACCTCCTGCGTCGCGCCGAGCTGAAGCTGCCCGAAGCGGTGCACCACGGCACTCGCCCCCGTCACCACCTCGACGAGGTCGTGGACCGCCGGCTCGTCGGACTCCGCCCGGTACTCCTCGGCAAGCAGCGCCGCCGCCAGTTCCGCCTGCTCCAGTTCGTGCCGCTGCTGCGTCAGCAGGGCGCCGAGCGCCACACCGGGCGGCGCCGCCACCCAGCGGCCGGTGCGCGCGGACGACTGCGCGGCCAGCCCCTGCTGCTCCAGCCGGCGCAGGGCCCGCTCCGTGTCCGGCTCCGGCATCGCCAGCCGGTGCGCGAGGTCGGAGATCTCGGCAGCCCCCAGCGCCACCAGCGCGCGGTATGCCGACTCCTGTCTTTCGTCGAGCCCTATCGCTCCCAGCACGGAACCCCTCCCCGGACGTGCGCCTGTCGGCCGCCGTGGCGGAAATCGGCCACGGCGTGAACCCGCCTCGGACATCATCCCCGCATCGGCCGCCGCTCTGCCAATGTGGCCGCCACCGCAGCACCAACAGCCTCCGGCAGCGGGGCCTTTGCGCCCTTTTGTGGCCGGATTCAGATGGGGAGAGCGATGCGTCCGATATCGCGTACGGCACTGGCGGCGGCAACAGCCGCCGCGCTGGCCGTCACGGCGATCGCACCGTCGGCGGCCGCGGGGCCGCAGGACGGGGCGACCGAGAAGAGACCGCTGGTGGGCAGCGAGGCCGCCGCACGGCAGGGGGAGCGGCCGGTCACGGTAACGCTCGTGACCGGGGACCGCGTCCTCGTCGGCCGGGACGCCTCAGGCGCGCCGTCCGCCACCGTACTGCCGCGTCCCGACGGCACCACGGCCACGACGCAGACCCGACGCTCGGGACAGGACCTGTACGTCTACCCGGAGGACGCCGCCGCCGCGTTGGCGGCCGGCACCGTCGACGAGCAACTTTTCAACGTCACCGGGCTGGTCCGCCAGGGCTACGACGACGCGCACACCTCGGCACTGCCGCTGATCGCCACCTACGGCGGCGACGTGGCCCGCTCGGTCCCGGCCGTCCCGCGCGGCGCGAAGCGCGGGCTCGTACTGGAAGCCGTCGGCGGAGTCGCCCTCAAGACGGACAAGAAGCAGGCTGCCGACTTCTGGGCGGACGTCACGAACACCCGCTCCCGGGCGGCCGCCGGACTGAAGAAGCTGTGGCTGGACCGCAAGGTCGAAGCCACCCTCGACCGCTCCACACAGCAGGTCGCGGCCGATCTGGCCCGGGCCGCCGGATACGACGGCAAGGGAACCAAGGTCGCCGTGCTCGACACCGGCGTCGACGCCGAACACCCCGACCTCAAGGGCCGGGTGAGCGCCGTGGAGAACTTCACCGACTCCGACACCGCCGGCGACAACCATGGGCACGGCACCCACACGCTCTCCACCGTCGGCGGCTCCGGTGCCGCGAGCGACGGCAGGAACAAGGGCGTCGCCCCCGGTGCCGAGCTGCTCAGCGGCAAGGTTCTGAACGACTACGGCAACGGCGCGGAGTCCTGGATCATCGCCGGCATGCAGTGGGCCGTCGACCAGAAGGCCGACGTCGTCTCCATGAGCCTCGGCAGCCCGCAGCCGACCGACTGCACCGACCCGATGAGCACCGCGGCCGAGGAACTCGCCCGCACCGAGGGCACGTTGTTCGTCGTTGCCGCCGGCAACTCGGGCCCCTCGCACAACACCGTCTCGTCGCCCGGCTGCGTGCCCGGCGTCCTCACCGTCGGTGCCGTCGACCGCGACGACAGCACGGCCCGGTTCTCCAGCCGGGGACCCGCGATCGTCTCCCACACGCTGAAGCCCGAGATCGCCGCGCCCGGCGTCGCGATCTCGGCCGCCGCGGCCGGCGGCCGGGGCCCATATGCGTACCGGCCGATGTCCGGCACCTCCATGGCCACCCCGCACGTCGCCGGTGCCGCCGCCGTCGTCAAGCAGCGCCACCCCGACTGGACCGCGCAGCAGATCAAGGCCGCGCTGGTGTCCTCTGCCAAGTCGTCCGTCCCCGGCGACGTACGCGAGACCGGCGGTGGCCGGCTCGATGTGAAGGCGGCCGTCGACACGACCGTGACCGGAGCGCCCGCCGTCCAGGGCGGCACGTTCAACTGGCCGCAGGACGACAACGACCGGACCACCGTCCAGATCCCCTACACCAACAGCGGCGACAAGTCCGTGCGCCTCGAGTTGGCCGTGCGGAAGGTGACCGGCAACGACGGCTCGCCCGTGCGCTCCGGCATCGCCGGGCTCGGCGCGCGTGCCGTGACCGTCCCCGCCGGCGCGACCGTCAAGGTCCCCCTGACCCTGGACCCGTCGGCGCCCATCGACCGCGCCCAGTACGGGGACATCACCGGCCGCGTCGTCGCCACCGGTGGCGACGTCACCGTCTCCACGCCGTTCTCGCTGTACGTGCAGCCGGAAACGGTGAGCCTGCGCGTCAAGCTCGTCGACCGCGAGGGCGAGCCCGCGGCCGGATCGTCCTCACTGGACGTCATCGGCACCGACGACGCGACCGGTGAACGCCGCTTCAACGACGGCGCCGCCGACCAGGTCTACCGGCTCCGTCCCGGCTCGTACTTCCTCTCCTCGTTCGTCACGTCCGGCGACGGCACCGTCAGTTACCTCGGCCGCCCCGAGATCGAACTGACGAAGGACACGACCGTCGTGCTCGACGCGCGCAAGGCGCACCGGCTGAGCATCGAGACCGACCGCGGCTCCGAGGTCCGCGTCGGAACACTCGGCTTCGCCCGCGGCTGGGACGACACCTGGCTGCACTCCGGCACGATCAGTGGCGGCCGTACGGTCACCGGCTTCTACGCCGATGTCCAAGGCCGGGCGAAGGAAGGTGACTTCGAGTTCGCCAGCTATTGGCGCGCCTACGCCCCGCTGATCGAGGAGCTCACCGTCGAGGGCGGCCCGCGACTGCGTGCCGTCGCCGCGAGCGTCGGATCGGTCAACCTCGACGGCACCGGCACCGCGGACATCGTCGACTCGGGCACCGGCACGCCGGCGGAACTGCAAGCGGCGGACGTCAAGGGCAAGTTCGCCCTCGTGCACGTCCCCGACGGCGGGACGGGCGCCGCGATCGCGGCGCGCAACGCCAAGGCGGCCGGCGCGCTCGCCGTCGTCGTGCACCGCGACGCGCCCGGCGTGTATCTGCCCTCCACCGGCTTCGGCACCGCCCCGCACCCGGTCATCGGCATCGAGGCCGCGGAGGCGCGACTCCTGCTCGAGCGACTGGCGGCCGGCCCGGTCTCGCTGCGCTGGAAGGCCACCGCCAAGAGCCCGTACGTCTACAACCTGAGCTTCCCCGAGCGCGGCCCCGTCGCCTCCGAGCGCACCTACCGGGTCCGCGACACGAAGCTCGCCAGGAACGACACCACGTACCGCGCGATGGGCGTCGCCGCCGACTACCGGGACGTCGTCGTCGCGCGCAGTCCCAGCGGCATCCAGGCGTCCGTCTCCGGCGTCGACCTGGTGCCGGCGCCCGGCGAGCGCGCCGAGTTCTACACCCCTGGTGACACGCGGTGGGAACACCACGTCTCCTCCAGCTTCCCCTGGGGCGAGCTCATGTCCGCCCCGGCCCGCACGTACGAGCCCGGCGAACGGCGCGAGGAGAGCTGGTACGGCGGCGTGCTCGCCCCGGCCGCACCCCTCGACGCGTCGGGCGAGCAGGGCCTCGCGGCCGAGCGTCAGGGCAATCTCATCGGTGTGGCCCCCGCTTTCTGGCGTGACAGCGAACATGTGGGATCGGCCGGGTCGTTCGGCGACATCGGCAACACCCGCCTCGTCCGCGACGGCGAGGAGATCGGCCGGAGCCCGTACCCGTTCGGTGTCTTCGAGGTCCCCGCCGGCGACGCCGCCTACGAACTGACCCTGATGACGATGAAGATCGGCTCGCCGGCCGCGGTCTGGAAGCGGTCCACCCGACTGGAGACGACCTGGAAGTTCCGTTCGAAGCTCGACGAGAACGTGTACTCCCAGGGCATCCCGCTCCTCTTCCCGGACTACGAACTCCCCGAGGACGGCCTCAAGACCGTCGCCGCGAGCGAGGGCCTGCGGATCGGCCTGAGCGCCACGGGGCACGCCGGTTACCGGCCCGGCGCGCTCACCAGCGCGAAGCTGTCGTATTCGTACGACGGCGGGCAGACCTGGACCGAGGCGGCCACCGGACGACAGGGCGACGGCACCTGGAACGCGACCGTGAACCACGCGGGCGGGTCCGGCAAGGCGGTCACGTTGAGATCCGAACTGACGGACGCCCACGGCAATTCCGTCACCCAGCTCGTGGTCGACGCCTACGCGGTGCGCTGACGCGCCGATCACGACCGGTCCGCCGGGCGTCCTTCCCGTGGGGGGTTGGGCCGCCCGGCGGACCTTTGACGGGTGTCTTTTCGCCAATGCCCGTTTTCTGGCCCTGGGTGCGGTCGACAATAAGGGCATGAGTGAGCAGGGGGACAGGCCCAACAGGCCTACCACCGAAGACGACTGGTGGAGCCGGCTGTACGACGACTCCGCCCCGGACACCGGCCGCCCGACCGCGTCCGCCGATTCTCTGGACGACCGCTTCGACTCGGCATCGGGCACGGTGACCGCGCGTCCGCACGCGTGGTGGGACCGCCCGCCGCCACCGCCCGCGGGGCGCGTGGGGGAGCGGGACGTCCGCGGCGACGGCCCCGCGGCCGGGGCCCCACCGGTCCCCGCCCGTCCGCCGGGCCCTCCGCCGTCTCCCGCACCGCGCGGACCCGGCGTCGGGGACGGGCCGCAGGGGGCGGATCTCCCGCCACCCGCCCCGGCGACGCGCTTACCCGGCGCGGTTCCTGCGAAGGCTGAGCGGCCGCCGGGTGGCGTGGTCCCTGACGGCTTCGTGCGTGACGAGCCGCCAGATGCCTTCGCACCGCCTGCCCCCGTGGCGGGCCCGCCCGGGGACGCGGCCGGGGCCGGCGGCTCCGTGCCGCCCGTCCGCCACGGGCCACCCGCGAGGCGCCGGACCGACCCCGGCGCAGACGCGGCGCACGACGGGTCCGGTGCCGCACCGGCCGGTGGAGACCCGCGCGGGGCGGGCGCCGCACCACCGTCTCGGCCCCAGCCCGGCGCGCCGCCCCGGCCGGACGGGTCGGCGCAGCCGCCCGTGGGCGGCGATCCGCGTGACAGTGCGCCGGGGGCGCCGCGTTCCGGCACCGGGGACCCTTCTGCCGGAGGTCCGCCGTCCGGTGCGGGAGGCGTCGGCGCCGGTGCGCCGCCGCAGGCCGAGCCGGCCGTGGGCGCCGATCCGCCCCATGGCACGCCGGCCGCACCGGGCGCCGGGGACGGCGCCGGAGGCCGGCCGCCCCGTCCGGACAGGCCGCCCCGATCGGCCGTGGGCGACGATCCGCGTGACGGTGTGCCAGGGGAATTTGATTCCGGTGCCGTCGACCGTTCCGCCGCAGGTTGGCCTTCCCGTGCGAAAGGCAAGGGCTCCGGTGCGGACGGGGCGGGGCCGGCGGGGTCGGCCGGCGGGACCGCGCCGTCCGGGTCCGCTGCCGGGAGCCGTCCTGCCGCAGGGCCGCCGGCCCGGCCGGACGGGACGGGCGCCGGAAGCGATCCACGTGAGGGCGAGGCGGGACCGGCCGGTCCCGCGTTCGACACCCGCGCCGCCGGCAGCCCGGCCTCCGCCGGGGGCGACGATCCCGCCTCGTCGCCGCCCGCCGGCGGCGGCCCGCCTTCCGGGGAGGGCGGTTCGCGCGCAGGGGCACCGCCACGCGGCCCCGCCTCACCCGCGCCGCGGGCCGTCGTACCCGCCCAGGCGCCCCGCGGCGGCGTCGTCGGTGACGGGCCGCCCACCTACGACGCGGAGCCGACCGCGTTGCCCGCTGCCGAGGCGGACACACTGGACCGGCTCGTCGCCGACACGGTGCTCGACGGCGCCAGGTACGGCACATACACACTGCGGGCCGCCTCCGTGCGGGGCGACTCCGCGCGCTTTCGTGGCGAGCCGCGCGGCGACGCCCTGCTCACCGCCCGGTTCGGCACCGGGCCCGCCGCGCTGGTGCTCGTCGCCGTGGCCCGCGGGATCCGCGGTTCGGACACCGCTCATCTCGCCGCCGCCGACGCCTGCCGGTGGATCGGCCGTGCCGTCGGCCGCAGTCACACACGGCTGGCCGAGGACATAAGGGCCGGGCGGCGCGGTGACCTCAAGTCGGGACTGCACCGGCTCACCGACCGCAGCCTGGGCAGGCTCCGCGCCCGCGCCGCCGAACTCGGTGTGGAGGCGGAGGCTTACACGGCCGGACTGCGGTGTCTGCTGCTCTCCGCCGACACCGCCTGCCGCACCCGCGTCTTCTTCGGCGTCGGCGGCGGCGGACTCTTCCGGCTGCGTGACGGCGCCTGGCAGGATCTCGAGCCGCCCGTACCCGACCGGGCCGACGTCACCGGCGCACCCGTCGTGGGGTTCGGTTCCGCCGTGCCGGAGGCCACGCCCGACGGTGACCGGCTCACCATGGACCTCGGCATCCCCACGGGCCCGGTGCCGTACATCGAGGCCTCGCCGCCCCCGGTGGCCGAGCCGTTCCGCTTCCGTGCCTCGGTGGCCCGCCCGGGCGACACGCTGCTGCTCTGCAGCCCGGGACTCGCGGCCCCGGTGCGCGGCGAGGCGGCGCTCGCGAAGGAGCTCGCCGAGCGCTGGCGCGGTCCGCAGCCGCCCGGGATGGCCCAGTTCCTCGCCGATACACAGCTCAGGGTGAAGGGCTACGCGGACGATCGGACGGCCGTGGCGGTATGGGAGGCATGACCGCGCAGGCGTAACCGCACGGGCGCGACCGGCCCGGCCATGGGTTGATGGAGCGACGGGCCCGACGTACGGAGAGGCCCGGGCGGACGTCCCGCAGGCGTTCGGGACCTCCACGAAGAAAGGGCGCGCACCCCATGGCCAGGAAGAACGTGGCGGAGCAGTTCGTCGACATCCTCGTACGCGCCGGGGTCCAGCGGCTCTACGGCGTCGTCGGCGACAGCCTCAACCCCGTCGTCGACGCCGTCCGCCGCACCGCGGGCATCGACTGGATCCAGGTCAGGCACGAGGAGGTCGCGGCGTTCGCGGCCGGCGCGGAGGCCCAGATCACCGGCAGGCTGGCCGCCTGCGCCGGTTCCTGCGGTCCCGGCAACCTGCACCTCATCAACGGCCTGTACGACGCGCACCGCTCCATGGCGCCCGTCCTCGCTCTCGCCTCGCACATCCCCTCCAGCGAGATCGGACTCGGCTACTTCCAGGAGACCCATCCCGACCAGTTGTTCCGCGAGTGCAGCCACTACAGCGAACTGATCTCCAGCCCCCAGCAGATGCCCCGGCTGCTCCAGACGGCGATCCAGCACGCCGTCGGCCGCGGCGGGGTGAGCGTGGTGGCGCTGCCCGGCGACATCGCGGACCGCCCCGCGCCGGAGAAGTCGATCGAGCACGCGCTGGTCACGACCCGCCCCACCGCCCGCCCAGGCGACGCGGAGATCGACAAGCTGGTCCGGATGATCGACGAGGCCGACCGCGTCACGCTCTTCTGCGGCAGCGGCACGGCCGGCGCGCACGCCGAGGTCATGCAGTTCGCGGAGCGCATCAAATCGCCCGTCGGTCATGCGCTCCGCGGCAAGGAGTGGATCCAGTACGACAACCCTTATGACGTGGGCATGAGCGGCCTGCTCGGCTACGGCGCCGCCTACGAGGCCACCCACGAGTGCGATCTGCTGCTCCTGCTGGGCACGGACTTCCCGTACAACGCCTTCCTACCGGACGACGTCAAGATCGCGCAGGTCGACGTCAGGCCGGAGCATCTCGGCCGCCGTTCCAAGCTGGACCTCGCCGTGTGGGGCGACGTGCGTGAGACCCTGCGCTGTCTCACTCCGAAAGTGCGGGCCAAGACGGACCGCCGGTTCCTGGACAAAATGCTGAAGAAGCACGCCGACGCCCTGGAGGGCGTGGTCAAGGCCTACACCCGCAAGGTCGACAAGCATGTCCCCGTCCATCCCGAGTACGTCGCCGCCGTCCTCGACGAACTGGCCGACGAGGACGCCGTGTTCACCGTGGACACCGGCATGTGCAACGTGTGGGCAGCCCGCTACATCTCGCCCAACGGCCGCCGCCGCATCATCGGTTCCTTCAGCCACGGCTCGATGGCGAACGCCCTTCCGCAGGCCATCGGCGCCCAGTTCGTCGACCGTGACCGGCAGGTCGTCGCGATGTCGGGCGACGGCGGGTTCACCATGCTGATGGGCGACTTCCTCACCCTGGTCCAGTACGACCTGCCGGTGAAGATCGTGCTGTTCAACAACTCATCGCTGTCGATGGTGGAGTTGGAGATGCTGGTCGCGGGGCTGCCGTCCTTCGGCACGGCCTACCGCAACCCGGACTTCGCGGCGGTCGCCCGCGCGGCCGGCGCCTACGGGGTACGGGTGGAGAAGCCCAAGCAGCTCGCTGGTGCGCTCAAGGACGCCTTCAAGCACAAGGGCCCGGCGCTGGTCGATGTCGTCACCGACCCGAACGCGCTGTCCATCCCGCCGAGGATCAGCGCCGAGATGGTGACCGGATTCGCGCTTTCGGCCAGCAAGATCGTGCTGGACGGCGGGGTGGGCCGGATGGTGCAGATGGCCCGCTCGAACCTGCGGAACGTGCCGAGGCCCTGACGGCGCATGGCTGGTGGCCACGGACAAGCGCCCGTCCAGCGCCGCCGGTCGCCGGGACGAGAACGGGTGGAGCGTGCTTATCCGGCCATCGGCATGGCGTCGGCGGCGTGCGGGCCGGCGGGCGCTGCGTCCGTGCCGCTCAGGAGGCAGGTGAACGACTCGCCGCGACCGTCCTTCCCGCGATGCGCGGCCCCACACATCGGCCGCCCGGCGGGGAACTGACGAAATCGGCATGAGTGGTGTCCCCAGGGCGGGGCATGCATCCCGTGACGCTACGACGCCATAGCACGTTCCGATGTGGGTGGGGGAAGATGACTGGACGTCACGGGGGCGCGGTTCGGGGCCGGCTGCATCGCAGACTCGGCAACGGCGATCTCACGGCCGTGCCCGAAGTGCGGCACGCGTTACGCGACCTGCTGGGCAAGTGGCCGGAGCGGGCGGAGGGCGGCACGGCGGACGCGGCAGACGTGGCCGAGTTGCTCGCCAGTGAGTTGGTGACCAACGCCTTGATACACACCGACCACGGAGCGGTGGTGACAGCCACCGTCGAGGACTCACGACTCCATGTGGAGGTCCAGGACTTCATGGCAGGGCTGCCGGTGCGGGACCTACCGACCGCCGACCTCGGTACGGGCGGCAGGGGCCTGGTCCTGGTGGAGCGCCTGGCCGACGCGTGGGGCGTGCGTACGGCCCAGGGGGTGGGCAAGGTGATCTGGTTCGAGTTGCACGCGGGCGCGGCCTGACGAGCGGTCCTTGGACCAGAGGCCGCTGCCTGATCAGCGGCCCTTGGACCAGAGGCCGCTGACCGGCGGCTGCCCGTGCACACCCCTGCCGGCCGAGCGCCCGGCCAAGGACCCTGGCCGGGACCGCCGCGGGGCCGCTCCCGGCGGCCGGCACCGCGTCAGCCGAACTGCTGCTCCAGGTACTTGAGTTTGCGTTCCAGGGAGTCGAGACGCGGCAGCGCCTGCGTGTCGTCCTCGGCCGTGAGGTCGACCGTGACCGGTTCGGGACCGGCCGGCTTCAGGGCCTGGAGCGACGGCCGGGCCCGCAGGGGCAGTTGTCCGGGCTCCGCTATGACAGGCTCCACGACGGACGAGGACGAGCTGCCCGGCTGGTGGGAGCCGCCCGTGGCCGGACCGAGGGCGGGCAGTTGCGCCCCTCGGTCCGCCCGGCCCAGCCCCCAGCTGCGGTGCTGCCGGTTGAGGGCCCTGATCTGGGCGCGTTCCAGCTTCTCCCGGTCGCGTCGGCGCATCCGGTTCTGCTGCTTCTGCCGCCGGTCCTCACGCACCTCGTCGACCGCCTCGTCCAGGGTCCGCACGCCCTCGAGGAGCATCAGCGACCAGGCCGCGAAGGTCTCCCTGGGCGCCCGCAGCCAGCGAACGATCCGGATCTGCGGCAGCGGCCGCGGCACCAGTCCCTGCTCGCGCAGCGCCGCCCGGCGGGTCTGCTTCAGCGCCCGGTCGAACAGGACCGCGGCGGACAACGACATGCCCGCGAAGAACTGCGGTGCGCCCGCGTGGTCGAGGCCCCTGGGCGCGTGCACCCAGTTGAACCAGGCCGCCGCGCCCGCGAACGTCCACACCAGGAGCCGGGAGCCGAGGGCGGCGTCACCGTGGCTGGCCTCCCGCACTGCGAGGACGGAGCAGAACATGGCCGCCCCGTCGAGGCCGAACGGCACCAGGTACTCCCAGCCGCCGGTCAGATTCAGGTTCTGCCGGCCGAAGCCCACCAGGCCGTGGAAGGAGAGCGCCGCCGCGACGGCGGCGCAGCAGAAGAGGAGTACGTAGGAGGCGGTTCCGTAGACGGCCTCCTTGCGCCTGCGGCGTTCCTCGCTGCGCTCCCAGGAGTCATCGGCCGCGGCCTTGTCACCGGCGCGCTTGCCGCGCGCGAGCACCGCCACCGCCGCCAGGACTCCCAGGATCATCACGGCGCCCGGAAGCAGCCAGTCCAGCGATATGTCGGTCAGTCTCATGTGCGGTGTCCCTTGCATCGCGGTAGGGCGTTTCGGCCGCCATATTGGCCGAACGCGGGTGACACCCAGGGGCTTTCCGAGCAAGAGAACGCCAACGGGGCCGTCCCGTACGCGAATAGGTGCGATCTGCTCGAACTGACAATTGAACAGGGAGAGTTGTGTTCGAATTCATGCCACTCGAAAAGGTGACGTGGAATCACGCAGTCTGTTGAAGGCGGGCGACCCGGTCGGCGTCGCAGGTGCGCGGGCACGTGACGCAGGTGTCTTCCGGCCGCAGCGTGTAGAACAGGCAGCAGCTGGCCCGGTCGCGGGTCGGCAGCGCCTCGCCGTTCGGTCCCGTCAGCTCGCGGAATCCGGCGGTGCCCACATAAGGCTTGGTCGCGCCCGGCAGCAGCTGCTCGAGCTCCGCCACCGCGCGCTGCTCCTCACCGAGCAGGTGGGCGACGTACCACAGGCCCTCGACGATCTCGTCGGTCGCCATCCCCCACAGGGCCCGCTTGCCGCGGCGCATCCGGGCTCCGAAGCCGTCGAGGACCGGTCCGATGTGCTCGGCGACGGCCGCGCGCACCTCGTGGCGCAGCGCCTCTTCGTCCGGTACGACGCGGGCGCCGGGCAGCTGTGCGGCGGGGTCGTCCGGCAGGCAGGCGAACTCCCTGATCCGTACCGTCATGTGACCCAGCGCACGCTGGAAGGCGACATCCTCGACCGGGACCCGCGGCACCCTGCGAACCAGGAACCAGGGGACGGTGAACAGCAGGCATGCGGGCCAGGCGTAACGGTGCAGACCGAAGCTGGCGACGACGTCGGGACGGGCCTGCTGTCCGTAGTCCTGGAGCACCTGCGCGTTGTCCCAGGCGAGGAAGGTGTCGAGCGGAGCGCCGCCGGCCGCCAGGTCTGCCGCCCGGACCCAGCCGGCGCCGTCGGGCGTTCGTCCCTCGTCCGTGAGTTCCTTCACGCGCAGCCCGGGGAAGACCTCGGCGAGGCGCGCATAGGCGTCCGTCACCGGTGAGGTGAGGCCGGGCATCAGTGCAGGAACGGTCATGCTGGGGACCACCGAATCGCGATCGTTAGCAGGTTAGCCTTACCTTACCCGATGATCTCGATGTTTGAACTGTGGCCCAGGCCGCCTATCGTGCACTCAGGGCCCCGCATCGGCGAGCCGGGCCGGTCGGACTGCCGGAGGAGGACCCGAGTGGAGCAGGCCAGAGCGCGGGACCTCGCCGTTCCGCAGCCGTACGCCTCCGTTCGCGTGCCCGCGCAGGGCGCCCCGGGAGCGGCCCGGGAACAGGTCCGCGGCGAGCACACCCACAGTGAGCCCCCGGCACCCCGTCCCGTCCGGCGTCACTCGGTTCGCGGCCAGATCCTCGACGCCCTGCGCACGGCCCTGGTCGACGGCGACCTCGTCCCCGGCGAGGTCTACTCGGCCCCGGTCCTCGGCGAGCGCTACGGCGTGTCGGCGACTCCGGTGCGCGAGGCGATGCAGCAGCTGGTCATGGAGGGCGCCGTCGAGGTCGTGCCGAACCGCGGCTTCCGCGTCGCCCGGCGCACCGCCCGCGAACTGGCCGAACTGGCGGAGGTCCGCGCGCTGATCGAGGTCCCGGTCATGCTGCGGCTGGCCCGCACGGTCCCGGCCGACCGCTGGAGCGCGCTGCGCCCGCTGGCAGAGGCGACGGCTGCCGCGGCCGCGACGGGCGACCGGGCGAGCTACGCCGAGACGGACCGCGCCTTCCACCATGCGGTCCTCGCCCTCGCGGGCAACGAGCAACTGCTGGCGGTGGCGGACGATCTCCACCGGCGCTCCCAGTGGCCGCTCAGCGGCGCACCCACCACCCGGCGCGCCGACCTGGTCGCCGACGCGGCAGAACACACGGCGCTGCTGGAAGCGCTGGCGGCCCAGGACCTGCCGGTGGTCCAGGCGCTGGTGCGGGAGCACTTCGCGGGCTCGGACATCTGAGCGCGCCCCGGGACCCGAGGGGACGACGACGTGCGCGGCACGGTGTGGGCGGTGGCCAACCAACTGGGCGTCGTGGCGGGCACCCCCGCCGAACTGCTGTCCGCGCTGCTGGCGGGGCCGCCGCGCACGGTGCGGCTCGGCGGCGCGGGCCACGCTCCGGCGGAGGTGGCGGAACTGGCCGACGTGCTCCGGGAGTTCGGTCACGTACGGGTGGTCGTGGAAGCTCCTGACGATGAGGCCCCTGGCAGGAAACCCGGTGACGACGAACCCGTGGACACGGCCGACGCGGAAGCGATCTGCGCGGCAGACCCCGTACGGGTGACCGCCGCATACGAGTCGGCCGACGACGAGTGCGGCGGCCTGCGCGGTGCCTGGCTGCGGGCCGGCCAGTCGCTGATCCGCGACCAGGACCCGGCCCGGCGCGCCCTGGTTCTGCAGACCGCCCTTTTGGCGGACGCCGACCCGAGGGTGCGGCAGGCACTCGCCCGGTCCGCCGAGGCGGCGCCCTGGCGCATGGAACGGGTCCTGCCCGGCCCGGTCGCCGCCCTGGCCGTCCTGCCGGGGGGCGCGCCGGTCGTGGCCGATCCGGGCGGTGGGGTCCGTGTCCTTCCCGACGGTGTCCGGCAGCAGACGACGGCCACCCGGGTCAAGGCCGCCGCCGTGCTGGGGCAGGACACGGTCCTGCTCCTGGACGAACGCGGCCGGCTCCACCGACACGGCGGCACCGGGACCGCGCTGACGAAGGCCGTCGCCGCCACCCTCGCCCGACATCCGGGCACGGCCCTCGCCGCGGCTGCGGACGTCGTGCTCGTCGGCGATCGCATGGGATCGGTCCACGCCTTCGGCTCGGACGGCCTCCACCAGGCGGCCCTGCACTCCGGCCGTGTCACCGCTCTCGCGGCCACCGCGTCACCCGCCCTCGCCGTCCGGACCGGCGGCACGGACGGCGCGGTCCGCGCCTGGTCGCCCGCGGGCGGCGGGTACGGCTCGACCGTGTCGCAGCGGCCCTCGCCGGTCGTCGCACTGCACACGGGGCCGACGCCCGAGGGGCCGGCCCTCGCGGTCGCATGGGCGGACGGCCTGGCGGAACTGCATCGCCCGGGAAGGCGCGAGGCGCTCACGTTCCGCCCGGGTCCGGCGATCCGGGCCGTCGCCGTCACGCCCGACGGCGCCTTGTGCGTCGGCACGGAAGAGACCCTGATCCGTCTTCGGCCCCGCTGACCCCGCCGGCGGGCAGCGGGTGAGGGACATCTGTGCCAGACCGTGCGCTGAGCCCGCGCGGCGCGCCGTCTCGCACGGAGTCGGCGGGCGGGCAGCTCGCACGAGTGACGTCAAGAACCCGCCTGGCCGTCCCCCAATTGACCGGCGCCTTCCTGGCGGCCGTTGCCCGAGGGGCCGCCGCGCCATGACGGCTTCGTGACCGCTTCGAACGCCTTGCGGCACTCTTCCGTCCCCAGTTGTGTCGTGCATCACATCCGGCCCGTGTCACGTCCTGCCCCGATCCCATCTGGTGGGCGTCAGCGAGCGAGCCGAGGAGTACGGAACGATGAGTGCACGGCAGGAGATCGGCACGACGACGGCGCACCGCGTGGTGATCCTGGGGGCGGGATACGCGGGGACGGCCGCGGCCGTGCAGCTCGCCGCCCGGGTGAAGCGGCGCGAGGACGTACGGTGACCCTTGTGAACGCCCAGGAGCGGTTCACCGAGCGCGACAGGCCGCGCCCCGGGCACGCGAGCACGTGCGGGCCCGGCGGCCGCGCTTCGCCGCGGACCGGTCACGGCAGCGCGAAGCCACCGAGCGGTTCTTCGCCGCCGCGACCGGCGGGGACGTCAACGCCCTGATGGAACTGCTCTCCCGGACGTCACCCTGTGGACCGACGGCGGCGGCAAGGTCCGCCAGGCCCTGCGCCCGGTCGTGGGCGCGGCCACGGTGGCCGCCTGGTTCGCGGCCATCGGCACCGTCACCTACCAGGGCGTCACGCCTGCCGACATGAAGGCCGAAGTCGTCGGGATCAACGGTGGACCGGGCATCGTGTTCAGCGGGCCGGGACGTGTGATCGCCACTGTCACCTTCGACTTCGACGCCGACGGTCGTATCACCGCCATCCACAACGTGGCCAACCCGGACAAGCTCCGGGCCGTCGCCGACGGCACCGCTTACGACCTCGGAACGCGGTGAGCGTCGTCACGGCATGCGGCCGCCGGGCGGAACGGCTCGGACCGCGCGCCCGCCGACGCTCCGTCAGCCGCGTACCAGGGCCGACCCGTCAGCCGCGTACCAGGGCCGACGAGGGCTCGGCGCTCGATCCGACATGGATGTCCCCATCCCCCGGCATGCCTCCCAACTGAGCCTCGGCCAGGCTGCATTAGTGTGTCCGTTCGAGTCGTTCGACAGGGTGGGGGCCGACATGACCGCGGAATCTCCGGAGGTGCCGGAGTCGTCCATATCCGACGAGGAGTGGGCGAGGTTCCAGCTCGAGAGCGAGGGGCCCGCGCGGCTGGCCGCGCCCAAGGAGCCGTCCGCCAGGGCGCGGATGGTCACCGAACGGCTGCGGCGCGCCGACGAGGAAGCCGCACGGCGGCAGGGGCGGTTGCGGCGCTGGGCACGCCGGGGGAAGCCCGTGGAGTCCCGGCCCGCCGGGTGGCGGGAGTGGCCCGGCCGGCCGCAGGCGGTGAAGCCGCGCCGCAGGGTGCGCGGATTCGTCTGGGTGGGCGTCGTGGTCGTCCTGGTGCTGCTCGCCATGAATCCGCAGCGGGTCCTCTTCTGGCTGACGTGATCAGCTCGCGGGCGGTGGCTCCAGTCCGGACAGCAGCGAGGCGATGTCCAGTCCGGTGAGCAGGTACTGCTCGAACGCCGCGTTGTGCAGTGCCCACGGTGAACGCCGCAGCCTGACCCGGTCGATGGCGCCCTCCGCGTCGTGTCCCAGTTCGACAAGGGTCTGGGCGGCCACCAGGCCGGCGCGGTTGTAGCCGGAGTAGCAGCGCACCAGCACCCGGCGTCCCGCCCGAACGGCGTCGGCGGCCGTCAGCGCCACCCGGCGCACGCGGTCGATCTCGTCCGCGGTCAGCCAGTCGTCGGGGATGGGGACGACATGATGCTCCACGCCCTCGTCGGGACCATGGCCCTGGCGGGTGTAGAGGCTGATCACGACGTCGAACTCGTCGGCGACCACGACGTCCTGGTGCCGGCCCGCGGTGTCCGCCCAGACGTGACCGCCGACCCACAGGCCGGTCGTGATCTCGTCCCAACGGCTGCGCGGCTCGGGGACGTCGCCTTCCCTGCGGCGGGTCCTCACTGGCCCGCGGGCTCGGGCTCGGCCACGGAGGGCTGCGGAGGCACCACGGGCGACAACTGCGCGCCCAGCCACACCGGCACGCCGCCCAGCAGCCGGAACAGCCTGCGCGCCTCGGAACGCAGGCGGCCCGCCTCGGGCTCCGGTTCGCAGTCCGCGAGCCCGGCGAGCGCGGGCGCGGTGCCGATCAGATAGCCGAGGTCCTCGCGGATGCGCAGGCACTCGGAGAAGCCGTGCCGGGCCTGCGTCAACTCGCCGTCCCTCAGAGCGAGTCCCGCCTGCTGCTGCCAGGTGAACGACAGCAGCAGCGGGTCGTTCTGCGCCTTCGCGCCGGCGTGGGCCCGCTGGTAGGCGGCGAGGGCCGCCTGCGGCGCGTCCGCGATGTGCTCGGAGACCAGCCCGCGCCGGAAGTCGAGCAGCGGGCGTCTCGGTGAGGCGGGGGAGAGGAGCGCGGTCGCCCTGCCGAGAGCGGAGCGGGCCTCGTCGGCCCGGTCCCGTACGCCGAGGCGGGTCGCCGCGTAGGCCAGTCGGCCGCGCTCGCTCGCGGCGCCGCCGCGTTCCTCGTCGTCGCGGGCGACGGCTTCCGCCGTGCGCAGCGCGTCCTCGGCCTCCGCCCAGCCCTCGCAGGTGAACAGGCAGCGCTCCACGAGCAGTCCGGCCCGCTCCAGTGCCGCCGCGGGGTCCGCGGCACGGGGCGCGAGCAGCGCCGCCGCATCGGTCCAACAGCCGCGCGAACGCAGCCGCCATACCGCGGTCTGGAGTGGATCGTCACCTGCTGTGGTTCCGGAACCAGACATGGCGGTATGCGCCACTTGCCCTCCCCGAGCACGCCATCGAGCTGTTGAGTCAGACGGCATCTCAGCACGGATCCGCACGCCTGGCCAAGGGTTCAGGTGAATCAATTCACAATCTTTCAGCGGCCGACGGGGTCGCCATGGGCGCCGTCGCCGGGGGAGATCAGGGCGAGATGGCCCCCGTCGTTGAGCGGTGTGGGCACCTTCAAGGTCGTCACCGGGGGTGATGTTCCAGGAGCCGCGTCGGCGTCAACCAAGTGAATCTCACCATGACCCCCACGGGTGACTGCGACGAGCGGTGATCCGGGTGACGCGGCGACCGCCCGGCGCTGTACCCCGTCCCACGGTGTGCCGCCGGGCCGAGGTGCGCCGTCCATCGCGGGCAGCGGCAGCCGGGCGGCGACGGCGGGGGAGTCCGAGTCCGTCGTGACGAGGACGAGTTCGTCGCCGTCGGGGTGCACCCGGGCGTACGCGGTGCGGCGCGCGGCGACGGCGAGACGGAAGACCAGCCCGGGGCCGAGCGGAAGGCGCCCGGTGATGTCGTGCTCCAGCGAGTGCCACCAGGCGTCGTTGGTCCACTCCGGCCAGCGGCCCGGGTCGGCGGGCCCGCCCCGTACGCACGACCAGAGCGTCCGGCGCGCCGGATCGAGACGCAGGTAGTAGCCGCGCCCCGCGCCGGCCCATGACAGCGGCTCCTCCGCCACCAGGGCTCCGCGGTCGCGGCGGGCGCGCCGGACGCCGGAGCCGGTGGCCGCGAACAGCCGCCCGGAGAGGGGGTCGTGGGCGTCGCCGTGCCCGTCGCCGTCGGGGAGCGGCAGTTCGGCCGTGGGTACGGCGGGCGGGCAGGCCGGCGGGGCGCTCATCAGGTCGGCGTGCCGGTAGGCGGTGAACGAGCCGGGTTCCCGGTGGCGCAGCACGACGAGCGCGTCGTCCTCGGCGGGGCCGCCGAGGACGGTGACGCCGGGCTCGCCCGTACGGGTGCGGACCCGCACCGAGCGCGGTCCGCCCGGTGCGCCGAGGTCCACCGCTGTCAGCAGGTCGCTCCACGCTTCCCAGTTGCGGCCGAGCCCGGTGGTGACGGCGAGCAGCCGCCCGGTCGGGTCGGCGGCGAGATGCTCGGCGGGGGCGGCCACCGGCACCGTCGCCGCCGTCAGTGGCCGCCCCGTGTCCGGGCCGTAGGGGTCGAGGACGACGAGCTCGCCCGCGAGGTCGTCGACGAACGCGGTACGGCCGCCGGGCAGGGCGAGGAAGCCGGCGTGCTCGGCGAGGTGGCGCCCTTCGACGCGGCCGGTCTCCCGCCCGTCCGGAAGGCTCAACACGTATACGGCGCCCGCGACCTGGTCGGCGACGAGCAGGCGCGGAGAGGCGGGGGCGGGGTTCACGGACACGGCGGTCTCCGGGGTCGGCGGTCGCGGGGGCCGCGGTCGGGCGGTGTTGTTGGTAATGATTATCATGTAGAAATGATGTCGGGTCATCCGTCCGGCCGAGCCGAAACGAAAGAGATGCGATGCCGCGCAGAGCGATGAGGACCGTCCGCCGATGGGCAGCCGCCGCTGTCCTGGGAACCCTGCTGGGGGGCTGCGGGGCACCCGCCGAGGAGGCCGGCGACAAGCCGGAAGGAACGGCGTCGGCGGTCGACGTACGGGCCGAACCCATCACCCCGGCACGGAAGATCACCGACGCCGCGGGCGTCACCGTCACGACGCCCGCCCCGCCCGAGCGGGTCGTCTGCCTCGTGGCCCTCTGTGACGACATGCTCTCCGAACTCGGCATGCGGCCCGTGGCCACGAACTCACAGCTGCTGGCCCGTAAGGAGTTCCTCGGCGAGAGTGAGGCCGCGGGGATCCCCGTCGTCCCCGGCGGGTTCATCAGCCCCGAGGCGGAGGCGATCCTGTCGCACGACCCGGATCTCGTCATCGGTCTCGAGGACACCCACGGCAAGCTGGCCCCCGCGCTGAAGGGCGCCACCGTCTTCTGGCCCGTGCAGCCCCGCGCCTGGGAGGACAGTGTCGGATACCTGCGCGACCTGGCCGCCCTGACCGGGCGTACGGAGCAGGGCGAGAAGGCCGAGCTCGCCTTCCGGCAGAAACTCGCCGACGCGCGGACCGCGAAGAGCGACAGCACCTCACTGATCATCTTCGGGAGCGACGAGAACTTCGGCGTCGCCACCCCCGGCACGGACGTCGCCGCCGGACTGTTCCCCGGCATCTCCCACTACCCGTGGCAGAGCCGTGGCGTCGAAGGCTCTTACAGCATGGAGGAGATCCTGGCGCGCGATGTCGACATCCTCTTCGTCGAGACGCTGTCCTTCGGCGGGCCCTCCGAGGGCAAACTGTCCGACCGGCTCGCCAAGAACCCGCTCTGGTCGCAGATCCCCGCCGTCAAGAACGGCAAGGTGTACGAGGTCGATCCCGAGGTGTGGGCCAAGGGGCGCGGCACCCGGTCCCTGAGCATCGTCCTCGACGAGGCCACGGCCAAGCTGCGGTGAAGCGCCGGATCGCCGCCGCCGGCGGACTGCTGACGGCGGCGGTGCTGTGCGCGCTGTCCCTCGGCACGCCGTACGTCCCGCTGCTCGGACTGCCCGCCGCCCTCGGCGGCGACGGGCTCGCCGGGCTCGTCGTCACCGAACTGCGGATGCCCCGGCTCGTCCTGGCGCTCGTCGCCGGAGCCTGCCTCGGCGCAGCCGGCCTGGTCCTCCAGGAGGCGCTGCGCAATCCGCTCGCCGTGCCCGAGATGCTCGGGGTCTCCTCCGGCGCGGCACTCGGCGTCGCCGCGCCCCTTGTCCTCGCCCTCTCCGTGCCTCTGGCCGTACAGCCGCTGCTCGCCGTCGGCGGAGCCGCGGTCGGGGGCGTACTGACCCTGATCGCCGCCGGTCTCGGACGCAGCCCTTCGGCGGTCCTGCTCACCGGCGCCGCGGTCGCCGCGGCGCTCCAGGCGGCGCTGCTGGTCCTGATGGTGCTGGCCGACCAGCTCGACCTCCAGCTCATCTACCGCTATCTGCTGGGCAGTCTGTCCGCGCGGACCTGGCAGGACGTCACCGGGCTCTGGCCGTGGCTCGTGGCCGCCGTCCCCGCGCTGGTGCTGTGCGCGCCGGTGCTGTCGGTGCTGCGGCTCGGCGACGACGACGCCCTGGCGCTCGGCGTACGGGTGCGGCGGGCCAGGTTCGCAGCCCTCGCCATCGCCGTCGTGCTGATCGCGCCGGTCGTCGCCGTCTGCGGACCCGTCGCCTGGGTCGGCTTCCTCGCACCCCACTTGGCCGGGCGGCTCGACCCGCGGGGCGACGCCGTGCGTCGGCTGCCCTGGTCGGCGGCGTGCGGCGCCCTCGTCGTCGCCTGCGCGGACCTCCCGGCCCGGCTCGCGCTGGCACCCGTCGAGACACCCGTCGGCGCCTGGACGGCACTCCTCGGCGTGCCGGCCGGGGTCGCCCTCATGAAGAGGAAGGCGGCCGTGGCATGAGCGCACTCGCACCCCTCACCACCCGGCGGTGGCCGCTCGTCGTGGCCGCTCTGCTCGTCCTCGCCGTGGGCTGCGCCGACCTGGTCGCCGGGCGGTCGCTGGACGCCAGGGACGTGTGGCAGGTGCTCGGCGGCGACGGCGACCCGGCGGCACGTCACATCGTGCTCCGGCTCAGAGTGCCCAGGGCGCTCGTGGCGCTGGCCGCGGGCGCGAGCCTCGGACTCGCGGGCATGGTCCTCCAGTCGGCCCTGCGCAACCCGCTCGCCGGCCCGGAGGTCACCGGCGTCACCCCCGGCGCGGTGCTCGGCGCCGTGACCGCGACGGGTCTGGGGCTGGCGGGGTGGCGCTCACCCGCGGCCGTGGTGGTCGCCGCCTGCATCGGCGGATTCGCGGGCGCCGGCCTGCTGTGGCTGCTGACCGGCCGCGAGAAGTCCGACCCGGCGCGGACGGCCGTACACGGAGTCCTCGTCTCGGCGGTCCTCTCCGGGCTCACGGCGATGGTCCTGCTCGTCGCACCCGGTGAACTCGGCAGCGTCGTCCAGTGGCTGGTGGGCTCCACCGAGGGTCGCGTGTGGGAGCACTGGGTCCTGCTGTGGCCGTGGGCGGCGGCCTGGGCGATCGCCGCCTGGGTCATGGCCGGGCCGCTGACACTGCTGCGCTGCGGCGACGAACAGGCCGCCGCGGCGGGCCTCGCGACCGGCCGGGCCCGCGCCACGGCGCTCGGCTGCGCCGTCGCACTCACGGCGGGCGCGGTCTCCGCCGTCGGCGCCCTCGGCTTCGTCGGACTCCTCGTCCCCCACCTGGCGTTCGCCGTTTTCGGCGCCGACCTGCGCCGCGCCCTGCCCGGCGCGGCGCTGCTGGGCGCGGCCGTCGTGACCGGAGCCGACGCGGGAGCCCAGTGGCTGTCGCGGGTGCTGGCCGGGGCGCTGGACATGGACCGTCTGTCCGTACCGACGGGCGCGCTGACGACATGCGTCGGGGCCGCCCTGCTGCTGGCGGTGGCCCGGCGCTCGGCGGGCCCCGAGTGATGCCGTGCACGCGACCGCCCGGCCGCACCACCCGCCGCATCGTGCAGGCGGTCCGGCAGCCAGAACCCCGGCGGCCCGGGCCGCCCCGTCAGGGAGGACACCCATGACAACGGTCACCCGCCAGGAAGCCGACGCAGGAAAACGGCGGCCGGAGCAGCAGGGGACGTTGAACATCGAGCGACTGCGCTTCGGATACGGCCGGCGGGAGGTGCTGAGCGGAGTCGATCTCGACATCGGGGCCGGCGAGAGCGTCGCCCTGGTCGGACTCAACGGCTGCGGCAAGAGCACCCTGCTGCGGCTGTGCGCGGGCCTGCTCACACCCGCGGCAGGCCGGGTGCGCCTCGGCGGCGACGACCTCGCCCGGCTGTCACGCAGGAGCACGGCCCGCAAGGTCGCCCTCCTGCACCAGTCGGCCCCGGCCGTACCCGGCATGACGGTACGTCAACTCGTCCGTCAGGGCCGCTACGCGGACCGGGGGCCGCTCGGCATGCTCAGGGACGGCGACGACGCCGTCTTCGCTCGGGCCATGGCCGACGTGGGTGTCGGCGAGTGGGCGGACCGGTCCGTCGATTCCCTGTCGGGCGGCGAACGGCAGCGCGTACGGCTCGCGATGGCCCTGGCGCAGGACACCCGTGTGCTGCTCCTCGACGAACCCACGACCTACCTGGACCTGCGTCACCAGCTCGAGGTCATGCAGACGGTCGTCCGGCTCCGGGAGGAGCGCGGACTGACCGTCGTGATGGTGCTGCACGACCTCGGGCACGCGGCGCGCTTCGCCGAGCGGATCGTGGCCCTGCGGGCGGGCGCCGTGGCCGCCGACGGCTCGCCCGCCGAGGTCGTCACGCCCGGCCTGCTCGCCGAAGTCCTCGGCGTGGCAGGGCGCGTGGGACGCGACCCGGAAGGCGGCTGGCCCGTGTGTTACCCGGATCACCCACTTCCTCTCGACGAACCTCTTGCGAAATGAAAATCATATTCATTAGTGTCCTGGGTGTCGCCGCCGCACCGTCCGGGCGGCGCAGCCAGGAACCGACGAATGGAGAGCAACTCATGGAGCAGCACAAGGTCTTCAGCCCGATCGCCGAGCAGGGCCAGCTCGCCCACCTGTCCGCCACCCACTCCAACGCCCTCGTCGAGAACCCCTTCGAGGACAGCGCCGCCGCCGTCGAGACCGACAGCGACAAGTAGCCCCCGCCATCGGGCCCGCCCGGAACACCGTTCCGGGCGGGCCCGACCCGCACCCGCCCCGAACCCCAGGAGAACCCGTGGCCACCGCGCGACTCGCCCCCGGCGTCGCCCTCGTCACCGTCCCCGGACAGGGCCTCGCCGTCCGGACGCCCGACGGCCGGTTCCTCCGCGTCGACACCGGCACGGCGGCACCGGAGACGGTCGTCGCGCACCTGACCCGCGCTCGAGGCCGGCCGGAGGGCACCGCGCTGAGCTCCCCCCACCACGGCCCGGCCGCCACGGGCTCCGGCCCCTCGGCCCCGGGCGCCGTCGACAGTGAACTCGCTCTCCTCGTCGCCGCGTTCGGCGACGCCGGCTATCTCGCCCGCGATGGGGACGGCGTCCGCGCGCCGCTCGCCGGACACACCGTCGTCGTCCTCGGCGACGACGTGCTGACCGAGCCGCTGACCCGGTTCGTACGGGCAGAGGGCGGCGAGGTGCGCCACGCGACGCGGCTCACCGACCTGCCCGACGAGACGGCACCTCGCGCTGTCGTCTGGTGCCTCGACTCGCCCGCGCCGCACGGGCTGTGGGACGAGGCGGACCGGCTGCCGGCCCGCGGGGTCGGCTGGCTGCGCTGCCACCGCGAAGGCACGACGGCGTGGCTCGAACCACTCGCGGCCGGCCCGGGGGACGTCACCTCGGCCGACGTACGGCTGCGACGCCTCGCCGCGACGCCTGCCCACCGCGAACTCGCCGCCTACTGGGCCGGATCGTGCACCGACGACACCGGACCGACCCACACCGCGGCCTCGGCCGCCCTCACGGCCTCCCTGCTGACCGCCGACCTCATCGCGTGGGCGACGGGCCGGGGCGGCGCGCGCCGACTGCGCCGCGTCGACCTGCGCGACCTCACCGTCCACGAGCACACGGTGCTGCCGGTCCCCGCCGTCGCACCCCTGACGCGATGACGGCCGGATCCGTGAACGAAGGCCCCGCCCTACCGGTGCCGGAACCCGTTCCCCTGCCCGGACCCGTCTTCGTGCGCGTGCCCGTCGACGGGGCGGGTCTTGCCACCAGCGTGCAACTCCCCGGCGGCGAAGGGCCCTTCCCGGCCGTCGTCCTGCGCACCCCGTACGACCGGCGCGGCCACCGCGACGAGGCGCGCGCCTGGGCCGTCCGGGGCTTCGCCGCCGTGGTCCAGGACGTACGCGGCCGGTACGCGTCCGAAGGCGACTGGCAGCCCTACCGGCACGAGGAGGCCGACAGCGCCGCCACGTTCCGCTGGGTACGCGGCCGGTCCTGGGCGGACGGACGAGTCGTCGCCGCCGGCTCCTCTTACGCCGCCCACTGCGCACTCGCGGCCGTCGCCGACCGCGACCCCCGGAGCAGGCCGGACGCGGTGATCGCCGCCGTGCCCGCTCTCGGCCTGGCGGAGACGGCCCGCGAAAGCGCCGGCGTGGAGCGGCTGTGGGCCCGCGCGGGCTGGTGGGCGGCGCACGGCGACCGTCCCGACTCCGACGCGGCGGCCCTCGACAAGGCCCTCGCGTGCGACCCCCGGCTCCTCGAGCACCTGCCCCTCGTCCGTCTCCCTGAGCGGCTCGGGCGCCCGCTTCCCTCCTGGCCCGGGCTCTGGGCCGCGCCGGACCGGACCGCGCCCGCGCCCCGCGTGCCACTCCCGCTCCTCGCCGTGGGCGGCGCCCGCGACCCGTTCGCCGACGACACGCTGCGGCTGTGGCGCGACTGGCACGGTCCCGCACGGCTGCTCGTCGGACCGTGGGGCCACGGCCTGACCTCCGAGCCCGCCCCGGAGGCGCGCCCCGGGCATCGGATGCGGCTCGGCGCACTGTACGTGCGGTGGGCACGCGCCGCCCTCGGAGGCGCCCTGGGGCACGAACGCCGGGGCGCCGTCGCCCTCGGCGGCAGCGAACACTGGTACCCGGCACCGCACGGCACGGGCGGGCGGACCGCCTGGCCGTTCGGCGTTCCCGGCGGACTGCGGCTCCTCCAGGGCAAAACCTTCGTCGCCGACCCCGAACAGCCCGTTCGCTCCGACGACTTGAGCGTCGAACGCCGTGAGGTCCCCGACCGCGCACTGCTCGTCACCCCGCCGCTGCCCCGCCCCGTGGACCTGTGCGGCGCCGCCGCAGCGGAGCTGTGCGCGACCGCCACCACCCCCACCGCCGACTGGGCCGTACGCCTCGTCGCCCTCGATCCGGACGGCCGTGCCCGGCCGCTCGCCGCCGGCATCGTCCGCAGGTCGGACCCGGCCGGCGAGGAGGCCCGGTTCCGGGTGCCGCTCGGCCTCGTGGCCTTTCGGCTGTCCGCGGGGACGCGGCTGCGCGTGGAGGTGGCCGGACACCACTTCCCCGCCCATGCCCGTAACCCGCACACCGGCCAGGACCCGGTCCACGCCACCCGTCTCACCGCCTCGCGCAGGAGCCTGCGGCCGGCAGGCAGCAGCCTGCTGCTGCCCGTCGTACGCGGCGGCCGGCCCATCGACCCCGTACAGGAGACATGCAGTTGACCAGCCCCCTGACCCTCGACGCGCTCGTGGACCCCGTCTGCGGGCTGATACGCGCCGTGGAGCCCGTACCGCACCCCGCGGGCGCACCTCCCCGCTACACCGCCATGACCGCGGACGTCGGCGACGCACGCCGTTTCGGGGCGTGGCCGGCCGACCGGGTGTCGCTCGGCACCACGTTCGGCGATCCCGAAGGTGCGCGGATCGCCGCGGTGGCCGAGGCAGTGGAGCGCTACTGCGGCAACCGGCTGCCCCCCGCCGGACACCCCGACGCACCCCGCCGGGCCACGGCCGCGGAACTCCTCTCCGAGGGCCGCACCCTCTACGGGCCCGGGGACCTGCCCGTCCACGCCGACTGGCAGTACGAACGCCCCCGTTTCGAGTACGGCCGCTTCACCCCCGACACTCCCGCGCTGTGGGCCCGTGCGCAGGAGGGCGGCGAGGAATGCTGGGCGCCCGTCGCACTGACTCATCTCAACTGGCGGCAGGGCGACATGCGTGACCTGCCCCGTACCCACCACCTCAACTACGCGGGCATCGCCACCGGTCAGGGCTTCGACGACGCCGTCGAGCGGGGCCTCCTCGAAGTCGTCGAGCGTGACGCCCTCGAACTGTGGTGGCACCTCGACGGCCCCACCCGCGGCATCGACCCCGGCTCCGTCCCCGGCCTCGCCCACGACCTGGACGGCTGCGGACTCGACGTGTTCATCGTGGAGATGCCCTCCGAGTTCGCGCCGTGCATGGCCGCCCTCGTCCACGACCGCGCACGCGGCATCCACGCGGCCGGCTTCGCCTGCCGCTACGACCCGGCGGAAGCCGCCCGCAAGGCCGTCCTGGAGGCCGTGCACACCTGGGTGTTCACCCAGGGCACGACGGAGGCGGACGGCTGGGTCTTCCGGGCGATCGACGCCGGGATGCTGGCACGCGGCCTGTACCTGGACCACCGTGCCGACCGCCGCTACCTCGACGACTGCGGCCCCCACTTCCGTGCCGTCCGCGACCTCGGCGCACACGTCCAGGTGTGGCTGGACCCCCGGACGGCGCCGCTGGCCGACCGCTTCACCCGACCCGCCCTCGGCGTCGTTCCCGTCAGCGCGGTCCCGCACGGAGGCCGGACCGCGCTGGAGGAGCGCCTCGCGGCCGGCGGGCACCGGGTCGTCACCCTGGACCTGACCACGGAGGACGTCGCCGAGACGCCACTGCGGGTGGCCCGCGTGCTCGTCTCCGGTCTGGTTCCCAACGCACCCGCCGCGTTCGGCTACTTCGGCTGTCCGCGGTTCGCGCAGGCCGCGCTCGGACGCGGCTGGCGCGACCGCGCACCCACCGGGCCCGGCGACTTCACCCTCACGCCGCCCCCGCACATGTGAGGCGGTGACGGTGCCGCATTCGCCCTTGGTGACCGAAGCGCTCGCCCTGGCCCGTTCCACGGCCGATCCCGGCCCCGACGTCCCCGCGGGGCCGGCGGCCGTGCCGCTGCGCGGCGAGGCGCTGCCCGTCCCCGCCAGACTGGACCGCACCCTGCGGCTCTCGCTCGCGGGCGACAGGCTGCGGCCCGTGCCCTCGGCCGGCGCACTGCACCCGGTGGACACCTGTCTGCTGCTCGGCACCGGCTGCGGGCTCCCGCCCGGCGTCTACGCCTACGACCCGGCGCGCCACAGTCTGCACCGGCACGGCCCGGCACCGGAACCGGCGCCGGCGGGCGCCTTCGCCGTCCTGGGGGTGAGCGCGCGCCGTACCGTGTCGCACTACGGCCACCGGGCCTGGCCCCTGGTGCTGCTCGACGCCGGCCACGCGGCGGCCGCACTTGCCCTGGCGGGCGCGCACGCGGTGTGCCTGGACGCGGACGGCGGGCTGTTGTCCGCCGCTGCCGGAGGCCTGCCGGTCGCCCTGGCCGCGGTGCAGCTGCTTCCCGGAGATCAGGGCACGCTCGCGCGCTGGGCAGGCGACCGGAACAGCGCCGTGTCACCACCGTGGGCGCAGGAACCGCCGGGCTGTCTGCACACGGCGCTGCGGGTCCTCGGTGAGCTCACCGACTCCCAGGGAAGCGAAGGCAGTTGGCGTACGGTCGCCGGTCAGGGACCGGACGACGCCGTGCTGCTGACGCGGCGCAGCGCGTTCCCGGGCTTCCACGGATTGCCGTCGAACGCCGTGCTGGCGCGGATCCTCGCCGCCGCGGAGACCGCGTCTCCGATAGGCCCACGCTGGTGCCTGGCGGTGGGCGGCCCGCGACCGGGTCTGCTGACGAGCCGCCCGCCGGCCGCGTCGGCCGGGGGGCGCCCCGACGAGACGGCCGCGCACGGAGGCCCGGTCCCGCACCGCGGGCCGACCGCCGCCCTCCACCGATTCGCCTCCGGTGACGTGCTGCCCACACTCGCCCACTGGGCCGCCCGGCAGGGCTGGATCGCGCGGGCAGGAGCCGTGCTCCTCGGATACGGCTGCCCGGCGGGAGAACCCGGCGCCCGGATCCGGCACGACCACCTCGCGGCCGGCTACGGCATCGGCCACGCGCAGGCCGCGGCGACCGCCGCCGGCGTGCCGTCACGACCCGTCGGCTCCTGGCAGGGCGCGGACCTCGGGGCCGCACTCGGCGGACCGCCGGGCGAGGACTGGGTGATCCACGGACTGGCCCTCGGCCGCAGCCCCGCCGACGGCGGTGCGGCGGGACCGCCGGCGGGACCGGCCACCGGACCTAAGGCGGGGCCGGCGACCTGCGGTGTGGCGGGACCGGCCACCGGCCGTACGGCCCGTCCTGCCGCCGACCGTGCGACAGGCCGTACGAACCAAGGAGACGAACCGTCATGATGCTCCACCCGGAGCTGCTGCGCGCCGCGCGTACCGCGCGGCGCCCCCTGCTCACGGCCACCGCGCTGCTCGCGGTCGTCACCGTCACCCATCTCGCGCAGGCCGCCCTCCTCGCCGTCGCCCTGGCCCGTATCGCGCGCGGGGACACCGGCGGACTCCCGCCGCTGCTCGGCGCGGTGCTCGCCGCCGTCCTCGCCCGCGCCGTCCTCTGCCGCGCGCAGCGGCGCGTCGCGGTGAACGCCGGAGCTGCCGTACGCACCGGGCTGCGCGACGAACTGCTCGTACGCCTCGGCAGGAACGGGCCGCCGCAACAGGCCGACGCGCGTTCCGGAGCCGTGCGGGCCACCCTCGTCGACGGCGTGGAGGGAGTCGACGCGTACGTCTCCCGCTACCTGCCCCAGCTGCTCATCACCTGCACCGTGCCGCCGACCATCCTGCTCGCCGTGGCTGTCGTGGAGCCGTTGGCCGTCCTCGTGCTGGCCCCCGCCATCGTGCTCGCGCTGTTCGCGCCCCGCTGGTGGGACAAGCTGCTGGAGCGCCGCGGACAACAGCACTGGGGCGCGTACGAGGCCCTGTCCGCGGACTATCTGGAGGCGTTGCAGGGCATGCCCGCCCTGCGCGCGGCCGGCGCCGTCGGACGCACCCGGGCGCGGCTGGAGGAGCGTTCACGGGAACTGCACCGTGCCACGGTCGCCAAACTCCGCGTCTCGCTCGTCGACACGGGACTCACCGACCTCGCCGTGCAGGGCGGCACGGTCGCCGCCGCGCTCGTCGCGTGCGGCGCCGCCGTGTCGGGGCACGCGCCCCCCACGAGCACGTATCTGGTGCTGATGCTCGCGGCCGAGTGCTTCCGCCCCGTGCGGGACCTGTCCAGAGAATGGCACTCCGGGTACCTCGGGGTGTCGGCCGCCGACGGTATCGCCGCTCTGCGCACCGCGGAGGGCGGCGTACCCGACACGGGACGGACCGTCGCCGCATGGCCCGCCGCCCCCGAAGTCCGCTTCGAGGAAGTGGACTTCACACATCCCGGCGGCGGACGCCCCGCCCTCCAGGGGGTGACCTTCACCGCCCCCGCCGGCCGTGTCACCGCAATCGTCGGCCCCTCCGGCGCCGGCAAGTCGACGCTGCTGGGCCTGCTGCTCCGCCGAGCGGACCCGGACCGGGGCAGGGTCCTCGTCGACGGCCTCGACGCCGGCGCGTACACGCTCGACTCGCTGCGCCGCGGTATCGCTGTCGTCTCCCAGGAGACGTACCTCTTCCACGCCACGGTCGCCGACAACCTGCGTCTCGGCGCCCCGGGGGCCACCGACGCAGCCCTGCACGACGCCGCCCGGGCGGCCGGCATCCACGACGAGATCGTCCGGCTGCCCGACGGTTACGCGACACAGGTCGGCGAACGCGGTGCCACCCTGTCCGGAGGCCAGCGCCAGCGACTGGCCCTGGCACGTGCGTTGCTCGCCGACGCGCCCGTCCTCGTGCTCGACGAGGCGACCAGCGCCGTGGACGAACGCCGCGAGGCCCGCATTGTCGGCGAACTGCTGTCGGCCGCCCGGGGCCGCACCTGCCTCGTCGTCGCCCACCGCCTCGACTCCGTACGGGACGCCGACCGCATCGTCGTCCTCGACGGCGGACGTGTCGACGCCGTCGGTGACCACGCGGCCCTGCTCGCGGGGGACGGCGTCTACGCCCGCCTCGTCGCGGCCGGACGCCCCGCAGAAGGAAGGGCCGCATGAAGACCGGACAAGAGGCCCGGCGGACGGCCACGCACAAGGCGCAACGGGCGGCTGAACGAGGCGCTCTGCGGGCCCTGTTGCCGGTGCTCGACGCCCATCGGGCCATGACCGTCCGCACATTCGCCGCTGCCCTCGCCGACCAGGCGGCCCTCGTCGCCCTGGTCACGCTCACCGCGCACACCGTCGGCACGGCCGTCGTCGAACGGCAGGCCCCCGGCCCCGTGACGGTCACCGTCCTCCTCGTGCTCGTCGCCGTGCGGGCCCTCGCCACCTGGCGCGAGATGGACCTCTCGCACGACCTCGCCTACCGCGTCCTGGCGGAACTGCGCGTCCGGGTCTTCGACGGCCTCGCCCGCAGCGCACCCGCCCGCATCCAAGGGCGACGCAGTGGCGACCTGGCCTCCGCCGCGCTCGGTGACGTGGAGGCCCTCGAGTTCTTCTACGCCCACGCCGTGGCACAACTCCTCGCTTCAGGAGCGGTGTTCTGCGGAGGATCGGTTGCGCTCGCGCTGCTCGAACCGTGGCTGCTGCTGCCCGTGCTGCCCCTCGCGGCGCTGCTCGCCCTCGGCCCGCTGCTGGAGTCCCGGGGCCGCGCGGCGCGCGGCGCCAGGACCCGGGCCGCGGTGGCAGACCTTTCGGCGGAGGCCGTGGAGACCGTCGACGGACTCGGGGAACTGCTCGCCTTCGGCGCGCTCGACGCCCGGCGCGACCGGCTCCGTGCCCACGGCCGCGCCCTGGGCGAGGCCCAGCGGTCCGAGCAGGCGTGGGAAGCGGACGCGGCAGCCGTGCGGGACCTGCTCGTCGTCGTGGCCGTCGTCGGAGCCGTACTGGCGGCCGCGCACACCGTCGCCGGTGCCTGGGCGCCCACGGCGATGGCCCTGGCGCTCGGCGTGCTGGCACCGGTCGCCGACTCGGCCGCCACGCTCGGCCAGGCGGGCGGGCTGCGGGCCGCGGCCTCGCGGGTGGGCGCCGCCGTACGGGCCCCCGCGGGCGCACCCCCGCCCGCGGCGCCCCGGCCGCTGCCCGGGGGACCACTCGGCGTACGGCTGCGGCACGTGCGCTTCGACTACGGCGACCGGGCCGTGCTCGACGGGCTCGATCTGACGGTCCGGCCCGGCGAGACACTCGCCCTCGTCGGCGTCTCCGGCGCCGGCAAGTCGACGTGCGCGCATCTGCTGGCCCGGTTCTGGGACCCGTCGTCCGGTGCCGTGGAACTCGTCCCTGAGTCGGGGCCGCCCGTCGACCTGCGCGACCTCGCCGAACCCGACCTGCGCGGCGCCGTGTCCGTCGTCGGCCAGGACGCGCCGCTGTTCCACGGGACGCTGGCGGAGAACCTGCGCCTCGCCGCACCGGACGCGGACGCTACGGCCTTCGCGGAGGCGGCACGGATGGCCGGGGTGGACCGGATCGCAGCCGAACTGCCCGCCGGGTACGAGACGCGCGTCGGCGAACGCGGCACGACCCTGTCCGGCGGCCAGCGCGCCCGCATCGCCCTGGCCCGCGCCCTGCTGACGCGCCCGCGCGTGCTGGTCCTGGACGAGACGACCGCCAACCTCGACACCGAGGGCGACGCGGCGCTGGCGTCCGCACTGACGGCCGGCGCGCCCCTGCGCACGACCGTGGTCGTGGCCCACCGCCCGTCGACGATCCGCCGCACGGACCGCGTTGCGGTACTGGAGTCGGGACGGATCGTGCAGACGGGCACGTGGGCGGAGTTGGCGGCGGAGGGCGGCGCGTTCGCGAGGGTGCTGGCGCGGGGGGTGTAGGCGGTGGGGCTGCTCCGCGGGCTGTCTCCTCCCGCCCCCTTCCCGCTGCACCGACGTGCGGCTCCGTCGCGAGGAGGGTCAGGCCCCGGGGCCCCGTACCGTGCTTCGCACGGTGCCTCAGTCTCCTCCTACGGCCTTGCGGCCGTGGGAGGTGCCCCCGGGCGGGCTGGATTTCGCTGCGCGAAACCCAGCATCGCCGGCGACTACAGCCTGTCGGCGCCGGAGGCGCGGGGGCCCGGGGGCAGAGCCCCCGAGACGCCGCGCGCGGCGCGGTGACGGGTCATCCGGGCGAGGCCCGGTACCGGGGAGGTGGATGTCTCCCCACGGCAGCCGGGCCGTAGGGGGAGGGTAGGGGAAACGACGCGCGCAGCGGCCCGCCCCCTCTCAGCTCATCCGCAACGCCAGGAAGAAGTCCAGCTTGTCCTCCAGGCGCGACAGGTCACGCCCCGTGAGCTGCTCGATGCGGCCCACCCGGTACCGCAGCGTGTTCACGTGCAGATGCAGGCGCGTCGCGCACCGGGTCCAGGAGCCGTCGGAGTCGAGGAAAGCCTCCAGCGTGGGGATGAGCTCCGCGCGGTGGCGGCGGTCGTAGTCCCGCAGCGGGTCGAGCAGGCGGGCCGTGAAGGCGCGGCGGACGTCGTCGGGGACGAACGGCAGCAGCAGCACGTGCGAGGCCAGCTCGTGGTGGCCCGCGGCGCACACCCGGCCCGGTCGTGCCGCGGCCACGCGGCGGGCGTGGCGGGCCTCCTCGAGGGCGCCGCGCAGGGCTTCCGCCGAGTGGACGGCCGCGCTGACGCCGAGCGTGAGGCGTCCGTCGTCGGCCAGGCCGGCGGTCAGCGGCAGGCGTACGGACTCGAGGAGGGCGTCCGCGTGCAGGCCGGCGTCGACCGGGGGCGGGTCCTGGTCCTCGGGGCCGCCGAGGCCCACGACCGGCAGCGGCACCAGGGCGATCGCCTCGTCGCCGGTGTGGGCGACGGCGATCCGGTCGGCGGATTCGGCGCCGGCGGCCGACGGGTCGACGAGGATCTCCTCGAGGAGCGACTGGGCGACCGGCCCGGTCTCGACGGTCGAGTCGGCGCCCCAGTCCACGCGGGCGACGATCACCTGCCAGTGCGGCGCCGCGCCGAGGCCCGGCAGCAGCACGGGCGCGGCGACCCTCAGCCGTGCCGCGATCTCCGCGGGGGCCGCGCCCGTCTGCACGAGTTCCAGGACCTCTTGGGCGAGCCGACGCCGTACCGTGCGCGCGGCCTCGCGCCGGTCCCGTTCCACGGCGATCAGCTGGGTGACGCCCTGGAGCAGGTCGAGCCGTGCCTCCGGCCAGTCGGCGGCGTCCGCCTCCACGGCCAGCAGCCAGTCGGATAGCACGCCCTCCCGTACGTCCCTGACGGCCGGCGCGGCTCCCCTTCCGGTGTTCCGGATCGGGAAGAGCGAGTAGGCCACTCCGCGTACGACGGTCCGGTGCGGGGCGCGCCGGCCGGTGCGTACGGCGGCGAGGTGCTCGCCGGCGAGGGTCGCGCCGACCTCCGCCGGCAGCCCTTCGCCGACGCCGGCGATCTGCCGCCCGGTGGGGGAGAGCACCCAGGCACGGAGGTCCAGGTCCGAGCCGAGCAGGTCCAGTACGGCGTCCGGGCCGCCGCCCGCGGGGCCGGACGTCATCAGGCGCCTGTGTCTGTCGACGACTGCCGCGAGGTCGCCGGCACGTTCGCCGGAGACCTGCCGTACGACGTACTCGGTGATCGTCGCGAACGCGACGGATTCGTTCACCGCGAACAGCGGCAGCCGGTGGCGCAAACACGCCTGGATCAGATCGTCGGGGATGTCGCCGAGTTCCGCCTCGCCCGCGGCGAGTCCCGCGACCTGCGCGGCGGCCAGGATCCGGACGAACGGCTCCGAGTCCGCCGGGCCGTGCCGCCAGGCGAGCCCGGTGAGCACCAGTTCGCCGCCGGAGAGGTACCGGCTGGGGTCGCGCAGGTCCGTGGTCATCACGCCGCGTACCCCGCGGTCGAGCTCGTCCTCGCCGCCGAGCAGCCGCAGCCCCAGCGCGTCGTTCTCCAGCAGTGCGCGCAGCCGCATCTCGTCGCCGCCGATCTGTCTCGTTGTTGCCGGTCATGGCCAAAGATCTGTCGTCGGCGTTTCCATGGGGAAACGGTGAGGTTGCTGATCTCCGCCTTTCGTTCGAATCTACAAGACGAGGGAGGCGACCAGCCAACTCCTTCATGGTTTCGGTGACTGCACCGCCCGGATCGGGCCTTGTGTACTGGACCACACCGCGTGAACAGCAGATGAACGACGGCATATGACAGGTCGAGGGCCGGCTGTCCCGGGCCCCACCGCGACGTACGACCCCGATCGAGAAGAGAGCCACCCATGGACTTCCTTCGCCCCGCCAGCTGGGAGGAGGCGCTCGCCGCCAAGGCCGAGCACCCCACGGCTGTCCCTGTCGCGGGTGGTACCGACGTGATGGTCGAGATCAACTTCGACCACCGCCGGCCGGAGTACCTCCTTGACCTGAACCGCATCGGTGAGCTGAGCGAGTGGGAGGTCGGCGGCGAGAACGTCCGGCTCGGTGCCTCGGTCCCGTACACCGCGATCATGGAGAATCTGCGCGCCGAGCTGCCCGGGCTCGCGCTGGCTTCCCACACGGTCGCCTCCCCCCAGATCCGCAACCGCGGCGGGGTCGGGGGCAACCTCGGCACCGCGTCCCCGGCCGGCGACGCCCACCCGGCGCTGCTCGCCGCCGGGGCGGAGGTCGAGGCGGAGTCGGTACGGGGCACCCGCATGATCCCGATCGACGAGTTCTACACGGGCGTCAAGCGCAACGCGCTCGCCCCCGACGAGCTCATCCGCGCCGTCCACATCAAGAAGGCCGACGGCCCGCAGCAGTTCTCGAAGGTCGGCACGCGCAACGCGATGGTGATCGCTGTCTGCGCCTTCGGTCTCGCCCTGCACCCCGGGTCGCGCACCGTGCGCACCGGCATCGGCTCCGCCGCCCCCACACCGGTCCGCGCCAAGGCCGCGGAGGACTTCTTGAACGCCGCGCTCGAAGAAGGCGGATTCTGGGAGAGCGGGGACATCATCACCCCTTCGGTCGCCAAGCAGTTCGCGGAGCTCGCCTCCGGCGCCTGCAACCCCATCGACGACGTGCGCGGCACCGCCAAGTACCGCCGTCACGCCGTCGGCATCATGGCCCGCCGCACGCTCGGCTGGACCTGGGAGCAGTACCGCGGCACCGCCCGCACGCTTGAAGGAGCTGCATGACCATGCGCGTCAATTTCACCGTCAACGGACGCCGGCAGGAAGCGGACGACGTGTGGGAGGGCGAGAGCCTGCTCTACGTGCTGCGCGAGCGCCTCGGCCTCCCCGGTTCGAAGAACGCTTGTGAGCAGGGCGAATGCGGTTCCTGCACGGTCAGGCTCGACGGCGTTCCCGTCTGCTCCTGTCTGGTCGCCGCCGGCCAGGTCGAAGGCCGTGAGGTCGTCACCGTCGAGGGCCTGGCGGACCTGGCCAAGCAGCGCGAGCAGTCCTGTGCCGGCGGAACCAGCGGCACCTCGCTCCAGGACGCCCAACGGTGGAGCGCCGCGCCTGGTGGCGGGGTCACCGACTCGCAGGCCGGCGAGGGCACCGAGCTCGCGCCGATCCAGCAGGCGTTCATCGACGCCGGCGCCGTGCAGTGCGGTTTCTGCACCCCGGGCCTGCTGGTCGCCGCCGACGAGATGCTCGAGAACAACCCGTCGCCGACCGACGAGGACATCCGCGAAGCGCTCTCCGGCAACCTCTGCCGCTGCACCGGCTACGAGAAGATCCTCGACGCCGTGCGCCTCGCGGCCGCCCGTCAGGGAAACCAGGAAGCGACGGTCTGACGATGGCCACCACCGGCACACCCGCGAACCTCACACAGAAGACCAAGGGCGGCATCGGCGAGTCCACGCTCCGGCCCGACGGCATCCTCAAGGTCACCGGAGAGTTCGCGTACTCCTCCGACATGTGGCACGAGGACATGCTCTGGGGCCAGATCCTGCGCTCCACGGTCGCGCACGCCGAGATCGTCTCCATCGACACCTCGGAGGCGCTCGCCCAGGCCGGCGTCTACGCGGTCCTCACCTACGACGACCTGCCGACCGACGTGAAGAACTACGGTCTGGAGATCCAGGACACCCCGGTCCTCGCAGGCGGCGTCGTACGCCACCACGGCGAGCCCGTGGCCCTGGTCGCCGCCGACCACCCGGAGACCGCGCGCCGCGCCGCCGCCAAGATCAAGGTCGAGTACAAGGAGCTGCCCGTCGTCACCGACGAGGCCTCCGCGACCGCGCCCGACGCGCCGCTGCTGCATCCGGGCCGCGACGACCACCACGCCGGCCATGTGCCGCACCCGAACATCGTGCACCGCCAGCCGATCGTGCGCGGCGACGCCGACGAGGCCGCGAAGCGGGCCGACGTCATCGTCTCCGGCGAGTACACCTTCGGCATGCAGGACCAGGCGTTCCTCGGGCCCGAGTCCGGTCTCGCCGTGCCGGCGGAGGACGGCGGCGTGGACCTGTACGTCGCGACCCAGTGGCTCCACTCCGACCTGCGGCAGATCGCCCCGGTCCTCGGCCTGCCCGAGGACAAGGTCCGGATGACGCTCTCCGGCGTCGGCGGCGCGTTCGGCGGCCGCGAGGACCTGTCGATGCAGATCCACGCCTGCCTGCTGGCCCTGCGCACCGGCAAGCCCGTCAAGATCGTCTACAACCGGTTCGAGTCCTTCTTCGGGCATGTCCACCGGCACCCGGCGAAGCTCTGGTACGAGCACGGCGCCACCCGCGACGGCAGGATCACGCACATGAAGTGCCGGATCGTGCTGGACGGCGGCGCCTACGCCTCCGCCTCGCCGGCCGTCGTCGGCAACGCCTCCTCGCTCTCGGTGGGCCCGTACGTCATCGACGACGTCGACATCGAGGCGCTCGCGCTCTACACCAACAACCCGCCGTGCGGCGCCATGCGCGGCTTCGGAGCGGTCCAGGCGTGCTTCGCCTACGAGGCGCAGATGGACAAGCTGGCGAAGGCCCTCGACATGGACCCCGTCGAGCTCCGGCAGCTCAACGCCATGGAGCAGGGCACGCTGCTGCCGACCGGCCAGCCGGTCGACTCGCCCGCCCCTGTCGCCGAACTGCTGCGCCGCGTCAAGGCCCGCCCGCTGCCGCCCGAGCGCCAGTGGGAGACCACCGAGGGCCCGGACGTGCGCTCGCTGCCCGGCGGCCTGTCCAACACCACGCACGGCGAGGGCGTCGTGAGGGGCGTCGGCTACGCGGTCGGCATCAAGAACGTCGGCTTCTCCGAGGGCTTCGACGACTACTCCACCGCCAAGGTGCGCATGGAGGTCATCGCGGGAGAGCCCGTCGCCACCGTTCACACCGCGATGGCGGAGGTCGGCCAGGGCGGTGTCACCGTGCACGCCCAGATCGCCCGTACCGAGCTCGGCGTCTCGCAGGTCACGATCAGCCCCGCCGACACGCAGGTCGGCTCCGCCGGCTCCACGTCCGCCTCCCGGCAGACCTACGTCACCGGCGGCGCCGTGAAGAACTCGTGCGAGCTGGTCCGCGAGAAGGTCCTCGAGATCGGCCGCCGCAAGTTCGGCAGCTACCACCCGGCATGGGCCACCGCCGAGCTGCTGCTCGAGAGCGGCAAGGTCGTCACGGACGGCGGCGAGGTACTGGCCGACCTGGTGGACCTGCTGGAGGACGAGGCCGTCGAGATCGAGGCCGAGTGGCGCCACCGCCCCACGGAGCCGTTCGACCTGCGTACCGGCCAGGGCAACGGCCACGTCCAGTACTCCTTCGCCGCGCACCGCGCGGTGGTCGAGGTGGACACCGAGCTCGGTCTGGTGAAGGTGATCGAGCTGGCCTGCGCCCAGGACGTCGGCAAGGCACTCAACCCGCTGTCCGTCCTCGGCCAGATCCAGGGTGGCACCACCCAGGGCCTGGGCGTCGCGGTCATGGAGGAGATCATCGTCGACCCGAAGACCGCGAAGGTCAGGAACCCTTCCTTCACGGACTACCTGATCCCCACCATCCTCGACACGCCGACCATCCCGGTCGACGTGCTCGAACTCGCCGACGACAACGCCCCCTACGGGCTGCGCGGCGTCGGCGAGGCCCCCACCCTGTCGTCCACTCCGGCCGTGCTCGCGGCGATCCGGAACGCGACGGGTCTGGAACTGGACAGGACGCCGGTGCGCCCCGAGCACCTCACCGGCACCTGACCCCCTCCCCACTTCTCCGGGCGGTGCGCGCCATGCCTCCAAGGAACCAGCCGGTTCCCCGCCGGCCCGCGCCGCCCGGGGAGAACACGTGCCGCACCGCTCGCGGCCGCAGCAGCACCGCAGTACCCCGAAGAGCGAGTTCGTCTCGGGCCGTCCCCCGGGTCGTGCAGCCAAGCACCATCCCAAATCCCGCCATCACCAGTCCCCACGGCGGGTGCCCCTGTGAACCTTGGGAGTAGGCACCATGACCCAGCAGTCCACCGAGCCCCGGACCATGGCGGAGGACGCCGGCGCGGATACGCACCGGCCCGCCGGACGATCCTGGCTCGACCGGTATTTCCACATCACCAAGAGAGGCTCGACGCTCGGCCGCGAGGTGCGTGGCGGCATCACCACCTTCATGGCGATGGCGTACATCATCCTGCTCAACCCGGTGATCCTGTCGGTGCCCGACGCGGCCGGCAACAGGCTCGACGGTGATCAGCTGACCACCGCGACCGCCTTCGCCGCCGCGGCGACGACCATAGTGATGGGCCTCATCGGCAATGTGCCGCTCGCCCTGGCCGCGGGACTCAGCGTCTCCGCCGTCATGGCCTTCCAGGTCGCGCCCGAGATGACCTGGGAAAACGCGATGGGCATGTGCGTCATCTACGGCGCCGTGATCGTCCTGCTCGTCGTCACCGGTCTCCGTGAACTGATCATGAACGCGATCCCGTTGGCGCTGAAGCACGCCATCACCATGGGGATCGGCCTGTTCGTCTGTCTCATCGGCCTGGTCCAGGCCGGTTTCGTGACCTCCATGCCCGGCGAGGGAGGCATCGCCGGCGCCAAGCCGATCCAGCTCGGAACCAGCGACATGCTGACCGGCTGGCCTGTTCTCTGCTTCGCCGTCACCGTCCTGCTGATCTTCATGCTCCAGGTCCGCAAGGTCCCCGGCGCCATCCTCATCGGCATCGTCGGGGGCACGCTGTTCGCCGCCGCCGTCCACCAGTTCGCCGGCCTCGACAAGGCCGACTGGGGCGGCCTCAACGCGCCCGAGATCACCGGTTCCATCGTCTCCAGCCCCGACTTCGGGCTGTTCGGCGCCGTCTCCTTCGACGGTATGGCCGGCGTCGGCGGCATCACCGTCGGCGTCATCGTCTTCACCCTGGTGCTGGCCGGCTTCTTCGACGCCATGGGAACCATCATCGGCATCGGCCAGCAGGCGGGTCTCGCCGACGACAAGGGCAAGATGCCGGGCCTCAACCGGGCCCTGGCCATCGACGGCGCGGGCGGCGCGATCGGCGGTGTCGCGGGCGCCTCCGGCCAGACCGTCTTCGTCGAGTCGACCGCCGGTGTCGGCGACGGCGCGCGCACCGGCCTCGCCAGCGTCGTCACCGGTCTCGCGTTCACGCTGTGCCTGTTCTTCACGCCGCTCGCCCAGGTCATCCCCACCCAGGTCGCGGCCGCCGCGCTCGTCGTCATCGGCTCGATGATGATGACCAACGCCAAGCACATCGACTGGAACGACTCCGCTACCTCGATCCCGGTCTTCCTGACGACGGTGCTGATGCCGTTCACGTACTCCATCACCGCGGGCATCGCGGCCGGAGTCATCGCCCATGTGCTGATCAAGGCCGTCCAGGGCCGGGCACGCGAGGTGGGCTGGCTCATGTGGGTCCTGGCCGTCGTCTTCCTTGCCTACTTCGCGCTGCACCCCATCGAGGGCTGGCTCGGAGTCAAGTAACCGCCGCCTCCGCAGAACACCCGAAGGAGACCGACATGCTGGACAGCGCCGAAGAACTGCACCGGTGGGTCGAGCAGGGCCGCAGTTTCGCCGTCGCCACGGTCGTGGCCGTCGGCGGCAGCGCCCCCAGGCAGCCGGGCGCCGCGCTCGCCGTCGACAGCGGGGGCACGGCGATCGGCTCGGTCTCCGGAGGGTGCGTGGAGGGCGCCGTGTACGAGCTGTGCCGGCAGGCCCTCGAGGACGGCGAAAGCGTCCTCGAGCAGTTCGGCTACAGCGACGAGGACGCCTTCGCGGTCGGCCTGACCTGCGGCGGCGTCATCGACATCCTCGTCACCCCCGTCCACGCGGACGCGCCCGCCAGGGAGGTGTTCGCGGCCGCGCTGGCCACCGCCGCCCGAGGAGAGGCGGCGGCGGTCGCGCGGATCACGGACGGGCCCGCCGACCTGGCGGGCCGCGCCCTGCTCGTACGGCCCGACGGCACGTACGACGGCACCCTCGGCGGCCATCGCGAACTGGACCGCACCGCGGCCCGCGAAGCCCGGGCGATGCTGGACGCCGGACACACCGGAACCGTCGTCATCGGCGAGGACGGTTCCCGCTGCGGCCGGCCGCTGACTCTGCTCGTCGAGTCGAGCGTCCCCGCACCGCGAATGATCATCTTCGGCGCCATCGACTTCGCCGCCGCCCTGGTGCGCGTCGGCAAGTTCCTCGGCTACCACGTCACCGTCTGCGACGCACGGCCCGTCTTCGCGACCACGAGCCGCTTCAAGGAGGCCGACGAGGTGGTAGTCGAGTGGCCGCACCGCTACCTGGAGTCGACCGAGGTCGACGGCCGTACGGTGCTGTGCGTACTGACCCACGACGCCAAGTTCGACGTACCGCTGCTCGAGCTCGCCCTCAGGCTGCCGGTCGCCTACGTGGGTGCGATGGGCTCCCGCCGCACTCACGAGGACCGCAACAGGCGGCTGCGCGAGGTCGGCGTCTCGGACCTCGAACTCGCCCGGCTGCGCTCACCGATCGGCCTCGACCTCGGCGCCAGTACACCGGAGGAGACCGCGCTGTCCATCGGCGCGGAGATCGTGGCCAACCGCCGCGGCGGTACCGGTGTCTCCCTGACCGGCGCGCACACCCCCATCCACCACGACGGCCCCGACGCGCCCACCGGGCGGATCGGGTCGGTGGCATAGGCGTACGGCGGGCCGCCTACGGCGGAACGCCCGGCCGCGGCATCGCCCAACGGGGGCGCATCTGCCATGGAAGTTCGGCCGAACGTGCTGTACCTGCGAGTCCAGAGCGCCTATTGTGGCGCATATGCAGTCCTATACCATCGGTCAGGCCGCGCGGCTGCTCGGCGTCAGCGCCGACACGGCTCGGCGCTGGGCCGACGCCGGACGGGTCGCGACCCATCGCGACGACAGCGGCCGGCGCCTCATCGACGGCCGGGACCTCGCCGCGTTCTCGGTCGAGGTCGCCCAGGGCGGCGTCGGCGACGAGGAGACCTCCTACACCTCGGCGCGCAACGCGTTCCCCGGCATCGTCACCGCCGTGAAGCTCGGCGATGTCGCCGCCCAGGTGGAGATCCAGGCCGGGCCGCACCGGCTCGTGTCCCTGCTGACCCGCGAAGCCGTCGAGGAACTCGGACTGGAGGTCGGGATGCAGGCCACCGCCCGCGTGAAGTCCACGAACGTGCACATCGACCGCGCCTGAACCGGGCGTGGGCCCGCAGTGTCCACGCGATACGGCGCACAGCACAGAGGAGTCCCGTCCCGTGTTCCCCATCCTCGGCGGACGCCGCCGCACTCCCGCTGCCGGGCGCCGCCGCGCCGCGGCCGCGATCCTGACGGCCGCCCTGCTCGCCCCGCTCGCCGCCTGCGGCACCGGCGACGCCGGGAGCGGGAAGAGCGCCTCCGGCGAGCCGTCCGACGCCCGCCTGACCGTGCTCGCCGCGTCCTCGCTCACCGACGTCTTCGAAACGGCGGGCGACGCCTACGAGAAGTCGCACCCCGGCACGGAGATCGCCTTTTCCTTCGCCGGCTCGCAGGAACTCGCCGCCCAGGTCAGGCAGGGCGCTCCCGCCGACGCCCTGGTCACCGCCGACAGCAGGACCATGGACGGCCTCGCCGCCGACACCGGCTCCCCGGTGGTCATCGCCAAGAACCGGCTCGTCGTCGTCACCGGCAAGGGCAACCCGCACAAGATCGGTTCGCTCGAGGACCTCGCCGGGACCGGGCTCAAGGTCGTGCTCGCCGCGCCGGAGGTCCCCGTCGGCCGCTACAGCAGGCAGATTCTCCAGGGCCGCAACGTCGATGTGCGGCCGGTGTCCGAGGAGCCGAACGTCCGGGCCGTGCTCAGCAAGGTGGAGATGGGCGAGGCCGACGCGGGCATCGTGTACCGCACGGACGCCGCCGTCGCCGCCGAGAAGGTCGACGCCGTCGACATCCCCGACGGCCACGACGCCGTCGCCTCCTACCCGGCCGCGACACTGAAGTCTTCGCAGAACGCCGACGCGGCAGAGGCTTTCGTGACCTGGCTGACCGGCCCCGAGGCGCAGAAGATCCTCCGCGACGCGGGCTTCCAGCAGCCGTAGCCGCTCCCCTCGGCCGTGGCCGCCCGCCCCCTCCGCTCGATCACCAGGACGCACCATGAAGCGCCTACGCGACACGCCCCCGTCCCGCCTCCCGGGCAGGGGAAGGCGGGACCGGCCCGGCGGGGGTGTCGGAGCGCGTACGCCCGTGGTCCTGGCGGTGCCCGCGCTGCTCGCCGTGGCGTTCCTGCTGCTGCCCCTGGCCGGCGTCCTCGGCAGGACCGCGTGGAGCGACATCGGCGGCCATCTGAGCAGCCCCGGCGTCACCGAGGCGCTGCGGCTGTCGCTCGTCGTCTCCTTCTGGGCGCTCGGACTGTCCCTGCTGCTCGGGGTGCCGCTCGCCTGGGTGCTGGCACGGATCGACTTCCCGGGCAAGACGCTCGTCCGCTCCCTCGTCCTGCTGCCCATGGTGCTGCCGCCCACCGTCGGGGGAGTGGCGCTGCTGCTCGCCTTCGGCCGGCGCGGACTCCTCGGGCCGTGGCTGGAGGACACGTTCGGCATCACCCTGCCGTTCCACACCTCCGGCGCCGTCGTCGCCGCGACCTTCGTGGCAATGCCGTTCCTCGTCATCAGCCTCGAGGGCGCCCTGGGCGGTCTGCGTCCGGGCTACGAGGAGACGGCCGCCTCGCTCGGCGCCTCGCCGCTCCGGGTCTTCCTCACCGTCACCCTGCCGATGGTCGCCCCAGGGCTGGTCGCCGGAGCGGCACTGACCTGGGCCCGTGCGCTCGGCGAGTTCGGCGCGACGATCACCTTCGCCGGCAATCTGCCGGGTACCACGCAGACGCTGCCCTTGCAGGTGTATCTGCTGCTCCAGGAAGAACCGGACGCGGCGACGTCGCTGTCGCTCCTGCTGCTCGTCATCGCCATGGCCGTGCTGATCGCCCTGCGCGGCCGGTGGACGGGCGGGGCCCCGCCCGCCGCGGCCCGCCGCGCGCCCGCCGTCGCCGAGCCCGATGAAGCCGGCCCGGTCTCCCCCGGAGCCACGGCGGCCCCGGTGGCCGGACCACCGGCGGCGGACGGACGCTGGCCGCTGCACGCGGAGGTCACCGGCTTCGACGAACTCACCCTCGACGCCGCGCCCGGCACCACCATCGCCGTCGTCGGCCCCAACGGCGCGGGCAAGACGACCCTGTTGCGGGCCCTCCTCGGACTGACCCCGCGCGCCCACGCCGCCCTGCGGCTCGGCGACACCGACGTGTCCGCCATGCCGCCCCACCGCCGCGGTGTGGCCTGGGTGCCCCAGGACGGCGCGCTGTTCCCGCACCTGAGCGCCCTCGGCAACACCGCGTACGGGCTGCGCTCGCGGGGTGTCTCCCGTGCGGAGGCCCGCCGCAGCGCACAGGAGTGGCTCGAACGGCTCGGTGTCGGTCATCTCGCCGCCCGCAGACCCGCCCAGCTCTCCGGCGGCCAGGCCCAACGCGTCGCCCTGGCCCGCGCCCTGGCCGCCCGGCCGCGGCTGCTGCTGCTGGACGAGCCGCTGGCCGCCCTCGACCAGACGACCCGGGCCCGTGTACGCCACACCCTGCGCCGCCATCTGGACAGCTTCGGCGGTGTCTGCCTGATCGTCACCCACGATCCCGTGGAGGCCGTGTCGCTGGCCGACCGGGTGCTCGTCCTCGACGCCGGCCGCGCCGTCCAGGACGCGCCGCCCGCCGAGGTCACCCGCCATCCGCGTTCTCCGTGGGTCGCGCGGATGCTCGGCCGCAATGCCTGGCCCGGCACGGCCGTGGCCGGCGGCATCGAACTCGGCGGCGGTGGACGGCTCGTGGTGGCCGACCCGCTGACCCCGGGCGCGGACGTCCTCGCGATCATCGCCCCGGAGGCGGTGTCCGTGCACCGCGAACGCCCCGGCGGCAGCCCACGCAACGTCTGGCCCGGCACCGTACGCGAGATCATCACCGTGGGCAGCCGGCTGCGCGTCCTCGTCACCTCGCCGCTCGCGCCGGACCTGGTCGCCGAGATCACCCCGCAGGCGGCGGTCGAACTGGGCCTGGCTGAAGGGGAGTCGGTCTGGACGGGCGTCAAGGCCACCGAGGTCACGGTGGTCGGCCTGTAGCTCTTCGCGTGCGCCGGCCGGGCGGCCGGAGAGCTGTGACGTTTCCGTGGACCGCGACGCTGAGACTACGGGGGACATGGGCACGGGTGCGCCGTGCCGGCGGGAACGAAGAGGACCGAGTGGGCAAGGGGCGGGGCAGCCGGCGTGCGGAGACGCGCGACAAGGAGCTCGGCGACGCGGTGGCACGGGCACAACGGGGTGACGAGGCCGCCTTTTCCGCGGCCTATCGACTCGTCCATCCCCCGCTGCTCGGATATCTGCGCGGCCTCGTGGGCGACGACGCGGAGGACGTCGCGTCCGACGCCTGGCTTGAAATAGCCCGTGACCTCGGGCGCTTCCGCGGCGACGGCGCAGGCTTCAGAGCCTGGACGGCGACCATCGCCCGCCACCGAGCCATGGACCACCTGCGTCGGATCCGGAGCCGCCCGCGCGGTACGGTCCTCGAGAGCGAGATCACCGCACTGCCCTCCGCGAGGGACACGGCGGCAGAGGCCTTCGAGACCGTCTCGACCCAGCAGGCCCTTGCCCTCATCGCCCAACTGCCCCGGCAGCAGGCGGAGGCGGTGCTCCTCCAGACCGTCATCGGACTCGACGGACCGGCCGCCGCGCGCGTCCTGGGCAAACGCCCGGGAGCCGTGCGCTCGGCCACGCACCGGGGGCTCAGACGGCTGGAGAGATTGCTGGCGTCACCGCCGCGCGGCGGTGTGACAGATTCGGACTCTCCTTCGCTGGGAGATGCGAGATGACCGAAATTCGATCCGGAGATGCCGTGGGCGCCGGCGCGCGGCCGCAGGCCTCACCGCAGCCGCAGTCGCCCGGCACGTCGCGGCAGCCGACGCTCGACGAGCTGCTCGCTGCTGCCGCCCGCCCCGTGCCCGTCGTTCCCGACGCCGAGGAGAACGCCCTGGCGGCGTTCCGCGCCGCCCGTGACGACGGGGCGCTCGAGCTGCCAACCCGCCCGGAGGACGACTGGCGGCCGGCGGAGGCGAGGACCCGTGTCCCCTGGGTCCGGGCCGGTGTCGGCACATTCGTCGCCGGTGTCATGCTCGGCGGTGTCGCGATGGCGGCCGGCGCGATCCCCGCCCCGTTCACGGACCCGCCCGCCCAGAAGCCGAGCCCGGCGCCCCGCGTCACCCCCTCCGGCGCGGGGGAGCGGAGCACCGGCGTGACCCCGCCCGCCACCGTGCCCGCCGTCCCGACCGCCATCGTCCCGGGAGCCCACGAACGCCCGCCTATCGCCGAGGACCTGACGGCCTATTGCCGCGCCTACGAGGCCACAGCGGCGGCAGGCCGGAACCACGAGCAGCCGGGCGGGAACGCGAACGGCGGCGGGACCGACGAGCGACGGACCGACGGCGACGCCAAGGAAAGCGCCGTCCGCGAGCGGCTGGCCGCAGTAGCCGGCGGGCCCGACCAGGTCGGGGCGTACTGTGCACGCCTTGCGGTGGACCGGCCGGCGGGCGCAGCGCACGGCGCGGGGGCCGGCGAGAAGGCCGGCGCCGGCGCGCCGTCCCCCCTCGATCCCCAGGCCGGACCGGACAAGTGGCATGCCCCGACGCAGAAGCCGTCACGGCAGTAGGGCGACTCGCAGGAGTGCACGACTCCGCAAGGGCCCAGGAAGTGCGGGACGCCGTAAGAGGGACGCGGCCGTGACGACGCGGTGCGCCCGGGATCATCCGCCGCCGCCCGTGCCTATGGTGCCCCTTGTGGACCTGGACGAGGATCTGAACCGGCTGAGCCGCGACGAGCTCGTGGCCGAGGTGAGAGCACTGCGCCGGGGGATCCGTGCGCACCGGGACAGCTCGGGCCACGATCTGTGCTGGCACCACCCGCAGTTGTGGGGACTGCTGCCGGAACGCGTGGAGCCCGAGGTGGCGGTACCGCCGTGGCCGCGGTTCATGCGCGGCTGTGTCCGTTACCGAGAGTCCCTCCAGGCCGAGTTGCCCGACGCGCCGGTCGACGACCGGGAGTACGGCGGCCGGACCGCCCGGCCGGGCGGGACCCGGCCAGAACGCAACAGGCCCTGACGCAGCCCGCCCTGGCGCAACGGGCCCGGACACAGCTGCTCGGCACGCAACCGGCCCTGGCGCGACGGTCCCTGACACAGCCGAACCGGGCCTGCATGACCACGGGGCCCGCGCCGATCGCTCCCCGAGCATGGCCGCCGCCAGACGCTCGGGCCGGGCCGAGGGTTGTACGCCGCTTGCTGATTTTCTTGTGAGAACAGCCACCTTTGCCGTCCGTGATGCTGCCACCCGTGTTTCCGCTGAGTCGGGTGAGGCCATCGTTGTGGAAAGGCGGGTGCCGTGGACGATCACGGAGCAGGACTGCCGGACGCCAGGGGTATGCGGAGCTACACTGCCCGGTTCGTCACGGAGATGAGCGAGCGCAGCAGACTGCCGCTCGACTACAGCGTGACGAGCCTGAGACTGGTCGATGTCGTCGTCGACGGACTCAGACGCAGCAGACCCGTCCGGACGAGAGTGGACCGCTACCTTCACGGGCTCGGCGCCTACACGGGCGAGGTGATGGTCAGACGCGCGGGCGCGTGCTGGGTCGACCTCGACGCGGGACAGCGTGAGATGTTCGGGCAGCCGGTCGGCGTGCGGATGCCGGACGGGCGGGTGTGGAACCCGCTCGGCAAGGTCGTCAAGCGGTTCGATCACGGCCCCGGAGAGTCGGTCGAGCAGTTCTATCTGCTGCTGCACGGCCGGCGTGCGCCGCGCGTACGCCGGGGTGCGGCACAGCAAGCGACCTGTGGCCGATGACATGGGGTCGGGCTCCCGCCGCACGGGCGCCCCTGCACAAGGAGCGGGCCGTCGGCATCGGTGAATGAGCCGCCGCCGGCGCTTCGGGACCGTTGAACGGCGCGTGACCTCCGCCCGTACCTTCTGGCGGCCCGTGTGGATCCGCACGGGCCGCCAAAAGGCAGGGAGGCACGTCTTGGCCGGCAGCAACGGCAACGGCAGCAATGTCACCGCGCTCTTCCGCGCGTCCACCGCGCACAGTCCGTCGTACTTCACGCTGGACCGGGCGGGCGGCGGCGCGGCCGGCGAGATCGTGGACTTCTGCATCCCCTGCAACCCGTACTTCCCGACCCCTGCCATGTTCGACGAGCTCGGCAGCAGGCTCAGGGAGATCCTGACCTACTACCCGAGCGGCTCCGAGACGATCACCGCCGAGCTCTGCCAGCTGCTCGGCCTCAATCCCCAGACGGTCGCCATGGGCAACGGATCCACAGAGCTGATCACCTGGATCGACCATCTGCTCGTCCGCGAGTCGCTGGCCGTTCCCGTGCCCACCTTCGGACGCTGGACGGACCAGCCGATGGAGACCGGCAAGCGGGTGGACATGCTGCTGCTGCCCGAGGCGCGCGGATTCGTCCTCGACCCGGCGTCCTTCGTGCAGTTCGTACGGAGCAGAGGCTCCCGCGTCGCCGTCGTCTGCAACCCCAACAACCCTGACGGAGGCCTGCTCCCCAAGCAGCAGGTGCTGTCCCTGCTCGACCAGCTCCAGGATCTGGACCTGGTCGTCGTCGACGAGTCGTTCCTCGAATTCGCCGACGCCGGCCAGGAGACCAGCGTCGCGGCAGAGGCCGTGCTGCGGACGAACGTGATCGTGCTGCGCAGTCTCGGGAAGAACTTCGGCCTGCACGGGGTGCGCTTCGGCTATCTCGTCGCCAACCCGGGTCTCGCAGGGAAGGTGCGGGCCGCGCTTCCGAAGTGGAACATCAACTCCTTCGCGGAGACAGTGGTGTTCATGCTCAAGCAGCACCGCCAGGAGTACGCGGAGAGCCTCGCGCAGGTGGGCCGCGACCGGCAGGACATGATCTGGCGGCTCTCCCAGCTGCCCGGTCTCACCGTCTATCCCTCGCAGGGCAACTTCGTGTACGTGAGGCTCCCGGAGGGAGCCGACGGCGCGATCCTCCGGGACCGGCTGCTCGCGGAGCACGGCGTCCTGGTGCGGGAGTGCGGCAACAAGATCGGCAGCTCCAGCCGGTTCGTCCGGCTGGTGGTGCGCCCCGAGCCGGACGTGGCGCGGCTGGTCTCCGCGATGGAGCTCGTGCTGTACGGCGAGCACATCAGGTCCGCGCCCGCCCCGCCGCCCGCGCCGGAGCCGCCGCAGCCGATGCTCGCGCAGATACCCGCACGGTCCCAGCCGTTGCCGCGGGTCGACGCGCAGGTGCAGGCGCAGCAACCGGCCGTGGCGTCGATGCCGGCCCAGGCGCAGGCTCCGCAGCCGGTCCCCGCCCCCATGCTGGCGCAGGCGCCCGCCCAGGCCCAGCCGCCCGGACCCCAGCCGTTGCCGCAGCACGCCCCACCGCTCGCCCTCACGCGGACTCAGCCTGCCCAGCAGCCGCTCGCCGCCCGGGGCCTCGCGCCCGCTCAGGCCGCCCGGCCCGGCGCGGCGGGAGCCGCGGGCTACACGTCGGGCACGGCTGCGGTGGACCGCCTCATCTCCCAGGCGTGAGCGCCGTCGGAGGCGCGCGCACGGCGGCGACCGGGCCCCGGACACTCCGTAACCGGCATTCGTCACAAAACCGGCGGTCGGGCGCTAGATTCCGCCATCGGTGACGGTCGGCCGTACGGAGCGGGGAGACATGACGACCCAGGGGGAAACCACCGCGGAGACCCGGCCCGCCGCCAAGCTGTCCTTGATGACGCTCACCACCATGGTCGTCGGATCCATGGTGGGCGCCGGGGTGTTCTCCCTTCCGCGGCGCTTCGCCGACGAGACCGGCGTCGCCGGCGCGCTCATCGCGTGGACCATCGCAGGCACCGGCATGCTGATGCTCGCGTTCGTCTTCCAGTCGCTGGCCGTGCGCCGGCCCGACCTCGACGCGGGCGTCTACGCCTACGCCAAGGCCGGCTTCGGCGAATACCTCGGCTTCTCCATGTGGATCTTGGTGGTCGGTCCGCCGCGAGAACCGGCCGAGTGCGTGGCCGTCCGGCGCACCGGCCGGGGCCCCTTTCGTCCTGGAACGACCGTCGGCATGGCCACCGGCCCCCCCCAGCGGAGCACGTGCGACCGCGTCGCATACCGCGGTGTGCCGCAGTGCCGACGAACGAGCCACCGCAGGCACCCGGACTGGCCCGCCGCCCTGCAGACGGCCACGGCCGTTTGCGGCGCCACCGCCACCGCCACCGCCACCGCCACCGCCACCGGTCCGGGGCGGCGCCCGCGGGCCGTGTCCTGCGGGTCAGTCGGCCCCCGCCCCGGTGCCCGCTCGTGGTCAGCAGGCCATGGTCTCGATCAGGTAGAAGGGGGCCGCCTCCAGCAGCGGGGTCACCGACACGACGGACAGTCCCGCGCGGTGGCACACTCCTTCGAAGTCCTTGAGGGTACGTTCCCTCCCGCCCAGGTTCACCAGCATGTTGAGGTCGCTGAGGTAAGTGATCCCGCCGTCTGCGGCGTGCCCAGCGGCGCCGGTACTGACGACTTCGGGAAGCACCGGCTCCACGATCAGGACGTGGCCGCCGGGCGGCAGTACCTCGCGGCAGTGGCCGAGGATCGTGACCGCTTGATCGTCCGACCAGTCGTGCAGGACGCTCTTGATCAGGTACAGCTCCGAGCCGCCGGGCACGGAGCGGAAGAAGTCGCCTGCGGCCAGGGAGCAGCGGTCCGCCACCCCGTGCCGGTCAAGCGTCTTCGGTGCCTGGGCCAGGCCGTCGTTGGTGTCGTGGAGGACGCCGGTGAGCGCCGGGTGCGCGGCGAGTATGCCGGCCAAAACGCTTCCGTCGCCGCCGCCGACGTCGGTGACCGAAGTGAAGCGGCCGAAGTCGTAGGCGTGCGGCAGCACGGCGGCCGTCTCCTCGGAGGCCTGGCTCATCGCCGCGTTGAAGTCGGCGGACAGCTCGGGGTGTCGGCCGAGATAGCTGAAGAAGTCGGTGCCGAAGACGGCGTCGAACGCGATGCCGCCGGTGCGGACGCTGCTGTCCAGGCCGTCCCAGGCCCGCACGATCGCCGGGTCGGTGAACATCCGGACGAACGAGACGAGCGAGTCGGGGCGGCCGGAATCGAGAAGGGCGCCGGCGGCAGTCACTGAGAACGCGTCGGGTTCGTGCTCCTCCATCAGGCCAAGACCGGCGAGGGCGCGCAACAGCCTCGTCATGGGTTGGTGCTCGGCTCCTGCGTCGGCGGCTACCTCGCCGGCAGGCCGCCGGCCGTCGCCGATCAGGTCGAAGACTCCGAGCCGCAATGCGGCGCGCAAGGTCTGCGAGGCCATGCTGCCGAAGGCGAGCTGGGCGATCAGACCTCGGTCGGCCATGGGCTCTTGGGTAGCAGCTGTGTCTATGGTGCTCACGGATGACTTCCCTCCTCGTCGGGATGGGTGGCTGTGATGTTCGGGGGTGCGGGTCAGAGGCCGGCCATGGCAGCGGGCGTGCACCCGGCGAAGGCGAGGACGTCGCGGTGGAGGTGGGACTGGTCGGCGTATCCGTGCGCCAGGGCGATGTCCGCGACGTTGCCACCCGCGCGCAGGGCCCGGGCGGCCTGGTCGAAGCGGACGAGCATGGCGGCGCGCTTGGGTGTGAGGCCGATCTGGGCATTGAACCGGGACCACAGCCGCTTGCGGCTCCACCCGCAGGACGCGGCGAGGTCGTCGACCCGTACCCGGCCCCCGTGCGCCACGATCGTGTCCCACACACCGGCGACCTCGGGTGTCAGCGACGGGCCCCGGGCGGCCCGGCGGGTGAGGAACTCGCTGACCAGCGTGAAACGTTCCTGCCACGAGGTGGCGGCGGCCACCCGTTCGCGGAGCTGCCGTTCCTGCCGCCCCCACAGGTCCTCCAAGCCGACGACCGCCCCCTCCAGTTCGTGCGGCGACACACCCAGCAGCGCATAAGCGGCGCCGGGCGACAGGCACATCTCGATGCACTCGACGTCCCGGCCGTGGATCCGAGTGGGACCGGGCGACAACGACGCGACCAGGCTCGGATGAGGGTTCGGGCTCGTCGAGGGTCGTTGCGCGGTGCCGCCTTCGACCGTGAACGGGTCGTTCCCCAGACCAATGACGACGACCACGGCAGGCTGGGGCAGCACCCGCATGTCCAGTGCCCGGCCGACGCGATCCCGGAAGCCGGCCATCCGGACACCGGTAACGGCAGGCGCGCCGCCGGGCCGCGCTACTTCCCACCCGCTGTCGGCTGCAGGGTCGCCGTCGGAACCATGGTCCACGGCCACGGCTCCGGCCTCGCCATCCACTTCGTCGCTGTGCATGCCCCCACCCTGACGGACCCGGGCCGCCCCGTCTTGGAAAAAAGTTCCGCGGGCCGACGCGCGGAGCCCCGAGCGGCCACCAGGGAGTTTTCTTCGGATCGTCTGATCGTTGGTTGATGTGTGTCGTTGACTGATGCCCAGTGGGCGAGGATCGAGCCGTTGCTGCCGGACCGGACTCCGAAGCGGGGTGGGCGGTGGCGTGATCACCGGCAGGTGATCGACGCGATCGCGTTCAAGTACCGCACCGGCACGCCGTGGATGGACCTGCCAGAGCACTTCGGCTCGTGGAAGGGCGCCCACAACCGGCTGCGGAAGTGGGCCGCCGACGGCGCCTGGGAGAAGGTCTTCACCGCCCTGCTCTCCCAGGCCGACGCCGAAGGCGACCTCGGCTGGGTCATCGCGGTCGACTCCACCATCGTCCGCGCTCACCAGCACGCCGCCGGCGCCTGCCAAGGGGCCCTGGCCGACGTGCCGGACCATCATGCCCTCCCGTCCGACAAGGCGCCCGGCGTCGAGATCACCGACGAGGGGTCGGCTGCCTTCACCGACGTAGTCGCCCGGGCCCTCGGCCTGTCCGGGCTGCGGATCGTCGGGACCGCGGGTGACGTCTACGCCTCCGAACGCCAGCAGTGGGACAGCGGCAACAACGCCGTCGCCCTCGAGCCGGGCGTGGTGTTCACCTACGACCGCAACACCCAGACCAACGCCCTGCTGCGCAAGGCGGGCGTGGAGGTCATCACCATCGTCGGTGCGGAACTGGGCCGGGGTCGTGGCGACGGCCATTGCATGACGTGTCCGATCGTCCGTGACCCGGTCGACTTCTGACCCGCCGGTCCGCGGCGCCCGGACCGCTCAGGCGCCCGACCCACCGCCCGGGTGCGCGCCCGGCCCCTCGGTATGACCGGCGAGCGGGGTCGGGGACAGGGAGGCGTTCTCCTCACCCGGCTCCAAGAGCGTGTCGGCCGGCCCGACGATCAGCGGATCCGGCCGTCCGATGGCCTCCGGGTCCTTGCTGTCGTAGTCCACGCGCCACAGCAGACTGCGCATGGCCTCCAGGCGACCGCGGCGCTTGTCGTTGCTCTTGACCACCGTCCACGGGGCGTGGTCGGTGTCGGTGGCCCGGAACATGTCCACCTTGGCAGCCGTGTACTCGTCCCACAGATCCAGCGACGCCACGTCCGTGGGGGACAGCTTCCACTGGCGCACCGGATCCACCTGCCGGATCGCGAAGCGGGTGCGCTGTTCCGCACGTGAGACCGAGAACCAGAACTTGACCAGAATGATCCCGTCCTCGACCAGCATCCGCTCGAACTGCGGGCACTGGTGCAGGAACAGGTCGTACTGCGGCTTGGTGCAGAACCCCATGACCTGTTCCACACCGGCCCGGTTGTACCAGGAGCGGTCGAAGAACACGATCTCGCCGGCGGACGGCAGATGGGCCGCGTAACGCTGGAAGTACCACTGCGTCGCCTCGCGTTCCGTCGGCTTCTCCAGCGCCACCACGCGGGCGCCGCGAGGATTCAGCCGCTCGGTGAACCGCTGGATCGTGCCGCCCTTCCCCGCCGCGTCGCGTCCCTCGCAGATCACGATGAGGCGCTGACCGGAATCCTTGACCCAGCGCTGCAGCTTCAGCAGTTCGATCTGCAGCACACGCTTCTGCTGCTCGTACTGGGCTCTGCGGATCTTGCGGTCGTACGGGTAGTTCTGCCGCCAAGTCTTGATCGGGCGGCCGTCCTCGTCCAGGAGCACAGGGCGCTCCGGCTGGCTCTGGTCCACGGTCATACCGTCGAGTAGCGCCTGCCCGTCCGGGTTCCGCTCTGTCGCGTCGCTCATGGCTGTCACCTGCCCGGTCCCGACGCCGTCACGTATCCATGATGATCCCACCCGACAGCTTTCGCCGCTGCGGACAGGATCTGTCCGCAAGTCCGGCTAGCGTTCGGGTATGGCTTCGAAAACGGCGACGCACCCCGTGCTCGGCACCCGCGCGCTCAACCGCGCCACCCTCGCCCGGCAGCTCCTGCTGCGGCGCGCGCCACGGGCCGAGATGCCCGTCGCGGCGGCGGTCGCGCACCTCGTCGGGCTCCAGGCGCAGAACGTGAAGCCGCCCTACTACGCGCTCGACGCCCGGCTGGAGGCGTTCGATCCGCAGGAGCTCTCCATGTTGATGGAGGCCCGCGAGGTGGGGCGGCTCGTGACCATGCGATCCACCATCCACACGCACACCGCCGACGACTGCCTGCGGCTGCGGCCCCTCGTCCAGCCGGCCAGGGACCGCGAGCTGGCGCAGTTCCGCACCGGGCTCGTCGACATCGACCTCCGGCGCCTCGCCGCCCTCGCACGCGAACTCGTCGAGGAGGAGCCGCGGACCATGAAGGAGCTGCGGGAAGCGCTCCTCGCGCACTGGCCGGAAGCCGATCCGTTCGCGCTGTCGGTCGCCGCCCGCTGCTCCCTGCCGCTGGTGCAGGTCACCCCGCGGGGGCTGTGGGGCAGGAGCGGCCAGGTCCGGCTCACCACCGCGGAGCGGTGGTTCGGCCGGCCGTCGGAGCCCCTGCCGGACGCCGAGGACGCCGTACGGCGCTATCTCGCCGCCTTCGGGCCCGCCTCCGTCAAGGACTTCCAGACCTGGTCCGGGCTGACCCGCACCCGAGAGGTCTTCGAACGGCTGCGGCCGGGGCTCGCCGTGTTCCAGGACGAACACGGCGTGGAGCTCTTCGACCTCCCCGACGCGCCCCGGCCCGACGCCGACACTCCGGCGCCGGCCCGTCTGCTGCCCGAGTTCGACAACCTCCTGCTCTCGCACGCGGACCGGCGCCGGGTGGTGTCCGCGGGGCACAAGGGCCTCGCCTGGCGGGGCAACCAGGCGTACTGCACGTTCCTCCTCGACGGCTTCCTCGCCGGGATATGGCGGCTGGAGGAGACGGCAGACACGGCGACGGTGACGCTCGAGCCGTTCGACGCGCCGACGAGGGCGCAGCGGGAGGAACTGGCGGGGGAGGCGGAGCGGATGCTGCGGGGGATGCGGGCGGGGGCGGCGCACGAGGTGAGGTTCGGGCCGGTGCGGGTGGCATAGCGCCTGCGGCGGGCGTCCTCCCCTACCCTTCGGGGGTCCGGGGGCTCCGCCCCCGGACCCCCGCGCCTCAAACGCCGGCGCAGCGGGTGGCGCCCGTCACGGGAGGAGGCCGGCCCGGCGGGCCGCCACCACCGCCTCGAGCCGCGTCCGCGCCCCCAGCTTCCGCATCGCCGACCGCAGATACGCCTTCACCGTCTCCGGACGCAGCCCCAATCGCCCCGCCGCCGCAGCGTTCGTCGCACCGGAGGCGACGCAGCCGAGCACGTCCAGTTCGCGTGGCGTCAGCGACACCTCGCCGGTCGCGGTGGCCGGCGCACGCGGGCCCGGGGCCAGTCGCGCGCAGACGGCGAGCAGTTCCTCGCGCAGGGCCCGGTCCGTGATCCGGGGGGCAAGGGCGCGGAGTTCGCCGTGGACCTCGCGTACGGTCTCCCAGTCGCGCGGACCCACGGCGTCGTCCGTGGCCGGAGGGCGGGCCAGCGCGAGCAGCTGCTGCATCTCGTCGCGGACGGCCAGCGCCTGCTCGACGTCGCGTGCCGCGGCCACCGCCGCGTCGAGGACGCGGTCGCCGAGCACGAGCGGCCGGCGCAGCGCCCCGTACAGAAGGCCTCGCACCCGGCGGTGCACCACGACCGGAACGGCGACCACCGACCGCAGGCCCTCGGAGGCCACCGCCGCGTCGTACTCGTGGCTGATGTGCCGCGCCGCGGGGTAGTCGGTCACCGCACAGGGCCTGGACAGGGCCATCGACTTGCCGCCCAGACCGTTGCCCGCGCAGATGGCGAGCCCGCGCAGCGCCCCGGTCGCCGCGCCGTTCAGCTCCCCGATGCGCAGCTGCTGGCGCCGCCCGTCGGTGAGGAGCCCGCCGAAAGCGACGGGGAGCCCTGTCGTCCGCCGCAGCCGGAGCAGCGCCGCACGCATCTCGGCCGCTTCGCCGGTTCCTGTCACGCGTGCTTCCTCCCTCCGGGCCCACGGGCGGGGACGTCACCCCCGTACGGGGGTAGTGAGACCCGGGTCACCGATTACACGATGTGGACGGCCGGTCCCGCAACGAGGAGGACACATGACGTCTGGCAGCGCGACGGAGAGGTTCCGGGCCGCACGGGACTTCCTGCTGGAGCACCGGGAGGACTACGTACGCGCGTACGGGGGCTTCGAGTGGCCCCGCCTCGAGCACTTCAACTGGGCGCTGGACTGGTTCGACGTCATCGCGGAGGGCAACGACGCGCCCGCCCTGCGGATCGTCGAGGAGGACGGGACGAGCAGCCGATTCTCGTTCTCCGAGCTGTCCGACCGGTCCGACCGGGCGGCGAACTGGATGCGCGCCCAGGGGGTCGGGGCCGGTGACCGGATCCTCGTCATGCTCGGCAACCAGGTCGAGCTGTGGGAGACCGCGCTCGCCGCGATGAAGCTGCGCGCCGTGATGATCCCGGCGACGCCGCTGCTCGGCCCGGCGGACCTGCGCGACCGGATCGAGCGCGGCCGGGTGCGGCACGTCGTGGTGCGGCCGGAGGACACCGCCAAGTTCGACGAGGTCCCCGGCGACTACAGCCGGATCGTCGTCGGCGGCGAGCACCCCGGCTGGCTGCCCTACAGCAACGCCTACGAGAGCCCGCGGAACTTCGAGCCCGACGGGCCCACCCGCGCGGACGAGACGCTGATGCTGTACTTCACCTCCGGCACCACCGCGCGCCCGAAGCTCGTCGAGCACACCCATGTGTCGTACCCGGTCGGTCATCTCGCGACCATGTACTGGATCGGTCTGAAGCCCGGAGACGTGCACCTGAACATCTCGTCGCCCGGTTGGGCCAAGCACGCCTGGTCCAACCTGTTCGCGCCGTGGAACGCGGAGGCGACGGTCTTCATCCACAACTACACGCGCTTCGACCCGGGCCGGCTTATGGACGAGATGGACCGGGAGGGGATCACCAGCTTCTGCGCCCCGCCGACGGTCTGGCGGATGCTCATCCAGGCGGACCTGAGCCGGCTGCGGAAGCCGCCGCGAGAGGTCGTCGCGGCCGGTGAGCCGCTCAACCCCGAGGTCATCGAGACGGTGCGGCGCGCGTGGGGCGTGACCATCCGCGACGGGTTCGGGCAGACCGAGACGGCCGTGCAGGTCTCCAACAGCCCCGGCCAGGTCCTCAAGACAGGCTCGATGGGCCGGCCCAGCCCCGGTTACAAGGTCGACCTCCTCGACCCGGTCACCGGTGAACCTGGCGCGACGGAGGGCGAGATCGCCCTGGACCTGTCCGGTCGGCCGGTGGGTCTGATGACCGGGTACCACGGCGACGAGGAACGCACGGCGGAGGCGATGGCCGGCGGCCACTACCGCACGGGCGACATCGGCTCCCGCGACGCCGACGGCTACATCACCTACGTGGGCCGGTCGGACGACGTCTTCAAGGCCTCCGACTACAAGATCAGCCCTTTCGAGCTGGAGAGCGCCCTGCTGGAGCACGAGGCCGTGGCGGAGGCCGCGGTGGTGCCCGCACCCGACCCGGTGCGCCTCGCCGTCCCCAAGGCGTACGTCGTCCTCGCGGAGGGCTGGGAGCCCGGGCCCGACACGGCCAAGCTGATCTTCGAGCACTCGCGCGCGGTGCTCGCCCCGTACAAGCGCATCCGCCGGCTGGAGTTCGCCGAGCTGCCGAAGACCGTGTCCGGGAAGATCCGCCGGATCGAGCTGAGGGAGCGCACGGCGCAGGGCTCGGCCGCCGAGTACACGGAAGGCGACCTGCGATGACACTCTCGTACGCACACGGCGTCAGCAGTACCCCGCTGCTGGGCGAGACGATCGGCGGAAACCTGGCGCGTACCGCCGGCGCGTACCCCGACCGGGAGGCGCTGGTCGACGTGGCGGCCGGCGCCCGCTGGACGTACGCCGAACTCGAAGCCGCCGTCGACCTGCTGGCACGCGGACTCCTCGGCTCGGGCATCGGCAAGGGCGACCGGGTCGGGATCTGGGCGGTGAACTGCGCGGAGTGGGTGCTGATCCAGTACGCCACCGCCCGGATCGGCGCCATCATGGTGAACATCAACCCGGCGTACCGGGCGCATGAGCTCGAGTTCGTACTGAACCAGGCCGGGGTCACGCTGCTGGTCGCCTCGCAGACGCACAAGACCAGCGACTACCGCGCCATGGTCGAGTCCGTGCGCCCCAAGTGTCCCGGGCTGCGCGCCGTCCACTACATCGGCGACCGCTCCTGGGACGTGCTGCAAGAGGCGGCCGCAGGAGTCACCGACGAGCAACTGCGTTCCCGGGAGGCGCAGTTGTTGTGCGACGACCCGGTCAACATCCAGTACACGTCGGGCACGACCGGTTTCCCCAAGGGTGCCACGCTCTCGCACCACAACATCCTCAACAACGGTTACTTCGTCGGCGAGATGATCGCCTACACCGAGCAGGACCGGGTCTGTATCCCCGTGCCCTTCTACCACTGCTTCGGCATGGTCATGGGCAACCTCGCCGCCACCTCCCACGGCGCGTGCATGGTGATCCCGGCGCCCTCCTTCGACCCGGCGGCCACCCTGAGCGCCGTGCAGCAGGAGCGCTGCACCTCGCTGTACGGGGTGCCGACGATGTTCATCGCCGAGCTGAACCTGCCCGGCTTCGCCTCCTACGACCTCTCCACACTGCGCACCGGCATCATGGCGGGCTCGCCCTGCCCGGTGGAGGTGATGAAGCGGGTCGTCGCCGAGATGAACATGGCCGAGGTGTCGATCTGCTACGGCATGACGGAGACGTCCCCCGTCTCCACGCAGACCCGGCGCGACGACGACCTGGAGCGCCGCACGGGCACCGTCGGCCGCGTCATGCCGCACATCGAGGTCAAGGTCGTCGACCCGGTCAGCGGCGTGACCCTGCCGCGCGGCCGGTCGGGCGAGCTGTGCACCCGTGGCTACAGCGTGATGCTCGGCTACTGGGACGAGCCGGAGAAGACAGCGGAGTCGGTCGACGGGGGCCGCTGGATGCACACCGGCGACCTCGCCGTCATGCGCGAGGACGGCTACGTCCAGATCGTCGGCCGCATCAAGGACATGATCATCAGGGGCGGCGAGAACGTGTACCCCCGGGAGATCGAGGAGTTCCTCTACGCGCACCCGAAGATCGCCGACGTGCAGGTGGTCGGCGTGCCGGACGAGCGCTACGGCGAGGAGATCCTCGCCTGCGTGATCCCGCGCGACCCGGCGGACGCCCCGACGCTGGAGGAGATCGCCGAGTTCTGCCGCGAGCAGCTGGCCCACTACAAGATCCCGCGCCGCCTGGAGGTCCTCACGGACTTCCCCATGACGGTGAGCGGCAAGGTCCGCAAGGTGGAACTGCGGCGCCGCTTCGGGGACGGCTGAGACAGCGTCGCGCACCGGACCCGGCCGGGTCCGGTGCGCGCACGGCCCGGCCGGGCGGGGCGGCGGACCTGCGTCAGGAGGCCCACGCCGTCCGGGCCCCCGAGCCCGATCCGGCCGGCTCCTCGGCGACCTCGGACGGCCGCCCTCCTCCCTGATGGACATCGGCGGCTTCGTCACCGCACGGGGAGAGGAGCACTTCGCGCTGCTCTTCATCGGGATCGCCGCCGGCGTGTGAGGCCACACATTCAACGTCGACGTCGTCACGCCGTCCCGGTAGTGAGGCGCTCCGGTCGCTGACCGGAGCGGGGGAGGCGAAGGGGGAGCGGGGGCCGGGGGAGAAGCGCCGGCGAGGGCGTCACACGCCCGTGGAGATCAGCTCGTCCGCAGGGGTGTTGACCGGCTGCGGGCAGCCGGTGAGGTCCATGACGAACAGGGGGACGCCGAGCTGGTCGGCGCGGGCACGGGCGTCGTCCGCGTAGCCGGCGAGGGAGAAGAAAACGCTCGCGGAGGACGAGCTGAGGCCGTTGAGCCACAGGCATTCGACGGCGCGCAGGGTCGCCGGTCTTGTCGTGGGGTCGACCTGGGCGACGATGCCGGGGCCCCTGAGGTCGATGCCGGACACGGGGCGGACCTCGGACTGGATCACGTCGCGGAAGCCCAGCCACTTGAGGTAGAGGGCCGCGGCGGTGACCGCGTCGCGCGCGGTGCGGATCGTCACCGGCCGGAACGAGGGCCGGGAGGCGACGGCCGTGCGCGGCAGCGATATGTGCCAGGGGCGCCGGAGACGGCTCGGCCCCTCGGCGGGGGCCGGCACCGGCCGGGTCCCGACGGGCCGGACCGGGACCCGCAGGACCGTGCCGCAGGGGCAGCCCAGCTCGGGCTGGGGCCACTGGTCCTGGCGGTCGCACTCGGGGCAGCGAACCGTCACCCAGTCGTCCGTCCAGGTGCGGTGCGTTATCGGCTCCGGCCGAGCGGCACGCAGCAGGGGCGCCGCGAGCGGGGCGCCGCAGGGGCACGGGTAGACGGGTGCCGCGAAGAGGTGGTCGCGGCGGCAGACCGGGCAGCGCACCGGAACGCTCTCGGTCATCGCGGCTCTCTCCCTCTCCTCGGTTGCCCCCATCGTCCATCAACGGCGCCCCGTTGGCGAGGTACTTCGCCGACTCGGCGGGCCGTCGGCCGCTGTGGCGGGCGTCCCTTGACGTGGCCCGGAGCGCGCCCTACATTGCTTCCGTATAGCAAAACTGAACTTCCATAATACGGAATATCGGCTCTCAGGTGGCGCGACAGAGCACGTTCCGACCGTTCCGACCAGATCCGACAGGCCGAAGCAGGAGCACCCCATGCCTCGAATGACCGCCGCCCGTGCGGCAGTTGAGATCCTCAAGCGTGAAGGCGTCACCCACGCGTTCGGTGTGCCGGGCGCAGCGATCAACCCCTTCTACAAAGCCCTCCAGGCCGGCGGCGGCATCGACCACACCCTCGCCCGCCACGTCGAGGGCGCGTCACACATGGCCGAGGGCTACACCCGTACCCGGCCGGGCAACATCGGCGTCTGCATCGGCACCTCCGGCCCCGCCGGCACGGACATGATCACCGGGCTGTACTCGGCGATCGGCGACTCCATCCCGATCCTGTGCATCACCGGCCAGGCCCCCACCTCCGTGATCCACAAGGAGGACTTCCAGGCCGTCGACATCGCCTCGATCGCGGGGCCGGTCACCAAGGCCGCCACGACCGTGCTGGAGGCCGCGCAGGTCCCCGGCGTGTTCCAGCAGGCCTTCCACCTGATGCGCTCCGGCCGCCCCGGCCCGGTGCTGATCGACCTGCCGATCGACGTCCAGCTCACGGAGATCGACTTCGACCCGGAGACGTACGAGCCGCTGCCGGTCTACAAGCCGGCCGCGACCCGGGCCCAGATCGAGAAGGCCATCGGCTTCCTGCTGGAGTCCGAGCGTCCGCTGATCGTCGCCGGCGGCGGCATCATCAACGCCGATGCCTCCGACCTGCTCGTCGAGTTCGCCGAGATCACCGGCACGCCCGTCATCCCCACTCTGATGGGCTGGGGCACCATCCCCGACGACCACGAGCTGAACGCCGGCATGGTCGGACTCCAGACGTCGCACCGCTACGGCAACGCGAACTTCCTCGAGTCCGACTTCGTCCTCGGCATCGGCAACCGCTGGGCCAACCGTCACACCGGCTACAAGCTCGACGTCTACACCAAGGGACGCAAGTTCGTCCACGTCGACATCGAGCCCACCCAGATCGGCAAGATCTTCGCCCCCGACTACGGCATCGCCTCCGACGCGAAGGCCGCCCTGGAGCTCTTCGTCGAGGTCGCGAAGGAACTGAAGGCCGCCGGCCGGCTGCCCGACCGCAGGGAGTGGGTCGACGCCACCAACGAGCGCAGGGCGACGCTCCAGCGGCGTACGCACTTCGACAACGTGCCGCTCAAGCCGCAGCGCGTGTACGAGGAGATGAACCGCGCGTTCGGACCCGAGACCCGGTACGTCACCACCATCGGTCTCTCGCAGATCGCGGGCGCCCAGATGCTGCACGTCTACCGGCCGCGCCACTGGATCAACTGCGGTCAGGCCGGCCCGCTCGGCTGGACGATCCCCGCCGCGCTCGGTGTGGCCAAGGCCGACCCGGAGGCCTCCGTCGTCGCCCTGTCCGGCGACTACGACTTCCAGTTCATGCTGGAGGAACTGGCCGTCGGCGCGCAGCACCGCATCCCGTACGTCCACGTCCTGGTGAACAACTCCTACCTGGGCCTGATCCGTCAGGCGCAGGCCGGCCTGGACATCAACTTCCAGGTCAACCTGGAGTTCGAGAACATCAACTCCCCCGAGATCGGCGTCTACGGCGTCGACCACGTCAAGGTCGTCGAGGGCCTCGGCTGCAAGGCGATCCGCGTCACCGAGCCGGACCAGCTGCTGCCGGCCTTCGAGGAGGCGAAGAAGATCGCCGCCGAGTACCGGGTCCCGGTCGTGGTCGAGGCGATTCTGGAGCGCGTCACCAATATCGCGATGAGCAAGACCGCTGACATCAGTGACGTCACCGAGTTCGAGGAGATCGCCACCGAGCCGGGCCACGCTCCGACCGCGATCAGGCCGCTGAAGGTCTGACCGCACCGCAAGCCCCCGAAGGGCCCGGTCCGCATCGGCGGACCGGGCCCTTCCGGCATGCGCCCGCGCTAGCGTGAGCGCATGGAAACGCTGGACGGACTGCCGCTGCTCGCCTTCGCCGGCCTGCCGGAGCTCGAGGCATGGCTCGAGGAGCACCACGGGACCGCACCCGGGCTGTGGGTCGAACTGGCGAAGAAGGGGTCCGGCGTGCCCTCGCCGAGCGCGGGCGACGTCAACGACGCGGCGCTCTGCTACGGCTGGATCACGGGCCTGCGACGCTCCCGCGACGACGTCCGCTACCTCCAGAAGATCACCCCCCGCCGGCCGCGCAGCACGTGGTCGCAGGTGAACGTCAAACGCGTCGAGGAGCTGAAGGCCGCGGGCCGGATGCGCGAGGCGGGACTCGCGGAGGTTGCCGCCGCGGAGGGGGACGGCCGCTGGGAGGCCGCGTACGCGTCGCAGCGCGACGCCGACGTGCCACCGGACCTGACGGCCGCCCTGCGGGAGAACCCGCGGGCGCGGGAGGCGTTCGAGAGCCTCGGCAGGACGGAGCGGTACCAGATCGTCCTCGGCCTGCTGAAGGCCCGGACGGACCGCACCCGCAAGGCCCGCCTGGAGCGGACGCTCGCCGCGCTGGCCTCCGGTGGCCCGGTTCGCTGACCCGCCGCGCCTGCCGACGGGCAGCTCGGTGCGCCGAATCGCTGTGCCGGGCTCCGGTGATGCGGTGCGCCGACCGCCGCGCGGCCTCGGACAGCCCCGGTGCGCGACCGGAACGCGGACCAGGGCCCGGCCGCTGTGCGATGGCCGGACCCTGATCTCGGGCGCGCGGCACGGGACCGTACCGGGCCGTGCACCCTGTCTGTGAAGTTGATGCCGCCCGACGGTGCGAGGCTGGCGCGACAGGACGTTCGCGCCGCCGGGCGGGGTCTTGGTGGGGTCGCCGCCCGAAGCGGCGAAGCCGCGATGCGGCGTGAAGGACCGGTCGTTCGCGCCGCGGGCGGGATCCTGCTGGTGCGTGAAGAGGGGACCGCGGCGGGGCGATCGGCTGCCGCGGACAACGTTCTTCAGGTCAGAACGGGTCCGGGAGCCTTCACCACCGCACTGGCATCGCACGCCGCCGCGGTCCTCGCTTCAGCCCGCTGCACGCACCACCCCTCATCCGGGTCCGTGCCGCGGGCTCACGCCCGGGGGCCGACCTCCGGTCGGTCCCCGGGCGCGGGTCTCGCTGTCAGTCCTCGCGCAGGGCGCGGACCGCCTCCTCCACGCGCTTGCCGTACTCGGGGTCGGCGGCGTGGAAGTGGGCCAGGTTCTTCTCGATGACGTCGTCGCGCGTGACCTGGGAGAGGCCGCCCGCGATGTTGGCCACGAGCCGGCCCTTCTCCTCCTCGGACATCAGCCGGTACAGCTCGCCCGCCTGGAAGAAGTCGTCGTCCTTGGTGTGCGCGGGCGCCTCGTGGGTGCCCGTCCAGCCGTGGACGGCGAGCGGGGCGGAGAGCGCCGCGTCGCTCTGGGCGGGCCCGGAGTAGGAGTTGGGCTCGTAGTTCTTGTCGTGGCGCGAGCCGTTGCGGGTCGCCATGAGGCCGTCACGGCCGTAGTTTTCCGCGACCGTCGCCTTCGGCGCGTTCACCGGCAGCTGGGTGTGGTTGACACCGAGGCGGTAGCGGTGGGCATCGGCGTAGGCGAACAGCCGGCCCTGGAGCATCTTGTCCGGCGAAGGGCCGATGCCCGGAACGAAGTTGTTGGGTGAGAACGCGGCCTGCTCGACCTCCGCGAAGACGTTGTCCGGGTTGCGGTCGAGGACCAGACGGCCGACCCGCTGCAACGGGTAGTCGGCGTGCGGCCACACCTTGGTGAGGTCGAACGGGTTGAAGCGGTAGTCGGCCGCCTCAGCCGCCGGCATGACCTGCACGTACAGCGTCCAGGACGGGTTCACCCCGCGCTCGATGGCCTGGAGCAGGTCCGTCTGGTGCGAGTCGGCGTCCTTGCCGACCAGCTCCGCCGCCTGCTCGGAGGAGAGCGAGCGCACGCCCTGGTTGGTCTTGAAGTGGTACTTCACGAAGAAGGCCTCGCCCGCCTCGTTGGTCCACTGGTAGGTGTGTGAGCCGTAGCCGTTCATGTGGCGGTACGAGGCGGGGATGCCGCGGTCGCCCATCAGCCAGGTCACCTGGTGCGTCGCCTCCGGGGCGTGCGCCCAGAAGTCCCATACGTTGTCCGGCTCCTGACGGCCCGTGAACGGGTCACGCTTCTGGGAGTGGATGAAGTCGGGGAACTTGATCGGGTCCTTGATGAAGAACACCGGGGTGTTGTTGCCGACGAGGTCGTAGTTGCCCTCCTCGGTGTAGAACTTCACGGCGAAGCCGCGGGGGTCACGGACGGCGTCCGCACCGCCGAGGGAGTCGGCGACGGTGGAGAAGCGCAGGAACGTCTCCGTGCGCTTGCCGACCTGGGAGAGGAAGTCCGCCTTCGTGTAGCCGGTGACGTCGTCGGTCACCTCGAAGTACCCGTACGCGCCGGAGCCGCGTGCGTGCACCACGCGCTCCGGGATGCGCTCACGGTTGAAGCGCGCGAGCTTCTCCAACAGGTGCTGGTCCTGAAGGAGGATGGGGCCACCGACGCCGGCGGTGGCGGAGTTCTGGTTGTCGGCGACGGGGGCGCCGGACTCGGTCGTAAGCACGCGCTTCGACATCGTGACCTTCCGTACGGGAGCTGCACTGGGGACGGTTCGAGGAGCGTAAATACGAGCCGAACGAAACGTCAACAGTTTGTTGAAAACGAAGGGAGGGGTTCCGGTCGGTGTCGACGCCTGGGCGCGACAGGACAGGTGTCGGCGCCGACACCGACCGGAAGTCTGCGGGGTCGTGGTCAGCCTGGGCAGGGGCCATGGACGGCGGTGCATGGTGGGGGCTGATCACGGGTCGGGGCCGCTCCACGGGGCCGTGATCGGCCTGGGCGGGGGCCCTGGACGGCTGGCGCCGCGTGAGGGCCGGCCGTGGCATGGGCCGCCGCCCGTGGTGGGCCGGCCCGTCATGGGCCGGCCGTCGTCCCCGGGGGCGGCGCGGGCGCCGGCGGGGTCAGGCCTGCGAGCCCGAGAGGCGCTCCACCCCGCGCAACAGGGCCGAGTGGTCCAGGCCGCCGTCGCCCTGGGCGCGCAGCGACGCGACCAGCTGGGCCACGACCGCGCCGACGGGCAGTGCCGCGCCGACGTTGCGAGCGGCGTCGGTGACGATGCCCATGTCCTTGTGGTGCAGGTCGATACGGAAGCCCGGCTTGAAGTCCCGGTTCAGGAAGTTGTCCTTCTTACGGGTCAGGACCGTCGAGCCGGCCAGGCCGCCGCCCAGCACGTCGAGCGCCGCCGAGAGGTTGACGCCGGACTTCTCCAGGAAGACCACGGCCTCCGCGCACGCCTGGATGTTGACGGCGACGATCAGTTGGTTGGCGGCCTTCACCGTCTGGCCTGAGCCGTGCGGGCCACAGAGCACGATGGTCTTGCCGAGCGCTTCCAGGATCGGCCTGGCGGTGTCGAAGTCGGCCTGCTCGCCGCCGACCATGATCGAGAGCACGGCCTCGATCGCGCCGGCCTCGCCGCCGGAGACGGGGGCGTCGAGGACGCGGATGCCCTTGTCGGCCGCGTTCCTCGCCAGGTCGACGGAGGTCTGCGGGGTGATCGAGGACATGTCGATCAGCAGCGCGCCCCGGCGCGCGTTCTCGAGGATGCCGTCGGGGCCGTAGGCGATGGCCTCGACCTGCGGGGAGGCCGGGACCATCGTGATGACGACGTCGGCGTCCTTGACGGCCTCGGCGATCGAGCCGGCCGCTGTGCCGCCCGCCGCCGCGAGGCGGTCGAGCTTGTCCTGCTCGAGCGTGTAGCCGGTGACGGAGTAGCCCGCCTTCAGCAGGTTCTCGGACATGGGGGAGCCCATGATGCCGAGTCCGATCCATGCGATCTTGGGGAGGGTGCTCATCGGGGGTACCTCTCTGAAAAAGCGTGCAGGGGAAGTCAGCGGGCGGCGCGCGCCCCGGCCGGCAGCCAGTCGAACGACCCGGCGCTCGGGCGGTCGCCGGCCTTGTACTCCAGGCCGACCCAGCCCTCGTAACCGGCCTTCTTGAGGCCGTCGAGGAGCTGCTCCAGCGGGAGCGAGCCGGTGCCGGGGGCGCCGCGGCCCGGGTTGTCGGCGATCTGGACGTGACCGGTCTTCTCGGTGTAGTCGTCGATGACCCGGGCGACGTCCTCGCCGTTCATGGACAGGTGGTAGATGTCCAGGAGGAACTTGGCGTTGCCGAGGCCGGTGGCGGCGTTGACCTTGTCGATCACGTCGATCGCCGCCGGGGCGCTGACCAGCGGGTACAGCGGCGACTCGGGCTTGTTGAGCGTCTCGACCAGCAGGATCGCCCCGACGCGGTCGGCGGCGCGGGCGGCGAGCACCAGGTTCTCCAGGGCCAGGGCGTCCTGGACCTGCGGGTCGGCGCCGTCGACGCGGTTGCCGTAGAGGGCGTTGAGGGCCTTGCAGCCCACCGACGCCGCGAAGTCCGCCGCCACCTCGATGTTGGCGCGGAAGCGGTCGGACTCGTCGCCGGGCACGGAGAGCGCGCCGCGGTCGGGGCCGGGCAGCTGCCCGGCGTAGAAGTTCAGTCCCACCAGCTGGGTGCCGGCGTCGTCGAGTGCCTTCTTCAAGGCGTCGAGTTCGGCTTGCGGCGGGGTGGGGGTCTCGATCCACGGCCACCACAGCTCGACCGCGGTGAAGCCGGCCGCGGCGGCGGCTGCCGGGCGCTCCAGCAGCGGGAGTTCCGTGAAGAGGATCGAGAGGTTCACGTCGTAGCGGTGGTCGCTGTATCCCATGGGGTTGTGCGCCCCTTCCGTATTGCGGAAGTCTCTTTCTGTCTGACGGAATAATCTCCGGGCGGAGTCACAGCTGTCAAGAGCGACCACGAAAAAGCGCCTCCCGAGCGGGCCGTCGGAAGGCGGGTCAGGCCTTCTTCCGTCCCTGCTCGGGAGGCGTGCGGGGGCGTCCCCCGCGTCCTGGGGATGGTCCTCAGAGCGCGTCGACGGCACTCACCTTCCAGCCGCCCGACGTACGGACCATCGTCATCCGGACCCGGTTCAGGTCGACCCGCGACCCGTTGACCTGGGTACTGGTGGTGACCTGGTTGACGAACAGCAGCACCACGGCCCGGTCGGGCGACACGGACACCACCGAAGCGGCGGGTGCGCCGCCGTCCGGGGGCGCGGCCACGCTCGCCTTGACGACCCCGCGGTACTTCTTCGCGGTGGGCCCCACCACCTTGCTCGTGGTCCTGGCGTACTCCTCCTCGAAGGCGCCGGTCAGATGGCCGCGCGCCGCGGCGAAGTCCGCCTCCAGCCTGCGGTGGTCGTACGACAGCACCACGGGCGCCGCCTTCCTCGCCGCCGCGACCGCCTCGGTCCGTGCCGCGTCGGCACGCCGCCCCTCGGCGTACTCCCACCCCACCACGCCCACCGCGGTCAGCCCGAGGACCACCAGGACGGCCAGCAGGGCGCACAGCCGGGCCCGCCGGCGTCGACGGCGCTCGGGCAGGAGCGCCGCGGCCTCATCCGCCAGTACGACAGGCCCCACATGCTGGTTCTCGTCCCGGCGGGCCTGCGACGCGTCGTCGGGGGCCTCGAGCCGCCTGGAAGCCGGGGCACGCGGTGGATCGAGCACGGTGGAGCCGCCCGGACCCGGCCGGACCCTGTCCGACCGCTTTGCGGCCGCACGCGCGGCCGCCGACATGGCACGACGGCCGGGAGAGGTGGAGCCACGGCCCCGGATGGTCGGGTTCGCCACGGTCTTGCTCCTCACTACTGCTGGTACGGGTGTGAGCTCGGGCGTGCCGCCCGCCGGGTCAGCCGACGAACTCGACATCGGACGTCAGCCAGCGGCCCTTCTCGAGGACGAGATCGAGCTGCAGCCGGTAGGTACGGGACTGCCCCTCCGGCGCGGCCTCGTTCGTCACCTTGCTGTCGGCGACGACCAGCACCCGCGCCGAGCGCTCGTCGGCCCGCGCTATGCCCGCCTCGAGCACCTGTCCCTCCGAGACGGACCTGTTTGCGGCGACCAGCTTGGTCAACTCGCCTGTCTGCGCGGCGAACTGCTCCTTGAAGTCGCCCGTCGCGCCCTTCAGCACGTTCGCGCTGTCCCGCTCGTAGTGCCGGTAGTCCAGCGACGTGAAGTTCAGCGCGGACTGGCGGGCGGCGGCCAGGATGTCCTGGTTCCGCTGCGCCTGCGCGCGCTGCTCGTACACCTCGACGCACAGCCAGCCGCTGAGGGCCGTGACCGCTACGGTCGCCACGGCGAGCGTGGCCGGCAGTGCCCTGCCGCGCCGCGCGGCCGCGGCTGTCCTGCCGCCGATCCGCCGCAGCGCCGCCAAGAGCCGGGGCCGCCGCCCTCGGGGCGTGTCGTCCTCGCCCGCGGTGTCCCCGGGGGCGCTCTCCTCGGGCGCGCTGCCCTTGCCGACGCCGTCCTCCGCCGCGCTTTCGCCGCGTGCCGCGTCCACGGGCGCGGTGTCCTCGCGTGCGTCGTCCGCGCTCATGCCATCGGTCCCACGAGCAGCCATTGCCACGAGTCCTTTCCGGACGTGCTCAGTTCTCCGCCCGTCGAGCCGATCTCGAGGAGCGTGCCGCCCGGCCCGGCGAGGGTGCCGGTCTCCGGGTCGTACGGGGTGACGTGCGCCGCCTGCCGCGCGCCGCCGGACCGCGCAGGGCCCGGCGCGTTCTGCGCGCCGCGCACGGAGGTGCCGCTGCCGCGCGGCTCGGTGCAGCGCGCCCCGGTGTCGGCGGGCCGCTGAGACGTGTCCGCCGGGTCGCGCCGCTGGGTGCCGTACCCCTTTCGGCACGGCGGCGGGTCGTCGGCGTTCACGACCATGCCGAAGTGGGTGGTGCCGTCGCCGGGGATCACGGTGTAGCTGCCGGCGACGATCACCGGGAACGTCACCAGCGCCTGCTCGACACCGGGCAGGCGCGCCACCGTGACCTGGCCGCCGCTGATCAGGTTGGAGAGCAGCACCGGCAGATGCGTCTCGTTGGACCTCAGCAGCGAGTCGACCTCCTGCGCCGCCGGGGCGGTGTTGCCGACCAGCCGCCGCAGATCACCGTCGCGTGCCTTCAGTTCCGCGGTCAGCGCGGCCAGGTCGCGGGAGAACGACTTGATGGCCGACCCCTTGTCGCTCTGGGTCTTCAGCACCACACGTGAGTCCTCGATGAGCGAAGTCGTCTCCGGAAGGTTCTCGGAGGCCGACTCGACCAGCAGGTTCCCGGAGTCCACCAGCCTGCTCAGATGCGGCCCGGTGCCGGCGAACGCCTTGCCGAGTTCGTCGACCGTGACCCGCAGATCGTCCTTGCCGACCGAGTTGACCAGCCGGTCCAGGCTGAGGACGAGCGCCGTAGTGGGCAGCGGGACCCTGGTGTCGGCGCGCGGGATCTCGCTGCCCTCGTTCAGATACGGGCCGCCGGAGCGGCGCGGCTGGAGGTCGACGTACTGCTCGCCGACCGCGGAACGGTTCGCCACCACGGCCAGCGTGTCCGCCGGTATCCGGGTTCCGTCCTCGATGTCCAGCGCCACGGAGACACCGTCCGTGCCGGCGAGGTGCAGCTCCCCGACCCGGCCCACCGGAACGCCCCGGTAGGTGACCTCGGCGCCCTGGAAGATGCCACCGGAATCGGCGAAGTCGGCCCGCACGGTGTAGCCGCGGTCCAGCACGCTGTCCACCAGGCCGGTGTAGCGGGCGCCGACGTACGAGCAACCCACCGCTGTGACAGCGGCGAAGGCGATCAGCTGGGCCCTGACCGTACGTGTGATCACGGCTGCATCCCCTTCAGCATCAGTTCGGCCAGTGCCAGGTCGATCCCCGCGGGCAGCCGCCGTCCGTCGCCGCCCGTGTGGGCGACCTGGCTGCCGGTGCACACCGGCGGACACAGCGGCCCGTCGCCGCCGGGGGGCGTCGGTGCGCCCGGCGTCGGCGCGCCGGGAACCTCGGGGGGCGTGGTCGGCAGGGGCGCTCGCGGCAGGCCGGGCACCTCGGGCAGATCGGGCGTGCCGGGAAGCTGCGGCGGCTCCGGTGTCTGCGGACCGCCCGGGCCCGGCGGTTGCTCCGCGAGGTTGCCGTAGACGCTCGCGAGGTCCAGATCCGCGGTGATCTTGAGGTTGACGTAGTCGCCCTTGATGGCGCCGGTCACGTTCCGGGGGAACGGATAGGTCGTCAGGAGCTCCAGGGAATCGGGGAGATCGCTGCCGGCCTTGTTCAACTGCTGCAGGATCGGCTGGAGGCTCTTGAGGTTGGCCACCGTGTCCGCGCGGGAGGTGTTGATCACCTTGGTGCCCGTCTTCCCCAGCTCGGAGAGCGAGGTCAGCATCGCCGTCAGGTCGCTGCGCTGGTCGGCCAGGACCTTCAGCGCGCCGGGCACCGTGTCCACGGCCTGCGCGATCGTCTTCTTCTCCGCGGCCAGCCGCTTCGCCAGCCGGTCGATGCCCTTGAGCGCCCGGACGATCTCCTTGCGCTGCTTGTCGAGCCCGCCGATGAACGTGTCCAGCTCGCCGAGCAGGTCCTTGACCCGGTTCTCCCGGCCCTCCAACGCCTTGTTCAGCTCGACGGTGATCGTCTTGAGCTGCGCCACGCCGCCGCCGTTCAGCAGTGCGGAAAGGGCGGAGAGCACCTCCTCGATCTCGGGGTTGCGTCCGGTGCGTGACAGCGGGATGCGCGCACCGTCGGTGAGCCGCCCACTGGCCTCGATGCCGACCGGCGGGGACAGGGCCACGTACTTCTCGCCGAGCATGCTGGTCTGCCGCAGCTCTGCGACGGCGTTGCCGGGCAGCTTCACGTCGTCCGCGATACGCAGGCGTACCCGAGCGTGCCAGCCGACCAGTTCCACCTTCTCGACCGCACCCACGGTGACGTTGTTGACCTTCACCGCCGACTGCGGTACCAGGTCGAGGACGTCCCTGAAGTCGGCCGTCACGTGGTAGGCCTTGCCGTCGGCGGCGGCGCCTCCGGGCAGGTCCACGTCGTACAGGCCGTTGAAGTCGCAACCTGTGAGCAGTACGGAGCCCATGGCGGTGGCCAGGGCCACGGCCCGGTGCATGCGGGGTGCGCTCATGCGCGTGCCTCCAGGATTCCGCCGAGCGTCCGGTCGACCTGGCCGGAGCCCGGCACCGCGCCGGCGTGCGGCACCTCGGGCAGCGCGTCGAACAGCTCGTCCAGCTCCGCGCAGTCGGGGTTCTCGCCCCCCGCATCGCCCGTCGTCCTCAGCAGCGAGCACAGCAGCGCCGCCGGATCCTGCGAATGATCGGGGTTGTTGCGGGTGTCGAGAGTTCCGGAGGACGGGTTGTAGGCGTTCTGGAGGTTGGAAAGGCCGGTGGGCGCGACCTCCAGCAGTTCGGCCAGCGCCGCCCGTTGGGTCACCAGCACCTTGGTGACCTTGCTGAGTCCCTTCACGTCCTCGGTCAGCGCCTTCTTGTTGTTCTTCACGAACCGGGAGACGTCGCCGAGCGCCGCCCCCAGATGCCTGAGGGCCGCCGCGAGGTCCTTGCGCTCCCCGGCGAGCTGATCGGCGACCGCCGCGAGGCTGTCGTTGAACGACCGCACGCTCTTGTCGTCGGCCGCGAGCGCCGCGGTGAACACCTGAAGATTGCGTACGGTCCCGAACAGGTCGTCCCGGCCGTCCGAGAGCGTGGTGACGGCGAGGGACAGATCCTCCACCGTCCCGTGCAGCTGGTCGCCCTGGCCGTCGAGATTGGCGGCGCTCACCCCCAGCAGCCGCGCGAGCGAGCCGTCCTCGTTGGCGCCCTTCGGACCGAGCGCCTCGGCCGTCGTGTGGAGGCTGTCGAAGACCCGGTCCAGCTCCACCGGCACGGCCGTGCGGCTCTGAGGGATCACCGCGCCGTCGCGCATCACGGGCCCGCCCCGGTACACCGGCAGCATCTGCACGTAACGGTCACTGACCACCGAGGAGTTGATGATGGCGGCCTGGGCGTCGGCGGGAATCCTGCGCCCGGGCTCGTACTCGAGCTCCACGCGCACCCGGCCGCCCTCGGGAACGATCTCGGTCACCTCACCGACGCGTACGCCGAGCACCCGCACGTCCGAGCCCGGGTAGATGCCCACGGTGCGCGGGAAGTACGCGGTGACGCGGACCGGCTCCTCTCGTGGCCACAGTACGACCGCGGCGCAGACCAGCAGCGCCGCGACGACGGCGGCGGCCGTCAGCCGGGCCGTACGGCCCTTCGGGTCGAAGCGGATACGGCCCTTCATCGCGAGCCTCCTGTCCGGGGGACCACCGGAGCGGCGACCATGTTCTGGATGTAGCTGTCGAACCAGCGGCCGTTGCCGAGGGTGTTGGTGAAGACCCGCACGTACGGGGCGAGCAGCGCGACGCTGCGGTCGAGGCTCGCCTGGTTGCGCTCCAGCATCCGCACCACCTGGTTCAGCCCGCTCAGCGCCGGGCCGATCTCCTTCTCGTTGTCCGCGACCAGGCCGGAGAGCTGAATGCCGAGTGCGGCCGAGCTCTTGAGCAGCGCGTGGATCGCCGCCCGGCGCCGTGTGATCTCCTTGAACAGCGCGTCGCCGTCCTTGACCAGGGTGGTGAACTCACCGGACCGTTCGGAGAGGATCTTGGTGACCGAGTCGGCGTGCTTCAGCAGCTCGCGCAGATCCTCGTCACGCGAGGCCACCGTCTTCGAGATCCTCGACAGGCCCTTGATGGACGCACGTACCTCTTCGGGCGAGTCCTCGAAGGTCGTCGAGATCGTGTCCAGAGCCTTCGCCAACTGCTCCGTGTCGACCTTTTCGCTGGTCGTCGTCAGATCGCTGAAGGCCTGGACGACGTCGTAGGCCGGGGTGGTGCGCTCCAGCGGGATCTCGCTGCCGGGCCGAAGCTGTCCCGACCCCTTCGGATGCAGGGCGAGGTACTTCGCGCCCAGGATCGTCTTGATTCGGATGGCCGCGCCGGTCCTCGTGCCGAACTCCGGCTCGCCCTTGACCTTGAAGGTGACCTTCACATGGTCTCCGTCGAGGTCGACCGCGTCGACCTTGCCGACCTTGACCCCGGCGATGCGCACCTCGTCACCCGGCTTGAGTCCGCCGGCCTCCGAGAAGGCCGCGCTGTACGTCTCGCCGTTGCCGATCACCGGCAGGCTGTCGGCGTTGAACGCGGCGGTCGTCAGCAGTGCGAGCGTGGTGAGGCCGACCGCGCCGATCACGACCGGGTTGCGGTCGCGGAACGGTGTGCGGGGAAGGAGCCGTATCTTCATCCGCCGCACCTCGCCCGCGCCACGTGCAGCTCCGGGGTGATCACCTCTCGGGTCTTCGGCAGCACGATCCGGCCGTCGAAGTCACAGAGGTAGAAGTTGAACCAGGAACCGTACGAGGCGGTCCCCGTCAGCTTGTCGAGCTTGTTCGGCAGCCGCTTCAGCACGCCCTCCACGGTTTTCTCGTTGTCGTTCAGCGTCTTGGTCAGGTCCCTCAGCTCGGCGATGTCGCCCCGCAGCGGCGGCCGTGCGTCCTCGAGCAGACCGGAGGTCGCCTCGGTCAGCGCGCCGATGTTCTCCAGTGAGGACCCGATCGGCTTGCGGTCGGCGGACAGGCCGGAGATCAGCCGCTGGAGCTGCTTGAGCAGTCCGGAGAACCGGGCGCCTCGGTTGTCGAGGGTCTGCAGCGTGGTGTTGAGGTTGTCGATCACCGACCCGATCAGCTCGTCCCGGTCGGCGAGGGTCGTGGTCAGGGACGCGGTGTGCGCGAGGAGGCTGTCGACCGTTCCGCCCTCGCCCTGCAACGTCTTGATGATCTCGGTGGCGAGCTGGTTGACGTCTTTCGGACTGAGCGCGGCGAACAGCGGCTTGAAGCCGCCGAGCAGGGCGTTCAGGTCGAGCGCCGGCTGGGTCCGGGCCAGCGGGATGGTGGCGCCGGGCTTCAGCCGTGTGCCGTCGCCCGCGCCCTCCGTCAGGGCGACGTAGCGCTGTCCGACCAGGCTCCGGTAGCGGATGACCGCTCCGGTGCTGGTCAGCAGCGGCCGGTCGCGGGTGACGCTGAACGTCACCTCCGCCAGCGTGCGGTCCTTGATGCGGATGGCCTCGACCTCGCCGACGCGCACTCCGGCGACGCGGATGTCGTCACCCTCCTCGAGGCTGGTGACATCGCTGAACACGGCACGGTAGGTGTGCTCCGGGGTGAAGGAGATGTTGACGATCGTCGCCGCGAGCAGCGTCGTCGCCAGGACCGTCACCGCGGCGAAGAGAAGGAACTTGACCAACGGTGCCGCGGTCGCGGTGGCTCGTGACGCCTTCATGCCACACTCACCGCCGTCCCGCGTGCCATGGGCCCGAACAGCAGCGTCGCCACGGCGGGAACCCGGTCGGCGGGCACCCCCAGGACCGGCGCGACCAGCGAGCCCACGGCCCGCTGCTCCGCCGCCGTCGCGGAGACCGGCCCGGCTCCTGGCGGGCCGCCGGCAGCGACGTCCTTCGTACCGTCGTCGAGCTTGGTGTGCCCCGCCGGCACGGAAGGGCCAGGGATGCCTCGGCAGTTCGGGCCGGAGCGCTCGGCATAGCGCGGTTCCTCACCGGGTCGGTACGCGGGTCGCGGATGGACGAATTCGAGGGTGATGCGCATCTCGCCGCCCGCGAACGCCTTCTCCGACTCCCTGCTCTGGCGCTCGAGGCCTTCGAGCAGGCACGGGTACTCGGGCGAGTAGCGGGCGAACAGGGCGAGCGTCGGGCGGGAGACACGGCCCAGGGTGATCAGCCGCTCGCCGTTGTCGTCGAAGAACTGCTCCGCCGTGCCGGCGACCTTCGCCGTTCCCGTCAGGGCGGCGGCCAGCTGCTCGCGCTTCTCCACGATGGTGCGGCTCGTGGTGACCGAGTCGCGCAGGATGTTCATCAGGTCCGGTGCCGCGTCGCCGTAGACCTCGGCGACATCGGCGAAGCGGGAGATGTCCTCCTGGAGGGAGGGCATATGGGGGTTGAGCTCGGCCAGATAGCGCTCCAGCCGTACGAGGTTGTCGCCGATGCGGTCGCCCCGCCCCTCCAGCGCGGTGGAGAACGCGTGCAGCGTGGCGTTGAGATCGGCGGGCCGAACGGTGCGCAGCAGCGGCAGCAGATCGTTCATCAGATGCTGCACCTCGATGCCCGCCCGGGTGCGGTCCTGGGTGATGACGTCCCCGGCCCGGATGTGCCGGCCCGAGGAGCCGCCCGGCACCACCAGGTCGACGAACTTCTCGCCGAACAGCGTCTTCGGCAGCAGCCGGGCGTGCACATCGGCCGGGATGCGCGACACGTGCTCCGGCTTCAGCGCGATGTCGAGCGTCGCCTTATCCCCGTCGGCCCGCACCTCGCGCACCTCGCCGACGAGCAGTCCCCGCAGCTTGACGTCGGCTCTCGGATCGAGCTGGTTGCCCAGCGTGTCGGCCTCCAGCGTGACGCGCACGACCGACGTGAACACCTGCTGGTACGTGGCCACCGCCAGCGACAGCAGCAGCGCGATGACGGCGAGGAACACCATCCCGTACAGCCGCAGTCGGCCGGCGTGCGCCGCGGCGCTTCCCTCTCTGCTCATCGGCCCTTACCCCGCTATCCGTACGGTCGTGTTGGCGCCCCAGATCGCCAGGCTGAGGAAGAAGTCGAGAATGTTGATCGCCACGATCGACGTGCGCACGGCGCGGCCCACGGCGACCCCGACACCGGCCGGGCCGCCGCTCGCGTAGTAGCCGTAGTAGCAGTGCACCAGGATGATCACGACGGCGAAGACGATCACCTTGCCGAAGGACCACAGGACGTCGACCGGCGGCAGGTACTGCTGGAAGTAGTGGTCGTAGGTGCCTGCCGACTGCCCGTAGTAGCCGGTGGTGATGGTGCGGGCCGCGAAGTACGAGGACAGCAGCCCCACCACGTAGAGCGGGATCACCGCGACGAAACCGGCGATCATCCGCGTCGTCACCAGGAACGGCAGCGACGGGACGCCCATCACCTCCAGCGCGTCGGTCTCCTCGCTGATCCGCATCGCGCCCAGCTGCGCGGTGAACCCGGCGCCGACCGTCGCGGACAGCGCCAGGCCCGCCACCAGGGGCGCGATCTCCCGGGTGTTGAAGTACGCGGAGAGGAAGGCCACGAAGTTCGACGTGCCGAGCTGGTTGAGCGCCGCGTAGCCCTGGAGGCCGACCTCGGTGCCGGTGAAGAACGACAGGAACGCGATCACCCCGACGGTCCCGCCGACGACGGCGAGCGCCCCGCGCCCGAAACTCACCTCCGCGAGCAGCCGGAGGATCTCCTTCTTGTAGCGGCGCAGTGTCCGGCCGGTCCAGGCCAGCGAACGGCCGTAGAAGACCAGCTGCCTGCCCAGCTCCTCGAGCTGCGGCGGCAGCAGACGATTGATCAGCGGCATCGCTCAGCCCCTCTGCGGAACGATCTGGAAGTACACGGCGGTCATCACGAAGTTCGTCACGAACAGCAACATGAAGGTGATCACCACCGACTGGTTCACCGCGTCGCCGACGCCCTTCGGGCCGCCCTTCGCGGTCAGCCCCTTGTACGAGGCGACGATCGCCGCGATCGCCCCGAACACCAGGGCCTTGAGCTCCGCCGCCCACAGGTCGGAAAGCTGGGCGAGCGTGGTGAACGAGGCCAGATAGGCGCCAGGGGTGCCGTTCTGCAGCACCACGTTGAAGAAGTAGCCGCCCGCCACCCCGACCACCGACACGAGGCCGTTGAGCAGCACCGCCACCAGCATGGTGGCCAGCACCCGCGGCACGACCAGCCGGTGGATCGGGTCGATGCCCAGCACTTGCATCGCGTCGATCTCCTCGCGGATCTTCCGCGCTCCGAGATCCGCGCAGATCGCCGTACCGCCCGCGCCCGCGATCAGCAGCGCGGTCACGATCGGCGACGCCTCCCGCAGCACCGCGAGGACGGAGGCCGCGCCCGAGAACGACTGCGCGCCCAGTTGCCTCGTCAGAGAGCCGATCTGCAACGCGATCACCGCTCCGAACGGGATCGACACCAGCGCCGTCGGCAGGATCGTCACACTCGCGACGAACCACGCCTGCTGGATGAACTCCCTGACCTGGAAAGGCCGCTTGGGGATCGTGCGCAGCACGTCCAGCCCCATGGCGAACAGGCTGCCCGACTGCCGCAGCGCCCCGACGGGCGACAGGCTCATGCGTCGCCCGCCCTTCCGCGCACCGACGCCCGCAGCCGCCGCAGCGCCTCACGGTCCGCGATCTCCGCCCAGCGGGGCGGCCGTTCGATGCCCTCGGTCGGCAGCAGCCGCGGCGTCAGCTCGAGCAAGCCCGGTACGCCGGCGTCCGCCGCCTCACCGAGCTGCGCGAGCTCCTGCTCCACCTGGGCGGCGTCCTTCTCCTCCGCCATGCCGATCGGTCCCTGCATCCGCCCGCCCAGGAACTGCCGCACCACGGGCTCTTCGCTGGTCAGCAGCTGCTCCCGCGGGCCGAACATCACCAGTTCGCGGCGGAACAACAGCCCGATGTTGTCGGGGACCTGGCGGGCCGAGGCGATGTCGTGGGTGACGATGAGGAACGTGGCGTCGATCTGCGCGTTGAGATCGACGATCAGCTGGTTGAGGTACGCCACGCGCACCGGATCGAGACCCGAGTCCGGCTCGTCGAACAGGATGATCTCCGGGTCGAGCACCAGGGCCCGCGCCAGTCCGGCCCGCTTGCGCATACCGCCGGATATCTCGCCGGGCAGTTTGTCCTCGGCGCCGATCAGACCGACCATGTCCATCTTCTCGAGCACGATCCGGCGGATCTCGCCCTCCGGCTTGCGGGTGTGCTCGCGCAGCGGGAAGGCGATGTTGTCGTAGAGGTTCATCGAACCGAACAGCGCGCCGTCCTGGAACAGCACGCCGAACAGCTTCCGCACCTCGTAGAGCTCGTGCTCCCGCAGCGTCGTGATGTCCTGCCCGGCGATCCGGATGGACCCCCGCTCGGGTTTCAGCAGCCCCACGAGCGTCTTCAGGAACACGGACTTGCCGGTCCCGGAGGGCCCCAGCATGACGGAGACCTCCCCGGCGGGCAGCGTCAGGGAGACGTCCTGCCAGATGACCTGGCGCCCGAAGGACTTGGTGAGCCCTTCCACGCAGATCTCGACACCCATCCGGTACACCCTTCAGCCGTGGAGCGGTCCGACAACTGCTCTACGGGGAGGGGAGGGGCGTCCGTCGCGACGGGACGAAGATTTTTTCGACGGGGTTTCGCGGGGGTGTCGGGACGGGTCCGGGTGCCGCCCGGGGCGGGCTTGTTTCCCACCCCGCCCCTTCCCGCGGTACCGATGTGCGGCTCCGCCGCGTGGCGGGGCAACGGCCTTCGGCCGTGCCCACGATCTCCCCTACCGCCCGGCGGCCGTGGAAGGTACCCCCGGCGGGCTGGATTTCGCTGCGCGAAACCCGCCTCGCCGGCGTTCGAGGCGCGGGGGCCCGGGCAGAGCGCCCGGTTTCGGGATGGGGCGGGTTGGGGGAACAGCCCCGCGTGGCGGCTACGGCTGTGCCGGAAGCGCCGGCGGGACCGGCACGGTCGGGACCGACGCCGACGGGGCCGGCACAGCCGGAGCCGAGGACGGCACGGCCGGAACCGACTGCCGAACGGCCGGGACCGACGCCGACGACACCGGTGGCAGCAACGACACCAGATCGTCCGCCTCCGGCACAGGCAGCCCCGAAACCGGCGGCGTCGACAGCGGCAGCGCCGGCAGCGGCACGCCGGGCAGTTCCGGCAGCGGCAGGCCCCGCTCGCCAACGGGGCGGGCCCCGTCCGACGCCCGCGGGGTGGGGGCGGGCGGCGGGGCGGCGTTCCCCGGCGCACCCGTACGGCCGGGTTCCGGCGTCCCGGACCCGGCCGCCTCCGTCGCCGCCGGCTGCGCCGGTCGCGGCGCGGGGGCGTTGCCGTCATGGACGTACGGCAGGACGAGGCCGGCCACCGCGAGCGTCACCGCCGTCGAGGCGAGCGCCACCGCCTGGGCGTTGCCCCCGCTGCCCGGCCTGCCCCGGCCGCACAGCCACAGCGCCACCCCGAGCGTCGCCGCCAGCGAATTGCGCAGGGTGCGGCGGGCGCGTGCCAGGAGGGACTCGACGGTGCGGTAGCTCAGGCCCATCTTCGTGGCGACCTGCCCGACGTCGAGGTCCTCCGCCTTCAGCCACAGCGCCTCCGCCTGCCGGGCGGGCAGTTCCGCGCTGCGGACCGCGAGCCAGTGCGCCTCCGCGCGGTCGCAGACCGTCTCCTCGACGGGGGCCGGGCCCGGGGGATGCAGCCTCGGGCTGCTGCGTACCTGCGCCTCCCGGTGGACCTGACGGTGGCGGTCCACGCACAGCCGCATGGTCACCGTCGTCAGCCAGGCGCCCAGCCGCTCGTCGTCGAGGTCCGGGTGCTCGGCGGCACGCAGCATCGCCTCGTGCACGGCGTCCTCGGCGTCCTCTGCGCTGACCGACCGGCGGCGGGCCACCTTGAGCAGGTCCTCGCGGTGGCTCCAGGCGCGCTGCCAGCGTTCCTTGGACTCCCGGCCCGGCCCGTCGGGCTGGGCAGGCTGCATGTCCGTAGCCATGAGGGCCCCTTCGCTCGCGCCGCCGGTCGCGTCCCTGCCCGGCGGGTGGCGACATTACCGCCCGGTATCCGGGATTGGGGAGGGGCCGGCGTCCATCGAGTCCGTTCCGTTGCTGGTCAGTCCGCCGGGCCCGGCCGGCAGCAGGCCGTCGCCGGGCGGCCGCACGTCGGGGAGGGGCGGCAACGGCTCCGCCGGTTCCTGGCCGCCGGCCGGCGCGGTGCCGCTCGGGCGCGGGGAGGGCGAGGAGGACGGCCGGGCGGCCGGCCGGGGCGAGGCGGGCACCTCCGTGGGCGACGGTGTCGCCGCGGGACTCGGCTCACCGGTGCGCCGCGGCTGCGGAGCGGCCGGGACCGACCGGGCGGGCCCGGCGGACGGGCCGCGGTCGTCCGGCACCACCCGGTGGCCGCCGAGGTAGTACGCGTACCAGGCCAGCACCGTCCGCAGGTACGCCGCGGAGTGGTTGTAGGCGAGGACCGCGCGCTCGAGGCCCGCCCGCTCCGACAGGTCCCGCCCTCCCGCACACAGGTACCTCCCGGCCGCGAGCGCCGCGTCGAAGATGTTCCCCGGGTCGGCACGGCCGTCGCCGTTGCCGTCGGCGCCCCAGTGCGCCCACGTGGAGGGGATGAACTGCATGGGCCCCACGGCACGGTCGTACACCGTGTCCCCGTCGTACGTCCCGCCGTCGCTGTCCCGGATGAGCGCGAAGCCGTTGCCGTCCAGCCGCGGGCCGAGGATCGGGGAGAGCGAGGTGCCGTCGGGGAGGACACGTCCGCCGCGGGCCTGCCCTGACTCGACCTGGCCGATCGCGGCGAGGAGCTGAAGCCGCAGGCCGCAGCCCGGAGCGCTGCGCGCGAGTGCGGCCTCGGCGGCCCGGTACGCGGCGAACACCGTCGCGGGGAGCGCCCCGGCCGCCGGTGCGGCGTGGACCCCCGGCGCCCGGACGTCCGCCGGCCCCGGCGTCCGCAGCGGCGGCAGCTCGGTGCGGTACACGCTGTCGCCGGAGACGGTCCCTCCCGTCGGCAGCGGCTGCCGCTGCCAGGCCGGGACGGCGGTCCCGGGCCCTTGCGAGGCGGTGAGCGCCGCGACCGCCATGGCGGCGGCCGCCGTCGCCTTGACACCTCTGCCTACGCGTCCTGTCATGATGCAGACCCCTCCCTGTGCCGCCGGTCCGGACGGAACCGGGACCGGCGTGGCTCTCGTCGTCTGCTCTACGCGGGACCGCCGCCGGTCCGTCGCGCCGTGGCGCGCGTTCCCGTCCGGCGCCGGTGAAGGGGGAGCGGGTCAAGGCCTACGGGACAGGCCCTAACGTGGAGGCATGGTGCGACTGAGAGTGGAGTTCACGACGGAGCCGTTCGACCTGGACGAGCCACCGCCGCACGCCGTGGCGGTGCGCGAGGTCGTGCAGGGCGCGGACCTGGACGCGGTGGACGTCGGACCGTTCGGCAACACCGCGGAGGGCGGCGCGGAGCAGGTGCTCGGCGCCGTCGACGCGTTGCTGCGCACGGCGCTGGAGAACGGCGCGACCCGGGTCTCCCTCCAGGTCAACGTGGTGGAGGGCCAGGGATGACGGCGCTCGACCACGCGCTCGCCCAAGCGGTGAAGCCTCTCGTCGACGCCATGGGCGGGGTGGTGATCGAGCCCGGCGAGGCAGCTGAGGACGACGTCGTCCTCAGCTGGGAGGGCGAGGAGGTCCTCGCGGTGCGGCTTCCGCAGCTCGCGGACTCGCTGGACCACATCCTCGCGGCCCTGGAGCGGCAGCACGGCCGACCGCTCGCCGAACTCGACCGCAGGAGCAAGCAGTCGATCGTCAGGACGCTGGAGGCGCGCGGCGCGTTCTCGGTGCGCCACGGCGTGGAGACGGTGGCCGGCGCGCTCGGCGTCAGCCGCTTCACGGTCTACAACTACCTGAACCGCGAGAAGAGCCCGTCGGACGGCTGACGCCGGTCCGTCGGCCTCGGGGGAAGGACCGGCCCGGCAGACCACTGCGCCGCCCTCGACGAGCAGGCGAGGGCGGCGCCGTGGTCCGCCGGGGTCACTGCGCCAGCGAGGTCGTTGACGGCCGCCGGCGATGTCGCCGGCGGAGTCGGCGCCATGGTCCGTACCGGTACGGTGCCGGCTGCGCGGGGGTGGCGAGGCGATCGCGCCCATGCCGAGGAGGGCGCTTGCTCCCGTACAGACGGCGAAGCGGCGAACGTTTTTCATGTGCGTGCTCCTGGCGGTTCCGACATCGTTGTCGGCGTTTGCTGCGCGACCGGTGCGGTGCTCCGATCGCCTGGGGACATTTCCGACATCAGGTCGCGTCGGGCGCGCCTGCCCCGGTGTGCTGTCGCAACGGTGCAAGGCTCGATACGAGGCCCGGAGTGGTCGGTCGGGGCGCGGGTGGGTCCCAGAGCGGGCTCGCCGCCGGGGCGCCGTATTCGTCACCCCAAGTTTTCAACAAAGTGTTGACGCCGCGTTGCCGAAGGGCGTTAGCTATCCGCAGCCCGTCCGACGCACCGCGATGAACAAGCCACGGAGGCTCCCGTGACTTCACTTCCGAACCCGGGCCTTGCCCGGTTCAACGCCTCCGAGGACAGTGCGGCCCTGGCCGCACTGCACGAGGTGTGCGCCAGTTCGGCGTGGGGGAGCAAACTGCTCGCCCAGCGACCGTACGCCACCACCCAGGCGCTTTTCGAGGCCAGCGACGCCGCAATGGCGGAACTGACCGCGGAGGATCTGGCCGAGGCCATGGCCGGCCACCCACCGATCGGCCGGCCCAAGCCGGGCGACCCCACGTCGTCCCGCGAACAGAGCGGGATGGCAGGCGCGTCCGAAGCGCTCAAGGCGGAGATGCTCGAGCTGAACCTGGCCTACCAGGACAAGTTCGGCCATGTCTTCCTGATCTGCGCCACCGGCCGCACCGGCGAGCAGATGCGGGACGCCGTACGCGACCGGATCGAGAACTCGCCCGAGCAGGAGCGGGAGATCGTCCGCGCCGAGCTGGGCAGGATCAACCGCATCCGTCTGACCCGTCTCGTAGAGCAGGAAGAAGCATGAGCACGGAAACCACCGCATCGGTGTCCACACACATCCTGGACACCAGCGTGGGACGCCCCGCAGAGGGCGTCGCCATCTCGCTGTCGTCCCGTAGCGGCGCGGGAGCGCGGTGGGTGGCGCTCGGCGCATCGAAGACCGACGCGGACGGGCGCTGCAAGGACCTGCCGGCGCTGCCGGAAGGAACGACACACGTACGTCTCGATTTCGAGACCGAGGCGTACTTCGAGAACAAGCAAGCCGATGCGCAGCAGGACGCCCCCGCGAATCGGGACAGCGGTGCCGCCGGTGTGTTCTTCCCGGAGGTGGCGATCACGTTCGCCGTCGTGCCGGGCGAGCACTACCACGTACCGCTGCTGCTCAACCCGTTCGGCTACTCCGTTTACCGAGGGAGCTAGCAGACATGCCCACGATTCTCGGCCAGAACCAGTACGGCAAAGCAGAGAACCGAGTCGTCAAGATCACGCGGGACGGCGACACCCACCACATCAAGGACCTGAACGTCTCCGTCGCCCTCTCCGGCGACATGGACGACGTCCACTACTCCGGCTCGAACGCCAACGTCCTGCCGACCGACACCACCAAGAACACGGTGTACGCGTTCGCCAAGGAGTACGGCATCGAGTCGGCGGAGCAGTTCGGCATCCACCTCGCCCGGCACTTCGTGTCGAGCCAGGAGCCGATCCACCGGGCGCGCATCCGCATCGAGGAGTACGCCTGGGAGCGCATCGCGACCTCCGACGGCAACTCGAGGTTCATCGGTGCCGACGAGGTCAAGCACTCCTTCGTCCGCAAGGGCCAGGAGACCCGCACCACCCAGATCACCTACGACGGTGAGCAGTGGGAGGTCGTCTCCGGCCTCAAGGACCTGACTGTGATGAACTCGACCAACTCCGAGTTCTGGGGCTACGTCAAGGACCGGTACACGACCCTCAAAGAGGCGTACGACCGCATCCTGGCCACCCAGGTCGCCGCCCAGTGGCGCTACAACTGGACCTCGGACGAGGACCGGATGCCGAGCTGGGACAAGTCCTACGACCAGGCCAAGAAGCACATGCTCGAGGCCTTCGCGGAGACGTACTCGCTGTCGCTGCAGCAGACCCTCTACCAGATGGGTTCGCGCATCATCAACAGCCGCAGCGAGATAGACGAGATCCGCTTCTCGCTCCCGAACAAGCACCACTTCCTGGTGGACCTCGAGCCGTTCGGCCTCAAGAACGACAACGAGGTGTACTTCGCGGCCGACCGCCCGTACGGCCTGATCGAAGCCACCATCCTGCGGGACGGCGTCGAGCCGAAGATCCCGGTCGACATGACCAACCTCTGACGCGGGACCGACCCGCCCCCGCCCGCCCGCAGCCGGGCGGGGGCCGGCCGGACCGGAGGGAAGAACCATGGCACAGCCTGCAACGGAGCCGGCGGCGCAGGCCGCACGAGGCCCCGGCCACGTATCGCCCGTCCATCCCGTGGACGAGGAGCTCCCCGTCGCGCGGCTCGTTCCGGCCGCGCTCCAGCACATCGCCGCCATGTACGCAGGCGTGGTCACCCCTCCGCTGATCATCGGCCAGGCGGTCGGCCTCGACGCCGCCGGCACGACCCGGCTGATCGCGGCGAGCCCGCCGGGCCTCGCCACCCTCCTGCAGACCACCGATCTCGCGAACTTCGCCGGGAACCGGCTCCCGTTCGTCAACGCCGCCGCCTCCGCCGGCATCGCGCCCATGCTCGCAATCGCGGAGACCAGCGCCCCCTACCGCCAACTCCCCGCCATCTACGGCGCGGTGATGGTCGCCGGAGTCTTCAGCCTCGCCGTGGGGCCCTTCTTCGGAAGGCTGCTGCGCTTCCCGATGCCCGTCCTCGGCGGCGCCGGAGTCGTCCTGTTCGGCTCGATCGCCGTCAGCGGCATCCGCACCCTCTCCGAGGGCGGACTCGACGACAGCTCCAACATCATCCTGGTGGCAGTCGCGCTGGGTGCCGGCATCATCCCGCTCGCCGCGCCCGCCTTCTACGCGGACATCCCGGCCTGGGCACAGACCGTTGTCGGCTCCGGCATCGGCGCCGGAGCGCTCGTCGCGCTCCTGCTCCACCTGTTCTCCCACCATCTCGGCACCCGCAGCCGCCCGGCTGTGGCACTCAAATCCTCCTAGGGTCCTGCCGTGCCCACCTCGCCGCCCACAGAAGAAGGAAGCACCATGGCACCTTCGGCAGCCCCGACCGCAACGGTCGAGCGCATCGTCATCGAGAACTGTGCGATCGCCACCGTGGACGCCGACGACAGCGAGTACGCCTTCGGCCATGTCGTCGTCGCGGGCAACAGGATCGAGTCCGTCGGAGCAGGCAAGGCACCCGAGGGCCTCGCGAACGTGGTACGCCGCATCGACGGGACCGGCCACCTCGTCACCCCCGGCCTGGTCAACACCCACCACCACTTCTACCAGTGGATCACGCGCGGTCTCGCCACCGACCACAACCTCTTCGACTGGCTGGTGGCGCTCTACCCGACCTGGGCGCGCATCGATGAGCCGATGGTCCGTGCCGCGGCACAGGGCTCGCTCGCGATGATGGCCCGCGGCGGCGTCACCACCGCCATGGACCACCACTACGTCCACCCGCGGGGCTCCGGCGACCTGTCCGGCGCGATCATCGGCTCCGCCCGGGAGATGGGCGTACGGTTCACCCTCGCCCGCGGATCCATGGACCGCGGCACGTCGGACGGCGGCCTGCCGCCGGACTTCGCGGTCGAGTCCCTCGAAAGCGCGCTGGCCGGCACCGAGGAGACCGTCGACAAGCACCACGACGCCTCGTTCGACGCGATGACGCAGATCGCCGTCGCGCCCTGCTCGCCGTTCTCCGTCAGCACCCAACTGCTCCGGCAGGGCGCCGAGCTGGCCCGGCGCAAGGGAGTGCGGCTGCACACCCACGGGTCCGAGACGGTCGAGGAGGAGGAGTTCTGCAAGGAGCTCTTCGGCATGGGCCCCACCGACTACTTCGAGTCGACGGGCTGGCTGGGCTCCGACGTCTGGATGGCGCACTGCGTCCACATGAACGACTCCGACATCGCGGCCTTCGCCCGCACGGGCACCGGCGTCGCGCACTGCCCCTCCTCCAACGCGCGTCTGGCGGCCGGCATCGCCCGCGTCCCGGACATGCTGCGGGCCGGTGTGCCGGTGGGACTCGGCGTGGACGGCACCGCGTCCAACGAGTCCGGGGAACTGCACACCGAACTGCGCAACGCGATGCTGATCAACCGGCTCGGCGCCCACCGCGAGGCCGCGCTGAACGCGCGCCAGGCACTGCGCCTCGGCACCTACGGCGGCGCGCAGGTCCTCGGCCGGGCGGACGCGATCGGATCCCTCGAACCCGGCAAGCTCGCCGACCTGGTGATGTGGAAGCTGGACACCTTCGCCCACTCCTCCATCGCCGACCCGGTCGTCGCGCTCGTCTTCGGCGCGGCCGCGCCGGTCACCCTCTCCCTCGTCGACGGCAGGACCGTCGTCGAGGGCAACCGCCTCACCACGGTGGACGAAGACGCCATCGCCCGCTCAACGCGGGACGAGGCACAGCGCCTGGCGCGGATCGCCGCACAGGGCTGAACCCGGTAGTCCGGTCGAGGGGGACGGCCCTCGACCGGCGGCCGTGGACCCGAGCGGGGTCCATGGCGGCCGTCGCCGGGAGGCGCGTACGACAAAGGTGCGTGCCTCCCGGTGGTGGCGCCCCCTGCCACCCGGCACGGGGACGCCGCCCGCACACCGGCTCGGGCGACCCGGTACGTGCACACCCGCACCACCTGCACCACCTCCTTGACACCACATGTCCCCCGACGACGTGTAACCCGACCGGAGGCACCGCCGTGGCCGTGCACAACTCGACCGCCGAAGCAGAGGACCGGAAGCATCCGGTCGACGAAACCCTGCCCCCCTTCAAGATGTTCACCAGCGGCCTTCAGCATGTGGCCGCCATGTACGCGGGAGTCGTCGCCCCGCCGATGATCGTGGGGCCCGCAGTGGGCCTCAGCGCCAAGGACACCGCGTTCCTGATGGGCGCGAGCCTGTTCACCGCCGGTATAGCCACCCTGCTCCAGACCCTCGGCTTCTGGCGCATCGGCGCCCGGCTGCCGTTCGTCAACGGCGTCTCCTTCGCCGGTGTGACGCCGATGGTCGCCATCGGCAGGGACCGGGGCCACGACGGTATCGCCGTCATCTTCGGCGCGATCATCGTCGCCAGCGTGCTGGGCTTCGTGCTCACCCCGTACTTCTCCAAACTGGTCCGCTTCTTCCCGCCCGTCGTCACCGGCACGGTCATCACCCTGATCGGTGTGTCGCTGCTGCCCGTCGCCTTCAACTGGTCCCAGGGCGGCAACTCCACGGCGGACGACTACGGCTCCATGAAGAACATCGGCATGGCGGCGCTCACCTTCGTGATCGTGCTGGCGCTGCGCAAGCTGCTGCGCGGCTTCATGCAGCAGATCGCCATCCTGCTTGGCCTCGTCGCCGGCACGGTCATCGCCGTACCGCTGAACATGACCAACCTCGACGCCATCAAGGACGCCGGGATCGTCGGCTTCCCCACGCCGTTCCACTTCGGCGCACCGCAGTTCGAGATCGCCGCGATCGTGTCCATGTGCATCGTGATGCTGGTCTGCATGACCGAGTCCACCGCGGACATGCTCGCGCTGGGCCGGATCGTGGACCGCCCGGCGGACGAGCGGACCATCGAGGGCGGCCTGCGCGCCGACACTCTGGGTTCCGCGATCAGCCCGCTGTTCAACGGCTTCATGTGCAGCGCCTTCGCCCAGAACATCGGCCTGGTCGCCATGACGAAGGTCCGCAGCCGGTTCGTCGTCGCTGCCGGCGGCGGCATCCTGATCCTGCTCGGACTGTGTCCGGTCGCCGCGTCCGTCATCGCGCTCGTGCCGCTGCCCGTCCTCGGCGGCGCCGGCATCGTGCTCTTCGGCTCCGTCGCGGCGAGCGGTATCCAGACGCTGGCCACGGCGGCACTGGAGAAGGGCGAGAACGCGCTGATCGTCGCGGCGGCCGTCGGTATCGGGCTGATCCCGATCGCCGCGCCGGAGTTCTACCACGCCTTCCCCGAGGACGCGCTCGTGGTGCTCGACTCGGGCATCTCCACGGGCTGCATCGTGGCGATCGTGCTGAACCTGGCGTTCAACCACCTCGGCAAGCGGGGGAGTGCGACCGAGGAGGACCCCTCGTCGGTGGAGAAGGGGACCGCGGTCGCGGAGCCGGCCGCCGTGCACTGAGCCCCGTCGCCGCTGGGTGGAGCCGTACCGTCACGGCTCCGCCCGGCGGCGTTCCGTCGCGTCGGGGGACGGCTCGGGCGTCACGAAGAGGTGGCAGCCACAGGTCCGCGAAGGCCGAAACAGCAGGCCGCCACCACCGACGGCATCGTCATCGACATCCGCGCCCGCTTCGGCTGCACCGCCGCATCCGGCACCCCCGACGACGCCCGCCTCCGCCACCTCACCCAAGCCCTGCCCCCACATGCGGTACGCCTCTTCGAAGCCGCCGGCTCCGGTTCTGAAGGGCAGGCCGGCCTCTTGTTTGCTTTACGGGTCGACCCGTAAGGTAAATGCCATGAGCTCCTCTCCGCCCTCCCGGGGGCGTCCCAGGGATCCCCGATCGCACGAGGCGATCATCCGCGCGACGGCAGAGCTGTTGGTCGAGGTCGGCTACGCCGCGACATCGATCGGGGCGGTGGCCGCGCGGGCCGGTGTCGGCAAGGACACGATCTACCGACGGTGGCCGGGCAAGCCGGAGCTGGTCTTCGAGGCCGTCTTCACGACCACCGATGACGTTCCGCCCCCGGACACCGGAACGCTGGCCGGGGATCTGACCGTGCTGCTACAGGGCCTGGTCGACGAGTTCCGCGCGCCTGCCGCCGCGGCGGCACTCCCAGGGCTGCTGGCCGACTTCGCCGCCGATCCGGAGCTGAAGGCGCGCATCCGCGGCGACTTCCTGGCCCCGTCGAAGGAGCGGCTGCTGGGTGTCTTCGAACGCGCCGTGCTGCGCGGGGAGATCGCGGCCCGAACGCCCGTGGACCTGGTCCTGGACACCATGGCAGGAGCCGTGTTCTTCCACGTAGGGCTGGTCGGGGAGCACCCTGACCCGCAGCTGGCCGCACTGCTGGCCGCTGTCGTGGCCAAAGGAATCGAGGTCCGATGAACGGCTGGCTTCTCGCGGCAGGGATCACCGCGCTCGGCGTGGCCGCAGTGCACATCGTCGGCGGGCACCGCGATGTGGTGCGCCCGCTGCTGTCCTGCGCTCTCGCGGACGAACCCAAGCGTGTCCTGCACGCCGTCTGGCACATGGTGAGCGGCGACCTGGTGCTCTCCGGACTCGGTCTGCTCTACCTCTCCCTGACGGACGGCACGCCGGGTACCGGCCTGGTGGCGTGGTTCGTGGCCGCGCACTTCATCGGATACGCGGCAGCCTTCCTGGTCGTCACGCTGTCCGTCGGCTGGCCCAGACCACTACTGCGTCTACCGCAGTGGATTCTGCTCCTGCCGGTCGCAGTGCTGGCAGCAGCGGGCGCCGCGTAACCACACGTCCGGAGAGCTCACGCGGCCGTCGCGTCAAAGCGTTCGGGCATGCCTTCGAGCCTGCCAGGTCGGCGCCCCGCACCCACCGCTGCTGCGTCGAGGTGCGACGCCCCCCAGTGGTGGGTGCCCAGGCAGTGCCGTGCCGCGTTCCTCGTCGAGCGATCGCCGGGACGATGCCACGAGCTCGGACCTGATCACGGTAGATGTCATAGTCGCGGCCTGCGAACAGCGAGTCGCCCGCCCGCCCCGATCGACCGGCGACGGGTCTGTCCGGCTCTTCCTTTTCGCGCCCTGACGTGGGAGGAGTCGACCACGCAGCGGGACCAGTTCAGCCGGGAGGCCGCCTTGAGCTCGGCCGGCGGGACCTCATGCAAGCGTTGCCGGACACCGGCCTCGTTCCAGTCCCGCAACCCGCACCAGCACGTCATGCCGGAGCCGTAGCCGAGCGCTTGGGGAAGATGCTCCCACTGGATTCCGGTGTGCAGCACGTACAGGATCCCGCACAGCACCTCCCGGTCCGGCAGTGGCTTGCGGCCGGGGGAACCGGAAGCCTTGCTCGCGCTGTGGCAGCAACGGCTCCAGGCGCTCCCACGGCTGGATGAGAGCGGTCGCTCGTGCCGTCGATGTCCGTGAAGCCACTGTGTCGCTGGGCGTGCGGGAACTCGACGGCCGAGACTGGGCTTCAGCTCCTGCCAACAGGCGCCGCGGCCGCTCGTCGAGGCGCGGCAGAATCGGGCTACGACTATGACCGCCTTCGCCTATGGCCCCGGGATCTCGGCATCACACCTCGCATAGCCCGCAAGGGTGTCGAATCCTGGCAACGGCTTGGGCGGCACCGATGGGTCGTCGAACGAACGGTGTCGTGGTTGGCGGGATGCCGACGCCTACATCGCCGCTATGAACGCAAACCTCAGCACTTCCTTGCCTTCCCAGGCCTCGCTGCCACGCTCATCTGCCACCGCCGCCTCACCACGAAGACCACTCTCAGTCCCACCAAAACCGCCACTCGCGACGCTGCATGAGCCCCTCGTGGTATGTGTCCCAGTCCAGGTCGGGATCCTCAAGAAAGACGTCCGGGCATGCAAGGAAGTGCTCCACAGCAAGGACACGGGCCTGATGGATGTCCGTCGGCCGGCCGGCAACTGAGACGAACAGGCTTCCGTGCCCGAAGCCCACGACACGGACACCGAACCGGTGCTCCCAGGAGCGCAGCACCGCCGACAGTTCCTGCGCAGTCATGTGATTTGTCATCCCCGGCCAGCCGAGCGCAACGGGGGCATCAGCGCCACGCTCGACCTGGACGAGGGCCAGACACCGGGCTCGGTCGTCGCGGACCGCAGCGGTCGCCACTTCCCCCGCGCAGGCATCAGGGTCCCTCACCGCTGCGGCCTGCTTTGCGAGACCGGGCCACTCCTTGAAGGGCGGCCACGAATCATCCTTCCATTGGCTCCGGAAGTAAGAGCCGGCATCAGCATCAGCGCCGTAGGAACCTCCTACAGGCCAGAATGAGTCGTCCGGATACTCGAGCAGGAGTGGGTAGAGGCCGGTTTCACCCCGACGCGCGTACAACTGCTTCCACAAGTCGGCAGCGTCTACGAGCGGGCCGTTACTCAGCCACACCACCGGATGCGGATGCTGACACGGCCCCATCAGCTTGCCAGGCGGCAAGCCATCCAGCAGGTCCCTGACGATTTCACTCAAGAGCTCGGGCATAGCCGGAATCTACGCGGCCCCTCTGACAGCCATCAGGAACGACGTCCAAGCCGCCCTGCCCAGTCGGGCAGACGAGGCCAAGGGCGCGGCGCGTAGCAGCGGATCCTCTCAGGGGGTACCAGTCTTCTCCAGCGTTCTCGAGGGCCGAGAAGTCCGTCCAGAGCTCCCATGCCTCGGCGATCTTGGACCGCGCCATGGGGGAGCGGAAGAGTGGTCGATCGCCTCGTCCCACTCGCTGTCGACGAACACGATCCCGGTGACCAACCGCGGCACGTCCGCATGCGCGCCTTCGGTGATCAGCACCTGTCCTCCGCGGCGGCGCACGAGCGTGGCGCCGTCGACGGGACGCAGGTGTCCGCACTTCGGCCCCTCGAGGCCGTGACCGGCCCGCATGTCCGCTGCGGGCGCCCGGTCACAGCCCGCGCCTGCGTGCACGCAGGCGCCGGGGCGCCCGGGAGCTCACCCCGGGCGCCCCGGCCCCTGGGAGGGAACGTTTCAGCCCCAGATCGCGGTGACCCACTCAGGGTGGTCGACGAACGGGTTCCGGTTGTGCTGGAAGTCGTCGTAGATGACCTGGTTGCGCCTCTTCTCGAAGGCGTCCGGCGGGTCCTGCTCGTTCCACTGCTTCAGCACGGACAGCCGGCCGTGGTACGGCATGGACCCGTTGTTCACCCGGTCGTTGACCTCCAGGTCGGCGAAGGCGTCGTCGCCCTCGTAGCGCACCGCCATGTAGAAGATCATGCGGGCCACGTCGCCCTTGACCGCGTCGCGCGGCTCGAACGAGTCGCTGTCAGTGTAGTTGCCCGGGGCCTCCCCGACCTCGGAGCCTCCCTCGTCGAAGTCCTTGTTGCCGCGGGTGCTGTTCACCGACACGTCGGTGGGCCGCAGGTGGTGGATGTCCGTACCCGGGCCGGTGGCGGTGCCGAAGTCGCCGTGCGACTTGGCCCAGGTGTGCTCACGGTTCCACTGGTCGGGGTCGCCGCCGTTGGAGGACTTGCTCTGGGAACGGCCGGTGTAGAGCAGGATCACGTTGGCGGAGTTGGCCGGATCCTCGTCGGTGGCCTTGAGCGCGTCCCACACCTGGGAGTAGGACAGCTTGGTCTGGTCGCTGATGATGGTGTGGAGGGAGTCCTTGAGGTCCTGTCCGGTCCTGCCGATCGCGTCCTGGTAGTAGGTGTCGTCGTACGCCGACGTGGACGCGGCCGGGTCGGTGGTCCCGGCCGCGGGCGCGGTGGTCGCCGTCGCCGGGCCTGTCGCGGCGACCGCCAACGACAAGCCGCCTATGGCCAGGGCGAGATGCTTCCAGCGGGTGACTGGTGTGGGGGGCATGTACGTCCTCTTCTCGGGCCTGTGCCGCCACGGCAACGCGCGTAGAACTCGGGCGGCACGACCGAACCTTCATTCGGTTGCGAAGAGTCTGCCCGTGGCCGGGCAAGGAGACATGAAGAAGACGCAGTGGTTGCGCGAAGGGAGCGTGAAGCTGATGCACCGTCAACGCTTGCTGTGTGCGCAGCGCCTCGCACTCGCCGGCGTTCCTCGGTCGGCCTCGGAATCACTGCCTCGGTTCAGCCCAGCAACTCGGCGCTGCTCCGCGGCTCCACCCGCGGCTGTCCGTTGATGCGGTGGCGCTCGAGAGAGGAGCGGCGGTAGACCTCCTCGCGCACCCGCTGGATCTCGCCGATCGGCCGGTGGTCCTCGCGCACGCGCCACGGGGTGATCGAGGTGCCGTCCGCGGCGGTGAGATTGTCCGTGCCGCCGATGTCCTGGCGCGGAATGTCGATCCTGGCGACGCTCACCCACGGGGAGAGTTGCTCGGGCCACTCCACCGAGGTGTTGTCGACCGGCATCCGGGTCAGGTCGGTGTTCAGCTGAACCTGGAGCTCGAAGGCGTGCTCGCGCTCGGCCGCCTCCGCGACCAGCGTGTTGCGGAAGGCCTCGCCGTCCGCCAGGACATCGACGTCGAGGTGGCCGACCGGCGTGACGGGCACCGCGCGCACTTTCGCGATGTGGTCGCCGTAACGGAAGGCGCCCATGCTGTTGTAGGTGTACGAGAGCAGGTTCTGCCGCTGGACCTTGGTGAAGGACAGCATCGCGAACAGCTCGTCCCACAGCCACTCGTCCGCCGTCCGCAGCGTCCCCCGCCGGGTGAGGAACTCGCCCATCCAGGACTTGCGCCGTGCAGGGTTCACCAGGGCGTCCGGCAGTTCGGAGAACAGTTCCTCGATCACCATGTAGTCGTACGCGGTGTTCGCGAAGAAGACGTTGTTGTTGATCAGGTTGAGGTCGAACGTGGTCGCCTCGGACTCGTCGGTCAGCAGTGACGTGCCCGGCACGCCGAACATCTTGATCCCCATGCCGCACGCCGCGCCCAGCAGTGAGTCGGCCCGTAGGTGGCCGAGCCCGTTGGAGTAGCGGACCACGGCGTCGTACGTCACCGGCTCAGCGAAGACGCCTTGAGCGTACGGGCCCTTCAGTTCACTCACCGTGACCGAGGCCTTCACTAGTCCGTACGTCTTGCCGTGCGCCGTCCTGACGGCCCGGTCGGCCTTCTGTCGCTCGACCGACGCGCGGGTGCGGTCCGCGACCTGCTGGACGATGTCGTCCAGCTCCTGCTGGTAGGTGGGTCGTTCAACGGGCTGGTACGTCTCGAACCTGACGAATTCCATGGAGTTTCTCCTCCTCGCGCGAAGTGGTGCGCCGCGCCGCTCGCCGCGTCACTGCCTCGACGTGTTCAATGTAGTGCTCAATTTAGTTGTGCACAACGTAACTGCTTGTGATGGTCCCCACGTCGTCCGTCGAAGAAATCCGCCCGATGCCGGGCGGGTCGCTGCTCACCCGGCAGGCGGGGCCGCCATCGCGCCGATGTGGTAACTGTCGCCGTAGACACGCCAGTTCAGCGGCGGCTCGAGGCCGAAGTTCCGCTCCCGCACGAACACGCGCTGGGCCGTCTCCACCCGGCTGGTGTCGGTGTGCGACGGCTCCTCGCGGATGGCCTCGACGCGGGCGTCGAGGAAGGCGTTCAGGTACTCCTCCTCGTCGCCGCCCTCTGCGGGCGGCTCCGCGTCGGCCAGGGCCTTCTCCCGCAGCGTGCGGAAGCCCGCGGAGCTCTCGGAGGTGTCGGAGCCGTGCATGACGTATGCGTCGAAGTAGATCAACTGCCCCAGCGCGCCGAGACCGTCTTGCTCGGCCCGGCGCACGGCGGGCAGCAGGTACGTCTCGTCGCGCTCGGCGTCCTGCGCCGCCCGGAACGCCGCGTCGGAGGTCGCGGCCCGCTCCCACGCCCCGGTGAACTCCTTGCCCAGCCCCTCGTGCGAGTCGCTGCCCTCGACCGCACGTAGCGCGGGCAGGAATCGCTCCAGGGCGTTGCCCGGCCTGGCCTTCGCGTAGCGCTCGACCACGGCGAGCATGTCGCCGGTTCCCGAGCAGAAGCCGATGATGCCGGCGGTGTAGCCGCGGCCGTCGCCGATGTCCTCGATGTACTTGTACTGCGCCTTCCAGTCCAGCGTGGAGTTCTCCGCGCTGGAAACGATCCGCATCGCGATGTCCTTCTTCGCCGGGTCCTCCAGCCCGCCCCCGTCGCCGCCGGAGCCGTCGCCGGTGCAGGCGGTGCATGCCTCCACCGCGATCAGGAACGCGAGCAGTGCGCGCAGTACGGACTTCACGGTGGACCCCCTCCCGGGGTCACACCCCCGGCCATACCATCAGATTACTGAACAGCTCCGCCTGCTCGATCGCGTCGTCCAGCGCATGGTGGGTGTGCCGCCGTGCCGACAGCAGCTCACGCGGCATCGCCGACTTCGTCACCGCCCGCAGCGGCAGTCGCGCCTTCACCGCGTACAGCGTCTTCATGTCGAGGCATCCGGAGTGGCCGAACGGGCTCGCCCCGGTGAACCGCAGCAGGTACCAGTACAGGAACGTCCAGTCGTACGAGGCCGGATAACCGCACATCACCGGTTGCGCCCCGCCGTACGCCTCGCACACCTCGCCCACCCAGACGCCGAACGCGGCCATGGCAGCCGCCGGTTCGCTGCCCTCGGCCCTCAGCCGCTCCCGGTCCAAGCCGCTCACGGCCAGTGCCTCGGGTACGAAGTCCTCGCTGATGGGCCGGAGTTCGCGGTAGAAGGTGTCCTTCTCGGGATCGGCCGGCTCGTACCCGTCGACGTTCTGGCAGCCGGCCACCGCGGCGCCGAAGCTGAGCATCGAGTACGGACCCGGGATCGGCCCGTCGGCCTCGACGTCGACGGAGAAGTAGAGGCTGGGCCTCACTCGGCGTGTCATGCCAGGAGCATCGCATCATCGGCCCTCGCGGCTCATCACCTTTCCGGCCGTGGCGGGCCTCGGCACCGGCCATCAGCGAGCGCCGCACCGGCCACCGTGACCGCCGCGGCGACGATCGGCGGGAACCGCCTCGACTCGCTCGAGGCGGTCCTGGGCGCGATCGCGTCCGGCGGAGCGCTCTGCCACGTCGTTCCGGCTCCCGACGAATGCCGGCCGCCGGGACGGCACGTGTCTCGTTCCAGCGGCCTCGCGCGGCCGGCGTGAAGCAGCGCCTCCCTACTGCGCCGGCCGGAGTCCCATCAGCCGGGCGATCACCGTCCAGAGGTTGATCAGTCCGGCGAGCCCGCCGTCGTTCGCTCTGACGACGGCCGGCGGCGCCCGGTTCCTGCGCAGCAGATCCAGCGCGTAGGAGACCGGATCATTCCCGTCGGCAGGCGCAAGGGCCGGGCGCCCAGCGTCGCCACATCTACCGCGCACTCGGCCGCACCCGGTGGCCGTGGGACCGGCGGCCCCCCGGCCGGCCCGGACGCCACTGGTCGCCGGAGCGGCGCAGTGCTGTCATGGGTGGTGAAGACGGCGTGGACGAGCCGGCAGGGCGCGGACGCCGGCACGCCGCGCGTGCTCCGCCCGGGCGGTCGGACCGCGGCCACCCAGTCGCACAGCGGAGGAGGCCGATGCCATGCTGTACCGCCGCACGGTCGGTGACGTCATGACCAAGGAGGTCGTCACCTTCCGCCCCACCACACCGTTCCACGAGGTCGCCGCCCTGCTGGACGCGAACGACATCGTCGCGGCCCCGGTCGTCGACGATGACGGCGTTCCCGTCGGCGTCGTGTCCGCGTCCGATGTGCTGCGGCACGAGACCGGCATGCCGGATCCGCAGGGTCAGGAGGGGAACTACGAGCGCTCCTGGGGCAAGGCCCGGGCCCGAACCGCGGGCGCGCTCATGAGCAGCCCCGTCTTCACCGCCCATGCTGACTGGACGATCCCCCGGGCCGCGCGGGAACTCCGCAGGCGGCACGTCAAGCAGTTGCCGGTGGTCGGCGACGACGGGCTCCTCACCGGCATCGTCACCCGCAGCGACCTGCTCGACGCCTTCATCCGCTCCGACGTCGAGATCCGTGGCGAGGTCGAGCAGGACGTCCTGGGGCGCATCCTCGGCCTGGACGAGGGCACCGTCGCGGTCGAGGTCAGAGACGGGGTCGTCACCCTGCGGGGACATGTCCCGGAACCGCGTTTCGTCCCGGTGCTCGTGGGCCTCTGCCAGGGCGTCGACGGTGTCGTCGCCGTGGACGCCCACCTCGCCGCCGCCCGGGCGGGCTAAGTGTTCTGTTCCGGGAGGGCCTCAGCTTCGGAACGGGCCGGACCAGTTCGCGGACGGTGACCACATGGCCGCGCGTGCGGGCGACGAGCCCGTCACGGGCATGGACGGAGCCCAGAACGGTGTCACCGTCCGCGACGAGCCGGGAGCGGTCGACCTCGGTGGCCCGGGCGAGGAGCGCGTCCTGGCCGGCCGGTGAATCGTCGCGAACTGGACGGATCGGCAGGTCCGGGCGGATGTGCGGCCCAGCTCCCTGGCCGGGGCGGGCACCCGTGCGCCGGGGCGGTGTACCCGGGGTACGGCGGTCACACCGCGGCGGCCGGGCCGACGAGCTCTCCGAGGACGTCCTCCATGGTGACGTAACCCAGGATCGCGCCCGTCGCGCCGATGACGGCGGCCAAGTGGCCGCCGTCCGTGCGCAGGGCGGTCAGGGTGTCGTCCAGCGGGGTGTCGATGCGGACCCGGGTGACGGGGTGCAGTGCGGTGCGCGGGAAGGGCCTGTCGCGGTCGGTGACACCGAGGGTGTCCTTGATGTGCAGGTAACCGAGGACGACGCCGCTCGGGCCCTTGACCGGGAAGCGGGAGAACTTGGCCGCGGCCGCGGCCCGCTCCAGGCCGGCGGGCGTGATGGTGTCGTCGACGGTGTGCATGCGCCGGGCGGGCACGAGGATCTCGCCGACCGGCCGCGTGCCCAGCTCCAGGGCATCGCGCAGCCGCTCGCCGTCGGCGGGCGAGAGCAGCCCGGCCTCGCTGGAATCGTCGACCATGCGCGCCAGCTCACCGTCGGTGAACACCGACGCGACCTCGTCCCTCGTCTCGACCTTCATCAGGCGTAGCAGGACGTTGGCGAAGGCGTTGATGGAGAACACGAACGGCCGCAGGGCGCGGGTCAGAGCGACCAGTACAGGCCCGAGCAGCAGAGCGGTCTTCGCCGGTGCGGCCAGGGCGATGTTCTTCGGGACCATTTCGCCGATCAGCATGTGCGCGTACGTGGCCGCGGTCAGCGCGATGACGAAGGCGATCGGGTGCACCAGGAAGTGCGGGATATGGACGGCTTCGAACGCCGGCTCCAGCAGGTGAGCGATGGCAGGTTCGGCGACCGCGCCGAGCACCAGGGACGACGCGGTGATGCCGAGCTGGGCGGTGGCCATCATCCGGGAGATGTGCTCCAGACCCCACAGCGTGATCCGGGCCCGCTTGTCGCCACGGAGGGCGGCGGGTTCGATCTGGCTCCTGCGTACGGAGATCAGGGAGAACTCGGCGGCGACGAAGAAGGCGTTGGTCAGCAGGGTCAGGGCGCCGATGAACAGCTGCAACGTGGTCATCGCGTCTCCTACAGGTCCTTCCTCACGGGCCGGGACGGTGCGGTGATCCGGACCCGGTCCGCCCGATGGTGCTCGACGTCCAGGACGTCGAGACGCCAGCCGGCCACCTCGAGCGAATCGCCCTCGACCGGGATCCGGGCCAGGCGCGTGGCGATCAGACCGGCCACGGTCTCGTACGGGCCCTCCGGTGCGAGCAGCCCTATGCCGAGGAGCTGATCCGTGCGAACGCTGCCGTCCGCCTCCCAGGAGGAGCGGCCGTCGTCGGTCGGCGGCGCGGGCAGCAGGTCGGGTGTCTCCAGGGGGTCGTGTTCGTCACGCACCTCGCCCACGACCTCCTCGACGATGTCCTCCACCGTCGCGATGCCGGCCGTGCCTCCGTATTCGTCGATGACCACGGCCATCGTGCGCTCGGCACGCATCCGCTCCAGGAGCCGGTCGGCCGGCAGACTGTCCGGCACCACCAGCGGCGCGGTCGCCAGGGACAGCACCGGGGCCGTCGCACGCTGCTCGGGAGGCAGCGCGAGGACGTCCCGGATGTGGACCGTACCGACGACCTCGTCGAGGCTGTCGCGGTAGACGGGGAAGCGGGACAGGCCGGTAGCGAGGGTCAGGTTGGCAGCGTCAGCCGCCGTCGCGTGCGCTTCGAGGGCGATGACGTCCACGCGTGGGGTCATCACGTTCTCGGCGGTCAGCTCGCCGAGGTGGAGCGTCCGTACGAACAGCTCCGCGGAGTCCTGCTCGATAGCTCCCGCACGCGCCGAGTGCTGGGCCAGTGCAACGAGCTCCTCGGGGGTGCGGGCGGTGGCGAGCTCCTCGGCCGGCTCCAGGCCGAAGCGGCGCACGAACCTGTTCGCCGCGCTGTTCAGATGCCGGATGAACGGCCCGAAGGCAGCGGTGAAGCCCCGCTGCGGGGCGGCGACCACCTTGGCCACGGCCAGCGGCCGTGAGATGGCCCAGTTCTTCGGCACCAGCTCACCGATCACCATCAGGACCACCGTCGAGACGACCACGCCGAGCACGGTGGCGACGGACGACGCCGCCGCTCCGAGTCCGATGGCCTCGAGCGGGCCGCGCAGCAGTGCGGCGAGCGACGGCTCGGCCAGCATGCCGATCACCAGCGACGTGACGGTGATGCCGAGCTGAGCACCGGAAAGCTGGAAGGTCAGCTTGCGTGCGGCCTTGAGGGCGCTGTCGGCACCGCGCTCGCCGGCATCGACGGCACGCTGCAGCTCGCCGCGCTCGACGGTGGTCAGCGAGAACTCGGCCGCGACGAACAGCGCACAGGCCAGGGTCAGTGCCAGGGCCAGCAGGAGCAGCAGTATCTCGATCACCGTGCCACCTCCGCTCCCTGGCCCATCCGGCGTCGGCAGGCGGTGACACGGCTCGTACTCGGAGGCTCACCCATCGGGGGTCCGTCGGCCCTTCTTGCGCGGGGAGGGCAGAAGCACCGCTTCTACATCCACTGTAAAGGAATGGCAAACAACGTGGCACGGCGCGGGCCACGACTTTCCCCACAGGCCCGCCATGCCTGCAACGGAGCGGGCCGCCGATTGGGTGGGGGCGCGATCTGCCGACGTTCCCGCTGGGTGAGCGTTCATCTCCAGTTCGTTGCAGCAATCACGTGGCGGGCGTTGCGTTACGTCCAGAACCGTTGCAACGAATAATGGGACCTTCGCCGCGTGCGTAGTCGCCGACCTTGTTGGTGGTGGGTGCCGGGACGGCGAAGCCCGGGGCGCAGCGGGGCGCCAAGGTGTCAGTTCATGAGCAGGAGCCGCGTGTTCGGTACGAGCTTCCGGTTCACGCTGGTGCTCTGCACGAAGATCGTGAAGTCGTCGTTGTGGTCCGGCTTGATGCGAACTTCGCTGTCCGGCAGGCCGAGCAGGGCTCGGGCCTCGGGCCCCGCGTACACCCGGTCGGTCTTCTTCTCCAGCACGGCGATCTGCTTCCGCGCCTGGATCTTCTCCGACTTGCTCAGCTGGTAGAACGCGCCACCGGTTCGGTAGGTGTGCCCGCTTTCGACGACCCAGTCCCGGATCGCCGCGTCACGAGCCACCGGGATCAGCTCGTACTCCGACGGCTTCACAGGGGTGAGCCCGGCCGCCTTGATGGTGTCCTTGTTGACTGCCTCCGCACCCGTGGAGAAGACCGCCCGCGATCCCCGGATGCCCTTCGTGCGGCCCACCATGAACTTCTCGGTGGCCTGCTGGATGACCTGCCCGGCCTCCTCCAGACCCTGTGTGCTCGTGGCGTCCCAGATGGCTATGTTTTCCTTCGGGAATCCGCACTGCATGGCCTCGCGCTTGCCCATCTGGTCCGGCACAAGCACGGCCAACGTCCAGTTGTCCTCCTGCGTCTCCATCATCTCGGCCACGGCTTTCACCAGTTCACGCGCATCCCTGGCGGGGGCATCCGGGCAGCGATGACTTGCGTTCTCCTGGCCGTCGGTGAGTACGAACGTCAGGAAGCTGTGGTCGCCGTACAGTTGAGCTGTCTGCGCCAGCTCCCGCTGGGACTTCAGTGCGGCCGCCAGCAGAGCCGTCATACCGCCGACCCGATACAGCTGCTTCAGCGACGGCATCCGCAGCACGTCCTTGTCGTAGATGACGCACTCCACCTTGTCCGCGAAGACGTACACCGTGACGCGGGTCTCCTGGTCCAGTTCCCTCGACCGGCGGGCAAGATAGGCGATCTGCTGGTCGGCGACTTCGACCACCTTGCTGCGCAGGTGCGACATGGACGAACTGGCGTCCAGCACAAGAGCAACGTGGTTGATGTAGTTCTGGGCTCCGGACATGACAGCTCCCCCTCATTCCGACCGACTCGATGCTCCTACCGTCTCACCCACCACTGACAATCGATCTTGGCTCCGGGACCGGATGAAGAGCCCACCCGGTGAGGCCCGGGCCGTCACGGTCCTGCTCAACCTGCTGGACGAGAAGCGACTGTTTCTCGGTCCGCCTGGGCATCGTCGTGTTCATGCGTAGGGCCCGAGGTGGTGCAGATGCCGAGCCGCTCAGGCCGACCGATCGACCGGCTGCACCCAGTTCGGGGCAGCGGATCGGCAGGGGCCGGCAGGAGAACCGGCGGACGACCCTCAACGGACGCGCAGGCCGGGTCCGCGACGGACGGACCCGGCCTGCGCGTCCGAGGTCAGACGCGGTCGGCCGCGATCAGGACGTACTGGAAGGAGCCGTCCCCGTACGCCTTGATGAACGCTTCCTCGATCCCGGTGACCAGGGAGGAGGTGGCCCGCAACTCCCAGTAGGGCAGCGTGTCGGGGGTGAGGTCGATCACGGCCTGCGGCACGAGCCGGTTGTCGGCCATGGCACGCAGGTATTCGCGGCGGGAGTGGATGTTGCACTCGAAGTGGGCGTTGATCTGGGAGACCCACTTCGACGGCTGGCCGTAGCGGGGGTTCCAGCAGCCGGTGATCGTCACGTACCGGCCGCCGACCTTGAGGAAGCGCGAATGCTCGGCGAGAAGGTCGTGCAGGTCGACGTACATGGACGACTCGTTGTTCCACGAGGCGGCGATGCTGCCGTTCTCGAACGGTGTGTCGAGCATGTTGCAGACGCGTGCGCGGACGCGGTCCTGGATGCGGAGTTCCTTCGCGCGCCCGTTGCCGAAGTCGGCCTGTGAGGTGGAGAGGGTGACGCCCTCGACCTTGCAGCCGAAGCGCTGGTGGGCCATGACCATGGACCCGCCGCGCCCGCAGCCGGCGTCGACGAGTGTGTCGTCGACCCCGATGGGACCGAGGTGGTCCAGGAGGACCTCGGTCTGCGCCGACTCGAGGCGGTGCAGCTCGGCGATCAGCCTCTTCTCGTACTCGCTGTCCTCGGGATCGCCGAGCGCGTCGTGGTCGACGGCGCCGATGCCGTAGTGGTGGTGGTAGAGCCCGTCCACGTCACCGAGGCGCAGGTTCACCGGCCTCGCCTCGCTGTTCCAGTAACGGGCGATGTCCCGCTGGTAGGGCGTCGCCGGGGCCGGGATCATCGCGGAGGTGGTGGGGTTCAGTTCGGTGGTCACAGAGATGTCCGTTCCTTACCAGAAGTCGGGCAGGCTGTATCGGTAGGTGTTGGTGCGGTGCCAGTAGTGGTTGCCGTCGACCCACGCGGCCACGCCCTTGAGGAAGCGCAGCACGGCGGGCAGGGGCCAGGCGGCAGCCAGGTCGGCCGCGGCTGCCTCGAAGGCGTACATGAGCTCGTTGTGGACCTCGACCGCCTTCAGGTACGCGTCGCGCTCGGAAAGCTGCTCGCGCTCCGCGATCACCACCGGCAGGTTCAGATGCCGGCCGGGGCTGTCGAGCTCCTTGGTGTAGGAGTAGAGGTCGTTGACGATGGTGGTCGCATTCCCGGCGAGTGCGATGACCCGCTGCATCTCCGGCCGGGCATGCAGGTCCGCCGGCAGTTCGTAACCGCCCACGGTGTCGGTGATGGTGGGACAGGGGCGGAAGTTGTTGAACTGGCGCATGGCCAGGTACTCCCACACCTGCGGGACGTGATCGGTCTCGGCCCAGGCGGCCTCGGCCAGGTAGCCCATGTGCAGCCGGGCCATGTCGTGCCGGTAGCGGTCTGCCTGGGAGGGTGTGGCGGCTCGTACGAAGTAGTCCATGGCGCTGCGGTACGCGCGCCGAGGGGCGTCCGTGCCGAGGGACTCCTCCCACGCCGGCTCGTACTCCGCGGTGGTGTGGAGGCCATCGAGCGCGGTGTGCGCGAGCAGGAGGCGTCCACCGAGACCGACGGGTGAGCCTCCGTGGTCCTCGCAGTAGCAGTCGTCGACGGCGTTCTCCGCGACCATCAGCCGGGTGGCGAGCATCAGATGGTCGACCAGGGGGGCGTCCGGGTGGCAGGCGACCATGTAGCGCCCGACGGAGAAACCGTCGAACTCGCCTTCCCAGTCCTCGGGGTAGAGCTGGACCTCGTCCTCGGCCCACCGCTTGATCCGGCGGCTGACCTCCTCCACCCGTAAGGGATCGGGCTCCGGTACGGGGTGGTGGTAGAGGCCCGGCACGGCACGGCCTGCGGCGGGCGGCTCGGGGTCCGGGAGCGCCGGGGCCGGCCGCGGGTCCGGGCGGCGGGCAAGGGAGAGCGAAGCCGTACCCAGACCACTCGGCCCGCGCAGGGCCCGCTGCGCGGCGGAGTCCGCGACAGGCACGGCCGCAGCGGCGGAGTCGGCCGCCGGCTCCGACGGAGTGATCGGCGCAGGCTGCACGGCCGGCAGGCCGGGGGCCACCGGCGCGGGCATGTCCACAACCGTCGCCGCGGGTGGTTCCACAGGCTCCGCCTGCGGGACGGGTGCTCCGGAGCGGGTGAGGGCGTGCGCGAAAGCGGGGACGGAGCGGGCCACGGCGTCGTGCGGCCTCGACTGCTGCGGGGAGGGTCCAGGGTCGGGCATTCCGTGGCTCCTTGCTGCGGTGGATGGGATCGTTCCGGACCTGGGGCAGGGATCCGTCGGGCAAGGCGGTTCCCTGCCGGCGCCGGGGCCGTCAGCCGGTTCCCTGGTCGCCCCTGCGGGCGATCTGCACGTTCTCCATCACGCCCAGCGCATCGGGTACGAGCACCGCGGCGGAGTAGTACGTGGTGACGAGGTAGGAGATGATCGCCTGCTCGCTGATGCCCATGAACCGCACGGAGAGTCCCGGCTCGTACTCGTCCGGCAGGCCGGTCTGCCGCAACCCGATGACACCCTGGTTCTCCTCGCCCAGACGCATGGCGATGATGGAGCTGGTCTGCTCCTTGGTGATCGGGATCTTGTTGCAGGGCAGGATCGGAACCCCTCGCCAGGCCGGCACGGACTGGCCACCGAGGTCGACGTGGTCCGGATACAGACCACAGGCGTTGAAGCCGCGCCCGATCGCGGCGATCGTCCTCGGGTGGGCGAGGAACAGCTTGGTGCCGCGGCGGCGGCAGAGCAGCTCGTCCATGTCGTCCGGGGTCGGCGGGCCCGAGTGGGGCTGGATCCGCTGCTTGAAGTCGGCGTTGTGCAGCAGGCCGAACTCGCGGTTGTTGATGAGTTCGTGTTCCTGACGCTCGCGCAGCGCCTCGATGGTGAGGCGGAGCTGTTCCTCCGTCTGGTTCATCGGACCGTTGTAGAGGTCGGCGACCCGGGTGTGGACCCTCAGGACGGTCTGCGCGACGGAGAGTTCGTACTCGCGTGGCTTCGACTCGTAGTCGACGAACGCGCCCGGCAGTTCGGCCTCGCCGACATGGCCGGCCGACATGCGGATCTCGGCCTCACCGTGCTTGTTCTGCCGTTGCTGTCCGAGAGAGCCGAACTCCTCGATGTGGGACTGGAGGCTCGGCGCGGACGCCTGTACGGCGGCGAAGTCGGCACGGGAGAGGGTGAGGAGAGTGCCGGACGTCTCGGCGGTGGCCGTGTAGTCGTAGCGGGCGTCGCTGTCCAGCAGGCCGTTCTCTCCGAAGTGGTCGCCGTCCGCGAGCACCGCGATGGCGACCTCCCCGCCGTACTTGCCTGCGGAGGTCTGCCTGACACGGCCGTGGGCGATCATGTGGATCCGGTCGGCCGCGGCGCCGCGCTCGACGAGGACGTCCCCCGCCGCGAAGTCGCGCTGCGTACAACGCCCGGCGAGGGCGTTGAGGACTTCGGAGTCCGGGAAGCCGCGCAGCAGGGCGAGTTCGCCGAGTTCGTCGGGGATGACCCTGACCGTCGCCCCGTCCTGCACGAAGTCGATGCGCCCGTCGCCGACGGTGTAGCGCAACCGGCGGTTGACCCGGTAGGCGCCGCCCTTCGTCTCCACCCAGGGGAGCATCCGCAGCAGCCAGCGGGAGGTGATCTCCTGCATCTGCGGGGCGGACTTGGTCGTGGTGGCGAGGTTGCGGGCGGCGGCGGTGCTCAGGGACTGCTGAGGCACCGCTGGTGCGGCCTGGGCTTGCGGGCTGCTGTCGACGGTCATCGAGGCGGGTTCTCCTTCGTGACGGGTGGCGGTCGGCGCACACCGGTGCGCCGACCGCGAACAGGGAGGAGTGCAGAGAGTCACCGGGATCCGTGCAGGTCCCGGAGGACCGTAACGACCGCTCGGGCGGCATCGCCCGGAGAACCCAGACGCATTACCTCGAAGCAGTGACGATCATTTGAAAACGGTTTATCCGTTCGATCAGCGACATTGCGCCACTTCGCCCGGAGCGCGGCGGGGTGCACAGGGTCGATCACCGTTTCGTGACTCCCCGCGACCCGTCGGGTCGCACGGGATCCGGCCAACTTGCCGCCGGCGAGGCTTCCTGCCGGGTTCCCGCGCCCCCGCATCGGCAAGGGCCGCCGGTCGAACCGCCCGCAGTCGCGAAGGGTCCGGTCCGGGCCTCGCCCTGGCCCGGTTATGCCCTTCCCGAAGCGAGCAGTCACCGCCCACCGGACCTGCCACCTAAAGGCCGACGCCTACGGCCACCGCCAGGATCCCCGGCGCCGCTCGCCAGGTCGGCGGGACGCTGCCTGCGCTGACCCGATGCCGCAGTGACACGGCAGCGCAGGGGCCGGCGCCCCCACCCGAGGGCCGCCGGCCCGAAACTGTTCCGGCACGTCCACGACTGCTGTCCGGGCCGGCCGCGGGGCTAGCGCGTCTGCCTGCGGGTCCGCTTCACTTCCCGGTCGACGGCCCAGGCGTCGGCGACCGGGCCGAGGTGGCCGAGCTTGTCGGGGTTGATGACGGACCGGATGGTCTGGATCTGTCCGTCGATGACGTCGAGGGCCAGGGCGTGGAGGATCCTGCCGTCCCGGTCGCGGAAGACCGCGCCCGGCTGGCCGTTGACCTCGTGCGGTTCGAAGGTGATGTCGATGCGGGCCATGAGCGGGTGGACACCGGCGAGGAGCCGGGCCACGCTCTCCGCGCCGACGAGAACCTTGGCCAGCTGCGGGGCCTTGCCGCCGCCGTCGCCGACGAGTTGGACGTCGGCGGAGAGCAGACGTTGCAGCCCGTCGACGTCGCCCTGCGACAGCGCTTCGAAGAACCGCTCCGCCAGGGCCTGCCGCTCCTGCCGGTCCGCCTCGAACCGAGGCCGGCCGGCCTCCATGTGCCGCCGGGCCCGTACGAGCAGCTGCCGGCAGGCAGCCTCCGAGCGTCCCACCGCCGAGGCGATCTCGTCGAAGCCGAAGGCGAACACCTCGCGCAGTACGAACACCGAACGTTCCAGCGGGCTGAGCCGCTCCAGGAGCAGCAGTGCGGCCATCGACACAGAGTCGGCCAACTCCGCGGCACGGGCCGGATCCTGGTACGGATCGTCGAGCAGGGGCTCGGGCAGCCACGGTCCGACGTACTTCTCCCGTCGTACGCGGGCGGAGCGGAGTACGTCGATCGCGATCCGGGTCACGGTGGCCGACAGGAACGATTTGACCGACACCGGCCGGGTCGTCGAGGCGTCGAAGCGCAGCCAGGTCTCCTGCACCGCGTCCTCGGCCTCGGCGACGCTGCCCAGGATCCGGTAGGCGATCGAGAACAGCAGCGGCCTGAGCTCCTCGAACTCCTCGACCTTGGTCACGTGTTGTCCCTTTCGTGCTTTCCCGCCCCGAGCCGGAGTCGCCGACGCGGGGAGCGTGTCGTGATCACCGGGTCGGTTGCGGAACCGGGCAAGCCCCCGCTCCGCGCCTTGTGGCCGATCCGGTGCCTGGAACGGGCGCCGTGCTCAGTGGAACCGGTCGACCCAGTAGTCGCAGCCGGGCCCCTCCGTGCTCGTCAGTGGCTTCGTCCCCCGAGACGAGGCAGCGCCCCTCCCTGTGACACGGGATATCACCCGCGTCTCGCCACCGGCCGCACTCGGGGATGTCACAGGGGGTGCTGCTGCCTCGTCCCGGGTGCGGAAGGACCTCGATCAGGGAGTCGATGATGAACGTCGCGCTGTGGATCACCGCCGGTCTGCTGGCCGCTGTCTGCCTGGCCGGCAGCGCCAAAATGTTTGTGGCACAGGAGAAGCTGGCTGCCCTGGGCGGCGCAGCCACTCAATGGGCCCACGACGTCAGCCCCACCGCCCTCAAGGCGATCGGCGCCGTCGAGCTCCTTGCCGCGATCGGGCTGATCGTGCCCGCGGTACTCGACATCGCGCCGGTCCTGGTGCCTCTGGCCGCCACCGGGCTCGTCCTGCTCTTCATCGGCGCGCTCACCGTGCGGCTCCGCCGGGGCGAGAGAGCGACGATCGCGGGAGACCTGGTCTACCTCGTGCTGGCAGCCTTCGTCGCCTGGGGCCGCTTCGGCCCCGAGTCGTTCCCCGCCTGATCGTGAAGCGGTTCACGACGCGTGACGGCGAACCGGCAGGAGCGACGGATGAAGCACAGCGTCGTCGTCCTCGGCGCCGGCCGTGCCGGGCCCCGGCACGGCCGGACCCGGCGGACACCGGGATCACCGTGCTCCATGCCGAGCCGGACCTCGCCGGACGGACGCGGCTGCACCGGTCGGCCCGGCAGGGGCGCGGCTGAGCGCACCGCGCCGCTGCTCGGGGCGGGGTCAGCCGGAGTACCGGGCCTCGAAGACACGGAAGGACTGTTCCTGCTGCCATTCCAGGCGGGCCTTGGGGCTGGCTGCCAGCAGGCGGTCGCAGCGGGCCGAATGCGCGGCGCGGCACTCCGAGGCGGCGCCGGCCGGCGTGGCGGGCAACCGCCCACGACCGGAACCGGAAGCCGCCCACGAACGGGCGTGGGCAGAGCGAGACCGGTCACTCCAGCACACTCGGCTGCGGCTTCGGAGCGGCGGAAGGTAGGTGCTCGCCCCGCCCCGCCCCGTCCCGTTCCGTCGCGGAGGGCCGCCGGCCCCCGGCGTCAGTCGCCCGGCCGCCAGTCCGGTCGCCGCCCGCTCATGCCGACGGCCCGGTCCAGCAGCGGCGCGTCGTCCGGCACTGTGACCGGCGGACCGAAGATCCCGTCGCGCAGGGAGTCGTCGTCCGACGGCTTCACCATCTCGTAGGAGACCGCCGCACTCGCTTCACCGGGGTCGTACTCCTGACCCGTTGCCCGCGCGAGGTCCCAGCCGTGGAGCACCAGCTCGTTCAGGGCGACGCGCCCGGCGACCTGCCCCGGCAGATCCACCCCGCCGGCCTGGGTCATGCCGTCCCACGCCGACGGCTGCCGCCAGGCCTCCGCCAGCTCGTCCAGCCGCTGGGGCAGCACGGTGCGCCACTTCTCGTCGAGCACCGGGAGCGAGCTGCCGGGGTCGGTACCCGTCGTCGGCCCGAAGTCCTTGCGCGCCGCGTCGCGGAACGCGAGCGACAGGCCGTCGAGGTGGGCCAGCAGCTCGCGCACCGAGTAGTCGGGGCAGGGCGTCGGAGCGCCCAGCAGTTCGTCACCGATCGCGTCCAGCAATCGGGCAACGGCGCGGGCGGCCGGGGTGAGATCGGGCACGGGTGTCGCGTCTGAGGTGTTCATACAGGGGTGACTGTCCCCTCGGCCGGAACTCATCGCCCGGCCGGGCGCCCGCGCCTGCGGAGGTGATCGCTCGCCCGATCGGGCTAACACCCGGCCCGGAAGGATCTCCGGCGCCGCCCGCCCTCATACGCTCCACAAGTGACTCGTACGAACGCCTTGAACACCGGCCGCGACGACTTCCTCACCTGGGTGTCCCGGGAAAGAGACGTGGCGCTGCCCGTGCGCACCACCGACGCGGTGCTGACGATGCTCGCGCTGCGCGGCGCGGAACGCAGGGCGGGCGTGCCCGAGCCCACGCCGCAACTGGTCAGGCAGGTCCTGCACGAGGATCTGCCGCAGCTGCTCTACGCGGGCGACGAGGAACTGGACGCGGTGCCGGTCGTCCTCACCGCCCTGGCCGACCGCGTTCGGGCCGCGGGCCGCCTCAACGCCAAGCGCCACGCGAAGCTGGTGGCCGCCGTCGAGGAGGCCGTCCCCGAGTTCCGCCGCGCCATGGCGGACCCGCTGAACCTGACCTGGCCCCGCTGGTACGCGTCGCTCCTGACCGCCGACGGCGTGGACCGCGACGACGCCGACGCCGTACTGGCCTGGCTCGACGCCCACGAGAGCACGCCGCACGCGGACCGGCCCGCCCTCCCCGAGCCGCTGCACCGTTCCGACCTCGCCGACCGGACCTTCTCCGTACGCGCCCGGCTCACCGAGGCGCTGCTCGAGGCCTTCGCCCGCGACACCCGCGCGGCGTCACTGGCCGGCCCGCTGCTGCCCGCGCCCCCACTGGACGCCGAACGTCCCGACGACGCGCTCACGGGCGAACTCGACCACATCGCGGCCGAGTTGACCGACCGGTGGTCCGCGGCCGGGCTCGAAGGGGCACTGACCGGGCCGCACGCCTCCCTCGCGCCCGGCCCTGAGGCCGTGCCGCACGCGTCCCTCGCCGACCACATGCTCGACGAACACCTCGACTACTACGGCGACTCCGCCGTCCCGCTGCCACCCCCGGCCGCCGTGCCCGAACCGGACGAGATCCAGGGCCTGCTGCACGCCGCGCCCCTGCCCGCCGCCCTGGCCTCGGGAGACTTCGACGACGAACTGCGCGAGGTCTCGGAGCGCTGCGGGCTCCCCGGTCCCGCCTCCGACGTATGGACCGGCGGCACCCCGCAGGAACTCCTCGAACTCGCAGCCGACATCCTGGCCGCGCAGGCCGAACGACTGCCGCCGGTCACCGGCCCCGAGGACGCGTACTCGTTCGATGCCGCGCACATCCTCTACTCGCTCTACGAACGCGGCAGCACCCCCGACTCGGTGGCCCGTAAGATCTGCGACGCCAAGGACGACGGTGTGGCACCCGAACTGGAGGACGCGCCCGCCCCCGTCCCGGGAAGCGCCCCGGCCGCTTACGAGACCCCGTCGCCCGAGGAACTCTCCGCGCTGCTCGGGATGCCCGGCCGCACCGAGGAGGACCGGGCCGAGATCGACGCCCCCGCGAAGGGACTGGCGGCCGTGGTCGACCAACTGGCCCTGACCGGCTGCGTCTTCCGCACGGGCGACACCTACGGACTCACCCCCCTCGGGGCGGCCGTCATGCGCCATGTGATCACGGTCGGCCATGTGGCCGCCCCCGATCAGGAGACCGTGGCCGGCTGGGACGCGGCACAGACCGTCGCGGCGGTCCGGCACTGGCCCACCCATCTCGCCGCCTCCGCCCTCGCCGCTTTCGCGGACCGGCACGGGGGCACGGACCAGGCCTGGGGGGAACTCCTCGACGCGGTCGCCGCGGCCAGGTCCGAGGACGCCAACGCCGCGCGCACGGCTGAGTACTTCGCCCAGCTCGACCGTGCGGGCGTCCCCACCACCGCTCTGCGCGCCGCGCTCGGCGACCCGGTGACCGGCGCCGCCGCCCGACGACTGCTGCTGGCCCGTGGCGAGAGTGTTCCCGAGGAAGCGGTCCCGCTCGGCGCACGCGCCACAGTGCTCGTCGAGGAGCTGGACCAGCGCTGGATCGACGACATGCTCGTCCATGTGAAGCGCCGTGACGACTCCGGCATCCCGGGACCGGCCGACATCCCGCCCGCGACCCTGCTCCCCGCCTTCGACGCGGCGGCCGCCACCTGGCCGGGCGGCGCCACCGCCCTGGTGGAGGCCCTGGCCGCAGTCGATCCCGCCACCTCGCTGCGCGTCCTCGACAGCCTGCACACCCACCACCCGGACCGTGCGGTGGCGGCCGCGGCGGGCCGTGCGCGGAAGTCCGCGCAGCGCGCGCTTTCCGGCCGGCGCTGACCCCTGGCCGGCTGCGGGCGCCTCGGGCGCGGTGGATAGGTTGGCCGCAGGCCCACCGTCCGAGGAGATGCCCGTGTCCGCCCGCCCCCGCCTGCTGTTCGTGACCGACCTCGCCTATCCGGCAAGGGGACGGCGCTACTGCGACGAGGACATCCTTCTCACGTCCCGCCTGCGTGAGGACTTCCTTCTGGCGCTGTGCCATCCGCTGGACGCGGCGGAGTCGATGGACGCCTTCGACGCGGTCGTCGTCCGCAACAGCGGCCCCGTGCTCCACTACCAGAAGGAGTACGAGGCGTTCCGCGAGCGGGCCACAGCGACGGGCATCCGCGTGTACAACCCGCTCGACGGCCGGGGCGACATGGCGGGCAAGCAGTATCTGCTGGACCTGACGGTGGCCGGTCACCCCGTGATCCCCACCGTCGACCGGCCGCAGCACCTCGCGCGGCTACCGGAGGCCGACGAGTACGCGGTGAAGCCGAAGGCGGGGGCCGACTCCATAGGCCTCGACTTCGTCCCGCGCCAGGACCTCGCCAAACTCGCCGCACGCGGTGACCTGCTCGTCCAGCCCCGGGTGGATTTCCGGTACGAGGTGTCCTTCTACTTCGTCGACGACGCCTTCCAGTACGCGCTGTACGCCCCCGATCCCGGGCAGCGGTGGGTCCTCGAGCCGTACGCGCCCACCGAGGCGGATCTGCGCTTCGCGAAGCGGTTCGTCGACTGGAACACCCTCGACCACGGCATACAGCGAGTCGATGCCTGCCGCACGAGGACGGGCGAACTGCTCCTGGTAGAGCTGGAGGACCTCAACCCGTACCTGTCCCTCGATCTTCTCCCCGAGGCTGTGCGGGACGCGTTCGTCACCGCGATGAAGGAGTCCCTGCACCGCTTCCTTGACCGGCCGGCGCCGCCCGCTCGCGGCTGACGCGGACCGGCCGTCACCGGCTACGACCGGGCGGCCCGGCGGCACGAACGCGCTGCCCGGTAGCAGGCGCGGGCGGTCAGCCGGACGCCAGCGCCGCGGCCTCGCGCCGCGCCCGCAGCAGCCAGTCCGCACGCTGCCGCTCAGTCGAGTCGGTGACCGTACGGAAGACCACCCGCCGTACGTCGTCGACACCCACGTACGGCAGCACGCACGCGGCCCAGACCCGCTGCAACGGGTCCCCGAACTCGCCCTCCTCCCGGTCGGCCGGGGTGTCCGACGTGTTCAGCACGAGCGCTCTGCCCGCCGTCAGCAGGCCGACGGGCTCGCCGTGGGCGCTGCCGAGCTTGTACGCGACGCCGGGCACCAGCACCCGCTGCACCCAGCCGGTGAGGACGGCCGGCGGCATGCCCCACCAGTTGGGATGGACGAACACCAGTGCGTCGAGCGAGGCCACTTCCGCGCGGTGCAGTGCCACTTGGGGATCGGGTGCCTCTTCCGAAGCCCGGACCGTCTCCGTCTCGCCGGCGGTCAGCACCGGCGGGAAGCCCTCGGCGCACAGGTCGTGGGCGAGCACCTCGGTCCCGTGGGCCCGCAGTTCGGCGACGACCGTGTCGAAGAGGGCGTGGTTGAAGCTGCCCGGTCGCGGATGTGCGAGATAGACCCCGATACGCATGTGCGTGATCCCCCCGGATAGATGCGGGCCGGTGACTGCCACTCGGCCGTGTTCCTGCCTTGGAATCGGATCCTAGGCTTCGTCCTGCGTTCACCGCTGAGCTGATGGTCATGGAGAAGGGTGCAGAACACGGTTGTCGCCACAAGCAGGACGCGCCACCTGAACCGGGAGAGCGAACGGGGTCTTGGTCGAAGAGGGTTTCGACAACAGGACTTGTTCCCGCTCGGACGTCAGGACAGGTGTCGGGTCGTCTTCGTGAATGGCGGGCCCGCGCTTCTGACCGACCCGGCGCGTCCGGCCGGTGCCGCGGGGAGCACGACACAGTTTGCGATGCAGCAGACCATGGACCCCGACCTGATGGACCGTGCGGAGGCGAAGGTGTGGTGATGCCCCGGCTGAGAGGCTGAGCCGGAGCCACAACCACTTCAAGCGCCCGCACGACGAAGGATGGTGAGCACTCGGTTCAAGTCCTCGGGCCTGACCAGCACGTCCCGAGCCTTCGAGCCCTCCCTCGGTCCCACGATGTTCCGTGACTCCATCAGGTCCATGAGCCGGCTGGCCTTCGCGAAGTCGACACGGAACTTGCGTTGGAGCATCGAGGTCGAGCCGAATTGGGTCGAGACGACCAGTTCGGCGGCTCGACACAGCAGGTCGAGGTCGTCACCGATGGCTTGATCGATACTTTCGTGTCTGGTGCCGCGGGTGACGTCGTCGCGGAAGACGGGTGCCATCTGGTGCTTGCAGTGCCGGACGATGCCGGCGACCTCCTGTGCGGTGACGAAGGCTCCTTGGAAGCGGATGGGCTTGTTGGTGCCCATCGGCAACAACAGCCCGTCGCCCTTGCCGATCAGCTTCTCGGCACCGGGCTGATCAAGGATGGCGCGGCTGTCGGCGAGCGAGGAGGCGGCGAAGGCGAGCCTGGAGGGCACGTTGGCCTGGATGAGAGGGGTGACGACGTCTGTCGAGGGGCGCCGAGTGGCGAGGACGAGGTGGATGCCGGCCGCTCGGGCGAGCTGAGCGATGCGCACGATGGCGTCCTCGACGTCGCGCGGCGCGACCATCATCAGGTCGGCCAGCTCATCGACGACGACCAGCAGGTAGGGGTGCGGCTGGAGCTCACGTTCGCTGCCCTCATGGGCACGCAGCCTTCCGCTGCGCACGGCCTCGTTGAAGTCGTCGATGTGCCGGTAGCCGTACGCCGCGAGTTCGTCGTAGCGCAGGTCCATCTCGCGTACGACCCACTGGAGCGCCTCTGCGGCCCGCCCGGGGTCGGTGATGACCGGCGTGATGAGGTGTGGAATGCCTTCGTAGGCGGTCAGTTCGACGCGCTCGGTGTCGACGAGGACCACGCGGACGTCCTCGGGGGTGGCCCGCGTCATGATCGAGGTGATCAGGCATTTTATGCAGGACGACTTGCCGGACCCCGTGGCGCCGGAGACGAGGATGTGCGGCATTTTGGTCAGGTCGGCCATCACATGGGCGCCCTCGACATCCTTGCCGAGCGCCACCAGCATCGGACGGTCGTCGCGCGTCGCGTCCACCGAGCGCAGCAAGTCGCCGAGGTTGACCTTCTCACGGTCGGTGTTCGGGATTTCGATGCCGACCGCGGACTTGCCGGGGATCGGGCTGATGATCCGCACGTCCGGGCTGGCCACGGCATACGCGATGTTCTTGGTCAGCGCGGTGATCCGCTCGACCTTCACGGCCCGGCCGAGTTCGAGCTCGTAGCGGGTGACCGTCGGTCCTCGAGTGAAGCCGGTGACAGCCGTGTCGACCTTGAAATCGGCGAAGACGTGGGTCAAGGAGGCGACTATCGCGTCGTTGGCCGCGGTGCGTGACTTTGCCGGAGAACCGCGCTCCAGCAGATCCATCGGCGGCAGGGTGTACATGATTTCCCCGGCTGACGGCAGGTGTGCTGCGCCGGGCAGCGTCGTCGGCCGCACGTCCGACAGAACCTTCGTGGGCGGAGGGGGCGGTACGGGCAGGGTGATCGACTGGTGCGGCAGGTCGTTCACGTTCACGGCATCCATCGGCTGGTCGGCCGGCGACTGCTGTTGTGGGGGTGCTGGAGGTGACGGTGGATACGGGGGGACACTCATCGTTGGAGTTGATCTGCGGAAGCGTCGCGTAAGTCTCCTGACCGCCGTTCCATCGAACAGCCCCGGATGGGCAGTACCCATGCTACGGAGGCGCTCACGGACCTCCACCGCGCTCTGCGGCCGATGCGATGAGCGCTTCTCCAGCAGCGCGAGAATCAGCTCATCCCAACCGGCCGGGAGATCCGGGCGACGGCGACTCGGAGGGGCGGGAGCCTCGGCCACGTGCTTGACGAGCAGGGCGACCCCGCTGGCTGCGGTGAACGGGGGCTGACCGGTAATGAGGGTGTAGAGCACACAACCGAGTGAGTACAGGTCGCTCCGGTGGTCTACCGGGACCGCCTGTGCTTGTTCCGGAGACATGTACGCGGGAGTCCCCAACAGCGTCCCTGTCGCTGTCAGGTTCGTGTCGGAAGACGCGTTGTCGAGGAACGCGGCGATGCCGAAGTCGAGGATCTTGGCGACGCCACGGGGCGTGATCATGATGTTGGCGGGCTTGATGTCGCGATGGAGTACCCCTGCGGCGTGCGCCGTTGCGAGACCGTCGCACACCTGGCTGCCCCAACCGGCCACATCAGCAAGGGGTGGCGGCCCCTCCCGGATGATGCGGTCGAGTGGCTGCCCACCGAGCAGCTCCATGACGATGAATAGCAGAGAACGGCCCTCTACTGCGGCCGCACCGATGTCGTGCACGGTCACGACATGCTGGCTGTCGAGGCGCGCGACGACTCGGGCCTCTCGATCGAACCGTGCCATGGCGCGAGGGTCCGGCCCACTGTCGCCGGCTGTCAGAGTCTTGACCGCGACTTCGCGGCCCAATCGCTCGTCGTAGGCACGCCAGACCTGGCCCATGCCGCCCGTGCCGATGAGATCGATCAGCTGATAGCGGCCATCGATCCGTGTCGCCCGCATCGTCCCCTCCCCGACATCAGCAGCGAAGTGACCAGGGACGCGGCACTCACGCTCACGCTTCTGGTGCGATTCCCTCGCGGCGCCCGGTCGCCTCGGCGATCCTACGGCCCCGGCCGTGCAGAAACACGGGAAGAAGCGTCGTCAAGTCGCGCTGCGTCCGCGAGTGGCCGCGACATCGATGCCGTCGCGTTGATGCGGTTCGGGGTACAGATGCGAACGTAGGCGGATGCAAATGCTTGCCCTCCGGGACCAGGCCAAGGTGGTCACCGCTGCGGGTAGTTGAAGCACTTGCCGGCGTTCACGGGTGGTATGCGTCGCGTCCCGGTCACGGCTCCAGCGGCCGGTACTCGAAGTCCCCCCACAGCGGCCGGGTATCGGGCAGCGGGGTGCGGGCCTCGCCGTCGTCCGGCGCCCAGACTCGGGCCGGGCCGGACCCTGCCCGCTCGAGCGGCTGCCATCCGGGATCCCCGGTCGACGCGAACGCCGCCCAGGCCGAGAGCATGCGCCGCGACAGGCGGTCGTCCGCCGGGGAGGGCGGGCCTTTGATGAGGAACTCCACCGCGGCCAGGCCGTGGTTGCCGAACGCCAAGGGCACATCGGCGCAGTGCCAGGCGAGCACCTCGCTCCGCGGGCCGCTGCGCCGCCGGTCGAAGCGGGACACGAACGCCCGGCCGCCCGCCCGTGCGTGCGCCTCGCCGAGCCTGCTGCTGTACTCGGCGAACAGCAGGTCGCCGAAGACCGAGAGGTACACGTCGAGCACCGGCGCGTCGTCCGGCAGGAGGGCCCGGTAGCGGTCCGGCAGGTCGTCCGGCAGTCCGAAGTCGGCCGCGAACCGTTTCAGCCCGTCCCAGGTCGTGACCTTCGCGCTGCTGCCGACCGCGTCCATCAGCCAGTACTCCTGCGTGGTGTGGCAGACGAGCAGGTCCACGTCCCTCCCGGCCCCCGCGGCCACGGCGGCGAGCGGGTCCGCCGGCAGCACGTCACCGTCGGCGACCGGAGCGTAGAGCACCGGGTCGTAGTGGAGGTGCCCCGACGCGGGGTCGCGACGGTAGGCGTCCGCGACCGCGTCGGAGGCGGCGACCAGGGTCTTCGGCGGTGTCGCGGCCAGGGCCGCGGCCGTCGCCGGAACGCCCGCCGCTGCCGCGACCCGCGCGGTGATCTCCTGGGCCAGCCCCGCCGACCAGCACGGGCCGACCGCACTGTGCGCGATCGCACGGCGGAACAGCCCCCGAGCCCGGTCCATCACCATCAGAGCGGCCACAGACGTCGCGCCGGCGGACTGTCCGGCCGCCGTGACGTTGTCCGGGTCGCCGCCGAACGCGGCGATGTTCTCGCGCACCCACCGCAGCGCCGCGATCTGGTCGAGCAGCCCGCGGTTGTCCGGATGACGTGTGCCGTCCCCGTCCGCCGGCACGTGCCCGAAGCCCTCGAACCCCAGCCGGTAGTTGACCGTCACCACGACCAGCCCGCCGTCGCGGGCCAGGGCCGTCCCGTCGAAGTCGGGCTGCGCCGACGACCCGAAGGTGTACGCCCCGCCGTGGATCCACACCAGCACCGGCAGCGCGGCCGCACCCGCCGGGGCCCACACGTTGAGCGTCAGGACGTCCTCGTCACCGGGCGCCCACGACGGGGCCCCCGGCAGCTCGGCCGACTGCGGGGCGACGGGCCCGAAACGCGTGCAGTCCCGCACCTCCGTCCAGGGCGCGGCAGGCAGCGGTTCCCGGAACCGAGCCGCCCCGAAAGGAGGAGCGGCGTACGGTATACCGAGGACGGCCACCACATCGTCCGCGACCCGGCGCCCACGCACAGGCCCGTCGTTCGTCCGGAACACCACCACGGAAACGCAACCCCCATCTCGCCGTCGAGCCGCCGGCGGTCCCGGCCGGCTCCCGCAGGCCAGCATCCCAGCGCACCGGCGGCGGGCACCAACACCAAGATCACAGCGATTGACGCAGTTGCGATGTCGATCCCGTCGGACCGGCACCGGCCGGGAACAAGACAGCCGCGCCCGGTAGTTCCGACGATCATGACGACGAAGAACGAAGTCCTGCGCTACACCGCATTCTCCGGCGAGCCCGAGGGCGGCAATCCCGCCGGGGTCGTCCTGGACGCCGTGGGACTGGACGACGCGGGGATGCTCGCCATCGCCGCGGAGGTCGGGTACAGCGAGTCCGCGTTCGTGACCGCGCCGCCCGAAGGGCTCGAGGGCGAGCCGGGCAGGGTCTTCACCATCCGCTACTTCAGTCCCAAGGCCGAGGTGCCGTTCTGCGGGCATGCCACCATCGCCACCGCCATCGCCCTCGGCGAGCGGATCGGGCCCGGTGACCTCGTGTTCGCGACCCGCGCCGGGACGGTCCCCGTGACCGTGACCGAGGAGGACGGCGCACTGCGGGCGACGCTGACGACGGTCGAGCCGCACAGCGAGGAGATCGCGGACGCGGACGTCGCGGAGGCGCTGGCCGCGCTGGACTGGCCGGCCGCCGACCTGGATCCCGCGCTGCCGCCGCGTATCGCCTTCGCGGGCGCCCGGCACCTGGTGCTCGGCGCCGTGACCCGGGCACGGCTGGCGGACCTGGCATATGACTTCGACCGCCTCGCGGCGCTGATGCGCCGTCTCGACCTGACCACGGTCCAGCTGGTGTGGCGGGCGTCGGCGACCGTCTTCCACGTACGCGACCCGTTCCCGGTCGGCGGCGTCGTCGAGGACCCGGCGACGGGCGCGGCGGCAGGAGCGTTCGGCGCGTACGCCCGCGAGCTGGGCCTGGTCCCCGAGGCGTCGGTGCTCACCCTCCACCAGGGCGCGGACATGGGCCGCCCCGGTCTGCTCACCGTGGAACTGCGCGAGGGCGACAAGCGGGTACGGGTGTCGGGGGCGGGCACACGGATCGCCTGACGCGGCCGCGGATACGGCGCGCCTGCGGGGGCTGCCCGGCGGATAGCGCCTGGCACGGACCGGTCCCGCCCTCGCGCGGTGGGCGCTGCCCGCCCCTGCGTCCGTACGGTGACGGTCCTGCCGTCCCGCCCGCCGTACGTCCCCTCCTGCATGCCAAGCAGTTGCCGCCGCAGACCGGAAAGGCCGCCGGACCGACGCGGTGAGAAAGAAAGAAGCGGTCAGAACGAGCGGTCAGAACGACGTCTCGCGCACGCTCGCCCGGTCGGAGGGCTCGGTCGTGGCGGTGATCTCCGAGCGGTGGCGGGCGGCCGAGAAGGTCGCCGTCAGCGTCTGGGGCGCGGTCTGCGACGTGCTGACCGTGAAGCCCTCGTTCGGCACGGCCGAGATGAGGCACACACCGCCGCTGCCGTAGCGCACGGTCGCCTTGCCGCCCTGGGACGAGATCGTGTGCACACCCGAGCCGCCCTCCTCGCAGCCCTGGCCGCTGTCCGGGGGCGCGGCGGATTGTTCCTCGGGCGGGGGCGGCGTCGTGCGCGCCGCCGGGGTGGGCGTCGCCGTACGCGGCTTCTCGGTCGTCGGGGACGGCGACGGTGACCGCGTGCGCACGCTCGGCGTCGGCTCGGGGCTGGGCGAGGGGGAGGGGCCGGCCGCGGGGGTGGACGTCCGGGGCGATGCCGCGAAGTCCCTGGGCGCGGACTGCGCGACCGGTGCCGTCGGTCTGGTCGAACCCACCACGAAATGGACCGTGATCATCACGGCCGTGACACTGGCCGCGGTGCACGACAGCCAGATGAGCAGATAACGCGGAAGGCGGGACACGACACCATACTGACTGACCGGCTAACGTGCCTGCTCATGGCCTCCGTACTTGTCGTCGAGGACGACCCTGTCATCCGGGCCGCGCTCATCGAGGTCCTCACCGGACACGGGTACGCGGTGAAGACCGCCCACCAGGGCTTCGAGGCGCTGCGCGAAGTGACCCAGTGCCCGCCCGACATCGTGGTGCTCGACCTCGGACTGCCCGATCTGGACGGGCTCGACGTCCTCCGGATGATCCGGGGCATATCCCGGGTGCCCGTCCTGGTCGCCACCGCCCGCGACGACGACACGGAGACCATCAGGCTGCTCAACGCGGGGGCCGACGACTACATGGTCAAGCCGTTCTCCGGCGGCCAGTTGGCCGCCCGGCTGGCGGCCGTGCTGCGCCGGTCCGGGCCGGCCGTGGAGGCGGCCGATCGGCAGCCCGTGGTCCAGGTCGGCGAACTGCGGATCGACCCTCGCGCCCGCACCGCCCACCTCGCCGGCTGTGAGCTTGCTCTCACACGCCGGGAGTTCGATCTTCTCGCGTACCTGGCAGCACACGCGGACCAGGTGATGTCCCGCAAGCGGATCCTCGCCGAGGTGTGGCAGCAGCCGTATCTGGAGGACCAGACCGTGGACGTCCATCTCTCCGCCCTCCGCAGGAAATTGGGCGAAAAGGCATCGCAGCCAAGATACCTCCACACAGTGCGAGGAATCGGCATAAAACTGGTCAGCTCGCCCTCATGAGGCGCGCACTCGCCGGGATCGCGCTGGCCGTGACGTCGATGGTCGCGCTGTCCTTCCTCATCCCCCTCGCCCTACTGGTCCGCGAGCAGGCCCGCGACCGGGTGACCACCGCCGCCGAACAGCGGGCGTCCGCCCTGTCGCCCGTCCTCGCCCTCACCACCCGCCGGAGCGACGTCCAGCAGGCCGTCGCGGAGCTGGACTCCCACGACCGGCTGGCCGTACGGCTCCCGGACGGCGGGTTCGTCGGCACCCCGCACGCCCCGCGGGAAGCGCTCGACAGTGCGGTGCGCAGCCGGGGCACGCTGGCCATGGACACCGCGGAGGGATGGGTCTACCTCCAGCCCGTCGTCCTGCCGGGGGACCGGGTCGCCGTCGTCGAGGCGTATGTGCCGGCCGCGGATCTGACCCGCGGCGTGTGGGCCTCCTGGGGTGTGATGTCGCTGCTGGCCCTGGGGCTGGTGGGCGGCTCCGTGCTCGTCGCCGACCGGCTGGGCGCCCGGGTCGTCCGGTCCTCGCAGAGCCTGAAACGCGCCTCACTGGCGCTCGGCTCCGGCGACCTGGACGTGCGGGTGGAACCGGACGGTCCGCCGGAACTCCAGGACGCCGGCGCGGCGTTCAACACCATGGCCGACCGTGTCGTGGAACTGCTCGCCATCGAACGCGAGATGGTCGCCGACCTCTCGCACCGTCTGCGCACCCCGCTCACCGCCCTCTACCTCGAGGCGGACCTCATGGGCCCCTCGGCGGGAGCCCGCCGGATCACCGCGGCCGTCTCCCAGCTCGAGAGCGAACTCGACTCGATCATCACCGCCGCCCGTACCCCGTTGGCCGCGAGCCAGGGAAGCGGCCAGGCGCCGGTGCGGCCCTGCGAGGTGACGGAGGTCGTTGCGATGCGACTCGACTTCTGGTCGGTGCTCGCCAAGCAGCAGAACCGGATCTGCGAACGCTCCTTCACGCCGCGCCGGACGCCCGTGCGGTTCCTGGAGGACGACCTCGCCGCGGTGGTGGACGCCTTGATCGGCAACGTCTTCCGGCACACCCCGCAGGGAACCGCCTTCGCCGTACGGGTGGAACGCGACGACCGGCAGGTGGTGCTGACCGTGGACGACGCCGGCCCTGGCGTCGCCGATCCGCAGGCGGCACTCACCCGCGGCGTCGGCGGCGGAGGCGCGGGCAGTACCGGGCTCGGCCTGGACATCGTGGCGCGAGCGGCGCAGGCCGCGGACGGCTACCTGGAGATCACCCGAGCCCCGATGGGCGGCGCGCGGGTGCGGGTGTCCTTCGGGCTGGTGTGAGGGGCCAACGGCGCCTGCGGCGAAGTTCCCTGTGATCTTCCGAATCCGGCCAGGCTCAGCAGGATGCGTCGCCCGGGTGGCACGCTCCACCGGAAGTACGGCGTCCCGGTCGCCCTGGCCTCCGGCTACCGGGCGTCGAGCGGACCTACGTCAGCCGCGAGTACCATCGGGCCGCGCTCACCTGCGAGCTGGACCACCCCGGAGCTGAAGGACCTGGCCCGCACTTGGCTGGAGTACGGCTTCCTGCAGGGCCGCAGTCTGCGGCACGACCGCGACCGCGACGGCTACGAGGTCGTCCCGACGTGCGCCCGGGGCCGCCTCGGCGACCCACATCCGGGCCCGCGCCGCGCACGGTTCCTCACGTCCCGTGCCGAGGCCGCGGTGGAACGGAAGCAGGAGGACGCCTTCCGCTTCTTCGAACGGGACTTCGGCGCCAGGCCGTCACACGGCGGGTCCCGCACGGTCGACGCGCCCGTTGTGACCGCGGGATGACGGAAAGGCCCCGGGGGTCGTACCCCCGGGGCCGCATGATGCGTCGGGCATGCCTCAGCGGCCGGCGCCGAAGTTCTGCGTCCACCACGGGCCGCCGTCACCGAAGTGGACGCCGACGCCGAGCTCCTTGAACGAGCAGTTCAGTATGTTCGCGCGATGGCCGGGGCTGTTCATCCATGAATTCATCACGGACGCGGCGTCCCCCTGCCCCCTCGCTATGTTCTCGCCGAGGGTCGACCAGACGTATCCGGCGGCCTCGACGCGGCTCGTCATCGTGGAGCCGTCGGGGCCGGTGTGCGACATCACGCCGCTGCGGGCCATGACGTCGCTGTAGTCGTCGGCGGCCTGTGTCAGCTTCGCGTTGGCGGTGAGCGGCGAGCATCCCGCGGAAGCGCGCTCCTTGTTGACGAGCGACAGGACCTGGGCCTCCGGACCGCTCGAGTCCGAGCCGCCGGATCCACCCGAAGTACCGGAGCCGGACCCGCCGGAGGAGGAGGCCGGCCGGTCGCCGCCCGTGGGGGCGCCGGTCGCCGCCTGCGTCGTCGTCCGCGGCCGGGGCTTCGTCGTGGACGCCGACGGGCTCGGCGCCCGCTTCGGTGCGGCGGAGGCGGTGACGCTCGGGCTCGGTGAGGCGCTCGCACTCGCCGAGGGGGAGGGCGATGCGAGGAGCGACGGGCTCGCCGCTGTCTCCTCGCCGCCCGCCTCGGCGGCGTCCCCGGCGGCGTTGGTCTCCACGCGGCTCGCTCCGCCCTCGTCCCCGCCCGTGGCCAAAGTGATCCCGACCCCGGCGGTCACGGTGATGACGCCGAGTGCCAGTACGGCGCTGCGGGCCCGCAGGCCGGTCCTGCGCCGGGCGTGCGAGCGGGCGTTGGGGCGAGCGGCTCGTCGAGAACCCATGCTTACGACACCTCGGAAGGAAGACGGCTGAGCAATCGTGATCCCGGGGGCGCCGCTGCGCCCACCGGGATCACGGTGGGGGGTTGCGGAGATCGTAAGCCGGTTCGAACGGTGTCGTCCCTTCCCTGAGGGCTTCTTCAAGAAGCCATAAGGAAGGCATCAGGCTCACGCAAGGTACGAAGGCGGCGAGGCCGCCGCGGTGGGGCCGGGTTCCCGGGTGCCTTGTGGGGAACACCGGACTGTGGCATACAGGTCTGGACCAATGCCCGTCGTCCGTCACGCGGAGGCCCGACCGTGCACCGTCCCCCCACCCTTGTCACGCCGTCCCGCCCCGCTGTCCTCCTTCTCACGGCTTGCACCGCCCTGGCCACCCTCGCGACCCTCACCGCCTGCGCCGGTGAGACCCCGGACGACAAGCCGCCGTCGACGCCCTCCGGTGTGACCGCCCAGGCCGGCAGTGCCACGTCGGTACACGTCATGTGGGACAAGTCCTCCGACAACAAGGCGGTCACCGGCTACGAGGTCTACCGCAAGGGCACCAAGGTCAAGGCCCTGCCGGGCAGCAAGCACATGGTCGACGTCGAGGGGCTGGCGCCGCGGACCGCGTACAGCTTCACGGTGCGGGCGCGGGACGCGGCCGGGAACCTGTCGGCGCCCAGCGCCCCGATATCCGTGACCACACCGGCCCCCGCCCCCGACGACCGCCGGGCCCCGGGCCGGCCGGCGAGGGTCGAGGGGCGTACGGACGGCGGCACCGCGGTGACCCTGACATGGGAGAGGGCCACGGACGACACCGGCGTCACCTCGTACGACATCTACCAGGAGGACTCACGCATCCACAGCGTGAGCGGCACGCAGACCGGCGCACGCGTCACCGGCCTGCGGCCCGGCACCGTCTACACCTTCACCGTCCGGGCCCGCGACGCGGCGGAGAACTCGTCGCCGGACAGCGATCCCGTCGATCTCACCACTCCGTCCGCGCCGGGCGGCAGCGGCGGCAGCACGGCGCCGACCGATCTCGAGGCGAGTGCCCGCAAGGGCGCCGTCGAGCTGCGATGGACCCCGCCGCGGACGGGCGCCCCGGTCAAGGAGCACCAGCTGTATCTGAACGGCAGGTTGGCGACCACCATCGTCTGGGGTGCGGAGCCGCCCGCCGGGACGGCCCTGTACACCATGACCGTCACCGACGAACCAGGCACGCGCTACAGCATCAAGCTCCGGGCGAAGCTGCCGGACGGCAAGTGGGGCGACTTCTCGGCCCAGCGGACGGTGGTGGTCCGCTGAAGAGGCGGAGTGCGCGCCTCCTGCCGTCGGCGACCGTCGACGCTACGCGCCCGTGACGCCGTCGATGCTCTCCCGGAGCAGATCCGCATGGCCGTTGTGGCGCGCGTACTCCTCGATCATGTGGACCAGGATCCAGCGCAGCGACACCCCTTCGCCGCCGAGCACCGCCGCGTTCTCCTTCGTGAGCGTGCCGGAATCGTCGAGCGAGGCGTCCGCGATCAGCTCACGGCTCCGGTCGACCTCGGCCTGCCACGCGGTCAGAGCCTCGTCGATCCCGCGGTCCGCGGCGAGGGCGTAGCCGAATCCGCCGTCCTCGCCGTAGAGCAGCGGGACGTCGTGGCCCGCGAACACGCGCTGGAACCAGTTGCGTTCGACCTCGGCGAGGTGCTGGACCAGTCCCAGGATCGTCATCGACGACGGTGTCACGGCGGCGCGGCGCACCTGGTCGTCGTCGAGGCCGGCGCACTTGAGTGCCAGCGTCGCGCGGTGGAAGTCCAACCAGCTTTCCAGCATGGCCCGTTCACCGGCGTACGGGGGCGGGATCGGGCGTCCGTCGGGTGTCGTCTCCATACGCGGCACCCTCGCACACGCACCGACCGGCCATCGACCCCACGACAGGGCGGGCCGGGCCCGAGACGGTCGAGGGGTGGGAGCGATGAAGTGCGTCACACCGCCTTCACGGCACGTCCGCCGCTCTGGTAGACGTGGCGGGGTCCGGCTTGTAGCACCTTCATACGAAAGCACCCCCCATGGACCAGGGCTCCGCACCCGACCACCTGAACTTCACCATCGACCTCACGCTCGAGGAGGCCCGCCGACGGGCCGAGGTCATGGCGGCCCTGGGTCCCGACTGGGATCCCGTGGCCGCACTCCGCTCGGAGGAGGCGGCCTACGCGCTCCTCTATTCCGGCCTGGACGCGGAACAGGAGCAGGTGTACCGACGGCTCGTGGCCGCGGGCGTGCTGCCGGGACGGGAGTCGGGCGATGCGGCTTCCGATTGATCCCCAGGCGGACCCCGCCCGGCGGGCATGGGTCGCCTGCCCCGGCTGCGACGACGCGCGTGGCTGCGTGACCTGCTCGGAGCGGCGCAACTGCTCCGAGCACTGGCGTTATCTCATCTCGAACGAGGGCGCCAGGGTCCATCTGCAGTGCCCGGCCTGTGCGCACACATGGACGTGGGACACGCGTGCCGACAGGGGTCGTCGGACCGCCTGAGCGTGATCCGCCGGGCGCGACGGCACCTGCGTCCCCTACGCCTGCGGCCGGTGCGCCTCAGCAGATCCGGGGCAGTTGTTCCCCGACGGGCAGATCGACGACCCGTGTGCCGCCGAGACCGGTGCGGGCGACCACCATCCCGCGGTGCTCGTCCACCACCTCGCCGATCACGGCGGCCTCCGCGCCCAGGGGATGGGCGCGCATGGCCGCGAGGACCTCCTCGGCGTGCTGACGCGGGACGAAAGCGACCAGCTTCCCCTCGTTCGCCACGTACATCGGGTCCAGGCCCAGAACGGCACACGCGTTGGCCACGGGCTGGGGGACCGGCACCTCCCGTTCCCGGACGAGGACCCCCGCCCCGGACGCGGCCGCGATCTCGTTGAGCGAGGCGGCCAGTCCCCCGCGCGTCGGATCACGCAGGACGTGCAGGTCGGGCGTGACGGCGAGCATCGCCTCGACGAGGCCCCCGAGCGCCGCGCAGTCGCTCTCGATCTCGACCCCGAACTCAAGGCCCTCACGCACGCTCATGATCGCCACCCCGTGGACACCGATGGCGCCGCTGACGATCACGACATCGCCGGGCACGACCCGCTGGGGACGCAGATCGACCCCCGGAGGGATCAGACCGATGCCGGAGGTGTTGATGTAGATACCGTCGCCGTGACCGGCCTCCACCACCTTCGTGTCGCCCGTCACCACCTCGACCCCGGCGATGCGCGCAGCCGCTCCGAGTGCATCGGCGACACGACTGACGACGTCGATCCCGACGCCCTCCTCGAGGATGAAGCCGCAGGACAGGTAGGCGGCGCGGGCCCCGCTCATGGCGAGGTCGTTCACCGTTCCGTTGACGGCCAGATCACCGATGCTGCCACCCGGGAAGAACAGGGGCCGCACCACGAAGGAGTCGGTGGAGAAGGCCAGCCGCGCCCCGCCGAGTTCCAGGGCGGCGGAGTCCGTCAGGGCGGACAGCAGCGGGCCGCCGAATGCAGGGGCGAAGACCTGCTCGACGAGCTCGGCGGACATGGCCCCGCCTCCGCCGTGGCCCATCACGATCCGTGGCCGGTCGCTCAGCGGGACGGGGCATGTCCAGGACAGCATGTCCGGCCCTACTGGTTCGCCGCACTCCGCAGCGGTGGACGGGTCCGAGGGACGGGGAGCGCTGGTGGTGTCAGACAACGGCACTGCCCTCCAGAGATGGGGCGCCCGAGGACGGGGCCTTCAGTTCGAGCCGCCGGTACAGGTAGTACGCGGCGCAGGCGCCCTCGCTGGAGACCATCGTGGCGCCCAGCGGAGTGCGGGGTGTACAGGTCGTGCCGAAGGCCTCGCACTCGTGCGGCTTCAGCAGACCCTGCAGGACCTCCCCGCTGCGGCACTCGGCCGGCTCCCTGGTGTTGATGCCGTCGACCGAGAAGCGGTATTCGGCGTCGTGGTCCCGATAGCGCTCGGACAGCCGCCAACCGCTGTCGGGAATGACGCCGATACCGCGCCACGGCCGGTCCGTGACCTCGAACACGTCCTCGAGCATGGCCCGGGCGGCCGGATTTCCCTCGGCCCTGACGGCGCGCGGGTAGGCGTTGTCCACCGAGTGCTCGCCCCTCTCCAACTGCAGGACGGTGCGCCGCACTCCCTCCAGGATGTCCAGTGGCTCGAATCCGGTGACGACGATGGGTACCCGGAAGCGCTCGGCGAGTTCCGGGTACTCCTCCGTCCCCATCACGCTGCACACATGTCCGGCGGCGAGGAACGCCTGCACACGGCAGTTCGGGGACTGCATGATCGCCTCGATCGCCGGAGGTACGCGCACGTGCGACACCAGAAGGCTGAAGTTGCGGATCCCGAGCTTGCGCGCCTGATGGACCGTCATCGCGTTGGGCGGCGCGGTGGTTTCGAATCCGATACCGAAGAAGACGACCTCACGGTCCGGGTTCTGCTCGGCGATCCGCAGGGCGTCGAGCGGCGAGTAGACCACCCTGACGTCGCCGCCTGCCCCTCGGACCTGGAAGAGGTCCCGCCCGGTGCCCGGGACGCGCAGCATGTCACCGAAGGAGCAGAAGATCACCCCGGGGCGTGAGGCGATCTCGAGAGCCTTGTCGATCACTTCGAGCGGTGTCACGCACACCGGACAGCCCGGCCCATGAATCAACTCGACTTCCTCCGGAAGAAGTTGGTCGATCCCGTGCCGGATGATGGTGTGGGTCTGGCCGCCGCAGACCTCCATCAGCGCCCATGGCCGCGTCACCGTGGCGCGGATCTCGTCCAGCAGCCTTGCCGCCAGGTCCGGGTCGTGGAATTCGTCGATGTACTTCACCGGGGTACCTCCTGGGCCGCGCCGTCCTGCGTCGGCCGTTCCGCTTCTTCCATGTGGGCGGCCGCTTCCCACGGGTCGCCGAACTCCTCCTGGAGCATCCCGAGGTTCTCGAACAGCTCCAGCGTTCTGCGGGCCGATTCCTCGTCCAGCCGCTGCAGGGCGAAGCCGACATGGACGATGGCGTACTCACCGACCCGCAGGTCCGGCAGGTACTCGAGGCACACCTCCTTGACCACTCCGCCGAAGTCGACGGTGGCCATGCGGGTGCCGTCCCTGTCCTCGACGCCCAGCACTCTGCCGGGTACCGCAAGGCACATGTGTGTCTCCTTAACGTTGGGCTGGTGGGCCTGTGCCCCTCATCCGGCCTGGGCTGCGGCGTGGGCGGCCACGACGAGCTGGCCCACGGCCAGCCCTCCGTCGTTCGGCGGGATCCGCTGATGGCGCAGGACGGTGAAGCCGTCGTCGCGCAGACCGCGGGCACAGAGGGAGGAGAGCAGGACGTTGGCGAACACCCCGCCGGTCAACGCGACGGTCTCGAGGCCGACCTCGTCACGCGCAGCGCCACACACCGTGCGGACGAGCCGCGCCACCGCCCGGTTGAAGCGCGCCGCGACGGCGGGCGCCGGGGTGCCGTGCCGCAGGTCCTCGACGACTGCGCCGAGCAGTGGTGCGGGGTCGCACGCGACGGGAGACCCGGCCGACCGGAACAGCCGGAACGCGTACCGTGCGTCGTCCTCGGACTCCGCGCCGACAGCGGCGGCCTCGAGCTCGATCGCGGCCTGCGCCTCGTAGTCCGCGAGATGGCAGACTCCGGCCAGCGACGAGACGGCGTCGAACAGACGGCCCATGCTCGACGTGGGGACGCAGTTCAGGTTGCGTGTCAACTGCTGTTCCAGTACGGCGCGTTCGTCAGTGGGGCACGCCGCTACGCACGGCAGGTCGTCGCTCCAGGGCATGCCCGCCGCACGCAGGTGCGCCAGGGCCATGCGGTAAGGACGTCGTACGGCCGCGTCCCCGCCGGGCAGTGGCACGTATGCGAGATGCCCGAACCGGGAGTACCCGGCGTAGTCCGCGATCAGGAACTCGCCGCCCCACACCGCGCCGTCGTCCCCGTGGCCGGTGCCGTCGAAAGCGACTCCGATCACCGGGCGGCTGCCGTTCAGGCCGTGCTCGGCCATGGCTGCCGCGACGTGGGCGTGATGGTGCTGGACCCGCACGACCGGCCGCCCGTCGGCGTGGCGGTGCGCCCACTGTGCCGATCGATACGCCGGGTGCCGATCGGCGGCCACCATGCGGGGCCGCACTCCAGTGATGGACTCCAGCTGCTCCTCTGCGCGCTCGAAGGCCAGCTGCGTCGCGAGGTCGTCCATGTCCCCGACGTGGGCCGAGAGCCAGGCTCTGCGGCCCTCGCCGAGACAGAAGCTGTTCTTCAGGTCTCCGCCGACGGCAAGGGCGGGGACCACCGGCACGGGCAGGGTGAGAGGCAGCGGGGCGTGTCCACGGGAGCGACGCAGCATCAGGGGCTCGCCGTCGCAGACACGCATCACCGAATCGTCGCACGGCACATGGATGGGGCGATCGTGCAGCAGCCAGGCGTCCGCGAGACCGGCCAGCCGTGTCTGTGCTTCCGTGTCGTCGGTGACGATGGGTTCGCCGGCGATGTTGCCGCTGGTCATGACCAACAGCCTGGGCGCGTCGTCCTCCTGCGTGCCCGGTCCGAGGAGCAGATGGTGCACCGGCGTGTAGGGGAGCATGACGCCGAGGTCGGGGCTGCCCGGTGCGACGTCTTCACAGGGGACGGCAGTGCCGGGCCGAGGCCGCGCGCCGGGACGGCGTCGCATCAGGACGATGGGCCGTTCCTTCCCGGTGAGCAAGTCCCTCTCGGCAGGGCCCAACCGGACAAGGTGCTCGACGTCGGAGATGCCTTTGGCCATCAGGGCGAACGGCTTGCCGCCGCGGGCCTTGCGCCGCCGCAGCTCACCCACCGCCGAGGGGTTGGTCGCGTCGCAGGCCAGGTGGTAGCCGCCGAGTCCCTTCACGGCGACGATCGCGCCACCGGCGAGCAGCCTGCGCGCCGCGGCGACCGGGTCGGTGTTCGGCGCTTCGGCCGAAAGTGCTCCTGCGCCGTCGCTCCCCGCGACGATCAACCGCAAGCGGGGTCCGCAGGCGGGGCAGGCGACCGGCTGCGCGTGGAAGCGGCGGTCGGCCGGGTCACCGTACTCCCGTGCACAATCGGGACACATCGGAAACCCGGCCATGGTGGTGTGGTCGCGGTCGTAGGGCAGACCGGTGACGATGGTGAATCGCGGCCCGCAGTGCGTGCAGGTGATGAACGGATGGCGGTACCGCCGGTCAGCCGGATCGGAGAACTCCGCGAGACAGTCGGCACAGGTGGCCGTGTCCGGGGACACCAAGGTGCGCACGGGGCCGCCGGCCCGGGACGGGACGATGACGAAGCCGTTCCCCCCGACGGCGGGCACCTCGGTGGCCTCCACCGATTCGACGAGTGCGAGGGGCGGGGCTTCGGGGGCGATGCGCGCACAGAACCGCGCGACCTCGGCAGGTTCCCCTTCGATCTCCACCACCACGCCGTCGACCGTGTTGGTCACATGGCCCGAAAGCCGCAGTCCTGTGGCCAGCGCGTACAGGTAGGGCCGGAATCCCACACCCTGTACCACGCCCCGCACGACGACCCGGCTGCGCAGCACTGCCGGCGCCAGGGCCGCACCTGACTGCGGCGTGATCACGCGCGTGCCTGAGCCATCACCGGAGCGTGGACGGCGCTTCCCCCCGCCGCCGACAGGGCCCGGTCCACGAGGCAGCCGGCGCCCTCTCCGTTGCGTACCGACGTGAGGACCACCTCCACGCCCGGGTTGACCTGCTGCACATTGCTGCGGAAGACCGCCTCGTCGAAAGCGGCGGCCTCCGCCATGTCGGTCTTGGTGACGACGACCAGGTGCGCGAGCCCGAACGCGGTGGGGTACTTGAGCGGCTTGTCCTCCCCCTCGGTCACGGAAGCGAGGACGACCCGGAGCGACTCGCCCAGGTCGTAGGAGGCGGGGCACACCAGATTGCCGACGTTCTCGACGAAGAGCAGCCGGGTGTCCTCGGGCAGCCAGTTGTGCAGGTGCCCGGCGAGCATGTCGGCTTCCAGGTGGCACAGCCCGTCGGTGAGGATCTGCTTGACGGGGACGCCGGAGCGGGCCAGGCGTTCCGCGTCGTTCTCGGTGGCCAGGTCCGCGGTGAGGGCGGCGGTGGGTACGCCGCGTTCCCGTGCCAGCAGCAGTTCCCCTTCGAGCAGGGCGGTCTTTCCGCTGCCGGGGCTGGAGAGCAGGTTGACGACCGTGGTGCCCCGGGCGGTCAGCTCGGCGCGCAGAATCCGTGCCGCCGCCTCGTTCTTCGCCAGGACGGCCTGCTGGAGGTCGACTACTCGGCACATGCTCAGCTCTCCTCGGGAGTCGGTTCGTGGATGCGTGCGTGTGTCATGTCGACATCGCTCCCGGCCGCGGCGTCGGTCCACCGCACCTCGGAGATCCGCAGCTCACGGCCGGAAATGAGGTCCGCGGCGGCATCGCCGCAGGCGGGGCAGATCAACTGCGGCGGCATGCCGACGTCCCACACGTCCGCGCAAGCGCCGCAGCGTGCGGTGCCCGTGACGGACCGGGTGACGAGTTCGGCGCCTTCGAGGACCGTGCCGGCGCAGGCGAGTTCGAAGCAGAAGGCCAGCGCGTCGGGGACGACCCCGGCCAACTCGCCCACCTCGAGGCACACGCTCTCGACACCCACTGCCCCACCGGAGCGCGCTGCCTGCTCGACCTGATCGACGACGGCGAGCGCGACGGACATCTCGTGCATCGCTCTCCGTCCTGTGCCGGGGGTGTCTCCGGCGCCCATTACAGGGCGGCGCCGTGGCGCCCGGCGTCCGGCGCGCCGGGGTCACACCGTTGCGTACGCCGTTCGGTTCACCCGGGCGGCCCCGCCGGCCCGGGTGAGTACTCCGGGCGTCACATCCTGCGGATGCGCAGGTACCGCATGATGTCGGGCAGGACGCCCCTGACGATGGCGGCGACCGCCGTAGCGGCTGTTGCGGCGGCGGCGCCGCCGATGAGGGTCTTCTTCATGGGGTTCTCCGCGCCTCTCCTACGACGGCTTGTCATGCGGCGGCTTCTCACGCGGTGGCCTTTCATACGACGGCTTCCTTCCGGACCAGGTCGGTCACCATCCGCACCGCTCCCGGCACCGCGGCGTCCACCTGTGGGCTGAGCCCGATGACTTCGTCGATGACGGAGGGTTCGCAGCCGACCAAGAACGTTCGGCGCGGGGGTGCGGCGCCGGTCCCTGCGCACAGGGTGTCGAGCAGTGCCAGGACGGCGTCGGGTGACATCCGATGCCCGTCGAGCGGGACATCTTCCTCGGGGGACCGGTCACCAGGCGTTCCTGCCTCGATCAGATACAGCGTTCCCGCCTCGCCCCCGCGCGCTGTCGCGTCGACGATCACGAGCGTGTCGTAGCCGTCGAGGAGCTGATAGGCGAGGTGGACACCGCGGATCCCGATGTCGGCCACTTCGACATCGGGCGGCAGGTCTTCCTGCGCCAGCCTTCTGGCCACCTCGACGCCGAAGCCGTCGTCGCCGAGGAAGATGTTGCCCACCCCGGCGACCAGTGTGCGGGGACCGGGCGGTACGGGAATGGTCACGCGTCCTCCAGGACTTCGACCTCGTCGGGCTGGAAGTAGAGGAACCGCCCCTGCTCGCGGCGGATGTCCGCTCCTGGGTCGTCATCGACGGTGACAGCGATGTGCACCCCTCCGTCGACGTCGTGCAGCACGGCTTCGACGAGTGCGCTGCGGCCGTGCAGGAACAGGTCCTGGGCATCGGTGTGGCGCAGGCCCGGCCGCAGCACGACCCTGCTGCCCGCGCGTACCGTCCGGCCGTCGACCAGGACATGGTCGCGGCCCGGATCGACGCTCGCGTCGCCGCCCGGGTCCCACCAGGGGGTTTCCGGCCGGAAGACCGCCTGCTCGTCAGGCTCCTGCCGCCCGGTCACCTCCCGCAGACTGCGTACCGCTCCGTGCAGGCGCTCCAGGACCTCCGGTGGCATGGTGTCGGCGAGGTCGATCACGGCCGCCGCGCGGGCGTCCGTTCCCCTGGCCTCGCGCTTCTCCTCATCGGTCAGCGCCGCGGTGCGCAGGGCCAGGATCTCGTCGATCTCCGTGGCGTCGTACAGAGCCCCAGGGCTCTCCGGCGCGATGGCCGGGTGGTCCTCGAGGATGATCGGCGAGGAGAGCACCAGGTCGCCGCTGCCCGGTTCACCGGCGAGGACGGGCCAGGTGTGCAGATTCCGGCAGGCGGCGACAGCGCCTCGCGCCCATTCGGGCGGGTCGGTCATCGAGAGGAACGCGCCGGCGTCCAGGCGTAGCAGCACATGGCTGGCGACCAGTGAGTACGGCAGGGCAGCGTCGCGGTCGCCGCCGCTGCCGGGCGTCCAGGAGCTTGTGTTCTCCACCACCATGCACAACCGTTCGACGCGGTACGGGCCGTCCAGCTCGGTCGTGGAGAGTCGTACGGCGCCGCTGATCTCCTCTCGGCGCCGTACCAGCCGTCCGACGACCCGGCCTGCGGCGTCGGTGACCGGTTCGGTCTCCTCCGACGCGGGACGCGTGAAGGGGAAGACGACACCCTCCCCGGCCAACTCCGCGACCGGGACGGTCAGTTCGACGTGTTCCTCCTGGCCCTCGTCCCAGGGCACCAGCACGCGGTCGTCCAGGTGCAGTTCGCGTACCGTCTCGAACGTCCCGTCGGGCCGGGCTTCCTGGACGACGCGCCGCTGGGTGTGCAGGAAGCGGACTTCGAGCGCGAGCGTCGCGTCACGTTTCGGTTCCATGAGGCACTCGGTGTGCTGGAAGTCGTGTTCCTCGCCCGTGGCGCTCCAAGCCGGAGGTACGAGGACGCCGAACTGCCAGCGCAACCTGTTCTTGGCGGCCGACGCCCGGTACGGGTAGAGCACATAGCCCTCGAAGAGCACCGCGTCCGCGACCTGCCGGGCGACGGCGAGCCGGGTCTGCGTGTCTGGGGTGAACGTGGTGGCGGTGGTCATGCCGTCCTCGCCCCCGCCTCTTCGAGGAGCGTCTCGACGGTCGTCTGCCAGGAGGGCAGCGCACGCCGCGAACGGTAGGCGAGCAGCGCGTCCATGGTGTCCCGCGGGAGCCGGATCCAGCCGCAGCCGGGGAAGTGCTGCTCGATCATCTCCTGCCAGACCTTCACGGGCATCCGGTAAGCGATCTCCTTGTCCCAGGGCACCGGCTCGACGTGGAAGCCGCCGGCGCCGGTGAAGGCTGTACCGGAGAACAGCATGAGCAGCGGGACCTCCCCGTCGGCCAGGGCCCGGAAGTAGCGGGATGCCGCGATGTCCGTGTCGTAGGTACAGGGCACGACCAGGTCCGTCTCGATCTCCCCCGTGAAGCCGGCGACCATGACGGACACCTGTGCGAACTGCACCGGATTGAGGCTGCTGCCCCATCGGGAGCGTTCGCCGAACAGGTCGGCCAGCGCCTCGGCCTCCGCGTCGTCGTATCCACGCCGGGCGGGCTCGATACGGATCTGGCAGCGCAGCGCGAGGGCGTGGACCCGTACGCCCTCGGAGGCGGTGATCCTCAGCCGGAACACGAGGGTCGGGCCCGCGGCGTACGCGTCGGCACGCACGCCGGTGCAACTGAAGGAGAACTCGGTCATGACCGGCTCCTTGGTACGTCGCGCGCCGTGTCGCGGACATGGGCGAAGAACGCGTCGAGGTCGGCCCGGGCCTCCGCGCCGCCGTCGAAGCCCTGCCAGCGCAGTCGCATACGGCCCACCAGTTCGTAGCAGATGTCGACCGGCACCAGATAGCACTCGGTGCGACCGCCTTCGCGTCGCAGCAGCAGGGCCTCGACGTCCGGTTCGAGCAGCGCGCCAAGGTGCGTCCCTTCGAGGACCGTCTGCCAGGACGACGGCTCGAGTTCGCTCTCGGTGGCTCCGGCCGGGCTCGGGTAGAGCGCGACGAGTCGGTCGAGGGCGGAGTTGCGCAGGAAGAAGGCCACGCCGACGGGAATGCGCAGCTTCTCCCAGGCGCTGTCGTCGAGCCGGTGGCCCGGGTCGCTCAGATACCGGCCGGGGACCGCCCGGAAGCGGCCGTTCGGCCCGCCCGAGCGGTCCAGCAACTGGGAGCACGGGCCGCAGGCGCAGGCCAGTGCCCGCTTCTCCGTGTCGACCAGGTGCCGGTGGCGTTCACCGACGAGAGCCGTCCCGCACAGTTCGCACTGCTCTTCGCGGGGGCGCCGTGGCGTGGCGAAGCGGTGCAGGCCCTGCCGGCCCGGGGGGTGCAACGGCACTCCCGGGCCGACCCGGTGCGCGCTCACGACGCCGTGGCCGACGAGCGGCCACCTGAGACGGCGTGCGGCGGGCCGCTGCCGATCTGGAGCAGCGTCGGCTCGCGCGCGGCGGCCGCCGCCTCCATGTCGACACCGGCCACCTCGGGCGCGAAGCACGCGAGCGCGTCGACAGCCGCCTGCCGGACCGACTCCTGGGTGCTGGGGCAGCCGCAGCCCGTCGAGGCCTTGACGCTCAGGCGCAGCACACCGGTCGACGGATCGAAGCCCGCGTTCTCGACGGGGTGCGGAATGCTGTTCAGGGCCCGGGCGATACGGGCAGGCAGGTCTTCCGGGTGCAAACCGTGCAGATTCAGCAGACTGGCGACGAGCTCGTCGCCCAGGAGCCCCTCGAGCGGAGTGCCGGGCGGCTGGGCGGGGGGACGTTGGAGCAGATCGACCGCCCGGCCGAACGCCGAACCGTAGAACTCCATGAGCACCCGCACCAGTTCCTCCGCCGCCGTGCAGATTTCGGCGTCCTGGGTGGCGGCCAGCCGGTCGAGGATCTCCTCGACCTGTCGGCCTGCCTGCTCCGCGGTCAGCGCGCTCATCCGGCGAGGCCGCTCAGACCGGTGGGCACGTGCATCGACTTCACCGTCTTGCCGGCGCCCACGTACATGTGGACGCCGCACGGCAGGCAGGGGTCGAAGCTGCGCACGGCACGCATGATGTCGATGCCCTTGAAGTTCTCCGGCGGGTTCTCCTCGAAGATCGGTGTGTTCTGCACAGCGTCCTCGTAGGGACCAGGAGTGCCGTAGGTGTCGCGCGTGGAGGCGTTCCACGGCGTCGGCGGGTACGGGTGATAGTTGGCGATCTTGCCGTCCCTGATGACCATGTGGTGCGAGAGGACACCGCGCACCGCCTCGGTGAAACCGACGCCGATGGACTCGTCCGGTACCTCGAACTTCTCCCAGGTCTGGGTGCGTCCGGCGCGGACCTCCTCGAGCCCCTTCTCCGCGCAGTGCAGCGCGACGGCCGCGGCGTAGGCCTGGAAGTACGTGCGGGCGCGGTTGCGCTCCAGCGCGTTGCTCCACCGGGGGATCTTCCACTCGAAGGTGGTCTCCGGCTTGGTCATGGTGCGGGGCAGGTTGATGAGGACACTGTGGCCGGTGGCCTTGACGTATCCGATGTCGACGAGCCCGGACAGGGCGGTGGACCACAGGCGGGCGATCGGACCACCGCCGGTGTCCAGCGGCAGGTGCTCTTTGCCGTCGAACCAGCGTGGCGACATGACCCAGCTGTACTTGTCGCCGAAGTCCCGCTTCTGCGGCGCGGGGATGGTGTGCTGGTTCCAGGGGTGGCGCGGGTCGACGGGGTTGCCGAGCGGGTCGTGGGTGACGAACTGCTCCTGGCCCTGCCAGTCCTCGTAGTACGAACTGCCCAGGAGGATACGGATCCCGAGGTTGATCTCGGTCAGGTCGTTGGTGACGAGCTTGCCGTCCACGATGACGCCGGGTGTGACGAACATGCGCCGGCCCCAGTCGCTCATGTTGGCGTAGGTGAAGTCGCAGTACTCGGGGTCGTTGAGCGCTCCCCAGCAGCCGAGCAGCACACGCCGGCGGCCCACTTCCTCGTATCCCGGCAGCGCTTCGTAGAAGAAGTCGAAGAGGTCGTCGTGCAGGGGGACGACACGCTTCATGAACTCCACATAGCGCATGAGGCGAGAGAGGTAGTCGGTGAAGAGCTGCACCGACGCGATCGTGCCGACGCCGCCCGGGTACAGCGTGGAGGGATGCACATGGCGCCCCTCCATCAGGCAGAACATCTCCCGCGTGTAGCGGCTGACTTGGAGCGCCTCGCGGTAGAACTCCCCCTCAAGGGGGTTGAGGGACCGCATGATGTCGGCGATGGTGCGGTAGCCGTGGTCGGCGGCGTGCGGCGCCTCCGTGCGTTCGGCGAGTTCGAGGACGCCAGGGTTGGTCTCGCGGACCATCTTTTCGCAGTAGTCGACCCCGACCAGGTTCTCCTGGAAAATGTTGTGGTCGAACATGTACTCGGCGGACTCGCCGAGGTTGATGATCCATTCGCCGAGGTGCGGCGGCTTCACGCCGTACGCCATGTTCTGCGCGTACACGGAGCAGGTGGCGTGGTTGTCGCCGCAGATACCGCAGATCCGGCTGGTGATGAAGTGAGCGTCGCGCGGGTCCTTGCCGCGCATGAAGACGCTGTAGCCGCGGAAGACCGACGAGGTGCTGTAGCACTCCGCGACGCGCTTCTGCTTGAAGTCGATCTTTGCGTGGATGCCGAGACTTCCCACGATCCGGGTGATCGGATCCCAGGCCATCTCCACCAGGCCGGTGCCGTCACCGGTCGTCGTCGAGGATGCCATTGTGTGTGCGGTGCCCTTCGTCAGTTCTTCGAGCAGGACGGGGGAGTGGTGGCCCCATGGGGAGGGGTCACCACGGCGGCCGGTAGCCCGTGGTGATCTTCTGGCCCGTGTGCCGCCACTTGGGTTCCCGGTCCACCGTCTTCGCCGTGATGGTGCGCAGCCTGCGGATCACGGATCCGTAGACGCCGCTGGCGGTGCTGGAGACCTTGCCGCCGGGCGGTTCGTCCATGAACGGCATGAACTTGTCCGGGAAACCGGGCATGGTGCAGGCGATGCAGATGCCGCCGACGTTCGGACAGCCGCCGATGCCGTTCATCCAGCCGCGCTTGGGTACGTTGCACTTGACAACGGGGCCCCAGCAGCCGAGCTTCACGAGGCATTTGGGCGAGTCGTAGGTCGTGGCGAACTGGCCCTGCTCGTAGTAGCCGGCCCGGTCGCATCCCTCGTGGACGGTGGCGCCGAAGAGCCACGTCGGCCGGAGCTTGTCATCGAGGGGGATCATCGGCGCGGACCCCGCGGCCTGGTAGAGCAGGTAGGTCAGGGTTTCGGCGAAGTTGTCGGGCTGAATGGGGCAGCCGGGCACGCACACGATGGGGATGCCCGCTTTGGACTTCCAGTCCCAGCCCAGGTAATCGGGCACGCCCATCGCACCGGTCGGATTGCCGGCCATCGCGTGGATGCCGCCGTAGGTGGCACAGGTGCCGATCGCGACCACCGCGAGGGCCTTGGGCGCAAGCCGGTCGATCCACTCGCTGGTGGTGATGGGCTGGCCCGTCTCGGGGTTGTCACCGAAGCCGCACCAGTACCCTTCCTGCTTGATCGCTTCGTTGGGCACGGACCCTTCGATCACCAGCACGAACGGGTCGATCTCGCCGCGCTCGCCCTTGAAGAACCACTCGATGAAGGTGTCCGCCCCGTCGACGGGCCCGCACTCGAAGTCGATCAGCGGCCAGTGGACGGCGATCTTGGGCAGGCCCGGCAGACCGCCGAGCGCGATCTCCTCGATGCTGGGCTGCATGGCTGCCGTCAGCGCGACCGAGTCGCCGTCGCAGCTCAGCCCGGCGTTGATCCAGAGGATGTGGATCGGCGACTCGTCGCTGCCGGGCGTACCGGATGCGACGGGCTCTTCGACCGTGGTCGGCGTTCCTGCGTTCATGAGTACGCCTCCTGGGAGGTTCGCGGCAAAAACCGCATACGGGCCTCCGGTCTTGCTAGCAGTCGGCCGGGTGCGCCGCCACCGCACCCGGGCCGTCGAAGCCGGCGGGGGCCTCCTGTTTTCGCACGAACGCACGACGCAGAGCGTGGTACGGCGCCTCGGGATCCGAGAAGGTGCGCAGCATGTGCGCGAGCTCCTCCGCGCGATAGGCGGCCAGCGGCTTCGTGGCCGCACGGCGCTCGCTCTCCGCCTTCTTGGCGGCGACGCGCAGCTGAGCGGCGGGAAGGGCCGCCAGCCGCACCGCCAGTCGGGTGACCTCGGCGGTGAAGTCCTGCGGAGCGCAGTCGACGACCCGGTCGACGAGCCCCATGCGCTGCGCGGCGGCAGCGGACACCGGGCGGGCCTCCTCGGTGAGCCGCTCCGCCATGGGGGCGCCCACTCGGCGGGGCAAGGTGTAGGTCCAGTACTCCGACCCGTGGAGACCCATGCGCCGGTAGTGCGGGTTGAGCACGGAGCCCGAGCGGCACCAGACCTCGTCCGCGGCCAGGGCGAGCATGACGCCGCCGGCGGCGGCGTTGCCGCCGATCGCGCTGACCACGAGCCGGTCGGTGGTGGTCAGAACGGCTTCCACCAGGTCGTTCATCGCGTTGATGTTGGCCCAGGACTCCGCGGCGGGATCGGCCGCCGCGTCGATCACGTTCAAGTGGATGCCGTTGGAGAAGAAGTCCCGGCTGCCGCCGAGCACCAGCACGGCGGTGGGGCGGGAGCACGCCGCCCGGTAGGCGTCCAGCAGCCGGCGGCAGTGACCGGTGCTCATGGCCCCGCCGGGGAACGAGAAGGAAAGGAGCCCGACCGGCCCCTCCTCCCGGTAGCGGATGTCGTTCCAGGTGGTGCGGTCCTCGTCCGGGTGCAGGGGCGCGGGAATCTCGGGCAGAGCCGGCAACCGGTCGGCCAGCGCGACGGTGGCGGGCAGTTTGCAGGCGCGTGGCAGCCCGGGGCCCCGGCGTGCCCGCAGTTCGGGGATCCACACCGCGCCGTCGGCCGTGGCCCGGCAGACGGCACCCGCCCGCGTGGCCAACAGCTCGCCGGGCCGGCCGCGCAGCGCGTCCTCCGCGTGCCCGCCGTGGAGGAACCACTCGCCGCCGAGCAGCTCGTCCAGCACGCCGGGCTGGGAGTCCGCGCCGCGCAGTTTGCGAAGGACCGTTTCCGTGGAGTCGTCTCGCCAGGAGATCCGGCGCAGCGCCTGACGGAAGTACGGTCGGGTCCGCGCCGCGATCGTCCGCGGAAGGCCGCTCTGCGGCTGCGGAACGTGGTGGCCCGACGCGAAACGGTCGACGGCCAGCAGGACCGCTTCGACCGCGGCGTCGGCAACCTCGTTCCGGTACAGGTCGCTCTTGGCGACCCTCGGGACGGGAAGACCGACGGTCGCCCATACGTCGCCGGCGTCCATCTCCTCGTCGGCCTGAAGCACGGTGACACCCCACGCGTCGACGCCCTCGTCGATCGCCCAGTCCAGCGAGGACGGTCCACGGTCCCCCACCGGTCCCGGATGCACGATGAGGCAGGTGTACGCCGACCACACGTCCCGGGGGACCACGGCCTTCAGCAGGGGCGCCACCACAAGGTCGGGCCGGTGCCGCTGTACCGCGACCCTCACCGCCGCGCTGTGCGGCGCCACCTCCACGGCCACGGCGTGCCTGCGGTCACGCAGTTCGGCGTGGACCCGCTGGGTGAGACTGTTGTACGCGCTGGCGACGAGCAAGATACGCATGGCGGCCCTCCCGCGAGTGGTGCTGCCTCTTCGGCCGCTCGGCACAGCCGACTGCCTGCGATGGTCGAACACATCCGTACGCGGGTGCGGGCATTGCGCCCCCACTTCACTCGTAAGCATCACGATTCGGGCCACATGGCCGGGAGCGGCAGGTGGCGACTCGCCGGGTGCCTGTGGAGCCGAGCAGTGACCGAAGTTCCCCGGCCGACGGGGCCGGGTCGGGGCCGGGGCGCGTGAGGGGGGAGAGGTTCATCCTGTATGCCGGACTTGTCTGTCAGTGGGAGAATCGCACTACACCTGGGCACCACAGGAGTGCCCGCACGACTTCGGACAGGCAGGTCGGGCCATGGCCAAGGAACCCAAGTCATCACAGCCCCCGCAGGGCGAGGGCCCGAGCCGTCACCAGGGCGGCGAGCATCACGGCTGGTCCCCGGACGTGGACGGGACCAGAAAGCAGGACAATCCCAGCGCCCGGCGTTCCTTCCACGCCGAGGAGCACGCGGGAAGCCCCGGCGAGGGCCGGAAGGTCTCCAAGGAAGAGAAGGGATCCGTTCCCGGCGACACCGTGAAGAGCGAGACCGCGAGCGGCGAGGAGTACGGCGGCGACTCGGAGAACGGCATGCGGGACACCGGCCGCAAGGGCCGCTCGCAGCGCCCAAGTGGAACGAAGGACGACTCCGCGTTCACAGGTGTCGACCCCGACGAACCCGGCAAGGGCGAGCGCCGACCGGGCTAGATCGGATGCGAAGGAAGCGGACCCCCGGCCGGCAAGGCGGGGCTCCGCGTCAGGGGGCGGGTCTTCCGCTCCCCCTGCGATCGACCGAGCGCGTCCGCCCGTGTCGTTCGCCCCTTGGGAGGGGCTCGGGCAGGCTGAATACCGGTCCGAAAGCCCCGCATCCGTTGCGGACACGCGTCGACCCGTCCACGGCCGGCTCGGCCGCCGGAGCGATACGTTGCCGCCCATGCATTCGACGTACTCGACGCAGGTGTCCCGGCACGTGAGAGCCCCGCGCGCGGTCGTCTACCGGGCGCTGCTGGACCCCGACGCCGTCGCGACATGGCGGGTGCCCGAGGGAATGAGCAGCCGGATCCACGCATTCGACGCCCGCGAAGGCGGCACGTTCCGTGTCTCGCTCACGTACGACGCGCCGGCCGGCACCGGCAAATCGGCCCCGCACACCGACACCTACCACGGCCGTTTCACCAAGCTGGTCCCGAACGAGAGGGTCGTCGAAGTGCTCGAGTTCGAGACGGCGGACCCGGCGCTCCGCGGGGAGATGACGATGACGACCACGCTCACCGACGCGGACGGCGGCACCGATGTCGTCATCGTCCACGAAGGCATTCCCGCCGTCGTCCCGGCCGCCGACAACGAGACCGGCACCCGCATGGCACTCGACAACCTCGCCAGGCTCGTCGAGACGGACGCGCAGCCCGGGTGACCGATGAGGGGCACGACTGCCTGTCCTGACCGGGGACGCACGCCCCGGTGACGCCCGGCGGCTCACTCCCGGCCTCCCCGCCTCACCGGCAACGCTTGTGCATCCGGCGGGGCAGGCAGATTCTGAAGAGGATGAACGGGTCTGTGCAGGCTGCGGGCACGTGGGACGCGGCAAGCGCCTGGCGGACATGGAGACCGATGGAGGGCGAGGATCTCCGTGGCCCGCTCGACATCGCTGTCGCCGCCACGGTGGTCCTTGATGCCCTCAACAAGGTCATCGGGTGGAGCCCGGCGGCCGAGGCGCTGCTCGGATACGGACCCGAGGACATCCTCGGCCGGCCTGTCGACGTGTTCCTGTGCGGAACCGCGCTCGCAGTCGGGTCCGGCCCGCCGCCCGGTCCGTCAGAGGCCGCACCGGCCGCTGCTCCGTCCACGGGAGGCCCTCCCCGTACGGTCTCCGCCCCCGCCCCGGAGCCCGGCGCTCCGGGGTCGTCCTTCCCCGGCCATGAGCCGCGGCTCGCGCGGCACCGCGACGGTCACGGCGTCCCGGTGGAAGCGGCGGTGTCCGAACTGGCCGGCGACGGGACGGCCGCGCGGGTTCTCGTCCTCGCGGAGTCCGAGCGGCTGCGGGTGTGGGAGTCCCGCCTGGCGATGCTCGACGGCCTGGCAACCCAGTCACCGATCGGACTGGCGATCTACGACACGGATCTCCGGCTGGCCTGGGCGAACGCCGCTTCCAGCGCGGAGATCGGCCGACCGTTCGCCCAGTACCGGGGCACGCACGCGGACGAGCTGTACCCGGGTGGCACGCTCGTCACCGAGGGGTATCCGCGCACGCTCGACGGGGTCATGCGCCAGGTCCTCGACACCGGCGAACCCGTGCTCGACGTGCATTTCCTCGGGCAGCTGCCCAGCGATCCCGGCAGGGAGCACCTGTGGTCGTGCTCGTACTACCGGCTGGAGGACGCGGAGGGCAGGGTTCTGGGCGTCTGCGAGGACGCCTTCGACATCACCGACCGCTACGACGCCCAGAACAGGCTGGCCCTGCTGGTCGAGGCCGGGCGCCGCGTCGGCACGACCCTCGACGCGGTGGTCACCGCGCAGGAACTCGCGGACGTGGCGGTGCCCGGCTTCGCCTCCGCGGTCGAGGTCGACGTCGCACCGGGCGTCCTCGAAAGCGGCGAACCGGAAACGGGCTGGCCACCGAGAGGCGGCTTCATCAGGGTCGCCAGGGCGCCGGCGCGGGCCGGCCGCACGGTCCGCGAGTACCCGCCCGGGACTCCGCAGCTCCGCAGCCTGTCGTCCGGCGGCAAGGTGGTCGACGAGAACGCGCTGGTCGTACCGCTTCGCGTCGGCTCCGAGACGCTGGGCCTCGTCACCTTCACCCGTGAGGGCCGACCGGCGGTCTTCGACAACGGCGAGGTCGCCCTTGCCGACGAACTGGTGGCCAGGGCAGCCGTATGCATCGACAACGCCCGCCGCTTCACCCGCGAACACGCCGCGGCCCTCACCCTCCAGCGCGAGCTGCTCCCGCAGCACCTTCCCTGGCACTCCGCCGTCGAGGTCGCGCACCGCTACCTGCCGACCGACGGTGCCACCGGGGTCGGCGGCGACTGGTTCGACCTCATCCCGCTGTCCGGCGCACGCGTCGGGCTCGTCGTCGGTGACGTCGTCGGCCACGGGCTCCCGGCCGCGGTCACGATGGGACGGCTGCGCACCACCGTGGAGGCCCTCGCCGAGCTGGACATGGCGCCCGACGAACTCCTCGCCCGGCTGGACGACCTGGTGGTGCCCACCTTCGACGCGTTCCAGGGACCGGGGGAGGAGCGCGCGGGAGAGGCGGCGGGAGCGTATGTCGCGGCCGGCCCGCATCCCGACGTGACGACGGGCGCGACCTGCATCTACGCGGTCTACGACCCGGTTTCCGGGCGTTGCGCGATGGCACGGGCCGGGCATCTGCCGCCGGCGGTCGTGGCCATGGACGGCTCGTACCACTACCCGGAGCTGCCCGCGGGACCGCCACTGGGACTCGGCGGCCTGCCGTTCGAGTCGATGGAGATCGACCTGCCCGCGGGCAGCCTCCTCGCCCTGTTCACCGACGGCCTGGTCGAGGCCCGCGACCGCGACATCGACGAGCGGCTCGACATGCTGGGCCAAGTGCTTGCCGAACACCGGGACCTGCCCCTGGAAGAACTGTGCGAGCGGGTGGTCACCGAACTCCTGCCGGGCGGCACGACCGCCGACGACACCGCTCTCCTCCTGGCCCGTACCCGTGAGTTCGACGCCGGCCAGGTCGCGATGTGGGAGCTGCCCGCGGAAGCGGTGGCGGCAGGACGCGCACGGGAACTCATCACCGGGCAGCTCAGCACCTGGGGCCTCGAGGAACTGGCGTTCTCGACCGAGCTGGTCGTCAGCGAACTGGTCACCAACGCGGTCCGGTACGCGGAGGGACCCCTTCAACTCCGCCTGATCCGTGACCGCACGCTCCTGTGCGAGGTGGCGGACACCGGCCACACCTCACCCCACCTGCGGCACAGCACCGCCGAGGACGAGGGCGGCCGCGGGCTGTTCATCGTCGCCCAGCTCGTCCAGCGCTGGGGCACCCGCTACACCCGCTCCGGCAAGACGATCTGGACGGAACAGGCGTTCCCGGACGGCATGCCCACGACGTGAGCGGCTGCGACACTGGGCGCATGGCCGTCTCACGACACCGCCGCGCTCCCCTCGACCGCGTGGAAGTCCTCTGTGCGACGCTCGACCGCACGGACCTCGTCGACCGCGATACCGCGAAGGACGCGGTGCGTCGTGATGTGGCGGCCGACGAACTCGGCGACCTCTTGGAGGCCGGCTGCCTCGAACAGGCGGATGCCGAAAGGGTGGTGGCGGTTCTCGTCGAGGCGGTCACCTCGCAGCGTGACCGCGACGTACAGGAGGCCGGCCTCAACGCCCTGTCCCACGCGGTCGTCCGCTACCGGATTCCGTACGCGCTCCTCGGGCCGATCGCCGACGTGACGGTGGTGCTGCACCCACGGGAACTGACCTACGTGCCCTTCGTCCTCTCGGCCACCCATGAGCCCGCGGCCAGGGCGGCCGTCGAGCCGCTGCTCCGTCACCCCGACGCGGAGGTACGCGCGGATGCCGCTCAGGCGATCGACGAGCTCGACGCCGTGGCGGCCTCCGGGGCGGAAGGTGCGACCAACTCGGCGGCACGCGCGGGCAATTCACGCTGACTCGTGGCAGTGAGCGGCATACTGCGCGACATGTCTCCGAAAGGCTTCGCGCCCACCACGGCTCCCCGCAGCCTGCGGGATCCCGTCTTCCTCACCGCGCGGCTCAAGGCAGTACGTACCGGTCCGTCGGTGCGGCCGCTCAACGACTGGGTGGCCGACCTGCGTGAACGGCTGGGTCAGGGTGAGTCCGTTCCGTGGTTCGACCCGGCCTCCGGCGGAGTCGAGGCGCGCAGTCTCTTCCTTCTGGAGGCGCCCGGCCGGACGGCCGGGGGCAGTGAGGCGGGCCTGCGGCCCACGGGCAGCGGAATCATCTCCGTCGACAACAACGACCCGACCGCCCAGAACTGCTGGCTGCTCCGCCGCGAGGCAGGGCTGCCCTACGAGCACTCCCTGCACTGGAACGTCGTGCCGTGGTACCTGGGCACGGCCGACCGGATCACCACGGCGGGACGTACGGAAGTGCAGCGCGCGGTGCCGTTCCTCCACGAAGTGATCTCGCTGCTGCCGAAGTTGGAGGTCGTCGTGCCCATGGGCCGGAGCGCCCAGGCGGGCTGGGCCGCGTACGTCGCCCGCTACGCCCCTGCGGTCCGCACCCTGGCGACCTGGCACCCCGGCCCCCGGGGCCTCGCCTCCCGCCCGGCGGCGCGGCCGGAGATCCTGCGCACCATGCGCGAGGTGGCCCGGCTCACGGCGCCGGAGGGCGCAGAGGCGCCCTGACGCCGCGGGTCGGGCGGTGTCAGTGGTGTCTTCTACGCTCCTGATCATGAGCAGATGGCTGAGCCACCCCGACATACTGCTGGACCAGGCTGCGGTCCACCGCGGGTTCGCGGAGCGCGGAGACCTTGCCGGGCTGGCACGGTCGGTCATGGAGGCCGCGTGCCACAACGGCTCCATGACCGGGCCGGGTAGCGAGGCCATGACGTGGCTGCGGAGGCTGCCGGACCGTGACCGGCTGGACCTGGCGGGCATCTGGGCCGAGTGGCATGCCCGTACGGCGGCGGGGGAGGAGCCGTCCCCCGAGGCCTTCCGCAGGAACACCTCCTATCTCAGGTCCGAGTTGCTGGTGGTGGCGACCGGTGTGGCCCGCGGCCTCGATCCGGAGCTGATGGCCGCGGAGCGCCAGGCCGCGCTCACGCAACTGGGCGGGGAGTACGTGGCGTTCGGGCACCGGGAGTGGGAGCTCGCGGACGCCGAGATCGAAGCCGGACGCATACCCGGTCCGGCGGTACTCGCGGTCTTCCGGCGCACCGTGATCGACCACCACGCCGAACCGGCCCTGCGTGAGTTGCTCACGCACTTCCCCGGTCCCGTGCTCAACCCCGGCGAGGCATGGGCCGATCAGGCTCTCGAGGACGCGGTGGCGGGCGGTGGGCCCTGGCAGCGGCTGCTCGGCCACAGGGCCCCGCTCAGCGCGGGCGCGCCGTCGGCCAAGTGGCTCGACGCAGGCCGGCAGCTGCTCGACACGGCGGGGCCGGAGTCGGTCCGTCGGCGTGTGCACGGCTGGTTCGAACTCGTCGGCCGGGAGCGCACCGTGCCGCTGCGGGGCTCGCAGCGCCCCGCGCCCTACGACCCGTACAACGTGCAGGCGCTGCGGGCGCTCGCGTGGCTGCTGTCGCTGCTACCACCCCGTGACGACACCTGCGACGCGCTCGCCCGCCTCGTCGGGACCTCGCTGAGGGGGCTGCCGCGTTCCGGTGCGTACGCCGTGAGGGTCGCGGAAGCCGGCGTGGTGGCGCTCGCGCACATCGGCACCGGGGACGCACGGCTGGAACTGGACGGGCTGCGCAGGCATGTCATCCACAAGACGGTCCTGCGTCGCATCGACCGCGCCTTGGCCGCGTGAGAAGGCGCACGGCGCTGCCGACGGAAATTGACCGGACCCGCCCCGCCGGGCTCTGTTAGCCTCCCCGCATGACCACGCACGCGTTCCCGATGATGCCCCGCAGAAGGGGCTGCTGAGTCGGACGTGTGACGTACCGAGGCCCCGGAGACGGGGCCTCTTTCGCGTATGCGCAGGTGGAAGCCCCGCCCGGGACAGGAGGAGGCTTCCATGACCGCTACCCGTACCTACATCACCACGACCATCCCGTACGTCAACGCCCGGCCGCATCTGGGCTTCGCCCTGGAACTGGTCCAGGCGGACGTGCTCGCCCGGCACGGCCGGCAGTCCGGCGAGCAGGTCCGCTTCCTGACCGGCACGGACGACAACTCCCTCAAGAACGTCCTCGCGGCGGAGGCGGAGGGCATCGGTGTCCAGGAACTGGTCGACCGCAACGCCGCCGCGTTCGCCGCCCTGCGGGGACCGCTCGCCCTGTCGTCGGACGACTTCATCCGCACCAGCAGCGACCCACGCCACCGCGCCGGTGTGGAGCGGCTGTGGCAGCGGTGCGCCGACGCGGGGGACCTGTACCGCAGACATTACGAGGGGCTGTACTGCGTCGGCTGCGAGCAGTTCTGGACTCCCGCCGACCTGGACGAGGGCCGGTGTCCCGACCACGGGACGGAGCCCCGGCCCGTGTCCGAGGAGAACTGGTTCTTCCGGCTCTCCCGCTACGCCGGCACCCTGCGGGAACTGATCACGGACGGACGCCTGCGGATCGAACCCGCCTCACGCCGCAACGAGGTCCTCGGCCTGATCGAGGGCGGTCTGCACGACTTCTCCGTCTCCCGCTCCCAGAGCCGCGCCCGCGGGTGGGGCATCCCCGTCCCCGGCGACCCCGACCAGGTCGTCTACGTGTGGTGGGACGCGCTCGGCAACTATGTCACCAGCCTCGGGTACGGCACCGGGGACGAGGCGTTCGACGAGTGGTGGCGCGGGAGCGGCAGGCGCGTCCACCTGGCGGGGAAGGGCGTGGTCAGGTTCCACGCCGTGTACTGGCCGGCGATGCTGCTGTCGGCGGGGCTGCCGCTGCCGACCGACATCCTCGTCCACGACTATCTCACCGTCGACGGCCGCAAGATCAGCAAGTCGAGCGGTACGACGGTCGATCCGGCGGAACTGGCCGCCGATGCCGGCACGGACGCGGTCCGCTGGTGGCTGCTGCGTGACGTACCCAGGGTGGGCGACGCGGACTTCACGCGGGACCGTCTCGTGGACCGCGCCAACAGCGACCTCGCCGGAGGGCTGGGCAACCTGGTGAACCGCGTCGTCACCATGGTCCACCGTTACCGTGACGGCCGTCCTCCGGTGTCGCGTCCCCTCGCGCTCACCTCGAAGCCACTGGCCGAGGCGTGCGAGGACAGCCCCCGGCTGATCGCGGCGGCCCTCGCCGGCTTCGACTTCCGCGGGGCGGCGGCCGCGGTGTGGACGATCGTTGAGGAGGCCAACCGCTGCATCGACGCCACACGGCCCTGGGAGTCGGCCAAGGCGGAGAGAGCGGGAGACCCCGACGCGGGGGAGCGCCTGGACCGGGCTCTCGACGCCCTCCTGCAGGCATGTCTGGTGCTGGGCGACCGGCTGGACCCGTTCCTGCCGGGGGCCGCGGCCCGTATCAGGGAGCAGTGCACGGCCGTCTGCGGAGTCCTCCCGGCGGCCGCTCCGCTGTTCCCCCGGATCGAGGTGTGACTCGTCCGTCGCGCCACGGGGCCGTCGGGGCGGCGTTGGCCTGCTCCGACGACCCGTCCCGGTCCCGGGCCGCCCGCGCGGGCGACGCGCCCACGGACCGGAGTTCGCGTTGGTCCTCTGGCAGGGGTTCGCCTACGCCAGGGTGGCCACCACCACCACCTCGGCGGCTCGCGCGACGAGCCTGTCGTCGTAATCCGCCTCCTCGGCGGCGCGACTGGACAGGATGGCGATGACGAAGGGGGCGGCCACGGGCGGCCAGGCGACTGCGATGTCGTTGCGGGTGCCGTAGCCGCCTCCGCCGCTCCTGTCGCCGACCACCCAGGTGTCAGGGACACCGGCGCGTACGAGCGCGTCGCCCGTGGTGTTGCGCCTGAGCCAGTCGGTCAGCAGCGCCTTCTTCTCTGCGTCGAGAATGTCGCCGAGGACGTACTCGCGCAGGTCGCCGGCGAGGGCGCGCGGGGTGCTCGTGTCGCGGATGTCGCCCGGCGTGGCTTCGTTGAGGGCGGTCTCGAGACGGTCGGCGTGCGTGACCGTGTCACCCAGGGCGGCGAGCGTGGCCTGGAAGGCCTTGGGCCCGCCGAGCTCGTCGAAGAGGAGGTTCGCGGCGGTGTTGTCGCTGTAGCGGACGGCGGCGTCGCACACGGCGCGCAGTGTCATGCCGCTGTCGACGTGCTTCTCCGTGACCGGTGAGTGGTCGACCAGGTCGTCACGGGTGTAGCGCACGAGTTCGTCGAGGCCGGCCAAGGAGTTCCGCTCGAGCACCGCGGCAGCGGTCAGTGCCTTGTGGGTGGAGCAGTAGGCGAAGCGCTCGTCGGCCCGGTGGGTGACGGTCCGCCCGCTGCCCGTGTCGACGGCGTACACACCGAGCCGGGCATCGAACTCCCGCTCCAGCCGGGCGAATGCACGGCTCGATGGCGCTGCGGACGCCTTCGGCGGTGACGTCGTCCTGGATGAGGCGGATGCCTTCGGTGGCGCCGCGTCGGCGCGGGGGGCGGCGCATCCGGTGAGCGGGGCGGCGGCGAGGGCTGCCAGCGCGGTGAGCGAGGCACGACGGGAGATTGCCACAGGGATCCTCTTCATACGCCTTCTGGTGGTCGGCCGTGGCTGAGGCTGTCCATCCAGCGGCATGAAGCCCCGGTCACAGTGTCCGTCGTATCAAAGCGAGTTGAACGGGCCCGGCCGGGGCGGCGGCGTGTCGCGCCCGGGGGGCGAAGGGGCAAGGGGCATGCTCCGGCGGGCGAGTCGGCGAGTCGGCGAGTCGGCGAGTCGGCGAGTCGGCGAGTCGGCGAGTCGGCGTGTCCGGCAGTGTGGGCCCCCAAAGCCGCCGGGTCCACACGCGGAAAAGCAGGTGATCGGCCCGCGTGGCCGCTGCTAGCTTCATGCTGCGCGGGGCGGCTCCCGGGTGTGCTTCCTTCTGACTTCTTCTGACGAATCAGCGTGCTCACTTCCCGCCCCGCGCAACACCCGGCCACTGTCCGGGAGGGGGGATCCGAACATGTCCGTCACCGTCGCCGGCACCGCCCGGCCGCACGCTCTCGCCGCCGTACTGCTGTCCCGCCGGGGTGCTGTCTACCTGCCCGGCACCGGCACCGGCGCGGTGTCCGACCCGGCCGGAGAGGCCGGCGCGGCACTGCTGGAGGCCGACCTCGCCGACCGCGGCTACCTCGTCGCACCCGCTCTGCGGGCCGCGTTCGCGGCGCTCGACACGCGAGCCCTCGGAGCGGCGGGCCGTGCCCTGCTGCACGACATCGACCAGGCACTGGGCGCCGATCGGCCCCATGAGCCGCTGTTCAGCGGCTTCCCGGAAACCACTCCGGCCGACCCGTACCGGTACTACGTCGACCGCGTGCTGACGGTGCTCTTCCAGGAGCCCGCGCAGCCGTGCGTGCTCTGCGGTACGGAAGGCTCCGTCGTGCCCGTCTCGCCGTGCGCGCACCTGGTGTGCGGTACGTGCTTCGACGGCGCCGACTTCACCGCCTGCCCGGTGTGCCAGCGCCGTATCGATCCCGCCGACCCGTTCCTGAAGCCCAAGCGCCCACGGCGGCCGTTCGGGCGACGCGCGGCTCCCCGGCGCATGCGTCTGCTCTGTCTCGGCGGGGACCTGACCGCACGTCAGGCCGATGCCGCGTACGAACTGGACACCCTGCTCGCGCGGACCGGTGCTCCGCGCCCGCAGGACGCCGACGACCTGACCTCCCTGCTGGCCGCACGCTCCCGCACCGGCCTGGACACGCTGCCCGCCGCAGTCCCCGGACGGGAGACGAGGGCCCGGCTCGTCGCCTGGCTGCTCGACGACCCCGACGACCTGACCGCGACCCTGCCGTACGCGGCCCGACTCGTCGACACCGCGACGGACGTGCTGCGCGTCCTTGCCCTGCGCTCCGGCGGCGACGCCGGACTGGTCTCGGTCCCGCGGTTCGCGGCCGTGCCCCGCCCGCTGCGCCGAGGACTGCTGTCCCTGCTCGACGCGCTCGACCCGGCCCAGGCGGCCCAGGACATGCGACGCCACCGCCGCGCCTGGATCCACGCGGCCGAGCGTCTGCACCCCTTCGAGTACGCAGCCCGTCACCCACGTGCGGCGCTGGCCTTCGCCGCGCTCCGTGGTACCCGCCTCGGGGACGACACCTTCTCCGCCGTGCTGCGCGCGGCGGCTGCCGATACCGATGCCATCGACGCCACCGGACCGGTCGTCACCGCGCACGGCTGGAGCGGGCAGGTGGAGGCCGCCCTCGCGTCGGCCGATGTCACCGGTGCCGTCGTGCTGCTGGCGCAGCGCCCGGGTGAACTGGTCCGCCGGCTCGACCATCTGCTCCGGCTCGCCGACGGCAGGGAGAGGGAGGGACAGGCGGTCGTCACCGCGCTGAGCGGCGTTATCGGCCGGGTGGCGCCTGCGGTGCTGCTGTCCGCGCTGGGCGCGCTCCGCGTCCGCACGCGGGAACAGCCGGTGCGGGTGTTCTTCCCCAAGGGCGCGTCGGCGAAGGCGCACGTCGCGGACGACGAACGCGCGGCACTGACCGCGTCTCCGGTGGAGGACGTCGTCGGCGTGCTCTCGGCGGAGCTGTCCCGTCGGGCGGGCACGGGGCAGCGCGTGGATACGGCGGTCCTCGACGCCGAACTGGCCCGTGTCATGGCCCCGTTCACGGAGCGCACCGCTTCCCGTGCCTTCGTGACCCTGCCGCGCGGAAGTGAACTGGCAGTGCCGGACGGCCGGACGCTGCGGCTGTTCCTCCACTGGACGGAGAGCGCCACTTCGGGCCGGACCGACCTCGATCTGTCGGTGGCGATGTTCGACGCCGACTGGCAGCACGTCGGCGTCTGCGACTACACGAACCTGCGGTACGCCCATGACGCGGCCGTGCACTCCGGCGACCTCCAGGACGCGCCGCCGCCGCTCGGCGCGAGCGAGTTCGTCGACCTCGACCTGGAGCGGCTCGCCGCGGCCGGGGTGCGCCATGCGGTCGCGGTCGTCTACTCGTACAACAACGTGCCCTTCGGGGACCTGGCGGAGGCGTTCGCCGGGCTCATGGTCCGCGACGCGCCCGGAGGCGCGGGCCCGGTCTTCGAACCGCGCTCCGTCGAGCAGCGCTTCGACCTGACCGGCGGCGAACGTGCCTGCGTGCCGCTCGTCGTCGACCTGCGGGCACGGACCATGCGCTGGCTCGACGTCGCCAAGGGCGTGACCGGTACACAGCACTCCGTGTGGCGTCACTCGACGGCCCTGGCCACGCTGGGCCGGAGCCTCACCGAGCTGTTCGCTTCGGGTGCCCGCGTGAGCCTGGGCGAACTGGCCCGCCTGCAGGCCGCGGCCCGTGCGTCCCGGGTGGTGCTGCGCCACGAGGACGCGGCCTCGGTCGTGTACGTACGCCGGGACGGCGAGGACGTGTCCGCCTTCGCGGCCCGCATCGGCTCACCGGACACGGACATGGGCGGGGATACCAAGTGCCCTGCGTCCGGGGCCGGGCTGGCCTTCCTCCTGCGCGGGGACGTCGAACTCCCCGACGGGTGCGAAGTCTTCGCGCTGTACCCGCAGCGGCTGGACGCGTCACGCGTGCGGCTGCTCGGCGCGGCGGACGTCGTCACGGCATTCGCCGCCCGCTGAGCGGCCCGGCGGCCGCCCGGGGCCGTGGCGTGGGGAACCCCACCGCCCTGCCGGCCCGGGCGGTCGCCGGTCGGCGCGGACCGTCATCGGCCGTGAGGCGCCGGGACCAGGCCGTCGGCGACCAGTCCGGCGAGGACCGCCTCGCCCAGCGCGTGGACGGCCGACTGCGGCCGGACCATGACGGTGAACTCCTTGATCCGGCCGTCGTCGTCGAAGTGCAGCAGATCGATGCCGTGGATCTGCTTGCCGTTCACGGTCGCGCGGAAGGGCAGGATCGCCGACGGGGCCTCTACGCCGTCCGCGCCGGTCTTTGCCGCGCCGTCGTAGTGCCCGATGTAACGGAAGTCCTCGAACACGCGCATCAGGACGCCGAAGAGGCCGAGGAGCATCGGCTTCCCCTCGAACGGCGTGAACTTCACAGGGCTGTAGAAGCGGATGTCGTCGGTGAACAGCTCGTCGAGAACCGTGAGGTCACGGGTGTCGACGGCGGTGCGGAAGCGCTCTGCTGCGGTAGCCATGGTGTCTCTTTCCTGCCTGGTCGCCGAGATTCGTCTCTACTCATGAAAGTGACTAGTCAGATTCATGAGTATCATGGTCGGTGTCCGTGCACGAGCGCAAGAAGGAGGCGGGCTCGATGGCCTTGCGGCACGCTGTTCTGGCGGCGCTGCTCGACGAGGAGTTGAGCGGATACCAGCTGGTGAAGGCGTTCGACCTCGGTGTGGCGAACTTCTGGCACGCCCAGCCGCAGCAGCTCTACGCCGAGCTCACCCGCCTGGAGAAGGACGGGCTGATCACCGGCCGTGAGGTCGTCCAGGAGAACCGGCCCAACAAGCGCCTGTTCAAGGTCACCGACGCCGGGCTGGCCGAACTCGACCACTTCACCGGTACCGCCGCCAAACCGTCGTTCATGCGCGACGACCTCGTCGTCAAGGTCCAGGCCGCCGACCACGTCGACACGGACACACTGATCGGCCGGCTCGCCGAGCGTGCGGCCATGGCCGAGGCGAAGGTCGAACTGTTCGGCAAACTGCTGGGCACCATGCGCGGCGACCGTACGGAGGAGGAGTTCCTCCGCCACGGGGCACGCGTCGGCCCCTACCTGACATGCCTGCGCGGCCTCGCCTTCGAGCAGGGCAACCACGACTGGTGCGTACGCACCATCGCCGTCCTGCGCGAAAGGGCAGCCGCCGATGTCCGCGAGTGAAGCGGAGGGCCTGCGCTACGTCGCCCTGGGGGACAGCCAGACCGAGGGACTCGGCGACGGCGACGACACGGTGGGCCTGCGCGGCTGGGCCGACCGGCTCGCCGAACACCTCGCACGCCACCACCCGGGCATCCGGTACGCCAATCTGGCCGTACGAGGACGCCTGGCCCGCCACGTCCGCACCGAGCAGCTCGCCCCCGCCCTCGCGCTGCGGCCCGACCTGGCCACCGTGGTCGCCGGTGTGAACGACCTGCTGCGGCCACGGTTCGACGCCGACGAGGTCGGTGCACACTTGGAGGCGGTGTTCGCCGCGCTCACCGCCCAGGGGGCCCGCGTCGCCACCGTCACCTTCCCCGACGTCACCCGGATCACCCCGCTCGCCGCTCCGCTCGGCCCCCGCGTCGCCGCGCTCAACGACCGGATACGCGGCGCGGCCGGGCGCCACGGCGTCGTCGTCGCCGAGACCGGCCGCCACGCGGTGGTCACCGACGTCCGGCTGTGGAGTCCGGACCGCCTCCACGCGAGCCCGCTCGGGCACGCCCGGATCGCCGCCGCCGTCGCACACGCCCTCGCGCTGCCGGGCAGCGACGACACCTGGACGCACCCTCTGCCGCCGGTCGCGCCGGCTTCCCCCGCCCGGGGGAGGGTCGCCGCCGAGCTGCGCTGGGCAGCGGCCTTCCTCGGCCCGTGGCTCGGCCGCCGACTGCGCGGCCGCTCGTCCGGCGACGGCCGCACGGCCAAACGCCCGCAGCTCCTCCCCGTCCTGACGCCGGACCCGCAGGCCCCGGCGCGTCGTGGCGAAGAGGGACAGCCGCACGGGGAAACTGACCTCCATGAGCGACGCGATGAAGGCTGTCCTGGAGGGCGGCCCGGATGACCTCCCCGAGCGAATCGTTCCCGTGGACGACCCGGGGCAGGAGCTCAAAATCCCGTTCCGCGGGGGGTACGAGCACTTCAAGTCCACGACGCGCACGCAGAACACCGACGAGGGCCAACTGCCGGTGTACGAATGGTGGGAGCGCACGGAGCTCCCGGGCTGACGCGGCAGGGGCCGTTCGTAGCTCGTAGCCCGTAGCCCGTAGCCCGTAGCCCGGCTCGTGGCTCGCGGCGGCGGCCGCGGAGGGCCACGGCCGCGCGGTGTGCCGGCATCGGGCGGCCTGGTGGCGATGCGGCCGCCCGATGCCGGGCCTCAGGACGCGGGCGCCCCGTACACGCCCAGCTCGTGGATCGAGTAGCCCCAGGTCGTCTTCCGGTCGACGCCCTGCATCCGCACGTAGCGCACGGCTTCGTCGTCAGCCGGAAGCCGCACGACATCGTTGCCGCACTCTTCGGGGCGCTGCGTGGCAACGGTCTTCCAGTCCGTGCCGTTCACGGACGTCCGGACCGTGTACTCGGTGGCGCAGGCGCTCTCCCAGGCCAGCGTCACGGCGGCCACCTTCGACGGTGCGGCGAGTTCGACCTGCACCCACTCGTCATCGGTGTAGCCGGACGCCCAACGCGTGCCCATCAGACCGTCGTTGACGTGCCGGGCAGCCAGGCGGTCGAGGTTCTGCTCGACGCTGGACGACGTCGCCCTGCCCTTCGGCGCGAGGTTCTCCCCGCCGCCGGCGACGTCCCACAGCTGGAGGCGGACCTCGGCCTGCACGAGGAACACGTCGAGCACACCGTCGCCCACCTTGGGCTGCGCGGAGCCCCAGGAGTTGCGCGGCGGGTCCACTCGTACGGCCGTGGCCTGCCGCTGGATCTCGACCGACTCGCCCCGCAAGTCCTCGGCCCCGTCCCGGTCACCGGCCTGCCGGGCTTCGAGCGCGTCCAGCATCCGCACCATCGCCCTGCCCCACAGCTCGGTGGCGTCGAGCCACGGCGCCGCGTCCACGGTGAAACCACGCTCCACGGAGCCGCTCCGGATGACGGCCGGCGCCTGCTCGATCCTCGTCGCGTAGCCGCGCAGGGACGCGACCGCCTCCGCTCGGTTCCCGGCGTCCCACGACGTCCAGAACCGGGCCACCCGGCGCGCGAGTTCCGGCGCCTGCTCCTGCCAGGGAGTGGCGCCGAACGTGGGCGCCATGTGCTCGAGGTCGCCGAGGACCAGCAGCGCCTCGGTCGCCTCGCTATCGCCGTTCGCTAGGTACGCCATGGCACGCGGCCAGCTCGCCCGCGCGTCGTACGCCGCGTCGTTCCAGGCGAAGTCGGCCGCGCCGAAGACCGCGACCTTGCTGGCGTACGGCTGGTTCATCGGGTTGGCGACGATGCCGGCGAGATGCGCGGACAGGCCCGCTTCGCGCTTGTCGTACGGGGCGAGCAGCAGCCTGCCCCGGGTGTTGCCGAAGTCGTTGACGGGATAGTTGTCCCAGACGAAGACCTTTCGTCCGAACAGCTTCGCAGCGCCTTCCGCCTGCTGGTTGGTGATGCTCGGCGGCACGACGTCCGTGCCCGTCCACATCACCTCGACCGCGGGGTCGAGGGTGGCCCGCATCGTCTGCTTGTACGCGGTGTCCGTCAGGTCGCCGTATTCGGTGGGCACCATCTGAAGGGGCCGTACGCCGGGGTGGGTGGCGACGAAGGTGCGCTGCACGTCGTTGAGCAGGTCGACCTGTGCCTCCGCGGCGGCCCGCCGGCCCGGTTCGCCGTAGGCCGCCCTGTCGCCCTCGCAGTTCCAGCGGGTGTAGCTGATGTCGTCCAAGGGGATGGAGAACGCCCGGGTGCCCAGGTCGTACATCGCCTGGAGTTTGGCCTTGAGATCCTTGCGGTGGGCGGCGTCGGAGTAGCAGATGGACTCGCCGGGGGAGACGGCGAAGGTGAAGCGGACGTGGTTGGCGGTCGCCCGCCGCACCAGCTCACCGAGCTCGGCGATCTTGTCGGCGGGGTAGGGCTCGCGCCATTTGCCGCGGTGATATGGATCGTCCTTGGGTGCGTAGATGTACGTGTTGGCCTTCACGGCGCCGTAGAAGTCCATCTGGTCGAGGCGCTCGGCGTGCGTCCAGGGCGTGCCGTAGAACCCCTCGATGGTGCCGCGCAACGGCATGGACGGGAAGTCGCTGACCTCGGCGCCGGCCACCTTCCAGCCGTCGTCGCCGGGTACGAACAGCTGGCGCAGCGTCTGCACGGCGTAGAACTGGCCCGCGGCGTCCTTGCTCGCGAGGGCGATCCGGTGCCCCGCCCCACCGGAGCCCGCGACTCGCACGGCGTAGCCCTCCGCACCGTCGGGAACGGCGGTGTCGCCGAGGGCCGCGGCGATGTCGGGCCGGTCCCCCGGACCGAGCCGCACGGTCAACAGACCGCTCGTGGCCGCAGGTTCACGATCCGGAGCGACGACATCGACCCGGCCGGCGCCGTGGCGCTTCAGCTCCGCGACGAGACGGTCGCGGGCGGCGGCGTCGGTGCGGGCGTCGGCGACGACGAACACCCGGTCGGTGACGACCGCGTCGGCGCCGGCGCGGTCGATCGACCGGGGAGTGGGGGAGACGGGGGGAAGCGGGGCGGTGGGCGCCGCCCCGGCCTGCTGGACGGGAGAGAGGATGCCCACAGTCAGGGCGGCGGCCGAGGTTGCTGCTGCGAGGGACAGGCGGACCGTTCTGTGCCTTGTCACGAGACCTCCAGAGTGGTCTAGACCACGAACTGCGGCACACCGTACCGGCGGAGTGGCCGGGGCTGTCCATGGATGCGTCCACGGCGGACTTGGACTTTCGCGCGGGGAAGGGGAAGCGCGTCCGCCCGTGGCGACCGCTCGAGACGCGGGCGCGGGGACGGGCGCGGCGCCCGGAGTCGTCGGCCCGGGGGCCAAGGGCGATGCGTCCTCAGGAACCCTGGGCCGACGGGAGCTGCCATTCCCCGGAGTGGCCGGGCGGGAGCGCAAGGTCGTTCCGGACGGCCGCGTAATACCTTTCGCGCGCGGTGCGCTGGCGCTGGAGCATCGCTGACCATGTGGCGGGGCTGACGGTCCCCTCGCGCAGGAAGGCTTCCATGTCCATCACCGCGACGACCCACTCGCGGGCCTTCTCCACCACGTCCGGACTCCCCAGCATCAACAGGGCCTCCCCGGCGGGATCCCGGGCGACAGCGGCCTCGGCCAGGTGAGGCGCCGCCTCCTCGGGCGACAGGGGGTGCGGGTGGGGGTCGTTGCCGAGATGCGCGGCGATCCGGTACGCCAGGGTGACCGTCTTCTTGAGCGCCCTGGCGTAGTCGGCGTAGACCGCCAGCCGCCGTTCCTCCCAACGGGCCGCCTGCTCGCGGCGGAAGCGGGCCGCGTCGCCCCGCGTGATCGCCAGGTACGAGCCGAGGGCGCCGACCACCACACCGATCAGGGCAGGAAGCTGTTGTATGAACGCGGACATGGTCACACGGTATAGCCGGAAGGCCGACACCGTGACAGCCCCATGGTCGGCCGAACCGCCCTGCCCGCAAGGCGTGTTGCCCGTGATGCCGCAAGGCCGGGTGATCTTTTCGGCCCGCTGCCTCTCAGCTGCTGCTACCGGTCTTCGGAGCGTGAGGACGCGGGACGCGCAAGGAAATGGCCTAGCGGCGCGAGGTTGCGGCCACGTCGACCATATCGATGGCCTCGCGGCGGATGCGCTCGGTCCCCCACGCGCCCAGCGGCCCGAGCGCCTGATTGAGCGTGCGTCCGTGTTCGGTCAGCGAGTACTCCACCCGCGGCGGCACCTCGGCGTAGACCTCCCGGTGCACGAGGCCGTCGGCCTCCATCTCCCGCAGATGCTGGGTCAGCATCTTCTCGCTCACTCCCGGCAGACCGCGACGGAGCTCGGCGAAGCGGCGTACACGATGAGTGTCGAGCTCCCAGAGGATCAGCCCCTTCCACTTGCCGCTCACCACGTCGAGCGCGGCGTCGACGCCGCAGATGTAAGGCCCGCACCTCGGCGCCTTGGCCATGACTGATCGCCCCTTACAAGAAGGTAAGTACCGCAGTAAATAGTGGGTACTACCGAGAATAGTGGCACTCTCCGAGCATGGAGGGGTGAACGAACGACAGAACCCCGCGACCACGCAAGGCAGCGCCGTCACCGTCATCGGGCTGGGCCCGATGGGACAGGCCATGACCCGGACCCTCCTCGCCGGTGGCCACCAGGTCACCGTCTGGAACCGCACCGCCGCCCGCGCCGACGGCGTCGTCGCCGACGGAGCGACGCTCGCTTCGACACCCCGCGAGGCGGTCGCATCGAGCGACCTGGTCATCCTCAGCCTCACCGACTACCGAGCCATGTACGACATCCTCGCCGACGCCACCGGATCGCTGGCAGGCCGGACGCTCGTCAACCTGAGTTCCGACACTCCCGACCGCAGCCGCGAGGCAGCGACCTGGGCGGCAGGCCACGACGCCGCCTTCCTCACCGGCGGCGTCATGACGCCGGCACCCATGGTCGGCACCGAGGCGGCCTACATCTACTACAGCGGCCCCGACGAAATCATGAACCGTCACGTGGCGGCATTGACACCGCTCGGTGCACCCAAGTACCTCGGGGAAGACCCGGGCCTCGCCCAGATGATGTACCAAGCGCACCTCGCGGTGTTCCTCACCACCCTGTCGGGACTGATGCACGCCACCGCGATGCTGGGCCATGCGGGGATGAAGGCCCGGGAAGCGCTGCCGGAGCTGCTCACCCTCACGGACTCGATCGGCGACATGCTGAGGGCCGGCGAAGCAAGCCCGGGCGCCGCACTCGATGCCGGCGAGCACCCCGGCGACCTCAGCACCGTCACCATGATGGGCGCGACGTCCGACCACATCGTCGAGACCAGCACGTCCCTCGGCCTCGACCTCGCCCTCCCGCTGGCCGTGCAGGCCCACTACCGGCGCGCGATCGAGGACGGGAACGGCGGCGACAACTGGACCCGCATCATCGACGGCATCCGAGCACCACGCTGAACCGACCGCGGCGGATTTCGGAGTGGGTCCCGTAACAGCCCTCCCGCTGAGGGAGGTTGCGCATCGGGTCCGCGGGTGAACGTGTGCCGCTCCCTCGATTGACCCGGCACGCGCAGGACCGCGCCGGTCTCTCCGCCCCCGGCCGGCACCGGCGCCTGCGGCACTGTCCGTGTCCCTGCGGCCAGGGAACCGCGGCTCTCCGATCCGGCGTGATCACGAGAATGGCAGGGACGAAGGAAGCGGAGCGCCGAGCCGCCCATCTGACAGCCGTCCGGATCACCGGAGGCGTTCTGACGGCTGTGCACTTGCAAGTGGTGCTCATCGCCCTCTTCGTGGACGGGACGACTGTCCGCGGCGGCCTCCTCGCCCTGGCGGCCGTTCTGGGACCGGGGGCGCTCGCGAGTGTCGCGAGCGCCGCCGGCACGGTCGTTCCGCTCGCCCGTCGGCGATGCGGCCGCGCCGACGCGCGTGGCTGCCCCGTTCCCTTCGGTGACCCGATCCACTGCGTGGACGACGGCGAAGGCCGCCAACTGCTCACGTACGAAGGCGATTACGGGCACCAGGAACTGCGGTTGCGCCGCGACGGCCTCGTCCACACCGTGACAGTGCAGGGCCGTCACACGGACCTCTCGGCGGCCCGCCACATCCTGGCGACACTCAGGCCGGCCACCGACGCCGAACTCACCGGCCTCCTGGACATCCCGACACGGCGCTGATCCCCGGCACGAACGCGGCTGCGCCTTTGCATAGCCGGCAAGCGCGTGAGATCGCGTCCCGTCGGAGCGGCTTGTCTGATGTCACGCGCGCTTCGGGGGCGGGATCGGGCACGGTCAGCGGGCCGTACGTTCTCCTGCCACTCGGGCCGGCTCGGTCGCCGCCACCTCTCCTTGCCGGGCCGCCAGCAGGCCCCGGCGCTTGGAGCCTCCCGACACGCGGTGCAAGCCGTACGAACCGGGCTTGTGCGCCTCGTCGGCCAGGTGCTTGACGACGCCTTTGCACACGAACTCCTTGAGCTTCGCGCCAGGGCGACCGTCGATGTGGAACCATACCGCGACGTCGTACCTGTGGGCGAACTGGAAGATGCCGGCGCGTCGGCCCAGGCTGATGCACTGGCCTGCGAACGCCTGGTTGAAGTGCGACGGCTGCTCCCCGGCGATCCTGCTGAGCACCGTGTCCGCGGCCCGCGCGCCCAGCGGCATCGCGGCCTGGCAGCTCATCCGCAGCGGCAGGTCCGACGGCGCCGCCGAGTCGCCGGCCGCGACGATGCGCACGTCGTCCACGCTGGTCAACGTCTCGTCCGTGAGGAGGCGGCCCACTGAGTCGGTGCTCAGCCCGCTGCGTGCGGCCAGGTCCGGCACGCCGAATCCGGCGGTCCAGATGGTCACGTCGCTCGGCAGCTCGCGGCCGTCACCGAGCCGAACGGCATCGCGGTTCACCGCCGTCACCAACGTGCCGGGACCGTCGACCACGGTCACACCGAGTTCGGCCAGCCGCTCGGCCACCGAGCGCCGCCCCCGAGGATGCAGGTACGGGCCGAGCACCCCGCCGCACACCAGGGTCACGCCGCGGCCCGCCTCCGCCAGCTCGGCCGCCGTCTCGATGCCGCTCGGACCGGCTCCGACCACCGTCACCACGGCCGACGCAGGCGCCTTGTCGAGGACGGGCCGCAGCCGCTGCGCCTCCTCCAGGCTTGCGAGCGGGTAGGCGAAATCGGCCGCTCCGGGCACACTCGGGTCGGCGCTGCCGCTGCCCACCGCGTAGATCAGGTAGTCGTAGCCCACCGCGCCGCCGCCCACCAGCGTCACGCTGCGCCCAACGGGTTCTATCCGTGCCACGGTATCGACGACCAGCCGGACGCCCTCGGCCAGAACGTCCCGGTACTCGACGACCGCCTCGTGGGACCCGCCCACCAGCTGGTGCAGGCGGATCCGCTCGACGAAGGTCGGACGCGGGTTGATCAGGGTCACTGTCACGTCGTCGCGCTGCCTCAGGCGATTGGCGGCCATGACGCCGGAGTATCCGCCGCCGATCACGACCACTTCGGTGTTCCCGGTCATGGTGTCTCCTTCGTTGTCGAGGGGTTCGGCCTCAAGACACCAGCCGGTCGATCGCTGTGACAGCGTGTGCGGCAGATCACTCCGCGGGGTGGGCTCGGGGGGGCGGTACTGGTCCTCTGCGTGGACGAGAAGCCGCAGAGCCAGGGCATGGACCGGTGTGCCGGTCGCCGATCAGCCCGGGGTGCCCGAACGCCGCAGGGGCGACCATGTGCGCTCGGGCGAGGTCTTTGATCGGGACACCGAGACACGGAGGTGTTGGGAACTTCCGGACCAGGCTCGAATACCCCACCAGGCCTTCAGCATGTTGATCGGGCACCCGACGGCATTCCGTCCGCACACACAGGAGGTCGAATACGGATGGTCTCTCCCCAGATACTTCGTGGCGAAGACACCGAGACAGTGCTCGACGCTGACGGCATTCGGATGGTCAACCGCGTCTCCGGCACCGAGATCCCGTTCGCGGTGGTCCAAGAGGCCCGGACCGACGGTGGGCGGGGCGTTTGAGATCGTGCTGACCGACGGGGCCGTGCATCGGGCGGACGGCGGCAACGCGACCGCTGCCACCGCGTTCGTCACCGCACTGACCGTCGCTCTGCCCGAGCAGCGGGACCCGGGCGGAAGTGCCCGGGTCACCGTCACCTCTCACGGCGTCGAGCGCACCCACCGGAGCAAGTTCCGCTCTCACGGCGTCGAGCGCACCCACCGGAGCAAGTTCCGCGGACCGCAGCCTCCGCTCGCCTATGACCCGCAGAGACCCGGGTGGGCTTCGACGGATCTGGTGTGGGGCAGCGTGCTGTTCAAAATCTGCGCCCGCAGTACGGGCATACTGGTCTTGTTCCTGGCCGGCGGCGCATTGGCGCTGACGCCGCTCATGCCGAACTGAGAGCGTTCCAGGCACCAGCGCGTGTCGGCTCGTCATCAAATACCTCACCCGCACCACCCACTGATCACGACCCGGCACGCGCTCTGGCCGAACCGCGACGCGATGTCGCCCCTCTCTCATCCCGACCAAGGCCGAAGAGCAGCGCACGCCCTAGGCGCCGGGCGCCTTGTATCGCACGTTCGCGGCCTTGCGCAGGGCGTCCATCGTCTCGTCGACCGTCAGGAGGACGGTCGTCTCCAGTGAACTGAGCGCTCCGCCGCCGGTGATCGCAAGGGCGACCGCTGCCATGGACACGTTGTCGGGGGCTTCCCACAGGGTGTAGCCGTCGTGCTTGCCGAAGGCGTACCAGAATCCGTGGAGCTTTCCGCCGACCGATTCGATGTACGCCTGAGCGGCCACTCTGCGGTCCTCGGGGTTGCCGATCATTCTGGCCCAGCTCTCCGGCGTGTAACTGAATCTCGACAGATAGAGCGGCATGGTTCTCCCTCTCGTCGCCGGTCCGGGGCGAGGTGCGGACGGGCGTCGAACATAACCGGCGGCGTCGGCCGGGAAAGGGTGCGGCGCGACCCGTGCCAGGTGATTCCCCCGATAGGCCCGGCAGCCTTTCGCGGTGGTCCCTCCGCCGCACTCGCGGGCTGCCTCCGCCGGGCAGGACAAGGTGAAGCTCCTCACTGATTCGGAGCTACTTCTGAGGCATGAGTGGCGGAAGGGAGGGCAAGCGCTCCCCACGAAGCTCCCAGAGCCCCGAACGGCAGCAACGGAAGGAGACGACTGTGTTGATGGCCCACCCCGTCATCCTTGGAAACCTGGTCGAGCAGTACGAGACCCTGAAGGTCCTGCACGCCGAGAACGGCAGCGCCGAGAGCCGGCAGCGTATGGACGACATCGCATACACCCTGTGCGTCTCCACCGGCACCGGGGACATCGACGCGGCATTGATCGCAGCCCGCCACCGGCTGCCCGGCGCCCGGCCCGAGGACGATTCACTGCTCACGGCCTGAACGACCGCATCAGGCAGGCGTGACAACGCGGCCTCGGGCAAGAAGAACGGCCATGGGAACGCTGAGCCGATGGGAACTTGCCCTCGAGCGCAAGCAGGACGCGCTGCTCGCCAAGATGTTCCAAAGGGAGCCCGTGGAACTGCTCGACGCCCTGCGGCGCGAATGCGACGACCACGCCGTGGTCTGCAGCGAAAGCCGTGTCGTGGTGCCCAACGCCTACGAGATCGAGCTCGCCGACAGCGTGCACAGAGAACTCGCCCGCAGGGAAGAGGAACTGGGCCAGGCGCTGGTCGACACACTCGCCCGTCACGGAGAGGAGAAGGGCTACGAATGGGCCGGCCCGCTCACGGTGCACATCACCGACACCCCCTCCGTGCATCTGCCCAACGGGCGCTACCGGGTGTCCAGCACCCCTGCGCCGCAGGTCCGCGCGGACTCGTTCCCGACGCACTGAGCTGCCGCCCCTCGTCAGGGCCGTCGTGGCCCACGGTCCGCTGGTGCGTGGCTGTTACGACGGGACGGCGGCAGCGGTGTGCGGTTCGTCGGTCTCCGGCTCCTGGGTCGGGTCGCTGAGCTGCTCGCGCACGTAGTTCCAGACGACCGCGATCAGCGCGGCGACCGGTACCGCGAGCAGGCTGCCCACGATGCCGGCCAGGCTGCCGCCCAGTGTCACCGCCAGCAGGATCACGGCCGCGTGGAGCCCCAGCCCGCGGCTCTGGATCATGGGCTGGAAGACGTTGCCCTCGAGCTGCTGCACCACCACGATGATGGCCAGCACGATCAGCGCGTCCGTCAGGCCGTTGGAGACCAGGGCGATCAGTACGGCGACGAAACCCGCGAACAGGGCGCCGATGATCGGTACGAACGCGGAGACGAAGGTCAGCACAGCGAGCGGGAGTACCAGCGGTACGCCGAGAATCCACAGGCCGAGGCCGATCAGGACGGCGTCGAGCAGACCGACGGCTGCCTGGGAACGTACGAACGAGCCCAGGGTCTCCCAGCCGCGCTCCGCCACGGTCGGGACGTCGGTGGCGAGCCGGCCGGGCAACTGACGGGCGAGCCACGGCAGGAAGCGCGGGCCGTCCTTGAGGAAGAAGAACATCAGGAAGAGCGCCAGGACGGCCGTGACCACGCCGTTGACCACGGTGCCCACTCCGGTGACCACGGCGGAGACCATGCTGCCGACGCCTTCCTGGGCGCGGGCCACCGCGCTGTCGAAGGCCTGGTTGATCTGGGCGTCGCCGATGTTCAGCGGCGGCCCGGCGGCCCATCCGCGCAGCTTCTGGATGCCTTCGACCACGCCGTCGGTCAGCTCGCCGGACTGGGATGCCACCGGCACCGCGATCAGTGCCACGACACCTGCGGCGACCGCGAGGAACAGCACGGTCACCGTCGACGCGGCCAGGGCGGGGCGCCAGCCGTTCCGGCGCAGGAAACGGGTCAGGGGCCACGTGAGCGTCGTGAGGAGCAGGCCGACTATGAGCGGCCACACGATCGACCACATCCGGCCAAGTACCCACAGGGCCGCCGCGGTCGCCACGAGGACCAGCAGCAACTCGACGGAGATACGCGCCGACGTCTTGAGCGCGGCGCGGGTTCTCGTGGAACTCAACGTGACAGACATGGGATCACCCTATTGGCACTTGCTTCGCGCTTCGTCATCGCGGCTGTTCCGGGAACAGTGCGCAACGGTCCGACGGCGTAACGGCCGTCGGCATGACGGCACCGTGGCGTTCGACGGATGCCATGTCCCTGCCCCGGCGGCGCGCGTGCTCACCGCTCCAGCTTCTTGTGCCCGCTCTCCGGCAACCGCGGACACACCGCCGACGAGACGAGGCGCAGCACCGCGACCTACCAGGGAAACAGGCCCGGCCGGTCCCGGGTCCTCGAAGAGCGTGCCAGCAGCACGCTCAGCACCGCGAAGCCGCCGAAGAACAGCAGCGACGGCTCGCGGCCGAAACGGTCGAACAGCAGCCCGCCGACCGGCGGCACGGACTACCCGACTCAGGGCGCCCGTACGCATGGTGCCGCGGCGCCCGCCGCACGTCGTCGACGGGTGGGAGTGCGGCGGAGCCCTGCTGCTACGGCCCTTCGACGGTGTCGAGGTGTGTGCCCACCGGCCCGCCCGCCGTGGCCGGCAGTTCGACGGAGAGGTGTGCGGACAGCGCGCGGAGGAAGTCGGACGCGTCGAAGATCTCGCCGGCGGAGGCGACGCCGACCGTCCTGGTCCGTCCCGTGAGGATGCGGTCGACCGCTTCCACCGCGAGCGGCGCGGTGACGGCGTAGATGTCCTGGCCCCTCGCCACGGCCCGCCGCTCGTTGCCGCCGGAGCGCACGACGACGTCGACCAGGAAGGTCTGCGCGGACCGCCCGTCCTCGTCGACCGCGGTGGGAGCCGGAGTGTCCGGCGCGGACAGGTCCCGGGCCGCCTCGACCGTCATGTAGGTGCGTACTTCGGGGACGGACAGATGGCTGGGGACGGTGACGACGTCGGCCATGGTGAACTCCCCGATGACCTCCCGGTGGCCCAGTGGCTCGGGGAAGGGCCACTTGAGCGTCTGCGCCTCGTCGTGGCGGTGGTCCAGCCGCCCGTTCCTGTAGACGAGGCGTGCGCCGCCCCGCCGCTGCCGGGAGACGGCGCCGGCGGCCCGCGTCCCGCCGGTGGGCTGCCAACTGCTCAGCCCGTACGCGATGTGTGCCTCGTCGGCCGTCGACCAGTCGCCCATCGCCGCGGTGGTCAGCAGGTCGCCGAGCGCGCCGAAGAAGGCCATCGCGGGGACGACCACAGCTCCCGCGGCTCGGGCACGGTCGGTGAAGTGCGCGAACGTGTCGACGTTGGCCTCGATCTCGGCCGCCACGTCCACGTACGGGATCCCGGCCCGCAGTGCCGCCTCGATCACGGGCGCGGCAGTCGTGGCGAAGGGTCCGGCACAGTTGATCACCGCTGTGGCTCCGGCCAGCGCGCGGTCGAGGGCCGCCGGATCGTCGACGGACGCCGGCCGGGCCTCGAGGCCGGGGCAGGACGCCACCAGGGCCTGGAGCTTGCCGGCGTCGCGGCCGGAGAGAACCGGGACGTACCCGCGCTTTTGAAGCTCCGCCACCACGAACCGCCCGGTGTGCCCGTACGCGCCGTACACCGTGACCAACTGTCCCGATCCCATCGGTTATCTCCTGTGCTCGAGTGATCCACTGCTTACATCCTGGCGGGCAGAGGCGACCGTTCGTGAGTGTCTGGAACGACATGACCCGTACAATTCCCGACATGGCTACTGTCGCGCTTGCCGTCACCGACGGAATGCTGCACTTCGAAATGTCCCTGGCGTACGAGGTGTTCGGCGCCGCCCCGGTCGGCGTGACGGTCCCCTGGTACGAGATCACCGTCTGCGGACCGGTCGCCGTGCCGGTCGGCCGGTTCCTGCTCGCGCCCGACTCCGGGCTCGACCGGCTCCGGCACGCCGACACCGTGATCGTCCCCGGCTGGGCCGACGTCGAGGAGGACCCGCCCGCCGGCCTGGTCGACGCGGTGCGCGCGGCCCACGAGGCGGGCGCACGTGTGGTCTCCCTCTGCACGGGCGTGTTCGTACTGGCCGCGGCCGGCCTGCTGGACGGGAAGCGCGCGACCACGCACTGGGCACACACCGAGGCTCTGGCGGCCCGTTACCCCCGGCTGGAGGTCGACCCGGACGTCCTCTACGTGGACAACGGCAGCGTGCTCACCTCCGCCGGAAAGGCCGCCGCTCTGGACCTCTGCCTGCACCTCGTGCGCCTCGACCACGGCTCGTCGGTCGCCAACGCCGTCGCCCGCCGCCTGGTCGTACCACCGCACCGGGCGGGCGGTCAGGCCCAGTTCGTCACCACCCCGGTGCCTGCCCAGGACGATCATCCGCTCGCCGCCCTGCTTCCCTGGATCCTCCAACGGCTCGACCAGCCGCTGACCGTGGAGGACCTGGCCCGCCAGGCACGGATGAGCTCGCGCCACCTGGCCCGCCATTTCAGGGCGGCGACCGGCACCACCCCGCTGCAGTGGCTCCTGACCCAGCGGATCCGCCACGCCCAAGAACTGCTGGAGAAGACCGACGACAGTGTCGACGCCGTCGCGGCGGCCACCGGCATGGGCACCGCCACGACGCTGCGCCGGCACTTCAACCGCACGGTCGGCGTACCGCCGGACACCTACCGCCGCACCTTCCGCTCACGGCCCCGCTGACGCCCCGTGGCCGGTGACCGCTGGAGCGGCGCACGGTTGGGTGCGGGAGACGCCGGAACAGCGGCGAGCGGGACGTGGCCCACTCGTCGTGATCCGGATGCCCGGTCGGCCGTGTACCCGACCGGGCCGCACCGAGCGACCCTGGATCAGTTCAGCGGCATTGGGGACGACCTGGGGCAGCGATCCTCGTTTTCGCCGCATGTGGCACTTGTCTCGCCGGGGACCAACAACTTCTCGCCCCGCATTCAGTTCGCACGCGGCCGCACCGCATCGGGAGTCGACCTGACGGGCGATGTCGTCAGACTCAGAGAGCGCAGCCCTGGGGGCCGACCATCCTTTCACGGCCACAAGCTGTGACCCCCTGGGACAGGTCGGAGCGGGGCGGTAGCGAGCGCCACCTCCAGCCCCCGGTTGACGAACCGGACGGGCCGTCAACCAGCGGGCATAGGCTGGTTCAGCTCGGGCCAGTGTCGACCCCGCTCCCTTTCCGAATCGCGCTCCGTCCCTTCGCGGAGGAACGGAGCGCACTCATTTTGGTGGTCAGCCGGACGAATCCTTTGCGGATCACGCAACAGCAGGCGGTCAATTTCTCTGCCTACGAGCCCGTTTCCAGATTTGACTGCTTCCCGACGAACCTGCTGGTGCTGGTTCCCCTCCTCCAACAAGAAACATGGGGGAGCAGGTGGGAGAGATGAGAACTACGGAACGTACCGCACTCGTTGTGGCAGTGGGGGCGCTCAGTGTCCTGCTGGCGGGTTGCGGTGCAGCGGAGTCGTCCAAGGGTTCGGTGCCATCAGGCCAGACAGCCGCGCCGTACGCCACGGCCTACCGGGCGGGCCACGAAGCAGGCAAGTCCGTATACGACGCGGCGGGCAAGGGAGCAGCAGTACGCGAGGCCACCTGGGGCGGCTGCACCCGACGGGCCCTCGACGCCAAGACTCCGGAGTCCGAGGCCGATCGCGGCGCGTGGGTCAAGGGCTGCCTCGACGGCGTGTTCAACAGGCCCTCCGTGCCACCCACCGCCAAGGTCACCAGCCGCACGGAGAACCTCGGGCTGCTTCGGAGCTTTCGCGCCTGGGCAGAAGAAGACGCTGGTCAGGAGTCATCGTCGCACTCCTCAAAGCTGACGATCACGCACCTGACGGAAGCCGACTACGACATCGAGCTGACCACCGACTACACCCGGGACGACAAGAACCAGGCCGACGAACTGGCCCAACACTTCGTCACCTGGTGGGACGGCGACCATGGGACCAGCGAGGACGGCACCGCTCGCAACGTGCTGATTCTGGGCGCCGACGGAACGAGGCTGCTGCATCGGCGGATCTGAGCACGCTCCGCCGATGCAGGCTGACCACTGACCAGCCGAGGCGAATCGCTCCCTCGCCGGCGGCTGCTGTGCGGCCGCCGGACAGGCGGTTGCACGCTCTGCTGCGTATTCCGCCCTCTGACGGGCGGTGCGACCGCCTTGCTGGTGGCGCTGAGACCATCTGCTGCTCGCGATGAGGCGGTGGGCACCGGCATCGGGCAGCCGGCCTGCCTTTCGGTCCACTACTGGTCGAGAGGATCTGCAAGACCTGCCTTCTACACGTGACGGTTGTGCCCATGCAGTTGAGGCGAGGTGGCGTCAATGATGGGCAGGGCCCTGCCGGCGATCGTGTCGGACCTGGGCGGTGGATGCCGACAGTCGCCGTTGCGTGGGGAGGTGCGACACCGTCCCGACGCCGTCCGGCCGAAGCCTCGGGTCTGAGCGTGCGAGCGTGACGGCTTACGCCGATCCCCCGAACGGTCTGCCAAGGCGCGACAGGTGCCGGAGGAGGGATTTCCATGGACGACATGTCCCGACTCGATTGCGCATGCCCACGCCCTCGTCGCACCGCCACGGCACTGGGCCTGTTAGCGGCGCTGGCCGTCGGCTGTACCGCGGCCGATGCCGACACGACCGCCGCCGGGCGTGCCGCCGTCGCGACGTCGCCGCTGCCAACCGTCCCACCCGCCCAGCCACCGCGACAGCTCACCCGGGCCGAGGTCGAGAACGCTGTGAGCCGGCTGGACGACGTCGTACGAGACGCCATGCGCCGCACCGGTGTGCCCGGAGTCGCCGTGGGCGTGGTGCACGACGACAAGGTGCTGTATCTGAAGGGGTTCGGCCTGCGGACGGCAGGCATGAAGGACCGGGTCGGACCGGGCACCGTCTTCCAGCTCGCCTCGGTCTCCAAGCCCATCGCGTCCACCGTGGTCGCAGCGGCCGTGGGCGAGAAGACCGTCGCCTGGGACGACCCGGTCGTCGACCACAGCTCCGGCTTCGCCCTCAAGGACCCGTGGGTCACCCGCCATGTCACGATGGCCGACCTGTTCTCGCATCGCAGCGGACTGCCCGACCACGCCGGAGACCTCCTGGAGGACCTCGGCTACGACCGCTCGTACATCCTGGACCACCTCCGCTACGAACCGCTGGCTCCCTTCCGTGCCCACTACGCCTACACCAACTTCGGGCTGACCGAAGCCGCCGTCGCCACCGCGCGAGCAGCGGGGACCAGCTGGGAGAAGCTGTCCGCCGACAAGCTGTACCGGCCGCTCGGCATGGACTCCACCAGCTCTTCCTTCGCCGACTACGAGAAAGCGGACAACAAGGCCGCCCTTCATGTGAAGACCGGGGAAACCTGGCGTGCCGAGCATGTGCGCGACCCGGACGCCCAGAGCCCGGCGGGCGGGGTCAGCTCCACGGCCCGGGACATGGCGAAGTGGCTGCGCCTGCAACTGGGCAACGGCAAATTCGAGGGGCGGCAAGTCGTCGACGCCGACGCACTGGAGCAGACCCACGTGCCGCACATGGTCTCCGAGCCGCCGCGCTCGCCCGCGGGAAGGACCGGTTTCTACGGGCTCGGCTGGAATGTGAGCTACGACGACCAGGGCAGGCTGAAGCTCGGCCACTCCGGCGGCTTCGCGCTGGGGGCGGCCACCAACGTCGCGTTGTTGCCCTCGGAGAAGCTCGGCATCGTCGTCCTGACCAACGGCGAGCCCATCGGCGTACCCGAGGCGATCTCCGCCACGTTCCTCGACACTGCGCAGACAGGCGGGCCGACCGTCGACTGGCTTGAGTTTCTCGGGCCGATCTTCCAGCAAGCCCTGCAGGGGGAGCACTCGAAGGTCGACTACAGCAAGCCGCCGGCCTCGCCCGCACCCGCCAAGGCAAAGAGCGCATACACCGGAACGTACGCCAATGAGTACTACGGCCCGATGACCGTCAGCGCCCAGGGGGGCGAACTCACCATGCAACTTGGGCCCAAGAAGCAACGGTTTGCCTTGCGCCACTACGACGGTGACACCTTCAGCTACAGCACCACCGGCGAAATGTCCGTCGGCCTGTCCGGCGTGACCTTTACCGTCGGGTCCGGCGGACGCGCCGACAAGGTCAGGGTCGAGAACCTCGACACGACCGGCCTCGGCACCTTCATGAGGAATGACTAGCCTCGCGCTTTCAGGAAGCGGGCTGTCCCGGCAGGCGGTCAGAAAAGCGGAAAGTGCCCCTGACCAGCAAGAATGAGGATTGTCGAGGTCCTTGTTCCTGCCCCGCCGGAGGCAATTCCCAAGTGAAGCACTCTATCGGGTCCTACCCCCGCGTCCGTGTCCAGGACGACGGCGGTCAGATCGTCTCCCGGGCCGGGTCGGTCCTGCTTGTCGAAATGGTTGGCTGTTCAGATGGCGAAGCAGACCTTTGCAAGAACCGTCTCAAAGGCCATCCCTGTTCTCGGGGCCGTTGTTTCCGGAGGGCTCACTCTTGCGACCTACCTCCCTATGGCCAAAAGACTGCCTGCGATCTGAAGACCACTGCGGAGCCTTCGCCTTGCCCACGGATTAGGTCGAACGGCAGCAGGCCCCAGTGCGCTGTGGCGAAGTGAAACCCTTGATGGACGAGTTGTCGACCAAGATCAACCGCGCCACCCGGAGCTTCGCGTGTTTACCATCCGCATTCCCGCCTTCTCGTGCACGGCCGCCAGTGCTTCCGCGAGCGTCGCGCAGAGGGACGCGGCCAGTACGGCCGGGAAGGGCCGTGGGTGGCGGTGCCGACGTCGGGAGCCGCCGTCGGACACGAGTCGGTCATGGTGGGAGCTGCTACCGCCTCGTAGCGGATCCGCGTGATCAACGTGCCGCCCGGGCGAACGGCAACGCGCCCCGCACGAACACAAGAGTGGATGGGGTGACCGACTCGTCGGCACCGGCCGTCTGGGGAAGCCAAGAGGAGCCGTCCCCTGATCCTGGCGGACAGCGGCGCACGCCTCGCGTGTTACTCATTGGTAAGGGATGATGCCGGGCAACCATCCACGCGTCCACGGGCGGAGCCAGCGGTGACGACTTTCGAGGAACAGACAACGGTGCATGCGTTCCGCGACGATGCTCTCGGCGAGCACGACGCGGTCGGGCTCGCCGAGGCGATCCGGCGTCGGGAGGTCGGCGCCGCGGAGGCCGCCCGCGACGCGGTGGCGCGGGTCAGGGCGGTTGAGGCGCGGCTCAACGCCGTCGAGGTGCACCTGGAGGACCCCGTGCCCCACTGGGAGGCGGGTGGCGTCTTCGCCGGGGTGCCGACCTTCGTCAAGGACAACACCGACTACCGGGGACTGCCCACCGGACACGGCAGCGTCGCGTTCGCTCCGAGGGCCGCTCGCCGGCATGCACCGTTCACCCGGCAGTTCTTGAGCAGCGGCGTCACCGTGCTGGGCAAGACGCGGCTGCCGGAGTTCGGGTTCAGCCCGACCACGGAGTACGAGGACGCGGAACCCGTCCGCAACCCGTGGGGCACCGGTTACTCGGCGGGCGGCTCGTCCGGCGGCAGCGCGGCGCTCGTCGCGGCCGGGGCTGTGCCCATCGCGCACGCCAACGACGGCGGCGGCTCGATCCGCATTCCCGCCGCCTGCTGCGGACTCGTCGGTCTGAAGCCGAGCCGCGGCAGAGTCGTGGCCAACGCGCAGAGCCGCCAACTGCCGCTCGACATCGTGGGCGACGGCATCGTGAGCCGCACGGTGCGGGACTCCGCGGCGTTCCTGGCCGCCGCCGAGATGCACTGGCGAAGCCCGAAGCTGCCGCCCGTCGGCCTTGTCGAAGGCCCCTCGGAGCGGCGGCTGCGCATCGGGCTCATGCTCGACTCGCCGAACGGTGTCCGAACCGACGACGCCGGCCGTGCGGCAGTCATGGACACGGCGGTGACGCTCGAGCGGCTCGGCCACACCGTTCAGCCGGTGGAGCCTGCGATGGACCCTCGCTTCACCGAAGACTTCCTCACCTACTGGGGCATGCTGTCGTTCCTGATCGGCGTCACGGGCCGCACCCTCGGCGACGGCTTCGACCGGCGCCGCATGGACGGGCTCAGCCGAGGACTGCGTGAGATGTACGTGCAGAAGTGGTCGAGCACCCCTGGTGTGCTGCGGAGGCTGAGGCGCACGCGGGAGGCCTACGCGGCGGCGTTCCGTGGGGTCGACCTCGTGCTTTCCCCCGTACTCGCCCACACCACGCCGCCGATCGGCCACCTCGCCCCGAGCGTCCCCTTCCCGACGCTGATCGAACGGATCCTCGCGTACGTGGCGTTCACGCCGCTCAACAACGTCGTCGGCACGCCCTCCATCTCGGTGCCGGCCGCGAGCGTGACGGACGAGGGGCTGCCCATCGGTGTCATGTTCTCCGGCCGCCCCGGCGACGAACGGACCCTCTTGGAGGTCGCGTTCGTCCTGGAGGCCGACCGTCCCTTCCGGCGCATCCAGGACCTCTGATCCCGGGCCGGGCCGGAGGGCTGCCCGGGCCGACTCCGCGTGACAAAGAGGGACGACGCTCCTGTCGAGCCGGGTCAGCCCAGGAAGCCGGTGACGGCACGGACGAACCCCTCCGGGGCGTCGTGCCAGGGGAAGTGGCCGGCGCCCGGCAGCACGACGGTCTCGGCGTGAGGGAACGCCTCGGCGGCCGCGGCCACCGTGCGCGGCGGTGCGGCGACATCGAACTCGGCTGCCAGCAGCAGAGTCCGTCCCTCGAACCCCGCCAGTGCTTCGCGAGTCGCCGCGGGAGTGAAGGCGCCCTCTGCGTCGTACACCGCCGCGGCATCCCGGTTCCGCTGGTCCGCGCCCGCCGCACGGTGGGCGCGGGCAGCAGCGTCCCACCGTCCGTGGGTGAAGGGGGCGACCGCCTCCCAGTCGGCGTCCGTCGCCCGGTTCTCGGTGATCGCCTTCAGCGCCTCGAAGGCAGCTGGGAACCACTCCTCTTCACGCCGCAGCCGCGCGATCTCCAAACGGTCTTCGGCGGTGACCCGGCCGCCGACGGCCTGGGAGACGGGCGTCACGAGCACCAGGTCGCAGACCCGCTTCGGGTACCGGGCCGTGTAGAGCGTCGCCAGCTCCGCTCCGGCCGAGTGTCCGAGGAGACGCATCCGGTCGAGGCCGAGGTGTAGGCGCAGCGCCTCGACGTCGTCCACCAGGCGGTCACAGCGGTATGAGGCGGGGTCGGTGGCAGCTGCGGACGCGCCCGTGCCGCGCAGGTCGAGCCCGACCACCCGATGGCCGGCCGCTGCCAGGCCCCCGAGGTCGCCGAAATAGGCGGATGCCCGCATGGGACCGCCCGGCAGGCAGATCAACGGCGGGCCGTCACCGGAGACATGGCAGGCGAGAACGGTCCCGTCAGGGGCGCGGAAGGTGGGCATGGCCCGACCCTGTCAGCACCTTCCAGGAGGGTCAAGCGAGCCGCTGCCGTACGCCGACCCGGGCTGCCCGGGCAGGGGGTTCCAAGACAGCTGAGGTGGCAGAGGCCGTGGGCGCTTCGCTCGCTCCCGACGCTTCCGCGGACGGCGCCCGTCCCCTGGGCTCCGGCCGCCGTCCGCGGCACCGCCCGGGGGCAGTCCCGCTCGACGAACTGCTCCAGTGCGTCGGACACGTGGTGCTCGCCGTAGCGGTCCGGACCGCGTCGGAGCGCCGGGCAACGCGTGATCGGCGCGCCGTGGCGGCGAGGTTCCGCTGCTCCGCGCCTCGGTCGGGTGGGCGTCAATACCGATCGGCGGGCAACCGGTCCTCGACATGGTCCTCGCTGTAGCCGAGCCGTTCGGCGATCGCCTCGAAGCGGGCCCGGCGGGCTCCGTCGATCGAGACGTCGCAGGTGCCGAGAGTCTGCAGGAGCAGGCGGAACGCGAGGTCCGGGTCGACGGCTGTGACGCACGCCTCCAGCGCCGGCACGGCGCTGCGGAGCGCCGGGGCTCCGGCGTGCTCCGGGCGGTCCGTCAGCTCCGGGGCAGCCTGCCGGACCTCGCGCAGGACCAGGTCCGCCGACTCCGTCCGGGCGGCCGACACGAGGGGGACGTAGGCGGGATCCACATCCTTCAGCCGCTCCTCGCACACCTCGGCGATCTGCTCGAGCCACGTCCGGCCGTCGGCGTCGAAGTCGTCGGTGCCGTTCCACCGTCCCGACGCCGCTCGCCACAGCGCGGTCACCGCGTCGTCCGGCAGGGCGGAGCGCGACAGGCGCTGTACGTCCTCCAGAAGCACCGCCGCCTGTGATCCCGGGACGAGCCCGGCGTCGGCATGGGCGACGCGCTCGATGTTCTCGCGCAGCGTCCCTTCGTATCGCCAGCCCGACCCGTAGAAGACGGCCGCGAGGACGGGCAGCCCGAAACGCCCGCCCGCGAAGTCGCGCCGGCCGGGGTCGACGGGGGGCCACCTCACGGTCAGCCCTTCGTACACGGTGGACCCCGGGTAGGCCAGCCGGTCGCCGATCGCGAGGAGGCGGTCGTACCGGTCCGCTTCGATCGGAACGGAGTAGGCCTTCGCGGCACGCAGGAACATGCGGAACCCGAGGTCCGCGTCCGCCTCCCGCACGACCCGGCGCAGGGCCGCGACGATGCCGGGTACGGCGACGCGGCGCTCGAGACCGGCCGCGGCCAGTTCGATCTCCGCGGTGACGGCACGGCTCAGTTCCTCCTCCGGCACCACCGGCCCGGCCTCCTCCGGTGCGCCGCCGTCGAGCCCGCCCGGCTCCGCCCTCGGCGCCGGGCACACACCGGCGATACGGCGCAGCCACGCCCGCATGTCCGTGCCCTCCTCCACCGGGTCGAAGCAGCGGCGCGTGGCGGCCAGCCACACGGTGTGGACGACCATGTCCGGAAGCTGAGAGTCCAGCAGCAGCAGGGCGTCCCTGCCCAGTTGCTCGTCCTGGTCCTCGGTCGCGGTCCGCCGCGCGAGGGCGAGCACGGTCGGCTCGTCGAGGCGCAGCGTCGAACGGGAGCAGACGGTCCAGGTCAGGCCGCTGAGGCCGAAGTCCGCTTCATGGTCGACGTAGTGGACCGGGCGTCTCCGGTGCGTCATGGGGCCTCCTGATGGGTGCGGGCACCCCTCCGCCCGGAGGGGTGCCCGCGGTTCTCGTCGGTGGATCAGTGCGGTGCGGTCACGGAAGCGGGTAGGCCGTGAAGACGACGTACTTGCTGGGCTTGTGCTGCTTGCCCACGTACTTCAGCAGGATCCTCACCTTGTTGCTCGCCGCTTCACCGGCAGCGGGGCCGCCGACCTTGAAGACGGTGCCGAGGGACCCTTCGTTCCTGAGCGTCCACTCGATGGGGAGGGCGTCCCGCTTCGCGTCGAAGATGTAACCTGGCTTGCCCTGCTTCTGGGCCTCCTTCTTCACCCAGGCGTCCAGCCGCTCCGCATTGCGCGGATCCCGGATCCACTGCTGCATGGCCTCGTCCACCGCACGGGCCGCGGTCGCTTCGTCGGTCCACCTGCCGGCGACCCCGCCCTGCGCCTTCCTGGCCTTCTCCATCATCTGGGCATCGGTCTTGTTGACGTGCTGCTCCAGGGTGTGCGCCCCTCCGACGCCCTCGTCGGCCACGATGTTGGTGCAGTTGTGGACGAGGAGGTCCTGCGCGGACCCGTCGGGGCGGACGTAGAACGTGCGCAGACCCTCGACCGTCAGGTCGAACACCTCGGTGGGGGAGAGGTCGCCCCGCTGCGCGAGTCCGGTCACGGGCCGGAGCGAGCCGTCCGGTGTGCGCATCCGGTCGCCCACCCGGAGGTCGGAGACCAGGACCCAGTCGCGGCCTTCGACGTAGAACCTGTGGCCGATGGTGCTGGTCAGCACACCGCCCGCCACCGAGATGTCCACGAGCCTCTGCGTGTCGTGCCGGAAGGTGTCGACCACCGGCCGGGCGACGGACCGTCCGGAGGACAGGTCCGTCGCCAGGACGAGGTCACCGGTGCGGACGTCGCGGATGGCCTTGCGGGTGCCGTCCGGCATCAGGACCTGCGTGTCGCCGGGGAAGCTGTTGACCCTGCAGGCGGTGGCCACGTCCTCGTAGGCGTTGACCGTGCTTTGGAGCTTGGCCAGGGTCGCCGGGTCCAGGTCCAGCGTCTTGAGCGCCTTGAACGCGTCGGCGACGCCGACACCGGTGTGCATGGCGGCGTCGAGGGCACGGATGCCCTCGGCGATCTTGGCGAAGGCCTTGCCCGGGATGAAGTTGGACGCGGCCCAGGCACAGGCACCGGCGCTGCCGTGGTAGCAGTCGACGAAGTCCTGGACCAGGACGGCCTTGATGAGCTTGTAGACGACCGTCTGCTGAATCAGGTCGAGCTTGCTGAAGTACCGGGTGACCTCCTGCTTCAGACCCGGGAAGGCCTTGGTCTCGAGAAGCAGGGTGTTCTCCGGCGGGCAGCCGGACGCCGTGGCCGGCACCTCGGGGTCGGTACAGAGGTAGAAGTCGACGGTCGCCGTGAACGTCACGTCGAAGGTGACGGTGCAGCCTTCGAAGCCGATCTCGATGACGCAGTCGTTCAGTTGCTTGGCGTCGGTGACCTTGATGGTGTCTTCGTCGACGACGTACCAGGTGCCGCCGATGCCGGTGCCGGCTCCCGTGGAGACCTGCTGGTTGGCGGCCTTGCGTTCGGCGGATTCCGCTGCCTGCTGGGCGGATTCGGCGTACTTCTGGGCGTCCTTCGCCGCTTGTTCGGCCGCGGTGGCGGCGGCGTCGGCGCGGGTGGCCGCCGCGCGGGCGTCCTTGGCGGCCTGCTCGGCTGCGGCTGCGGCGTCGCGGGCGGCCTGGGCGTCCAGCGCGGCGGCGTCGGCGGACGCGCGGGCGTCGGCGGCGTGGCTCTCGGCCCGGCCGGCGGCCTTGTCGGCGGCCGCGGCGTCCTCGGCGGCCTGGCGGTCGTACTCGATCGTGCGGGCCAGCGACGCCGAGGCCAGGGACGCGGCCTTGGCGGCGTCGGCCGCGTGGCCGAGAGCCTCCTTGGAGTAGGTACGGGCACGGGCCGCATGGCCGGCGGCGTTCGCGGCGTGCTGGTAGGCGGCCTTGGCGTCGCCCTGCGCGGCCTCGGCCAGGCTCTGGGCGAGCGCGGCCTCCTGCTGCGCGTTCTTGGCGTGCGCGTCGGCGACCGCCTTCTGCTGCTCGGCGATCGACTTCGAGGCCTGTCCGGTCAGCACGACCAGGCTCGCGGCCGAGTCCGTCGTGACGTACGGGGAACCGAGCTGGATGGCGTCGTTGGCGGGCTTGGCGACCTGCGCCGCGGCGTTCCCGGCGTCCACGGCGGCCTGGGCCGTGACATGCGCGAAGCCGGCCGCCTTCGCCGAGGCCACGAGCGCCTTGCCTGCCTCCTTGCTCGCCTCGTCCGCGTGGGACTTGGCGGCCTTCGCCTCCTTCTCGGCCTCCTCGGCCAGCTTGACCGCCGCCGCCGCCTCCGCGGAGGCGTGCTCGGAGGCGTCGATCGCGTCCGCTGCGGCGCTGGTCGCGGTCCGCACCGCGGCGTCCGCCTTCAGCTTGGCCGCCTGCGCGGCATCCGCGTCCGAGCGTGCTCGCTTCGCGGCCGCCTCGGCACGGGTGGCCGCCGCGTCCGCGTCGGCCGCCGCCTGCGTCGCGGCGTCGGCCGCGGTACGGGCCCGGCCCGCCGCCGCCTCGGCGTCATCGGCGTGCCCCGCCGCGGCGTCGGCCGCCGCCCTGGATTCCTTGGCGTTGGCATCGGACTCGTGCGCCTGCGCGAACGCCTCCTTCGCGATCGCCTTGGCCCGCGCCGCGTTCGCCTTCTGCTCCGCGTCCCACGCGTCGTCCCGCAGATCACGCGCCTTGTCGCGGGCCTTCTCCGCCGCGTTCTTCCTCTCGACCGCAGTGCCCTCGGCCGACTCCGCCGCCTCCTTGGCCGACTGCGCCTTCGACGCCTCGGCCTCGGCGGTCTTACGGTGCTGCGCCGCCTCGCCCTGCTTGGCCGCCGCGGTCGCCTTCTCCTTCTCGGCCGTCTTCTCCTCGGCCTCCGCAGACAGCCGCTTGGCGTGGGCCTCGGCAGCGGCCGCCTTGGCGTCCGCCTCCGCCCGCACCGCGACCGCCAGCTTGGCCTCGGCCGTCTCCTTGTCCTTCTTGGCGTTGTCCCGGTGCACCTTGGCCGCATCGGCCGCCGCCTTGGCCTGCAGTTCGGCGGTGTGCGCGGCCTCCTTGCGGAACTCCGCCTTCGACTGCGCGGCCTGCGCCAGCGCACGCTGCGCGATGGTCTTGCTGTCACCTGCCGACGCGCGGGTGGCGGCCTCGGCGGTCTCGCCGGCCTTCACCATCGCCGTCAGCGCGGCCACGGCACCCTTGGTGACCTGCGCCTTCTGCTGACCCACCAGCAGACCACGACCCCGCGGCGCACCGATCTTGTCGGCGACTGCGTAGGCGGCCTGCTCGGCGGTGTCGGAGGCGGTCGCCGACGCCTTCGCCGCGGCGGCGTGCTTCTTCAGGACGGCGAGCTGTGCCTTCGCCCCGGCCTGCGCCGCGGCCACACCACGCTTCGCCTTGTCGAACTGCGCCTTGTCCGGGTACGAGAGGCTGTCCGTCCCCTTGTGTCCGGACGGCTCGATGCCGAACCGCTGCGGCGCGGCGCCGCTGCACGTCCACAGCCGGGCGTTGGCGCTGTTGTCGTATTTGGGCATGTCCAGGCACTTGCCGGTGCCGCTGTTCTTCAGCGGGCTGGTGGCGCGGATGTTCGACTCCCACGTCTGCGCCGGGCTGCTGTTGCAGGTCCAGATCCGGATCGTCGTGCCATTGGCGCTGTCGTTGCCCGCGACGTCCAGGCACTTCTGGGATTTGACGTTGCGCAGGTGCATGCCGAGGTCGTCGCCCTCGAGCAGCCACTGCTGCGCGGACGACCCGTTGCACGTGTAGACCTGCACCGGGGTGCCGTTGGCCGTCTTGGCGCCCTCGACGTCGAGGCACTTGCCCGTGGTGCCGCGCAGCTCGATCACGACCGGGCTGTCACCGATCCAGCCGAGTCCTCCGGCGGACCAGTAGTTCTGCCAGCGGGCGAGGCGGTCGGCGACCCAGGAGTGTCCCAGCATCTCGCCGAGCGCCTTCGAGCCGGAGGCGAGGGCCTTCGTTGCGTCCTTGTTGGCGTTCAGCAGTTGGTTGCGCTGCGTGGCCTGGGAAGCGATCTCGTTCTGCCACTCGGCTGCGGCGGTCTCGCTGATTGGCTTGAGGACATTGCTCGGGTCGAGCGGGTCCCGCCAGGCGCAGGAGGCGAAACGCGTTTTCAGATCCTCGACGGCGATGCGGAATTCGGCCGACCCCGCCACCGGGGCGGTACGGGGGAAACCGCCGGAGGAGAGGAACATCCGGGCGTCGTCCGCGCCCGTGGGGTGGAGCCCCGATCCGGTCAGCCACTTGAAGGCGTCGCGCTCGGCGAGGGCCCGGTTCCACTCGTCCGAGGGGAGCGAGTGGTCGGGGTTCTCCGGGTAGAGCGGGGTGCCGAGGTCGGTGACGGCCTTGCGCGTCGCGTCGTCGGCCTGCGGGGTGGAGTCCTCGTAGAAGTCGGACTCGTCCTTCCAGAACCGGTCGGCGGTCCACCGGGTCAGACCGGTCTGGGTGTAGAAGTCCTCGCCGTCGCGGGTCCCGGGCGGCCAGTGGAAGCCGGTCACGGTGAACCCGGCGGGAGTCTCCAGCCCGTCGAGAGGCGCCTTCCAGGAGTCCCGGACGGCGTGGAGGGCGTCCAACTCCTTGCCGGCCGTGTCGCGGTCCTTGGTGTACGCCTGGGCGAGCGGCGTGTCCTCCCAGTGGTCCCGGTCGGCCAGTTCGTGGAGCTTGTCCTGCGGCTGGTTGAGGCCGTCCTGGCCGATCGCGGCCATGGCCGGACCGCCCACACGCAGCACGTCGGACATCAGGCACTGGTCCTGCCGCAGCTGTTCAGCGGCGGTGTCGTCGTACCAGCCGTTGGAGTCACTCGCGGCAGCAGTGCGCTGTCCGGCGAACCGGTCCGCCGGAGCGGGCTGGGCCAGGCCGCCGAGAACGGCGAGCGCCGCCACTGACGTGACGAGGGGGGTGAGTATCGGAACTTTGCGTGCTCGGGTTCTGAGCAACCCTGGTCTGGGGCGCACAAGGCATCCTTCGTGGTGAACGAGGGCAGTAGGGGGCGGCCCGTCGGAGGAGGCGGAACCGGTGCGCACGGATCAGGCGACTGTCCCGGCGTCTGAACAGGTGCGGCAGGCAGCTTGGTCGGAGCCGGCCTGCGTGGTGAGCCGGTGTCGTGGCATGACGGTCCATCCCTCCCCGTGGCGGCACCGTTCCCCCGGCCGCCGGTTGGTGTGCGCGCCACGGTGGAGCGGTCAAGGTCCACCGCGCGCGCGGCGATCACCATAGCCACAGGTCAGCATGGGCGAGCAAGGGCCGGTTTCGGCACCCGGGACCCGATGTCACGGCTGTGTTTGCGGCGTTCTCTGTTGAAACTGCTGTGCAAGTCCCGTGCGTAGAACTGGAGTTACCTGTGTGTCATCTGTGAAGGTCGAGTGGTGGTGCGGCGGAGTCTCGGCCAGAAGTTGACCGATAGTCACCCCTATTCGGTGGGCGTGCATTTGCACCGGGCCGGACCCGGCTCCGGACCATTCCCACCCGTGCCCGTCCGGCGCTGGTCCGCGGCCGCCAGGGTCGGTGCTCGGCGCCAAGGGCGACCCACACCGGATGCTTACATGGTGTGCCGCGGGCTCCAGGAAGGCGTGTCGTCGGTCAGGGCCGGTAGCGGGCGCAGCCCTGACCTCGGAGGTGGGCATCATCCTGCGCCAGTCTTCTGGCAGGTCCGGCTGGCGTGCTCGCCCCGCGTACACGCAGCGCACCGCCCCCGGTGCTGTGCGGTACCGGGGGCGGTGCAAGCGCGGCGCGGGTGGCGCAGGCGTCAGCCGACGAGCTGCTCGTACGCGGGCAGCGTGAGGAAGTCCTCGTAGTTCTCGTCCAGGGCCACCCTCAGCAGCAGGTCGTGCGCCTGCTGCCAGTTGCCGGACGCGAAGGCCTCCTCGCCGACTTCCTCCCGGATCGCGGCCAGTTCCTCCGCCGCGACCTTCCTGGCCAGCTCGGGAGTGGCACGCTCGCCGTTCTCGAAGACGACGCCCGCGTTGATCCACTGCCAGATCTGGGAGCGGGAGATCTCCGCTGTCGCCGCGTCCTCCATCAGGTTGAAGATGGCCACGGCGCCGAGGCCGCGCAGCCAAGCCTCGATGTAGCGGATGCCGACCTGCACGGCGTTGCGCAGGCCCTCGTACGTGGGCCTGGCCTCGAGGGAGTCGACGGCGATCAGGTCGCCGGGCGCCACGGAGACGTCCTCGCGCAGACGGTCCTTCTGGTTCGGCCGGTCGCCGAGGACCGCGTCGAACGAGGCCATCGCGATGGGCACCAGGTCCGGATGGGCGACCCAGGAGCCGTCGAAGCCGTCGCCGGCCTCGCGGTCCTTGTCGGCCTTGACCTTCTCGAACGCGACCTTGTTGACCTCGGCGTCCTTGCGGGACGGGATGAACGCGGCCATGCCGCCGATCGCGTGCGCGCCGCGCTTGTGGCAGGTGCGCACCAGCAGTTCGGTGTACGCCCGCATGAACGGGGCGGTCATCGTCACCGCGTTGCGGTCCGGGAGGACGAACTTCTCGCCGCCGTCACGGAAGTTCTTGACGATGGAGAACAGGTAGTCCCAGCGGCCGGCGTTCAGACCGGAGGCGTGGTCGCGGAGCTCGTAGAGGATCTCCTCCATCTCGTACGCCGCGGTGATCGTCTCGATCAGCACGGTCGCGCGGACCGAGCCCTGCGGGACGCCGACATGGTCCTGGGCGAAGACGAAGATGTCGTTCCAGAGGCGGGCCTCCAGGTGCGACTCGGTCTTGGGCAGGTAGAAGTACGGGCCCTTGCCGAGGTCGAGCAGGCGCCGGGCGTTGTGGAAGAAGTAGAGGCCGAAGTCGACCAGCGCGCCCGGCACCGGGGTCCCGTCCACGGTGATGTGGCGCTCGGCGAGGTGCCAGCCGCGCGGGCGCATCACGACGGTCGCGAGCTCCTCCGAGGGCTTCAGGGCGTACGTCTTGCCCGACCTAGGGTCGGTGAAGTCGATCCGGCGCTCGTAGGCGTCGATGAGGTTGAGCTGGCCGAGGATCACGTTCTCCCAGGTGGGGGCGGACGCGTCCTCGAAGTCGGCGAGCCAGACCTTCGCACCCGAGTTGAGGGCGTTGATGGTCATCTTGCGGTCGGTCGGTCCGGTGATCTCCACGCGGCGGTCGTCCAGGGCGGCGGGGGCCTTGGCGACCTTCCAGGAGTCGTCCGCGCGGATCGCGGCGGTCTCCGGGAGGAAGTCCAGGGTGGAGGTGCGGGCGATCTCGGCGCGGCGCTCGGCGCGGCGGGCGAGCAGCTCGTCGCGGCGCGGGGTGAAGCGCCGGTGCAGCTCGGCCACGAACGCGAGCGCCGCGTCGGTGAGGACCTCTTCCTGCCGGGGCAGGGGCTCGGCTTCGACGATGGCCAGCGGGGACGGCGCTGGTGCGGACATGAGCTGTCACTTCCTTCAGCGAGCTTCACATGCTTCGCATGCTTCACGGGCGGTGCGGGGGCGCCGTGCGGCCGCCGGGTAGCCGGTGGCGGCACTCAGTGCCAGTGGCTCCGGGGTACGGCCGAAGGCGCCGTCCGAGCAGTCAGGCGCTTCTGATCAGTGGATACTAGTTATCGCATGGTGGAAGTTCAATGGTTTGTTGATATCGAGATTCTCCGGGTCGACAGACCGTGGCGCACCGTGCCACGCCGTTCACAGCAAGTACCGGAGATCCTCCGGCGTGTCGATGTCGTACTCCTGCGCCACGTCGCCGCACTCGACGAGCGTGATCGCGTCGGCATGGGCGCGCAGATACGCCCGCGCCCCCTGATCGCCCTCGGCCCCCGCCGCGATCCCGTCCCAGAGGTCCGCGCCGAACAGCACCGGATGCCCCCGCCGCCCCCCGTACGCCGCGGCCGCCAGCGACGCACGGGAGTCGTAGGCCGCACGCACCCGCGCCACCGCCTCCGCGCCGATCCCCGGCTGATCCACCAGCAGCACCAGCGCCGCGTCCGCCGCTCCCAGCGAGGCGAGCCCCACCCGCAGCGACGATCCCATCCCCTCCTCCCATGCCGGGTTGTCCCGCACCACGCATCCGGTCAGGTCCGCCTCCTCCCGTACGCGCTCCGCCGCCGCTCCCAGCACCACATGCACCGGACCGCAGCCGCCCTCGCGCAGCGTCCGCACGGCGTGCTCGACGAGCGGCCTGCCCCGGTGTTCCAGCAGCGCCTTCGGCCTGCCGCCCAGCCGCCTGCCGCCGCCGGCCGCGAGCAACAATCCGGCGACGACCGGCTGGTGAGGGTCCGTCGGAGTACGAGGAGAGGACATGGGGACTCCTTATCCCATAAGAGGGCGAATACACGGACACCCCGCCCCGTGGGGCGCTGCACCGAACGGGCGTTGCCCACTCGTTCCTGCAACCGCCCGTGGGGCGGGCGTCGTCCGACGTGGAGAGCAGGGTGCGACTTGGATAAGGTGCACCTTCCATACTGAGGTTCGCCATGGGGGATCAAGAGTCGATGAGTGGCCGCGCACACCAGGGAACGGTCTTCAAGCCGCTGGGTGAGGACGATCCGAAGCACGTCGCCGGATACAAGCTCGCCGCCCGCCTCGGCGCCGGCGGCATGGGCAAGGTCTACCTCTCCTACACGCCCGGAGGACGCGCCGTCGCCATCAAGGTGATCCGGCCCGACTTCGGCCAGGACGCCGAGTTCCGGCGCCGTTTCGCGCAGGAGGTACAGGCCGCCCAGCGGGTGCAGGGCCTGTTCACCGCGCCCGTCATCGACGCCGACGCCGACGCCGAGCAGCCATGGCTGGCCACCGCGTACGTACCCGGTCCGTCCCTCGCGGACGCCGTGGCCCAGCACGGCAAACTGCCCGTGCAGACGGTGCTGTTGCTGGTGGCCGGCATCGCGGAGGCGCTGCAGATCATCCACGGCGCCGGCATCGTCCACCGTGACCTGAAGCCCGCCAACGTCCTCCTCGCCGCCGACGGCCCGCGCGTCATCGACTTCGGCATCGCGCGCGCCGCCGACGCCACCTCGCTCACCAGCAGCGGGGTCACCATCGGCACGCCGTCGTTCATGGCGCCGGAGCAGGCGGCGGGCAGCCATGTCACCCCGGCCACCGACATCTTCGCCCTCGGCCAGCTCACGGCGTACGCGGCGACGGGCAAGGCGGCCTTCGGCGAAGGTACTTCGCACGGCGTGCTCTACCGGATCGTGCACGAGGAGCCCGACCTCACCGGACTCCCCGACGAGCTGCGCGAGCTGGTGACGCGCTGCATGGTCAAGGAGCCGGAGGCCCGGCCCTCCGTCGCCGAGATCCTGAGCATCTGCCAGGCGGCCAATGGGGAAACGGTGCTGCGGCGCCCGGAGGAGTGGCTGCCCAGCGCGGTGGCCGCCGAGATCACGACCCGCAAGGCGGCGCCCGCGCCGCCGGTCACCCCCGCGGCCGGCCAGCCCGCCGTGACCCCTCAGGCCCCGGCCGCACCCGCCCCGACCCACCAGCCGACCGCGCACGCCGCGCCCTCGACCCCGCCGCCCGGCTTCGGTCCCGCCCCGCAGCCCCAGACGCCGCCGGCCCAGCCGCAGCAGCACATGATGCAGCCGCAGCAGGCCGCTCACCAGCAGCCCGGGACCCAGCCGCAGCAGTCCACGTACGGCTATCCGCAGACGGCGCAGCAGGCCCCCGGCTACGGCTACCCGCAGACGGCGCCGCACCACCAGCACACCGGCCCTCAGCCGTACGGCAACGTCGCACAGCAGGGACCGGACGTCGCGCCCAAGAAGAAGGGCCGCACGCTCGCCATCGCCCTGGTGGCCACTCTCGTGCTGGGCGGCGCGGCGGGTGGCGGCGCGTATCTGGCGCTCTCCGACAAGGGCTCGGGCAAGAAGACCGAGAGCCAGGACAAGGGCGCCCCCGAATCCTCCAAGCCCGCCGGCAGCACGCCGTCCGGTGGCGCCTCCACGCCCGGCGACGAGGGCGACGGACTCGACACCGCGCCCGGCGACGTGGTTCCCGACCCCGAGCCCAAGACCTACACGGGGCTCGACATCGTGAACAACTACCACGTCTTCCTCGACCACGATCCGGTCAAGCCCGTCAATGACGACTCCAACGCGGACTTCGAGTACGAAGGCGACCTCGACCAGGTCGAGACCGAGACCGGCCGGATGATCCTGCTCCGTACCGGGCAGACCGGCGACCTCGACACCTGCCGCAACGACACCCGCTACACGACCACCATCGAAACGGGGCTGCTGTCCAAGGGCTCCCAGATCTGCGTGCTGACGGATTCCGGCCATGTCGGCCTGCTCACCTACCAGGGCAAGTCGCCGGAGAACGACCCCAGCAAGTTCATCTCCGTCGATGTGACCGTGTGGCGCAACGCGATGGACGTCGTTCCGACGTCCTGAATTGCGTCCGCACGGTGGCGCGCCGTCACCCGGATGGCGTTAACTGGCCCGCACCCCTCGGGCGTTGACCACGACCCCCGGCGGGACCGTGGAGTGCACAAGACGTGCGAGGGGCTGGCTTTGTTGCGGAGCGTGGGGCAGACGCGGGTGACAGGCAGGGGCAGTGGCGAGGAGCCGAGAGCGGCGGAGCTGCGTGCTGCCGTCGCCAGGCTCAGACGCGAACTCGCGGGCTACCCCGCCGAGTTCAGCGACCGGGGGATCGCGGAGGACGAACTGGCGGTGATGGCGGCGATGGTGGCGGCGGGAGACCCCGAGATCCCGCGGATGCGGCGCTCGCTGCTGCTGATCGCGGGGGCAGTCGGCTCGGTGAGCGCGCTGTCGCCCGCGCTGATGCAGGTACGCGCGGCCGTGGACCTTTTCGGACAGTCACCGCCCCAGCGCCGCTGACTCGGTGGACGCTCGGCTCCCGCCATGCGGCGGGAGCCGAGCGCCCACCGGTCCGTGGGGTACAGGCAGGGGCGGCGCCGGAGCCGACCCTGGAGCCGGTTCGGCGGCGTCCGCCTCCACGGACCATGTGATCACACGCATCTCTTCGCTCCTCGTGCTCCGTACGGATCCCGTCCGCCGGGCGGGAAGAACCGGCGGGTGTCCCGGCCGCAGCCGAGCCGCGGCCCCGGGGGCCGTCCCGGCGCACGCGGTGACGTGCTCAGCGCCTGAAGCCGTGCTTCGCATTCTCCTTGGTCTCGCGGGCCCTGCCCCGTGTCTCCAGAGCGGCGCCCTTGGCCGCGGTGGTCTCCTTGCCCATCGCATGGGCCGCCTTCCGCACGGCCCTGCCGACAACCTGCTCGGCCTTGGCCTTGGCCTTCTCTCCGGCACTCATGTCGGTCCTTTCGTAGTCTCTCCACTCCTGCGGCTGCCCGAGCCGCAGGAGTGGAAACCGATCGCTTCGCGCGAGTGGAGAACGGCGCGAGGCTCCGGCCGCGTCGCGTTCGCGGGCCCGGAGCCTCGCGACCGTGCGGGATCACCGTCGGATCAGCCTCCGCGCCGTCGCCGCCGCCACAGCCGACGTGCGCGAGTCCACGCCCAGCTTGGCGAAGATGTGCACCAGGTGGGACTTCACCGTCGCCTGGCTCAGGAACAGCTTCTTGCTGATCTGTTGGTTGGACAGGCCGTCGCCCACCAGCTGGAGCACCTCCAGCTCGCGCTTGGTCAGCGCCTGCGCCGGGGTGCGCATACGGTCCATGAGGCGGTGCGCCACCGCCGGGGCCAGCGCGGACCGGCCGGCCGCCGCCGTGCGGACCGCCGCGGCCAGTTCCTCCGGCGGAGCGTCCTTCAGCAGATAGCCCGCCGCGCCGGCCTCCACCGCCGCAAGGATGTCCGCGTCGGTGTCATACGTGGTGAGGATCAGCACCCGGGGGCCGTCCGGGAGCGCGCTGATCGCCGCCGTCGCCTCCGAGCCGTGCATGCCCGGGCCGAACTGGAGGTCCATCAGCACCACGTCGACACCGCCCACCGCGGCCTGCCGCACCGCCGCCACCGCGGTCGCCGCCTCGCCGACGACCTCGAAGTCGGTCTCGGTGTCGAGGACCGCGCGCAGTCCCGCCCGTACGACGGGATGGTCGTCGGCGAGCAGCAGACGGATGGGCCCGGTCATGCGGCGCGCTCCGTGGCCGACGCGGGCAGCGGCAGGGTGAGGGCGACGGCCGTGCCCTGGCCGGGCGCGGACTCGACGCTCAGCGTTCCGCCGAGCGAGCCGGCCCGCGAGCGCATCGCGCGCAGCCCGAAGCCGCCGTCACCGCTGGGTGCCTCGTCGGGGTCGAAGCCCCGGCCGTCGTCGACGACGTCCAGCGACACCGAGGTGTCCATGTAGCTGAGGGTGATCTCCGCCCGCGAGGCGGCAGCATGGCGCTCGGTGTTGGCGAGCGCCGACTGCGCGGTCCGCAGCAGTGCCACCTCGTACGGCGTGGGCAGCTCCACGGGCGTGCCGCTGACCCCGAACCGCACCACCGGGCCGTGGGCTTTCGCGCACAGCCGCTCCAGCGCGCCGGCCAGCGAGCCGCGTTCCAGGTCCGGCGGGGAAAGGGCACGTACGAACCGGCGGGCCACGGCCAGGTTGTCCTGCGCCGCACGACGCGCCTGCCGCACATGCAGGGCGGCCGGGTCGTCCTCGTCCAAGGCCCGTTCCGCGGCGCGCAGCAGCAGCTGGATGCTGGACAGGCCCTGTGCGAGCGTGTCGTGGATCTCGCGGGCGAGCCGTTCCCGTTCGGCCAGCGTTCCCGCTGTGCGTTCGGCGGCGGCGAGTTCCGCGCGGGTGGAGACCAGTTCCTCGATCAGCCGGCGGCGGCTTTCGCTCTCCCGGTACAGCGCCTGGTAGCCGAGCACGGTCGCCACCGCGACGGCCGCGCCCAGCAAAGGTCCGATGAACGTGCCCGGGGTCACCGTCTGCCCGTGCAGCAGGAAGCTCCCGATCGCGGCGGCGGCCGTCGCCGCCACAGCGGCCAGGCCCCACCGCACCGGCAGCAGATGCAGCTGGAGGAAGTACAGCGGGAACGCCACCCACAGCGCGTCCGGCGAAAGGACCAGCAACGCCAGCCACGTCGCGCCGAGTGCCGCCAGCCACAGGGCTGCGGCACGCCCGGAGCGATGCACTCCGGGTGTGAGGACACCCACCGCGTACACGGCCGCGACCAGCGCGGCCGTGATCACGACCGCGTACGCCTGCGGCTCGCCGCCGGTGACGGCCCGCACGGCGGCCAGCGCCAGCAGTCCGGCCAGCAGGGCATGAAGACACACGCGCAGTACGCGCACGACGGGGGTCAGGGTCCGGGAGTCCATGGTCACTCCAGCGTAAGCACGGCGCCGGGTGACCGGCTCAATCAAAAGGTTGAGACGGATACGCACCGGAGTGCGATGTCAGGGCACGCCGTGCGCACCAGGCTGGAGCCATGTTCGTCGCATGGAGAGACCTTCGCTTCGCCAAAGGGCGGTTCGCGCTGATGGGCACGGTCGTCGTGCTGATCACCCTGCTGGTGGGACTGCTGTCCGGGCTCACCGCAGGCCTGGCCAGGGAGAACACCTCGGCCGTCACCGGCCTGCCGGCCGACCGCCTGGCCTTCGCCGCGCCACCGGGCGGCCGGCCCGTCTCGTTCGCGAACTCGGCCGTCACTCCGAGCCAGTGGCAGGGGTGGGCCGCCCGCCCCGGCGTCACGGCCGCCGCCCCGCTGGGCATCCGGACGCTGGATGCGACCGCAGGGAAGCGTACGGCAGCCGTCTCCGCCTTCGGCAGCGAGCCGTCGGCCGGTCTCGCGCCGCGTCCGGTGCGCTCCGGCGAGGTCGTGCTCTCCGAGCCGGCCGCGGACGAGCTCGCACTTCGGGCGGGCGACCGGGTCCGGCTGGGCACGCTGGACGCGACCGTCGCCGCCGTCGAGGGCGACGCCTCCTACTCCCACACGCCCGTCGTGTGGACGGCGCTCGACGACTGGCAGCGCCTCTCGACGGGCCCGGCGGCGACCGTGATCGCGCTGACCACAACCGGCGGTGCCGACATCGCCGCGGCCGACGAGGCGATCGGCACGCAGACCCGCACCGTCGACGACGCGCTGGACGCCATCGGCTCCTACCGGTCGGAGAACGGCTCGCTGCAGCTGATGCGCGGCTTCCTGTTCGCGATCTCGGCCCTCGTCATCGGCGCGTTCTTCACGGTGTGGACGATCCAGCGCAGCGGTGACGTGGCCGTGCTCAAGGCGCTGGGCGCCTCCACCCGCTACCTGCTGCGCGACGCCCTCGGGCAGGCGGTGGTGATGCTCGCCGCCGGGACCCTGCTCGGCACCGGGCTCGCGGCCGGTGCCGGGGCGCTGATCGGCGGCGGCGACGTGCCCTTCGTGCTCGACGGCCCGACCGTCCTCGTCCCGGCCGCCGTGATGATCGTCCTCGGCGCGGCCGGGGCGGCCCTGTCCATCCGGCGGATCACCGCTGTCGACCCGCTGACCGCACTTGGGAGCGCACGATGAGCCTGCTGCTCGACGACATCACCCTCACCTATCCCGACGGCCGGGGGCGGCTGACCGCACTCGACCGGGTCACGCTCGACGTTCCCGCCGGTTCGCTGACCGCCGTCGTCGGACCGTCGGGTTCCGGTAAGTCCAGCCTGCTGGCCGTCGCGGCGACGCTGGTCACCCCCGACAGCGGCCGGATCGTCGTGGACGGCGCCGACACGGCCGGGCTCGGCCCGGCGGCCAAGGCCGCTCTGCGCCGGGAGCGCATCGGCATAGTCTTCCAGCAGCCGAACCTCCTGCCGTCGCTGACGGCAGTGGAGCAGTTGCAGGTGATGGCCCATGTCTCCGGCCGGCTCGCGCGCACCGCCCGCGGCAGGGCCCTCGAACTGCTCGACGCGGTCGGCCTCGCGGCGGAGGCCCACCGCCGGCCGCACCAGCTGTCGGGCGGCCAGTGCCAGCGGGTGAACATCGCCCGGGCGCTGATGAACGACCCGGCCGTGCTCCTCGTCGACGAGCCGACCAGCGCGCTCGACCACGAGCGGGGCGCTGCGGTCCTGGACCTGCTGGTGGGCCTGACCCGCGAACGGGCCACGGCGACCGTGCTGGTGACGCACGACCTGGCGCATCTGGAACGGATGGATCGCACGGTCACCATGAGGGACGGCCGCCTCACGCCCGCGCTCACCGCCTCGCTCTGAGGGGGCGCCACGGACCGGTCTCCCCGGTGGAGGGGAAATCGGTCCAGGGCGTTGATAACGATGTCAGCCGCATGGTCGTCAAGTCTCCGCGCCGGTCCATGGATTCAGGAGAGGGACGCCCATGCATCCACTGCTCAGGAGAATACGGGCGCGCACGACGCGGGCCGCCGCCCTTCCGCTGGCGGCCGCCATGGCGTGGGGCGGGCTCCTCGCCCCCGCCCCCGCCGCGCAGGCCGCCGCGCCGGTGGCGTAAGACCTCGCCGCGCTGGTCGACCCTTCGTCGGCACGCAGAACTTCGGCAACACCTTCCCGGGCGCGAGCGCCCCGTTCGGCATGGTGCAGGTCAGCCCCGACACCGGCGGACAGGGTGGCTACGACTACCAGCAGGACAGGATCCACGGGTTCAGCCAGACCCATCTCTCCGGCGTCGGCTGCTCCGTCGCCGGCGAACTGCCCCTGATGCCCACCACCGGAGCTGTCGACACCGTCGATCCGTCCCGATACCGGTCCGCCTACTCACACGACGACGAGGAGGCCGAGCCCGGCCACTACCGCGTCGGCCTGAAGACGTACGGCATCGACGCGGAGCTCACTGCCACGCCCCGCACCGGCTGGCAGCGCTACACCTTCCCCGCGACCGGTCGGGCCAAGTTCGCGCGGTCCCGGTTCTCGTCCGCCGGTGCTTCGGACCGTCGCCGCAGGCGAGTTGCGGGCTCATGAGCCTGATCGTGTCAGGAGGCGGCAACCGATGAGCCGCTTCCCCCGGTCCTTCTCGGTGGCGACGGCGGAGGCGGAGACGAGCGTCGCGGCGGCGAGGCTCCCCCAGAGGGCGGCCGCGCCATGGGGCGCGAGAGCGGTGATGACCGCCGGGGAGACGGCGAGGCCGAAGCCCGAAGAGAGCTCGAAGCGGGCGAGGGCACGTCCCAGGACGTGGGGCGGAGCAAGGGCGGTGACGAGCGCGGTGGCGCTGCCGGCATAGATGATCTCGCCGATCGTGCAGACCACGGACACCGCGGCGACGGCAGGGGCGCCCCAGCCGTGTCCCAGTGAGGTGGCCGCGAGAAAGCCGAGATAGGACGCGGCGAGCACCACGCCGGCGAGAGCCAGCACATGGCGCCGGGGGAAGCGGGACATCAGGACGGTGAGGGGAACCTGCAGGGTGACCACCAGCACCGTGTTGGCCACGAAGATGGCCGCCGACCACACCGGCGACGCGTGCAGCTGCGTCACCAGGACCAGAGGGAGCGCGATTTCGGGGACGTTGAGGCAGAAGACGTAGACCACGTTGGCGGCCAGCAGTGCCCGCATCCGAGGCGCGGGCCCGTCGGCCTTGTCCTCGGCCGGGGCAGCGGCCGGAAGGACGTGCAGGCGGATCGACCACGCCAAGGCCGCCGCAACGAGACAGGCGAGCCCGGTGACGGCCGCCAGCGCCTGCAGAGCGGTCGTGCCGCCCGCCAGGCAGGCGGTGGCGACGAGCGCGCCCACCCCCAGACCGGCGTTGCGCAGGGCGCGACCCGCGGCGAGAGCGGCGTCGCGGTCCCGGCCGTGGGCGACCGTGGCCACGAGGGCCGCGTGGGCGGCCGGCCACGCCTGGTTGCCGATGCCGAGGAGGAGCGCCGCCGCCGCGAACAGCCAGACGTGACCCGCGGGGGTCGACAGCAGCAGCGCCACGCCGAGTGCACGCATCAGCATCGACGCCGCGACGACCGTGCTGCGTGCGCCCCGGTCCAGCCATCGGCCCACCGCGGGCATGCACACCAGGCCTACGACGATGCCGACCGTCATGGCGATGCCCGTGACCGGCGCGGACAACCTGAGCACGGTCACTCCGTAGAGCAGCAGAAAGGGCCGCAGCAGTCCGGTGCCGAGCGCGTCGACGGCCAGGGCGACGGCGTAGCGGGGTCCTCCGGAGGCACGGACGAGGGCGCGGGGCCGGATCTTGGTGGTGGTCGGCATGGCGGCAACGGTGCGTTCGGCCGCCGGGACTGCCACGCCGGTTGACGGACAACGTCAACCGGGGCCGTCGCCGCCGTCCGGTCGGTGATGCTGAGGGGATGACGTTGAGGATCGACATCGGCGGGCTGCCGTCCGAGCGGCTGCGGTTCGCCGCCTCCCCGCTGGCCGAACTGACCGCGATGCTGCACGTGCTGGCCGAACCCGGGCATCATCCGCAGCACGCCGGCTGGGCCGGGGACGTCTGGTCCGGGCTGCGGCCGGAGCTGGCAGAGCGGCTGCGGGAGGCGGAGTTCCTCTGGCGATCCTCACAGGCCGACTTCCTGATCCCCGCCAGGCCTCGGCCGACCCTCGCCGCAGAGTTGGACGACGTGGACCGGATCGACGACGAGACGTACGCGACCGCCGCACTCGTCGCCACGTGCGGCAGCAACCGGGTCCACTCCGCCGGGGCGTCGCCGCTCACCGACGCGACCGCGCGCGAGCGGGCCCTGGACCTGGCCCAGGCCCGCGGCGCGCGGCAAGAGGCATTCGCCGAACGGCTGCTCGCGGACCCGGCCGCTGTGCGGGCGCGGGTGCGCCGCACCCTCGAACAGTGCGCCGAGGCATTCTTCGACGCCGCGTGGACGGGTGTCGCCGTGCGGCTCGCCACCGATCTGCGCCTGAAGAACGACCTGTTGAAGCGCCAGGGCATCGGCGCGGCGCTCGCATCGGTCTCCGGCGCCCTCGCCCTGGCACCGGACGGCGACTGCATCATCGTGGACAAGCTGCAGGACAAGGCGACCGCCGCCCACGGCACCGGTGTCACCTTCATCCCCAGTGTCTTCGGCAGCCCCCACCTGGTGGTGGTGCATGCGCCCGGGTGGCAACCGGTGGTGCAGTACCCCGTCGCCGAGCCGGGTCCTTCGGAGCCGGTACCGCTGGAAACGGTCACCCTGCGGCTGGAGGCACTCGCGCATCCGGTACGGCTTCGGCTGCTGCGCACCCTGGCCCGCGGCCCGCACACCACCGGCGAGCTGGCCCACGCCTGGGAACTCTCACCCCCGGAGGTCTCCCGCCACCTCGCGGTCCTGCGTCGCGCGGGCCTGCTCACCGCCCGGCGGCAGGGTCGTTACGTGCGGCACCACCTCAATCTGCCCGATCTGACGGCGTTGGGGGCGGACCTGCTGGCTGCCGTACTGCGCTGAGCGGCTCCGGCCTGCCGGAACGCGGACGACCGCCGTCTTCGCGGCCTCGTCCGACTCGGCGCACGCCGCCGGGCGGCCGGGCGCGTCCTGGGCAGCCAGGCAGCCAGGGAGCCATCGGCCGCTGGGCGGTACCGACGCGCCGGCCTGCCGCCTTCGGGCAGCCGGGGAACGCACCGGCGCCACGGGCAGTACCGCGGGCAAGCGCCTGCCGCGCTCGGTCAGCCGGGGGACGCACCGGCAGCCGAGCGCAGCGGCCGACAAGCGGTACTGGTGCGCGCCTGCCTCGCTCGGTCATCCGGGGAGCGAACCGGCCGCAACCGCCGGATCCACGACGTTCACCGGCCCTCGGCCTCGGCCCTCCCGTGTCGTCAGCTCTGCGCGTTGGTGTTGGCCAGCGCCGCCGACAGGTCGAGAGCGACCTCCTGGAGGATGGGCACGATCTTCTCCGTCGCCGCCTCCGTCACCCTGCCCGCCGGACCGGAGATCGAGACGGCTGCGGCGGTGGGGGAGTCGGGCACGGAGACCGCGAGGCAGCGGACCCCTATCTCCTGCTCGTTGTCGTCGACCGCGTAGCCGGCGCGGCGGACCTGCTCGAGCGCCTCGAGGAAGCCCTCCGGAGTCGTGATCGTCTTCTCGGTCGCGGCGGGCATCCCGGTCCTGGCCAGCAGCGCCCGCACCTCTTCCGCGGGGGTGTGCGCGAGCAACGCCTTGCCCACGCCGGTGGAGTGCGGCAGCACCCGGCGGCCGACCTCGGTGAACATGCGCATGGAGTGCTTCGAGGGCACCTGCGCCACGTAGACGATCTCGTCGCCGTCGAGCAGCGCCATGTTCGCCGTCTCGCCGGTCTCCTCGACGAGGCGGGCGAGGTAGGGGCGGGCCCAGGTGCCGAGGAGCCGGGAGGCGGACTCGCCGAGGCGGATCAGCCGGGGGCCGAGCGCGTAGCGGCGGTTGGGCTGCTGGCGCACGTAGCCGCAGGCGACCAGCGTGCGCATCAGACGGTGGATCGTGGGCAGCGGCAGACCACTGCTGGCGGAGAGCTCGCTGAGGCCGACCTCGCCACCGGCGTCGGCCATTCGTTCGAGCAGGTCGAAGGCGCGCTCAAGGGACTGCACGCCGCCGCTGGCGGCGGGCTTGGCTGCGTCGGTGGCGCTGGCGCTGGACGTCGGCACGTCGGCGGTCCTTTCGGGCAGGCAGGGCAAGGCTGCAGCCTACCGGGCGCGGCTCCGGGAAACATCGCCCGCCAAGTCGCGTCGTGGCCGGTCAGGGCGTGTTTGTCCCTGTGTCTGCGGTGATGCGCGGGCCTGCTCCTGGCTGAAGCGACCACGTCGCAGTGGAATTGTACTTCCACTTTGTGGAAACGTACAAGCGTGACCTTCCGGCCCGGGCGGGTCTTGACGGGTATCGACGAGAGGGGAAGACTCCTTCAACAGTTCGTTGAAAATTCGCTGAGCAGTGAAAGTGAGGGGAGCGGGTGTCCGACGTGGAAGTGGACCTGGTGCTGCGCTCGACGCGCGTGATCACCCCCGAGGGGACGCGCGCCGCGACGGTAGCCGTCGCCGGCGGGCGGATCGCCGCGGTGGGTCCGTACGACGCCGACGTGCCGGCCGGGGCCCGGCTCGAGGACTTCGGCGACGACGCCGTCCTCCCCGGCCTCGTCGACACCCACGTTCATGTGAACGACCCCGGCCGCACCGAGTGGGAGGGCTTCTGGACCGCCACCCGCGCGGCCGCCGCAGGCGGCATCACCACCCTGCTCGACATGCCGCTCAACTCCCTGCCGCCCACCACCACCGTCGACCACCTCGCCGTCAAGCGCGACGTGGCCCGCCCCAAGGCGCACATCGACGTCGGCTTCTGGGGCGGCGCGATCCCGTCCAACGTCAAGGACCTGAGGCCGCTGCACGACGCCGGAGTGTTCGGCTTCAAGTGCTTTCTGTCGCCGTCGGGCGTCGAGGAGTTCCCCGAGCTCGACCAGGAGCAGCTTGCCCGCTCGATGGCCGAGATCTCCGCCTTCGGCGGCCTTCTGATCGTGCACGCGGAGGACCCCCACCACCTCGCCTCCGCGCCGCAGCGGAGCGGGCCCAGATACGCAGACTTCCTCGCCTCCCGGCCCCGGGACGCCGAGAACACCGCGATCGGGAACCTGATCTCGCACGCCAAGCGGCTCGGCGCCCGCGTCCACGTCCTGCACCTGTCCTCGAGCGACGCGCTGCCGCTGATCGCCGAGGCCCGGCGGGAGGGCGTGGCGATCACCGTCGAGTCGTGCCCGCACTTCCTCACCCTCACCGCGGAAGAGGTCCCGGACGGGGCGACCGAATTCAAGTGCTGCCCGCCGATCCGGGAGGCCGCGAACCAGGACGCGCTCTGGCAGGGCCTCGCCGACGGCACGATCGACTGCATCGTCTCCGACCACTCCCCCTGCACCACCGACCTCAAGACCCCGGACTTCGCATCCGCCTGGGGCGGCATCTCCTCGCTCCAGCTGGGCCTGCCCGCAATCTGGACCGAGGCCCGCAAGCGCGGCCACACCCTCGACGACGTCGTCCGCTGGATGGCGAAGGCCCCCGCCGACCTGGCGGGCCTCGGCGCCAAGGGCGCCATCGAGGCCGGCCGCGACGCCGACTTCGCCGTCCTCGCCCCCGACGCGACCTTCACCGTCGACCCGGCGGAACTGCACCACCGCAACCAGGTGACCGCCTACGCGGGCAGGACGCTGTACGGGATGGTCAGATCGACGTGGCTGCGCGGCAAGCGGATCGTGGAGAACGGCAACCTGGCCGAGCCGACGGGCCGGCTGCTCGAAAGGAACAACTGAACCGTGTCTGCATCCACCGTCCCCTCCTTCACCGGTGACGCCAGCCCCTACGGCGGCGGCGACCCGTACGCCGACTACCGTGCGGCCGACTTCCCGTTCACGCGGTACGCCGACCTCGCCGACCGCCGCCTCGGCGCGGGCGTCGTCGCCGCCAACGACGAGTTCTTCGCCGAGCGCGAGAACCTGCTGAAGCCGGAGCCCGCCGAGTTCGACCCGGAGCACTTCGGCCACAAGGGCAAGATCATGGACGGCTGGGAGACCCGCCGCCGCCGCGGCGTGAGTGCCGAGCAGCCCCACCCCACCGAAGAGGACCACGACTGGGCACTGGTACGCCTCGGCGCCCCCGGCGTCGTACGCGGCATCGTCGTCGACACCGCGCACTTCCGCGGCAACTACCCGCAGGCCGTGTCGATCGAGGGCACCTTGGTCGCCGGCTCGCCCTCCCCGGAGGAGCTCCTCGGCGACGACGTGAAGTGGACGACGCTCGTCCCGCGCACCGCCGTCGGCGGCCACGCCGCCAACGGTTTCGCGGTCGACGTCGAGCAGCGCTTCACGCACCTGCGCGTCAACCAGCACCCCGACGGCGGCATCGCCCGCCTGCGCGTCCACGGCGAGGTCGTGCCCGACCCCGCCTGGCTCGGCGCGCTGGGCACCTTCGACCTCGTCGCGCTCGAGAACGGCGGCCAGGTCGTGGACGCCTCCGACCGCTTCTACTCCCCGGCCACCAACACCATCCAGCCCGGCCGCTCCCGCAAGATGGACGACGGCTGGGAGACCCGCCGTCGCCGCGACAAGGGCAACGACTGGATCCGCTACCAGCTGGTCGGGCAGGCGGAGATCCGTGCGGTCGAGATCGACACCGCGTACCTGAAGGGCAACAGCGCGGGCTGGGCGGCGCTGTCCGTACGGGACGGCGCCGAGGGCGAGTGGCGCGAGGTCCTGCCGCGCACCCGGCTGCAGCCCGACACCAACCACCGGTTCGTGCTCGACGCCCCCGCGGTCGGCACCCATGTGCGGATCGACATCTACCCCGACGGCGGCATCTCCCGCCTGCGGCTGTTCGGCTCCCTGACCGAGCAGGGCGCGGCCCGTCTGACGGCACGTCACCAGGAGCTCGGCGGCTGATCGTTCCCCGGAGGAGCCCGGCGGGCGGGCGTTTTGCCGCAGTTCCCGCCGGAGCCCTGCGGCAGGCGTCCGCCAGGAGCGCGGGAGGCGCGCAGCCGCCACAGAACGGGGAGGCACGACACCCTCCCTGCCCCGCGGGGCGCACCGGCCGACAGCAACGGTGCGCCTCGCGCGCAGGTCTCAGGCCGCGTGCCCGCCGTCCACGGAGAACTCGGCGCCGGTGATGTACTCCGCCTCGCCGCCCGCCAGATACGCGACCATCGACGCGATCTCCTCCGGCCGGCCGAAGCGGCCGAGCGCCGTGTCCGCCTTCTGCGGGTCCGCGTACGGACCGTCCGCCGGGTTCATGTCGGTGTCGACCGGACCCGGGTGGACGATGTTCGCCGTGATGCCCCGCCCGCCCAACTCCCTCGCCAGCGCCTTGGTGAGGCCGATCAGCGCGGACTTGCTCATCGCGTACAGGGTGCCGCCGGGGCCCGGCACCCGCTGGGTCAAGCACGTGCCGATCGTGACGATCCGCGAGCCGCTCCCCATCCGTGCGGCGGCCGCCCGGGACGTGAGGTAGACGCCCCGTACGTTCACGGCCAGCACCCGGTCCACATCGGCCGGCGTGATGTTCTCCAGCGGCCCGAGCAGGCCCACGCCCACGTTGTTGACGAGGATGTCGAGCCCGCCCAGGGATTCCACGGTGCGGTCCACGGCGTTCGCCGCCTCCGTGGCGTCGGCCGAGTCGGCCCGCAGGGCCATCCCGCGCCGTCCCGACTCCTCGATCCGCCGCACGACTTCCTCCGCGGCCTCCTTCCCCGCCATATAGGTGATCGCGACATCCGCCCCGCCCCGAGCCAGCCGCAGTGCGGTCGCCGCGCCGATCCCGCGGCTTGCGCCGGTCACCAGAGCCACCTTGCCGTCCATCCGAGCCTCCAACATCCGCTAAATGGTTGCGGCTTCAATCACATCGCTTCCGGTGGCCCCGTGCTGGCGGTGATCGGACATCGCGCTCGGCGCGCCGATGAGTTCGCGGGCCCGGCGCGGTCAGAGCTGTGAGACTCATCGAAACCCGCTGAAAAGCGATGAAAGGCGAAGGAACCATGGCACAGCTCTCCCTCACCCAGTTCCTCACCCTCGACGGCGTCTACCAGGCCCCCGGCGGGCCCGAGGAGGACACCACCGGCGGATTCGAGCACGGCGGCTGGTCCGTGCCGTACGGGGACGAGGACTTCGGACAGTTCATCAACGAGGTCTTCGGGCGGGTCGGCGCCTTTCTGCTGGGCCGGCGCACCTACGACATCTTCGCGAGCTACTGGCCCAAGCAGACCGACCCCACCGACCCGGTCGCCGGCAAGCTCAACGCCCTGCCCAAGTACGTCGTCTCGACGACTCTCGAGTCGCCCGACTGGGAGAACACCACCGTCATCCGCGGCGACATCGTCAAGGAGGTCACCGCACTCAAGGACCGCACCGACGGGGAACTCCAGATGCACGGCAGCGGCAAGCTCGCCCAGACCCTGATGGCCCACGACCTCGTCGACAAGCTCTACCTGGTCGTCTTCCCGGTCGTGCTCGGCACGGGCATGCGCCTGTTCCCGGAGGGTGCGAGGCCCACTGCGTTCAGGCACCTCGAGGCGCGGACCACCGGCAGCGGTGCGGCGATCCACACGTACGAGCTCGCCGGCCGCCCCGAGTACGGCAGCTACGCGGAGTAGATGTGGCACCCCCTGCGCGGGTCCCGGTACGGTGATCGCTCCCGTGTGCGAGCCGCTGATGTCTCCACCCCGTCGTGTCCGCTGGAGACCAGGTGTCGTCGATCGCCGTACCCGCACCCGCGCTCGCCCCCCGCCGGGCCTGGCTCACCGACCTGCCGGTGCTGCTCGTCGCCGTCGTCTGGGGTGCCAGCTATCTCGCGGCGAAGGGCATCACGACCACGCACACCGTCGTGGCCGTCCTCGTCCTGCGGTTCGCGCTCGTCCTGCCGGCGCTCGCCGTGGCGGGGCGGCGCAGGCTGCGGTCGCTGACCGCCGCGCAGTGGCGGGGGGCCGGGCTGCTCGGACTGATCCTGAGCGCCGTCTTCCTGCTCGAGACCTACGGCGTGGTCCACACCTCGGCCACCAACGCCGGCCTCATCATCAGCCTCACCATGATCTTCACGCCGCTCGCTGAGGCAGCGGTGACCCGGCGCCGGCCCCCCTCGTCCTTCCTCGCCGCGGCCGCCGTATCGGTCGCCGGCGTGGTGCTGCTCACCCAGGGGGCGGGCTTCACCAACCCCTCCGCCGGTGACGTGCTGATGCTGCTGGCCGCCGCGGTCCGCACCGTCCATGTGCTCGCCATGGCCAGGATCAAGGCGGTCCGCGGCGCGGACTCCCTCTCCCTGACGACGGTGCAACTCGGGGCGGCGGTCGCCGTGTTCACCGTGCTGGCCGTTCTGCCGGGCGGCGGGGCGTCACCGTGGGCGGTGGCCGTCGGCTTCGGGCCACGTGAATGGGCCGGGCTGGTGTTCCTGTCCGTCTTCTGCACGCTGTTCGCGTTCTTCGTGCAGATGTGGGCCGTACGCCGCAGCTCGCCGTCCCGCGTCAGCCTGCTTCTCGGCACCGAGCCGCTTTGGGCCGCCGCCGCGGGCATCGCCATCGGCGGCGAACACATCGGCGCGGTCGGCCTGGTGGGCGCGGCTCTGGTGCTCGCGGGGACGACCTGGGGGCGCCGCGCCGCCGACAGGGCCGACCGCTAGTTTCGACGCTCGTGCGATCGCTTCAGTACGACATGGCCTTCCGCGCCCGCGCGAAACGGACGCAGAACTGGGGTTTCGGCCTCTTGTCCGTGGCGGCCCTGCTGTGGGTGTGGTTCGGCGTGCTGCTGCTCCTCCCGTACACCCTCGACAGCGAGTACGGCAAGGGCAGGGAGTGCGAGTCCCGGCTGCTTACCGAGTAGGGCACGGCCAACGAGGGCGGCGAGGACGCTACCTGTGAGGCCGAGCGTGACTGGCCCGAACTCCTCGGCGTCCTCGGCCTGTCCGTGCCGGTCGCGGTCGTCGGCACCGCGCTCTGCACCAGCGGGAGCCTCGGCAACCGCCTGAGCGAGCACGCGGCGGAGGTCGCCCGGCTCATGGACGCGGAGCAGCCGGCGAAGGACAAGGCCTGACGGCGGCGGGCGGCGCGGCCCGCGAAGTGCCGGCTCGACGGCGGCGGCGCGTGGCGCGGTCGGGGGGCGGCGGCGTGCGCTCCGGTCCGGCGCCGGGCGGTCCGCTCCGAAGCGGCGCGGTGCGCGGCCGTGGTCGGGCGCGGGGCGCGACCAGGGCGCCGGCACCTGATCCTCAGCGGAACCGGTCCGACGCCACCATCATCACCCCGCCCAGCACCGCCAGCACGATGCTCGCGTAGAGCTCATGGCCGTCGAGGAAGCTCAGGCGCCGCACCACTCCCCAGAGCTTGAACCAGCCTGTGAGTTCGTGGGCCGCACCCGCCGCGCCCCACACGAACAGCAGGAACCCGCCGACCTCGAGAATCTTCTTCATGCCCGCAGCCTCCCGAGGCACGGCGTCCGCGCGCGTCCGGCTTCGGCACCGACAACGGCCGACGAAAGTATCCGGTCCCACGACTTTGGTCGCTTCCGGCACCCGGAAGGGCACATCCGGGACACGGGCCTCGTAGCTTTGTCGACATGATCCGCGCCGAATACCCATGGCTGCTGCCCTCGGCCATGGCCGATCCACCCGACCCCGACCTGCCCGGCAACCAGGGCAGGGCGAGGCCCCGGCGCACCGTACACGACTGGGTCGTCGACACCTTCGTCTTCCTGGCCGCCGCCCTGATCGGCGCGCTGGCCGCCGACGCCAGTGCCCAGGCGGGGAACTCCGAAGCCGTGATTCTCGCCGATCAGATGCTGGGCGCCGCCTCCTGCTGCGCCCTGTGGGTCCGCCGGCGGGCGCCCGTATCCCTCGCCGCATCCATGGTCGCCGTCTCCGCGGTCGCCCCGGCGGCCGGGGGTGCGCTCATGCTCAGCCTGTTCAGCCTCGCCGTGCACCGCCCCTTCCGACCCGTCGCCGTCATCGGGGTGCTGGCGATGGTGTCCGGCGCGGTCCAGGCGCTCCTGCGGCCGGACCCGAGCGTCTCCTTCCTCGCGTCCACGGTCGCCGGGGTCGTGCTGGTGCTCCTGATGGTCGGCTGGGGGATGCTGGTGCGCGCCCGCCGCCAGTTGGTCATCGCCCTGCGTGAACGTGCCGGGCGGGCCGAGGCGGAGGCCGCCCTGCGCGCGGCGCAGGCACAGCGGCTGGCCCGTGAGGCCATCGCCCGCGAGATGCACGACGTTCTCGCGCACCGGCTCACGCTGCTGAGCGTGCACGCCGGAGCGCTCGAGTTCCGGCCCGACGCGCCGCCCGCGGAGGTCGGCAGGGCGGCCGGTGTGATCCGCGACAGCGCGCACGAGGCGCTCCAGGACCTGCGTCAGATCATCGGCGTGCTGCGTGCCCCCGGTGACAGCGGCGGCCCTGACCGGCCCCAGCCCACGCTCGCTACCCTCGGCGCACTGGTCGGCGAGTCCAGGGAGGCCGGTATGAGGGTCACGCTCGACAACGCCGTCGCCGACCCGGACGGCGTGCCCGCCGCCACCGGCCGCACCGCGTACCGCATCGCGCAGGAAGGACTGACCAACGCCCGCAAGCACGCCCCGGGCACCGACGTCACCCTCTCCCTGAGCGGGGGCCCGGGGGAGGGGATCATCGTGCAGATCGACAACGAGGCCCCGGCCGGCGAGGTCCCGAAGGTCCCCGGCTCCGGCCAGGGCCTGATCGGCCTGACCGAACGGGCCACCCTCGCGGGCGGACGGCTGGAACAGGGTGTGCGGGGCGACGGCGGATTCCGGGTACGGGCCTGGCTACCGTGGTCCGTATGACTATCCGGCTGATCATCGTGGATGACGACCCGCTCGTACGGGCAGGCCTCGCCCTCATGCTGGGCGGGGCCGGTGACATCGAGATCGTGGGGGAGGGGGCCGACGGCTCCGAGGTGGCGGAACTCGTCGACCGGCACGGGCCGGACGTCGTCCTGATGGACATCCGCATGCCGGTCATGGACGGCCTCGCTGCCACCGAGGGGCTACGCCGCCGGCAGGACGCGCCGGAGGTCGTGGTGCTGACCACCTTCCACGCCGACGAACAGGTGCTGCGGGCCATGCGGGCGGGCGCGGCGGGGTTCGTGCTGAAGGACACGCCGCCCGCGGAGATCGTCGCCGCCGTGCGCAGGGTCGCCGCCGGCGATCCCGTGCTGTCCCCGGCGGTCACCCGGCAGCTGATGACCCATGTGGCGGGCAGCGGCGCCGACTCCCGCAGGGCCGCGGCGCTGCGTCGCCTCGAACTGCTCGCCGGCCGTGAGCGGGAGGTGGCGCTCGCCGTCGGCCGCGGCAGTTCCAACGCGGAGATCGCGGCGGCGCTGTACATGAGCGTCGCCACCGTCAAGACGCACGTGTCCCGCATCCTGGCCAAACTGGACCTCAACAACCGTGTCCAGATCGCGCTGTTGGCGCACGACGCGGGCCTGCTCGACGACGAGGAACGCACGTAGGGTGAGCGGGTGACCATCGTTGATCTGGAACAGTACGGGCCCGACTTCACCGCGAACCCGTATCCGTACTACGCGCGACTGCGGGAATCGGGCCCCGTGCACCGCGTGCGCGGCGCCGACGGCGGGGAGTTCTGGCTGATCGTCGGCCACGAGGAGGGACGGGCGGCGCTCTCCGACGCGCGGCTGTCGAAATCGCCGGCCACCATAGGCGTGACCATGCTGGACGAGCAGGTCATCGGCCCCAACCTCCTCGTGCTCGACCCGCCCGACCACACGCGGCTGCGCAAGCTGGTCAGCCGCGAGTTCACCCCGCGTCGCGCGGAGGCGCTGCGGCCCCGCGTCCAGCGGATCACGGACGATCTCCTGGACGAGATGCTGCCGGCCGGTCGTGCCGATCTCGTCGACGCGCTCGCCTTCCCGCTGCCGATCGTCGTGATCTGCGAACTCCTGGGCATCCCCGCCGCCGACCGCGACGCCTTCCGCAAGTGGTCGAACGAGGTGGTCGCCCCTACCTCCCAGGAAGCGGGGGAGGACGCCGTCCGGCAGCTGGCGGTCTACCTCGACGAACTCATCGAGGACAAGCGCTGCGCCGCCCCGACGGACGATCTGCTCTCCGCCCTCGTCCGCGCCCTCCCCGGCCCCGCCGAAGCGGACGGTCCCGCGGCCGAGGACGACCGGCTCTCCACGGCCGAACTGCGCGCCCTCGCCTACCTCCTGCTCGTCGCCGGCCACGAGACGACCGTCAACCTGATCTCCAACGGTGTGCGCGCCCTGCTCACGCACCCCGACCAACTCACCGCCCTGCGCGCCGACTTCTCCCTCCTCGACGGCGCCGTCGAGGAGATGCTGCGCTACGACGGACCCGTGGAGACGGCTACCGTCCGCTTCAGTACCGCGCCCGTGCCCGTCGGCGACCAGGTCGTTCCGCAGGGCGCGATGGTGCTGATCGGCCTGGCGGCCGCCGACCGCGACCCGGCCCGGTACGCCGAGCCCGACCGCTTCGACATCCGCCGGGACGCCCGGGGCCATCTCGCCTTCGGGCACGGCATCCACTTCTGTCTCGGTGCGCCGCTGGCCCGTCTGGAGGCACGGATCGCCGTCCGCTCCCTCCTGGAACGCTGCCCCGACCTCGCCCTGGACTCCCCGGCGGCCACGTACGAATGGCTGCCGGGCCTCCTGATGCGTGGGGTCCGCCGGCTGCCGGTGCGCTGGTAGGGCCGGCGGGTGGCCGAGCGGGCACGTTATGTGGTGGTCAGGGACGGGGCCTGGCAGCAGTTCTACTTCCGCTGGGGCGGGCGGCGCCTGGCCGTCGACGCGGCGGAAGGGCCCGAGGAGTTCGGCCGTTTCATCGCCGGCCTGGAGCCCGTGGCGCCTCACGGCTGGATGGACGACATCTCGTGCGAGGCCGCGGCGGTCGTCGACCACGACCGACGTGTCCTGCTGCTGTTCACCTGGCACCTGGAGACGTACGAGGAGCGACGGACCCTGTTCACCGTCCTCGCCAGGACCTGGCCGGGCTGGGAGGTCCGCTGGGCGTACGACGGGCTGGAGGACGTCGTCGCCCACGTGGGCCTGGAGCGGGAGTCCGTGCGCTCGGAACTCGGCACCCGGCCCGGCGGCCCGCTGTTCGCCGCCTCCCCCGACGAGCCGGACTGCACGATCGCCGTCACGGTGATCTACCGGGACGGTCCGCAGGCGCACGCGGTCTTCGGCGAGAACGTGTCCGACGTGCTGGCACAGGGTCCCGGCGTCGTCCGCCACCTGCTGCCCGTCACCCGGGTGTCCAGGCTGCCGCGCATCCCCTACGGAGGGGTGCACATCGACGTACCCGCCCGTCGCGTCGCCGCCTGGACCCGCGGGAACTTCCACGGCGGGGCGGCGGCCGCCCGTCGGCTGCCCGGCTGGCCCGGCTGGGAGTGGACCTGCTGGTACGACGTCCACGAGCGGCAGCAGGCGGCGAGCACCGGGGCGCTCGCCTTCGCCGTGCGGGACCCGTCCGCCGGGGTCCGGGCCTGGATCGAACAGCTTGACGACCTGCGGCCGGCCGACGGCATGGAGGGCGAGGCCCGAGCCGCGCTCCGTGCCGTGCTCGACGCTCTCGACCCGACTTCCACGGAGTGCGCACATGACCGGACTTGATCTCGACACCGCGCGCAAGGCGCTCGACAGCCAGCCGTTCAGCAGGCTGCTCGGCGCGCGGATCACCGCCTTCGGCGACGGTGAGGCCGTGCTCGAGGTGGACGTCCGCGAGGACCTGCGCCAGCAGAACGGATATCTGCACGGCGGTGTCCTCGCGTACGCGGCCGACAACTCGATCACCTTCGCCGCCGGGACCACCCTCGGGCCGGCCGTGCTGACCGGCGGATTCTCCGTGCAGTACATGCGGCCCGCCATCGGACGCACGCTGGTCGCCCGTGCCGCCGTCGTGCACACCGGACGACGGCAGGCCGTCGTCCGCTGCGATCTGCTCACCGTCGGCGCGGACGGCGACGAGACCCTCTGCGCCGTCGCACAGGGCACCGTCCTGTCCGCGGGGACGACGTGACGTCCGAAGGCCGGTGACCGGCGCGCCGTGTCAGTTCGCCGGGATCTCCTCCAGCCGGACCGGCCGGTGCTCCCGGCGGGACAGTTCGCAGGCCTCCGCGATCCGCAGCGCCGTCAGTGCCTCCCGCCCGTCGCACGGGTTCTCCGCCTCGCCCGCCACCAGACGCACGAACGCGTCAAGCTCCGCCTCGTACGCCGGGGCGAAACGTTCGAGGAAGCCCGGCCACGGCTTGTCGACGGGCGGCAGGCCGTGCGGCTCCGTGGAGCTGATCGGCGTACGGTCGTCGAGGCCTACGGCGACCTGGTCGAGCTCGCCGGCCAGCTCCATCCGCACGTCGTAGCCGGCGCCGTTGCAGCGGGTGGCGGTCGCCGTGGCCAGCGTCCCGTCGTCGAGCGTGAGCAGCGCCGCCGCCGTGTCGATGTCGCCCACCTCCTTGAACATCGGATGGCCGGCGTCCGAGCCGGTCGCGTACACCTCGGTGACCTCATGGCCGGTCACCCACCGCAGGATGTCGAAGTCATGGACCAGGCAGTCCCGGTACAGGCCGCCCGACAGCGGCAGGTAGGCCGCGGGCGGCGGCGCGGGGTCGGAAGTGATGGCCCGTACGGTGTGCAGCCGGCCGAGGCGGCCGGAGCGCACCAGCTCGCGCGCCGCCGTATAGCCGGCGTCGAAGCGCCGCATGAAGCCCAGCTGGAGCGCGGTCCCTGCCTCCTCGACCGCCCGCAGCGCCCCGAGGGTGCCCGGCAGGTCCAGGGCGATCGGCTTCTCGCAGAACGCCGGGATGCCGGCGCGCGCGGCACGGGCGATCAGTTCGGCGTGCGCGGCGGTCGCGGAGGCGATCACCACCGCGTCCACGCCCCATGTGAAGACCTCGTTGCTGCTGGGAGCGGCGGTGGCGCCGCAGCGGTCCGCCACCTCCGCCGCCCGGACGGCGTCGGTGTCCGCCACGACCAGGGAACCCACCTCGCGGTGGCGGCTGAGCACCCCCGCGTGGAAGCTGCCGATACGTCCCGTCCCGATGAGTCCGATGCGCATGGCCCAAAGGTGGAGGTGAGGCCACCGCGCTGTCAAGACTTTGTCCTGACAATCGAACCTCACGACTTCCCGTCAACATGGCGTGCGACTACGCTCCCTCACGTGCCCAAGCAGCCCAGACACGAGACGGGACCGTCGCTGTCGCTCCAGCTGAGCGTGGACCGGACCAGCCCGGTCCCGCTCTATTTCCAGCTCTCGCAGCAGCTGGAATCAGCCATCGAGAGGGGGGCGCTCACCCCCGGAAGTCTGCTCGGCAACGAAATAGAGCTGGCGGGCCGGCTCGGGCTGTCCCGGCCCACCGTCCGCCAGGCCATCCAGTCCCTTGTCGACAAGGGGCTGCTGGTGCGCCGGCGAGGCGTGGGCACCCAGGTCGTGCACAGCCAGGTCAGGCGGCCGCTGGAGCTCAGCAGCCTCTACGACGACCTGGAGGCGGCCGGCCAGCGGCCCGCGACGGTCGTGCTCACCAACGAGATCGAGCCCGCGAGCGCCGAGGTCGCGGCTGCCCTCGCCGTCCCCGAGGGCAGCGACGTGCGGCTGATCGAGCGGCTGCGGTACGCCCACGGCGAGCCGATGGCCCGGCTGCGCAACCATCTGCCGGCCGGCCTGCTCGAGTGCGACACCGAACGGCTGGAGTCAACCGGCCTCTACCGGATGATGCGGGCCGCGGGCATCACCCTGCACAGCGCCCGCCAGTCGGTCGGCGCCCGCGCGGCGACGGAGCAGGAGGCCGAACTGCTCGGCGAGCCGGCCGGAACGCCGCTCCTGACGATGGAACGCGCGACCTTCGACGACACGGGCCGGCCGGTCGAGTTCGGCTCCCACGTCTACCGAGCCTCGCGCTACGCCTTCGAGTTCCAGCTCCTCGTACGGCCGTAGATCGCCCCGTCTCCGGCCGCAGGCGGACCTCTCGCGTAAGAATGTTCGGACAAAGTCTTGACGGGGTCGCGGAGCAGCCGTAGAAACTCACCCAGCCGCAACCGGGCGGCCGGGAGAGAAGGCGGACCCACCATGCGTAGCCCCCGCACGGCAGCAGCCCTGCTCGCCGCATGTGCCCTGGCCGTCGTCGCCGGATGCAGCAGTTCCGGTGGCAAGGACGCCGACGAGAAGCCGTCGGGGGGCGCGGGCGGCGAGGCCGCGAAGACCCCCCGTATGAAGATCGCCATGGTGACGCACTCAGGTCAGGGCGACACGTTCTGGGACATCGTCCAGAGCGGGGCCAAGGTCGCCGCCCGCAAGGACAACGTCGACTTCCTCTACGCGGCGAACCCGGAGGGCAAGGAGCAGGCCCAGCTGGTCCAGACGTACATCGACCAGAAGGTCGACGGGATCATCGTCACCCTCGCCAAGCCGGAAGCGATGAGAGACGTGGTGAAGAAGGCAGTGGCGGCGGGCATCTCCGTCGTCACGATCAACTCCGGAGCCGAGTTCTCCGACGGCCTCGGCGCGCTCAGTCACATCGGCCAGGACGAGTCGGTGGCCGGCGAGGCCGTCGGCGAGGAGCTCAACGCCCAGGGGAAGAAGAAGGCGCTCTGCGTCATCCACGAACAGGGCAACGTCTCCCTCGAGGCCCGCTGCGCCGGCGTGAAGAAGACCTTCGACGGCACGGTCGAGAACCTCAACGTCGAGGGCACCAACATGCCCGCCACCACCTCCTCCGTCGAGGCGAAACTCCAGAGCGCCGAGGACATCGACGCGGTCGTCACCCTCGGCGCGCCGTTCGCCGCCGCGTCGGTGAAGGCCAAGCAGGGCGCCGGGTCGGCGGCGGAGATCAGCACCTTCGACCTCAACGCGGAGGTCGTCGCCCGTCTCAAGGCCAAGGAGATCGCCTTCGCGGTCGATCAGCAGCCCTACCTCCAGGGCTATCTCGCGGTCGACGAACTGTGGCTCAACAAGGTCAACGGCAACGTGATCGGCGGCGGCAAGCCGATCCTCACCGGCCCCGCCCTGGTCACCGAGAAGGACGTCCCCGCGCTCGAGAAGCTCACGGCCGACGGCACGCGGTGAACGCGCTCGAAGTGGCCCCCGCAGCCGCCTGCCCGCCCCCGCTGCCGAACCCGCGACGAGCGATGACCGATACTTGGGCGGCCGGCCGGGTCCGTCCCGGGGCCGGCCGCAGCAGGCAGGACGGCGAGTACGGCAAGAAGGGCACCACGTCGTGGCAAGGGCAAGGACAGGGGTACGTGCGCTCGGCGCGGTGCTGGCGGCGGTACTCGGCATGTCCCTCGCGGGATGCAGCAGCACCGGCGGCAAGCGGGCGGAGGACGCCCGCAAGGCCCAGGCCGCGGCCGGGAAGGCCGCGGTGAACACGCCGCGCTGGACCTTCGCCATGGTCACCCACTCGGGCGACGGCGACACGTTCTGGGACATCGTCCAGAGCGGCGCCGAGCAGGCCGCCGCCAAGGACAACATCAACTTCCTCTACGCCCACAGCGACGAGGGACAGCAGCAGGCGCAGCTCGTCGACTCCTACATATCCAAGAAGGTCGACGCGCTGATCGTCACGCTCGCCAAGCCCGACGCGATGAAGGCCGTCGTCGCCAAGGCCCGCAAGGCCGGCATCCCCGTGATCACGGTGAACTCCGGATCCGAGCAGTCCAAGGCGTACGGCGCCCTCACCCACATCGGCCAGGACGAGACGATCGCCGGCGAGGCCGTCGGCGACGAGCTCGACGCGCGCGGAAAGAAGAAGGCCCTGTGCGTCCTGCACGAGCAGGGCAACGTGGGCCACGAGCAGCGCTGCGCGGGTGCGAAGAAGACCTTCGGCGGCGACATGCAGAACCTGTACGTCGACGGCACCAACATGCCTGACGTCCAGGCCTCCATCGAGGCGAAGCTCCAGGCCGACCGGTCCATCGACTCCGTCGTCACCCTCGGCGCGCCCTTCGCGGACGCCGCCGTAAAGGCCAGGAAGACCGCGGGGTCCAAGGCCGAGATCGACACCTTCGACCTCAACCCCAAGGTGGCGAAGGCACTTCAGGAGGGCACGCTCGGCTTCGCCGTCGACCAGCAGCCCTATCTCCAGGGCTACCAGGCAGTGGACCTGCTGTGGCTCCACAAGTACAACGCCGACGTCCTCGGCGGAGGGCGGCCCGTCCTGACCGGACCCCAGATCATCACCGAGAAGGACGCCGCCGAGCTCGAGGAATTCACGGAGCGGGGGACCCGATGAGCACGAGCGCACCACCGGCCACACCCGACAAGGCGCCGGACAGGACGGACGAGCGGCTGCTGCGAACGTCACCGCTGCGGAAGCTGATGGGCCGCCCCGAGCTGGGCTCGGTCGTCGGGGCCGTCGCCGTGTTCGTCTTCTTCTCCGTCGTCGCGGACGCCTTCCTCCGGACGTCCAGCCTCGCCACCGTCCTGTACGCGGCCTCGACCCTCGGCATCATGGCCGTGCCGGTCGCGCTGCTGATGATCGGCGGGGAGTTCGACCTCTCCGCGGGTGTGATGGTGACCAGCTCCGCGCTGATCTCCTCGATGTTCAGCTACCAGATGACCGCCAACGTCTGGGTCGGGGCCCTTGTCTCCCTGCTGGTCACCCTCGGGCTGGGCGCCTTCAACGGCCTGATGCTCACCCGTACGAAACTGCCCAGCTTCATCATCACGCTCGGCACGTTCCTGATGCTGACCGGCCTCAACCTCGGCCTCACCAAACTCATCAGCGGCACGGTCTCGACCAAGTCCATCGGCGACATGGAGGGCTTCCCGTCCGCCAAGAGCGTCTTCGGCGAGTTCACCGTGGGCGGCACGACGATCAAGGCGACCATCGTGTGGTGGGTCGTGCTGATCGCAGTGGCCACCTGGATCCTGCTCCGCACCCGCTTCGGCAACTGGATCTTCGCGGTCGGCGGCGGTGCCGACGCGGCCCGCGCCGTGGGCGTCCCGGTCAAGCGGACCAAGATCCTTTTGTACATGGGTGTGGCCTTCGCCGCCTGGGTCTCCGGCCAGCACCTGCTGTTCTCGTTCGACGTCGTGCAATCCGGGGAGGGTGTCGGAAACGAGCTGACGTACATCATCGCCGCGGTCATCGGCGGCTGTCTGATCACCGGCGGCTACGGCTCGGCGATCGGCTCGGCCGTCGGCGCACTGATCTTCGGCATGACCAGCAAGGGCATCGTCTACGCGGAGTGGAACCCGGACTGGTTCAAGTTCTTCCTCGGAGCGATGCTCCTCCTGGCCACCCTGCTCAACGCATGGGTACGCAAGCGTGCGGAGGCGACCACCTAAATGAGTGCCCTTGTCGAGCTCGACGACGTCAGCAAGAACTACGGCAACATCCGGGCCCTCGAAGGCGTCTCCCTCGAGTGCCATGCCGGTGAGATCACCTGTGTCCTCGGCGACAACGGCGCCGGCAAGTCGACCCTGATCAAGATCATCGCGGGACTGCACCGGCACGACGCCGGCACCCTGCGCATCGAGGGCGAGGAGACATCCCTCGCCGGCCCGCGCGAGGCGCTGGACCGGGGGATCGCCACCGTCTACCAGGACCTGGCGGTCGTCCCGCTGATGCCGGTCTGGCGCAACTTCTTCCTCGGCTCGGAGCCGACCCGCGGCAAGGGCCCCTTCAAACGCCTCGACGTGGAGACGATGCGGCGGACCACCCGGGCCGAGCTGCTGCGGATGGGTATCGACCTCCGCGACGTCGACCAGCCCATCGGGACGCTGTCCGGCGGTGAACGACAATGCGTGGCGATCGCCCGCGCCGTCTACTTCGGCGCCAAGGTGCTGGTGCTGGACGAGCCGACGGCCGCACTGGGTGTGAAGCAGTCCGGCGTGGTGCTGAAGTATGTGGCCGCGGCCCGCGACGCGGGTCTGGGCGTGGTGCTCATCACCCACAACCCGCACCATGCCTATCTGGTCGGCGACCGCTTCGTGCTCCTCAAGCGCGGTGTCATGTCCGGGAGCCACACCAAGGAGAGCGTCACACTCGACGAGCTCACCCGGCAGATGGCGGGCGGCAGCGAGCTGGAGGACCTCCGCCACGAGCTGGAGCGCGCCCCGGCGCCCACTCACCTCGGCGGCCACGCCGCCGGCACCGGAGAGCCCGCCGGCGAGGCGCGCCGGAAGGACTGAGACCGCGGGCCTACTAGCATCGGGAGGGCGGGCGCCGCCCGCCCCGGGACTCCGACCGGCCACCACGACCCCGCAGGGACGACTTGAGTACGTACCGCGACTTCGCGAACCGAGGCACCGCCCGCGCCACCGTCCTCAAGACGGTCGGCACGCGCGAGCGGCGCTCGCACCTCACCGCGCCCCGCGTACCCACGGTCGGCATCGACATCGGCGGCACCAAGGTGATGGCGGGCGTCGTCGACGCCGACGGACTCATCCTCGAGAAGATCCGCACCGAGACCCCCGACAAGTCCAAGAGCCCCAAGGTCGTCGAGGACACCATTTGTGAGCTGGTGCTCGACCTCTCCGACCGGCACGACGTGCACGCGGTGGGTATCGGAGCGGCCGGCTGGGTGGACGCGGACCGCTCCAAGGTGCTCTTCGCACCCCACCTCGCCTGGCGGAACGAGCCCCTGCGCGACGCCCTCTCCGCGCGTCTCGCCGTCCCCGTACTGGTCGACAACGACGCCAACACCGCAGCCTGGGCGGAGTGGCGCTTCGGCGCCGGACGTGGCGAGGACCACATCGTCATGATCACGCTCGGTACCGGCATCGGCGGCGCGATCCTCGAGGACGGCCAGGTCAAGCGGGGCAAGTTCGGTGTCGCCGGCGAGTTCGGCCATATGCAGGTCGTGCCCGGCGGCCACCGCTGCCCGTGCGGCAACCGCGGCTGCTGGGAGCAGTACAGCTCCGGCAACGCCCTGGTCCGTGAGGCCCGTGAGCTCGCCGCCGCCGACTCGCCGGTCGCCTACAGCATCATCGACCGGGTCGGCGGCAACGTCGGCGACATCACCGGGCCGCTCATCACCGAGCTGGCCCGCGAGGGCGACGCGATGTGCGTCGAGCTGTTCCAGGACATCGGGCAGTGGCTCGGGGTCGGCATCGCCAACCTCGCCGCCGCCCTCGACCCGTCGTGCTTCGTCATCGGCGGCGGCGTCAGCGCCGCCGACGATCTGCTGATCGGCCCCGCCAGAGACGCGTTCCGCCGTCATCTGACGGGTCGCGGCTACCGCCCGGAGGCCCGGATCGCCAAGGCCCAGCTCGGCCCCGAAGCGGGTATGGTCGGCGCGGCCGACCTCGCGCGGCTGGTGGCCCGACGCTTCCGTAGGGCCAACCGCCGCCGTGTGGAACGCCACGAGCGCTACGAGCGCTACGCCCAGGCCCTGCGCAACCCGAGCTCTGTACGCCCCACCCAGGAACCGCCGTCATGACAACGCTGACCACCCGCCAGCCCACGCCGCAGCCCACTCCGCCGACCCCCGAGGGCCGGCGCCACATGATCGTGCGCCGCTGGATCACCGCGATCGTCATCGTGCTGCTCATCGGCATCCCGGCCGGCTACCTGGTGATCTCCGCCGGGCAGAGCCGCGCAAGTGGCCGTGACAAGGAGGCGGAGTCCGCCGCCCAGGGCCTGCGCGACTTCTGGCCCTCCATCATGAAGCGCCGCATCTTCGAGGTGCCGGTCCCCGAAGGGGCCAAGCGTGTTTCCTACTTCGAGACCAGCAACTGGAAGACCAGCCGGCTCTACGTCCAGTTCCGCACCTCGGCCAAGGGCCTCGACACCTTCCTGAAGGGAGCGGGGACGAGCCGCGCGGCACTCGAGAACGGCAAGGTCACCATCAGCGAGCGGGACTCCGCCGTGGTCGGCTGGAACTTCGAACTGAAGGGCCGTGCCTGGGCGGGCACCGTCCACAACCAGAAGGACCCTCGGCCGAGCAAGGACATCGTGGTCGACCTGACGGAACCGGACCGCCCCTGGGTGTACGTGGTCTCCACGGCCAACCCGTAGGAGCCCGCTCGGCCGTCCGACGGCCGGTTCCCGGCGCGTGCCTGCGGCTCCTGGGTCGGGGCTGTGCAGGCTGAACATCGAGCAGGACGGGTCGTCCCGGCCGGCTTGGGACCAAGTGGTGTCGGCCGAACACGTCGCGCACGAGCAGCCGGTCCAGCTCGGGGCTTGGCGTCGGGCCGGTCGTAGTGGAATGCGCCTCCCGTCAGCTCGGTCTCCGCCGGTGCGCCGGTGACTGCGGCGCCCCGGCCGGCGGGGCGGGTTCGGCGCCGATCGCAGTACGTCCGAACCGGGAGCAACTCGATCCATTCGTCCAGCAGTAGACCGGTCACCTTGGCGCCGGGCGCGGCCTCTGCGGGGGACGCGCCCGACCAGGTGTGCAGTGGCCTGCGGGCGCCGCCCGGCGAGCGATACCGGCATCACGGGACAGCCCTCAGCCGTCCCCCTTCTTCTCGTGGGCCTTCTCGACCCAGGTTCCCGCCGCGATCCCTGCTTGGTCGAGGTGCCAAGCGGCCTGCAGGCAATGGAGCGCTGGAGTGCCGATGGCCCCGAACAGGTTGCGAGCCGGAACGAGTTCGGCGAGACGAGTGGTGAGCTTCCCCACGTTGAACGGCGCACCGTCGTGATCTCCGTTCCGCAGTCGCGCGAGGACATCGAGGGAGTCGTTCTCCCTTTCTTGTGCTTTCCAGAAGTCCTGAACCCCTTCGATTTCCCATTTCGAGGGAAGGAGGCTGTTCAGAGTCAATCCGAGAGCGCGATCGGAGGCGATGGAGAAGATGGCGTTGGTGCACACTTCGGCAGCCTGGCCGAGCGGTACGTCCGGCACGCCTTGAGCGGAAGCGGCCGCTTCCTTCCGCTTCCTCATCTCGGCGGTCTGCTGACGGAAGACCTCCTGAGCTTTCGCCCCGTCCTCCCGCGACCCCCCGGGATCACCGAGCTTGGGCAGCGACGAGGCGGCCTGAGCCGTGGCCTTCGCGAGCTCGAGCCGTTGAGCCGGAGGGGTCTTCGGATCGCTGGCCACTTCCGCAGCCCCGGCCACCTCCCCCTTCGGCCCCGCCAGCTGATTCCATTCCGGGGCGGAACTCGCTGATCGGCCGGACCGACCGGGGCCTTCCCGAGCCAGTGCGGCGGTCAGGGGGTCAAGGATCAGGATCAGCTCCCTCCGGAGTTCGGGGGGCGTCCCGGGGTCACCGATCATGTTCAGAGCCGAAGTCCCCCGCTCCACCGTCGAGATGGTGCTTGCCCGCCGTTCGGGCGGCATCCGCGGGTCGTAGCTGCCCTCCAGCGCGGAGGCCACCTGCCGCACGATCACGGTCAGCTGCTCCCGCAACTCGGAGGGCGTCTCAGAGTTGCTGATCAACGCCAGCGTGGAGGTCACCTGCTGTGCGATATCGGCGACCTCTTCGCGCTCCTGTGGTGGCGTCTTCGGGTCCTGAACCGCCTTGAGCGTGGCAGTCAGTTGCTCCACGGCGGGCGCGAGTTCCGCAGGGGCGTTCTCCCCAGCCTCTTTCAGGCCCGCCGTTGCCGTTTCGATCTCCTTGTTCTGCTGGGCCAGTTCTCCTGAGACCGACCGGTCCGATTCCCCTGTTCCTGGTGACCCGTCAGGCCCTGGCGTCTCTCCCGGCGTGGCGGTCTCTCCTGGTGGGGCGGTCTTGTCCGGAGGGGGCGTGTCCCCCGGCGGGGGAGGGTCGTCCGGCTTCGGCGGTGGCTCTGTTGGGGTTCCCGGAGGAGGCGTCTCCTGCAGGGGGGGAGGGTCGTCCGGCACCGGGGGAGGAGGCGTTGTCTGAACGGGTGCTGCCGCCGTGCTCCCGCCGCCGACGTGAGGCGCTGCCGCAGCACTCGCCATTCCGGCCGGCAGTGCGAGCGAGGCGGCCATGGCGGATGCTCCGACCATGCGATAAAGGTTGCGCCGGGCGACTATGGCCATGATTCGTTCCAGATGCGCTTCTCGGTTGGGTCGGCCTGTCCGTTCGGGGACCGGCCCCTCGGGAGCAAGGACGGCTCCCTCAGGGCGTCTGGAGCTCAGCAACGCATTAGCGATCCGATTTCTACTCTTGACCCGTACGGCACATCCTGCAACGCGGCCGCTGCAAACCGGATCGATCCGATGCTCCTCACGGCACGCAGTAGTTGTCGGTGTGCCGGGACTGTTTGAAGCGGCAAGTGTGTGAGTGGTGAAACGTGTCGTGATCAATCGGTTCGGCGGAGTCCGGTCCGGTCGCGCTTCCCGCAACGGAGAGGCTAAGTGCCGTTCGTTTTCAATACCTGCGCGAAGGGGATCGCGGCCGTGGCTTCGGTCAGTGCGACACCGTATCTTTCCCTTTCTCGCTGATCCTCTTCCTCTACCTCCTTGTTGAAGTGAAGGACTTCTCTGGGGTTGTATGACAAAATGTAGGACTGGGTTTCGGCGCTTGATCCGGTCCACCCGTAGTAGGAGACCACGTATCGAGGCTGTCGAGTCACATTGATCATGTTGTTGTTGTGGAGGACCCTGCCGCGGTTGATGACGTGGTCATAACATTCAATCGGAGGGCAGTAGAATTGTCTGTCCTTCCGGCGCCAGGAATAATGCGGGACTGTGAATTCATCATCGATCCTGCCGCGATCCTTCCGCATGATGGTCATGGTCAAGTCGGCCTCGATCACGTCGTACGTCGCCGACCTGGGCAGTTGAACAACCCGTTCCCTGACATGTTGTTCACCGGGCTCGAGCCAGTTGCCGGGGCCGTAGAAGCGTGCGGCACTGATCGTCTCCCGGGTGGGAGACTTCACGTAGCGCCCTACTCTCGATCCGTCCGTCTTGGCGTCCATCATCCTTCTCCATTCCAAGAGCCCCCTCCCGTCACTTGCGTACTTCACAGAGACCCCATAGATCCCGTAATTGTCGCTCGTGATGTAAGCAGGAACCTTTCCGGAATTGCGCGCCCGGAAGGTTACGGGGAGATGGATGATCGGCCGCCTCGCATCCGGATGTGGCGTCCCGAATTTAACTTCAAGGTCGAACAGGACTGGAGCCGACGTCGGTTGATAGAGTGCGGAATACGCCAGGTTGATGGTGGCCAGAAGCGTCGTCGCTGTCACTCCGGCCGCGAATTGCTTGGGGTAGGGAATGCCTTTCCATGCCCTTTCCCTGAGAAGCAACTGGAGTGCCCAAAGGGACCAGCCCGTGAGCGGAAGGTACGTCAGCACATAGGGCGTATATTCTCTCTCCTCGAGCCACATGAACAGCAGCAGGCCGTTGGTGACCAGTGCGATGAACGCGCCGAGCAGGATCACTGCTCCGGAAAATCTCAGCCGACGCCTTCCCCAGTAATCGAGCACCGCCAGTGCCGCCACCCCCTGCACCGCCCCCCCGAAGGCGAAGAGGAACCCGGTGACACGCCCCGCGAAAGTCAGGGCCCCGATGGCGTCAGGCATGCCCACGATGATGAGCAGGACCATGGAGCCCAGTAGACCGGCCATCATGAGCGCGATGACGGAGCGCCTCCGCCATGTGCGGGCGGGCCACGTCCCGCTGTCTCCGCCGAGCCAGACTGTGCGTGACCGGTCCTCACCATCCACGTCCTCATGACCGAGGCGACGGAGGAGCTTTCGTAACCCCTGCAGTGACCAGGCGCTGCCCACCGTCTTGCCGCCCATGGTGACCTCGCGCAGGCCACGGCCGTCCGGTGGCTGCACCACCACCTTGGGTTTGTTCATGGGGCCACGATCGGATTCGGCCCGGGTGGGTGCAAACCATGTTGGACCGTCCAGCGCAGCACGAGGCTGCGGCCCGGGATCAGTAGCGGGGCTTGGCGACTTTGCCGTAGGCCCATTCACGGCCCTTCGACATTTCGAAGTGGAGGTGCGGCCCCGTGGAGTTTCCTGTGTTTCCCACCTTCCCGATCTGCTGGCCCGCGGCGACCTTCTGGCCGGACTTCACCTGCCGCTGTGAGAGGTGGCAGTAGGTGTAGACGTGACCGTTGTCCCCACGCAGTCCGATCCATTGGCCGTACGCGCCCCCCGCGCTGTTGGACCAGGCGATGGTGCCGCTGCGTACGGCGACCACCGGGGTGCCCGACCGAGCGGCGAAGTCCTGGCCGGTGTGCCGGCCGATGCCGTCCGGCTTCCATGCGTACGGGCCGGGTGAGAAGAATTCGAAGGTGACCTTGTGGCCGGGCACAGGGGACTTCACGTGTCCCTTGCTCGGGGCGCCCGCGCGGCCGGCGGCGGGTCGTGCGCCTTTGCAGTCGACGGCGAAGCCCGCGTGACGGCCCAGTGTGGTGAGCGACTTGCAGCCGGGCACGCCGTCGGCGTCGGCTCCCTTGAAGCCCTGGGCGGTCTGTTCGGCTCGGTAGGCGGCCTTGGTCTGTTCGCCGAAGAGCCCGGTGGCTCCGTCAGGGATCTTGCGTCCCCGGGCGATCAGGGCCTTCTGCACTATGCGGACGTCCGCGTTCTTCTTGCCGAACTGGACGTTGGAGAGTGCGACCATGGCGGTCTCCTTAGTATCCGCGGGCAGGCCGGTTCGGGTCCGCCTGCTGAACACGGGCGGCGAAGTTCGAGCCCGACTGGTTCACGTGATAGCGGTCGCGCACGTAGTTGATCGTCGCGCACATGTCCGCGACCACGTCGTAGGGCGTGGTCGCCGTGCCCGACTGGTGGTAAGTGGCGAATGTCGCGGGGATGCACTGCGTGGCGCCGCGGGAGCAGTTCTGCGGGTGGCCGTCCGGCGCGAGTCGGCCGCGCGCGTTGGCGTCCACCAGGTTCACCCTGAACCTCGGGTGGTTGTGGACGGACTCGCGCCGGGTGATGGTGGTCAGCGCCGGGACGCCGAACCGCGGTTCCATTCGCGTCAGTTCGCAAGCCTTCTTGGCGTAGCGCCGCATGGCAGCCTCCCCGGCGTCGTCGTCAGGGTCGTCGTAGGTCACCTGGCTGAGGCTGATCCGGCCGTTGCCGGCGGCGGGCCGGGCGCCTGTGCAGTCGACGGTGAAGCCGGCGTGACGGCCCAGTGTGGTGAGGGACGTGCACCCGGGTATGCCGTCGGCGTCGGCTCCCTTGAAGCCCTGGGCGATCTGTTCGGCTCGGTAGGCGGCCTTGGTCTGTTCGCCGAAGAACCCGGTGGCTGCGTCAGGGATCCTGTGACCCCTGGCGATCAGGGCCTTCTGTACGATCCGCACGTCCTCGTTCCTCAGGCCCAAGCGCACTCTGGACAGGGCGACCATGACGTCTCCCCTCCTCTCGTTCCAGGGGGCCGCACGGTGAGCCGGTGCGGACTTGTCGTGAAGAACGGGCCGTCGGGGCACGGTCCGCCGCCCGGCTCAGCATTCACCGATGTCCGGGAGCCATGCGGCCGGGTGATCGATGAAGATGTTGGAGAGGTAGCCGCCGAGCGCCGGGATGAAGGACCAGGCGTTGTTGGCGTGCCCTGAGGCGTTGACCGTGTCGCCCCGCGTCTGGCACTGCACCGTCACACGAGTCGGTCCGGACAGCACATTGACTACGGGGGCCCCGAGCCGGGGCTCCGCCCTTACGTTGACGCCGGTGCCCCAGGTGACGAAGTTGCCTTCCCCGCCGCCACCGTCGACCGGCGCCTCTCCCAGGATGGGCGCGCTCCAGTCGTGGCCTTCGTCGCAGCGCGGATCCGCCACCACCGAGAGATGGAAGTGCTTGTCGTGCGGGTTGGCACCGTCGTACGGCTCCCACTGCCAGCTCCGATTGGTGGCGATCCGGCTGTTGGCGATGACGTACTTGATCCTCGGGTCGCGGGTGCCGAGCAGTTGGTCGGCCACCTGCTGGATGTCGAGACCGTGAGCGGGATCATGGGTGAAGTCGCGGGCGGTGACGATGCCGGGCCCGTACCAGGGGTTGTGGTCACTGGCACTGCCGCGCACCCAGTGGGCCTCGTCTCCTATGCCGCCGTCGGAGGCGATGCTGCGTCCGGGGAAGCGGGCGTCGAGCTGCCGCCGAAGGGTTTCCAGGCTGTTCGCGACGCGCCACGACATGGTGGCCTCCTAGTGGATATCGGCCCCGGCGTCCGTCGTCCACCACGTACGGAAGGACGACCGATGCCGGCGCGCCTTTGCGACCAAGGCTACGGACGTGCCGTCAGCTCAGCGTCAACTGCCCTCGTCCGGCCGGTACACCACGGCTCACGGGCGGTCACGAAGGGCGCGGCCCCGCCGGTGCACAGGAAGCATCCGGGTGAACCGGGGGGACGGCTCCACACCCAGTTCCTCGTTCAACAACTGGCGGAATGCCTGGTAGTGGTGGACCGCTTCGCTGAGGTTGCCCTCTGCGAGGTGCACCGACACGACGACCCGATGGCCGCTTTCCCGCAGTGGTTCGGCGCGCACACTCGCCCACGCCGCTTCCAGCGCCAGGGCCGGCTTTCCTTGCCTGACGAGCGTCTCGGCCAGCGCGTCGAGCGCGTGCAACCGCAATTGACGCAGGCGTTCACGTTCCAGCAGCACCCAGTCCTCGTCCCAGCCGGGCAGGAGATCCTCTCCTCCCAGCAGCCCGAGCGACAGGTGACCGGGGAGCCGGGCACCGTGGCCCTGTACGACGCCGAGTGCCGTCTCGGTGAAGGTGTGGACGTCCACCTGCATCGTTTCCGTGCCCACGAGCCAGTCACCGCAGCACTGGACCAAGGGGCGATCGCCGCGCGGCAACTTCCACAGAGTCGTACGCAGACTGCCCCGGGCATGCTCTTCGGTGACCTCGGGCCACAAAATGCCGGCGAGTACCGTGCGCGACACCCGTCCCCGCAGTCCTACGAAGGCCAGCAGGCGCTGGGCGTTCCGGCACAGTTCCACGGGCTCGGCACCGAATTCCAGTCGGAACTGGCCGAGCAGCCACAACCGAGGGGAAGGGGATACCAGTTTGATCGCCTCGCTCAACAGTTCCTTGTGACCGCCACCCTGCTCCCAAGGAAGCCTGTCATCTTCAGTTTCCGGCTGTCGGGCGAGCGGTGCAAGTAGCGAAGCCCTACCAGCCCGGTTCCGCTGCACCTATCTATTGGCCGGTCCTTGGGCTCGTGCGCGCTTTTCCTCCTTCTCCTTTTCGGCATCCCCGACATTACTTCCGGGCGCCTTGACGTTGTCGATCAGATGCTGGCCCTGCCGGTCGACTGCGCGCGTGACGGACTCTTGCAGGACTCCGAAGGCGAAGGCCCACGCACACACCTGGGTCGACGTGTCGAGGTTGGTCAGACCGGGAAGGAATTCGCCACTCATCAGGAGTATCCCCGCCACTGCCGTCAGCGCCCCGACGGGGAGCCGGAGGATAATCAGCCCTGTTGCCACGTGGTAGGGCCCAGAAGTACCTCTGACTCCCTTCAGGGACACAGCCCCCGCTACGGCTGCCGCGAACAGTCCGATGAATTCGAGAAAGAAGATACTCGCCGCCTTCGGTGTCTCTCCCAAGGGGCAGACCTTGTTTGCGCTTCCCCCGCCAGGCGTCCCCTCCGTGTTCGTGAAGCACACTCGCTCGGTAACGTCCGGGGCGAAGATCCCCCAAACGCCCAGGGCCACGGCTATCAGCCAGAGAGCTCCGGCGGCCATGACGACTATCTGGGTGAAGCTCCGGACTCGTGCTCTTTCAGCTTCTTCCGCCTGGTAGGCGGCGTGCAGTGTGAGGGCCGCCAATTCCCTGTCGTTCGAGCCCAGTGATTTCGGTGCTCGGCTGAAGCCGAATATTTTTCGTTCGGGGCTGTGCAACGCGGCGCTGAGCTGCTGCAGAAGTACGTCGTCATGCATGAGGTGCAGCTTGGCGTGCGAGAGGGCATACAGGCCTTTGTCGTGCAGCTCGGCTTCCGGGGCAATCCTGAGGAGAGCCACTTCTGCTTCGTGCACATTCGCGAGAGCCCTGTCCGCCGATGCGCCCAGAAGACGCTGCCACCAGGAGCAGTCCCGCAGTGTATTCCGGGCGGCAGCAAGGTGGGCATTCGCTGTTGCCACGGTCCTGGCATCCTCGGCGGACACCTTCCCCCCGGACTTCCGTCGTTCTTCGAACTTGTTCAGCTGCCCTTGGAGATGTGCCACGTGAGCATTTGCACGCTGATACCAGGAGGATCCCTTGACCGTAACGTCGGGGTCTGTACCGCCGCTGCCACCCGTCATGGGTCCGTCCTCCTCGGCAGATACCTCAACTTCAGTGAACTCCTAAGGGGTTTGGTGAGCAACTCATGTAGCGGACCGTGCGGTGCGGCGGAATCAGGCGCCGAGTTGCAGGCGGACCGGAACGGACAGACGCTGAGAGCCGATTTCCCGACTCCGCGTACAGAGAGGCAGGCGCCGCCATGCACCAGGTCGTTCGCGACCATTGGATCGCATTCAACAATCCCCTCGAAGGTCGAGTCCCTTTCATGTACCTCGATCAGAAGGGATGGGTGAGCACCGGGATCGGCAACAAGATCGATCAGACCGCCGCGGCCAACTCTCCTCCGAATCAGGCAGAGCGGTCCGCCTCCCTGGCTCTCGCCAACGAGTTGCGATGGCTGGACAGCAGCGGTTCCCCGGCGTCGGCGGACCTCGTCGCCGCCGACTGGGACAAGGTGAAGGCTCATCTCGAACTCGCTCCGCAGGGACACCGGGCCTTCAAGCCCCCGTTCACCTCGCTGCATCTGGAGGACGACGAGATCGACCGCCATGTGTTTGCCAAGCTGGATCAGATGGAGTCGTTCCTCACCCAGCGCCCCGAGTTCGCCGACTTCGCCTCTTGGCCGGCCAACGCACAACTCGCGACCATGAGCATGTGCTGGGCGCTGGGACCGGCGTTCAGATTCCCCAAACTCCAGGGCCACGTATCGGTGCGGAACTGGAGCGGTGCGGCCGACGAATGCCATTTCACCCCGGACGAAGGAACCATCAAGATCCGGAACAAACTCGACCGGGCGCACTTCCTGCTGGCCCGGACCGTCGAGGAGCAGGGCCTTCCTGCCGATCGACTGGCACTCGACCTGTCCGACGTGTTCGGCGTGCAGGGTGCTCTGCTCGCCCTCGGATACGACCCGGGGCCCCAGGACGGCGCGGACGGGCCCCGCACTCAGGGCGCGGTCCACAAGTTCCAGGGCGACACCGGACTTGTCCAGAACGGATCCTCCGACGACCCGGCCACCCTCGCTGCGCTGAGTTCCCGGCTCTCGGAGTCGGGCTTCACCGCGCTGGGGGTCTGACCGGCCGATTCCGCGGGCGCTTCGGCCCGACGTCCGGGTACCGCCCCCGAGTTCACCGGGTGCCGGCTGCCGCGACGCCCAGGCGGTCCGCGATACGCCGGCGCACTTCCGCCATCTCGATCCCCCGCGGATCAACCTTGCCCGGCTGCCATTCCAGATGGCCGATCACACTGCGCTCGCTCCAGCCGAACGCCCGGCAAATGGCGGCGGCCGCCTTCTCGATCGCCTCCACCTGCGCCTGCGGCCACGGGTCCTGGCCGTCACCGAGGTTCACACACTCGAAGCCGTAGAAGTGAGCGTTCCCGTCGGCCTCGGCCTGGTTGTCCGGAGGCGGCGCGACCTCGTCGATCACCGCCTGCAGGACGTCGGGATCGCCCTTCCCCGCGTGGTTGGCGCGGCCGTTGCCGACCATGTGTACGGTGCCGTCCTTCGCGATGACTCCGTGGCACAGCGGCCCGGGCAGCGAGGAGTGCCCGTTGTAGCACAGCTCCACGCTGGTCCTGGTGCCGGAGGTGACCGTGTGGTGGATCATCACTCCGTGCAGCGGGCCCCAGGGGCCTTTGTGGTTGCGGTTGTGGGTTCGCCATGACCGGTGTTCGACAACGGTGAGTCCTTCGGCGCGCAGCGCGGCAAGCAACCGGTCCGGTGAGAGTGGGGTGGCCATGATTCTCCTCGCGAGAATTCGAACCGGCCCCTGCTTCGAGTCCGAGGAGCCGGGAGGTCCCGACGTACAGGGCGGCCGACGGATGGCCGGCGGCCGCGGCATTCCGAACGGCGCGACCGGCCACCTTCGGCAGGGTGACGAACTTCGAGGTGTCGTCAGACATCTGAAGTCGTGCAGACCAGCTCGATTCCCACTGTAGACCGGGGCCCGGACGACCAACAGCCTCCATTCGCTCTCCAATCGGTCCGGCTCGTTGAATGCGAAGCCATTGATGGGCGGTTCGTTGAATGCGCACCGATAATCGCGGCGTTCCATCCGCACAACTCCGGTAGTAGACCCGCTTGATCGCGCCTAAACTGAAGGCGATATCGCCGTCCCGGCGCGGGAAGCGGCGAGGGACCGGACCCCGACGGGCGGGGTACCTTCCGTGACTTCGTCCACGGCTCGTCCACTGGACACAGGTCACGCCGGCCGCCCGCACAGGGGGTGGCGCACCGCAGCACCCTCATCGACCGGTCGACGGCGAGGAGCGAGACGGGCGGTGTCCGGGAAGCAGATGCCGCCCGGGGACAGCGAGGTTCCCATGCCCGACACGACCAGGCTCCCGATCGTGTACGTCCGGGGATTCGCCGGCGACACAGAAGGGATAGACAAAACCGTCAAGGACCCGTTCTACGGTTTCAACGAGGGCTCGACCCATGTCCGTGTCGGCGCGGGAAACGTGCCCAGCTTCCACCAGTTCGAAAGCCCGCTGCTGCGGCTCATCCTCGACGAGGATTACAGGATTCTGGTGGAGGGCGGCCAGGACGCCTATCTGGAAACCCATGAAAGCATTCCCTCCAATTCGATCTGGATTCTGCGTTTCTACGACGTCTCCGCCACCACGTGGGGCGCGGAGCCGAAGAAGTTCCGGATCGAGGATGCCGCCGCGGACCTTCTGACGTTGATCGACAAGCTTCGCGAGAAGTCGGGGGCGACACACGTCCACCTGGTCGCCCACTCCATGGGCGGGCTCATCTGCCGCTGCCTCCTGCAGAAGATGCTCCCCGACGCCGGCCGTGACCCGGCCGACTGCGTGGCCAAGGTCTTCACGTACGGATCGCCGCACGGAGGCATCACCTTCGACGCCGGGTTCGGCCTCTTCGAGAGGGTGCGTGACGCGACAGGCCTCAACGGTGCCGAGGTGTTCGGGCCGGAGCGCATGTACGAGTACCTGACCCCGACATCGGACCACGATCCGCAAGGACGCCCACCGGACTGGCGCGCCCGGGACATGCCCGAGCGCGACGGTACGCACCCGGAAGCATTTCCTCGCTCTCGCATCTTCTGCCTGGTCGGCACCAGTCCGAAGGACTATGACGTCGCCTTCGGCCTCTCCGCCGCCGTCGTCGGCGCGCACAGCGACGGGTTGGTGCAGATCGAGAACGCCTATGTGCCCGGCGCACACAGGGCGTTCGTGCACCGCAGCCACAGCGGCCGCTACGGCCTCGTGAACTCGGAGGAGGGTTACCAGAACCTACGGCGGTTCCTCTTCGGTGACCGCAAGGTCGAGGCCACGCTCGTCGACTGCCGGCTTCCGTCGGTCGAAGGAACCACCTGGCAGGCCGAGGTCCGGCTGTCCGTACGGGGGCTGCCGATCGTCATGCACGAGCAGACGGCCGAGCACTGGTGCCCGGTTCAACTGCCTTCGTCGGGCGCCCTGGCGGACGTTCCGCTGACCACCGTGTTCCTGTGCAGCGGCCTGCGGCCGCACGGCAGCGACACGACCATGCGCTACGCGCTCCAGCTGCGCATCCTGTCGCTCCGTGAGAGGCGCGGGTTGCTGAGCTTCGGCGACCACCTCGAGCGTACCGCCGACTTCGACGACACCCTCGTGGTCGACATCGGTGAGGGCACCTGGGCCGCATGGAACTCACTCATCCCCGGCACCATCAGGAGCCATGAACCCAGCGGCGCTTCACTCCAGGACGAGGACACGAGCGCGGGGACATGGGTGGCGAACATTCCACTGCCGGCCTCCGCGCAGCCGATCCTCGGCGAGCAGGCTCGCATCCGGCTGACCGTCACGCCCTGGACCTGACGGCGTCGGCCGGACGGCGGGCTCGGGCGCCCGGCCCGAAGACCTCCTTCGTCGCGACGGGTCAGCGAAGCAGCGCTCCGCGCAGGGTGATGGCGTGCCGTGTGCCCAGCCGCCGCAGTTCCCACATCGCCACGAGGGTGACGGACAGTGGTGCTCCCAGGGTGAAGGCCATCCGCACCCAGAACGGCACGCTGTCGTAAGGCGCCGCGGAACAGGTCGAAGAGGGCCACCTCCCAAACGAGCAGCGTCGCGAGCAGTGGCGGAAGCGTCTCGTGGAGGTCCGCTGTCCGGAAGACGTGTACGAGCGACTGCGCGATGCCGTAGAGACCGAATGGGCCGAGCCACAGCAGGAAGACGCCCAGCGCGAAGAGAAGCACCACCCGCCCTGCGGATGCCGTCCAGTCCGTGTCCTCGGTCACGAGAAAGCGGCGACGGCGACCGGGAAGGTCACCGCCAGCACGATGAGGGTCGTACGGATCTGGCCGACGGCTCGGCGCGCCGGCTGCCGCCGCCCCAGGCATCGCAAGGACCGGGCGGACGACATGCACGGATCCGGTGCATTCACGGATGGAGGGCCGTGACGGCCGGGCCGACGGGCGAGTGTCGGTGCCGGGTGTCAGTCTGGGACGAGACTTGATCTGCGAAAGGGAATCGTCGTGATCACCACTGATTTCGTCCCCGGCTCCCCCTGTTGGCTGGACCTCGGTGCCCCCGACGTCCCGGCCGCCGCAGCCTTCTACGGCGCGGTGCTGGGGTGGGACTACGAGTCCATGGGGGAGAGCGAGGACATGGAAGGCGGGATGTTCCGGAAGGACGGCAAGATCGTCGCCGGGCTCGGCAAACTCACGGAGAAAGGCGCGCGTCCCGCCTGGATGATCTACTACTGCGTCGCCGACGCGGATGCCACGACCCGGGCCGTGGAGAGCGCGGGCGGCACGGTACGGGTGGCGCCGAGGGACCTCGACGAGTGGGGCAGGATGGCGCAGTACAGCGACCCGCTGGGGGGCCAGTTCGCCGTCTGGCAGCCCGGGCAGAACAAGGGCGTCGACCTTGTGGACCAGCCGGGCTCGCTGTCCTGGACCGAGCTGTACACGAGCGACGTCGCGGCTGCGAAGGACTTCTACGGCCGGGTCTTCGGCTGGCAGTTCAGCGACATGGAGCTGCCGGGCGGCGGGGGCACGTACTCCCTCATCACTCCCGCCGGGCAGCCGGAGGAGCGTATGCACGGCGGCCTCATGCAACTCCGCAAGGAGGACCTCGCTCTGGCCGACGGGAAGCCGTACTGGCACCCGGTGTTCGCGGTGGCCGACTGCGATGCCGCGGTCGCGCAGGTCAACGAGAAGGGCGGCAGCGTTCAGATGGGGCCGGAGGACGCGGAGGGCGTCGGCCGCCTGGCGGTCTGCCTCGACCCGTCGAACGCGGACTTCGTCGTGCTGACCCCGAGCGAGAGCTGAACGCCGGAAGCCCCGGGCCGGCCGCTGCTTCGCGCGCCGACCGGCCCGGCTTGCTCCCGATTCATATGAGTGCTTGATCACTCACACTTCATGTTCCGGCCCATCAGTGGATGCCGTCCCATCCGCGCTGCCCGGACGGAGCCGCGGGGAGATGTCCGGTCGGGAAATGCCCGGTCGAGCGGTCGGAGCAGTGTCCGTCTCGGTGTGGGCGAGCCGGCCGCAGAGCGCGACGCACGCCGGTGGGCCAGGTTCGTAAGGGTCTTCCTGCCGGGACGCGGGTCGGGATGGTCGGCAGCGCCGTGTGCTCCGGCATCGAGGTCGCTTTGATGTCGACGACGCGGTCGCGTTCCTCGCCGCCGACGCCGCTCGCGGCAGTCGACCCGTTCATGGTCGGACCATATCCAAGCTGTGACATACCCTCGGACTCAACGACAAGCAGGTCCGGAAGGTGGGGCGATGGCAGCCGAATGGCGTCCCGTGCGGCAGTCGCGGACACATGAGCTCGTACTCGAGAGCATCGAGGAACGGCTGTTGTCCGGCGAGTTGAAGGCGGGCGACCGTTTGCCGCCCGAGCGCGAGCTTGCACCTGTCCTGGGGGTGAGCAGGTCCGCGCTGCGCGAGGCCCTGCGGGTGATGGAGACGATCGGCGTACTGGCCGCCCAGGTGGGACGCGGCCCCGACTCCGGGGCGCGCATCGTCCGCAATCCCGACGACGCCCTGGGCCGGCTGCTGCGACTGCATCTGGCGCTCGGGAGCTACGACCTCCAGGACGTGCTCGAGGCCCGGGTCGTGCTGGAGCGGTCGAGCTTCGAGGCGGCGGCCCGGTCGGCGCCCGAGGAACTGCTCGCCGAGGCGGCGGAGATCCTCGATCGGATGCAGCGGGACGACATCGACGTGGCGGAGTTCAACGAACTGGACACGCGCTTCCACATCCAGATCGCACGCAGCTCCGGCAATCAGCTGATCTCCATGCTGACGTCCGCGGTCCGCGAGTCCGTGCGCACGCTGATTCTGGAGGCGGAGGAGGCGGACGGGACCTGGCCGGTGACCGCGGCCGCTCTGAACGCCGAGCACACCGAACTGCTCCGCCTGGTCCGCGCGGGCGAGGGCGCCCGAGCGGCCGATCTCGCCGAGCGCCACATTCGCGGCTTCCACGGCAAGCTCGTGAAGGGTGCGGAGACAACGCGGACAGAGGAGCCGGAGGCGGAGTAGCAGCCGCGCCGGTCCGGCCCGGGGGCGATCCCTTCCGGGGCCGGTCCGTCTGCCGCCCGTAGCGCGGTCGACAGCGCACGACGCATGGGGCCGGAGCTGTCCACTGCCACAGTCCAGATTATGGATTGTCGTTAGAATGGTCGGACCATACGAGATCGTGGAGGCCTTCCCGTGCGAATCGGACTCTTCGCCACCTGCCTCGGAGACACACTCTTCCCCGACGCGGTGAAAGCCACCGCGCTGCTGCTCAGCCGGCTCGGCCACGAGCTGGTCTTCCCACCGGGGCAGACCTGCTGCGGCCAGATGCATGTGAACACCGGCTATCAGCGGGAGCCCGTCCCTCTCGTGCGGAACTTCACCGAGCAGTTCGGCGACACCTCCATCGAGGCCGTGGTCATGCCCTCCGGTTCGTGCGCAGGTTCCGTACGGCATCAGCACGAGATCATCGCCGAGCGGTACGGGGACGCGGCGCTGCGGTCCGGCGTCGCCGGCGTCAAGGCCAAGACGTACGAGCTGTCCGAGCTGCTGGTCGACGTGCTCGGTGTCGTGGACGTCGGCGCCTATTTTCCGCACCGGGTCACCTACCACCCCACCTGCCACTCGCTGCGGATGCTGCGCGTCGGCGACAAGCCGCTACGGCTGCTGCGCGCCGTCGACGGTATCGACCTGGTGGAACTGCCCGAGGCGGACGCGTGCTGCGGCTTCGGCGGCACCTTCGCCGTGAAGAACGCCGAGACGTCGACCGCGATGCTCGGCGACAAGGTCGCGGCGGTGACCGGCACCGGCGCGGCCGTCTGCACGGCGGGCGATTCCTCGTGTCTCATGCACATCGGGGGCGGGCTCTCCCGCATCAGGGCCGGGACCACGACCCTGCACCTCGCTCAGATCCTCGCCGCCACCCGTACCTCGCCGTACCCCCTGACGGAGGTCGCACGATGAGTCGCAGCACCTTTCTCGGCATGCCCGCCGCGCCGCCCCGCGCGCCGTACGGCGAGGGAAACCTGCGCGGGGAGCAGAAGTTCCCGAAAGCCGCGCACGGTGAACTGCGCAACGAGCAGCTGCGAGGGAACCTGCGCAGGGCCACCCGCACCATCCGCGCCAAGCGGATCGCCGTCACGGCGGAACTCGACGACTGGGAGCAGCTGCGCGACGCGGGCTCCGCCATCAAGACCGACACGATGAGCCGACTCCCGGAACTGCTGATGCAGTTGGAGGAGAAGGTCACGGAGGCGGGCGGCACCGTCCACTGGGCGCGGGACGCGGCCGAGGCCAACACGATCGTGACCCGCTTGATCGCCGCCACGGGGAGCGAGGAGGTCATCAAGGTCAAGTCGATGGCCACACAGGAGATCGGCCTCAACGAGCACTTGGCCGAGCACGGCATCACCGCCCACGAGACCGACCTCGCCGAGCTGATCGTGCAGCTCGCGGACGACAGGCCGTCGCACATTCTGGTGCCGGCCATCCACCGCAACCGGGACGAGATCCGCGACATCTTCCTCAAGGAGATCCCCGGAGTCGACCCGGGGCTCGACTCAGTACCGGCTCATCTCGCGGCGGCGGCACGGGCCTATCTGCGCGAGAAGTTCATGACCACCAAGGTCGCCGTCTCCGGGGCGAACTTCGGCATCGCGGAGACCGGCACCCTCTCCGTCGTCGAGTCCGAGGGCAACGGCCGCATGTGCCTCACCCTGCCGGACACCCTGATCACCGTCATGGGCATCGAGAAGGTACTGCCGCGCCACCAGGACCTGGAGGTCTTCTTCCAACTCCTGCCGCGCTCCTCCACGGGCGAGCGCATGAACCCGTACACCTCGCTGTGGACGGGCGTCACATCCGGTGACGGCCCGCAGGACTTCCACCTGGTGCTCCTCGACAACGGCCGCACCGCCGCACTCGCCGACGCCGTCGGCCGAGAGGCACTCAACTGCATCCGCTGCTCGGCCTGTCTGAACGTCTGCCCGGTGTACGAGCGGGCCGGCGGGCACGCGTACGGGTCGACGTACCCCGGCCCGATCGGGGCCGTCCTCACTCCGCAGCTGGCCGGCATGCACGAGGCGAAGGACGATCCCAACTCCTCGCTGCCGTACGCCTCCAGCCTCTGCGGGGCGTGTTTCGACGCCTGCCCGGTGAAGATCGACATCCCGTCGCTGCTCGTGGAGCTGCGACATCAGCACACCGAGCAGTCGGGCACGACTGCGGAGAAGCTCGCCATGAAGGCCGCCGCCGGCGTGATGGCCCGGCCGGGCCTCTACACCTCCGCACAGAAGGCCGCCCGCCTCGGCCGGATCGCCGCCGGACGTGACGGGAAGATCTCGCGTCTCCCTCCGCCGTTCAGCGGCTGGAGCGACAGCCGGGACACCCTGGCGCCGCCCAAGGAGACCTTCCGCGCGTGGATGGCCTCCGCCGAGGGCGCGAACGCGCTGCGCGCGGCGGCGCAAGGCGCGGAGAACCGCGCGGCCGGGCCCCGCCCGGCGCAGGACCGGGAAGAGCGGGACCCGGTGATCGGGCACGACTCGACCGAGGAGCAGCGATGAGCGCACGAGAGACGGTTCTCGGCCGCGTCCGGGACGCACTGACACTCGCCCCCCAGCCGCCGGTGACGGTGCCGAGGGCCTACCGCACCGGCACCACCCTGCCCGACCGGGAGCGCCTCGCGCTGTTCACCGACCGGCTGGTGGACTACAAGGCGCAGGTCCACCCGTGCACCGCGGCCGGCACCGCCGGCACTCTCGCGCGTGTGCTGCGCGAGCGCGGCGCCCGCACCGTCGGCGTACCGGCGGGGCTCGACCGCTCGTGGCTCGTGGCCTTCGACGGCACGGTCCAGGTGGACTCGGCCGACATCCCGGCGCCCCGCCTGGACGCGCTGGACGGCGTGGTGACGGGCTCGGCCGTGGCGTGCGCCGAGACCGGCACGATCTTTTTGGACGGCTCGGCCGACCAGGGCCGACGGGCCCTGTCCCTCGTGCCCGACCTGCATGTCTGCGTGGTCGACCTGTCCGCCGTCGCGGTCGGCGTTCCGGACGCCCTGGCCCGCCTGGTGCCGGCCCGGCCCACGACCCTGATCAGCGGCCCGTCCGCGACGTCCGACATCGAACTGGAGCGCGTCGAGGGGGTGCACGGCCCGCGCACGCTCGACGTGGTGATCAGGACGGACGCTTAGCTTGCATTCAACCTCTGCCTCGATCAGTTCTTGGCTGGTCGAGGCAGACGAGAGAGCTCGCACGGAGCTGAGTGCCGGCTCTCAATCTTCATGCGACACACCGAGGTCGTGGCGCATGGCGGTTCTCATAGTTCGGAGCATCTCCCAGACCTCGTACTGGGCCTGGGCCGCGGTCTCCATCGTTTCGCCCGGTTCGGGGGCACCGCGTTCGAGGCGTTTGACCTGGCCGTAGACCTTGTTCAGGGCTTGGTTGACGAAACTCGCTCGCCTGAGTACTTCTTCGGGGGCGATCATCTGTGCTTCGGAGTATCGATCGCGGTGCGCGTTCTTCGCCTCCTCGAGTGCGTCGCTGTCGGCGTCCTCCACGCCGCGTTCCCTCATGACGTGCAGGTGGCGGTTGAGAGCGGTGGTGAACTGGCGAGCATCCCGGTTGAGTTCCGCATAGCAGGTGCGTCGCAGCGAACGGTTCTCGCGAACCTCCTCATGGTCTCGAACGAGCTCTATCTCCAGGCGCTTCGCTCGCTCGGAGCCGCGCTGGGTGAGTAGCGCCCCTCCCAAGGTTCCTGCGACGCCTGCGACAGCGATCATCACTGAGCTGAGATCCACCGACGTACCCCGTAAAATTCTTCGGCCTCGTGCCCGGTGCACAGGGCCCAGGCCGTCAAGTTTGCCGCTCCTCGGTGTGCCGTCGTGCCCTTCTTGTGGTGGGCGGGGCGGCTGTATGCCTCGCCGGTGGCAAGGACTCTGCCCACGTCATGACGGATGGCCGGGCCGCGGTTCTTCGAACCCGGCGGCCGACGCCCGGGACGAGACGGTTTCTGTGCCTGGAGTCGGTCTTCGTGCACAGGTTCCTCGACCCCCTGCGGACCCGGGCGGGCGTGAGCCCGTTCTTCAGCGGGGCCGGTTTGTCCCATGGGCGCCGGAGATCGGTGGCCAGCGGCCGCGCGGGCCGGAGCTGGGCATAGGCGGCGATCCTCTGCGACGGAGCACAGGATCGGACGAAGGCCACCTTGACGTTCGCTGAACTGCGAGAGCACGGGTCAAGTGCGAGTCGCGTTCGACGCTGACGGTAAATGACAAGGAGTCCGTCTCCGAGATCCGGTGAGGAGGTGGTCGTGCTCATGACCGGATCCCTGGCACCGACGTTTTCGGACGTCTCATGGCTGTGACGATCGAGACGCTCGGCTATCCGTGATCCGGATCCGTTTCGGCAGTGCCGCCCGAGGGTGTTGTGGGTTTGGTGTGGAGGACTTCGCGGGCCTGCTCCGCGGCGCGCATGGTGCTCTCGGAGACGAAGTCGAGGAAGCGGGCGATGTTCTCGAGGCGGACGCCGGCCGGGGTGTGGGGGCCGAGGATGCCGGCGCCCTGTTGTGCGGTTCGGACTATCTGGTTCATGGACCGGGCGCTGGCGACCATCGACTGGTACATGACGTCGTCGTCGATGACATAGCGTTCGCGGCGGCGTTCGTCGCGCTCCCTTCGGACCATGCCCTGGCTCTCGAGGAACGCGATCGCCTTGGAGACGGACGCCGGGCTGACGTCGAGGCGTCGGACGAGTTCGGACGCGGTGAGGCTGCCGGTGTCGGTGAGGCTGAGGGCGGTCATGACCCGGGCCATCATCTTGGGCATTCCCGACTGCATCATGACGGTCGTGAACGTCTCCTCGTAGGCGCGGACCGCTTCGGCGTCGCGTCCGTGGGCCTGCGGGGGAGCCTCCGCGCCTCGGGGAGCGGCCTGTCGGCGGCGGTGGGCGCGGTGTTCGGTGGCGCGGTGGGCCAGGTCGGCGCGGTAGGCGGTGGGGCCGCCGTTCCGCATGACCTCACGTGTGATCGTCGAGGTCGGGCGGTCGAGCCGTCTGGCGATCTCCGCGTAGGCGAGGCCGTCGGCCAGCCCCAGGGCGATCTGCTGGCGTTCCTGCTGGGTGAGCCTGCCTCCCGGCATTTGCGGTCTCCTTCGTGCTCATCGGGCCCACAGCATAGCGTTCATTTCCAATCCATTGCAACGGATCGCTGGCTGACGTTGCGTTACCTTCGGAGCCGTTGCAACGATTAACAGGGTTTCACCTGCAGTTATAGCTTTCACGTGCAACGAGCCTGTTGCAAGGTCTGTGAATGCAACGTAGCTTTCTGGCATCGGAAACAACGACTCCCAGGAGAGCACGATGCAGAAGTTCGACACCCCCGCCCCGGTCTCCGCCGTCCTCGCCATCCCCGCGGGACGCATCCGGTTCATCGCCGCCGACCGGGCCGACACCGTCGTCGAGGTCCTGCCGGCGAACGCCGCCAAGAGGCGCGATGTCCAGACCGCCGAGCAGACCACCGTCGCCTACGCCGACGGTGTCCTGCGGATCCGCACCCCCGAGCCCAAGAACCAGCTCCTCGGCCCGTCGGGATCCCTGGAGGTCACCGTCCAGCTGCCCGCCGGTTCCCGCGTCGAGGCCAAGGTGGCCGGCGCCGAGCTCCGCGGCGTCGGCCGGCTCGGCGACGTCGCCTTCGAGGGCGCTTACCGCCAGATCAAGATCGATGAGGCCGCGAGCGTCCGCCTCACCGCCTTCGACGGCGACGTCGAGGTCGGCCGGCTGGGTGGCCCCTCGGAGATCAGCACCATGAGGGGCGACATCCGGATCGCCGAGGCCATGTGCGGCCTGGTCGTACTGAGCACCCAGTCCGGCGACATTTCGGTCACCGCCGCCGCCGGTGTCTCCGCATCCCTGGATGCCGGCACCTCCTACGGCCGGATCCACAACGCCCTCAAGAACGACGGCACCGTCGGTCTCGAGATCCGAGCCACCACCTCCCAGGGCGACATCACCGCCCGCAGCCTCTGACCCGCAGCCTCTGAAGGAGCACGCATCATGACCAGCTTGGCCATCGCGGCGAACGGGCTGCGCAAGTCCTACGGCGACAAGGTCGTCCTCGACGGCGTCGACCTGACCGTCCCCGAAGGAACGGTCTTCTCCCTGCTCGGCCCGAACGGTGCCGGCAAGACCACCGCCGTGAAGATCCTTTCCACCCTGATCAGCGCGGACGCCGGCGAGATCCGCGTCGGCGGCCACGACCTCGCCACCGACTCCCAGACCATCCGTGCCAAGATCGGCGTCACCGGTCAGTTCTCCGCCGTCGACGGCCTGATCACCGGCGAGGAGAACATGCTCCTCATGGCGGACCTGCACCACCTGCCCAGGCGTGAGGGGCGGCGGGTCGCGGCCGAACTGTTGGAACGCTTCGATCTGGTCGACGCCGCGAAGAAGCCTGCCTCCACTTACTCCGGGGGCATGAAGCGCCGCCTCGACATCGCCATGACCCTCGTGGGCAACCCGCGGATCATCTTCCTCGACGAGCCCACCACCGGCCTCGACCCCCGCAGCCGCCACAACATGTGGCAGATCATCCGCGAGCTCGTCACGGACGGAGTCACCGTCTTCCTCACCACCCAGTACCTCGAGGAGGCCGACCAACTCGCCGACCGCATCGCGGTACTCAACGACGGGAAGATCGCCGCTGAAGGCACCGCCGAGGAGCTCAAGCGGCTCATCCCCGGCGGCCACGTCCGGCTTCGGTTCTCCGACCCGTCCGTGTACCGGAACGCCGCCTCCACGCTGCGTGAGGTCGCCCGGGACGACGAGGCCCTGGCGCTGCAGATCCCCAGCGACGGCACCCAGCGTGAACTGCGATCCATCCTCGAGCGGCTGCACTCCGCCGGAATCGAGGCAGACGAGCTGACCGTGCACACCCCCGACCTTGATGACGTGTTCTTCGCCCTGACCGGCAGCGCCACCGTCCCCGACCAGCCCAAGGAGGCCGTCCGATGAGCTCCCTCTCCCTCGCCGCACGCGACACGAGCACCATGCTGCGCCGCAACCTCCTGCACGCGCGCCGCTACCCGTCCCTCACCCTGAACCTGCTGCTCACGCCGGTCATGCTGCTGCTGCTCTTCGTCTACATATTCGGCGACACCATGAGCGCGGGCATCGGCGGCGGCACCGACCGCTCGGCGTACATCGCCTACCTCGTGCCGGGCATCCTGATGATGACCATCGGCGGTACCACGATCGGCACCGCGGTGTCCGTCTCCACCGACATGAACGAGGGCATCATCGCCCGCTTCCGCACGATGGCGATCCACCGCGGATCGGTGCTCATCGGACACGTCATCGGCAGCGTGCTGCAGTGCGTGATGAGCGTGGTCCTCGTCGGCGCCGTCGCCGTGGCCATCGGCTTCCGCTCCACCGACGCCACCACCCTGGAGTGGCTCGCGGCGTTCGGACTCCTCACCCTGTTCGCCCTGGCGCTCACCTGGATCGCGGTCGGGATGGGCCTGATCAGCCCGAACGCCGAGGCCGCCAGCAACAACGCCATGCCGCTCATCTTCCTGCCGCTCATCTCCAGCGCGTTCGTCCCGGTCGACGCGATGCCGGGCTGGTTCCGGCCGATCGCCGAGTACCAGCCGTTCACGCCGGCCATCGAGACCCTCCGCGGCCTGCTCCTCGGCACCGGGATCGGCCACCACGGGTGGCTCGCCATCGCCTGGTGCCTGGCTCTGACCGTGCTCGGCTACTTCTGGTCGAAGGCATCCTTCAATCGCGACCAGAAGTAACGGCCATGACAGCGCGGGTCATCTCCCGCGACCCGTCCCGCCCTGGGCGGCGTACTCCGACACCGCGTCGGAGTGCGCCGCCCCGTGCTTGTGCAACGGATCATCGAACAGCCTCGACCTGAGCGCGGAGGTGCGGCGGATGCTGGGGGGACTGGAGCCGATGGCAGGCAGTTGACGTCGACGTGGACAGCTCGTACGCGGACTGTCCGGCAGGGTTCTGTGACTGGCAGCCGGCTGAGGCTCCCGGCTGGAAGGTCGGCGGCCGGCTCCCAGGGGGCCGCACCGACCCGTATCCCCGATTCTGCTCTGCCTGCGAGGTTCGGACGGTCCGCTGCTGACCATCGCCTTCTCCGCCACGACATGCGGCGTGCCGGGTTCCCCGGGTCAGACTTCGAAGGTTGCGACGGCTTCCGTACCGACGTGATGGAGGATGCGCTTGACGCGGTGGTTCGGACGGTAGATGGTCACCTTCGGGGCGTCTGCGGCGCTGGCCGCGCGCAGCAGCGCGTAGGCGCACACCAGGTCGATCCGGTCCAGAGCGCGCATGTCGAAGAGCCACTCCCGGGCATCCCGCAGTCGCGGATCCTGCAGTTGTTCCTCGATGGCCCGTGCCGTCGAGGAGTGCAGGACGCCGTGGAACGTCACGGTCGCGCGTTCGCCGTCGGAAGAGATCGCGAGGGGGAGCCGGCGTCCGGGGCTAGTAAATGTGCGCATGTTGGTCGCTCCGATACAAGAGAAACGTCGACGCCGCTTCAGGTGTGATTGCGTCTTGAATCAGGCATACGCCTCGAAAGTGAATGAATGGCTTCTTTCATGTTAAGGACATGGTGGCCGCCGCACGCGCACAGCCGGGAGCGGGCCGGTGTGAGTACGGCAAGGCGGCCTTCGTCGTCCTGCGTTGGCGGTGACCGGGGTGCGCAGCGCGTCGCGGGCAGGGCGGTGACGACTTCACGTCGTGGCTGTCCCGGTGGGGCGTGGGACGTCCTTGCTCATCAGGCCGAAACCCCTGGCGGCGTGGGTGTGGGTCATCCGGCTTCAGGGGGCGTGTGACCCTGGCGCCTCCAGGACGTTGATCAACCATGACGACGTACACGCTGGGGATCGAGGGCGGCCCGCTGGACGGGCGGAGCGGCGACGGTGGACGCCGCCGACGGCCGGCCGCTGGGGCCGCCTGCGGCAGCCGACGCCTGGATGTACTGACCTGCAGCGTTTTTCTCGCGACTGGTGGGTCTGGCCTGTGAGCGCCGTGCGGCTGCGGGGTCCAAGTGATCGAACTTCGACGAAGTAGGGAAATCGCATGCTTCTGGAGAACAAGACTGCCATCGTCTACGGCGGCGCTGGAGCGATTGGCTCCGCCGTCGCCCGCGTCTTCGCAGGCGAAGGCGCCACGGTCCACCTGGTCGGGCGGACCCACGCACCTCTGGCTGAGCTGGCCGGCACCATCGCCGGATCCGGGGGTCGCGTCGAGGTCGCCACGCTCGACGCGACCGACCGCGCCGCGGTGGAGCAGCACGCCGACGCCGTCGCCCGGCACTCCGCGGGGATCGATATCGCTTTCAACGCCACTTCCAACGACGACCTGCACGGCACCCCTGTGGTCGACATGGCCGACGAAGACGTGCTGCGCCCCGTCATCAAGGCAGTCACCACCCACTTGATTCTGGCCACGGCCGTCGCCCGCCATATGATCCGTCGCCACACCGGCGTGATCCTGGCCATGGGTGGCGGCCGAGAAGCCATCCCTGGCCTCGGCGGCTCCCATATTGCCTGGTCCGCCCTCGCCGGTCTGTGCCGGCAGCTCGCCGGCGAACTCGGCCCGCACGGCATCCGGGCAGCCTGGCTGCTCTCTCCCGGCTCGCCCGATCCCTCCATCCCGCCCGAGGACGACCCTGAGGCGACCGTGACTCTGCTCCACCGTCGGCCCCGTCTCGAAGACGTCGCCTACGCCGCGGCCTTCCTCGCCTCCGACCGCGCGCCGACCATGACCGCCACAGAGGTCAATGTCACCGGCGGCGCCGTCGTCGACTGAACGCACTCGGAAGGTGTTGTTGCGCCACGCCTCCCGGGCAGCCGGTCGAGAACGCCTGCCCTGTGCAGTTCTCCGCGCCCCTGGCGGACCGCTCACCGTGCATTTGCGGCTCAGCCGAAGATGTCCAGGAGGTCCGGCCAGGAACCGTCGTCGGAGGGACGGGCCCGCATCGGGCGCGGCTCCGGGTAGGTTGCCGCTGCGGCCCTCGCGCGGACGACTTCCGGCCCGCCGCACGCCGCGACCGCGAAGGCGCCGAAAACCTTGGCGAACGCGGCCGGGTCGCGAAACTCCACGCCGAATGCCCGGCCGTCCTGCAGCGGCACCCACACCACCCGGTCGAACCGTGTCCATTCCCGCACCGGCTGGTCGTCCGCGGTCGACCGCCCCTCCAGCCACAGCCGCGCCACGTGCAGCAGGTTCACCTTCTCCATCGGCAGCCGTTTGCGCCGTACCCGCAATTCACGCGTCGTCAGCTCGACGCGCTGGTCCTTCTTCGGATACCAGACGACGCCGATCCCGAACGGCACCCACAGCAGGATTCCGATCAACGGCCAGACCAGAGCGTCGCCCCACGATCGGAGCAGCCCGCCGTCCAACAGGTACAGGGCGCCGAATACCAGAACCCACTTCGCCGTCATCCGCCAGAACCCAGTGCCCTGCCGGTACAGGACCCGCCGCTTCGTCGCCATCGTCATGCCCGCACGCTATCCGCCGCACCGCAGCTGCCGGCCCCCGGCTTCATCATCACTCCCTGGCAGGCCGGTGACGCGACGGCGTTCGACCAGGGTCATGGCCGGTCGGAGGCGCTGACTGCCCGTCTGAGTCGGTTCCGTGCTGGGACCGCAGACCGCTTGTGAAGCTGGAACTTCCGGAACGTGGCTGTTCGATCCTCCGCACACCGCGATCCGGTTCACTGCCCAGCACGTGGACATGGCCCATGTACACGGCCGATGCCCCCACTTCCAGGGCGGCATCCACGTCGCACCGAACATGGGCGACTCGCACGTCTCGGTGCGCATCGACGCCTCCAGCATCACCACGGGCAACAACACCCCTCTCCGCCACCCGCTACGTCCTGTCGGCACACCCGGACGAGAAGGACGACCCCATCGCCCCATGAAGCCCATCCGGTCTGATCGGGTAGGTGGGATTCACGGCGGGCAGCCTGTGCCACCAGTGACCGCATCCGTCGGAGCAGTAGAGGTCGCGGCGCCGTTTGTCGGCGATCGCGAGTACCGCGATCAGCAGCCGAAACGCCTTGCGGCGCTCGTCGAGAGGGGCGAGGCTGGCGATCTTCCCCAGTTGCAGATCGATCCTGCCGCGTGTGATCAGCACCGCCGGCGTGTGCGTCGGGCGCAGTCCGGCACGGCGGATGCTCTCCGGTCCGTCCTCGATGACAGCGTGAGCTTGGACGCAGTGATGGCGTAGGAACCGCAGTGTCTCGGACTGCTCCTCCGGGCCGAGACCGTCGAACCACTCGATGCCCTGTGACATCGGACGCAGCCCCTGGGCGAGTTCGTTGAGTATGACGTCGCGTCCGGTCACGACTTGCTCCTGGTGGACAGGCGGCGCTCCGCCGCGGTGATCAGGATTCCGAGCAGCGCCGCCAGATCGGCTGCGCCTGCGCGTCGCCAACGACGCAACCGCGGCCGCCAGGGCGGCCGACCACCGATCTGCCAGCGGGTGATCTTTGATGACGGGGACCCAGGACCTGCACAATCACGGCATGACCAAGACTGTCGAAGCGGCCTGGCAGAAGATCCTTACCATGGCGGGCGAACCTCGTCGACCGGAAGAGTCGCCGCTTCTGGCTCCGTTTGCCGAGCTGGTGCTGGTGGCGCATGCCGAGCCGCTGCTTCGTCAGCTCTACCCCTGGACCGGTATGTGGGAGCTGCACTTCAGCAGGTGCACGGAGATCCGCCACACCTGGGACATCCCCTACATCGGCACAATGGGAGACGGCCGGTACTGCGTCGAAGGGCCGAGCCGCAACAGCCCGCGGATCGCCGAGACGGACAGCGCACAAGCCGCGGTGGCGATGGTCATCAATCGCCTGCCACCACACTGCGGCCCGGCCTTCATCGGCAATGCTGAGGAACTGGCTGCTTGCGAGAAGACACGGGACAGCAGGTAGAAGCGACCCATCGACTTCACGGAAGCAGCAACCAGCTCCATAGGCGGCTTTGAAGACGGGTCCTGGTCCGCACCGCAGGACACATACCCGGGCCCGCGCTGCTCCTGGCCCCTTGGGCGGTGCGCGGGCCCTTTCCTCTGAACAGGTATCCACGTGATCGAAGCCGTCTTCCAGGACCACCTCACTCTTCTCGCGCTTGCCGTCGCAGCAACTCTGGCCACCGGCGCCGTCGTCCACCTCACTGCCGCTCGACGCGTCGACCGTGTGCGCGCTGTGTTCTACGGGCTGTGGGCCTCCTCGACCATCGGGCCCATCATCCTGACCACCTGGGGCGGCGGGGCCGCTCGAACTGTGGGGGAGTGGAGGGTGGCGCGCCGTGGAAGGCGCGTTGCGGGCCGCGCTCGCGCACGTCGGCAATCCTTGAGCGGCCATGTGGATGCTGCTCCTGGCCGTCGTGGTGCTCGCGGCCGCCAATGTGCTCAACGACCGGCTCGCGCCCGGTTGGTACGTGCCGGTCTGTGCAGTCGCGGCCGTGCTGCTTTTGCTGATCGCCCGCCGGTCCGGCCTCGCTCCGGACGACCTGGGGCTCGGCAGGGCCGCTGCCCGCCGCGGTCTGCGCTGGGGCCTGGTCCTCGTCGGAGCCGTTCTCCTCGTCTATTCGGTGGCTCTGGTAGTGCCGTTCACCCGGGAGGCATTCCAGGACGAGCGCGCCGCGGGCCTGTCTCCCGAGGAGCTGGTGTACCGCGTACTGGTCCGCGTACCTCTCGGCACGGTGCTGCTTGAGGAGATCGCATTCCGCGGCGTGCTGTGGGCCATGCTTCTGCGACGGTGGGGCCCTGTATGGGCCACCGTCGTTTCCTCGGTGCTCTTCGGGCTCTGGCACGTACAGCCGTCACGCGGGCTCACACGCGCGAACGCGGCGGCCCAAGCAGTCTTCGGAGCCGGCCAGGCCGGACTCGCCCTGTCGGTGACGGCGGCGGTCGTCGGCACCGCTCTCGCCGGTGTGCTTCTCTGCGAGCTCCGCCGCCGCTCCGGCAGCCTCGTCCCACCCGTGGCGCTGCACTGCGCCCTCAACAGCGCGGGCTACGCAGTCGCTTGGGCGGCGAGTCGTTGGTGGGGCTGAGGGCGCCCGTCGGGGGCGTCGACGGCGCACCGACGCCCGTATCGAGTCTCTCGGGTGCGTTCCGCTGTGGCTCAACATGATCACCGGCCGAACCAGCGGGCCGTCCAAGGGGGGCCGCCTACACCACCCCGGTGAGCGACCCCGAGGTACGCGAGCGGCACGACCCGGTGCGCCGAACCGATGTCGTACAGAAGCGCGACGGGATCCGAACACATCGGTGCTCACCTGTAGGTTGCCCCCTACCGGTCGGACGAGGACAAGAGGCAGCACATGGCGGCGCAGCAGGACAGCAAGGACAGCGCGGGGCTGCCGTCGGCGGTGGTGGACTGCGCCTTGTACGAGGAAGGGCGTCGCGTTCCCGGTCGGGTGAGCCTGGACGCGATCATGAAGCTGATGGACCCGCAGGCCGGGCGCTTCGCGTGGATCGGTCTGTACGAGCCCACCGCCGAGCAGTTCCAGCAGGTCGCCGAGGCCTTCGACCTGCACCCCCTCGCCGTCGAGGACGCCGTTCATGCCCACCAGCGGCCCAAGCTCGAGCGGTACGGCGACGTACTGTTCCTGGTCCTGAAGACCATCGTCTACGTCGACCATGAAACGGTCACCGCGACCAGCGAGATCGTCGACACCGGGGAAATCATGGTCTTCGCCGGGCCCGGCTTCGTGATCAGCGTCCGCCACGGCAGCGCCCCGCCCCTCGACGTCGTACGCCGCCGGCTGCAGGACGACCCGCGGCAGCTCGGCCGCGGACCCGCCGCCGTCCTCCACGCGATCGCCGACTTGGTCGTCGACCGCTACGTCGAGGTAGCCGATGCCTTCGCCGGCGACGTCGACACCCTGGAAAGCGAAGTCTTCTCCCCGGACCTCCCGGTCGACGCCGGGCGCATCTACCAGCTCAAGCGGGAACTCCTCGAATTCAAGCGCGCCGTCATGCCCCTCGCCCCCGCCCTTCAACGCCTCAGCGAGGGATCCCTCCCGCAGATCCCACCGAAGGTGGCCACGTACTTCCGCGACGTGGCCGACCACCACCAGCGGGTCAGCGAGCAGATCCTCACCTTCGACGAGTTGATCACCGGCATGCTCAGCGCCAGCATTGCCCAACTCGGCGTCCAACAGAACGCCGACATGCGCCGCATCAGTGCCTGGGCCGCACTCATTGCCGTTCCCACCATGGTCGTAGGCATCTACGGCATGAACTTCGAGTACATGCCCGAACTCAAGTCCCCCTATGGCTACCCGGCCGTTCTCATCGTCATCGCCGTCGCCTGCACCGTGGTCCACCGAGCCCTGCGCCGCAACAAATGGCTGTGATGCGCCGCGTCCGCGCTTGTGCAGGTACGTGGCCGGGCCCTGATCCCCGCCGATCGGGGCCCGCCCCATGCTCCGGGTCAGGCGGCGGTCCACTGGGGGCGCGTCACGTCCATGTCCGCTGAGCCTTCGTCTTCGAGCCACGTACGCGGGTCGCGTTCTCCGCCCTGCTCAGCCGCCTTCCCACGCTGCGCCTGGCCGTCCCGGCCGAAGAGGTCGGCCTGCGCCCGGAGACCGCGGGCGTCTACGGAGTGAAGAGCCTCCCGGTCATCTGGGACGCTTCCTCTAGCAGCGCCCAGGGGTGCGGCGGGGCGGCGAGGACCGTCGCGGGCGCGACGCTGACGAGGATCTCCGAAACCTCCACCGCGGCCCGGTTGATCCACCAGACTTGCTCGTGTTTCCCGACGGAGAAGGGGCGGCATTCATGGCGAGCAGCGCGCTTCTGGTGATGGACGTCCAACGGGACGTCGTGGCCATCGCCGACGACGGTTCCGGATATCTGCCGCGCTTGCGCAGGGCGATCGACGGTGCCCGTGCTGCAGGCATCACCGTGATCTACGTGGTGCTCGGGTTACGGCCGGGCGATCTCGAAGTCAGCCCTCGCAACAAGGTGATGACAAACGTCGTGCGGGCCGGCCTGTTCACCGAGGGTGCCCCCGGCACCGAGATCCATGACGACGTCGCGCCCCAGCAGGGTGACGTGGTGGTCACCAAGAGGCGGGGGAGCGCGTTCTCGGGCAGCGACCTCGACCTGGTGCTCAGAGCTCGCGACATCGACAGCCTTGTTCTCACCGGTATCGCCACCAGCGCTGTAGTGCTGTCAACCCTGTGGCACGCCATCGACCTGGACTTCGGGCTCACCGTCCTGGCGGATGCCTGCCTGGACACCGACCCCGAGGTTCACATGATGCTCACCGAAAAGCTGTTCCCGCAGTGGGCAGATGTCCTCACCGTCGAGGACTGGCTCAAGGCCGTCGCACCGCAATAGCGGGACGCGTCCGGACCCTCGCGTGCGGGGCAAGACGGCATCGCCTCCCGCTCGGCCGGGTGAGGCAGTCGGCGGCGTTCTGTGCTGCTGCCCAGGATCGGGCGAGGCCAGACGGTAGGAGTCGGTGCCGCTCCGGAGCAGGTTGCCGCCGAAGGGGAGCCGGTCGGCGGCGGTCGCGCAGCGCCGGGGATCGGTGAAGGTCTTGGTCAGCCGCCGGACTCTCGTTCGAGGCAACACGGAAGATGACGGTGTGCGGGAACTTCACTGACAGAAGATGTCAGTGAACCTCCGGACAGTGGTGCCATGATCCTCAGTCACCACTCCCGCCGGGCCGAGCGGCTGCTTGTGCCCGCTGCCTTCGCCACCGCTCTCGGCAACAATGTCCAACTCATCGTCGGTGCACTGCTCATGATCAGAGAGCAGCAGACCATGATGGCCGTCGGTTGGCTCTTCATCGCCGTCGCCGGGCCGCAGGCGCTGCTGTCCCCCTTCTGCGGACGGCTGGCCGACCGTTTCGACCGGCGGTCCCTGTGGATAGGCTGCGACATCACCAGTGCGGCGCTGGCCCTTGCACTGCCGCTGTGGCTGGCCTGCGGCGGCGCCCCGGGGCCCGGCATCTACAGCGCCAATCTGGCGCTCGCCGTGGTCGGTGCACTGTTCCTCCCGGCAAGCTCCGCGCTGATCAAGGAACGGGTCCCGGCGGACCGGCTGCGGCGGTTCAACGCCCGCTACGAGATGGGGACCCAGGCGGGGATGCTGCTGTCGGCCACGGTCGGCGGGCTGTCCGTCCAGGCGTTCGGTGCTGTGCCGCTGCTGGTGTTCAATGCCGGGACCTTCATCGTCTCGGCGCTCTGCGTCGCCGCGGTGGGGCACCGCCCGGACCGGGCGCCGACGGCCACCTCCGCCGGGGGGCCGGCGCCGGCGGCGGCTCCGCACGGGCCGCTGCGGATGCGCCGCTTCATCCTGCTCTACGCCCAAGGGAGCGTGGTCGTCACGGTGTTCAACGCTCTGCTGCCCACCGCCGTCATCGGTGAACTCCACCTGGGAGCAGCTACGTTCGGTGCGGTGGACGCCCTGGGGTGCCTCGGTTTCCTGGCGGCCACCGGTGCGTACCGGATCGTCAGCAGACGCAGTCCGGACCTTCGCATCGCCGTCGTGGGCTTTCTGCTCTGCGATGTCGGCCTGGTGCTGCAGAGCCAGTTCGGGATCGTCGGCTATCTCGTCGGGGTGCCACTGGGTGCGTTCTTCTTCGGGCAGGCCCGGATCGCCTCTCGTACCATGCTGATGACCTCGGCCGACGAGGCCTCGGTGGGCAGGGTCTTCGGGCTGGCGAACGGTGGCGCGCTGGCGGCTACGGTCGGGGTGATGTTCCTGGTCGCGACGGTCACCGACCACAGTGACACACGCTACGGCTTCGGGGTCCTGGCCGCCCTCGCGCTGCTGGCGACCCTGTCCGCCGGACTGCTGCTCAGGTCGCCGGCCCCCGCCCGGCCTGATGTGTCCGCCGGTCGGTACCGATCGAGCACGGCCCCCGCCGCCTCCGCGATCCCACGGCGCAGCTCCTCGGGGGCGAGCACCTTGATGTCCGGTCCCAGTGACAGCAGTGCGGGCACCGCCAGTTCGACCGATTCCAGCGGCATCGTCGCCGTCACCCAGCCGTCTGCCTCCGGCGGCCCTGCCGAGGCTTCGACGGCGCGGACCAGTGCCGCGTCCAGGCGGTCCGACAGCACGGACAGCAGCGTTGGAGCAATCCGGACGGAGGCCTGAAGCCGCAGCCTGCGGGCGTCGTAGACGGTGAGGTACTCCTGCCAGTGGGCGGCCAGGTCGAACCCTTCGGGGCGCTCGAAGCCGACCTCCTCGACGTCCAGGCGGAGGATCGAGGACACCCGGTACGTCCGCACCGCGCCGTCCACCGCTGCGACGAGGTACCAGACGCCCGCCTTGAGGACCAGGCCGTAGGGGTCGAGCTCGCGCTCGACCTCCTGCGGCTCGGCCCAGCGCCGGTAGCGCACCCGGATCCGCTTCTGGTTCCACACCGCATCGGCGAGCGCCGCGAGAGCGGGCGGGGAGTCCTGTTCCCGGTACCAGCCGAGAGCGTCGAGGTGGAACCGCTCGCGGACCCGACCGGCCCTGTCCCGCAGCGGCGCCGGCAGTGCCGCGGTCAGTTTCAACTGCGCTGCCGCCAGCACCTCTCCCAGTCCCAAATCGTCCGCCGCGCCCGGCAGCCCGGCAAGAAACAGGGACTCGGCCTCGTCGGCATGCAGTCCGGTGAGCCGGGTCCGGTAGCCGCCGAGCAGTTGGTATCCGCCGCCGTGCCCGCCGTCCCCGTAGACCGGAATGCCCGCGCCGCTCAGCGAGTCGATGTCCCGATAGACGGTCCGGACCGAGACTCCCAGCTCCTCAGCGAGCTCACCAGCCGTCAGCCTGCCCCGGTTCTGCAGCAGGAGGATGAGGGAGAGAAGCCGGGCCGCACGCATGAACCAATCATTCCAGGACCGAGCGCTGGTCCAGGCCCGGAGGCGGCGGGAGTCCACCTACCGTGGATGCGGCTACTGATGTGGCCCCGACGGCGGGTCGGGGGCGGCCGGGTGTGGCCGGCGGCAGGTGCGGCGGTTCGGGGAAGGAGGGCAGCGGCGGCCAGGCCGCCGAGCCCGACCACGGCGAGGACGGCCATCGCGGCGGCGTAGGCGTTCTTCGACAGGCCGGCGACGAGGATGGTGCCGGCGATGGCGGTGCCGAAGGACGAGCCGAGGTCGGAGATGCTGCGGGAGAGGCCGGAGATCTCTCCCTGGCGCTGTTCGGGAAAGGCTGATTGGACGACGTTGACCGAAGGGGTAAGCATCACGCCGAGGCCGAGGCCGATCAGCAGCAGGCCCGGAGCGAACCGCCTGCTCGGGCATGGTCTCTCCGCAGCTTGTGATCCGTCGTGGCGACGGTCGTCATCGGGCCCGGTCTTCTGCCCTGTCGAGTTCCTCGTCGAGGGCGATGGCCGCGTCGATGAGGGCCAGGTGGGTGAATGCCTGGGGGAAGTTCCCGAGTTGCTCGCCGGACGGCCCGATCTCCTCTGCGAAGAGACCGACGTGGTTTGCGTAGGTGAGCATCTTGTCGAAGGCGTAACGGGCCTTGTCGACGCGGCCGGCCTTGGCGAGGGCCCGGACGTAGAGGAAGCTGCACAGATTGAAGGTGCCCTCGGAGCCTTGGAGTCCGTCGGGGGAAGCGGCCGGGTCGTAGCGGTACACGAGGCTGTCGCTGACGAGTTCCTCGTCCATGGCGTCGAGAGTGGTCAGCCAGTCGGGGTCGTTCGGGGCGAGGAATCCGACGCGGGGCATGAGGAGCAGGGAGGCGTCGAGAACGTCCGTGTCGTAGTGCTGGACGAACGCGCGGCGCTTCTTGCTCCAGCCACGGTCCACGATCTGGCGGAAGACGGTGTCGCGGACGGCGGCCCACTGACCGAGGTCGGCCGGGCGGGAGTGGGCGGTGGCGAGCTTGACGCCGCGGTCGAACGCCACCCAGGTCATGAGGCGGCTGTAGGTGAAGTCCTGGCGGCCGCCTCGGGTCTCCCATATGCCCTCGTCGGGACGGTCCCAGTGGTCGACCAGCCAGTCCAGGAGGCCGGCGAAGGCCTTCCAGCCGCGGATGCCGCCGATGTCCTCGGCCTGAGCGAGGGCGTAGGCGGCCTCGCCGTAGATGTCGAGCTGGATCTGGTCGGCGGCGGCGTTTCCGGCCCTGACCGGTGCGGAGCGACGGTATCCCTCCAGGTGGTCGAGGACCTCCTCCGTCAGGTGGGGTTCGCCGTCGACGCGATACATGATCTGGAGCGGTTCGCCCGAGGCGGTGACTCCGGTATCCAGGCGATCGCGCAGCCAGTGGCGGAAGGCCTGGGCCTCGTCGGTGAAGCCGAGGTCGATCAGCGCGCGGACGGAGAGCGAGGCGTCGCGGACCCAGGTGAAGCGGTAGTCCCAGTTGCGTTCGCCGCCGATCTGCTCCGGCAGGCCCATCGTCGCGGCGGCGATCGGGGCGCCCGTGGGGGCATAGGTGAGGAGTTTGAGGGTGATGGCGGATCGTACGACCATCTCGTGCCAGCGGCCGCGGTAGCGACAGGAGCGCAGCCAGGTCAGCCAGAACATGCGGCAGGTGTTGAAGGCGCGGGTGATCCCCTCGATGTCGAGTGGCGGGCCGCCGGGGCGCCCGCTGCGGGCGGCGGCGTCGCCACTCTCGGTGGTGAGGACGATCCCGGCCCGTTCGCCGGCGTGCAGGGTGAAACGGGCGGTGACATCGGTGCCGTCCGGGCGGAGGACGATCGGGGCGGTGGCCTGCAGGTGCAGGTCCGTGCCGGGGCCGTGGAAGACGACGGACCCGTCGTCCAGGCGGTCGAGGGAGTGCACGGCGCGGCCGTAGTCGAAACGCGGCCGGCAGATCAGCTCGAACGGCAGGCTGCCCCGCACCACGCGCGCCACCCGCACCAGGCGGTGCCGGTCGGAGGGAGTCGTCGACGTGTCCGGCTCCATGAAGTCGAGGACCTCGCCGACGCCGTCCGAGGCCATGTAGCGGGTCACCAAGACGGCGGTGTCCGGCATGTAGAGCTGGCGGACGGTGACCTCGTCGCCGGCGTCGACGGCCAGGCGGCAGTCGCCGCCGCGATCGCTGTCGAGCAAGGAGGCGAACAGGCTGGGAGAGTCGAACCTCGGGGCGCACCACCAGTCGACCGTGCCGTCGGCGGCGATCAGTGCCGCGGTCTGCAGGTCGCCGACGAGCCCGTGGTCGGCGATCGGTGGGTAGTCGTTCATGGCTTCTCCTCGCGGTGCGGGGGCACGAGCGTGTCCACCGCGGGTCAATCCGATGCCGTGGCAGGGCGGCCCAGCGCCAGGCGCGCCACGCGTGGCCAGTCGGCCGCCGCTCCGCTCGCCCGTGGCGTACCGGGGCGATGCCGTGGCACGCGGACCCGAAGTACGCCGGGTGCGCTGCGGCATACGACGGGCGCAGGCAGCACGGTGTGCTCCCCGTCGATGCCGACGGGGAGGGTGGCCGTGTCGGCTTCTACGACAACTTCCTCGGCACTCAGCCGGATGAGTCCCTTGGCGCGCGGACCGCGCACCATGCGCGCCGCCTGAGCTGCGCTTTCGACCCGCACGCAGACCACGCCGAGCCGCCCCGCGTCAAGCCGCTCCCTGCGCCCGGGATGGGCGGCGTCCACGGCACGCCCATAGAGGTTGTTGCTGACGAGCAGCGCCTGAAGTCCCTCGGCGTATGTCCGGCCGGCTCGCATCCGCAGCCTGGGTGCGTCAGCTCCGGTGAGGAGGCCGGGGAGGGACTGGAGGACTGTGTGCGCCTTCGCGTTCCGGTACGCGGGGTCGGCGACCACGGACGCGTACGTTCCGAAGGAGGCGTTGTTGACGAAGACCCGGTCTGCGGCGTACCCGAGGTCGACACGCAGCTCCACGGCGTCGGACAGGGCCTCCAGAGCCGCCGCCGGATCGTCACGGTCGAGGCCGAGATCGAGGGCGAAGTGGTTGCGGGTCCCGACGGGAACCACAGCGAACGGCAGGTCGTGGCGTGCAGCGACCTCGGCCACCAGCGCCTGGGTGCCGTCACCGCCCGCCACCGCCAACAGGTCGGCTCCGTCGACGACGGCCTGTCGCGCCAGCTCTGCCACATCCTGGTGCCCGTCGAGCAGGGACACCCGGCAGCCGGCGGCCCGGGCCTTCTCCACGAGGCCGAAGCGGCCCACCTTCCCGCCGCCGGAGCGAGGATTCATGAGTATCCAGGGGTGCCGGGGCGCCTCGGTGACCGCCTGTTCGAAGTTGCTGGGCCCGGGGGCCAGAGCGGTACGCGCCGTCGCGACGGCCAGCACCCACAAGGCCAGGGACAAACAGGCCGCCCACAGCATGCCGGCCGTCGCGTACAGGGCGAACACCGCAACCGGCGCGGCCACCGACAGAGCCGCCCCGAGCGCCCGGACCACACCGGTGTGCGCCAGGGCCCACCACACCCCCACTGCGGCGAGCGCCAACCCGGCGACGCCGACCAGCACCCACAGCACGCTCCGCAGACCGGCCGTGATGAGCGGCACCAGGATGCTTCCCAGCAGAGCGAGGACGGCGAGGCGAGCCTTTCCCCGATCGCCCGCCCGTGGCGTTCTGGGCCTGTCCTCTCGGGGGTTGTTCATGAGTCACCGTGCCCTTCCTTCTGCGGGCCTGCTCATCACTCACCTGTCGTGAGGTGCACGCCGGTGCGTGTCGAAGGACTCGTCGCGCCGGACCACGCACAGCGCCCAGATGATGAAGGTGGACATCGCGATCATCACGACCGACCAGACCGGGTAGTACGGCAGGGAAAGGAAGTTCGCGATGATGACGAGTGCGGCGATGGCGATGCCGGTGATGCGGGCCCACGTCGCGGCGCGGACCAACCCAAGACTGACGAGCACGGCGAGTGCGCCCAGAGCGACGTGGACCCAGCCCCAGCCGGTCAGGTCGAACTCGAAGACGTAGTCGGGTGTGGTGACGAAGATGTCGTCCTCGACGATCGCCATGATGCCGCGGCAGATGTCGAGCACACCGACGATCATGAGCAGGACGCCCCCGACTACCGTCAGACCGCTGGCGATCTCCTGCTTCCTCGTGTCCGCCTGCCGTGTGTGTGTCGCAGTCATGCTGGTGCCTCGTTTCGCGTCGTCCGGCACACGTTTCGGCGTCCGGAGGCCGTCCCGGGCGCTCGCCCGGCCGCCGTTGGTTGCTTCCCCCAGCGTGGGCGCGGCCCGGGCGGGGTGGCTTCACCCGACGCGGGTGAGACCGCGGGGGCCCGGCAACCCGTCGTTGGACGCACCCTGCGACGGGATCAGGGTCCCCGAGTACGGGTGCGCGGCGACAGTTCCGGTTTCAGTCCGTCGTGGCAGGGCCGTGCGGGCCCGTCGGGGATGCCCTTCTGAGCGCGGCCCGCCATGCGAGGGCGACGGCCGCCTCGGCGAGGCCGAGCAGGACGAGCCACAGGCCGAGCAGCCGGGTCAGAGCACGGGCCGACTCCATGGGCAGGGCGAGCACCACGATCCCCGCGACGATGCCGAGAACGGCGACGACCAGGACGACGCTGCGGTGCGGCAGATCCTTGGCGGCGATGGCCGTGTAGAGAGTCAGGACGCCCGACACGAGCCACACGCCGCCGACGATCAGCGAGAGCGCGGCGACGGTCTGCAGCGGGTTCCGCAGGCACAGCACCCCGGCCAGGAGGTAGAGCACCGCCACCAGCAACCCTGGGAGCCGTTCACCGTGCTCCTCCCGCGCGAAGACGGCCACGAATCGGAACACACCGGTCACCAGCAGGTACAGGCCGATGAGGACCGCCAGGACGTGCAGGGTCGCGTCCGGCCACACCAGTACAAGGACGCCCGGCACCAGCGTCGCCACCGCCGAGCCCAGCACCCAGGTCCACGAATGGCCGAGGCGCTCCAGCACGTCCGCAGGACGGAGGACTGCCCCGTCGGCCATGAGTTCCGGGCCGTTGTCTTCCGGTCCTGCAGGTGGACCAGGACCACGTGATTCGGTCATCGCGTACTCCTCGCGCATTGGATGCGGGTCGCTTGCGTACCCGATGGGGCGGTGTCCGGGAACCTGACCCTCAGCGTCCCGCGCGCAACCGGCTCCCGGATCACCCACGGCGGGTGATCCGCCAGTGCCGCCGGGGGTGTCGGATGGGCACCGGAGGCGTTCGCCGTCTTGCGACGGAACGGCGTGAGACGACGCAGAACGACTTGTGGTGGAACGGAACGAAGAGGCGTGCGATGAGCGACCCCAAGGCTGCCCGGACGGACCGTCCAGGATCGGGACCGATCGCGATCCGGTGGGGTCGGTGGCTCCACCCCGGTCAGGGGGCGGCGGTCGCTGCCGTCACCCGTCTGTTCCCGGTCCGGTTCGCCGGCGCCTACTACCTGCTGGATCACTCAGGCCCGAGATCCTTCACTGAGCCGTTGACCAGGAAGGACGCCCCGTATTTCGCGCTGACCAGGTTCAGCGCCGTCGGCTTCGGGGACATCGGCGCGCGCTCCCGGGCAGGGGAGTGGTGACGATGCCGCAGACGACGGGAGGGCTGCTGTTCGCGGGGGTCGCGGCACGGGTGCCGTCGCGCGCGGTCCGGGCCGGGCTCCGCGGGCAGCGCCGTGGGCCACCCGGGGAGCCGGGTGCCGGAACAGACACCACGACGGACCGGGAGGCAGGACCATGACCGTACCCCTCGACTTCACCGCCTCCCTGACACCGGCTGAGCGAGCCGCGCACGGCAGAGCGGCGCGCACGCGTGCGTCGCGTTCGAGCCACGGCTGGTTCGAGACGGATCAGGGGCGCCCCGACCCGGTCGAGGTGCTTGAGCGTCAGTCGGCGGACCGCGTGCCCGAGTTGGTGCCGATCCGCTACGGCCGCATGCTCGAGTCACCGTTCCGCTTCTACCGCGGCGCCGCGGCGGTCATGGCGGCGGACCTGGCACCGCTCCCGAACACGGGTCTGCGGGTGCAACTGTGCGGGGACGCCCACCTGCTGAACTTCCGGCTGCTCGCCTCGCCGGAGCGCCATCTGGTCTTCGATCTCAACGACTTCGACGAGACCCTGCCCGGGCCCTTCGAATGGGACGTCAAGCGGCTGGCGGCAAGTTTCGTGACAGCGGGCCGGGCCAACGGCTTCTCGCTCAAGGAGCAGAACAGAGCTGTGCGCAGCTGCGTGCAGGCGTACCGGAAGCGGATGCACCAGTTCGCTGCCATGCGAACCCTCGACATCTGGTACGCCCAGGACGACGTCGACCGGATGCGGGAATTGATGGCCTCGTCGATGGACGCGGAGGCCAGGCGCCGTGCCGCTCGCGCGACGGCGCGGGCCCGCACGCGTACGCATCTCCAGGCCTTCACGAAGCTCACCCGGCTCACGGCAGAGGGACGGCGCATAACGCCGGACCCGCCGTTGATCACTCCGCTCGGCCAGCTGCTGGCCGAGCCGTCCGAGGCCGGTCGGGAGAATGAGCTCAAGACCCTCCTGAACAGTTACGCCAGCACCCTGCCGTCCGAACGCCGGCACCTGCTGCGTCACTACCGACTGGTGGACATGGCTCGGAAGGTGGTGGGCGTCGGTAGTGTGGGGACGCGCTGCTGGATCCTGCTCCTGCTGGGCAGGGACGAGGATGATCCCCTTCTGCTGCAGGCCAAGGAGGCCCAGGAGTCGGTGCTGTCGGCCCACATCGCCGGCGAGGGCTACGACAACCATGGCCGCCGGGTGGTGACCGGTCAGCGCCTGATCCAGACGACCAGCGACATCTTTCTGGGATGGACGCACGTCGTGGGCCTCGACGGGCAGAGCCGCGACTTCTACGTGCGACAGCTGTGGGACTGGAAGGGCATCGCACGGCCGGAGACCATGGGGCCGGGCCTGCTCTCCCTCTTCGGCATGCTGTGCGGGGCGTCTTTGGCGCGGGCCCACGCCCGTTCCGGCGACCCTGTCGCCATAGCCGCCTACCTGGGTGGCAGCGACCGCTTCGACCGCGCGCTCACCGAATTCGCCCAGTCCTACGCCGATCAGAATGAGCGGGACTTCGAGGCGCTGGGCGCCGCTCGCAGCTCCGGCAGGATCAGCGCGGAACACGGTTGAGCGGCCCTCGCGGCAGACCCTGCTCGTTCTCCTGCACTCGTTTCTCCCGCCCGTGGGCTCACTTCGTCGTCAGGCGCCCGGGTGGGCGCCTGAGCGCCCCGCAGAAGGGACCGGTGTGCGCTCACGCCCCCGCGTGGGCTGATCTCGTTCCAGTCGGCCCGGGAGCGCCCACTTCGGCCGGCCGATCACTCCGGTACCTGCCGCATCTCCAGGACGCGTAGTCCGAGCGATTGGAAGCGGGCCAGCAGCCCGTACAGGTGCGCATCGTCCACGACGGGGCCGAACAGAACCGTTTGGCCGGACATCACCACATGGCCCAGCTCCGGGAAGGCTTTGGCCAGCGTTTCCGACATGTGTCCCTCGACGCGGATCTCGTAGCGCATGGGCTGTTCTCCTGCGGGCGGCGTGGGCAGGCGGACGGCGCACTCCCTGCGATATTCCCGCAAGGTGCCGCGCCGGGCCTCACCCGGTACAGGTGAACTGCTGCCCGACACTACTGATGACCTGGTTCAGTGGGTCATAACGATCTTGAAGGTGATGATCGGCAGACCGAGCGGCAGGTCGACCAAAGCAGGGGCAGTCGTGAGACGCCACGAGGCGCCGGCCCGCCGTGCCGCGGCCACGGACGAGCCCACCTGCCCCGCCACCGCGGACGCAGGCCCGCTCGGAACCATCACTTGCCGCCTGCCTGCTCAAGGGGCTGTCAGTGGTGCGGCCGGGAGCCCTGCCCGGCACGGTGCTCAAGGTACAAGCGACCTACGACGGCTCCCAGGTGGATGACCACCCCTACCGCCACCAGCCAGGACAGAATGACCATGACGACACCGATGGGGCCGTACTTCTCGCTGTTCTCCACGATCGCCGCGGAGAAGAAGCGGGCGGAGAAGAGGCCCAGGCCCGTCCAGCACACAGCTGTGACGACGGCCGGGGGTAGGAGCGTGTTCCACCGCACGGTGGGAAAGAGCAGTACGTACATGGTCACCCACCAGAAGCACGTCGCGACGCCGAGACCGAACAGGCTCCGCAGTACCGGCCCCTCGAGCGCTCTGCCGACCACGGCATGCGCGGAGCAGTAGGCCAGCAGGAGCGCGAGCCAGCAGAGCTGCGCCGGAATGTCCCGCCAGCCGCGGTGCGGGACATCGAAAAGCCTCTGATACCAGCTCTGGAGGGTGCCGGCGACGGCCACGGCACCGACGATCAGCAGGCCGGCGCTCGCCACCGTGAGGGATCCAGGGTCCTCGCCTCCGGCGAAGAGCGACGCCACAGCTTGGGCCGCCTGCCGGCTGAGCCCCAGCCAGCCGGCGACCGCTGTGGCGGCGTCACGGCCGGCCGCGGCCGTGACGACGATGAGGAAGGGGAAGAAGCACAGCAGTGAAAGCGCGGCGAGCTGGAAACAGTTGCCGAAGAAATCGATCGCCGAGAGCCGACTCCACACCATGCCTGCATGGCTGTCCCGGAAGCGGAGGGCGGCAGCCTGCCTCTGCCGGTCCAGTGTGGACCTGCGACGCGCTCGCGGACTGTTGCGTGTCATGGAATCAAGTGAACCGCTGCCGGCCGGGCGATGTGCGGGACACGTCCGTGGCCGAACCGCGGGCGGCGGGAATCACGCCGTCCGACGCACCGGTAGGCGGCAGCCGAGCGACGCGGCCCTGCCGGCCGGCGCGAGCGCCTGCTCCGCATCCCGCCGGGAGACCGACGCCGACGCAGGACGGGTCCGGTGAATGCCGCCGCTCCCCCCGCACCGGTCTCTGCGTCGGGGATCGGACCGCGCCGCAGCGCCCTGGCCCTTCGACCAGGGCGAGGCAGACGCCCTCAAGGCGTACGCGGAGGCGCGTGAGTCCGGCGTTCCGTGCGCTACAGGACCGGCAGCCCCCTGGCCCGTGCGGCCGGGGGCTGCTGTCAGTGGTGCCAGGTATGTGCGCGGATGAGGCTCTGCACATGCTGTTGTCGTACGGAGCCTGAGCGCGGCGGCCTATGAGGCCGGCCGGGGGCCCGCATGGCTCCAGCCGTGTGCGAGTGCCTCGACGAGCTCCTCGGCCTGGAGCCACGGGCCGTGTCCCGAGGCGGGGTTGAGGTGTCCGACGGGGCCGAGTTCCACCAGGCGGCTTCCCCAGTCCCGAGCGAGTTCGGCAACGCGCCCCAGGGACGCCAGGGGATCGTTCGAACTTGCCGCGACGATGCTGCGGAAGGGCAGCGGCTTCCGGGGCACGGGTGTCCAGCCGTACGTCGCCAGCTCGTCGGGAGTGGGACAGCCGTCCGGCAGCGGCGTCTCGAAGTCCGGGGGCGCTGCCAGCAGGGCGCCCCGGACGTCCGCGTCGTGCCACTGTGCCCACTGCACCGTCGTCATGACACCCGCGCTGTGGGCGACGATCACGACCGGCCCGGTGATCTGCACCATCACCTCGACCACGTTGGCGACGTGGGCGTCACGGCTGAGACGGTTCCACGCCGGCGGTGGGACGATGCGGACGGTGCGGCCGGCTTGGCGGAGCTGCTCGGCAAGGATGGTCTGCCAGTGGTCCTCGACGTGGTCCCGCATGCCGGGAACGATCACGATCGTGGGCTTCGAGGTTCCTGTCATGAGGACGCCTCCGGTTCCTCGGGCTCCGTCGTCGCGACGGGTCGGGTCAGACGGTGGAGATCGCGTTCGTACCGGTGGCGGCCGATCAGAAGGGCCCCGGTGGCCGCGATCGCCACGAGCGGGACGAGCTGGAGTGCGCCGAGCAGACCGAGCCGGTCCGCGAGCGCCCCGGTGACCGCGGGGCCGGGGGCCAGTCCGAGCAGGCTCTGGGCCAGCGTGAGTGTGGCGAACGCCGTCGCTGCGATGGCCGCAGGGGTCAGGTTCGCCACCATGGCGGCCCCCGGCCCGGCCGTTCCGGCGCACAGCAGGGCTCCGAGCGCCAGCGTCAGCAACTGTGTCGGGCCGGCAGGCAGGCGGAACGCGGTCATCAGCAGGACGAGAGAGCCGACGCTGCAACTGATGGCGACGGTCCACTTGCGGATCGGGGCACGCCGGCTGAACCGGTCCGAGGCGATTCCGCCGGCGATCATGCCGATTCCGATCACCAGGGCGAAGAGGCCCGCGGTCGCGCCGGCCTTGGCGGTGGGCATGTCGTAGTAGCGGTTGAAGTAGCTGGGCAACCAGGCGATCAGGGCCCCCGCGATGAACAACTGCAGACCGCTGCCGATGTAGGCGCTGATCACGGAGACGGAGGAGAACAGCCGTGGGAGGAGCACGCGAAGGCGGTCGGGCGCGGCGACGCCGGCCCTGCCCTCGGCCGGACCCTGTCGCGGGGCCAGCCGCTTCTCCGTGACGACGAGGGCGTAGATGCCCGCGAGCACCAGGCCGAAGACGCCCATCACTGCGAACGCCCAACGCCAGCCGTATGCCTGGCCCACGGCGCCGCCGATGGATATGCCCAGGACCGAGCCGAAGGCCCCGCCGGCTATGAAGGCTCCGGAGAGCGTGGCCCGCAGGGCGCGGGGGAAGACGCTGAGGACCACGGCGATGCCGACGCTGCCGTACGCCGCCTCGCCGATGCCGACGAAGAGCCGGCCGACGAACATCTGGCCGTAGGTCGCCGCCACCGCGCAGCCGAGGGTCGCCAGGCTCCACATCGTCGCCGCGATGACCAGTGACCTGACCCTGCCCCACCGGTCGGCCAGCAGCGACAGGGGGAAGGTGAGCAGACCGACCATCAGCGCCACGATGCCGCTGAGGGAGCCCAGCCGGGCGTCCGACAGCAGCCAGTCGGCCTTCAGCATCGGGAAGACGGCGTTGAGGACCTGCCGGGACATGTAGTCCGAGAGCAGGAGCCCGAAACTCAGTGCAAAGACGACCCAGGCATAGCGCCGGGACACGGGCCACTCCGAGGAACCGGCACCGGTTCTGCCCGGGGCGGGTTCCGCAGTGGTGAGAAACCCCATTGTCATCACCTCAACTGCTCTTGACGGAAAGGGAAAGGGTCAGAACGGTCTGTCGCCGACGATCCCGGCGCGCTCCATCCGGCGGACGGCGGGCCAGTAGTCCTGGACGGCGTAGTGCTGGGTGGAGCGGTTGTCCCAGATGGCGACACTGTTCGGCGTCCAGCGCCAGCGCACCTGGTACTCGGGGACCGCGGCCTGGCTGATCAGGTAGTTCAGCAGCAGGCCCGCGCCGGGGGCGTAGTCCTGCCCGAAGCGGACGTTCCCGGGCGTGTGGTAGTTGACGAAGTGCGTGGTGAAGGCGTTGACGAAGAGGATCTGTTCGCCGGTCTCGGGGTGGGTGCGCACCACCGGGTGTTCCGCGTCGGGGAACCGAGCCTTGAGGGCGTGACGCTCCTCCTGTGGCATGACGGCGCCGAAGGTGGCCTCGATGCTGTGCCGGGCCCGCAGGTCCCGGATCTGGGTCCTGATGTGTTCCGGCAGCCGGCGGTGGGCCTCCACCATGTTCACCCAGATCGTGTCGCCGCCCACGGGGGGCGACTCGACGCAGCGCAGCACGGCTCCCATGGACGGGTTCTCACGCCAGGTGCCGTCGGTGTGCAGTGCGTTCTCGTAGTGTTCCGGAGCGCTGTCGAGGTCCTTGTAGATGCGGACGAGGCCAGGGTGGTCGGGGTCGCTGCCCGCCACCGGGTGGTCCTCCAGCGGGCCGAAGCGCTCGGCCAGGGCCACGTGTTCGGCGCGCGTGATGTCCTGGTCGCGTAGGAACAGGACCTTGTACTGCAGGAGCAGAGCCCTGATCTCGGCGAACAGCTCACCGTCGCGGGAGGCGTCGCCGAGGTTCACGCCGGAGAGTTCGGCGCCGATGGTGCAGGTCAGCGGCTCGACGCCGATCGAGCCTCGGGAGTGGGCGCGCACCGACGCGGGCGCGCCCTGCAGAGGGGCAAGTGTCTTGTCCATGGTGCTTCCTCCTGGAGCGGGTAGTGGTGTGCTGGGTCGGCAGGGGCTCAGAGGACGAAGACGGACGAGCCCGTGGTCCGTCCCGCTTCCAGCTCGCGGTGCGCCTCGACGGCGTCCTCGAGCGCGTAGCGCTGGTTGATCTCGATGGCTATGCGTCCGGAAGCGACGTGGTCGAAGAGTTCGCCCGCAAGTTCGGCCCGTTCCGCAGGGTCGGCGATGTAGTCGGCCAGCGCGGGCCGGGTGACGAACAGTGAGCCGCTGACGGCAAGTTGCATGGCGTCGATGGGGGGGACGGGCCCGGAGGCCGTACCGAAGCAGACCAGCAGCCCGCGGCGCCGCAGGGAGGCGAGCGAGGCGGCGTAGGTGGTCCTGCCCACGCTGTCGAAGGCGACGGGGACCCCGGCGCCGTCGGTCAGTTCGCGTACCCGCTCGGCCACGTTCTCGCGCTGGTAGTGGATGACGTGGTCGCAGCCGTGGGCGCGGGCGAGTTCGGCCTTCTCCTCGGTGGAGACGGTGCCGATGACGTTCAGCCCGAGCAGCTTGGCCCACTGGCAGACGATGAGGCCGACGCCTCCCGCCACCGCGGTCAGCAGGATCGTGTCGCCGGCCTTCAGCGGGTGGATCCTGCGCAGCAGGTACGCGGAGGTGAGTCCACGCATGGTCATCGCAGCCGCGGTCTCGAAGCCGATGCCCTCCGGCAGCCGGATCAGGGAGTCGGCGGGCATCACCCGTTCCGTGCTGTAGGCACCGAGCGGGCTTCCGGTGTATGTGACCCGGTCGCCCTCGGCGACGTGTGTGACCCCCTCGCCCACTGCCTCGACCACACCCGCGGCCTCGACGCCCAGTCCGGCGGGCAGCGCCGCGGGATACAGGCCACTGCGGAAGTAGGTGTCGGCGAAGTTGAGTCCGACGGCTTCGTGCCGGATCCGTACCTCGCCCGGACCGGGGTCGCCGACGACGACCTCTTCCCGGCGCAGGACCTCGGGACCGCCGGTCTCCTTGAAGCGGATGGCGTGGGCCATGGGCGTACTCCGTTGTTCGTAAGGAAAGGAGGAGAAGGGGACCGCCGGTGCCGGGGCCCGCCCCGGTGGCCCCATGGGGCTCCAACACGCGGCGGGCGCGGCGGCGCGGTGGTCCCGTGCCGCGATCAGACGTCGCGCAACATGAAGCCGCGTCGGCCAGGACGGCGGTTCGGCACCATGCCGAGGCGGGCCAGCGTCTCGTCGGCGTCGGAGTAGGACTCGCCGAGCTTGTAGATCTTCTTGGCCTCGGCGCCGGTCGCGATGTCACGGCCGAGCGCCTCGGAGATCTGCACCATCTGCTCGACCTGCTCGACGGTGGTCATACGCTCGCCCTTACGCCGCCACAGGTTGTCCTCGTTGCCTACGCGCACGTGCACGCCGAGCGCGATGCCGATCGCGTTCATCGGCGCCACAGCACGCATGGAGCTCTCGATGGTGAGGACGGCGCCGTCCGGGGTACGGCGGACGAACTCGATCAGGTCGGCCGGGTGCCGGCCCGCGAAGCCGCCCCCGATGGCCACGTAGTTGAGGACCAGCGGACCCGTGTGGACCCCTGCCCTGATGAGCCGCTCCACGGTCTCGAGCTGGGCCAGCGTGGCGAGCTGGAAATGCGGCTGGATGCCGTTCGCGTGCAGGCGCTTGAGGTGCTCCAGGTAGAAGTCGGGACCCGCCTCGACGACCATGTCGCGGTATGCCTTGTAGTACTCGGGCTTGGCGATCGAGGTGCCTTCCAGATCGTCGTCGGTCATGATCTCGACGATGTTCATCTGACTGGTGTTGATCGCGATCGTCACCTGGTCCGGCGCCGGGGTGAGGTCTGCCAGCAGGTGGCGTGTGTCGTAGCTCAGCCACTTCGCCTCGCTGCCCTCGTCCTCCGGGGCGAATGAGATCGAGCCGCCGATCTGCAGGACCATGTCCGGCACGGCCTCCCGCAGTCGGCCCAGCAGCTCGTTGAACATGGACATCCGCTTGGAGCCCTTGCCGTCGAGCTCACGTACGTGGATGTGGAGCACGGTGGCGCCGGCGTTGTAGCAGTCGACGGCCGCCTGGACGTGCTCGTCCATCGTCAGGGGAAGGTCGTCGGCGTCCCCGGGCAGCCACTCCGGCCCGTAGGGAGCGGCCTGGATCACCAGCTTCTCCTGGTTCTCCGGGAAAAGTGAGTCGTCGTGGAAGTGCACGGTCCGTCTCCTTCGTGCGATCGGTGATCACTCGCCGGGAGCAGCGCCCCGTGCGATGCGAGGCATGAGATGTCGGCGAGGATCGAGGCGGGTCACCGGGGGACAGCGGGCGCATGGCGGCCCGGTACGCTCGACCGGTCCGGAGGGGACGTGCACTGGGGGAGTACCACGGCTGTCCTCCGGCGGCCGACCGCGTCTCTGCGGTGCTGCAAAGGTAGGGGCGAGCACCCGAGCCTGCTTGACCTTCGGGGACGGATAACTTGTCATTTGGGGACATCGCTCAATGACGCGCCGAGTGAGCCGGCCCGCCCCGGCCGACCTCGGGCCGCTTGGGGCGTCAGTCCTGGCCCGGGAGTTGCTGCCGGCTCCTGTCGGTGCGCCACGACCTCGGGCTGCATCCGAACTGCTCGCGGAACCAGCGCGAGAAGGCGCTCAGCGACGAGAAGCCCAGGAGGTCGGAGATCTCCGTCAGCGTGCGCCGCGGATTCGCGACGAACTGCTCGGCGAGGTGTACGCGGGTGGCGTTCAGGAGTGAGGAGAACGTGTCGCCCGAGGAGGCCAGGTGCCGGTGGACGGTGCGCCGGTCGACCTCCAGGCTGCGCGCGACCTGCTCGATCGAGCAGCGTCCGCTCGGCAGCAGCACCTCGATCAGCTCCCGTACCCGGTCCGCGACGGTGGTGTCCTTGGGGACCGCGATCGCCTCGAAGTACTGGCGGGCGTACTCCCGCAGCAGCGGGTCCGCCGTGGCGTTGGGCGCATCGAGGTCGTCGGCGTAGAAGACGATGCCGTCGAACTCGCGACCGAACTCCACCGCGGGGCCGAACACGCGTCGGTGCGTCGCGGCGTCCGCCGGTCCGGGGTGCCTGAACCAGACGGAGAGAGGCTGCCACCGTGTGTGCAGGAAGCCCCGCAGGATCCGGTGGAAGGCGGCGACGGCCAGTTCCGTGGCCTGCCGGGTCTCCATCGTCTCGCCGAGCCGCAGGTCGACCCGCAACGTGGCCAGCCCGTCGCCTTCGGACAGCCGGGCGTGCAGGACCTCGTTGTACATGTGCTGATGACGGATCAACAGCCCCAGCGCGCTGCGTACGTCGGGTTCCTCGCGGACGACCAGACTGACGGGGCCGAGGTTGGAGAAGCGCCGGAATTCGGCCATCAGTACGCCGAAGTCCTCGTGCCCGGAGGCGGCTGCCGACAGTTCGAGCACCTGGACCGCGGCAGCCCCGGAGATCCACCGGTCCTGGACCGCGAGGGCCGCGGTGTCCAGGCCCACGCGCTGCATCAGGGACTGCGGGTCGATGTCGAGCGAGCGGCACAGCTCGACATAACCGCTGAGGGCCGCGGTGCGGACCAGAGGCCTCATGCGGCCCTCCAGAGGCTGTCCGGATCGTGTCCCGAGAAGATAAGTCACATGTCACGCCAGGACAAGCAAGACGGGCGCGGGCAACCTAGCATGGCCCACGTTCACCGGCCGGCCCCCTTCGGCGACGGCCCGGGCCGGCATACGCGTGACGGTACGGAGGCGCACATGACCGGTACGGCAGACCCGGGTGGGGCGCCGCGCACGCACGACCAGCCCGAACTCAAGCGCCATCTACTGCGACTGTGGCTGACCCCGCCACACCGCCCCTGCACGGACCGTGCTCGCGGCGGGGTCACCCCGCGCGATGTGATTCGCCTCCGGAACACCGCCCCGCAGGCGGGGACGAACCCAAGGAGATTGCCGAAATGACCAACCTCGCCACGTTCCTGGTGAACTCCGCCACGGCCCAGGGCGATCGCATTGCCGTGCGCCACGACGACAGCATGCTCACCTACGCCCAGTTGGACGACGCGAGTGCCAGACTCGCCGCCCTCCTGCGCGACCGTGGCGTCCAGCCCGGCGACCGCGTCGCGGTGACCATGCCCAACGTCCCGCTGTTCCCGGTCGTCTACTACGGCGTCCTCCGGGCGGGCGGTGTGGTCGTGCCGCTGAATCCGCTCCTGAAGGCCCGTGAGGTGGCCTTCACCCTGCGTGACTGCGGGGCGCGGATCGCGTTGGTGTACCCCCTGTTCGCGGACGAGGTGGCGAAGGCCGCAGCAGAGACCGGAACCGCTTGCCTGGTCACTGAGCCCCTGGCCTTCGACGATGTCCTGCGGGCCCACGAACCGATGCCCGGCATCGTCGACAGGACCGATGACGACCCGGCCCTCATCCTCTACACCTCGGGCACGACCGGGACGCCGAAGGGGGCCGAACTGTCCCACCGGAACCTGGCCACCAACACGGCCACCACGGCCGAGACGCTGCTCCAGGTCGGAGCTGACGACGTGCTCTTCGGTGGCCTCCCCCTCTTCCATGCCTTCGGCCAGACCTGTGCGCTCAACACCGCCGTCGCCGCCGGCGCCACGCTGACCCTGCTGCCGCGGTTCGAGCCGGGGCGCGCCCTGGAGATCATTGCGCGCGACGGGGTCACCGTGTTCCTAGGCGTGCCGACGATGTACGCGGCGCTGCTCCACGCCGAGCTCCCCGAAGGCTTCGACGCGCACAGGCTGCGCCTCGCCGTCTCCGGCGGCGCTTCGCTTCCGGTCGAGGTGCTGCACGGCTTCGAGCGGCGCTTCGGCGTCACCGTTCTGGAGGGATACGGACTCTCCGAGACTTCGCCGGTTGCCGCGTTCAACCACCCCGACCGCCCGCGCAAGGCGGGCTCGATCGGGCAGCCCATCCGCGGAGTCGAGATGAAGCTCGTCACCGAGGACGGCGGCGCGGTCCCCCCGGGCGAGGTCGGCGAGATCGTGATCCGCGGCGAGAACGTGATGACCGGCTACCGCAACCGTCCGCAGGCCACGGCGGAGGCGATCCGCGACGGGTGGTTCCACAGCGGCGACCTGGCCCGTGCCGACGAGGACGGCTTCTATTTCATCGTCGACCGCAAGAAGGACCTGATCATCCGAGGTGGCTACAACGTCTACCCACGTGAGGTCGAGGAGGTGCTGTACGAGCACCCGGCCGTCGCCGAAGCCGCCGTCGTCGGCGTGCCGCACCCGGTTCACGGCGAGGAGATCGCCGCGGTGATCACACTCCGGCCCGGTGCCCGCGCCACGGCCGAGGAGATTCGCGACCACGTCAAGGACCGGCTGGCGGCGTACAAGTACCCGCGGATCGTCACCTTCACGGCCGAGCTGCCCAAGGGCCCCACCGGCAAGATCCTCAAGCGCGAGATCGTGGTCACCGATCGGTGACCACGCGGCGTCCGACTGCCAACCGGCTCCCCAGCCGTGAACCGACACGCTGGTCAGCTGTCGCGGCAGCCGACTGAAGATGGCCGCCGCGGTGGCGTGTCCGCGGACCGGACGGCGCACCGCCGACCGTGCCATGCGCGGCCGGTCGGCCACCACGCCCCGACGACCCGCGGCGCGTGGTGGCGACGGCGTGGTACGCGGACCCGGAGAGCGCCGGGCGCGCTGCCGTGGCCGGCTCACACCGTGCTCGGTCAGCGCCGCTCGGACAGTTCGAAGAGGCTGCCGCGCTCGACCACGCACAGGGCCCAGATGACGAAGCCGGAGAGCGCGATCATCACGATCGACCACACCGGGTAGTACGGCAGGGAGAGGAAGTTGCCGATGATGACGAGTCCGGCGATGCCCACGCCGATGACGCGCGCCCACGTCGCGGTCCGGAGCAGTCCGATGCTGACGATCACGGCGAGGACCCCAAGGACGAGGTGGATCCATCCCCAACTGGTCAGGTTGAACTCGAACACGTAGTTGGGCGTCGTGACGAAGATGTCGTCCTCGGCGATGGCCATGATGCCCCGGAAGATGTCGAGCACACCGACGAGGAAGAGCATCACGGCTGCGAAGACCGTCAGGCCGGTTGCCCATTCCTGCTTTGCCGTGTCCGTCGGGCGAGTGTGTGTTGCTGTCATCTTGCGCCTCGTTTCGTGGTGTTCGGATGCTCAGCGTCCGGAGGTGTGAGGGGTGGAGCCCGAGTGCTCCGCCGGGCTGTGGCCGGCAAGGACCAGTTCCTTCGCCCTGCGGAACTCCTCGTCCGTGATGGCGCCGCGGTCGCGGATCTCGGACAGTCTGGCGAGCTCGTCGACGCTGCTGGACCGCCCGCCCGCGGCTTCCCTGACGTACGCGTCGAACGCCTCCTGCTGCGACCGCGCCTGCGCCATCTCTCGGCGGCCCATGTTCCTGCCGCGGGCGATCACGTAGACGAACACGCCCAGGAAGGGCAGGAGGATGCAGAACAGGAGCCAGCCGGTCTTCGCCCAGCCGTTCAGCGCGTCGTCACGGAAGATGTCGGCGATGATCCGGAAGAGCAGGATGAACCACATGATCCACAGGAAGAAGAAGAGCATGGTCCAGAAGGCGCCCAGCAGCGGAAAGTCGTACGCCAGATAGGTCTGCGCGGTCATGTCCGGCCTCCGTCCCGGGCGTTCGCCCGGCAGCGGTTCTCTGTCACCTTCAGCCTGCCCACGGCGATCCCCGGGCGCCTCACCCGGCGCGGGTGAGTGTGCGCGCTGAGCTGTGATCGCCGCCGCTCGACCCGTTTCCCCCAGTCTCGGATCAGGAGTCGCTCCCCTGCCGCGGTTGCGGGGTGCGGCGGCCGCCTTCGGGACCACTGGTTGCCGACCATGGCTCATGAAGCCGCCCGGTCCGCCGCCCGGTCGGTCGGTCCTGAGGCGGCCGCGAGGATCGCCAGGACGATCAGGACGGCCAGGGCGACGCCGAGTACGAGCGCCACCGCTCCGACCGTGGGGTGGTTCCAGAGCACCAGCGCCAGCGCTGCGGCGGCGATGATCCCACCCGTGGTCCACGCCCGGTGGTCCGCCAGCAGGCGTCCGGTGGATCCGGTGCGCACTCCCACGCGGCGCAGGCCCCGGCCGGCGGCCGTCGTGCTCCTGTCCGCCACCGCGCGGACGGCACGGGCGGGGCGACCGGGACCGTAGAGGTACGCGATCAGTGCAGTGATCGCCGACACGACCAGCAGTGTGCGGGTGCTGTCGCGCAGGAAGCGGATGAACGTGTCGTAGATCGCCGCGGCCGCGTCGGTGGGCAGTGCCGTGGGCGGGACAGAGTCCAGATAGACACGTCTGACGACGGCGAGAGCGACGAGCAGCACGACCATCATCAAGCCGACACCCGTCGCGGTGATCATCAGCATCACCCGGTGTGCCGGAGCGGTCCAGACGGCGAGGGCGGCGAGTGCGACGGTCAACAGGGGCAGCCAGACGCCCAGGACGTCCAGCAGGCGCATGGCGTCCTGCGCCTTGCCCAGCTCCTCCGTCTGGAACAGCGTGATCGTCCGGTCGGTGTCCGGGATGGCGGCGGCCTTTTCGAAGCCCGCGTCGACGAGTCGCTCCCGTGCCTGGTCGACGACCTCGCCCACATCCAGTTGGACGGTTCCCCCCTCGGCGCGCAGGGCGCCCCCGCCGTCATCGGTGAGCATGTTCACCACCGCGGCGTGCGACCGCCGGTTGGCGCCTTCCCAGGCCTGCTGGAAGGCGTCGCTGGTGATCACCCCGCGTACGGTGCGGTCCACGACGTTCCTGACCGCGTCCTGCAGGGGAGCGGTGAGGGCGTCGGCCCCCTCCACGACGCGGGGTGGTGCTCCCGCGTCCTGGAGTGCCTTGGTGAGCGAATCCGTCACCGCCCCGACGTCCACCTGCTCCACCACGCGATCCGTGAGCCGGTTGATCACGGCGTCCTGGACGGGCGGCTCGGATGCCAGTGGCGCCATGGTCTCCACGTACCTGTCTGTGTCGGTGACCGTGTCCTGGACCCAGGCCGCGACGACGGCCAGGGGCGCGAGCAGCAGGGTCAGCACAAGAAGTACGGAGGAGCCCGCCCGGCGTACCCGCCGGTGGCGCACCGCCGCGTGGTGGCGCAGCCGCTCGTACTCCGCACGTTCCTCGGGGGTGAGGGCGTGCTTGCCGTTCGTGGCTCCGCCGGAGTCGGAAGGACCGGGGGTCGTGGTCGGGTTCACGGGGTACTCCTCGGGGCGGCTGCGGCGTCAGGCCGCAGGAGGGGGACCTTGCGGCCCGGGACGTGCGTCCTCGCGAGCGCAGCCCGCCACGTGAGGGCGACCACCGCTTCGGCCGGGCCGAGCAGGACGAGCCACAGGCCGAGCAGGACGAGCCACAGGCCGAGCAGCCGGGTCAGGGCATCGGCCGACTCGGTCGGCACGGCGAGAACCACGACGCCCGCGACCATGCCGAGCACCGCGGCGGCCAGGAGCACGGTCCTGGAACGGCCCAGCCGGGCAAGGACGCACGCGGGATCGCCGCCCGTCGGACCTGGGGCCGATTCGTCCGAGTGGTGCTCCTGCCCGGTGTGCGATGCCTGACGATGCGGCATGGTCATGGCTCCTCCACGCGTGATCGAGCGGTTGCTTCACGACGCCCCGGGGTGGTGCGAGGGCGGTGGGCCACCCGACCGCTTCAGGATCACGCCTGTCACCGGGTCAGGGGTCACCCACCACGGGTGATCCGGAGACGCCGCCCGGCGGTGAGCCAGGAGTCCGCGGATGACCTGCCCACCGGTGCGGAGACAGGGGACGAGAACGGTCCGAGCACAGCCCGGACCCACGACCGATCCCGGCCCCGGAGGGCGGGGCGGCTGCCGCTCGTGGGCGTCGCGGCGAACGCTGTCCACGCGGGCCTCGAGTCGGCAGCGCCGAGAGCCGTCGCACTAGCCGCGATCCGGCCCTGATGCCGGGACCTCACCGGGAGGCCTGGGGGAGCGGAAGGGCATCGCACGGCCGGAAACCATGGGGCTGGGTCTGCTGTCCCTCTTCGGCCGGCTGTACGGGGCGTCCCTCGCACGGGCCCATGCCCGCTCGGGCACCCATCGCCCTGGCCGCCTACCTGGGTGGCGCGGCCGTTTCGACCGCGCGCTCGCGAAGATCTACGCCGACCAGAACGAGCGGGACCACGGAGCGCAGGGCGGCCATGGGGAAAGGTTCCCGTGCGGAGCCGGTGTCCCCGCCGCCCTGTCACTCCGGCAACTGCCGCATCTCCATGACGCGCAATCCGAGCGACTGGCAGCGTGCCAGCAGACCGTACAGGTGCGCTTCGTCCACGACAGGACCGAACAGGACCGTCTGGCCGGACATCACCACGTGGCCCAGCTCCGGAAAAGCCTTGGCCAAGGTTTCCGACAGGTGCCCCTCGACGCGGATCTCGTAGCGCACGAGCAGTCCTCCCATGGACATGCTTGGGACAGTCGGGCGACTCCCTTCCCTGCGATCGTCCGCCCTGACGCCACTTCACACATCACCCGCGGCAGGTGACCCGTCGCACGGCGGCGACGGGCCGACACGTCCTCAATGGGTCAGAAAGATCTTGAGAAAGACGATCAGTAGACCGAGCAACAGATTGACCGACGCGGTGACGGCCATGAGCCGCGGCGTAGCACCGGCGCGGCGTGCAGCGGCGATGGACCAGCCCACCTGGCCGGCCACAGCGACAGACAGAGCCAGCCAGAGAGCACCCCGCACATCAAGGCCCAGGAGCGGACTGACGGCCACCGCGGCGGCCGGCGGGACGGCCGCGTCGACGATCGGCCACTCCTCGCGGCACACGCGCAGCACGACCCGGCGGTTCGGAGCCTGCTGCGCCAGGCGCGCCCCGAACAGCTGGGCATGCACGTGCGCGATCCAGAACACCAAAGAGGTGACGAGCAGCAGCAGCACCAGCTCGGTGCGTGGGAACGAGCCCAGCGAGCCGGCGCCGATCACCACGGAGGCGGCGAGCATCGATCCGTAGACGCCGCCCGTGTAGTCCGCGTGGGCACGGTGCTCGGCATCGCCCGCCCCACGCGCTGTGTTCGGGCCGGATCTGTGTCTGGGCACTGGTGACTCCCCTCGGACTCAGTGCGTCGATCCGGTCGCGCCGGCCGAAGTGCCGTCACCGGGCCGCGGGCGGCTTTCCCGGGCTGTCGGAAGGTGCGGTGTGACCAGGAAACTGGCGAGAGCGATCCCGCCGGTGGCGAGGATCGCCGCCTTCAGGCCGTCCAGCTGCGCGGAGGCGTAGGCGTCCGCGACGGCATCGACCTCGGACGGGGGCAACCCGGCGCGCTCGGCCGCGGAGCGCACCTGATCGGTGGGGACGAAGGTGACCCCCGCCTGGAGCGCGACACCGACCTGCTCGCGGGTCTCTGCGGACAGCCGCGGGTTTTCCGCCACCTGCGTCGTGAAGGCGTGCGCCAGCGCACCGATGAGGATCGAGCCGATGAGTGCGGTGCCCAGCGCTGAGCCCAGGTTCTGTGCCGTGAACTGGAGTCCCCCGGCCTCGCTGCGTTCCTCCTCGTCGACGCCGGACTGGACGACGTTGCCCAACTGCGATGCGAGCAGGCCCACGCCCACGCCCAGTAGGGCCATGGATCCGGCGAATTGCGCGTCGTCGATGACCGGGTCGATGGTGGCCAGCAGCCACACGACCGCCGCCGCCAGGGTCACCAGGGCCAGCCGGACCACCCGGCGCGGCCCCAGTACCCGCCCCAGCGAGGCGGCGGACAAGGAGGTCACGAACATGGTGATGGACACCGGGAGCAGACGCAGCCCCGTCTGGAACGCGTCGAAGCCCTGAACCACCTGCAAGTACAGCGGGATGGCGAAGAACAGCCCGAGCAGGATGAGGTTCTGGCTCAGCAGTGTCATCAGGCCGGACCGGAGCACGGGCCTGCGCAGCAGGGCCAAGTGCACGAGGGGATCCGCGCCCTGCTGCTCCCGCCGCCGCTCCCAGTACCGGAAGAGGGCCAGGACGGCCGCCCCGGCACCGACGACGAACAGTGTCGGGGCGAAGCCGAAGACGGTGAAGGGAGGGTTGCGGGGCTGCACCCATCCCCAGGTGCTGCTCTGCAGCACCCCGAGCACGCCCAGCGCGAGTCCGGCCGCGGAGAGCACCGCACCGACCACATCCAGCCGGGGACGAGGGACGGTCGGGGCGGAGGCCGGGATCATCCGGTGGCACAGAAGGACGGCCACGACGACCACGACCTCACCTGCGAAGACGAGCCGCCAGGTCAGGTACGTCGTCACCCAGCCGCCCAGCAGCGGGCCGACCGCGATCCCGGCGCCGGCGAGCCCGCCGATGACCGCGTAGGCGACGGCCCGGTCCCGCCCGCGGTACGACTCCGCGACGAGGGCGGCCATGGCCGGCAGCACCATGGCGGCGCCGATCCCCTCGATGATGGACCAACCCAGCAGGAGGACCCACAGCGTGGGCGCCACGGCGGTCAGAGCCGACCCCACGCCGTAGACGGCCAGCCCCATAAGGAACATGCGGCGGCGCCCCACGATGTCACCGAACCTGCCGCCGATGATCATGAACGCCGCCATGACGAGCGCGTACAGAGTGATGACGGCCTGGATCGCGGTGACCTCCGTGTCGAAGTCCTCGACCAGCTGACTGATGGACACGTTCATGACGGACGTGTCCAGGACCATCAGGAACTGGGCCGTGCCGAGGACGATCAGAGCCCGCCAGTGCTTCACGCTGTCCACCTCGCCGAGTCGGCCGGAACGCCGACGGAGTCGCCGGGCAGCGGCCGGCGCATGCCCGGCCGCTCTTCCCATCGGAACCGAAGAACCCGCCCCGCGCCTCACCCGTGACGGGGGAAGGGACCGGATCCCTGGAGAGCCTGCGCCGGTCGCGCAACGGCCCGGTCATGGCGCTCCGGGCGCCGCTCGTCGCGCGGCCCAAGGATTGTTCGAGGACCGCGCGCCGGGCCCGAGGCTCAGGAGAGTGGTGTCGTCGTGTGCTGGACGAAGGACCGGCGTCCGGTGCTCCAGCCGCGCTCCATCACCTGGTCGGCTCGCGGCAGAACATGCCACCTCCCCTCGGCCGTCCACTGCGCCGCGAAGCGCTCACCGCCGAGTGCGTACAAGCCGTCCACGACCCGCTGACCGGCACCCGCATCCTGACCGCGGCGGGCGGGCCCGCTTCCCTCGTCGTGCGCCCCGACGCCACCGTGGCTGCCCCCGCCACACCGCCCGCGCCCCCTCTGGGCATGCAGCAGGACGCGTCCATCGAGGCCACCGAGTAGAGCCGTCACAGCAGCCGTTGGTCGCGTGCCCGGCGCACTGCGTCGCCGCGCCTGTTCACCGCCAGCTTTCGGTACACGCTCTTGAGATGCGTCTTCACCGTGTTCGGCGACACGTACATGTCGGCGGCGATCTCCTCCGTCGACATCATGCGGGCCAGCCGCTCCAGGACGTCGCGCTCGCGTGCGCTCAGCTCCACCGCGACGAGCGGTGGGGGTGGCGAAGCCTGCTGCGGCTGCTCGTTCCGTCGGGGCGGGCCGGGTGTGAGCCAGTCGGTGGCCAGTTCGTCCAGCGGGGGCGTGGCCAGGAGCGGCCGTATCCATGCTCCGGCGTCGAGGAACGGACGTCGCAGCCGCTCCCGCCGGGCGTCGAGGAGTGCCTGCCCGACGAGTCTGCGGGCAGTGGCGGTGTCCCCCGCCCGCTCAGCTGCCTGAGCCCTCACCAGCGCCGCCCGCACGGTCACGGCCGGCCCGGACCGGCCCCCGGACCGGATGCCGTCGAGCAGATCGATGGCCGCCCCGGTAAAGCCCGCGCCGAGTTGGATCGCCGCGGCCTCCGCGACGCACACCGGTTGGTCGCCGGACACGCCCCGGAGCTCCTCGGCCGCTTGGTCCGGCCGTCCTTCGGCCAGATGGGCGGCGGAGACGACGAGCGCCGCCCGGCTTGCCGCCCAGGGCGAGGCCACAGCGGTGGAGACGGCCGGGTCCGTCGCCTCGGCAGCGGCTCCCGCCTTGCCCCTGACCAACAGGAGCCGAGCCGTGACGAGGGCTCGTCCCGCAGCCGACACCGGGTCATGTGCTCCTGGTGGGAGCGGCGCCTCATCGAGGAGGGCCCGTGCCCGGCCCAGCTCATGGCGGTCGACGGCCACGGCTGCGAGGACCAACTGGCCGATGCCGGAGCCGGACGGCTGGGGAACACCGTCCCGCTCCGCCTGGGACACCGCCGCCAAGGCCTTGCGCTCCGCCCGGCCGAGCCAGCCGTCCAGATAGTCGAGCAGGGCCAGGTGCTCCATCGAGTCCTGCCGGGGAAGGACGGTAGAGGGTCCGCCCGGGGCGCCGGCCGCCGTGGTCAGAGCAGTTCTCGCATCCTCGAAGTGCCCGGCCCACAGGCGGGCCGAGCCCAGATGGGTCAGCAGCAGAGCGGTGAGTTCAGGATGTTTGTCCAAGAGGTGTGCCGGGACCTCATGGACCAGTCCGTCGGCCGCTTCAGCGGCCTTCTCGGCCAGTGAGGGACATCCGGACAGCCGACCGGCCAGTGCCTCGAGCAGCGCACAGCTCAGCTGGGCGGCCGCCAAGTCGGGCGTGTCGTCGGTCAGACGCTTCTCGGCGTGGCGCAGGCGGGTCATGCCGCGTTCCAGGTCGTACCCGGACAGGTTGCGGGCCGCGCGCACGAGGTCGGAAGCCGGACTCCTGGCCTCGGGCCCCATATGAGAGAACAACTGGGTCAGGTCACCCGAGCGCAGGCTGGTGAAGAGCTGCCCGATCGCCAGGTCGTCGACGAGGGCACCGGCGGCGAAATCCCAGTCGCCCGCAGCGGCGCCGTGGGCGAGGGTCTCCGGCAGGAATCCGGAACGACGCAGCCACCGCGCGGCCCTCAGGTGGAGTTCCGGCTCCAGGCCGGGCAGGCGCTCGCGCAGATGTGCCCGGAGTATCTCCCCGAACAGGGGATGGAGCTGATACCACGAGTGCCCCAAGGACTCGACGAACGCATTGTCGCGGTGCAGCGCGGCGAGAATGGGCTCGGCATCGGTCCGCAGGGTCAGCGCGTTGGCCAGATCGGGACAGAAACGGTCCAGGACGCTGACACGCAGCAGGAGATCCTGTGTTTCCTCCGGCTGTCCCTTCAGGACCTCGGCCAGCAGGAAGTCCGCGACCGTACTGCGGTCCGCCTCGAACTCCTTCAGGTAGAGCTCCGGATCAGCGCTGTCCAGAGCGGCCAGGGCGGACAGGCGCAAGCCGGCCGCCCAGCCCCGGGTCCGGTCCACCAGGGCGCGCGCGGCGCGGAGCGGAAGGCTCAGACCGTGCAGCTCCAGCAGTGCGACGGTCTCCTCCGGCGTGAAGGCGAGCTCAGCGGCACGGATCTCCGTCAGCTCACCGGCCGCCCGGTATCGATGCAACGGAAGCAACGGTTCGGTGCGGGTGATGAGGACGAGGTGCAGCCCCTGACCGGCATGGTGCAGGACGAACTCGAGCTGCTGAGCGATGTCCGGAGCGGTCACACGGTCGTACTCGTCGAGTACGAGGACCATGGGCCGGTCGCGATCGTTGAGCTCGGCAGCGAGGGTCGCCAGCAGCCTTCGGTCCACACGGTCGGCGTCCGCGGGAGCCACCACCGCATCGGACAGCGGCCCTTCGCAAGCGCGCATGGCCTGAAGAACGTACGCCCAGAACACCCCCGGACGCAGCGTTCCGGCCTCAGCCGTGAGCCAGGCCACCGGCTGCCTCAGTCCGGCGGCCCAGTTCGCTGCCAGCACGGTCTTGCCGGCCCCTGCCGCGCCGTTGACCACTGTCAACGGCGTCCGGAGAGCCTGATCGAGATGGTCGATGAGCCGCTGCCGCCGCAGAAAGGTGACCGGCTTCGCGGGAAGGGCGAATCGGGCCCGCAGGAACGGGTCTCCGACGGGGTCGGCGTACGGCACGGCCGGAATGGTCGGGCCCCTGGCATGGTCGGAGAACTCAGTCACAGCGCTCACCACCTGTCGGCAGCGTCACTTCCATAGCGACTCCCGTCCAGCATCCCAGTCCTCCTGCCGCTGCGCACGGGACACCGGCCCCTGGCCCCCTCACCAGCCAGTACGTCGCCACGGACCCGAATCACAGCCCTTGAGACGCTCCGCGCCGACGCGGTTCGGCAGCTGTGAGTGAAGCGGCACGCACCACCGAGCCGCTCACCGGCCTCCTGACCGCCATGGTCGGACCCGGCGGCTTGCGGCCGCCGTGCCCTTCCCGGATCCCCGGCAACAGACGACTCCGCGGACGCCTTGCCCAGGCGAGGTCGGCGCGCTCAGGCCGGAGGCGGACCGCCGGGGAGTTCGGGACGGAAGGCGTGCAGCGCGTCCCCACCCGGCTGGATGATGCCGTAACTGCTCTCAGGCACCTCGTTCCAGGCTCCGGGGAGAGCACCCAGCGGTTCGGAGACCACGAGGCGGGTCTCGTTCGAAATGTCCCGCAGGAACGAGGCCTCCGGGTGCAGCGCGCGCAGAGCGTCCACCTTGGTGCTGTAATACAGCGACCGGGAGCGGCCCTCGCTGGAATAGCGAAAGGCCCATACACGTTCGCCGTCGGCAACCGCGATGGTCATCTGCAACGGGTTGGGGACGTCGTGCGCGTGCCCCGTCTTCTCGATCAGGCCCGCCATACGCGCCACGGCACCGGGCGGATCCTCTGCCAGGCCGAATGTGAGAGCCAGGAAGAACATGAGCTCGGAGTCGGTGGAACCCTCGATGTCCGGGTACAGAGCCGGATCGACGGCCAGGACCAGGTCACGCCTGAACCGGTGGAATCCGCTGATCATCCCGTTGTGCATCCACATCCAGCGACCGTGCCGGAAGGGGTGGCAGTTGGTCTGCTGCACGGCCGTTCCGGTCGAGGCCCTGATGTGCCCGAAGAACAGACCCGACCGGACATGGTGGGCGACCTCCTGAAGATTGCGGTTGTTCCAGGCCGGGCCCACGTCCCGCAGAACGGCCGGAGTGGTTGTGTCCTGCGTGTACCAGCCGACGCCGAAGCCGTCACCGTTGGTCGTCTCCACGCCCATACGGGAATGCAGGCTCTGGTCGATCAAGGAGTGTTCCGGCTCGAACAGCACCCGGCTGAGAAAGACAGGTGTACCCGTGTACGCGATCCAGCGGCACATCTGATTCCTCCGTTTCTCGTAGTCAGAGGCATCAAGAGACAACGGCGGGGGCCGGATGGGGCGTTCCGCCGACCCGGGCCGGACGGAATGTCACCAGTATCCCTTGCGCACGTCCTGGCACCCGGGTCACGGAATGGGCGCGGTCCGGCCGAGGTCTGTGGCATGCGACGGGCCGACGTCGACCTGGACAGGGCCGCCCTCGCCAGGGGCTACGTGCTGCCGAAAGCCCTCGGTGCGGCGCTCAACGGCCGGCACCTGCGCGTCCGGGCGGGCGGGCTCATGGACGAGTACGGCCTTCGCAGGCTCCGCTTGTACGATGCCCGGGCGTCGTGCTCGGCCTCTCTCGCGGACAGCGGTGTCCCGGGAGCGCGTCCTGCCCGGTGGGCGGGTCGCGCCGACGTCACGACGACCGACAGTGGTGAAGCCGGACGTGGAGGATGATCGCCCGGCGGCGGAAGCGTGGGGCGGCTCGGTGAGCGTCCTACCCCCGCCCGTAAGAAATCGTGAGATGTGGGAGCGTGAGCAGGGTGAGCAAGACGACGACTGAAACCCTGCAATACCGCGTCGACGGGCCGGACGACGCGCCGATCCTGGTCCTGGGACCCTCTCTCGGCACCACATGGCACATGTGGGACCGGCAGATCGCCGAGCTCTCCGAGCGGTGGCGGGTGATCCGCTACGACCTGCCCGGCCACGGCGGCGCGCCGGCCTACCCGGCCGCGTCCATCGGCGACCTCGCGGAGCGGCTGCTCGCCACCCTGGACCAGCTCGGTGTGCAGCGGTTCGGCTACGCCGGCTGCTCGGTCGGTGGCGCCGTGGGCATCGAGCTGGCGCTGCGCCACCCGCAGCGAGTGGCGACCCTGGCGCTCGTCGCGGCGTCCCCCCGGTTCGGCACCGCGGACGAGTTCCGCCGGCGTGGTGTCGTCGTCCGAACCAACGGGCTCGACCCGATCGCCCGCAGCGCGCCCGAGCGTTGGTTCACCCCGGCGTTCGCCGCCGCCCAGCCGGCGATCGTCGAGTGGGCCGTCCAGATGGTCCGCACCACCGACCCCGGCTGCTACATCGCCGCCTGCGAGGCGCTGGCCGCGTTCGACGTCCGCGCCGGTCTCGGCCGTATCCAGGTCCCCACCCTCGTCGTGGTCGGATCCGAGGACCAGGTCACCGGGCCCGCGGAGGCCCGCACCCTCGTCGCCGGGATACCGGACGCCCGGCTCGCGCTCGTCCCCGGCGCCTCCCACCTGGCGCCGGTCGAGCAGCCCGCCGCCGTGACGGATCTGCTCGCCCACCACTTCGCCACCGCCTGGCACGACACGCTCGCGGCCATCCCGGCCCCGTCGGCTCCCGTGACCTCGCCGCCCGTCGCGCCGGTCGCCGAGATCGCGCCCGCCGCCACGGAGCAGCCGCAGGCCACCGGGCCGGGCAGGCCCGACCCGTACCAGGCGGGGATGAAGGTGCGCCGTGAGGTGCTCGGCGACGCGCACGTCGACGACGTGCTGGCCGACGGCGACGACTTCACCGGCGACTTCCAGGAGCTGATCACCCGCTTCGCCTGGGGCGAGGTGTGGACCCGCGACGGCCTGGACAGGCGCATGCGCAGCTGTGTGACGCTGACCGCGCTGGTCGCCGGGGGGCACCTGGACGAGCTGGCCTCCCACACCAGAGCGGCGCTGCGCAACGGCCTGACCCCCTCGGAGATCAGGGAGATCCTGATCCACACGGCCGTCTATTGCGGCGTCCCCGCGGCGAACTCCGCTTTCCGGGTGGCGCAGGCGGTGATACAGGAGGAGACGACGCCCCGGGCGTAGCAGGATGTCGGCATGAGGCTCACCAAGCGGATCCATGCCTGTGTCCAGCTCGAGAAGGACGGGCGGCGTCTGGTCATCGACCCCGGCGGGTTCAGCGAGCAGGACGCCGCCGTCGGGGCCGACGTCCTGCTCGTCACGCACGAGCATCCCGACCACTTCGACGAGGGCAGACTGCGGGCGGCGCTCGAGGCGAACCCGTCCGCCCGGCTGTGGACCCTGCGCAGCGTGGCCGAGCGGCTGTCCGCCGCATTCCCCGGGCGGGTGAGCACCGTGGGCCACGGCGACACCTTCACCGCGGCGGGCTTCGACGTCCAGGTGCACGGCGAGCTGCACGCGGTGATCCACCCGGACATCCCGCGGATCACCAATGTCGGCTACCTGGTGGACGGAACCGTCTTCCACCCGGGCGACGCGCTCACCGTCCCGGGCCGGCCGGTGGACACGCTGATGCTGCCGGTGCATGCTCCGTGGAACAAGATCTCCGAGGTCATCGACTACGTCCGCGAGGTGGCGCCGCGCCGGGCCGTCGATGTCCACGACGCCCTGCTCACGGACCTGGCCCGGCCCATCTACGACCGGCAGATCGGCGAGCTCGGCGGCGCCGGACACGAGCGCCTGGCCGCCGGGCGGACGCTGGAGCTGTGAGCATCCCGCGGCGGGCTCGGACGACTGTCACACCCCGCCGTTAGGCTTTGGGTCATGCGTATCGCCACGTGGAACGTCAACTCGATCACCGCCCGGCTGCCGCGGCTGCTGGCCTGGCTGGAGAGCAGCGGCACGGACGTGCTGTGCCTCCAGGAGACCAAGTGCACCGAGGAGCAGTTCCCCGCCGCGGAGCTCCGTGAGCTGGGCTACGAGTCCGCGGTCAACGCCTCCGGCAGGTGGAACGGCGTGGCGGTGATCTCCCGGGCGGGCCTCGACGACGTCGTGCGCGGGCTGCCCGGCGCCCCGGACTACGAGGGCGTGCAGGAGCCGAGGGCGATCTCCGCCACCTGCGGCCCCGCCCGCGTCTGGTCGGTCTATGTGCCCAACGGCCGCGAGGTCGCCCATGACCACTACGGCTACAAGCTGCGCTGGCTGGAGGCGTTGTCCGTCGCGGTGACCGAGGACGCTGCCGCCGTGCGTCCGTTCGCCGTCCTCGGCGACTTCAACATCGCCCCGACCGACGACGACGTTTGGGACCCGTCCTTCTTCGACGGCATGACGCATGTGACGCCGCCCGAGCGCGCGGCACTGGAGGCACTGCGCAAGCGCGGACTGGCCGATGTGGTGCCGCGCCCGCTGAAGTACGAGCACCCGTTCACCTACTGGGACTACCGCCAGCTCTGCTTCCCCAAGAACCGAGGCATGCGCATCGACCTGGTCTACGGCAACGAGCCCTTCACCACGGCGGTCAAGGACAGCTTCGTCGACCGCGAGGAGCGCAAGGGCAAGGGTGCCTCCGACCACGCGCCGGTCGTTGTCGATCTCGACATCTGACGTTGGTTGACGCGCGCCCGGTGGTGCGTTCGGGTGCAGGGATGCGAGGCTTTGCGGTATGAACATCCCCTTCTTGGATCACTGGCTGGGACGCCACGGCGAACGGGACAAGGGCGATGCGGCCGTCGGGCACGACCCGGAGCGAGCGGCGGCCATTACCGAGCTGCTGTCGGAGTGCGAACTGCTGCGTTCCAGAGCGGCCCAGGCCGGACTCGAACTGGACGACTCCCCGGGGTCCTTGAGCGCGCTGGACCAGCTTCCGCCGCGCTGGCGCGACGATCCGGAGGAGCTTCCCTGGCTGGGGAACGACGCGGGCCTCTACCTCGGCACGGTGATCGTGCGCACCGTGCCCGGGGCTGCCTGGCACATCTGGCCGGGCGGCCATCCGGTGGTACGTCTCGCCTCCGGGCGGGAGATCGGTGTGGTCGAGGCCGGTGTGGAGTGGGCGTTCAACGGGGCTCCCGAGCTGTCACAGGTGTACGCGGAGGCGTCGGAAGCCTAGATTCCGTATTAGTACGGCTTTTGATCCGCCTGTGCGTGTCGGTTGTGGACCCCCTTGGCGGCCCGGTTAGTTTGCGCTGGCCACGACACACAGCTGAGAGTGGGTAGAGCAGCGTATGGCCGTCGATCCGTTGATCGAGCTGCGCGAGGTCAACAAGCACTTCGGGCAGTTGCATGTACTCCAGGACATCCACCTCACCGTCGGCCGCGGGGAGGTGGTGGTGGTCATCGGCCCGTCGGGCTCCGGGAAGTCGACGCTCTGCCGGGTCATCAACCGGCTGGAGACCGTCGAGTCGGGTGACATCCTGATCGACGGACAGCCGCTGCCCGCCGAGGGCCGCGAGCTCGCGAAGCTCCGGGCGGACGTCGGCATGGTCTTCCAGTCGTTCAACCTCTTCGCGCACAAGACCGTGCTGGCCAATGTCTCGCTCGGCCCGGTCAAGGCCCGCGGCCGCAAGAGGGAGGAGGCGGACCGCCGATCCCGTGAACTGCTCGAACGGGTCGGGCTCGCCGACCAGGCGGACAAGTACCCGGCCCAGCTCTCCGGCGGCCAGCAGCAGCGCGTGGCCATCGCACGCGCGCTCGCCATGGACCCCAAGGTCATGCTCTTCGACGAACCGACCTCGGCCCTCGACCCGGAGATGATCAACGAGGTGCTGGAGGTGATGCAGCAACTCGCCGCCGAGGGGATGACCATGGTCGTCGTCACCCATGAGATGGGTTTCGCCCGCTCCGCCGCGAACCGCGTCGTCTTCATGGCCGACGGCCGCATCATCGAGGACCGCTCCCCGGACGACTTCTTCACGCGTCCGGAGACCGACCGTGCCAAGGACTTCCTCTCCAAGATCCTCAAGCACTGATGGGGCCGCCCGCACCGATGGGGCCGGTCACGGAACACAGGGAACGCCGGGTCCGGACCCGCCCGCACGGCGCGAGGAGATGCCGCGTGCGGACGGGCCCGACCGGGAACGTCGCTGCCGAAGGCACCCCGAGCCCCTTGGCGGGCGGGAGCGGGCCGGCGCAGTGGCGCATGGAGCACCACTCGGCCCCTGCCTGAGTGGGGGCCAACCGGCAGCGGCCGGTGATCACTTCTGCTGCAGTGGGACCGAGAAGTACGACGGGTCGGCCGCGGGCGAGGAGAAGGTCAGCCGCGCGCCGGTCGGGTTGTGCTCGATGTAGAGCGGGTCGACGGTGTCGACGACCACGGCGAGACGGTGGCCGGCCGGTACGTCGTAGGCGGTGGAGTACAACTCCAGGTCGACGGCGAACGGCTGACCAGGCGTCCTGCCGCGGAACGTGTACGGCGCGCTTGCGACCAGCTTGCCGAGGCCGAGCGGGCCCACGTCGTAGAGGTACGCGACGAGGGTGCCGCTCCCCTTGGTGCTCGTGACCGTGGTGTGCGGCTCCGCGGTGCCGCGCACCCGTTGCTCGGTCCGGTACCACTCCAACTGCCACACCGCCGCGTAGGAGCGCGGCAACAGCGGGATCGACGCCGTCGGCGCCAGCTGGGCGAATTGGTCGAGCATGCTGGAGAGGAAGATGAGCCCGCCGTTCGCACCGGAGTCGACGCCCGTCCGGATGCTCTTTGCCCCGCCGAGTGCGATCTTCTTCCGGTCCGTGCCCACCGACTTCCAGTAGGGGTAGGACTCCACGGCGCCTTGCGTGCGCGTCCGGATGCGTACGGGCTGCTCGCGGTCCACGCCGTTGTCGGCGCCCTTGAGGTGGTCCAGCCACCGGTGGGCGCTGGTCCAGGTGCCGTTGGGCAGCCCGAGCAGTCCGGTGCCCTCCGCGACGGCGTTGGCAAGCGCCCAGTCGATCACCTTGGACGCGTGGGCGATGTGTGGCAGTCCGGCCGTCTCGGTCTCACCGCCGGACTGCCAGAAGCCGCGGGAGTTGTAACTCACCACCACATAGCAGGAGTCGGCGAGCTTCTTCGCTTGGGCGAGGTACTCGATCTGCGGCATCGCCCAACTGGTGGTCAGGACGATGGCGGGCTACGTCCGCCGGCCGTCGGCGCCGGCGCCGGCGGAGCAAGGTCGCCGAGCTACCTGAGGTAACTCTCCACTAAGTTACGCCACCGTGACGATTATTGGGCGTCGTGTCAGCAGGCTGAGCGGCAGTTGCCGAAGGGACCGGCTCGAACAGGTGTCTGCGGCACCGCTAACATGCGCGCCCATGACTGACGACGTACGCAACATCGTGCTCGGTGTGGTGGCGGCGGGAATCAGTGCCGCCATCGGCTGGCTCGCCCGCACCTACCTCTGGCGCCGCCGGCTGCGGCGCAAGCAGGGCTTCTTCGGCCTGCCCGGGAACTCGGAGTCCCTGCTCGTCGTCAACCGCGAGGCGGGCCGCGACGGTTCGGTGCACCGCTTCGACGTCTTCGCGTTGCTGGAGCTGTCCGCGCTCATCAAGGCCTGCGGAGCGAACGCCCAGATCGTCTGGCACGACACGGCGCAGCAGGGTTTCGGCGAGCGCACCGAGTTCTGCGTGGGCGGGCCGGTGTCCAACCGCCGCATGGCGGCGCACCTGCACTCCATGCTGCCCGGCGTGAAGGTGAACACCGATGCCGAACCGGGGCCGGACCAGGGCGCGTTCCAGATCGGCTCCGAGCGCTACCGCATGGAGCCCGGCGCGGCGGAGTACGTGCTGCTCGCGCGGCTCACCGCGGGTGAGGATGCCCGGCCCGTGTTCCTGTTCTGCGGGCAGCGCGCCATCACCAACCAGGCGGCCACCCGCTATCTGGCCCGGCACCACGAGAAGCTCGCCCGCAAGCACGGCAACGGTTCTTTCTGCCTGCTCCTCAAGGTGGTCAACTCGCAGGCGTACGGCCCGGATGTGGTCGAGCTCGTGGCCGATGTGACGCGGGCGGCCCGGACCGCGGTGCCTCAGGCGGCGCGCAGCTCGCACCGGGCGGCCGGCTGAGCCGGCGACGCGCCCGCAGGCACCCGGGACTCCCGACCCGTGAACCGTTACGCTGCGCCGACACCGGCTGACTGGAGGTACGAATGCGTCGCTCCACCGCACGGAAGATCTCAGGTGTGGCCCTTGCCGCGGCTGTCGTCTCGATCGGCGCCGCATCCCCGCCCAAGCCCCGCACCGCCCCTCCCACGGCGCCACCTGTCAAAACCCCGGTTGCCGTCGGCCACGGCGGGGCGGTCGCGAGCGTCGACGCCGACGCCTCGGCGGCTGGTATCGAGGTCCTCCGCAACGGCGGCAACGCCGTTGACGCGGCGGTGGCGACCGCCGCGGCGCTCGGCGTGACGGAGCCGTACTCCGCCGGCATCGGCGGCGGTGGCTACTTCGTCCACTACGACGCCAGGACCCGTACCGTGCACACCGTCGACGGCAGGGAGACCGCCCCCCGTTCGGCCGACGCCTCCCTCTTCCTGGAGAACGGCACGCCCGTACCGTTCGCGGAGGCCGTGACCAGCGGCCTCGGTGTCGGCACGCCCGGCACCCCCGCCACCTGGGACACCGCCCTCGAGGAGTGGGGCAGCCGGTCGCTGGGCGAGCTGCTGAAGCCCGCGGAGCGCCTGGCGGAGCGCGGGTTCACCGTCGACGAGACCTTCCGTTCGCAGACCGCGGCCAACGAGGCGCGCTTCCGTGACTTCCCCGCCTCCGCCGAGCTGTTCCTGCCCGACGGGCGTCTCCCGGTCGTCGGATCGGTCATCAGGAACCCCGACTTGGCCCGCACCTACAAGGAACTCGGCAGAAAGGGCGCCGGGGCGCTCTACGAAGGCGCCCTCGCCAGGGACATCGTCGACACCGTGCGCAACCCCCCGGTCGCCGAGGACGCCACCCGGGTGGTCCGGCCCGGAGACCTGACCCGGCGCGACCTGCGGGCGTACGAGACGGTGCGCCGCGAACCGGCGAAGGTGTCGTACCGGGGCCTCAACGTCTACGGCATGCCCCCGTCCTCCTCGGGCGGCACCAGCGTCGGCGAGGCGCTCAACATCCTGGAGCGCACGGACCTGTCGGACGTCTCGGAGGAGCGGTATCTGCACCGGTTCATCGAGGCGAGCCGCATCGTGTTCGCGGACCGCGGGCGGTGGGTCGGCGACCCGGCGTTCGAGGACGTGCCGACCGCCGGTCTGCTGTCCCAGCGGTTCGCCGACTCGCGCGAGTGCCTGATCAAGGACGACGCGGTGCTCACCAGTCCGCTGGCGCCGGGCGACCCTCGCCGGCCGGAGCGCTGCGGGTCGGCGGGAGCGGCGGCCCCGACGACGTACGAGGGGGAGAACACCACCCATCTGACGACCGCCGACAAGTGGGGCAACGTCGTCGCCTACACGCTCACCATCGAGCAGACCGGCGGCAGCGGCATCACCGTCCCCGGGCGCGGATTCCTGCTCAACAACGAGCTGACCGACTTCTCCTTCCGGCCGGCCGACCCCGCGGTCCACGACCCGAACCTGCCCGGCCCGGGCAAGCGGCCGCGTTCGTCCATGTCGCCCACGATCGTGCTGGACCACCACGGCCGTCCCGTTCTGGCGCTCGGCTCACCGGGCGGCGCGACCATCATCACGACGGTCCTGCAGACCCTGACGGGCCATCTGGACCGCGGACTGCCTCTCGTGGACGCGATCGCCGCGCCCCGGGCCAGCCAGCGCAACCAGCCGACGACCGAGCTCGAACCGGCACTGTGGAACAGTCCGCTGAGGCAGCGTCTCGAGGCGATCGGGCACCAGTTCCGGCTGAACCAGGAGATCGGCGCCGCCACGGGTGTCCAACGGCTGCCGGACGGCCGGTGGCTCGCGGCGGCGGAGAAGCAACGGCGCGGCGGCGGCTCCGCGATGGTGGTCCGCCCCTCCCGCTGACGAGGCCCGGGACACGCCGGCGGGTCACCCGGCCGGCGGTGCGGCTGTGGCTGTTCGCGCACGTGCGGGTAGGGAGCCTTTCGAACAGAAAGGCTCCCTGTGCGCATTCGGAACACCGCTCTCATCGTGGCAGTCGTTTCGGTCATGCTCGGAACGGCTGCGCTCCCGGCTGCCGCCAAGCCCGGCTCCGTGCCACCGCCGCCCGCGCCCGACCAGTACCGCACGGCACCGGCGGGGGGTGTCGGTGCGGCGGAGCTGCTGGCCGAGGTGGAGCACTGCACCAGGATCTCCAAGGGCGACTACAGCACCGACCGGGGCAGGCCGGCGAACATTCCCGTCTGCGAGCACGACGGGGCCGTCTTCTGGAAGGCGGACATGGACATCGACTGCGACGGGCGGCGCAGCACGCGGTGCAACAGCGGCACCGACCCCTCGTTCCAGCCGGCCACGGCCTTCACCGGCTCGGACGGGAGGTATCTCGACGCGGCGGAGCTGCCGTTCGTCGTCGTGCCCGGCCCGAGCCCGGTCTGGAACTACTCGGCGTCCGGCATCCGCGGGGGGTCCGCCGCCGCGATCATCCATGACGGCAAGGTCTTGTACGGGGTGGTCGGCGACACCGGGCCGAGCGGCATCATCGGTGAGGCGTCCTACGCGGCGGCGGAGGCGCTCGGGATCGACCCGGACCCGGCGACGGGCGGCGTCGCCTCAGGAGTCACCTACATCGTCTTCAAGGACTCGAAGGTGTCGCCGATCGAGAGCCGTGCCGCGGCGGAGAAACTGGGCGAGGAGCTGGCCCGGCGGTTCGTCGGCGGAGGCTGACACGCCTCCTTGGCGGCAGGGCGGACGGGCTTCGGGCGACCCACGGCGTCGTGAGGATCCGAGGGTCGCCGTCCGTGAATCCACAAAGAGGCCCAGGCCCGGCCGGGAACGGGACCGGGGCCCGGTCCGGCTGGAGGGTATTACCGGTATATGAATACCGGCGCTAGGATGCGCGACATGGTGCGCACCCCTCTCACCGCCGAAGAGCGCGAACGCGGCGAACGGCTCGGCCGGCTGCTCCGCCGGGCGCGCGGCGATCGCAGCATGGTCGAGGTGGCCGCCACGGCGGGTCTCTCCCCGGAGACACTGCGCAAGATCGAGACGGGGCGGGCGCCCACCCCCGCGTTCTTCACCGTCGCCGCTCTGGCCGTGGCTCTCGGCCTGTCCATGGACGAACTCGCCGTCCACTGTGCCGCTGTGCCTGTGCCTGCGCCCGTGCCGGTACCGGTGGCCTGAGCCGGCGGCAGGGGGCGTAGTCTCGCTGGCGTGAGTGCCGAGATGTTCGCCAGTGCCAGGTACGTCAGTGTCACCACGTTCCGCAAGAACGGGACCGGAGTGGCCACGCCCGTGTGGTTCGCGGTGGACGGCGGTGAGTTGTTCCTCTGGACCCGCACGGACTCGTGGAAGGTCAAGCGCCTGCGCAACGACAGCCGGGTCGTCGTCACCGTCTGCGACGTACGGGGCAGGGTCGAGGAGGGCGCCCCCACCGCGGAGGGCACCGCCCGGCTCCTGGACGGGGCCGAACTGGGCGCGGTCCGCAAGCTCCTGTCGCGCAAGTACACCTGGCAGTTCTGGGCCGTCGACTGGCCGGCGATGATCGTGCGACTGGGCAAGCGCCCGCACACCGGTATCGCGGTCACGTTCTGAAAAGGCGCCGTAGCAGCCTCGTAACACCCCTGCGGTCGAATGCCTGCGGTGCCCTCGGAGTGGAGGGCTCCATTCGGCAGTGGGGCGGCAGGGGCGGCAGGGGCGGCGATGACGGTGCATCAACTCCCGGCGGACATCGGGACGTTCGCGCGGTACTTCGGGGAGCTGGTGAGGCGGCTCGACCCGGCCGGAGGCTGGTACGCGGTCTTCCTGCGGCGTGACCCGGAGGGCATGCGGGCCTGCCTGGACGGGAGCGAGATCCCGCCCTGGGACGTGGTCGAGGCCCTGCTGCACGACCTGCCCGCCCAGGACGCCGCGGAGTCCGCGCGGGCGGCCGGGCTGCACGCGGCGGCCGCCGCCACGCACGACCGGCTGCCGGGCGGTCGTGAAAGGCTCGAGGAACGGGTCGAGTTCATGCGGCGGGAACGGCTGCGCGCACAGGGCCGGGCCGAGGAGCTCCTCCGGCTGCTGCCCGGGTGCGCACAGGGCTCGGCGGAGGCGGAACGCCTCACCCACGAGCTTGCGTGGACCAGGGACGACCACACCAGGGCGGTGCGTCGGCTCGCGGAACTGGACTCCCGTCTGGCCGGCCTCGTCCCGCCCGGTCCGGGACCCGCAGACGACCCGGCGCACCGGCCCGCGGAGCCCGCGGGCGCCGGAACGCGGTCCGAGGAGCGGCGGCCGCCCGAGGCCCCGCCGGGCGACGGGAAGAGGCGCGGCGCGGGGAAGAAGCGCCGTCCTCGCGGCGGCGCCCGGTTCGCCGGCATGGAGGACGCGGGGGACGACGCCGTCGCCGTGCCCCTGCTTCCGGTCGCGGGTGACGTGCCGCGCGGAGCCCGCTACGGCGGCGCCGCGGCCGAGCCCGCCCCGGAGGCGCCGCCTGTGCCGGAGGGCGCGTACCGCGCCGCCAGGGACACCGTCGCCGCGCTCGGTCGGCTCCGCGCCGAGGGCCGCGGCGGCGAGGCGCACGCCCTGATCTGCGAGGCCGCCGCCCGGCCCGCGGCCTGGCTGCCTGCGCTCGCCGACGAGCTGAACCGCTCAGGGCCTGCGGCGGACTGGGCCACCCTGCTGTGGGAGGTGGCGTCACAGCCGGCCTTACGGCTCGCCGCCGCCGCGGAGGCGCTCGTCGCGGCGGGCCGGGGCGACGACGGCGGGCAGCTGCTGCGCCAGGGGGTGTTCCGTTCCCCCGACGAGATCGCGGACGCCGTCCTCACGCTGGAGGAGGCGGGAACGCCGCACCGTGCCCGTACCCTGCTGGCCGCGTTCGTGCAGGTCCGCACCGCCGCGGACGCGGCTGCCTGCGTGGCGCTGGACCCCGCCCGGCTGGTGCCGATGCTGCTCGGCGCCGCCCGGGACGTCTCGTCGGCCAGGGAGCGGGACATCGTCCACGCACTGCGCGTGGCCGGACACCTCCGCGGCTGAAAATGATCGATGTCGACCGCTCGGGTGCGAAACAAGATCGACTCAGCGGGTTCACGACGATGGTCTTGCCCCCGAGTGTGACGCGGCTTACGTTCTCCTCCTACGCATTGTGTCTACGTGCGTAGAAGCTCTCGGACGTCCTGTCGAAGGAGCAGCTCATGGCCACTGTCGTACGCGCCGCACTCGTCCAGGCCACCTGGACCGGCGACACCGAATCCATGATCGCCAAACATGAGGAACACGCCCGGGAGGCGGCCCGGCAGGGCGCCAAGGTCATCGGCTTCCAAGAGGTCTTCAACGCCCCCTACTTCTGCCAGGTCCAGGACCCCGAGCACTACCGCTGGGCGGAGCCGGTGCCGGACGGTCCGACGGTCCGGCGGATGCAGGAGCTCGCCCGCGAGACCGGCATGGTGATCGTGGTCCCGGTCTTCGAGGTCGAGGGCGCGGGCTTCTACTACAACACCGCCGCCGTGATCGACGCCGACGGCAGCTACCTGGGCAAGTACCGCAAGCACCACATCCCCCAGGTCAAGGGCTTCTGGGAGAAGTACTACTTCAGGCCCGGCAACGCCGGCTGGCCCGTGTTCGACACCGCGGTGGGCAAGGTCGGCGTCTACATCTGCTACGACCGCCACTTCCCCGAGGGCTGGCGGCAACTTGGCCTCGGCGGCGCCCAGTTGGTGTACAACCCGTCCGCGACCCACCGCGGACTGTCCTCCTACCTGTGGCAGCTGGAGCAGCCCGCCGCCGCCGTCGCCAACGAGTACTTCGTCGCCGCCATCAACCGCGTCGGCATCGAGGAGTACGGCGACAACGACTTCTACGGCACCAGCTACTTCGTCGACCCGCGCGGCCAGTTCGTCGGCGACGTCGCCAGCGACAAGGAGGAGGAGCTCGTCGTGAGGGACCTCGACTTCGACATGATCGAGACGGTGCGGCAGCAGTGGGCGTTCTACCGCGACCGCCGGCCCGACGCCTACGAGGGGCTGGTGCGGCCGTGACCGACCTCTACGAGCGGCACCGTGCCGTCATCCCCGACTGGGTCGCGCTCTACTACAAGCAGCCGATCGAGATCACCCACGGCGAAGGACGCCACGTCTGGGACGCGGACGGCAACCGGTACCTGGACTTCTTCGGCGGCATCCTCACCACCATGACCGCCCACGCGCTGCCCGAGGTCACCAAGGCGGTGAGCGAGCAGGCCGGACGGCTCATCCACTCCTCCACCCTCTACCTCAACCGCCCCATGGTGGAGCTCGCCGAGCGGATCGCCGCGCTCTCCGGCATTCCGGACGCCCGCGTCTTCTTCACCACCTCCGGCACGGAGGCCAACGACACCGCGCTGCTGCTGGCGACCGGCCACCGCCGCTCCAACCAGATCCTGGCGATGCGCAACAGCTACCACGGCCGGTCGTTCTCCGCGGTCTCCGTCACCGGCAACCACGCCTGGTCGCCGACCAGCCTCTCGCCGCTCCAGACGCTGTACGTGCACGGCGGCGTCCGCAGCCGAGGCCCCTTCGCCCACCTCTCCGACGCGCAGTTCATCGAGGCGTGCGTCGCCGACCTCGAGGACCTCCTCGGACACACCCACGACGTGGCCGCGCTGATCGCTGAGCCGGTGCAGGGCGTCGGCGGCTTCACCTCACCGCCCGACGGCCTGTACGCCGCCTTCCGCGAGATCCTGGACCGGCACGGCATCCTGTGGATCTCCGACGAGGTGCAGACCGGCTGGGGCCGAACCGGCGAGCACTTCTGGGGCTGGCAGGCCCACGGCCGAAGCGGTCCGCCCGACATCCTCACCTTCGCCAAGGGCATCGGCAACGGTATGTCCGTGGGAGGCGTCGTCGCCCGCGCCGAGATCATGAACTGCCTCGATGCGAACTCCATCTCCACCTTCGGCGGCAGCCCCGTCACCATGGCCGCCGGCGTCGCCAACCTCTCCTACCTCCTGGAACACGACCTCCAGGGCAACGCCCGCCGGGTCGGCGGCCTGCTGATCGAGCGGCTGCGCGGCATCGCGGCGAGCGTGCCCGCTGTGCGGGAGGTACGGGGCCGGGGACTCATGATCGGCATCGAGCTGGTCAGGCCGGGCACCGACGAGGCGGACCCCCAGGCTGCGGCGACCGTCCTCGAGGCCGCCCGCGAGGGCGGGCTGCTGATCGGCAAGGGCGGCGGCCACAACACCAGCGTCCTGCGCATCGCCCCGCCGCTCTCCCTGACCGTCGCAGAAGCGGAAGAGGGCGCCCTGGTCCTGGAACGGGCCTTGCGCATCCTGTAGTTGTCACGCGATCGCCGCCACTTCCCACGCGAGGAGACCATGAGCAACCGCACCCTGATCCGCGGCGGACTCGTCGTGACCGCCGCCGACGAGATGCACGCCGACGTCCTCGTCGAGGACGGCCGCATCGCCGCGCTCGCCGCGCACAACTCGCCCGTTTCGCAGACGTGGACGGTCGCCCGCACCATCGACGCCACCAACAAGTACGTCCTGCCGGGCGGCGTCGACGCCCACACCCACATGGAGCTGCCGTTCGGCGGGACCTTCGCCTCCGACACGTTCGAGACGGGCACCCGAGCCGCCGCCTGGGGCGGCACGACCACGATCATCGACTTCGCGGTGCAGTCGGTGGGGCGGGCGCTGCGGGAGGGCCTCGACGCCTGGTACGCCAAGGCCGACGGCAACTGCGCCATCGACTACGGCTTCCACATGATCCTCTCCGACGTCAACGAGCAGTCGTTGAAGGAGATGGACCTGCTGGTGGAGGAGGGCATCACCTCCTTCAAACTCTTCATGGCCTACCCCGGCGTCTTCTACAGCGACGACGGGCAGATCCTGCGCGCGATGCAGCGCTCCGCCGTCAACGGCGGCCTGATCATGATGCACGCGGAGAACGGCATCGCCATCGACGTGCTGGTCGAGCAGGCGCTCGCCGAGGGCCGCACCGATCCCCGCTACCACGGCGAGGTACGCAAGGTCCTGCTGGAGGCCGAGGCCACCCACCGGGCCATCCAACTCGCCCGCGTCGCCGGCGCCCCGCTGTACGTGGTGCACGTCTCCGCGGAGGAGGCCGTCGCGGAGCTCGCCGCGGCCCGCGACATGGGACTGCCCGTCTTCGGCGAGACCTGCCCGCAGTACCTCTTCCTGTCCACCGACAACCTCGCCGAACCCGACTTCGAGGGCGCCAAGTACGTCTGCTCCACACCGCTCAGGCCGCGCGAGCACCAGGCGGCACTGTGGCGGGGCCTGCGCACCAACGACCTCCAGGTGGTCTCCACCGACCACTGCCCCTTCTGCTTCACCGGCCAGAAGGAACTGGGGCGCGGCGACTTCTCCAAGATCCCCAACGGTCTCCCGGGCGTGGAGAACCGCATGGACCTCCTCCACCAGGCCGTGGTCGACGGGCACATCAGCCGCCGCCGCTGGATCGAGATCGCCTGCGCCGCACCCGCCAGGATGTTCGGCCTCTACCCGAAGAAGGGCACCATCGCCCCCGGCGCCGACGCCGACATCGTCATCTACGACCCGCACGCCGAACAGACCCTGTCCGTCCGGACACACCACATGAACGTCGACTACTCGGCGTACGAGGGCAAGCGGATCACCGGCCAGGTGGAGACCGTGCTGTCCCGGGGGGAAGTGGTCATCGACGGGCGGACGTTCACCGGCCGCGCCGGCCACGGCGTGTACACCCCCCGCTCCACCTGCCAGTACCTGAACTAGGAGACGATGCCGTGGACTTCGGACTTGTCCTGCAGACCGACCCGCCCGCTTCCGCGGTCGTCGGGCTGATGCGGCGCGCGGAACGCAACGGCTTCCGCTACGGCTGGACCTTCGACTCCGCGGTGCTGTGGCAGGAGCCGTTCGTCATCTACAGCCGCATCCTGGAGCACACGACGAAACTCACCGTCGGGCCCATGGTGACCAACCCCGGTACCCGCACCTGGGAGGTGACCGCCTCCACCTTCGCCACCCTCAACGACATGTACGGCAACCGCACCGTGTGCGGCATAGGGCGCGGTGACTCCGCCATGCGGGTGGCCGGACGCCGGCCCAACACGCTCGCCAGGCTCGGCGAGGCCATCGACGTGATCCGCGATCTCGCGGAAGGGCGCGAGACCGTCGTCGACGGGCAGCCGCTGCGGATCCCCTGGGTCAGGGACGGGAAGCTGCCCGTGTGGATGGCCGCCTACGGGCCCAAGGCCCTGGCTCTCGCCGGGCAGAAGGCCGACGGCTTCATCCTCCAGCTCGCCGACCCGTATCTGACGGAGTGGATGGTGAAGGCCGTGCGCACCGCCGCCGCCGACGCCGGACGCGACCCGGCCTCCGTCACAGTCTGCGTCGCGGCTCCCGCGTACGTGAGCGACGACCTGGCACACGCCCGGGAGCAGTGCCGGTGGTTCGGCGGGATGGTGGGCAACCATGTCGCGGACCTCGTCTCCCGCTACGGCGAGCACTCCGGCATGGTCCCGGAGGCGCTCACCGCCTACATCAAGGGGCGGCACGGCTACGACTACAGCCACCACGGCCGCGCCGGCAATCCGTCCACCGACTTCGTCCCCGACGAGATCGTCGACCGGTTCTGCCTGCTCGGGCCGGCCGAGGCACACATCGAAAAGCTCCAGGCGCTGCGCGACCTGGGCGTCGACCAGTTCGCGCTCTACAACATGCACGACGCGAAGGAAACGACGATCGACGCGTACGGCGCGGAGATCATTCCGGCACTGAACCGCTGACCTCCTCCGAAGGGCCCTCGCCGCCATGACCGCGACCGTCCCGCCCGTGCCGTCACAAGAACCGATACCGGACCCGGCGGGACGCGTCGAACTCCCGCCGGGCACGACCCTCGCGGACAACCGTTTCGTCAATGACGACCTGCTGCCCGTACCGGTCGCCCGCCGCCGGTGGACCACCTACAACTTCGCCGCCCTGTGGGTCGGCATGGCCCACAACATCCCTTCCTGGCTGCTCGCCTCCGGGCTGGTCGCGCTCGGCATGGACTGGAAGCAGGCGGTGTTCACCATCGCCCTGGCCAACGTCATCGTGCTGCTGCCGATGCTGCTGACCGGCCACGCGGGTCCCAAGTACGGCATCCCCTTCCCGGTGCTCGCCCGCGCCTCCTTCGGACTGCGCGGCGCGAACCTGCCCGCGATGATCCGGGCCGCGGTGGCCTGCGCATGGTTCGGCATCCAGACGTGGATCGGCGGCCAGGGCATCTTCGTCCTGCTCGGCAAGATCTTCGGCGGCTGGGCCGAGGCGGCCGAGGTCGGCGGGCAGCCGTGGACGCTGTGGGTCTGCTTCGTCCTCTTCTGGGCGCTGGAACTCGCCATCATCTACCGGGGGATGGAGGCGCTGCGCCGGTTCGAGAACTGGGCCGCGCCGTTCGTCATCGTCGGCGCGGTGGTGCTGCTGGTGTGGGTCACCGCCAAGGCGGGCGGTGTCGGCCCGCTGCTCGACCAGCCCTCGAAGCTGGGCTGGGGCGCGGACTTCTGGCCGGTGTTCTTCCCGTCCCTGATGGGCATGATCGCCTTCTGGGCGACCCTCTCGCTGAACATCCCCGACTTCACCCGGTTCGGGGCGGGCCAGCGCGCCCAGATCTGGGGCCAGACGCTCGGCCTGCCCACCACGATGACCCTGTTCGCGCTGCTGTCGGTGTTCGTCACGTCCGGCTCGCAGGCGGTGTACGGGGCGGCTGTGTGGGACCCCGTCGCGCTGGCGGCCAAGACCGACAACGTCTTCGGTCTGCTCTTCGCCCTGGTCACCGTGCTCGTCGCGACGATCTCGGTGAACATCGCGGCGAACGTGGTGTCGCCGGCGTACGACCTGGCGAACCTGGCGCCCAAGTTCATCAACTTCCGTACCGGCGCGCTGATCACCGGCGTCGTCGGCGTGTTGATCATGCCGTGGAAGCTGACCGAGACGCCCGAGTTGTACATCTTCACCTGGCTGGGGCTCGTCGGTGGGCTGCTCGGCACCGTCGCGGGCATCCTCATCGCCGACTACTGGCTCGTGCGCCGGACCGTCCTCGACCTGACCGCGCTCTACACGCCCGGCGGCCCCTACTGGTACACCTCGGGCTGGAACCTGCGTGCCGTGGCCGCCTTCGTGGTCGGCGGGGCGCTCGCGGTCGGCGGCTCCCATTCGGCCCCGGGCAAGGGCCCGTTCCCCGAGGACGGCCTGATCCCGTTCCTGCGTCCCCTCGCGGACTACGGCTGGGCAGTGGGCCTCGCGGCGTCGCTGGTGCTGTACGTGGTGCTCATGCGGCTCGGCGGACAGCCGGGAACAGCGGCGCGAGCGCGCTGACCAGCCGCCCGCGCCAGTGGTCCGCACCGCCGCGCAGCGAGGGGTGGACGGCCCGGAGGCCCTCCAGGTCGACGGGCAGGGACACCAGTGCCTCCGGACGGAAACGGCCGGCGTGCTCACCGAGCACGGTCCGCAGCAGCCGTGGCCCGAGCCGGGTGCAGGGTGCTTCGGCCAGCAGCACGGCGTCGTACAGGTCCTTGCCCCGCGCGACGTCGTCGCCGCACAGCCACAGCAGCTTCCAGGCGAGCGAGAGCTCCGGACTCGCCGTCACCGTCACGGTCGGCGGCCCGCCGTCGCCGCGCGGTACGGGCGTCCGTACCGGGGCCTGCGGCAGAGTCTCGTCGCTCGCGAAGTCCAGCTGGATCTCGCCCGCCCCGCCGTCCGCCGTGCGGAACGGCACCGTGAGACGCACGCCGGGCGTCTCGTAGACCCTGTAGGTCCAGGTGCCGTCCTCGCGGATGCCGCCGACGTCCAGGACGACCCCGCCGCCCGCGTGAGGCTCCTCCGCCACCGCCTCGTACAGCCGCGCGGCCGGCGACTCGTGGTCGAAGTCGTCGGCGTCCATCCAGCGCAGCCCGTCGGGAGGCAGCCGCGGCCGGGTGCCGTACGTGCCGTCATCGCCCTCCGGGTCCCACAGTTCGGAGCCGGCCGCGCCGTGCGCCGCCTCCGGCCACTGCTGGACGTCGGCCGGCTGATCGATGTACGGGAAGGGGGAGAGCCGGTCCACCGCCGAGCCTTTGCCCGGCTCCAGCACGACGAAGTCCAGGTCGCCGGGCTCGCGGGCCGCCGCCCCCACCCACGCCTGGAGCGTCATGGAGCCGCGCAGCACCAGGCCGCCGCTCCAGGGGGCTTCGGCGATCAGGCCCAGCACATGGTCGAGGGCCGCCCGGCGGGCGCTCTGCACGGTGACCTCCCCTGGCATGGGGGAGACCGTAGCAACGCCCGCCGACAGCGGCGTCTCAGCGGCGGTCGCGCTGGGCCGCCACCACCTCGCGCAGGGTCCGCTCGCCCGGGCCGCCGCGCTGGAGGCGCTCGGCGAAGCCGGGGAACTGGCCCCCGATCGCGCTCAGCAGCCGCATTTCGATCGGAGCCACGTTGATCTCCGCGACGTCACGTTCCACGGCCCGCACGACACCCTCGACGACCTGGCGCGGCGACACCGTCCGTATGCCCGTCGGGGGCTTCGCGCCGGTCACGGCGAACATGCCCACGTCCCGTACGAAACCGGGCTGGACGATCGACACGCCGACGCCCGTGCCGTGCAGGTCCTGACGCAGCCCCAGCGCGAAGCCGCGCAGGCCGAACTTGCTGCCGCTGTAGAGGGACATCGACCTCGTGGTCACCTTCCCCGCCAGGGAGCCGACGAAGGCGAGGTGGCCGCCGCCGGCGTCGACCATGGACGGAACGAGCAGCCGGGCGAGCATGGCAGGAGCGCGCAGGTTGACGGCGAAGGCGCGGTCCATCTGTTCGGGCGTGCAGTCCAGCAGATCGCCGCTGCCGGGCAGGGCGGCGTTCGATATGAGGATGTCCGTGCCGGCGGCTTCCGCGGCGAGCCGTTCCACATCGGCCGCATCGGCCAGATCGGCGACCACCGGGCGGGCGCCGTAGCGCTCCGCGAGCGGTACGAGTGCGTCGGCGCGCCGACCGCTGACTGTCAACTTGGCCCCTCGCGCAGCCAGTTCGGCGGCGAGTTCGCCACCCAGACCGCCGGTCGCCCCGGTGAGCAGAACGCTTGCTCCGCTGATCCGCATCTGGTTACCCTCCAGTCCTGTTCGTTCGAACGAACAATAGGGAGGCGGGTGCGGCGTGTCCAGAGACGAGATGGGCGAACTGACCCAATATTGCCGGGCGTTGGCGGCAGGGAACACAACTTCGGAGGCACTCGTCGCGGAGGCACTCGCCCGCATCGAGGCAACCCGGAGCAGCATCAACGCTTTCAGGACCGTCCGCGGTGACCAAGCCCTCGAGGAGGCACGGGACGCGGACCGGAGGCTCGCGGCGGGGGAGCGGCTGCCGCTGCTCGGTGTACCGGTAGCCGTCAAGGACGACACCGACGTCGCGGGTGTCCCCACCTACTTCGGCTGCCCCGGCGACATCCCGCCGGCCACGGCCGACGGAGAGGCCGTACGCAGGCTCCGGGCCGCCGGAGCGGTCATCGTCGGCAAGACCAACTCCTGTGAACTCGGCCAGTGGCCCTTCACGGAGGGCCCCGCCTTCGGCGTCACCCGCAACCCCTGGTCACCCGCGCACACACCGGGCGGTTCCTCCGGCGGCTCGGCGGCCGCCGTCGCCGCCGGGCTCGTGCCCGCCGCCCTCGGTTCCGACGGCGCCGGCTCCATCCGCATCCCCTCGGCCTGGACCCATCTCGTCGGCATCAAGCCCCAGCGCGGCCGGGTCTCCGTCCACCCCTACACCGACTGCTTCCAGGGCCTCACCGTCAACGGCCCCCTCGCACGGACCGTCGCGGACGCGGCCCTGCTGCTGGACGCCGCCTCCGGCGGGCACCCCGGAGAGCGGTACCACCCGGACGCCATCGACGCCTCGGCCGCCGCCCGCCGTGAACCGGGCAGGCTGCGCATCGCGCTCGCCCTGCGCCCGCCGCTCACCCTCACCGGCACCCGCCCCCACCCCGAGGTGCGCCGGGCGGTGGTCGCGCTCGCCGAGACGCTCGCGAAGCTCGGGCACGACGTCGAAGAGGCCCGACCCCGCTACGGTCTCATCGGCCTGAGCTTCCTGCCCCGTGCCGCGACCGGCATCGCCGAGTACGCCGACCGGCACCCCGATCCGTCGCTCCTCGACCCGCGCACCCGGGCCGCCACCCGCTCCGGCCACCGGCTCGGCGGACGCGTCGTACGCGCCGCCCGCGCCCGCGAGGCCGCCCAGCAGGGCAGGATCGGCGCCTTCTTCGACCACTACGACGTCCTGCTCACGCCCAGCACGGCCACCCCGCCCCCGCCGGTCGGCGCCTTCGACGGAAAGTCCGCCGGGGCCACGGACATCGGCATCGCCGCCGCCTGCCCCTACGCCTGGCCGTGGAACGTCCTCGGCTGGCCCGGCGTCGCCGTCCCCGCGGGCCTCACCCGCGACGGACTGCCCCTCGGGGCCCAACTGCTCGGCCCCGAAGGCGCCGAGGAACGCCTGATCTCCCTCGCCGCCCAGCTCGAGGCGGAGCTGCGCTGGTACGAGAAGCGCCCGCCCACCCGTATGACCAGCGGAAGTGCCCCGATGGGACAATGAGGGCCATGTCCTCCGCCGCCCGCTCCGCGCCCACCAGGCAGCGCATCATAGAAGCCGTCCTGCACATCATCGGCAGGGACGGTGTGGCCGCGGTGACCAATCGCCGGATCGCCAAGGAGGCGGGCGTGTCGCTCGGCTCCGTCACGTACCACTTCGCGACGCAGCACGAGCTGCTGCGCGAAAGCCTGCTGCACTTCGTACGGGACGAGACCCGGCGCTTCACCGAGCTGGCCGACGAGTGCCGGAGCGACGGCATAGACATCGCGGGCGCCGCGGCCCTCGCCGGCCAGGTGGCCGGCGGCACCGGCTTCGACAGCGGGCACATCGCGACGTTCGAGCTCTACGTCGAGGCAGGCCGGGACGAGCGGCTGCGGGAGGCGGCGGCGGAGGCGTTCGCCGCGTACGACCGGCTCGCCACGCAGATCCTGACCGGCCTCGGCGTCCCGGACGCGGAAGGGCTCGCGGCGACGACGGTGGCGCTGGTGATGGGCCTTCAGCTCCGGCGGCTCGCCACCGGCAGCCCGGCGGAGGACCTGGTGGACGCGCTGCTGCTGCTTGCGCGTGGCGCCGTCGACCCGGGGACGCTCAGCCGTCCCGGCGGGCAGTGACCACCCACACGCCGGCGTCCAGCAGGACGCCCCGGTCCGTCTCGTAGGGCCGCAGGGCGGCACGCATGGCATGCAGTGTCTCCTCGGGGACCTCGGCGCCCGGCCTCCGCGACACGAAGAAGTCCACGGCGTCGCCGGCGTCCCGCCCCCACGCCGACCCCGTGACCGCGCGCCGCGAGCCGTGCGGCACGCCGCGTCGTCGACCCGCTGCCGCATCCGATGTCCAGGACGCGGTCCCGCTCCCCGATCCCCGCGGCCGCGAACAGCGTCTCGTCGAAGGACGCGAGCATCGCGTCGTAACGCTCGTGGTGGTCCGCCCAGTGCTGTCCCACGGGACCGTTCCACGCGTCGGCCTGACGGGTGTTCACGATGGTGCTCACAGCTGCTCCTCGATCCGCTCGACGGCGGTGATCGCCCCGTACGCGATCAGATGGACCAGGCAGTGGTCCGTGTGCCGGGGAGTGCGCCAGGCCCGTACGTCCTCCTCGGTGATCCGGTACGGCGCGAGGGCCGCGAGCAGCGCCAGCCGGACTCCGGGACGGTCCACGCGATCGGGCAGCCAGTCGGCCGGCAGCGGCGGATGGGCGACGCCGTCGTGGGCGGCCACCGTCTTGCGCACCAGTGCCCGGTCGTCCTCCGACAGCAGCCCGGCACCCATGAGCGCCGCCTCACGCAGCGCCCCGTACGCAATGCCGACGGGCGTGCCCGCCGCCCACGCGGGTTCGATGCCGGAGGTCCGCAGCAGCCGCGTTGTTCCTGGTCGTCTTCTTCGCCGCCGACACAGTCAGTTCCGCCGAGGGCAGCGTCGAACGCTCTCTGCTGCTGCTCGGCTGGTTCCTGTGCGCAGGGGTGACCGGCCTGATCGACAAGAACTGGCAGGCGTATCTGCGTCAGACCGAACAGCGGGCCCTGGAGGCCGAACGCGGCCGCGAGGAGGCCGCGTTGCGCAGGGCGGGGGAGGAACGACTGCGGATCGCCCGCGAGTTGCACGACACGCTCACCCACTCCATCTCGATCGTCAAGCTCCAGGCGGGGGTCGCCGTGCACCTGGCCCGCAAACGGGGCGAGGACGTGCCACCCGCGCTGCTCGCCATCCAGGAGGCGAGCGGGGAGGCCATGCGGGAGCTGCGCTCGACACTCGAGGTCCTGCGGACGGAGGAACGCGAGCCGGCCGCCGGCCTCGTGCGCGTCGGCGAACTCGCCGACCGCGCCCGGGCGGCGGGCATCCCCGTCTCCGTGACCGTCAGCGGTGAACAGCGCGCGCTGCGGCCCGACGTGGACCGCGCGGCCTACCGGATCGTGCAGGAGGCGCTGACCAACGTGGCGCGGCACGCCGACCGGGCCCCGACCCGGATCCGCCTCGACTACGGCGCCGACGAAGTGGCCGTCACCGTCGAGGACGACGGCCCCGCCGCACCGGGCGGGCCCGTCGTGCCGGGCACCGGCCTGACCGGCATGCGGGAACGCGTCACCGCCCTCGGAGGCACGCTGGACACGTCGCCACGGTCCTGCGGCGGCTTCTCGGTGCGCGCCCGTATCCCGCTTCAGGGGCGCCGGGCGCGTCCCGACGGCCGGGAAGATCTCGGAGACCGGGCAGGCCCAATGGACCGGGCCGCCGTGGAGGCGCTGTGATCCGGGTCCTGATCGTGGACGACCAGGCGCTCATGCGGGCCGGCTTCCGTGCCCTGCTCGACGCGGAGGACGGCATCGAGGTCGTGGCCGAGGCCGAGGACGGCCGGCAGGGCCTCGAGCAGGCCCGCCGCCATGTCCCCGACGTCGCCCTGGTCGATGTGCAGATGCCGGTGATGACGGGGATCGAGGCCACCCGGCACATCGCCGCCGATCCGCTCCTCGCGGACGTGCACGTCGTGATCCTCACCAACTACGGCCTGGACGAGTACGTCTTCGACGCGCTGCGCGCGGGGGCCGCGGGCTTCCTGCTCAAGGACACCGAGCCCGCCGAACTGCTGCACGCCGTGCGCGTCGCCGCCCGAGGTGACGCGCTGCTGTCGCCCGCCGTCACCCGGCGTCTGATCGGCGAGTTCGTGGCACGGCCGCCGGACCGGTCCACCGCCCCCGGCATGGAGCACCTCACCCGCCGGGAACGGGAGGTGACGGCTCTGGCGGCCCGTGGGCTGACGAACGAGGAGATCGCCGCCCACATGGTGATCAGCCCCTTCACCGCCAAGACCCACATCAGCCGCGCGATGACCAAGCTCGGCGCCAGGGACCGCGCCCAGCTGGTCGTGTTCGCGTACGAATCGGGGCTGGTGGAACCGCGCGACCCGCTGCGGTGAGAGCCGCGACTCCATATTTCGTTTACAGGTGTAATACTTGTTGAATCAAATAGCTGAGTGCTACAAGCATCCGGCACCGCCCGCGCCCCTGGACGCCGCGGCCGACCCCGGCCACCGCAGCCGGCACACCGCGGCGGCGGCCGTGCACGCCGCCCGGCAGGCCCTCCTCGACGCCGGCCGTCGAGGCGAGCGGCGCGCACCCGGTGGGCACGCTCATCGGCGACCGGGTCCTGGACACCCTGATCGGCGTCGCCCTCGGACCCCTCGCCGCCGTCGCCGTAACCAACCGCCGGGCGGCCCGGCCGGGTGGAGAGGGCACTCGCCGCCGCCGGCGCCCGCGCCGCCGTGGAGCGGACCCTCGCATGCCCGGCCCCTCCGCGGCCGACCTCGACGCCGGGAGCCGCCGGCCGGCCTCCGCCCTCGTGGACCTGCGCGACGCCCAGGACGCCGTGGCGGGCGAATGGTGGCAGCGGCCCCTCCCGGAGGAAGAGGTTCTCGAGGCCGAGCGGGCAGGACACCGTACGCTCGCGGCGACAGCACAACGGCGTGGGCTGCACCGCCCCGCCCCTAGGATCGGAGCGGTGTGACCGACGACATCGTCGCCTCGGTGGTACGGCAGTGGCAGGCCGTGCACCCCGGCCTGGACACCGGGCCCATGGAACTCATCGGCCGCATCAATCGCTGCGCCGCGCTCCTGCAACAGGCGGAGGACGCGCCGCTGCGTGCCGCCGGGCTCACCCGCGCCGAGTTCGACCTGCTCGGCGCGGTCCGCCGCAACGCCCGCGAACTCACCCCCGGCGAGCTGGCCCGCGAGACGTTCTCCTCCGGGGCGGCCGTCACCAAACGGCTGCGCGCCCTCCAAGAACGCGGTCTGGTCGAGCGCCGCGGCGACGAACGAGACCGGCGCGTCGCCCATGTCCGGCTCACCGACGACGGGCGCACCCTGGTCGACCGGCTGCTGCCCGAGCAGCTCGCGTACGAGAGCGCCGTCCTCTCCGGCCTCGGCGAACGGGCCCGCACCGGCCTGGCCGCACACCTCAGGGACCTGCTGGTCCAGCTGGAAGGCCGCCTCGGAACACCGCGGCGCTGACCGGAGCCCCGGCGCGCGGGGCGGCCGACAGGCCGCGATGTCCTTAACCTGAAAGGGTGAACGTCGCGCGCCGGGCCGCCGCGCCCGTCCTGGCCCTCGGGCTCACATTCTGCGCCGTGCCCGCCCACGGTGCCACGGCCGCCGCCCCGCAGCTGTCAGCCACCGTCAGCGACGTACCCCCGTCCAAACTCGGTGCGAGCTACGAACCGGGCTGCCCGGTGCCCCCGTCCCGGCTGCGGCTGCTCACCATGAACCACTGGGGTTTCGACGGCCGTCTCCACCGCGGAGAACTGATCGTCCATCAGGACGAGGTCCGGCCCCTGCTGCACGTCTTCGAGAAGGCCTTCCAGGATCGTTTCCCCATCCGCCGCATGCGGGTCATGGCCGAGTACGGCGGCGACGACGCCAAGGCGATGGCGGCCGACAACACTTCCGCCTTCAACTGCCGCCGGGTGACGGGCGACGCCCGCCATCTCTCGCGCCACTCCTTCGGGGACGCGGTCGACATCAACCCCGCGGAGAACCCGTACGTCGACCGCTCGGGAAAGGTGCACCCGCCGGGCGCGGAGGGCCACCTCGACCGTGACCGGCCCGCCAAAGGCGTGATCGCCCCGGGCGACGCCGTCACCAGGGCGATGGACGACGCCGGCTGGGAGTGGGGCGGCCGCTGGTCGCCCCCGGACTACCACCACTTCTCATCAGACGGCACCTGACCGGGCGACGGCCGGCGGCACCCGACCTCGTCCCGGGCCGACGGCCCCTGTGGCCCGGCTGCCTCGGCCGACGCATCTGACCCGCTGGCGGGCCGACGACGTCCGGCGGGGCCGCCCCGACTCGAGCGGGCCCGGCCCCGTTCCGGGCTGACGGCACCCGGCCGACCTGACCGCCCCGGCGGTCTCTCACTCGAACAGCCCGCACGGAACGGTCGGCGCAGGCGGTCCTCTGCGCATGGATATTACGTTGCCGGTATGGCCTTCCAGAGGCCGAACGACCTTCCGTTCCCCGGGAAAGGTTCCCCCACCATGCCGCCTCCTCCGACGGACGCCCCAGCCCGCATACGCCGCTCACCCGTACCCGCGGCCCGCACCCCCCGCTCCTCGAGGAAACCCCTCTCCCTCGTCGCCTCCGCCACCCTGATCCTGGCCTTCCTCGCCCCCGATTCCGTCGCCGGCGGGCCGATCGGCCCCGATACCGGCGCACGCCCCGAGGCGCACCTCCAACTCGTCCTGGACGGCGAGTCACTGACCGCCCAGGACATGTTCGACGTCCTGGACGCCGAGTCGGTCGCGGTGAAACTCTCCGACGAGAGCCGCACACGGATGCGGCAGATCCGCGACGGCGCGCTCCACGAACTCGCCAAGGGCGCTCGCGTGTACGGCTGGAACCAGGCCCTGGGCCCGCTCAAGGACAAGCAGCTCGACAACGAGCAGCAGAAGGAGTTCCAGAAGCGCATTCTGCGCTCGCATGCCGCAGGCGTCGGCGAGCCGCTGCCCGAGCGGGTCGCACGGCTGGTCATGGTGCTGCGGGCCAACCAGATGGCCCGGGGCGCGATGGCCGTTCGCCCGGAACTCGTCGACCGGATGAACGCCCTCGTCACCGCCGGCGTCACGCCGGTCGTCCCCCACGTCGGCTCGCTCGGCTCCGGCGACCTCCAGCCCATGGCCGCCGTCGGCATGGTCCTCTCCGGGGACCGGGCGCCCGCCCGCTACCGCGGTGAGCAGGGACCCGCCTCGCAGATCCTCGCCCGCGCCGGTCTCGAACCGTCCTTCGAGCTCCAGCAGGGCGAGGCCCTGCCCATCATCAGCGGCAGCACGGTCGTCCTCGCCTCGTACGCCGACGCCCTGCACCGGGCGACCAAGGCCGCCGGCCTGGGCGAGGGCGTCCTTGCCATGTTCATGGACGCCACCCGGGCGGAGATCAGCAGCCTGGACGCCCGCACGCACGCCGAACGCCGGATCCCGGAGGAGGAGAAGGTCGCGGAACGCCTCCGGGCACTGCTGCGGGGCAGTGAGTGGACCACCGAACAGGGCCGCCGGCGGCTCGGCGAGGACCACCCCCGCATCCAGGACGCGGTGTCCCTCCGCGCGGCCCCGCACATCTACGGAGCGCTGCGCGAGACCCTCGCGAAGGGCCGCGAGAACATCGAACGCGAGGCCAACGCCTCCACCTCCAACCCCCTGGTCCTCGCCCGCGGCTCCGGCCGGGGCCACGAGTTCGTGATGGGCGGCAACTGGGACGGAGCTCTCCTCGGCCACGCCGCCGACACACTGAACGCCCAGATCGCCGACTTCGGCGTCCACACCCAGGAACTGTCCGCGCGGCTGCTCTCCCCCAAGTGGAGCTACGGCCTCCCCGCCAACCTCGCCGGCGGCACGCCGGGCCTGAACTCCGGCATGGTGCAGGTCCAGACCGTGGCCGCCGCGCTCGTGCCGGAGATGCAGATCCGCGCCTTGCCCGCCGGCACGCTGTCCCGGCCCGCCAAGGACGGGCAGGAGGACCACAACACCATGGCGATGGCCTCCGTACGCCACCTTCACGAGAATCTGGACCGCCTCGGGACCTTGCAGGCCGTGCTGGCGCTGATGGCCGCGCAGGGCATCGACCTGATCGAGGACAAGATGGCCGGCCTGTCCCTCGGTGAGGGCGTCCGCTCGCTCCACGACATGGTCCGCGCGCACATCGACCCGCTCCACGACGACCGTTACCTCACGCCAGACCTGGTCGAGATGACCGACATCGTCCGGGAGGGCGAGCTGATGGACCGGGCTGCGCCGCCGGGTCGTTGACCATCACGCCGGAGGAGTGCGAGTGCGCCGTCCCCAAGGTGGACGGCCAGGGCTGCCCGGCTTCCCGCTCTTCTCGGAGCGGGAAGCCGGGCAGCCGCTGCGTCAGCGGTGACGCGGGACCTCGCGGCGGCTGCGTGCCCGCAGCAGCACGACGCCCACGATCAGCAGCACGGCCCCGGCGGCCGACGGCCACAACTGCGCGCCGGTCTCGGCCAGTCCGCCCGCCACGGCCTGCGGAGCGGCGTCACCGTTCGGCACCGGGACGTCCGACCCGTTGGCCGTGGCGGGGGCGGTCGTCCCGGCCGGGGCCTTGGGGCTCTGCCCGTCGGCAGCGCGGGCCGGCTCGCCCTGCGCGGTCGAGCGCGCGGCACGGTCGGCGGGCACGCCGGGGGCGGCCGGTTGTGCGGGTGCCTCTGCCGGTTCGGGCCGTGCCCGTTCCGCATCGGGTGTTCCCGGCGCCTGCCCGGCCCCGACCGCGGGCCTTTCGGCGGCGGGCTGCTCGGTGGCGGGCTGTTCGGCAGGCTGTTCGGCGGGCTGCTCGGCCACGGGCGCCGTCGGCGCCGCCGGTGCCGGGTGCGTCGCGGGTTCTTCGGGGGCTTCGGGCGCCGGCACCGGATCGGCGGTGGGCGCGGTGGGACGCGCGGGGACTTCCGGCTCCTGCCGCGACTGGGCCGGCGCCGGCGAGCCGGTCGGAGCGGCGGTGGCCGTCGCCGGGGCGTCCTTCGGCTCCGGACCGTCGCCGCCCGGTGCCTGCGCCGGATCGGCGGCGCCGCAGCGGCGCCCCTCGTTGAGACAGCTCACCATCTCCCGCATGAGCTTCTCGTCGAAGACGTTGATGAAGTCACCGTGGTCGGTGACCGGTTTGTGCAGCTGCTCGGGGAACGAGTCGAGCGCGAAGACGGCGGCGGCCGCGCCCGCGAAGACCGGCGGCGGCACGTCGTAGACGATCCGCTGGACGAGCTGCGGAATGGGGATGAAGCCGCCCGGGCAACGGCCGCTCGCGTCCGTGAAGGCCACATGCGTGCGGTGGTTGGCGCTGTCGGTGTTCCGGCCGTCCCAGCAGCTCTGGAACCTGAAACTGCGCACCACTTTGCTGCCCCGGGGACAGACCGGGTACTTGTCCTTCAGCTGCCGGTCCTCGAAGCCGGTACAGCTCCAGGAGGCGTTGGCATTGGCATTGCCGTTGACGAAGGCCTTCGCGTCCCCGGTGATGATCCGCAGGAAGCGCGGCATGGCGGTGACCTTGCCGCGCGGGTTGCCGACGAAGTCGAGCGTCACCTGCGACGGGGTCAGGATCCTGCCGACGTTCTTGTCCTTGCCGCCGCCGTCCGCCTGGGCGTCTGCCTCTCCCTGACCGTTCTGGAGCCGCAGCACGGGCCAGTAGTACGTCGAGCGGTCGCCCTGGTCGCGGCACGTCGTCGCGCCCGCCGCGAGGTCCTCGTCAGACGCGAACGCGTCGTTGGCCTGGTTGCCCACGTAGTCGTGCATGTGGTGGGCGCCGTTGCTCACTCCCGGAGCGACGATGACGTTGTCCGGGTTGAACTTGCCGTTCGCGTTGACGCCGCAGTCCGTGGTGAACGTGCCGCGGGAGGCGCCGCGCAGCCGCGGGGGATCCTGCACGTTCGGGGACACGGTGCTGATGTCGGCGAAGTCGGACGCCTCGGGGCCGTTGCCGGCCTGGCCGCCGTTGTCTTTCTGCCCGTCGCCCTGTCCGCCGCCGTCGCCCTGTCCGCCGCCGCCGTCCTGTCCGCCGTCGCCTTGGCCGTCGGCGCCCGGTCCGGCCCCGTCGGCCCCGTCCGCGCCGTCGGTCTGCAAGGTGCAGGGAGCGAGTGCCCGCAGATCCTGCGGCCGTTGCCCGGTGATCCGGCCGATGGCTTCCGCGATGCGGTCGATGCCCGCTTCCCGCTTGCTCTGGAGGGGCCCGAGGATCGCGTTCTGCGCGAACTGCGGATCCCGTTCGATCTGTTCCCTCTCGTCGGCGAACCGCTGATAGGCCTCGGTGATCTGGCTGTCCATCGTCGCCAGCTCGCGGTCGACCTCCGCCCTGGCCGCTTCCGGCACGTCCGGCAGCCCGTTCGCGACCTCCGGGCACTTGACCGTCGCCGGCACGGGTCCTGAGCCGAGGGTCCCCGGCTGTTCCTGCCTGGCCCCGCTGGGCCAGGGACCCTGTCCCTCACCGGCGGCGGCATAGGAGTTGACCGCGATGAGCCCGCCGCCGGCGAGGATGAGGGCGATCGAGGCGGCAGCCGTGCGTCTGCCGGCTCTCGGACGTCTTCGCGTTGTTCGTCCCATGAAGAACTCCATCTGCTGCATGGTCAAGTGGGGGCATGACGGCGTCCGGAAAGGGGCACGTCCAGTTCCATACGCGTGGGACGGGCGATGTGTTCAAAGCCGCCTGAACCTCGCGCCCGACCAGGGCGGTTCTGGTCGGTCCGGACGCACAGCGAGGCGAGAGGGCCCTATGTTCACGACCCGGCCGACCCTCCAGGGGACTTTCGGGATGGTGTCCTCCACGCACTGGCTCGCCTCGCAGTCCGCGATGGCCGTGCTCGAGCGGGGTGGCAACGCCTACGACGCCGCTGTGGCCGCCGGGTTCGTGCTCCACGTCGTCGAGCCGCATCTGTGCGGGCCCGCCGGCGAGGTGCCGGTCATCGTCGCGCCGGCCGGCGGCGAGGTGCGCGTGCTGTGCGGCCAGGGCGTCGCGCCCGCCGGGGCCACGATCGCGCAGTACCGCTCGCTCGGCCTCGAACCGGTCCCCGGCACCGGGCCTCTGGCCGCCGCCGTACCGGGAGCGTTCGACGCGTGGATGGTCCTGCTTCGCGACCATGGCACCAAGTCCCTTGCCGAGGTGCTGCATTACGCCGTCGGCTACGCAGAGCACGGACACCCTCCCGTCGAGCGGCTCTGCGAGACGGTGGAGACCGTACGGGGGCTCTTCGAGACCGAATGGACCTCGTCCGCCGCGGTGTTCCTGCCCGGCGGGCAGGCCCCCGCCCCCGGCACGCTGTTCCGCCACCCCGCCCTCGCCGCCACCTGGCGGCGGCTGATCGCGGAGGCGGAGGCCGCCGCTTGTGACCGGATCGGGCAGATCGAGGCCGCGCGGGAGGTGTGGCGCACCGGTTTCATCGCCGAGGCGCTTGTCCGCCAGGCCGGGCGGCCCACCATGGACACCAGCGGCACCCGCCACACCGGCACCCTCACGGCGGCGGACCTGGCCGGGTGGTCGGCCACGTATGAGGCACCGGTCACCTACGACTGGAACGGCTGGACCCTGTGCAAGGCGGGCGGGTGGAGCCAGGGGCCCGCGTTCCTCCAGCAACTGGCCCTGCTGCCGCCGGAACTGCCCGCCTACGGCTCCGCCGAGTACGTCCACCTGCTCGTCGAGGGCTGCAAACTCGCGATGGCGGACCGGGAGGCCTGGTACGGCGACGCGGCCGAGGTCCCCCTCCGCGATCTGCTGTCCGAGCCCTACAACAGGGCCCGCCGCGCGCTCGTCGGCGACAAGGCCTCCTACGACCTGCGGCCCGGCAGCCCCGGCGGACGCACCACCGTCATGAGCCCCCGCGCCGCCGACGTGCTGGACGACGGCGCCGGCGCATTGGGCGCGGGGGAGCCGACCGTCGCACGGGACGGCGCGGTCCAGGGCGACACCTGCCACCTCGACATCGTCGACCGGTGGGGCAACATGGTCGCGGCCACCCCCAGCGGCGGCTGGCTGCAGTCCAATCCCGTGGTGCCGGAGCTGGGCTTCCCGCTCGGCACGCGACTCCAGATGACCTGGCTCGAGCCGGGCCTGCCGAACTCCCTCACGCCCGGCCGCCGCCCGCGCACCACCCTGACGCCCTCGCTGGCGCTGCGCGACGGCATGCCCGTGATGGCGTTCGGCACCCCGGGCGGCGACCAGCAGGACCAGTGGCAGCTGCACTTCTTCCTGGCCGTCGCGCTGCGGCCCCCGGTGCGCGGCGGATACGACCTGCAGGGCGCCGTCGACGCTCCCAACTGGCACAACGACGCCTTCCCCGGCTCGTTCTACCCGCGCGGGATGCGGCCCGGCAGCGTCACCGTCGAATCCCGCACGCCCCCGGAGGTGGTCGCCGGGCTGCGTGAGCGCGGACACGACGTCACCGTGGGCGGGCCCTGGTCGGAGGGCAGACTCTGCGTGGTCGCACGCGACCCCAGCACAGGAGTGCTCTCCGCGGCGGCGAACCCCAGGGGAATGCAGGGTTACGCGGTGGGACGCTGACCGCCTCCCTCGATGTCGGCCGGGCATGATTGTCTGAGGACATGATCGATGACTTTCTGACCGGGGATCTGTCCGATGTCGAGGAGGCGGTCCGCAAGGCGGCGGCCGCCGAGATCGTGCCGCGCTACCGCCGGCTCGCCGCGCACGAGGTCGACGAGAAGACGGGCCCGCACGACCTCGTCACGATCGCCGACCGCAGCGCGGAGGAGCACCTCACCGCATCGCTCACGGCGCTCGTGCCGGGCTCCGTCGTCGTCGGCGAGGAGGCTGTGCACGCGGACCCGGCCGTCGCCGACGCACTGCACGGCGACGCGCCGGTGTGGATCGTCGACCCGGTCGACGGCACCCGCCAGTTCGTGCGCGGCGAGCCCGGGTTCTGCACGCTCGTCGCGCTCGCGGTGCGCGGCGAACTGCTTGCCTCGTGGACGTACGCGCCGGTGCTCGACGAGTTCGCCGTCGCCGTGCGCGGTGGCGGCGCCCGGCTCAACGGCGAGCCGCTGAGGTCCGGTTCGCCCGCTCCCGGCTCGGTGCTGCGAGTCGCGATGTCCCATCCCGACTACACCACCCCGGAGCAGAAGCGCGCGCTGCTCGGGCTGGCAGAGCCCGGCGTCGAGGCCAGGCCCTGCGGCTCGGCGGGCCTCGAATACCTGGACGTCGCACGCGGCGGCCTGGACGCGGTGGCCTTCTCCTGGGAGCTCGCGTGGGACCACGCGGCCGGTCTGCTCCTGGTGACGGAGGCGGGGGGCGCGCATCTCACCGTCGCCGGCGAGCCCTTCCGCGTGACGGGCCCCAACGTCCTCCCGTTCACGGCGGCCCGCGACGAGGCCACGGCCCGGCGGATCCGCGAACTCCTTACCTGACGCGCCGGGCCACGGCCCCGGCACCCGGACCCGCCGGGTCCCGTCCGGACCCCGCCGGGTCCGGACCGCCCGGCCGAGCCCCGACCGGGGCCCCGACCGGGCGGGCGCGCGGTCGCCCACGTTCGGTCGACCGCGCGCCGGGCGACGCTTCCGGGCCCGCCCGAAGGGCCGTCTGTCCGCTTCGGGCCGCAGGCAGCCGGCCCTGCTCGCAAGGCCGGCTGCCTGCGGCCGTCCCGCAAGGCTGATGCCGCTCCCGCCTGCTCCGTCGGAGAACGGCTCCGTCCGAAGCCCGCCTGCGCGCCGACGCAAGGCCGGCCCGACGGCAAGGCGGAACCCGACCCCGTCGGCCGGCCCGTCTCAGGCCGGGGCGTCCGCGGCGAGCAGGGTCCTGGTCTCCCGGACCAGCGTGTCCGCGGACGCCACCGCGGCCGGGTCCAGGCCGGTCAGGGCCGCGGACACGCGGGCGGCGAAGTCCGCGGGCATGCCCGGGAGCGCCGCGGCCGTCGCCAACGCGCCCTTCTCGTTGAGGCACCACACCCGGTGGTCGGCGTGCACGGCCTGCACCAGCACCCCGAACGCACGTGACAGGCACAGCGCCACATGCAGCGTGTCCGCCGCCCCGGCGGACTTCGCCGCGGCGGCCACAGAGAAGTCCGCCTCCCACGCCGCGTCGACCAGTGCGCGGCGCAACGGCTCCGGATACCCCTGTGTCCGCTCCCGCAGCGCCGTCAACTCGCCCGCCGGGTCGACCAGTACGCGGCACAGCGCGACCTCACCCACGTACGCGGGCGACCAGAAGCCCAGCGGGTGCCCCGGCTGGACGCCCGTCTCGAACCGCCCTGCCCAGCACTCCGCCCGGACCCGTTCCACCCGGTCGAGGTCCCGCAGGATCCAGTCCACCGCCACGCCGTTCACCGAGAGCCACGCGCCGCCGTTCACCCACGGCCCCCAGCCGCCGGGCCCGGCCACCTCCACCGGCTCTCCCGCCACGTCCGACGCCAGGGCCGCCAGGGCGGCGACGTCGACCTCGCCCCGGTAGTAGACGCCGAGATCCCAGTCGGAGTCGGGCCGGTGGGTGCCCCGAGCGCGGCTGCCGCCGAGCGCGACCGCACGCACACCGGGCACCTCGGCGAGCCGCGCCGCCATATCTTCGATGGTGTTGTTCATCGCGCACGGACGGTACTCCGCCCGCGATGACGGTGCCCGGGAATATCCTTGGGTCTCTTGGCCGTCGGCTGACGAAGGAGTCCGAAGGTGCCGTCGATGTTCGATGCCGTCGTCGTGGGAGCCGGCCCCAACGGGCTGACCGCCGCGGTCGAACTGGCCCGCCGCGGCTTCTCGGTCGCCGTCCACGAAGCCATGGACACCGTCGGTGGCGGTGCCAGGACGGAGGAACTGACCCTCCCCGGTTTCCGCCACGACCCGTGTTCCGCCGTCCACCCGCTCGGCGTCGGCTCGCCCGCCTTCCGCGCGATGCCCCTCGAGCGGCACGGCCTGACCTGGCTGCACCCCGAACTGCCGCTCGCCCATCCGTTCCCGGACGGCACGGCGGCCGTGCTCAGCCGCTCGGTCGGCGAGAGCGCCATGTCTCTGGGCGCGGCGGACGCAGGCGCGTACCGCCGCCTCCTCGCGCCCTACCTCGGCCACTGGGACGGCATCGCGGCGGACTTCCTGCGCACGCCCTGGGACGGGCTGCCCATCGACCCGTACCGCTACGTCCGCTTCGGCCTGGACGCGATCCGGCCCGCGAGCATGCTCGCCCGCCGCTTCCGCGGCGAGAAGGCCCGCGGTCTGTTCGCCGGGCTCGCCGCGCACGCCATCGCCCCCACCAGCGGCATCGCCACCGGAGGAGTCGCCCTGCTGTTCGCGCTGGCCGCGCACGAGGTCGGCTGGCCCGTCCCGCGCGGCGGCTCGCAGGCCATCTCTGACGCCCTCGCCTCCTACCTGCGCTCCCAGGGCGGCACCATCCACACGGGCAGCGCGGTGCGGCGCCTCGACGAGCTCCCGCCGGCCCGGGCGTACGTCTTCGACACCTCACCTACCGCGCTCGCCAGGATCGCCGGGCTCGGCCAGGCGTACTGGCGCTACAGGTACGGCGCCTCCGCGTTCAAGATCGACTACGCGCTGTCGGGGCCGATGCCGTGGCAGGCCAAGGAGGCCAGGGCCGCGGGGACCGTGCACATCGGCCCCACGGCGGCCGAGATCGAGAGCGCCCTCGGCGCGGCCGTCTCCGGGCGGCCCCCCGAGGTCCCGTTCCTCATCACCGCCCAGCCGAGCGTGACCGACCCGACCAGGGCGCCCGAAGGCAAGCACGTCCTGTGGGCGTACGGCCATGTCCCGGCCGGCTGGGAAGGCGACGCGACCGAGGTCGTCGAACGCCAACTGGAGCGCTTCGCACCGGGCTTCCGCGATCTGGTCCTCGCCCGCGCCGTCGCCGGCCCTCCCGAGATCGCCGCTCGCAACGCCAACTACGTCGGCGGTGACATCGCGTGCGGCGCCTTCTCCGGGCTCCAGACCGTCATCCGCCCCAAGCTGGCCCGTGTCCCCTACGCGACCGCCCACCCCGCCGTCTTCATCTGCTCCTCGGCGACCCCGCCCGGCCCCGGCGTCCACGGTATGTCGGGCCACCACGCCGCCAAGGCGGTGTGGCGCCGGCTGCGGCAGCGCTGACGGAAGGCCGAGCCTGAGCGAGCGCGCAGCGCCCCCTCGTCGACGCCACCCGTCCGCCGAAACACCGGCCGCGCGCCTGCCTTCTCACCGGTGAGCCGCTCGCTGCGCGTGTCATGACCGAACGACGCGTGCCTCGCGCCGTCGCCGACGAGCGGGCAGGCCCCGCAAGCGGCTCGCGCGGGCCGGATCGTGAAGGGCCGGTGTGGGGAACGATGATGGGTCCATGACCCAGAATGCTCCGACCGTCACCCTCGTCCGCGGTGACATCACCGAGCAGCACGCCGACGCGATCGTCAACGCCGCCAACTCCTCGCTGCTCGGCGGCGGGGGAGTCGACGGCGCGATCCACCGCAAGGGCGGTCCCGAGATCCTCGCCGCGTGCAGGGCCCTGCGTGCCTCCCACTACGGCAAGGGGCTCCCGACCGGGCAGGCCGTCGCCACCACGGCCGGACGCCTTGACGCGGAGCACGTCATCCACACCGTCGGGCCGGTCCACAGCGCCTCCGAGGACCGCTCGGGGCTGCTCGCCTCCTGCTACCGCGAATCGCTGCGCGTCGCGGCGGAGCTGGGCGCGCGGACCGTGGCGTTCCCGGCGATCTCCACGGGCATCTACGGGTGGCCCATGGACGACGGCGCCAGGATCGCCGTCCAAACCGTTCGCGAGGCCGCCGCGGCGCCGGTCGAAGAGGTGCGGTTCGTCCTGTTCGACGACGGCGCCTACGCGGCCTTCGAATCGGCCCTCTCATCCCCCGCCTGAGCCGCGCCGAGGTCCAGGCAGCCGGACGCTGATGTCGGATTCCTGCCAGCCACCCGTCCCCGACACCCGCCATCCTTGAGGCATGCACACCGACACCGAGCGATGCGTGCGCGCCGTCCGTTCCAAGGACGCGCGGTTCGACGGATGGTTCTTCACCGCCGTGCTGACCACCCGGATCTACTGCCGTCCCAGTTGCCCGGTGGTGCCGCCGAAGGCCGAGAACATGGTCTTCTACCCGAGCGCCGCCGCCTGCCAGCAGGCAGGTTTCCGGGCGTGCAAGCGGTGCCGTCCCGACACCAGCCCCGGCTCGCCAGAATGGAACGCCCGCGCCGACGCCGTCGCGCGGGCGGTCCGGCTCATCCAGGACGGTGTGGTCGACCGTGAGGGCGTGCCCGGCCTGGCGGCCCGGCTCGGCTACTCGACCCGGCAGGTCGAGCGCCAGCTGCTCGCCGAGCTCGGCGCGGGGCCGCTGGCCCTGGCCCGGGCGCAGCGCGCGCAGACGGCGCGGCTGCTCATCGAGACGACGCCGATACCGATGGCGGAGGTCGCCTTCGCGGCGGGTTTCTCCTCGATCCGCACGTTCAACGACACCGTCCGCGAGGTCTTCGCGCTCGCCCCGGGCGAGCTGCGGGCGAGGGCCGCCCGCGGGCGGGCTGCTGCCACGCCGACGCCCGGCGTCATCGCGCTCAGGCTCCCGTACCGCGCACCGCTCGAGCCCGGCAACCTCTTCGGGCATCTCGCGGCGACCGGCGTGCCCGGCGTGGAGGAGTGGCGGGACGGCGCGTACCGGCGCACGCTCACCCTCCCGTACGGGCACGGCATCGTCTCCCTCGCCCCGCACCCCGACCACATCGCCTGCCGGCTGTCGCTGACCGACCCGCGCGACCTCACCATCGCGATCAGCCGATGCCGCTGGATGCTCGATCTGGACGCCGACCCGGTCGCCGTGGACGACCAGTTGCGCGACGATCCGCTGCTGGCGCCGCTGGTCGGCAAGGCGCCCGGCCGACGGGTGCCGCGCACGGTCGACGCGGCCGAGTTCGCCGTACGGGCCGTGCTCGGCCAGCAGGTCTCCACGGCCGCCGCCCGCACCCACGCGGGCCGCCTCGTCCGGGCACACGGCGTGCCCGTGGAGGACCCGGAGGGTGGCCTGACCCACCTTTTCCCCGCGCCGGAGGCGCTGGCGTCACTCGACCCGGAGGCCCTGGCGCTGCCCCGCAGCCGCCGGGCGACCCTGACCACGCTCGTCGCCGCCCTCGCGGACGGCACGCTGAAGCTCGACCCCGGCAGCGACTGGGACAAGGCGCGCGCCCAACTCGCCGGCCTGCCGGGCTTCGGCCCCTGGACCGTGGAGGTCATCGCGATGCGTGCCCTCGGCGATCCCGACGCCTTCCTTCCCACCGACCTCGGCATGCGGCGCGCCGCGGCCGCACTCGGCCTGCCGTCCACGCCCGCCGCCCTCACCGCACGCGCGGCCGCCTGGCGGCCGTGGCGGGCCTACGCGGTCCAGTACCTGTGGGCATCGGACGACCACCCCATCAACCATCTTCCCGCGTAAGGAGACGGAACGGACATGACGACCCGGCAGCACACCGTCGTCGACAGCCCGTACGGCCCGCTGACCCTCGTCGCCACCGATGGCGTGCTCAGCGGGCTGTACATGACCGAGCAGCGACACCGCCCCGCGGAGGAGACCTTCGGCGAGGAGGACGAGCGGCCGTTCGGCGAGACGATCCGCCAGCTCGACGCCTACTTCGCCCGCGAACTCACCGAGTTCGACCTGCCGATGCACTTGTCGGGGACACCCTTCCAACGCAGCGTGTGGGAGCAGCTGTGCCGGATCCCGTACGGGCAGACCCGCACCTACGGCGAACTCGCGGAGAACCTCGGCAACCGGGGAGCGTCCCGCGCCGTGGGTCTCGCCAACGGCAAGAACCCGATCGGCATCATCGTGCCCTGCCACCGCGTCATCGGCTCGTCCGGCAGCCTCATCGGCTACGGCGGCGGCCTCGACCGCAAGCAGCGGCTGCTCACGTTCGAACGCGGCGGCTTCGACGACGCGCTCTTTCAGCCCGCCAGCCGCTCCAGCAGCGCCGGCAGCGCCGTCCCGATGGGCTCCCGTACAACCTCGTGGGCCAGCTCGTCGTAAGGCGTCGGCTCGGCGTTGACGACGATCAGCCGGGCCCCGTGCTCGGCCGCGATGCCTGCGAGGCCCGCCGCCGGCTGGACCTGGAGGCTGGTGCCGACGGCGACGAAGACCTGGCAGGCCTTGGTGACCGCGACGGCCTGACCCAGTACCGCCGGGTCGAGGCGCTGGCCGAACATCACGGTCGCCGACTTCAGGATCCCGCCGCACTCCAGGCACGGCGGGTCGTCCTCACCGGCCTCCACACGGGCGAGGGCGTCCTCCATCCGTCCGCGCGCATGGCACTTGGTGCACACGAAACTCCGTGCGCTGCCGTGCAGTTCGAGGACCTTGCGGGCGGGCAGCCCGGCGAGCTGGTGCAGGCCGTCCACGTTCTGCGTGATCACCCGCACCGGTACCCCGGACCGCTCGAGGTCGACGACCGCCCGGTGCGCCGCGTTCGGCTCGGCGTTCAGCGTCCGGTTCTTGCGCCGCATCTGCCACGACCGCCGCCGGATCTCCGGATCAGCCATGTAGTACTGGTACGTGACGAGCTTCTGCGCCTCCGGATCCTGCCGCCACAGCCCGTTGGGCCCGCGATAGTCAGGGATCCCGGAATCGGTGGAGACGCCGGCGCCACTGAGGATGGCGACGAGGGGCCGGTCATGGCGCGAGGTCGCTTCTGCCATTGCTCTGCTCCGTGGAGTGCCGGCGTCCCCTCACAACCGCGCCTGCCGAAGCCGCGCCCGGATCGCGGGGGCTGTCATATGTCCGAATGTACGCAGACGGCGCCACCGGTGGCGAACGGTTCGCGCGCCGGTGCTACCGTCCCGCCCATGGCCAAGGTCACGATCAGTCTGGATGCCGAACTCGTCGTCGAGGTCATGGTGCTGGCGGGCGTGGGCAGTCCGCAGGACGCCGTCGAGCTGGTCGTGCGCGACTACATCGCGCGGGGCCACCGCACGGAGGCGCGCGTGGCCGCCCGCGACGAGCCCCAGGGCAAGCGCGACGTCCAGCCGCCGGATCCCCAGGCGTGACCTGCGGGGCGACCGGTCAGGACACGGGCGGCAGCCCGTTGACCAGCTCGACCGTCCCGGTCCCCGCCTCCAGCGCGTCGAGGGCGGCCCGGACCCGGTGCCCGAGGGAACCGAGCAGATACCGGGGAAGGTCGTCCCTGGCCACCAGCCGCCAGGAGACCAGTTCCTCCTCCTGGAGCCGGATCGTCTTGAGACGTGCCTCCGTGAGCACACCGCCGTCGTACACGTACGCGGTGATCGGCGGCCGGCCCTCGCCCGGCACCCAGTCGACCACGAGCAGCGCTCCCGGCTCGACGTCGAGCCCGATCTCCTCCGCCGTCTCCCGCCGGGCGGCCTCGCGCGGGGTCTCGCCCCGATCGGACTCGATGGTGCCGCCCGGGAGCGTCCAGCCCTTGCGGTAATTGGGCTCCACCAGCAGCACGAGGCCCTCGTCGTTCCGCAGCAGCATCGCGGCCCCGGCGAGTACGCGGGGCAGGGAAGCGATGTACGCGGCGTAATCGGAGGTGGTCACGGCACGCAGCGTAGGACACATGGCGTTCCAGCGGGACTGGCATGCCCTCCGGTGCTGCCGATAAGGTCGGGGCGGCGCGACTGCCTGTTCGATAGCAAGGGATGCAAGGTGACGGACGGAGCAGTTACTCAGCCCGCGCGGGTGCTCGTCGCGGCTGACAAGTTCAAGGGCTCGCTCACGGCCGTACAGGTCGCGGAGCGGGTGACGGCCGGCCTGCGGCGGGTCCTGCCCGGGCTGGAGGTCGAGGCCCTGCCCGTCGCCGACGGCGGCGACGGCACGGTCGCGGCAGCGGTCGCCGCGGGCTTCGAACGCCGCGAGGTGCGGGTCACGGGGCCGCGCGGGGAGTCACTGACCGCGGCGTACGCCCTCCGGGACGGCACGGCGGTGGTCGAGATGGCTGAGGCCTCCGGCCTCCAGCACCTGCCGGCCGGCGTCTTCGCGCCGCTGACGGCCACGACGTACGGCTCCGGGGAACTCCTGCTCGCCGCGCTCGACGCGGGCGCGCGCACGATCGTCTTCGGTGTCGGCGGCAGCGCCACCACCGACGGCGGCGCGGGAATGCTAGCCGCGCTCGGCGCACGCTTCCTCGACGCCTCCGGAGCGCCGGTGCCACCCGGCGGGGGAGGCCTGCGCGAACTGGCGACGGCCGACCTGTCCGGTCTCGACGCCCGCCTCAAGGACGTCGACCTGATCCTGGCCAGCGACGTCGACAACCCACTGACGGGGCCGAAGGGCGCGCCGGCAGTGTACGGGCCCCAGAAGGGCGCCACGCCGGACGACGTGGCCCTCCTCGACGAGGCCCTCGCGCACTACGCGTCCGTCCTCGGCCCCGGACACGCGGACTCGCCCGGCGCGGGCGCGGCCGGCGGCATCGGCTACGGCGCACTCGTGGCGCTCGGCGCGAGCTTCCGGCCGGGCATCGAGGTCATGCTCGACGTCCTCGGTTTCGCCCCCGCGCTGGAGAGGGCGACCCTCGTCATCACCGGCGAGGGCTCCCTCGACGAGCAGACCCTCCACGGCAAGGCCCCGGCGGGCGTCGCGGCGGCGGCCCGCGCCCGCGGCATCGAGGTCGTCGCGGTCTGCGGCCGCCTGGCCCTCCCACCGGAGGCGCTGGACGACGCGGGCATCCGCCGCGCGTACGCCTTGTCGGCGCTCGAACCGGACCCGGCGAAGTCCATGTCCGAGGCGGGCCCCCTCCTGGAAGGCGTGGCGGAGTCGATCGCACGCGACTTCCTGAGCTGATCGCGCCCCGCCGCGCTTCCCCCACCCCGCCCCTTCCCGAATCCGGGGCAGGCGCCGGCCCCGGCCCCCTTCCCGGGGAGGGAGAGGGCTGGCGCCCCTACCCAGGCGGCACCTTCGCGCCGCGTGAGGTCCTGCGGCCCCGGCTGGGCACTGCTCGGGACGGTTATCTCCTGGCGGCGCCCGGGCCGGGACGGATCCCGGTCGTGATGAGGGCCCGCCCCCCACGGGCCCCTCTCCCAGGGACGGGGAGGGTATGGGGCCTGTGCCCCCACCAGGGCGGCAGCTTCGCGCCGGGTGAGGTCCTGCGGCCCGGCCCGCCGCCCCCTGGGGCGGCACTGCCCGTACAGCACGCCACCTCGGCCGGGCCTCGCCCGAAGACCGACACGTGCCCCGCGCAGCGCCACGCCACCGGAGCACGGCGTGTCTGCTGTGCCGGTGCACAACGTGGCTGTCCCGCCGCTGGTCAGGCGCAGCGAGTCCCGTGACAGCCGTGGACCGCGCACACCGCCCGGTGCTGGTGTTGGCCCCTGAGAGGCGAGCCGACCGTTGGCGAGCCGGACAAGGGGTTGCGTATGGCCGCCGCGTTGGAGGTGCGGGCGCTGTCCGTGGGGTACGGGCCCGTGCGGGCGTTGCGGGACGTCTCCGTCGAGGTGCCCGAGGGTGCCGTCGTCGCCGTGCTCGGCGGCAACGGCGCCGGCAAGTCCACCCTGCTGCGAGCGGTGTCACGCACACTGCCGTTCCAGCGTGGGCAAGTCACCGCCGGAAGCATCAGTTTCGAGGGCCGTCCGCTGGACGGTCTCAGCGCCGCCCGGGTCGTGGCGGCCGGAGTCGTCCAGGTGCCGGAGGGCCGCCAGGTCTTCGCACGGATGACCGTGGCGGACAATCTGCGGGCCGGCACGCTCGGGGTGCGCGGACGGCGGGAGTCCGCCGCCGCGCTCGCCCGCGTGCACGAGCTGTTCCCCGTGCTGGCCGACCGCGCCCAGCAGAAGGCCGGTCTCCTGTCCGGCGGTGAACAGCAGATGCTCGCGATGGGACGTGCGCTCATGGCGCGCCCCCGGCTGCTGCTCCTCGACGAGCCCTCGCTGGGCCTCGCCCCGCTCATGGCGGCGCGGATCGCGGAGACGATCAAGGAGATCAACGCCGCGGGCACGCCCGTGATGCTCGTGGAGCAGAACGCGGCGATCGCCCTGCGACTGGCTTCGAGGGCCTATGTCCTGGACGTCGGCGAGGTCGCGCTCGAGGGACCGGCCGACGAGCTGGCGGCATCGGACGAGGTCCGTCGCCGCTACCTCGGGGTCGTCGACGAGGATGCCGCGCAGGACGCCGTGCAGGCGCAGCACGCCGCGCCGACACTGCGGAGGTGGTCCGCATGAACGCGACGACGACCACGGCGATCGCACCGCTCGTCGTCGAGGAGGTGACGGTCCGCTTCGCCGGTCTCACCGCACTGGACGGAGTGTCCTTCACCGTCGAGCCGGGCAGCGTGCACGCCGTCATCGGGCCGAACGGGGCCGGCAAGTCCACCACGTTCAACGTGCTCTCGGGTGTGTACAGGGCGACGGAGGGCAGCGTCCGCTTCGGCGACGACGAGCTGACCGGTCTGCCGCCGCACCGCATCGCGGCCCTCGGTGTCGCCCGTACCTTCCAGAATCTCGCGCTGCCGCCCCGGGCGACGGTCGCCGACAGCCTGCTGCTCGGTCGGCACCGGCTCACTCGTACCGGGTTCGTCGCGGCGGGGCTGCGGCTGCCGTCGGCGGCCCGCGAGGAACGCCGGCACCGCGAACGCGTCGCGGAGATCGCCGAGTTCGTCGGCCTCGCGGACGACCTCGACCGGCCCGCCGGTGAACTCCCTTACGGAAAGCAGAAACTCGTGGAACTGGCCCGCGCCCTGTGCATGGAGCCGCGGATCCTGCTCCTCGACGAGCCCGTCGCGGGCATGACCGCCGACGAACGGCGGCAGACCGCCGCGGTCGTCGCGGGCGTCCGCGACAGCCTCGGTATATCGATCGTGCTCGTGGAACATGACATGGGGGTGGTGATGCGGCTCGCGGACGCCGTGACCGTGCTCGACTTCGGACGCCGTATCGCGGGCGGCACGCCCGCCGAGGTACAGGGTGATCCGGCGGTAGTGCAGGCGTACCTCGGTACGGAGGCCACGCCATGACCACGTTCACAGAACTTCTCCTCGGCGGGCTGTCCATCGGCTCCGTCTACGCGCTGATCGCCCTCGGCTTCGTCGTCATCTTCAAGGCGACGGAGGTCGTCAACTTCGCCCATGCCTCGCTGCTCCTCGCGGGCGGCTACATCACCGCCGTCCTCCACGACGACCTCGGCTTCTGGCCGGCGCTGGCCGTCGGGATCGCGGGCGCGGCGGTCGTCGGCTCCGCCGTCGACTTCCTGGTCATGCGCCGTTACCGGGGTTCCGACCACAGCGTCCTCGCCATCGTCACGATCGGTGTGGACATCCTGCTGACGACCGAGCTCACCCGGCTGATCGGCACGGACGTGATGGCGCTCGGCGACCCCTGGGGCGACCGGGTGGTGAACCTCGGCGAGATCACGATCGCGCAGACCCGGATCGCGGCGTTCGTCGCCGCCGCGCTCCTCATCACGGCGTTCCTGCTCGCCTTCCGCTACACCTCCTGGGGTGTGGCGATGCGGGCAGCGGCGGAGAACCCGCAGACGGCCGCGCTGATGGGCGTACGCCTCGGACGGGTCTCGATGTCGGCCTGGGCGGTCGCCGGCGCGCTCGCCGCCGTCGCCGCGCTGTTCCTGACGGTCTTCCCGACGCCCGGTCTGGAACGGGCCACCTCACTCGCCGCCCTCAAGGCGTTCCCCGCCGCGATCCTCGGCGGGCTGGACTCGACCACGGGTGCCCTGGCGGGTGGTCTGATCGTCGGGGTCACGGAGTCGTTCGCGACGGGCTACCAGAGCGAACTGACATTCCTGGGCGGGGGGATCGGGGACCTTGCCCCGTATCTGGTGATGCTGCTCGTGCTGTTGGCGCGGCCCGCCGGACTCTTCGGCACGAAGGAGCTCGCCCGTGTCTGACAACGACCGCCCAGGCTCCGCCGAGGGCGCAGAGCGCGTCGGGACCGCGAAGCCTTCTGTTCCCGCGCCGTCGGGCGAGGCCGCGAAGCCTTCCGTTCCCGCGCCGTCGGGCGAGGCCGCCGCGCCGGCGAAGACCGCCGACACCGCTCCCGTACCGCCCGGCGTTGCGGAGCCCGCGAAGGCCGCGTCAGAGGCCGCCCCTCCCGGCCGGGTGACCGGCGTACGGCAGGGGCCGCCATGGCGGCGCCCCCGCGCGTACCTCTGGTGCGCCCTGTCGCTCCTGCTCCTCGCGCTGCCCTTCTATCTCGACCGCTTCTGGCTCCAGGCAGGCCTCTTCGCCATGGCCGCAGCGATCGGCGCCATCGGCATCAACCTGCTCACCGGCGCGACGGGGCAGCTCTCCATGGGGCACGCCTTCTTCCTTGCCATCGGCGCGTACGGCTACTGCGTCCTGGCCGGCGGCAATGACGTGGAGAGCGGACACGAGTTGGCCGGTCTCGGCCTGCCGACGTGGCTGGCGGCCGTGCTCGCGGTACTCCTCGCGGGCCTGGCGGGCGGGGTGTTCAGCCCCATCGCAGGCCGGCTGCGCGGGGCGTACCTCGGTATCGCCACGCTCGCGCTGATCTTCGTCGGCCAGCATGTGCTGTTCAACGCCCGTGACCTGACCGGCGGTTTCAACGGCCGCGCCGTCCCCCCGCTCTCCCTCTTCGGATTCGAGTTCGACGACAGCGAGCTCCTCGTCGCCGCCGTCCCGTTCCAGTCCATGGAGAAGCTCTGGTACGCCGCGCTCGTCGCCCTCCTGGTGTGCGGCCTCTTCGCCCGCGGAGTGCTTCGCGGCCGGCCCGGCAGGGCGATGAACGCCCTGCGGGACCACCGCATCGCCGCCGGCGTGATGGGCGTGCCGGTCGCCCGCTACCGGGCCGCCGTCTTCGTCCTGTCCTCGATGTACGCGGGTCTCGCCGGCGTCCTGCTGGCCCTGATCTTCCAGCGGACCGTGCCCGAGTACTTCGGCATGATCCTTTCCCTCGAGTACCTGGCCATGATCGTCATCGGCGGTCTCGGCTCGGTCGCGGGAGCCGTCGTCGGCGCGATCTTCGTCTCGCTGCTCCCCCAGGTCCTCACTCGCTGGAGCGACGCCCTGCCCCTGGTCTCCGCACCGGGCACCGGCGGCGTGTCCCCCGGGGAGGCCTCCCGCTATCTGTACGGCGCGGCTGTCGTCGCGGTCGTGCTGTTCCTGCCCGGCGGACTCACCCGCCTCGTTCCGTCCCCTCGGGAGAAGAAATGAAGTCAAGAACGTACGCGGCGGTCCTCGCCGTCCTCGCGCTGACGGTGACGGCCGGTTGCAGCAGCAAGGCCACCAGCGGCGACGGTGACACCAACGGCGCCGGGGGAGTCAAGACCGACAAGGGGGTCACGGACAAGGCGATCACGCTCGGTGTGCTCACCGACATGACGGGCGTGTACGCGTCCCTCGGCAAGAGCGTCACCCAGGCCCAGCAGCTGTGGGCGAAGCAGACCAACGCGGCCGGCGGCATCTGCGACCGGAAGATCGAGCTGACGGTCCGCGACCACGGCTACGACCCGCAGAAGGCCGTCGCCGGCTACACCGAGCTGGAGCCGAAGGTGCTCGGCTTCGCGCAGTTCATCGGCTCGCCGTTCGTCGCGGCGGTCAAGGAGCGCGTCAACGGCCAGGACAAGGGGCTCGTACTGCCCCAGGCGTGGTCCGCGAGCCTGCTGGGCAGCCCGTACGTCCGGGTCCTCGGCGCCACGTACGACGTCGAGACGATCAACGCCGTCGACTACCTCCTCGCCGAGAAGCGCATCGCCAAGGGCGACAAGATCGGTCACGTCTTCTTCGAGGGCGACTACGGCGAGAACGCGCTTGCCGGCTCCAAGTACGCGGCCCGGAAGGCGGGCCTCACGGTCGTGGAGCAGAAGATCAAGCCGACCGACAACGACATGTCGGCGCAGGTCGCGGCCCTGAAGAAGGCCGGCGTCAAGGCGATCCTGCTCAGCGCGGGTCCCCGGCAGGCGGCGTCCCTGGCCGGTGTGGCGGCGGCGGGCGGCTTCAACGTCCCGATCGTCGGCAACAACTCCGCGTTCGCGCCCCAGCTGCTGGCGACGCCGGCTGGTCCGGCGCTCGCCAAGGACTTCTACATCGCCTCCTCCACGCTCCCGATCGGCGCGCCGGAGCCCGGGCCGTCGAAGCTGGCCAAGGAGTACGCGGCCGAATACCCGAAGGACGGGCTCGACAACGGTGTGGTCGCCGGCTACACGGCGGCGACGGTCTTCGGCGAGGCGCTGAAGAAGGCGTGCGCCGACAAGGATCTGACGCGGGAGGGCGTCGACAAGGCGCTGCTGACGCTCAACGCGTACAAGAGCGACTTCGGTATCACCCACGACCTCTCGGATCCGGCGGCGCCGTCCACCCGTGAGAGCTTCATCATGAAGCCGGACAAGTCCGTGCCGGGCGGCCTGAAGGTGGTCCGGCCGGGGACGGCGTCGGAGGCGGCCAAGTCCTTCCAGCCGTCGGCGTCGTAGCCCGTCACAACGCCGCTCGCCGCTCGCCCCTCGTCCCCCGGCTCATGGGGGCGAGGGGCGAGGGCGTCCCGTGGCGACGGCTACGGCCACCGCGACGGGGAGTTCTCGCCGTAGGGAACGATCGTGCCCGCCCCCGGTCGACGCCGCGGGCGGCACCTACAGGTCGCCGGAGGCGGCGAACCGCACATCTACGGTCGCGGGGGAGGCCCGCCGCCTTCGGTCCGAACCCCCGTGGCGGACCGCCGGCGCGCCGACCCCGCCAGAACTATCGCCGAGCCGGCTCACCCTCGCCATGGGGACAAGTACGTATTGACGGCCGGACATCCGCTGGCCACGGTCCGCTCCGCTACGGCAAGCTGCTCCGTACGCCACGCTCGATCGCCGCGTGGCGCCCTCTGCCCAGGCAGAGGGACGCGAAAGGCAGAGGGATGTCCGACCCGGCAGAAAACGACTACGCACGCATGCTGGAACTGGCCGTGAGTCTCCTGGAGACCAGGGACCCGAATCATCTGTGGCGTGCTGTGGCGGAGGAACTGATGCGCGCGCTCGGCGGGGACGTGGTGGTCGCCAAGGACTCCGAGTGGGCCGCGGACGACGGGCCCGTGCGGGCGTGGCGAAGAGGCGCGGGCAGCGCGGCTGACGTCCCCTCGCGCCGGGCCGTACGCCTCATCCGCGCGGGCTACCCCTTCGCCGGGCACTACGGCACCGGGCAGGACCGCGCACCCCGAACGGCGGCCCAGCTCACCGGCGCCCGGTGGCGGAACAGCGAGACCGCGAGCGTCCTCCGCCAGTGCCTCGGGACCGATCACATGCTGGGCCTGCCCCTGCCCGGCCGGGGCCACCCGGTGCGGGGCTTCCTGATCCACCGCGCCGGCCCCGACTTCGACGAGCGGGCCCTGCGGTACGCGGCGGCCGTCCAGCCGCTGCTGCGCGCGGCCGCGGCCCAGCACGAACTGCTCAGCGGCTACGCGGTGCCGGGCATGGCGGGCGGAGACCGCGGTGCGGCATGCCCGTCCGACGCGCGGACGGCCGACCTCGGCCTCACCCCGCGGGAGACCGCGGTCCTGCGGCTGCTCGCCGAGGGCCTGCCCGCGCAGACCATCGGCCGTCGACTGCACGTGTCGGTGCGGACCGTGCACAAGCATCTGCAGAGCATCTACCGGAAGCTGGAGGCTCCGGACCGTCTCAGCGCCGTGCTGCACGCGCAGCGGCTCGGCCTGCTCGACCCGGACGTCCCGCGCGACGTACCGGCGCCCGCGTGCAGCGGGTGAGGGCGCCGGCGCGTGCAACGGGCGAGGCCCGGATGCGGAAGTCATCCGGGCCTCGACACGATCAGGAGGTGCCGCACGGGATGTGCGATCAGCGTCCGTCGCCGGGCCGGTCGTCAGGGCCGCACTTGTCCGGGGTCAGGTCGTACTGCACGCAAGCGGTGACCTTCACGACGTAGTTGCTCGTGGAGGAGTCGCTGTAGGTGGTCTCTCCCTGGCCCTTCGTGTTCCAAAGGCGCAGGCCCTTGGTGTTCTTGCGGTCGAACTCCGAGTAGACGGCGTTGCCGTCCCCCTCTCGTCGCGCACGGCAACGTTCTTGTTGCCGGACGGCTGCCAGCTGTAGGCGTAAGAGATGTGGATGTTCGGGTTGGTGTGGTGGTTGAGCCTGGACGTGACGTCTTCGCCGGCGTCGGCGTAGGCCGGCGATGCCCCCGCGACGGCGCCGAGCATGGCAACGGCCATGGCGGCCTTCTTGGCGTTCCTGGATATCTGCATGACTTCTCCCCTTTGACGCAGCAAGCAACAGCCGCGATTGGCGGTCAGCACGATGAAGGCCCTCAGATATGACGCATCCATGGGGAGAGCAACGCGAGGCAGGTCAGGCCGAGCGGCTTCGATTCGTAGGGCCCACATGGAAACGAGAAAAGGTTTTCCTCGCGAACCAGTGCAAGATCACATGCCAAAGCAGACGGCAGGCAAGCGCACATTCCGGGGGCTCGGATCAGCGCTCCTCGGCAGGTCGTACCGATCCTTCTCCGGGCCGGCGGTTGAGGCATTCCTGGCGGTCCGCGGTGGCTGTCGCACCGTCAAGAGGCTTGCGCAGCAGGCAAATCAGCGTGTCGCACATCACAGGCCCGGGCTCATGCGCACCGTTTCGGTCGGCCCGACTCCGCTTCACCGGGCAATGGAAACCCATCGAGATCCTGAGGTCCGATTGCCATTGTGGCGCAAACGTGCACAGGCCGAGGGTAACTGGGTTGCTTTCTTTTGCGTGTTGATCGCCTTCGCCTAATATCGGCACTGATCGCGAGAGGCTGACCTCTCTCGCGCCACGGGGGACGATTCACGGGGGCGCTGTTTCATGCTCGCCGGAAAAGCCCGCCATCCGCGGGACAGGGGGTTCGCCTCTGCCCTGCAGCGCCACCGCGACGTCGCACGGTGACGCGGCAACAGCTACCCGAGGGCACATCACGTGAGCAACAACTCCGACACCGGGCACGCGCCCGACCCAGTACTCCACATCAAGGATTTGAACTACTCGGTCCGGAACCGGACCCTGTTCAAGGGCCTGCGGCTCACTGTCCGTGCCGGCGAGTCGGTGGCGATCACGGGTCCGAGCGGCTCGGGCAAGAGCACGCTGCTCTCGTCGATCCTCGGTCTGATCACGCCGCACGGCGGAAGCATCAGGGTCGCCGGTGCGGAAGTGACCAAGCTGCGGGGCAAGCGGATCGCGAAGCTGCGCAGCGAGACGATCGGCACCGTCTTCCAGTTCGGGGAGCTGCTGCCCGAACTCAGCCCGCTGGACAACGTGGCGCTGGCGGCGCTGTTGTCGCGTTCCGACCGGGCCGGCGGGTACCGCCAGGCGCAGGAACTGCTGGACGAACTACGCGTTCCGAGGGCCGAGACGACGGAGGAACTCTCCGGAGGCGAGCTTCAGCGGACAGCGGTGGCCCGTGCGCTGATCAACTCGCCCGAGCTGATCCTGGCCGACGAGCCCACCGGCTCCCTCGACCCTGACGCCACTGCCCGCATCGCGGAGCTGCTCTTCGATGTCCCTCGGCGGCGCGGGTGCGGTCTGGTGCTGGTGACGCACGATGCCGAGGTTGCCGCACGGGCGGACCGGGTGCTGCGTCTCGAGGCCGGTCTGCTGGTTCCTGCCCCGGTGCGGGAAGCGGTGGAGGCGTGAACGGGGCGAGACATGGCCGCCTGTCACTTCAGCTGCTCCGTACAGGGCGCGACGCGGGTCGACGCTCGCAGGCGGCCGGAACCAGGGCCGCGGCCCTGGCGCTCTCGGCCTTCGCCGTCGCACTGTGCCTCGGCCTGTTGGCGATGGTCCACGCCTCCTATGCCGGCAAGGAACTGCGGCGTGACGCCAGGACGCCGGCCCAGCAGGCGGAGCAATCACCGGCAACCGGGGCCACGTTGTGGCTGGTCGGCTCGGACGCGCTGAAAGGGCAGCGGAGTTTCAGCGTCGTCTTCATCGCGCCGCATACGCCCGATGCCCCACTTCCTCCAGGCGTGGATCGTTGGCCGGGGCCGGGCGAGGCCGTTCTGTCCCCCGGTCTGCTGGCAGCCGGCGCCGCGGAGGGGATCGCCGAGCGTTACGCAAAGCTCTCGGGCACGATCGGGCAGGAGGGGTTGGACGACCCGGGGGAGTGGCTCGCCTATGTCAGGCCCGCCAAGGGCATGAAGCCCGAGGCGCCGATCGAGGCCGTCGTCGGATTCGGGCCGAAGGCAGGCATACCGGCTGAAGGCTTGCAGGCCGGAACGGGACGCGACAACGACAAGCCGGAGTGGATGTTCCACGGCCTCGTCATCGGCCTGCTGCTCGTACCGAGTCTCGTGCTCCTGTTCACCGCACTCCGTGCCGGGGCACATGGGCGGGACCGCAGGGGCGCCCTGGTCGACGCACTGGGAGGACTCAGGCGCGACCGCGCCCTGATCGCCGTGGGCGAGGCGGTGCGACCGGTGACGTGGGGAGCCCTCGCGTCGATGCCGTTCTTCGCCGTGGCCGCGTACGTCGACGTCCGGGTCCCGTTCGTCGGCTACGTGATGTCGTCCGCCGACGTGCGTCGGCACGGCTGGCCGGTACTGCTCACTCCCGTGGCCGTCATCGTGACGGCGCTCGCCCTCGCCGTCATCAGCGACCGTCTGTCCAGCAGGGGTGAGGGGACCCGGCCCGCCGGCGCGAGCAGGCCACGCCGACAGCGGTACCTCGCGGTTCTCTGCGCGCCGGCGATCCTGCTCGCAAGCCGCGGTCCGGAACTCGCCGGCGACAGTACGCAGAACCGGGCATGGATCAGCTGGATCGGCCTTGCCCTCGTCGTACTCACCCTGCCGGCCGCAACCTCAGTCGTCGCGGCCGGGCTCGGGGGAAGCCTGGAGCGGGCAGGGCGACAGCGAGGGTGGGCCGGTGCCCTGATCGCGGGCCGCCGTATCAGCCGCTGCCCGGCGGCCACGGCCCGTCTGATCACCGGTGTGACCGTTGCGCTGATCGTCTTCATGCAGGCCCTCGCCTGGCAGGCGATGTTCGGGACCTACCACGCAGAAATGGAGAAGATCCTCGGCGCCGCCGAGAGGGATGTGGCCGAGATCGGCCCCAGGGGGACGGTCTCCGCCGGGGAGGCCGCCGCCTATCTCGAGTCGTTTCCCGACGGCGATGTGCCGGTCGTCGTCGCGCCTCCCCGCACCGCCGCTGACGGCCCCGTCACCATCAGCGGCGGATGTGTCGCTCTCGAGAGCCTTCGGCTGCCGTGCTCGCCCGCACCGGCCCGCGTCGATGTCGCTCTCGATCGGCGCCTGCAGCAGTTGCTCCGCTGGAACACGGAGGGCGGCACCTATCTGAAGGTCGTCCGGGCCGACCACGCCGAGCTGGCCGAGCAGATCGTGCGGAGCGCCAACACCCTGGCGGTGGTGAGGGCCGATGGGGGCGTCCCTGCCGTCGCGGCTCTCAAGGAATCCTCCTACCGGGCCTATCCTCGCGGCGCCCAGGTCCGTTTCCCCGGGGAGGAGTGGCTGGCGGACGGCATTCCGGACCGGGACCAGGGCCGGTGGACCCGGCTGTTCGGTGTGCTGGGGACGGGGATCCTCGTGCTCGCCGTCGGCCTCGGCGGCAGGGCCGAGTTCCTGCGCCAGGGCCGGGCGATGGCCCCGCTGACCGGCGGGTACCGCGTCTTCCGCAGCTGCGCGGCCTGGACGATCGTCGCGCCGCCGGCGCTCGCCGCGTCGGCGGGTTGCGTCGTCGCTGCCTGGACCGCACGACCCGTCGCCCGGCCGGGAATGGCCTACTACGTCCCCTGGGACCTCATGGCGACCGCCGTCTCAGTGGTGCTCGCCGTGTCCGCCGTGATGGGGCTGTGGGCCGCCCGGAGCGCCGGACAGCAGGCCCGCGCCTGGCGGGCCTAGACGCCGCTCCCGGCCCGGCCTCCAAGGACGTGCAACCGAGGCGACCTTGACCTGAGCGTTTCCGCATGCGTCGGTGATCCAGCCGATCACCGCTCCCGCCCGCCAGGGCGCTCCTTCCGCGCGCGGCCGTCGGCCCGCATCACCTCGCCCGAGGCCGACTGCGGCCGGGCTCCGCCACCCCGAGGACCCAACGACTCCATGAGCTGCCACATGACCGTCCTGGGGCGCCGCCTGCCCGTCTGGCCGATACCGATGCTGTGGACCCTCGCCCTGGGCCTGTGGGGGCTGTCCCGGCAGCACAGCGTGTGGCGGGACGAGGCCGCGACCTGGCAGGTGGCCCGGCGGCCCGTCGCCGACATCTGGCACATGCTGGGCGAGGTCGATGCCGTGCACGGCCTCTACTACCTGCTGATGCACGCGCTCTTCGAATGCTTCGGGCCCGGCATCACGACACTGCGCCTGCCCTCCGTGCTCGCCACGGCGGTGGCGGCGGCGTGTGTGACGGTCGTCGGACACCGGCTGGCCGGTGTCCGGGCGGGGCTGGGAGGCGGGCTGACGTTCGGGTTGCTTCCCGCTGTGCAGTTCCACCTCCAGGAGGGACGCCCGTACGCACTGGTCGCGGCAGGAGCGGGCATCTCCACGCTGCTGCTGGTCACCGCGTTGCAGGGACGCGACCGGAAAGGACACTGGGCGGCTTACGGCGGCACGGTCCTGCTGTGCGCGCTGCTCAACTGGCTGTCGCTGCTGATCCTGCCCGCGCACGCGGCGACTATGGCCTGGACGAAAGCCGGGCGTGGGACATGGATCCGATGGGCGGCGGCCGTCACGGCCGCCGTGGCGGCCGCCCTGCCGATGATCCTTTTCACCCTGACCCAGTCCCGGCAGGTGTCCTGGATACCGCCGCTGACCTGGCCGATGCTGGTCGGCCCGGCGATTTTGCTGGCCATCGGCGCTCTCGGGGCCCTTCTTGACCGGCCGCGGGCAGGCCTTCTCTCGCCGGCGGCCGTCGCTCTGCCGTTGCTGGCCGTGCCGCAGATCGGCCTGGTCGGCCTCTCCTTGGCCAAGCCGCTCTTCCTGGACCGCTACGTTCTGTTCAGCATGCTGGGCCTGGCCCTGCTGATCGGCGCGGCACTGGGTGCGGTGGCACGGATGATCGAGCCGCGGTTCCCTCGGGCGTCACGATGGCTGGTGCCGGCCGTGGTCGCCGCGGCCGTCATCGCGCTGCTGCCGCAGTCGCTGGCCAAACGGTCCCCGGCCAGCCGCGTGGACGATGTCCTGGCGGTGGCGGCGGACGTGCGGCGCCTCAAGAAGGACGGCGACGCGGTTGTCTTCGTTCCCGCGGCCCGGCGCGATACCGCGCTGGTTTCCCCCGCCGCGTTCGCCGGTCTGCGTGACATAGCGCTGGCGGAGAGTCCGGTGGCGTCCGGGACGCTCAAGGGTGAGGAGGCGAGTCCGGAGCGCATACGGACCGCGATGCTGGCGCAGCGGCGGATCATGCTGATCACCGACACGCCCGAGGTGGCCCGGCCGGTGTCGGCGGAACGGGACAAGGCGAAGGTCGCCGTCCTGAAGCAGTGCTTCACCGTGGTGGCGGACGAGCAGGTCCGTGGCCGGCGGGTGACGGTGTACGAGCGGCTCTGACCGGCCGAGTGGAGCATCGAGGGTGCCGGCCGCGGGAAGCCGAACGGAGCACGGAGGGCGCTGCCACGGGAAAGCCGAGGGGCCCGGACCGAATCTGGATTCGGTCCGGGCCCCTCGGGCTGCGTACAGGCTCGTTACGGCAGCTGCGCCGCCCGTGCCTCGCGGCTCTCGCGCCGGTTGTCGCGGAACGTGTTCACGCGGCGTGCCGTCGCGAAGAGCGGGATGGTCGCCGCCATCACGATCTGCAGCGCGCAGCCCATCTGCAGCAGCACCTGGCCGCCCGGCGCGTCGAACGCCCACGCCGCCAGCATGCCCATGGCCGCCACGATCCAGGCGAGCACCGCCACCGCGAGGACGCCCCGCGGCTTGGGGTACTCGACCCGGCTCACCATCAGCCACGCGGTACCGACGACCGCCAGCAGTGTCGCCTCGAACGGCAGCTCGAGGAGCACGATCGAGACGACCGTAAGGGCTCCGAACGGGGACGGCATGCCCTGGAACGTGCCGTCCTTCACGGTGACGCACGAGAAGCGGGCAAGCCGCAGCACCACCGCCAACAGCACAACGATCGCGCCCACCGCCGCGACCCGCTCATGCGCGTCACTGGCGACCATGCCGTACACGAGCACGAAGTACGCAGGCGCCAGACCGAAGCTGATCAGGTCGGAGAGGTTGTCCAGCTCCGCGCCCATCGGCGACGACCGCAGCTTGCGCGCGACGAGACCGTCGAACAGGTCGAAGACGGCCGCGCACAGCATCAGTATCACCGCGGTGGCCGCGCTGTTGCGGGCCATGCCCGACTCGTCACCCGAGAGGTGCGGGATGAGGATGCCGGTGGTGGTGAAGTACACCGCCATGAAGCCGCACGTCGCGTTACCGAGCGTGAGGGTGTCCGCTATCGACAGCCGAAGAGACAGCGGCATCTCCTCCGCGTCGTCGTCCTCGGCGACCCAGTTGGTGGCCTGTGTGTCGGGATCAATCACGGTCAATTCGAGTCACCCCCGCGGTCGTGGTCTGACCGACCTCGACAGCGACGTCGACACCTTCCGGAAGGTAGATGTCAACGCGCGATCCGAAGCGGATCAGACCGATGCGGTCGCCCTGCTCGACCTTGGTGCCCTGCGGGATGTACGGGACGATCCGCCGCGCGACCGCGCCGGCGATCTGCACCATCTCGATGTCACCGAGCTCGGTGTCGAAGTGCCAGACAACGCGCTCGTTGTTCTCGCTCTCCTTGTTGAACGCGGGAACGAAACCGCCCGGGATGTGCTCGACCGACGTCACCGTGCCCGAGAGGGGCGCCCGGTTGACGTGGACGTTGAGCGGGCTCATGAAGATCGCGACGCGGGTACGTCCGTCCTTCCACGGCATGATGCTCTGCACCACACCGTCGGCGGGCGAGATGACCCGGCCGTGTGCGATCTCACGCTCGGGGTCGCGGAAGAACCACAGCATGCCCGCCGCGAGCGCGGTGGTGGGCACGGCGATGGCCGCGGCACGCCGGGAGCGGCGCGAGCGGGCCAGGCTGAGTGCAGCGGTGGCGACGGTCGGCAGAAGCCACGGCGATGCTCCGCGAGCGATACGTACGCCAAGGAGGCTGTCGCGAGGTGCAGAGGTTTGGCTGTGGGGCATGGATGACCTTCGTAGCGGATGATGCCGCGCTGGCAACGGGGGACGGCGGCTTTCCCGCGATCGTATCGGTTACGACCCGCAACTGGGAAAGGCAGAAGCCGAGTCGGCGGCCGGAAGATGATGACAGGGTGTGATCATCTTCCGGCCGTAACCGACTCAAAAGCGACAATCAACCCTGGAATCGGTACTCCTCGAGCAGCCGACGACCAATGATCATTTTCTGGATCTCGGCGGTACCTTCGCCGATCAGCAGCATCGGGGCCTCGCGGTAGAGGCGCTCGATCTCGTACTCCTTGGAGAAGCCGTAGCCGCCGTGGATACGGAAGGCGTCCTCGACGACTTCCTTGCAGTACTCGGAGGCGAGGTACTTCGCCATCCCTGCTTCCAGGTCGTTTCGTTCCCCGGAGTCCTTTTTGCGAGCTGCGTTGACCATCATCGCATGCGCGGCCTCGACCTTGGTAGCCATCTCGGCCAGCTTGAACTGGATGGCCTGGTGCTGGGCGATCTGCTTGCCGAAGGTGTGGCGCTGCTGGGCGTAGGAGACGCCCAGCTCAAAGGCACGCTGCGCGACACCGCAGCCACGCGCGGCCACGTTCACGCGGCCGACCTCGACGCCGTCCATCATTTGGTAAAACCCTCGGCCGGTGGTGCCGCCGAGTACCCGATTGGCCGGAATGCGCAGTCCGTCCATGATGAGTTCGGTCGTGTCGACGCCCTTGTAACCCATCTTGTCGATCTTCCCGGGGATGGTGAGGCCGGGGCGGACCTCTCCGAACCCGGGCTCCTTCTCGACGAGGAAGGTCGTCATCGACTTGTGCGGGGCGGTCCCCTCGGGGTGTCCTTCGTCACTCCGGCACAGGACGGCGACCAGAGTGGACGTGCCGCCGTTCGTCAGCCACATCTTCTGGCCGTTGAGGACGTACTCGTCGCCGTCCTTGACGCCCTTGGATGTGATGGCCGACACGTCGGAGCCGAGGCCGGGCTCGGACATCGAGAACGCGCCCCGCACCTCGCCCAGTGCCATGCGCGGCAGGAAGGTGTCCTTCTGCTCCTGCGTGCCGTGCTGCTTGAGCATGTACGCCACGATGAAGTGGGTGTTGATGATGCCGGACACGGACATCCAGCCACGGGCGATCTCCTCCACGCACAGCGCGTACGTGAGAAGGGACTCGCCCAGGCCGCCGTACTCCTCCGGGATCATCAGGCCGAACAGGCCGAGTTCCTTCAGGCCCTCGACGATCTGCGTCGGGTACTCGTCCTTGTGCTCCAGCCCGGTCGCGACAGGAATGATCTCCTTGTCGACAAAGTCCCGCACGGTGGCGAGGATCTCCTGCTGAACATCGGTCAGACCGTGGGTCTGGGCGAGTCGCGCCATGACTACTTCTCCTGTGACTTCAGCTCGGGCCGGCCGGGCTGCTCGCCGCCGCGCTCCTTGATGTACGTCTCCGTCGGGACCATCACCTTGCGCCGGAAGACGCAGACGAGGGTGCCGTCCTGCTTGTAGCCCTTGGTCTCCACGTAGACGATCCCGCGGTCGTTCTTCGACCTGGAGGGCGTCTTGTCGAGGACGGTGGTCTCGCCGTAGATCGTGTCGCCGTGGAAGGTCGGCGCCACGTGCCGCAGGGACTCGATCTCCAGATTGGCGATGGCCTTGCCGGAGACGTCCGGCACGGACATGCCGAGGAGCAGCGAGTAGATGTAGTTGCCCACCACGACGTTCTTGCCGAAGTCCGTCGTGTTCTCCGCATAGTTGACGTCCATGTGGAGGGGGTGGTGGTTCATCGTCAGGAGGCAGAAGAGGTGGTCGTCGTACTCGGTGACCGTCTTCCCGGGCCAGTGCTTGTAGACCGCCCCGACCTCGAACTCCTCATAGGTGCGTCCGAACTGCATGGTCGTCAGGCCTCCGGGATCTCGAACTTGCTGGTGCGCTGCATGCCGGCCGCGCGCCCCTTGCCGGAGACGACGAGCGCCATCTTGCGGCTGGCCTCGTCGATCATCTCGTCGCCGAGCATCGCCGAGCCCTTCTTGCCGCCGGCCTCCGACGTGTAGTAGTCGTACGCGTCGAGGATCAGCTCCGCATGGTCGTAGTCCTCCTGCGACGGCGAGAAGATCTCGTTGGACGCCTCGACCTGACCCGGGTGGAGCACCCACTTGCCGTCGAAGCCGAGCGCGGCGGCGCGCTGCGCGACCGCGCGGTAGCCGTCGATGTTGCGGATCTGCAGGTAGGGGCCGTCGATCGCCTGGAGGTTGTTGGCGCGGGCCGCCATCAGGATCTTCATCAGGATGTAGTGGTACGCGTCGGCGTCGTAACCGGGGGGCTGCTCGCCGACCACCAGGGACTTCATGTTGATGGAGGCCATGAAGTCGGCCGGGCCGAAGATGATCGTCTCGACGCGCGGCGACGCCTGGGCGATCGCGTTGACGTTGTTGAGGCCCTGCGCGTTCTCGATCTGCGCCTCGATGCCGATCTTGCCGACCTCGAAGCCCATCGTCTTCTCGATCTGGGTGAGCAGCAGGTCCAGCGCCACGACCTGCTGGGCGTCCTGCACCTTCGGCAGCATGATGCAGTCGAGGTTCTGGCCGGCGCCCTCGACGACCGTGACGACGTCACGGTAGGTCCAGTGCGTGGTCCAGTCGTTGACCCGCACGACCCGCGTCTTGCCGGTCCAGTCGCCCTCGTTGAGGAACTTCACGATGGTGTGGCGCGCGTCCGGCTTGGCGAGCGGCGCGCAGGCGTCCTCCAGGTCCAGGAAGACCTGGTCGGCGGGCAGACCCTGGGCCTTCTCCAGGAACCGCGGGTTCGAGCCGGGCACCGCCAGGCAGGAACGGCGCGGACGAAGACGGTTGACCGGGTGCACAGGGGTGCTCATGCGGAGACCTCCAGAGGGTCGAGCTTGTTCGCTTTACGGATCTCGTCGACGATACGGCCGATGATCTCCGTGATACCGAAGTCCTTCGGGGTGAAGACGGCGGCCACGCCCGCCTGCTTCAGTGCGGCGCCGTCGGCGTTCGGGATGATCCCGCCGACGATCACCGGAATGTCCGCGGCGCCCGCCTCACGCAGCCGTGCGAGCACGTCCGGCACCAGCTCGGCGTGCGAGCCGGACAGGATGGAGAGGCCGACGCAGTGCACGTCCTCCGCGAGGGCGGCGGAGACGATCTGCTCGGGCGTGAGCCGGATGCCCTGGTAGACCACCTCGAACCCGGCGTCGCGGGCACGTACGGCGATCTGCTCGGCGCCGTTGGAATGCCCGTCCAGACCGGGCTTGCCGACCAGCAGCCGCAGCCGGCCGGAACCCAGCTCGTCCGCGGTGCGCGCCACCTTCTCGCGCACGGCGGCGAGCGGGGTGCCCGCCTCCGCGGTGACGGCCACCGGGGCGCTGCTGACGCCCGTCGGCGCACGGAACTCGCCGAAGACGTCACGCAGCGCCCAGGCCCACTCGCCGGTGGTGACGCCCGCACGCGCACACTCGACGGTGGCCGCCATCAGGTTCTCGGTGCCCGCCGCGGCCTTCTTCAGCGCCGCGAGGGCCTCGGCCGCACGGGACTCGTCGCGGTCCGCCCGCCACTCGTGGAGCTTGGCCACGACACGGGCCTCGTTCGCCGGGTCGACCGTCATGATCGCGGTGTCGAGGTCCGCGGTGAGCGGGTTCTCCTCGGTGGTCTCGTAGATGTTGACGCCGACGATCTTCTCGTCGCCCGCCTCGATCCGTGCCCGCCGCTCGGCGTGCGAGGAGACCAGCTGCGACTTGAGGTAGCCGGACTCGACGGCCGCCATGGCGCCGCCCATCTCCTGGATCCGGTCGATCTCCTCGAGACACTCGGCGACAAGCGACTCGACCTTGGCCTCGATGACGTGCGAGCCGTCGAAGATGTCCTCGTACTCCAGCAGGTCCGACTCGTGCGCCAGCACCTGCTGGATGCGCAGCGACCACTGCTGGTCCCAGGGCCGGGGCAGACCCAGCGCCTCGTTCCACGCGGGCAGCTGCACGGCCCGCGCCCGGGCGTCCTTGGAGAGCGTCACGGCCAGCATCTCGAGGACGATGCGCTGGACGTTGTTCTCCGGCTGTGCCTCGGTCAGCCCGAGGGAGTTGACCTGGACGCCGTAGCGGAAGCGGCGCTGCTTCTCGTTCTCGATGCCGTAGCGCTCACGGGTGACCTTGTCCCAGATGCGCCCGAACGCGCGCATCTTGCACATCTCCTCGATGAAGCGGACGCCCGCGTTCACGAAGAACGAGATACGGGCGACCACGTCACCGAACTTCGAGGCCGGCACCTGGCCGGAGTCGCGCACCGCGTCGAGCACGGCGATCGCGGTGGACATCGCGTACGCGATCTCCTGGACCGGCGTGGCCCCGGCCTCCTGCAGGTGGTAGCTGCAGATGTTGATGGGATTCCACTTGGGGATGTTGGCCACCGTGTACGTGATCATGTCGGTGGTCAGGCGCAGCGAAGGACCGGGCGGGAAGACGTGCGTCCCGCGCGACAGGTACTCCTTGACGATGTCGTTCTGGGTCGTGCCCTGGAGCCTGGTGATGTCCGCACCCTGCTCCTCGGCGACCACCTGGTACAGCGCCAGCAGCCACATGGCGGTGGCGTTGATGGTCATCGAGGTGTTCATCTGCTCCAGGGGGATGTCCTGGAACAGCCGGCGCATGTCGCCCAGATGGGAGACCGGCACGCCGACCCGGCCGACCTCGCCGCGGGCGAGGATGTGGTCGGGGTCGTAACCGGTCTGGGTCGGCAGGTCGAAGGCCACCGACAGGCCCGTCTGGCCCTTGGCGAGGTTGCGCCGGTACAGCTCGTTGGACGCCTCCGCGGTCGAGTGACCGGCGTACGTCCGCATGAGCCAGGGCCGGTCCTTCTGGCGCTCTGTCATCTGCAGACCTCAGACATTCCTGAAGCGGTTGATGGCGTCGAGGTGCTTCTCGCGCATCTCCGGGTCGCGGACACCGAGGCCCTCCTGCGGGGCGAGGGCGAGGACGCCGACCTTGCCCTGGTGGAGGTTGCGGTGCACGTCGTACGCGGCCTGGCCGGTGTCCTCGAGGGAGTAGACCTTCGAGAGCGTCGGGTGGATCTTGCCCTTGGCGATGAGGCGGTTGGCCTCCCACGCCTCGCGGTAGTTGGCGAAGTGCGAGCCGATGATCCGCTTCAGTGACATCCACAGGTAGCGGTTGTCGTACTCGTGCATGTAGCCCGAGGTGGAGGCGCAGGTGGTGATCGTGCCGCCCTTGCGGGTGACGTAGACGCTCGCGCCGAAGGTCTCGCGGCCGGGGTGCTCGAAGACGATGTCGATGTCCTCGCCGCCGGTGAGTTCGCGGATGCGCTTGCCGAAGCGCTTCCACTCCTTCGGGTCCTGGGTCTGCTCGTCCTTCCAGAACTTGTAGCCCTCGGCGTTGCGGTCGATGATCGCCTCGGCGCCCATCTTCCGGCAGATGTCCGCCTTCTGGTCGCTGGAGACGACACAGATCGGGTTGGCGCCGCCGGCCAGCGCGAACTGGGTGGCGTAGGAGCCGAGTCCGCCGCTGGCACCCCAGATGAGGACGTTGTCGCCCTGCTTCATGCCGGCGCCGTTGCGGGAGACGAGCTGACGGTAAGCGGTGGAGTTGACCAGGCCCGGGGAGGCGGCCTCCTCCCAGCTGAGGTGCTTGGGCTTGGGCATCAGCTGGTTGGACTTGACGAGTGCGATCTCGGCCAGGCCGCCGAAGTTGGTCTCGAAGCCCCAGATGCGCTGCTCGGGGTCGAGCATCGTGTCGTTGTGGCCGTCGGAGGACTCCAGCTCGACGGAGAGGCAGTGCGCGACGACCTCGTCCCCGGGGTTCCATGCGTTCACGCCGGGACCGGTGCGCAGGACGACGCCCGCGAGGTCGGACCCGATGACGTGGTACGGCAGGTCGTGGCGCTTGGTGAGCTCGGACAGGCGTCCGTAGCGCTCGAGGAACCCGAAGGTCGAGAGCGGCTCGAAGATCGAGGTCCACACGGAGTTGTAGTTGACCGAGGAGGCCATGACCGCGACGAGGGCCTCGCCGGGGCCGAGCTCCGGCACCGGCACGTCCTCGACGTGGAGGGACTTGCGGGGGTCCTTCTCCCGCGTGGTGAGGCCCTCGAACATGTCGACCTCGTCCTTGTGCACGGTGACCGCGCGGTAGGACTCGGGGATGGTCAGAGCGGCGAAGTCGGCGGTCGTGGACTCCGTCGACTGGATCGCGTCCAGGATTTCCTTCACGGTGTTGCCTCCGGCGAAGAGCGTCTGAGGGGGACGCTGAGGGGTACGTCGGGGTGGTGCTGCTGTGGAGGTGTGCCGTCGGTTCGGCGGGTGGTGCTCGATGGCGGCGCTGGTGGGCGCCTGAAGGTGCCTGTGACGCAGGCGTCCGGGCGCGCAGCGCGATGGTTGCGGGGACAGCCGGCGTACGAATGGTCTCTGCACGCCGGCCGCCCGGACAACATCAACGTATGGCACCCCGTGCCAGGTGACAAGACACTGCGTGCCAAGAATTTTTCTCAGATGCAATCCGCCGGACACATATGAGCGATGATCGATCGAATGGGGCCCTGAGCAGCGCGAACGGCCGCCCCTGGACGGGGCGGCCGTGACGGTGGGTGCGTATGCGTGCTGCTGGAGTAAGGAGTGGTGATGTGACTCTCGCGGCGGCAGGTACCGCCGGACGGGTGAATCCGTGCGGTGAGTCAGCCGCTCCTGAGCGCCTGCTCGATCGTCCGCATGACCTCGCTCAGTGGCGCGTCCGTACGCGCCACGGCCACCAGCACCTCGCCATGTGTGCGGGCCGTCGCCGCGGGCTCCTCGGCCGCCGGGGCGGCCTCGCCCGTGACCGTGCCGCTCTTGCGGCCGGCCCCTATGCCCGAGCCGAACGTGTCACGGACGATCGCGAACGCGTGGTCGAGCTGGGCCTCCACGTCGCCCTGGCCGCCGGCCCGCAGCCAGCGGCGCAGCACGTGGTTGTGCGCGGTGACGACCGCGGAGGCGGCCACTTCCGCCAGCAGCGGGTCGTCATTGCCGTCGTGGTGGTCGCGCTCGTCGAAATGGCCCAGCAGATAGCGCGTGAACAGGCGCTCGTAGCGGGCCACCGACGCGATCTCGCGCTCCCGCAGCGTCGGCACCTCACGGGTCAGGCGGTAGCGCTCCACGGAGACCGCGGGAGAGGCCGCGTACATCCGCATGACCTCTTTGATGCCGCGGCAGACCGTGTCCAGCGGGTGCTCGTGGGGAGGTGCGGCGTTCAGCACCGCCTCCGCCCGTACCAGCGTGTCGTCGTGGTCGGGGAAGATCGCCTCTTCCTTGGAGCGGAAGTGGCGGAAGAAGGTCCGCCGTGCCACGCCCGCCGTGGCGGCGATCTCGTCGACGGTCGTCGCCTCGTAGCCCTTGGTCGCGAACAACTCCATGGCCGCCGCCGCCAGTTCACGGCGCATCTTCAGACGTTGCGCAGCGGCGCGGGAGCCTGCGGCGCTCTCCGGGGCGTCGGCCTGTGCGCCGGCGCGGCCGGTGCGGCGGGAGGTATCAGCGGGCTGGGGCATGATCTGAACGTACTGCATTCGAGCAGCTGAATGCGCCCACGGGGCGGTGCCGGCGTCGGACGGGCCCGGAGCCGGGGACGGGCCGCCCGGACCGAGCAGCCCGCCCCAGCCGGCGTCGGACTCAGCGCCGGGCATATTCGCGGAAGCCGCGTCCCGTCTTGCGGCCGAGGCAGCCCGCCGCCACCAGGTGCTCCAGCAGCGGCGCCGGGGCGAGACCCGGGTCGCGGAACTCGCTGTGCAGCACCTTCTCGATGGCCAGCGAGACATCGAGCCCGACCACGTCGAGCAGCTCGAACGGGCCCATCGGGTAGCCGCCGCCGAGCTTCATCGCGGCGTCGATGTCGTCGAGGCTCGCGTAGTGCTCCTCGACCATCTTGATCGCGTTGTTGAGGTACGGGAAGAGGAGCGCGTTCACGATGAAGCCGGCGCGGTCGCCGCAGTCCACCGGGTGCTTCTTGATCTTCGAAGTGACCTCACGGACGGTGGCGTGCACATCATCGGCGGTGAGGACCGTGCGGACCACCTCGACCAGCTTCATCGCCGGCGCCGGGTTGAAGAAGTGCATCCCGATGACGTCCTCGGGGCGCGAGGTGGCGCGGGCACAGGCGACGACCGGCAGAGACGAGGTCGTGGTGGCGAGCACCGCGCCCGGCTTGCAGATCTTGTCCAGGGTGGCGAACAGCTGCTGCTTGATCGCCAGGTCCTCGGCCACCGCCTCCAGCGCCAGATCGACGTCGGAGAAGGCGTCCAGCGAACCGGCGGGCGCGATCCGGGCGAGGGTGGCCTCACGGGCCTCCTCCGTCATCCGGCCCTTGGAGACCGAGCGGGCCAGCGACTTGCCGATCCGGGCCTTGGCCACCTCCGCCTTCTCCAGGCTGCGAGCGGCGAGGACCACCTCGTAACCGGCCTTGGCGAAGACCTCGGCGATGCCGCTCGCCATGGTGCCCGAGCCGGCCACACCCACCGAGCGCACCTCGCGGCCGGCGGCCGCCTCCGCCGAGGGCCTCGGGGTCAGCGCGTCGTCGACCACCTCCGCGGTGTCCGGCGCGGCGTACGTGTAGAAGCCGCGGCCGGCCTTGCGGCCGGTCAGGCCCGCCTCGCTGAGCTGCTTCAGGATGGGCGCCGGGGCGTGCAGCCGGTCGTGCGACTCCGCGTACATGGCGTCGAGGACGGTACGGGCGGTGTCGATGCCGATCAGGTCGAGCAGCGCGAGCGGTCCCATCGGCAGACCGCAGCCCAGCTTCATCGCGGCGTCGATGTCCTCACGGGAGGCGTACCGCGACTCGTACATCGCCGCCGCCTGGTTGAGGTAGCCGAACAGCAGGCCGTCGGCCACGAACCCGGGCCGGTCGCCGACCGCGACCGGCTCCTTGCCGAGCTCCCTGGCGAGCGCGGTGACGGCCTCCACGGCCGCCGGCGCGGTGAGCACGCAGGAGACCACCTCGACCAGCTTCATCGCCGGCGCCGGGTTGAAGAAGTGCAGGCCGAGCACGCGCTCGGGGTGCTCGGAATCGGCGGCGAGCCGGGTCACGGAAAGCGCGTTGGTGCCGGTGGCGATGATCGCCTGCGGCCGGACGATGCCGTCCAGCTCCCGCAGGACCTGGAGCTTGGCCTCGTACGACTCGGGCACCACCTCGATGACGAGGTCGGCCTCCGCTGCGGCCTGAAGGTCCGAGAAGGTGCGGAAGCGGGCGAGGGTGTTGCGGCGCTCCTCCTCGGTGATCCGCTCGCGCTCCACGGCGCGGGCGGTCGAGGCCTCGAGCGCGAGGACGGCACGGCGTGCCGCGGCGTCGCTGACGTCGATGCCGATGACCTCACGGCCGGCGCGGGCGAGGACCTCGGCGATGCCGGTGCCCATGGTGCCGAGGCCGACGACGGCAATGGTGTGGAGAGGGGTGTCCATCACGGGACTCCAGGGATGAGTGACGACTGAATGAGGAGCGCGCGGGCGGAACGGAAGAACGCCGAAAAGCGCCGAATGCGCACAGGCCGTACACCGAGGGGCGTGCGGCGCGCGTGAAACGCGTGTCGTGGTGCTGGGCCGACGGGCCTGTCCCGGGCCACGTCGTACTGCGGGCTTCGAAAAGCCGAACCGACAACCTCTCGGCGGCTGCGTCACCAGGCCGCCGAAAGCGCGGGGGTTACCCGCTCACCTGAGGTTAACTCGCTGGTAACGAGCGCGCCAGCCCCGGGGTGATGTGATCTGGATCGCGCCCCCACCCGCTCGATACCCTGCTCACATGGACGAGGAGTTACGGTCGCTCGCAAGCCGGCTACGGGACGAGGCGGGCGGCGGTCCGGTGTACGAGCGCCTGCTGGCCACCACCGACCGTGACGAACTGGCCGCAGTCCTCACCCGAGGCGAACACGCCCTGTGGGCCCGCGAACTCGCCGCCTTCCGCCTCGGGTGCGCCGGCGACCGCCGGGCCTTCGAGTCCTTGGTCCTGCTCCTCAACCACCGCGACCCGGAGCGCTGCGTCTCCGCGGCCCACGCGCTGTTCCTGCTGGGCGACCCAAGAACCCCTCGCGCGGCGGCGGCACTCGCCACCAACGAACTCCGCGTCGCCTACGCCCTGTCGCCGGTCCGCCTGCTCACCAGGTTGCGCGCCCCCGAGTCCGCGCCGGCGCTGATGACGGTCCTGTGTCGCAGACTGACGGCCGGGGATCCCCACTGGCGCGTGGCCCTGGCCTGCGTGGAGGGCCTGGGGGCGCTCGGTGACAAACGCGCGGCGGACATCGTCCGCGCGGCCCTGCCCCACCCTCGCCTGACGGCCGCCGCGGCGGCGGCGCTGGCCAGGCTGGAGGTGTGAGGGGAGGGCGCCGCCTGCCCGCGGAGAGAGCCGCACGGCAGATCCGGGTCGCCGAGCGGTCGTCGAAGCGGCTTGTGGGCAGCTTGGTTGAAAGACCACTGCGGGAACGGTCGGGGCTCTGGCGGTCGTCGAGGCCGAACTGGCGCTGTGCGCCGGTTTCGTCGTGGCCGGCGCGACGGTCCGGGCCCCGGCGGATGCCGGCGCCGACTCGGTGACCTTCGTCGCCACCGGCGAGGACGGCCGTGCCGCCGAGGACCTGGCCTGTGCCGATTACCTGGACCGGCTCCTGGCGGGGGAGCGTGTCGACCCCGGCCCCTGTCTGCACCGCAAGCCGGCCCCTCCCCGGCCGCGGACGACCTGCGCGGCGGGCGACGCGGCGGCGCTCACCCCGCCGATGTGGGGTTGTGTCTGGAGGTGGACCGGTTCGACTTCGCCATGAGGTCGGACGCGAGGAAGGGACGGCGGTACTGCGGCCGCTCCGGTACGAATCGTCTGCTGGCATGATCGACGGGTGATCGGCGAAACCGCGCGCCCCGGCGCCATGAAGTACGTCCTGTTCGATGTCGACGGCACATTGATCGATGCCGTGGAAAATCAACGCAGGGTCTGGCGAGCATGGGCGGAGCGGTACGGGCTGGACGCCGACGCGGTCTACCGGGTGGCGTTGCGTACGCGTCCGTCGGAGACCTTCGCGCAGGTCGCTCCGGGCGAGGATCCTCAAGAGTGCCTGGCCGCACTGCACGCGTTGGAGGACGAGGACGTGCGTTCCGGCACCTACGCGGCCTTCGACGGGGCCTTGGAACTGCTGACCGCGCTGCGGCCCGGAAGCTGGGCCTTGGTCACCTCGAACTACGAACACCGGGTACGCGGCCGCTTCGCCCGGACCGGCCTGCCGGTCCCGGACGTCCTCGTGGACGCGGCCGCCGTCCACGAGGGCAAGCCGTCGCCCGTGCCCTACCTGCAGGCCGCCGCGCGACTCGGCGCCGAACCGGCGGACTGTCTGGTCATCGAGGACGCCCCTTCCGGGGTGCGGTCCGGACTGACTGCCGGAATGACGGTGTGGGGCGTCAACGCGGCCGCGGCGGTGGACGGCGTGCACCGCCACTTCGGCACCTTGCGCGAAGCGGTGCGCGACATCATCGCGTTCACGTCCGTGCCGCACTCTCACCGGCCGGCAGGATCGGACGCGGTGGAATGAATCAGCTTCGGAATCGGGCCCGCCCTTGCGACGGTCCGCGCCCGGTGGTCCTTGCTTCCCTGACCGCGTCCACTGCCCTGACGGCGTCCGGCCCGCCCGCGGGCGGCTGTGGCCGCGGATGGCATCGGCCGGTTCGAGAACTGCCCACTTCCATGCGGGGCAGAGACGGGAGTCCGACCGGGAGCGACGACGGGCAGGCCGACCGTGGATGCGGTCGGCGGAGCGACAGGGGAGAACGGGGCAGCCGCCGCGGCCCGCGCACGCCGTGTTCTCGTCGCCCGCGTCCGGCGGGCCGCGGCGGCGGCCCGGGCCGGCCCGTGCCCGCGTAGGGGCGGGCTCAGGTCCGTGGAGGCGGCCCCGCCTCGCTCGGTGCCCGCGCCCGCGTCCGGTGCTGCGGGAAGTCGTCGGGGTCCTGGACGGCGGGGGACGCCCCGCGGTGGAGGCGGGGGCGCAGGCGCGCGCGGGCCGCGTCCGCCATGCGGCGCGGCTTCCAGGGCGCGCGCGGGCCGTCCACCGGACGCGGCGGCGGCACGGACGGCCGGGACGGCACAGAGGGCAGGCGGACCACCGCGTCCAGACCGCCGTGCGGCGCCTCCTCCAGCGTGGCCCGCCCGCCGCCGGCGACGGCGAGCCGCTGCACCAGGGCGAGCCCGAGGCCGCTGCCGCCGGCGGCAGCGCCCGGTGCGCGCCAGAAGCGGTCGAAGGCCCGGGCACGTTGCTCCGGTGGCAGGCCCGGACCCTCGTCGATGACGTGCAACTCCGCCCAAGGAGAGCGTGCTTCGCGCGACGCCCGCCGAGAAGCGCGCACCGGGCGGGTCTCGAGCCGGACCTCGGTCCCCGGCCCGGACACCCGCAGGGCGTTGGAGAGCAGGTTGTCCAGGATCTGTTCCACCGCGCCCGGTACGGCGAGCGCATGGCCGACGCGCTCGCCGCCGAGGGTCAGCCGGCATCCGCGGGATGCGAACAACGGCCCCCAGGTGGCGGCCCGTTCACGGGCGCAGCGGTCGACGTCGACCGGCTCGCGGGCGGTCGCGTGCTCCTCGAGCCGGGCCATGGCGAGCAGCGTCTCGACCATCCGGGCGAGCCGTTCGGTCTCCGTCATCGCGGCGGTCAGATTGGCGCGGGAGCCGGGAGCGATCCCGGGTTCCAGATTGTCCAGTCTCAGCCGCAGCGCGGCGAGCGGTGTCTTGAGCTGGTGGGACGCCTCGCCCGCGAACGCCCGCTGCGAACGCATCACATGCTCCAGGCGCGCGGCGGTGTCGTTGAAGGTGCCGGCCAGCCGGCGGACCTCGGGCGGGCCCGTGGTCGTCGCCAGCGTCGCGCGGACGGAGAGGTCGCCGCGGGCCAGCCGGGCCGTGACGGCCTCCAGCTCCATGATGGGGCGGCCGGTCCAGCGCGCCACGGCGAGTCCCAGCCCGGCGAAAGCCGTCAGGACGAGCAGTCCCGCGACGGCGAGCGTCAGCCAGACCCGGTGCACCCGCTGGGAGACCACCTCCGTGGGCAGTGTCAGGTGCACCGCACCCGACCGCGATGCCCCGGCGGTCACCGGGGCCGCCGCGGCCAGCACCTCCACCCGGCCGTAGCCACCGGTGCGCACGTCGGTGGCCGCCCGCCCGCCAAGTGCGGCGCGCACGTGCCTGCGGTCCAGCATGTCCCGGGCCTCGCGGTCGCTCATCGGGCGTGACGCCGCGCGGACCCTTCCGTCGTGGTCGAGGACGAACACCTCTCCGTCGATCCGCTCGGCACAGTGGATCACCCGGCGGGCGAGCGCCGCCGTCTCGTCGGACCGAAGGGAGAGCCGCGCGTACGCGGCGAGCGCCTCGGCCTCGTCCTCCGCGGCGCGCACGACTCGCTGTCGCTCCGCGCCGCCGTAGACGATGCCCAGCGGTATCTCCAGGCTGAGCAGCACCAGCACGACGAGGGTGAGGTAGCTCAGCCGCAGTCGGCGGGTCACGGTGGCGGCACCCGATCAGGGCCCGGCGGCACCCGATCAGGGCCTGGTGGGACGCGGTCGGGGGCAGCAGCCTGGCCGGGGACGGAGACGTCGTCGGCCAGCCGGAAACCCACACCGCGCACGGTCTCGATCCAGCGGGCGTCACCGAGCTTGCGCCGCAGGGTCGCCACGTGGACGTCCAGCGTCCTGGTCGGGCCGTGGAAGTGCGGGTCCCACACCTGGTCGATGATCTGCCGGCGGGTGTAGACGGCACCGGGATCCTCCGCCAGCAGCGCCAGCAGGTCGAACTCCTTCGGCGTGAGTGCCACTTGTTCGGCACCCAGTCGGACCTGGCGGGTGCGCCGGTCGATGACGAGCCCTCCAGGCCGGGCGGCCTCCACCGCACCGGCGGGCCGCCCGGTACGGGCGCCGGCCGCCGGGCCCGTGCCGGGCGCGCCGGCACAAGGCTCCGGCAGGGCGGTCACCACAGCCGGGCGGGCCGGTTCCGGCGGGCCCGTGAAGCCGTGGGCGGCAACGGCCGTGCGCCGCGTGACCGCCCGGACCCGGGCTATCAGTTCACGAATGCTGAAAGGTTTCGCCAGGTAATCGTCGGCTCCGATCTCCAGACCCACGATCCGGTCGGCCTCCCCGCCCCGCGCGGTGAGCATGATGATGGGCACGTCGGATACCTGGCGAATGCGCCGGCAGACGTCGATACCGTCGATGTCGGGCAGGCCGAGATCCAGCAGGACGATGTCGCCGTAGGGGGCGCCGAGCGCCTCGGTACCGGTGGCGACCCGTTCCACCGCCAGCCCGAAGCGTGCCAGACCTTCGGCCAGGGGCTCGGCGATGGTGTCGTCGTCCTCGATGAGCAACACCCGCATGGTTGTCCTCCCATCCGTCCGTTCTCGGCGACACGTCGGAGCCCTGCCGCCAACGCGACTGCGCCGCGCCTCAAGTGCCTTATGAACAGGGCGAGTTCGGCATCTGCACCGTACAACAGGCAGTCGCCGGGAAGATCGTGACTCATCCCACGCCCGACGACCCGCGTTCCGGGGCCTGTTCTTCGTACACACCCCGCCGTCGCAGAGAACTGGCCGGATCATGGGCGCGCCTTGACGTGCTGCTGGCCCGGCTCTGACGACCGCGTCCCTACGGTCGTTGCCACAGTCCGCAGGTGCCGCCCCCGTGGCGAGCGCCGCTGCGACCCCCCAGGAGGCAACCATGCAGGCCCTTCTCGACCATGCGCGCTCCTTCCACCGGAATCCGGGCAGGGATGCCGACACCCTTCGCGCCCTCGCGGCCGGCCAGTCGCCCGAGGCCATGGTCATCAGCTGCTCGGACTCCCGCGTCGTCCCCGCGCTCATCACCGGCGCCGGCCCCGGCGAGGTGTTCGAACTGCGCAACGCCGGCAACATCGTGCCCCCGCCCGGCTCGGGCGTCCCCTCCGGCGAGGCCGCCACCATCGAGTACGCCCTCGAGGTGCTCGGCGTACGGGATGTGGTGGTGTGCGGCCACTCGCACTGCGGCGCGATGGACGCCCTGGCCTCGGGCAGCGACCTGTCCGGGCTCCCGCGCGTCGAGGCGTGGCTGTCGCTGGTGCGGCCCGCCCTCACCCCGTACCTCGGCACGCGCCCCGACCCCGGCAAGGACGCGCGGCTCGAGCGGATCGTGCAGCGCAACATCGTGCACCAACTCGCCGTGCTCGGCTCCTACCCGGCGGCCGGCAGGCTCATCGATGCGGGCGAACTCCGCCTGCACGGCTGGTACTACCGCGTCGAGACCGGAGCGCTCCTGGAACTCGGGGACGACGGGACGTTCGAGGCCCGCTGACGCCCACCTGCTCGGCCCCCGTCACACCGAACGGCTCCCCCAAAGGACTCCCTTCATGACTTCCCCCACCCGAAAACGCGCCCGTCACGCACGCCCCCCGAGCAGGACCTTCCCCACCCGTCCCGCCGCCGGGCGCCGCCCTGGCGGCGCGCCCGTGGACCGGCGCCCCACGCTCGCCGAAGAACTGCGCGGGGCCTCACTTGTGACCGAGATCGTGGCGTCGTTCGTCGTCTTCCTCGTCGCCCTGCCCCTGTGCATCGGAGTGGCTGTCGCCTCCGGCGCGCCCGCCGAACTCGGCATCGTCTCCGGTGTGGTCGGCGGGCTGCTCGTCGGCCTGATGCGCGGCAGCACCCTTCAGGTGAGCGGACCCGCGGCAGGGCTCGCCGCGCTGGTCGCGGAGGCCATCGCCGCGCACGGAGCGGCGACGCTCGGCGTCATCGTGCTGGCGTCAGGAGTCCTCCAGATCGCCCTCGCGCTCGTCAAGCTCGGCCGGATGTTCCAGGCGATCTCCGTCGCCGTCGTCCAGGGCATGCTGGCGGGCATCGGCCTGCCCCTCATGATCAGCCAGTCCTATGTGCTGGCCGACAGCAAGGCTCCGGGTACTCCCGTGGAGAACGCACTGGGCCTGCCCGGTCTGCTCACCACGGCCCTGAGTACGACCGACGCGCTGATCGCCACGGCGCTCGGACTCGCGACCGTGGCGCTGTGCTTCGTCTGGAAGAAGGTTCCCGGCCCCGTGGCCAAGGTGCCGGCTCCGCTCGTCGCGGTCGCCGTGGGAATGGCCGTGGCCGCGCTCCCGGGGGTGCGGATCGACACCCTGCGCGTGGGCGATCTGACGGCCGCCGTGCACTTTCCCGGCGCCGCCGAGTTCGCCTCACTGGCCGACCCGGCCGTGCTGGCCACCGTGCTCACCTTCACGGTGATCGCCTCGGCGGAGAGCCTGTTCACCGCCGCCGCCGTGGACCGTATGCACACCGGTCCCCGCACCCGCTACAACAGCGAACTGCTCTCCCAGGGCGTCGGCAACACGGTGTGCGGCTCCCTGGGCGCACTGCCCATGACGGCCGTGGTCGCGCGCAGTTCGGCCAACGTCCAGGCCGGAGCGAGGACACGGCTCTCCCGCACCCTGCACGGCCTGTGGCTGCTGGGCTTCGCGCTGCTGCTGCCCGGCCTCCTCGCGTTGATCCCCATCACGGTGCTGGCCGGTGTGCTGGTGCACAGCGGCTGGAAACTCCTCGCGCCGGAACAGTTCCCGCGGCTGTGGAAACAGGACAAGGGGGAGGCGGTCGTGATGGTCGTCACCACCTTCGCCATCTTCGGTACGGCTCTGCTGGAAGGCGTCCTCATCGGTCTGGCCGCGGGGGTCGTGCTCGCCGTGCTCCGCATGTCCCGGACCACCGTGCGGCACAGCACCGACGGGGACACGGCCAAACTCACGATGACCGGCAGCGCCACCTTCATCAGGCTCCCGCAGCTGCTCGACGCGCTCGACGCCGTCGCCGCGGCCGGCAGCCCACGGATCCGGCTCGACCTCACGGCCATGACCCACCTCGACCACGCCTGCCGAACCCAGATCGACGAGTTCGTCGCCCAGCAGCGCAGAAGCGGAACGGTCCGGGTGGAACTGCTGCTCCCGAGCGGCCCGATGGGTGCTCCCGCGGTGGAGCCCGGCGGACCGCCGCACGGAGACGGCGTGCCCCGGGTGGCGGGGGAGGAGCTGCCGGACCTCCCGTACCGCATGGAGCGGCCGGCCGCTGGCCGGGTGGCCGCCCCGCCTCGTACCGACGCCGAACCCTTCGCTCCGGAACGGGAATTCACGGGCACCGCCACGACGGAAGCGTTCGATGTCGGCGAGTGGGAGCAGGCATACGTGGGTGAGGCCGCCCGCCGTGGCGCCGCCGCCGTCCAAGGGGATGCGCACGGCGGCGACATGAGCCGGTGGAACCCCGCCGGAGGTGGCCGTCGCGATGCCCGGGCTCCCGGCCCGTACGGCGTCTTCGACGGCCTCGGCTGACACGTCCGGCCCCGGGACCGTCGGCGGGTCACCGCAGGCGTTGCGCCCGTGGGGCGGCGTCGTGGGTGTGGTGGCGCCGACGGGGCCGGGGCCGGGTCCCGTCGGTCAGGACGGTCCAGTCGTGGCCTTGCCTTGTCTCACAGGCCGTGGCGGCGGTCGCCCAGGACCCGTTCGCACACCCGGGCTTCGGATTCGGGGGAGAAGGGATCGTTGTGGGCCCCCGCGGAGCGGCGGGTCTCCTCGACGGGACCGGGGTCGAGGTCGGCGATCATGCCGGCGCCGACCCTCTCCGGACGAGGCGTGGGTTCCGGACCGGGCCGGGAATGTCGGGTCATCGTGACCACCTCCGACACCAACGTGCCTCCGCCGCGGGCGATCTGACAAAGTTCCTTGCGGAAAGAGCAAAAAAGGGGGCGGGCCCGGACGATCCCCTGCGCCGGTGGGATTTGCGGCGGCGCACCTGGCCGAGGCTCAGGCGCCGGGGGCCGCCGAGGGTGCCGCCAGCCACCGTGCATAGCGCACTTCGGGGACGGCGACGCCGTCGACCTCGAAGGGCTCCTCCCTGCCGTCCGGCAGGAATCCGGCCCGCTCGTAGAAGCGGCGGGCGCGTGCGTTCTCCTTGAGGACCCACAGTTGCATCAGATTGAAGCCGCTCGCCCGTGCCCGACCGGTCAGCTCTGCCGTCAGCGCGTGGCCGACGCCGGAAGATATCCGCTCGGGCAGCACGTAGAGGGCGTAGAGCTCGCATGTTCCGGGCGGGGCGTCCTCGTCCCTGGCCGGTCCGAAGCAGCCCCAGCCGATCACGTTCCCGTCCCGCTCCGCGACCACGTCGGTGACCTCGGTGCCGTCGGCCAGGTACCGGCGCCGGCGTACCGCGTCCTCCTCGACGCTCATGGCGTCCAGATACGACTGGGGCATCAGCCCGGCGTACGCGTAGCGCCACCCGCCCACGCGGATCGCCGCCACCGCCTCGCAGTCGTCGATGGTCATGTGCCGCACCTTCACCGTCATCGGTACGCGCCCTCCCTCGCCGTTCCGAACAGCACACTGCCCGCCGGCTCTCGCCGACGCCACCAATAATCCGTCACCCGCCGGTGACTGCGGGTCACAGCAGTGTCAGCTGGGTGGGTTCGTCGCCGGTGGGCAGGGTCGCCGGTTCGCCGCGTACCGGCAGGCGCCGGTGCCCGTCGGGCCGGGAGGCCGGGCCGATGCCGAACTCCGCGGCGAGTTCGTGCACATGCCGGGTGATCCGGCGCTGGTACCACCGCGGCGCGTAGGCGCCTTCGGCGTAGAGACGTTCGTAGCGCGCCACCAGGTGCGGATGGTGTTCGCGCAGCCAGGTCATGAACCACTCGCGGGCGCCCGGCCGCAGGTGCAGCACGAGCGGGGTGACGGAGGTGGCCCCGGCGTCGGCGATCGCCCGGACCGTCGCGCGCAGCTGGTCCGGACGGTCGCCGAGGAAGGGGATGACCGGCGCCATCAGGACACCGCAGCCGATGCCGTGGTCGGTGAGGGTGCGTACGGCGTCGAGCCGGCGTTCGGGGGAGGGGGTGCCGGGTTCGACGGTGCGCCACAGCTCGCGGTCGGTGAAGCCGACGGAGACGGACACGCCGACCTCGGTGACCTCCGCGGCCTGCCGCAGCAGGTCCAGGTCGCGCAGGATCAGGGTGCCCTTGGTGAGGATGGAGAACGGGTTCGCGTGGTCGCGCAGCGCGGAGATGATGCCGGGCATCAACCGGTAGCGGCCCTCGGCGCGCTGGTAGCAGTCGACGTTGGTGCCCATGGCGATGTGCGCCCCCTGCCACTGCCGGGAGGCGAGCTGGCGGCGCAGCAGCTCGGGGGCATTGACCTTGACGACGATCTGGGAGTCGAAGCCGATGCCGGTGTCGAGGTCCAGGTAGCTGTGGGTCTTGCGGGCGAAGCAGTACACGCAGGCATGGGAGCAGCCGCGGTACGGGTTCACCGTCCATTCGAACGGCATCCGGGACGCTCCGGGCACCCGGTTGAGGATCGAACGGGCGCGCACCTCGTGGAAGGTGATGCCCCTGAACTCGGGCGTGTCGAAGGTCCGGGTGGTGACGGCCGACGTCCCGAACAGGGCGGCGTCCCCTGATGTGGCGGGGCTTTCTGCCAGATTGTCCCAGCGCATGGGTGCCTCCTCGTTCGCACTGACCCCAGAATAGAACACCTGTTCCCATGATCGCCGCAAGCGCGATTTGGGGGCCCGGGCCCGAAGTGGTTGGCTAGCCGCATCCCGCTGGAGCTAGTGCTGGAGGAGCAACGAAATGGCGCAGGTCGAAGCCACCACGGAACGGATCGTCGCGGCGGACGCGGAGACGGTGTTCGATGCCGTGGCCGACTACGAGAACACCCGCGCGAAGCTCCTGCCCGAGCACTTCAGCGAGTACGAGGTTCGTGAGGGCGGCGACGGCGAGGGCACCCTCGTCCACTGGAAGCTCCAGGCGACCAGCAAGCGTGTCCGGGACTGTCTGCTCGAGGTCACGGAGCCGAAGGACGGGGAACTGGTCGAGAAGGACCGCAACTCCTCCATGGTCACCACCTGGACGGTCACCCCGGCCGGCGAGGGGAAGTCCCGGGTCGTCGTGCGGACCGTCTGGAACGGCGCGGGCGGCATCGGCGGCTTCTTCGAGAAGACCTTCGCCCCCAAGGGGCTCGGCCGGATCTACGACGCGGTGCTCGCCAACCTCGCCGCGAACGTGGAGAAGTAACCTCACCGGTTCGAGTGGTCTTCCCCGGGGCCCGGTAGTGCGCCCGGCGCGCGCCGGGTCCGGGGAAAGCCGCTGGTGGGCACCCCAAATGCGCCCCCTGCGGGGCGTGTTGAGGGGCTCTCGAACGCCTGGCCGGGATCGTGACCGACTTGCTCCCTCTTCATGCGCAATGCGAAGAATGACGCCGCGCAGTGCGACGAGGGGAGCAGGGACGTGGGCGGCATCACTCTGGTGCAGGACGAGCAGGCCGGGCCGGCCTCCGCCGGACCCGCGGACCCGCCGCCGCACGCCGCGGAGAGCGCCCCCGCGCCGCTCGGCCCCCGCCGCGTACGGCTCGTGTTCACGGGCCTGATGCTCGCGCTGCTGCTCGCAGCGCTCGAGCAGATGATCGTCGCCACCGCGCTCCCGAAGATCGTCGGTGAGCTGCACGGGCTGGACCGGATGTCGTGGGCGATCACCGCGTATCTGCTCACCGCCACCATCGGTCTGCCCATCTACGGCAAGCTCGGCGACCTCTACGGCCGCAAGGGCGTCTTCCAGTTCGCCATCGTCGTCTTCGTCGTCGGCTCCGCCCTGGCCGGCTGGTCGCGCACCATGAACGAGTTGATCGCCTTCCGCGCCGTCCAGGGGCTCGGCGCCGGCGGGCTCATGATCGGTGTGCAGGCGATCATCGCCGACATCGTGCCGCCTCGTGAACGCGGCCGCTTCATGGGGCTGATCGGCGCCGCCTTCGGGCTTGCCTCCGTCGCCGGTCCGCTGCTCGGCGGGTTCTTCACCGATCACGCCTCCTGGCGCTGGTGCTTCTACTTCAACGTCCCCTTCGGCCTGATCACCCTGGTCGTCGTCAGCGTGGTCCTCAAACTGCCCAGGCCCGAGGGCAGGGCCCGACTCGACGTCCTCGGCGCCCTGTTCCTCGCCGCCGCCTCCACCTGCCTGGTGCTGCTCACCAGTTGGGGCGGCACCGAGTATGCGTGGGGCTCCCGCGTGATCCTCGGACTCGGCGCCGGCGCCGCGGCAAGTACCGTGCTCCTCCTCGTCGTCGAGCGCTACGCACCCGAACCGATCATCCCGCTGCGCCTGTTCAAGGACTCCGTCTTCAACATCACCTCGCTCGTCGGCGCGGTCGTCGGCATCGCCCTCTTCGGCGCCGCCAGCTATCTGCCGACCTTCCTCCAGATGGTCGACGGGGCCAGCGCCACCGAGTCGGGCCTGCTGATGCTGCCGATGATGGGCGGGGTCGTCGTCGCCTCGATCGTCTCCGGCAGGCTCATCAGCCGCACCGGTCGCTACAAGGTCTACCCCGTGCTCGGCAGCGCGATCTCGGTCGTCGGCATGTGGCTGCTGTCCCGGCTGGAGGTGGACACCTCTCGGCTCGAGTACAGCATCGGGCAGGCGGTCCTCGGTGTCGGCATCGGCCTGGCGATGCCCGTCCTGATCCTCGCCGTGCAGAACGCCGTGCCGCCCGCCGACCTCGGCACCGCGACGAGCGCCAACAACTACTTCCGCCAGATCGGCGGCAGCGTCGGCGCCGCCGTCTTCGGCACGCTCTTCGCCGACCGGCTCACCGACGCGCTCGCCGACCGCGTCCCGGCCGGCGCGGGCCTGCCCGACCCGGCCGCCATCACTCCGCAGCTGGTGCACGCCATGCCGCCCGCACTGCGCGACGCGTACGTGCAGGCCTACGCCGACGCGATGCCACGGATCTTCCTCTACCTCGTGCCGGTGCTCGTCCTCGGCCTGCTCATCGCCTTCTTCCTCAAGGAGAGACCACTGGTGTCCCACTACGCCCCCGCCGACGCCGCCGTGCCGCACGCCCGCACCGCCCCCGCGCCCGCAGCAGGGCAGCCGGCCGCTCCGTACCAGCCCGGTGTACCCGTCTGCGGCAGTGTCCAGCACCACGACGGCACCAGCGTCCCGCGCGCCGCACTGACCCTGATCGACGTGCAGGGCACCCAGATCGGCCGGGGCGCGAGCGGCGAGGACGGCCGGTACGCGCTGAGCGCCCCCGGTCCGGGGGCGTACGTGATGATCGCGGCGGCCGGCGGCCACCAGCCCCAGGCCGTCACGGTCACCGTGGGCGAGCGGCCCGTGGACCTCGACGTTGTCCTCGGCGGAGCCGGCCGCCTCGCCGGGATGGTCGTCACGGCCGACGGCAGCCCCGTACGGGACGCTGCCGTCACCCTCACCGACGTGCGCGGCGAGGTCGTGGCCACCACCCGCAGCGGGCGCGAGGGCAGCTATGTGATCAGCGAACTGGTGGCGGGGGAATACACCCTGGCGGCCAGCGCCCCCGCCTTCCGGCCCGCCGCACACCCCGTCAGCGTGCAGGCGTCCCGGGAGACCCGCCAGGACATCGAGCTGGCCGGCGGGGCCGTGCTGCGCGGAACCGTGCGGGCGGGCGACGGCCGGCCGGTCGACGACGCCCGCGTGACCCTGCTCGACGCGGCCGGCAACGTGGTCGACACGCTCACCACCGGGCCCGACGGCACATTCCGCTTCGTCGACCTGTCGTCGGGCGAGTACACGGTCATCGCGTCGGGCTACCCGCCGGTCGCGACCGTGCTGCAGGTCGCCGGCGGCGGGCGCACCGAGCGCGACCTGCAACTCGGTCACGCCGACTGACTCCAGGGCCCGGCGCCCCTTCCCAGCTGCGGGGTGAGAGGGCGCACGCTGCGCGGCTCGCCGGCGCCCCGGGAGGCCTGCGCCCGCTCGGCCGTCCGCCGGCTTCGCGCGGGCGCACGACCTCTTCCACCAACGCCCGGCGCCAGGCGTGGAGATACCCCTACCGTGGTGAACAAGGCCGTTGTCTCCTGGCGGCGGGGAAGGAGCATCCACTCGTGGACAGTGGCGTTCCGCCGGTGCCCCGACAGCGGTACCCGGTGGCCGGACGGATTCCGCTTGCCGTGATCGTCGTGGACGGTGACGGCCTGGTGTCGCACTGGTCCACCGGTGCGCGACGCCTCTTCGGCCCCACGAAGGCGGAGGCGCTCGGGCGTCCGGCCGTCGAACTGCTGCCGGTCTCCGGCGCCCTGGCCGGTGAGGACTGCGACCATGAGGCGGAGCACGACGGCGACGGCATCGGCCCCTGCCCCGCATGCAGCGCGTACAGCGGGCTTGGGCAGGGCCTGGACGCGTGCCTGGGCGGGCTCACCGCTTATCCGACGGCCGGCCGTGCCCGGGTCTCCGAACCGGGCCAGGACCGGGTCGACGTGCTGTGGTGGGCGTATCCGATGGTGGGCCCCGGCGAGGAGCGGCTGCTCGTCCTCGCGGCGGACGCAGGGCGGCTCGGGACCGATGAAGGCAGCGTCGAACGGATCGCGCCCGGCTTCGCCCTGCACACCGAATTCCCCGGCGCCGAGGAACTGGCGCGCCGGCTCCCGGAGATCCTGCCCAGCATGAGCGTGCGGGAGTCGACGCGGATCGTCTCCCGGATCCTCGACCTCGGCTACCCCGTCCTCGAGTTCAGCCACCACGACCGGGTGCCCGTCACCCCCGACTGGGGCGTGCCCCGCCGCGCCGCCCGCAGGGCACGGCAGCAGGCTGCCGAGCATGCGCTCGCGGCCGGGCATCCCGTGGAGGAGGCGGAGCTCGGGCCGGACCTCGAATACGCCGCGGTGCGCGAACGCCTGGAGTTCCTGAACGAGGTCAGCGGCCGGATCGGCTCCTCACTGGACCTCGCCCGCACCGTCCGGGAGATCAGCTCCGCGATCGTGCCCCGTTTCAGCGACGTGGCGTGCACTTATCTGCGGGAGGAGGTCGTCGCCGGCGAGGGCTTCTGCGACGGGGACCCCGACGCGACGACCATGTGGCACCGGGTGGCGTTCGAGCACGTCGACGAGCCCGGCCGCTGGGACGACATCGTCCCCGTCGGCGAGTCCATGCCGTTCCCCGCCCACACCCCGTTCTTCCAGTGCATGGTCTCCGGTGAGCCGGTCCTGGTGCCGCGGATCACGGAGGAGATGGGCACCGCCATGGCCGAGCAGTTCGACAAGCGGGACATGCGCCCGCTGATCAACGGCCGATCCATGCTGGTCGCACCGCTCAAGGCACGCAACGTGGTCCTCGGCTGCATGATCCTGCTGCGCCACCCCGAACGGCCCCTGTTCAACGACATGGACCGGGTCACCGGCGCAGAACTGGCCGCCCGTGCGGGGCTGGTGCTCGACAACGCCCGTATGTACACCTACCAGGAGAACGTCGCGGAGACGCTCCAGGATTCGATGCTGCCGCAGGTCGCCCCACGCACGGCGGGCTGCGACACGGCGACCCGCTATCTGCCGGGCACGATGCTGGGCCGGGTCGGCGGTGACTGGTTCGACTCCGTGAAGCTGCCGGGCTCACGCACCGCGCTCGTTGTCGGCGACGTGATGGGTCACGGGCTCAACTCGGCCGCGATGATGGGCCAGTTGCGTACCGCGGTGCAGACGATGGCGGCGCTCGACCTGCCGCCCGCCCAACTCCTGCGCAACCTCGACGACCTCGCCCAGCGCCTCGGCGAGCACTACCTGGCCACCTGTGTCTACGCGGTGTACGACCCGGTCCGCGGCGAGCTGGAGCTGGCCAACGCGGGCCATGTGCCCCCGGTGCTCGTCCGCGCCGCCGACGGCCGCAGCGAACTGCTGGAACTGCCCTCGGGAGCGCCCATCGGGGTGGGCGGGGTGCCCTTCCGCAGTGTCCGCGTCGCGGTGTCGCCCGGCGACCGGCTCGTGATGTGCACCGACGGGCTGGTGGAGGTACGCGGCGAGGACATCGGCGTGGGTCTCGCGACGCTCTGCGAGTCCGCCGCGCACCCCGCGGCGTCGATGGACGAGGCCTGCGACACGATCATCCGCGCGCTGAACACGCGTGGCGGGCGCAAGGACGACGTCGCCCTGCTGATGGCGCGGCTGAACGGCATCGATCCCGGCTCCGTCGCCACCTGGGACCTCTCGCTCGAGCCGCGGGAGGCGGCGAGAGCACGGCGACTGGTGCGAGGACAGCTGAACGCCTGGGGGCTCGGGAAGCTCACCGGCACGGCGGAACTCCTGGTCGGCGAGGTCGTCGCCAACGCGGTGCGGCACGCCTCCGGCCGCCGCGCCGAACTGCGGCTCGTACGGGCCGATTCGCTGCTGTGCGAGGTGGCGGACGACGACCACACCCTGCCGACCCTGCTGGACGCCCGCCCCGACGAGGACGGCGGGCGCGGTCTGCGGGTGCTGAGCGCCCTGTCGCGGGAGTGGGGCACGAACCGCACCGCGGGCGGCAAGACGGTCTGGTTCGAACTGCCCCTCCCCTGAGGCGCTCCGGCGCGCCTTCTAGGGTTGCCGCTCATGAGTCCTGGACAACAGCACCCGGAAGGCGGGCAGCGCCCGCGCCACCCGCAGCCCGGTCCCTACGGGCCGTCGGGCGACCCCCGGCAGCGGTGGGACATGCCCACGCAGCCCGCCGGCCCCGCCGCATCCGTCCGCGAGCGCCGCGGGACCGTCATGGTCGTCGCCGTGGTCGCGGCCGCGGTCGTCGTCGTGGCCGCCGCGGTCACCGGATATCTGGTCCTCGGCGGCGACGGTGACGACAGCGCCCGTCCGCCCGCCCCTGCCTTCTCCGCACCTGCGGCGGACGACGCCCGTACGGACGCCGGCGAGCAGCCGACCGTGCCCGGCTGGCGGACCGTGACGAACCCGAGGACCGGCATCGTCTTTGACGTGCCGCCCGAGTGGGGCCTGAAGCCGACGTCGTGGGCGACCTATGTCGCCGACGACGGGGACCCGCAGGAGATCCCCCTCGTCGGTTTCTCCGCTCCGGCGATGCTCAAGGAGAAGTGGTGCGTCTCCGACGCGGACCTGGACGGCTCGTCCGACGAGACCTGGCTCGCCGCCGCCGGCTCCCGCGGCGAACGCGGGGCGAGAACGCCGCAGGAGGCCGCCCGCGACAACGCCTCCCTGTGGGTGTACGGCGGCTACACCCAGCCGGACAAGGCCAAGGTGACCAAGGGCGCGGCAGAGCCGTACACCACCGCCTCAGGCATCACCGGCAGTGTGGCCACCGCCTCCTCCACGGGCGTCGAACCCGGGGGCAAGTGCGACACCGACGGAAAGGCGACCGCCTTCGCCTTCAAGAGCCCGGAGGGCGACATCGTCTCCTGGACGTTCGTAGGAGCGAAGGGGGTAGGCGAGGAGGTGCCGGACGGAGTCGTCCGCAAGGTCCTGAGCACAGTCCGCCTGGCCGACGGCTGACGGGTGCGCCTGTCGGCCAACACGGCTTCACCCCAACGGAGTTGTTCACCGAATATTGGCCGAGTTGTCGTACTGGAGCCGCCCGGAAGGGTAAGGCTGTTCCCGAGGTGACGCGGGGGACGAAGGGGGAGCGCCCGTGGCTGTCGGAGAGAGACGGGTCACAGCGGAACCGCGGCTGGGCATCAAGCGTGAGTCGCGCTCGTCATGGTCGAGGCGCGGTTTCCTCCTCGTCGTTCTGCCCCTGCTGGCGGCCGTGCTGACAGGCGTCGCCGTGCTGGCCGTGTCCGGGAACGTCCTGCTGCCCTTCCAGGCCGTCATCACCCTGGAAGGGAAGATGGCGTCCAAGCGGGACTTCTTCGAGGACGAAGAGGTCCAGCGAATTCTGATGAAGCATCACATACGGGTCCACATCACGGCGTCGGGTTCGCGGGAGGTCGCGATCCGGGACATCTCCTCGTACGACTTCGTCTTCCCCTCCGGTCAGCCTGCCGGGGACCTGATCACCGCCGAACGGGCCAAGAGCAACCAGTACGCCAAGGTGCACCGTCCCTTCGTCAGCCCCATCGTGCTGGCCACCTACCGGGAGTACGCCAGAACGCTCGAGGACGCGGGCGTGGCCAAGGCGCACCGGGGGACGGGAGCGGTCGCGGACCAGCCGCCCTACTACGTCCTGGACATGGCCGGGTTCCTGCGCCACATTCACGACAAGAGGCGCTGGGACGACATCGGCATCGAGCGGCACGGTATCGCCAACGCCAACCGCATCGTCGCGCAGACCCCCGACGTCTGCGGTTCCAACTCGGCAGGCACCTACCTCGCCCTGGTGGCGTTCACCTGGCACGGCGACGGCGACGAGGTGCCCGACACCGACCAGGAGGCCGACGCGCGCGGCCGCGAGATCAAGCACCTGCTGGAACAGGGCCTGCCCGCCGCGGACGTGTTCCGCACCTATGTATCGCCGGAGGGCAAGAACATCGCGCCCGTGGTGGTGGCCTACGAGCACCAGTACCTGGCCTACCAGCTGAACTACAAGGCACGGTCGAAGAAACTCGACGAGCAGCGGGTCCTTCTCTACCCCTCCGGACAGTTCGTCACCCAGCCGCAGTTCATCGCCCTCAACAAGGACGGCGATCGGCTCGGCGAACTGATCACGCACGACCCCGAACTGCGGCAGCGCGCCATGGAGCTGGGCTTCCGTATCCTCGATCCGACGGGGCAGGTCGCCGGGGACCAGCTGACGCGGTTCCTCGAGGAGCGCGGCGTCCCCACCCCCGCGACGGAAGGCGACGACACCCGGACCGCGATGCCGAGGCTTCGCTACCTGGAGAGGATGATCTCCGTCGTGGGCGATTGTCCCCCGGCCGACGTCCTGCCGGGGCGGCCCTGATGAGGCCCCGGCGCCGGGCGATCTCGCTGATCGCCCTGTGCATGGCGGGCCTGTGGCTCGCCGCGGCCACGGCCTGCGCGCCCGGCGGCCCCGAGCCGGTGACCCTGCGCGTGCTGGCCAGTTCCGAGCTCGCCGACATGGCCCCCCTGCTCGACGACCTGCGCCGCGACACCGGCATCACGCTCGAGATGGAACACCGGGGCACGGTGGACGCCAGCAACGAACTCGCGGCGCACGAAGGCCGCCCCCGGCACGACGTCGCCTGGCTCTCCTCCGACCGCTACTACCTGCTCAAGGTCAAGGCGAACGGCGGGCACGGGGAGAAACCGCTGGCCACCAACATCATGCGCTCGCCCGTCGTCCTCGGCGTGAAGCGGGCCACGGCCGACAGGCTGCGCCGGGCCGCGGCGGGCGGCCGGATCTCCTGGGCGGACGCCGCCGACGCCGCGGCGGACGGATCGCTGCGCTTCGGCATGGCCGACCCGCGGCACACCAACAGCGGTCTCGCGGCCCTCGTCGGGGTGGCGACGGCCGCCGCGGGCACGGGTACCGCTCTGCGTCCGCAGGACGTCTCCTGTGAGCGGCTGCACGGCTTCTTCGCCGGGCACCTCCTCACCGGCGACGCCTCCGGGGAGCTCGCCGACGGCTACGTCGCGCGCCAGGACGAACTGAACGGGCTGATCACCTACGAGTCCGAACTGCTGGCGCTCAACAGCAGCGGCAAGCTCCGCGAGCCGTTGGAGATCGTCTATCCCAGGGACGGCATGGTGCTCTCCGACTATCCGGTCCTGCTGCTCGACCCCTCCAAGCGGGCGGCCTACGACAGGCTCGTCGACTGGCTGCGCAGCGGACCCGTCCAGAAGAAGATCATGGAACGCACTCTGCGCCGGCCGATCGACCCCGGTGTGCCCCGGATCGACCGGCTGCGTGAGCCGGTCGGCAACGCACTGTACTTCCCGGACGATCAGAAGGTCGTCGATCGTCTCCTCGCGGACTACGGCGACCCGGAACGGGACCGGGCGGCCCAGGTGATCTTCGTCCTCGACTTCTCCAGCTCGATGCGGGGCGAACGCATCGCGGCACTGCGCGAGACCATCGACGGTCTCGCCGGCGGCGACGACTCGGCCTCGGGAAAGTTCGTCCGCTTCTACCGGGGCGAGACGCTCACCGTGATGCGGTTCGGCGGCCGCGTGCTCGAGGAGCGCAACATCACTTACGAGGGGCAGCGGGACCTGGAGCGGCTGCGCGAGGTCGTGGCGTCCGACGACTTCGCCGGATCCACCGCCATATGGTCCTCGCTCGACCACGCGTACCGCACCGTGGCCCGCGAGCCGCGGGACAGGCCGGAACGGCGGATCTCCATCGTGCTGATGACGGACGGTGAGAACAACGCCGGCATGGACGTGGACGCCTTCGTCCGTGGGCACGCGCGGCTGCCGGAGGACGCCCGCCGGGTGCGCACGTACACGATCCGCTACGGCGAGGCGGACACGAGGGAACTCGACCGAGGGGCACGGGCGACGGGCGGCCGCATGGTCGACGCCACCGACCGGTCCCTTCTCAGCGCGTTCAAGGAGATCCGTGGGTGTGTTCACTGAGATGTGGTGGAGCGTCTGGTGGCCCTGGATGCTGCTGTGGCTCCTGACTGCCGCGGGGGCGGGGGCACTGCTCGTCCTCGCCGCCGCACGGCTGGCAGCCGGCCGGCGCGGCGGGGCCCGGAACCTCACCTACAGCATCTGCTTCTACCTCCACGACCGGTCCGTCATGGACCACTACCAGATGCGCGGTTACGCGGCGGCGCTGCGAAAGGAGGTCGAGCAGCGGACCAGCGACAGCAAGGACGGCACCATCAGAGCCACCGTCTTCGGACTGAGCGCAGGCGGGGGGAGGCGTGACAACAGCGAGATCGTCAGCAAGTACATGGAAGTCGCGGAACCCATCTCGGTGATCGGGATCATCATGGACGTGCTCGAGGAGAACGACGTCATCGTCCATGTCGACCTCGCGGGCGGCACGGTCAGACGCAACGCGGCACTCACCCGGGCACTGGCGAACCGGCCCGGCGGTGAGGGCCGCTCCTCCCAGCAGGATGTACGGCTGCGGGACATCGAGGACTTCGTGCTCATCCGCGGCCGCTTCCGAAAGATCGACGAGTCGCCCGAGTCCACGGTGTTCCTCGCGCCGTACGGTGACCCCGAGGACCCGGCCGCGGGGCCGCGCGTACGGGTCACCTGCGCCACCGAAGGGCTGCGCAACCAGGTGCCGAGCGGCACGTTCTCCGCCCGCTGCCTCGGCAAGGTCCAGGACTGGAACTCCGAGGAAGCGGTGCTGGAAGTGCAGGCCATGGCAATCTTCCGATAGGGTCCGCGCGCGACAGGGCCGTCCGGAGGAACCTTGACATGACGAACAGATCCGCGCCGTTCGACGATCTCGACCGCAAGATCGTCGCGGCCCTGGTGCAGAACGCGCGGACCAGTTTCACGGAGATCGGCTCGGCGATCGGGCTGTCGGCCACGGCGGTCAAGCGCCGGGTCGACCGGATGCGCGAGAACGACATCATCACCGGTTTCACCACCACGGTGCGTCCCGCCGCGCTCGGCTGGGCCACCGAGGCCTACGTCGAGGTGTACTGCGACGGCGCCGCCCCGCCCCGGCGGCTCGCCGAAGTCGTGCGCAACCACCCGGAGATCACGGCCGCGATGACGGTGACCGGCGGCGCGGACGCGCTGCTGCACGTACGGGCGACGGACGTCGAGCACTTCGAAGAGGTCCTCGAACGCATCCGGGCCGAGCCGTTCATCCGCAAGACGATCAGCTACATGGTGCTGTCCCACCTGCTGACAGGCAGCCCGGAGGCCGGCGCCGGCCGCGCCGCGACGAGTGGCGACGCCGGCATGTGACCCCATGTCCGTCATGTGGACCCCTCTCCGGCAGGCGCACAGAACCCGGTTGCCCTGCCGGACCGCCGGTGAAAGGGTCTCGGCCCATGCCTACCTTTTCCGCGCACGACGGAACCCGTCTCTCCTACCGGGTGTCCGGGCACGGCGCGCCCCTGATCTGCGTCCCCGGCGGACCCATGCGGGACTCCACATACCTGGGCGACCTCGGAGGGCTCTCCGCGCACCGTCGGCTGATCATGCTCGATCTCCGGGGCACCGGACGGTCGGAGGTGCCGCGGGACACCTCCTCCTACCGCTGCGACCGGCTCGTCGACGACCTGGAAGCCCTGCGCAAGCACCTCGGCCTCGAGCGGGCCGACCTGCTCGGGCACTCCGCCGGCACCAACCTGGTGGCCCTCTACGCGGCGGCCCTTCCCGAGCGGGTCGGCAGACTCGCCCTGATCACACCGAGCGTCATGGCACTCGGCGTCACCGTCACCGCGCAGACCCGGCGGGAAACGGCGCTGCTCCGCAAGGACGAACCGTGGTTCCCGACCGCGTTCGCCGCCCTCGAGGAGGTCTTCGCCGCAAAGGCGGACGGCGACGCCCAGCGGGCCGTCGCCCCCTTCTTCTACGGCCGCTGGGACGAGGCGGCGCGGGCCCACCGGGCGGCGGAGGACGAACAGCGCAACGACGCGTCGGCAGCCGCCTTCGGCGCCGACGGCGCCTACGACCCCGAGGCCACCCGCACCGCGCTGGGGCGGTTCACCTCGCCGGTGCTGGTGCTCGCCGGCGAGGTCGACCTCAACTCCCCGCCCTCCGCCATGAGCGAAGTCGCCGGACTGTTCCCACAGGCCGAGCTCGTCCTCCAGCCGGGAGCCGGGCACTTCCCGTGGCTCGACGACGCCGAGCGTTTCGTCGCGGCCACGTCGGCGTTCCTGCGGTGAACGGCCGCCCACCCGTCACCGCCGACGACCTCGACGCCGCCGTGCGGCTCGCCGTCGCCGCCCTCCGAGAGGTACCCGCGACGGCCTGGGACGGCAACGCGGGCACCCTCGAGTGGACCTGCTGGGAGACCGTGGAGCACCTCGCCGACGACTTGTTCGCCTACGCCGTACAACTCGGCCCCGCACCCCGCCGCTGGACCGGGAGGTGCCCTTCGCCTACGAGAGCCGCCGGCCCGGCGGTCCCGCCAACTCCGTCCACGCCGATCGCGCGGCGGGCCCCGACGGGCTGCTCCAGGTGCTGGAGGCCGGCGGCGCGCTGCTCGTCGCCATGGCGCGCACGACATCGCCGCAGGTGCGTTCCCACCATGTCTTCGGTGCGTCCGACGCCGAGGGCTTCGCCGCGATGGGCATCGTGGAGACCCTGGTGCACACCCACGACATCGCCGACGGGCTCGGCCTCACCTGGGACCCGCCCGCCGGCATCTGCTCACGGGTGCTCGCCCGGCTGTTCCCCGACGCCCCCGCGGACGCCGCACCCTGGCCCGCGCTGCTCTGGTGCACCGGCCGCCTCGACCTCCCCGGGCGGCCACGCCCCGTCACTTGGCGGTGGCACGGCGCGCCGCCCGCATAGCCCGAACGGGTGGTGCAGGCCCGGCGGGCGACGCGAAACGCCGCCGAGGGGCCGTACGACGCAGGATTGCTGCGCATACACGCAGCGGTTGTTCCTTGTCGCCCGAACCTCCCGATTCCTACCGTTGAGACGTCACCGGTCGTCACCGGTCGTCACCGGCCATCTCAGGAATCGGGAGGAACCCCGGGTGCCACCCAGCCGCGTGCCTCGCCCCAGGCGTTACCTGGTCTGCGAACCCCGTTACTTCGACGTGAAGTACGCCATCAATCCGTGGATGACCGAGAACACCGAGGTCGATCAGGACCTCGCCCGGTCCCAGTGGAACGCCCTGACCGACGCCTACCGCGCTCTCGGCCACAAGGTCGAGTCCGTGGAGCCCCACGCCGAACTGCCCGACATGGTCTTCGCCGCCAACTGCGCGCTGGTCCTCGACGGCAAGGTCTTCGGCTCCCGCTTCCACGCGCCGCAGCGCCGGCCGGAGGAAGAGGCGTACGCGGCCTGGTTCAAGGTCGCGGGATTCGACATGCACCGGCCCGGGTCGGTGTGCGAGGGCGAGGGAGACCTCGTCCCCGTCGGCGGCCACATCCTGGCCGGCACGGGATTCCGGACGACCACCGAGGCGCACCGCGAGGTTCAGGAGTTCTTCGGCGTACCCGTGATCGGCCTCCGGCTCGTCGACCCGTACTTCTACCACCTCGACACCGCCCTGTTCGTCCTCGACGACGGGAGCGACGGGCAAGGCGCGAACATCGCCTACTACCCGGAGGCGTTCTCGCCGGGCAGCCTCGCGGTGCTGCGGCGGCTGTTCCCCGACGCGGTGATCGCCACACGCGAGGACGCCATGGCCTTCGGCCTCAACTCCGTGTCCGACGGCCGCCACGTCCTCGTGGCCCCGCAGGCGAAGGCACTCGTCGGACAGCTCGCCGAACACGGCTACGAGCCCGTCCCCGTAGACATGTCCGAATTCCACAAGGCCGGCGGCGGCATCAAGTGCTGCACTCAGGAGATCCGCGCATGACTCTCACCCCCGTACGCACGCAGCGCTCATCCGAGGAGCTCATCCGCGCCGAGAGCACGGCGCTCGCGCACAACTACCACCCGCTTCCCGTCGTCGTCGCACGCGCCGAGGGCGTCTGGGTCGAGGACGTCGAGGGCCGCCGCTACCTCGACATGCTGGCCGGCTACTCGGCGCTCAACTTCGGCCACCGCCACCCCGGCCTCGTCGCCGCCGCCCACCGCCAGCTCGACGAGGTCACCCTCACCTCGCGCGCCTTCCACAACGACCGGCTCGCCGGCTTCGCGGAAGGTCTCGCCGAGCTCACCGGCCTCGAGATGACCCTGCCGATGAACACCGGCGCGGAGGCCGTCGAGAGCGCGGTCAAGGTCGCTCGCAAATGGGCCTACGAAATCAAGGGCGTCGCACCCGACCGGGCGACGATCATCGTCGCCGACGGCAACTTCCACGGCCGCACCACCACCATCGTCAGCTTCTCCACCGACGAGTCGGCGCGCGGCGGCTTCGGCCCCTTCACGCCAGGCTTCCGGATCGTGCCCTACAACGACCTGGCCGCGCTCGAGAACGCGATCGAGGAGACCACGGCCGCCGTGCTCATCGAGCCGATCCAGGGCGAGGCGGGCGTCCTCATCCCCGACGACGGCTACCTCGCGGGCGTGCGCGAGCTGACCCGGCGGGCCGGGTGCCTGTTCATCGCCGACGAGATCCAGTCCGGTCTCGGACGCACCGGCACGACCCTCGCCGTCGACCACGAGTCGGTCGTCCCCGACATGCTGCTGCTCGGCAAGGCGCTCGGCGGCGGCATCGTCCCCGTCTCCGCGGTCGTCGCTCGCCGGGACGTGCTGGGCGTGCTGCGCCCCGGCGAGCACGGCTCCACCTTCGGCGGCAACCCGCTGGCCGCCGCGGTCGGTTCCGCCGTGGTCGACCTGCTGGCCACCGGAGAGTTCCAGCGCAGGGCCGCCGACCTGGGCGAGGTGCTGCGGGAGGGCCTCACGGGGCTGGTGGGCAAGGGCGTGATCGGCTTCCGCTCCCGCGGGCTGTGGGCGGGCGTCGACGTCGACCCGGCCATCGGCAGCGGCCGGGAGATCAGCGAACGGCTGATGGCCGAGGGCATCCTCGTGAAGGACACCCACGGTTCCACCATCCGGATCGCGCCGCCGCTGACCATCACCCAAGAGGAACTCGGTTCGGCCCTCGCCTCCTTGGAGAAGGTCCTCGGTTAGCGGGCCGCACCCGGCCGCTCCCCGGAGCGGCCGGGACGCGGCGTGACCAGCCACTCCGCTCCACGGCCACCCTGTCGTAAGGTGCACTTCTGGCAGCGTGGCCGTGGCGGAACGGAGAGAGCCGTGAAGATCCTTATCAGCGCCGACATGGAGGGCGCCACGGGGGTGACATGGCCGGCCGACGTCCTGCCCGGCACACCCCAGTGGGAACGCTGCCGCTCCCTGTTCACCTCCGACGTGAACGCGGCCGTCCTCGGCTTCTTCGACGGCGGCGCCGACGAGGTGCTGATCAACGAGGCCCACTGGACGATGCGCAACCTCCTTCTCGAGGAACTCGACGAACGCGCCGAGATGCTCACCGGGCGTCACAAGTCGCTGTCCATGGTCGAGGGCGTCCAGCACGGCGACGTCGACGGCATCGCCTTCATCGGCTACCACACCGGCGCCGGCGCGGAAGGCGTCCTGGCCCACACCTACCTCGCCAACTCAATCACCGGTGTCTGGCTGAACGGCGTCCGCGCGAGCGAGGGCCTGCTCAACGCCCATGTCGTCGCCGAATACGGCGTCCCCGTCGTCCTTGTCACCGGAGACGACCTGACCTGCGAGGACGCCCTCGGCTACGCCCCCGAAGCGCTCAAGGTCGCGGTCAAGGACCATGTTTCGCGCTATGCGGCCGTCTGCCGGACCCCGGCCCGCACCGCGGCGGACATCCGCGCCGCGGCCAAGGAGGCCGCCGCCCTCGCCGTACGCCACGCGCCCGTGGAGGGCGGGCCGTTCACCGTCGAGCTCGAGTTCGACGCCGAGCACCTCGCGGCCGCGGCCACCGTCGTCCCGGGCGTGGCACGGGCCCGGGGGGAGAGGCGGGTGGTGTACACCAGCGGGACGATGTACGAGGGCATCCGCACATTCAAGGCGGTCACGACGATCGTCTCCGCCGCCGTGGAGGAGCAGTATGGCTGACGTGACAGAGACCCCCATCGACGCCCGCGCCCTCGACGAGGTGGTGACCTTCACCTCCGAGCTCATCCGCATCGACACCACCAACCGTGGTGGCGGCGACTGCCGTGAGCGGCCCGCCGCCGAGTACGTCGCCGAAAGGCTGGTCAACGCGGGGCTCGACCCGGTCCTGCTGGAACGCACCACCGGCCGCACCAACGTGGTGGCCCGCTATGAAGGCTGGGACCCGGCCGCCGACGCGCTCCTCGTCCACGGCCACCTCGACGTGGTCCCCGCGGAGCCCGCCGACTGGACCGTTCACCCCTTCTCGGGCGAGGTCCGCGACGGAGTGGTCTGGGGCCGCGGCGCCGTCGACATGAAGAACATGGACGCCATGGTCCTCGCGGTGGTAAGGGCCTGGGCCCGGCACGGCATCAGGCCCCGCCGCGACATCGTGATCGCGTACACGGCCGACGAGGAGGCGAGCGCCGAGGACGGCTCCGGCTTCCTCGCCACCGAGCACGCCGACCTCTTCGACGGCTGCACCGAAGGCATCAGCGAATCCGGCGCCTACACCTTCCACGCCGGCCCCGACATGGCGCTCTACCCGGTCGCCGCCGGCGAACGCGGCACGGCGTGGATGAGACTCACCGCGGACGGCAGGGCGGGCCACGGCTCCAAGGTCAACCGCGAGAACGCCGTGACCCGGCTCGCCGCGGCGGTCGCCCGGATCGGCGAACACCACTGGCCGGTACGGCTCACACCGACCGTCAAGGCCGCCCTGCTCGAACTCGCCGCGCTCCATGGCATCGACGTGACAAGGAAGGACCTGGAGACCACCGGGTTCGACGTCGACGAGCTGCTCGCCAAGCTCGGCCCGGCCGCGAAGCTCGTCGAGGCGACGGTCCGCAACAGCTCCAACCCGACAATGCTGAACGCCGGTTACAAACTCAACGTCATCCCCGGCAACGCCACCGCCTACGTGGACGGGCGGATCCTCCCCGGCACCGACGAAGAGTTCCACGCGACCATGGACGCGCTCACCGGCCCGGACGTCCAATGGGACTTCTACCACAACGAGATCGCCCTCCAGGCGCCGGTCGACTCCCCGACCTTCGCCAAACTCCGCGCCGCGATCGAGGCGTTCGACCCCGACGCCCACGTGGTCCCGTTCTGCATGTCGGGCGGCACCGACGCCAAGCAGTTCGCCCGGCTCGGCATCACCGGCTACGGCTTCTCACCGCTGAAGCTGCCACCCGGCTTCGACTACCAGGCGCTCTTCCACGGCGTCGACGAACGCGTCCCCGTCGACGCCCTCCACTTCGGCGTCCGGGTCCTCGACCACTATCTGCAGACCGCTTAGGGGGATCGGACATGGTGCCCACCGGGGCCTACGGAACCTGGCCGTCGCCGATCGACGCGGCCCTGGCCGCGTCGCACGACGGACGCCCCGAGTATCTCGACGTGGTCGGCGACGAGGTGTGGTGGACCGCGCCCCGCCCGGCGGAGGGAGGCAGACGCGCCCTGATGCGCAGGCGGTCCGACGGCGCAGAGGAATCGGTGCTCCCCGCCCCGTGGGACGTCCGCAGCCGCGTCATCGAGTACGGCGGCATCCCCTGGGCCGGCTTCGACCGTGCGGAGCACGGCCCGCTCGTCGTGTTCGTCCACTTCCCCGACCAGCGGCTCTACGCCTACGAGCCCGACCGTCCGGGCGCCGAGCCGATGCCCCTCACCCCCGTGTCGGACATCGGCGGCGGACTGCGCTGGGCCGATCCGCAACCGCGGCCCGAGCGCGGCGAGGTGTGGTGCGTCCTCGAGGAGTTCACCGGACCCTCTCCCACCGACGTCCGCCGGGTCGTGGCCGCCGTACCGCTGGACGGCTCGGCGGCCGGTGACCGGTCCGCGGTACGCGAACTCAGTGACGATCGGCACCACTTCGTCACGGGGCCGCGGCTGTCGCCCGACGGGACCAGGGCGGCCTGGATCGCCTGGGACCATCCGCGGATGCCGTGGGACGGCACCGTCGTCATGGTCGGCGACGTGACGGAGCACGGCCCGTTCGAGAACGTCCGGGCGGTGGCGGGCGGGAGCGACGAGTCGGTCGCCCAGGTCGAATGGGCCCCCGACGGCTCTCTCCTGTTCAGCGCCGACGGCGGCGGATGGTGGGAGCTCCAGCGCATCAGGCCCGGCGCCGCGGACCCCGAGAGGCGCACACCGCTGTGCCCGGGCCGCGGCGAGGAGTTCGGCGGGCCGCTGTGGAAGATCGGCTCGCAGTGGTTCAGGCCGCTCCCCGGTGGACTGATCGCCGTCATCCACGGCAGAGGGGCGACCGCGCTCGGGATACTGGACCCGGAGACCGGCGAACTCGTCGACGCCCCCGGGCCGTGGAGCGAGTGGGCGCCGACCCTCGCCGTGCACGGCGACCGGGTGTTCGGCGTGGCGGCAAGCCCGCGCAGCGCGTACGAGATCGTGGAGCTGGACACCCGTACCGGTCGCGCCCGCGTCATCGGCAGCCCGCACGACGACCCCGTGGACCCGGCGTACTACCCCGAGCCGCAGATCCGTACCTTCACCGGGCCCGGGCACCGCGAGATCCACGCCCACATCTACCCCCCGCACAGCCCCGACCGGGTGGCGCCCGACGACGAGCTGCCGCCGTTCGTCGTCAGGGCGCACGGCGGCCCGACCGGCCGTGCGGGGCTCGTGCTCGACCTGGAGATCGCCTACTTCACCTCCCGCGGCATCGGGGTGGCCGAGGTCAACTACGGCGGCTCCACCGGCTACGGCCGCGAGTACCGCGACCGGCTCAAGGAGCAGTGGGGCGTCGTCGACGTCGAGGACTGCGCGGCCGTCGCGCAGGCGCTCGCCGACGAGGGGACCGCGGACCCCGCCCGCTTGGCGATCCGCGGCGGCAGCGCGGGCGGCTGGACCGCCGCCGCCTCACTCGCCACCACGGATGTGTACGCCTGCGGCACCGTCCTCTTCCCTGTCCTCGACCTCTTCGCCTGGGCCACGGGGGAGACCCACGACTTCGAGTCGCGGTACCTGGAGTCGCTGGTCGGCCCCATCGACGAGGTCCCCGCCCGCTACCGGGAACGCTCGCCGATCGACCACGTCGACCACATCACCGCGCCGTTCCTGCTGTTGCAGGGCCTGGACGACGTGATCTGCCCGCCGGTGCAGTGCGAACGGTTCCTGGAGCAGATGGCGGGGCGACGGATCCCGCACGCGTACATCGCCTTCGAGGGCGAGGGCCACGGATTCCGCAGGACCGACACCCTGGTCCGGGCGCTCGAGGCCGAACTGTCGCTGTACGCACAGACCTTCGGCGTCTCCCGTCCGGATGTCCCCCTGCTGGAGCTGAGGAAATGAACCTGGAGCCGCTCGCACGTCCCAAGCGTCTGCGGGCCGGGGACCGGGTCGCCGTCGTCGCGCCCAGCGGTCCCGTCCCGGAAGAGCGCCTCGACGCCGGTCTGGACATCCTGCGCGGCTGGGACCTCGACCCCGTGGTCATGCCGCATGTCCGCGAGACGCACCCGGAGCTGGGGTATCTCGCGGGCACGGACGAGTCCCGTGCCGTCGACCTCACCCGGGCGTGGTGCGACCCGTCGGTCTCCGCCGTGATCTGCGCACGGGGCGGGTACGGCGTCCAGCGGATGGTGGACCTCGCCGACTGGGACGCGATGCGCGCCGCCGGACACAAGGTCTTCGTCGGCTACAGCGACATCACCGCGCTCCACGAGGCGTTCGCGGTGCGGATGGGACTCGCCACCCTGCACGGGCCGATGTCCGGCACGGAGGTCTTCCTCAAGGACGCCCGCACCCAGGATTCGCTGCGCGCCACGCTCTTCGAGCCGGAGACCGTGCAGCGGCTCCACGGTCTCGCGGACGTCCGCCCCATGGTGCCCGGCCGCGCCCGCGGCGTCACCCTCGGCGGCTGCGCCTCGCTGATCGCCGCGGACCTGGGCACCCCCTGTGCCCGGCCGTCCGCACGGGGCGGACTGCTGCTGATCGAGGACGTGGAGGAGGAGAACTACCGCCTCGACCGGATCCTTACGCAGCTGCTGCGTGCCGGGTGGCTCGACGGCGTCGCGGGCGTCGTCCTCGGCTCCTGGGCGCAGTGCGGCCCTTACGAGCAGATCCGCGCGGTCCTCGCCGACCGGCTCGGCGGGCTGGGCGTCCCGGTCGTCGAGGAGTTCGGCTTCGGGCACGGCCCCACGAACCTCACGATGCCGCTCGGTGTCCCGGCCGTGCTGGACGCGGACGCGGGGACGCTGACGTTGGACGTGCCGGCGCTGATCTGATGCGCCGCCGGTCCGATCCCTGCTGACAGCTGTCGACAACCTCGCGCACGAGCGTTGATGTGCACTTGGCGTGTCCCGCAGCATGGGCGTCGGTCGCCTGCATATTGGTCGGTACGGCGAGTCGGGCCATGTCGACCTCGGGCACGGCAGCCCCTGTTCGTCGCCCAGGCCTGCGACACGCTGCGCCTGCTCAATTACACCTTGGCCTGGAGCCGGTTGCGTCGGGGGAAGACTCCAGACTTCAGGTGGTTATGGCTCCCCCCACTGGGGCTCGGCGTGGCCCCAAAAGGCGTCACCACTTTCGGTGCACGGTTGCCTTACCGCCGGTCACCAAACTTGCCGACGGGACGTCATCGGCCACGACCGCGCCGGCGGCGACCACGGCGTCACGGCCAATGCTGACGCCGGGCAGGATCGTGGCACCGGCACCGATCCACACATTCTCCGCCACGTCGATGGGTGCGCCGGTGAGGTACAGCCGCCGCTCCTCGGGATCAACCGGGTGGCCGCTGGTGATGAACGTGACCTTCGGTCCGATCATCACGCGCTCGCCGAGCCGGATACCGGCATAGTCCAGGAACGTGCAGTTCTGGTTGATGAAGACGCGCTCGGCGAGGTCGAGGTTCAGGCCATGGTCCGTATAGAAGGGCGGATAGATCGTGACTCTCCGGGGCAGTGGCTTGCCAAGGATCTGCTCGAACAGTTCCGCCTTGCCCGCTTCGTCTTCGAAAGGCAGGGCGTTCAGGCGGGAGGTGAGCTCGGTGACCCGCAGGACCCTCTCGGCCATGGCCTGGAACTCGGCGCTGCGGATGCGCATGAGACGGTCGCTGGACATGCCACGACCCTTTCTGTGTACGGGTGGTGTGACAAGACTCACCGGATGATCAAGGTCAAGGGGTGCCGACGGAACGAGAACAAGGGCGTCCAAGATCGTTTTGTGACGAATAGCCTGGACACCCTCGCGACGGCACTCTATGTGAAGAGCTCCGCCACCCCCGCGGACCTGCGGCACCCTGATCGGCGACAAGAATTGCTTCGGCCGCACCTTCGAGGACCAGCTCGCCGAACTCGACATCCGGCTGCCGGGGTCGGCCCGCAAGAGCTGGCCGGAACGGCCCGGCGCCCCGCTGTTCAAACCATTGCGGCAGGTCGTCGAGTCGGTCAACGAGACCTTCAAGGGCCAACCCGACTCGAACGGCACCGAGGCCGCACACCAGGCGGCGTGATCGCCCGCGTCAGGCAGCGCATCCTCGGGCTGACCGCCGCGATCCGGCACAACGACCACACCGGACAGCCCGTCCTGCGCTCATTGACCGCCTACGACCACTGACTTGGAATTGATCACCAGGCTCCGAGGGCCGCGTACCCGGGCCGGATCACCTCGTCGATCAGCCGTTGCCGCTCCGGCAACGGCAGGAACGCCGACTCCACCGCCGCGACGGTGAACTCCTCGAACACCTCGGGCCCGTAGCCGAAGGCGTCCACCAGGTGCCGGAACTCCTCGCTCATGGTGGTGCCCGAGACGAGACGGTTGTCGGTGTTCAGCGTGACGCGGAAGCCGAGACGGCGCAGCAGGTCGACGGGATGCGTGTCGTACGACTTCGCCGCCCCCGTCTGGAGGTTGGACGTCGGGCAGACCTCCAGAGCGATGCGGTTGTCGCGCACGTACGAGGCGAGTCGGCCGAGCGTGGCCGTGCCGTCGTCGTGGACCTGGATGTCGTCCGTGATCCGGACACCGTGTCCGATCCGCTCCGCGCCGCACACCTGCACGGCCTCATGGATCGACTCGGCGCCGACCGCCTCGCCGGCGTGGATCGTGAAGTGGCAGTTGTGGCGGCGCAGGTGCTGGAAGGCGGCGAGGTGGCGGGCCGGCGGATTGCCCACCTCACCGCCCGCTATGTCGAACCCGGCCACACCGCGATCGCGGTGCGCGACCGTCAACTCGGCGATCTCCAGGGAACGGTCGGTGTGCCGCATACCGGTGAGCAGCGCACGCACGGTGATCCTCCCGCCGCTGCGCCGCTCACCCTCCCGCAGCCCCGCGTTGACCGCGTCCACGACCTCGTCGAGACCGAGACCCCGCTCCTGGTGCTGCTCGGGCGCGTACCGCACCTCCGCGTACACGACACCGTCCGCGGCCAGGTCCTCCGCGCACTCGGCGGCGACACGCTCCAGCGCCTCGCGGGTCTGCATCACCGCGCAGGTGTGGGCGAAGGTCTCCAGGTAACGCTCCAGCGACCCCGAGTCGGCGGCGTCCCGGAACCAGACCGCGAGAGCGGCCGGATCCTCGGTCGGCAGGCCCTGATAGCCGCAGTCGCGAGCCAGCTCGATGATCGTCCCGGGTCGCAGCCCGCCGTCGAGGTGGTCATGGAGGACGGCTTTGGGTGCGCGCAAGATGTCAGACAAGTGCATCCGGGGAGTGTACGGCACAGGGACGGGGTGCCTGCGGCGGGCTCGTTCCCCACCCCTACCCCTTCCCGAAACCGGGCTCCGCGCGGATCGGCAATGCGCTCCGTGCTCCGCGCGGATCGGCAATGCGCTCCGTGCTCCGCGCGGTGTGACGTGGGCAACTGCCCTGCGCCTGGCGGCATGGGGGACCCCACCGGACCCCCGCGCCTCAAACGCCGGCGGGCTGGAGTGCCTCCGCCGACGGGGCTTGAAAGGCCCCCGCCCGGGGGCACCTCCCGCGGCCGCCAGGCCGTAGGGGGAGTCCGACGGCACCGCGCGGAGCGCGGTACGCCGCCCGCACAGCGGTAGGGGGTCCAGGGCTTGCCCCGGTTGGGAGTGGGGTTCCCCACGGCCGCCGGGCCGTAGGCGGAGGGTAGGGGAAACGCCCCGCGCAGCGGCCCGTCCCGCTCAGTTCGACTGGCGTACCGGCAGCGCTCCCGCCCCCGTCGCCAGTACATGCTTCGCCGCCAGTACCGGCACCTCCCCCACCCGCACCACCTGCGTCACCAGCACCGCCGGCGTGTCCGCCGCCCGGTCGAGCTGTCGGCCGCGGCGGGTGCCGAGAAGCGTCGCGGTCACGCCGCTGTGCGCGGTGAGGGCGATCCCGCGGGACGCGTCGGTCAGCGCGGCGAGCATCGAGACCGCAGGCCCCGCCTCCCGCAGCGCCGCCGCGAACGCGGGATGCGCCGCCTCCAGCGTCTCCTCCGGCGCGGCCCACTCGTGGCTCAGCGCTCCCGTAGCGCCGTCGCCGTCCAGCAGGGACTCCCAGAAGCGCAACTCGGACCCCGCGGGCGCGAGCAGATGCTGGGTGGTGAAATCGGTCGGTTCCTCCGTGGTCCGCAGCAGCGGCCGCACCCGCAGCGGCGTTCCGCCGCCGGAGAGCAGCAGTTCCAGCGGCTGCAGGTGCTCGTAACCCCGCCGGGGCGGATGGGCGTTGACCGTACGGCCGACCCCTCGGCGTACGGACAGCAGGCCGTCCTCCTGAAGCAGCAGCAACGCCTCGCGCAGGGCGGGGCGGCTGACGCCGAGCTCGCCGGCGAGCCGGGGCTCCGAGGGCAGGGTGGACCCGGGCGGGTAGACGCCCTCGCGGATGGCGTCCGCGATCCGCTCGTACAGGACGACGACGGGTCTGCGCTGCTGCCTGCTGACTGCCACTGGACCGGTCCTTCCCTGGCTCACCACGTGGTGCGGGCATCCTCTGTGATCCCGAAGAGGGGCGCACACCCTGTCTGACAAGTGTCTCACCGATGTGGCGCGGGGGACGGGAGCCCTGGTACCGGAGCGGCCTCGGATACCGGCCGCATGACAAGCTGACGCCATGTCCGAGCCCGAGCCCCGGTCTTCCGCAGGCGACCCGTACGTCGCCACCGGCACACGCGTCGCCCTGCGCCACCTCACGTACGAGGACGCCGCCGAATTCACCGCGGCCGCGCGGCGGAGCAAGGACCACCACCGGCCGTGGCTCTTCCCTCCCCTCACGCCCGACGACTACGCCGGGTACGCGCGGCGGCTCATCGAGGACCCGGCCCGTGCGGGCTTCCTGGTGTGTGAGCGCCCGGCCGGCAGGATCGCGGGATACATCAACATCAACAACATCGTCCACGGCGCGTTCCTCAGTGGCGCCGTGGGTTACGGGGCCTTCGCGCACGCCGTGGGCCGCGGTCTGATGGGGGAAGGGCTGCGGCTCCTGGTCGGGCACGCCTTCGCGCGGGGCGGCCTGGGGCTGCACCGCCTGGAGGCCAACATCCAGCCCGGCAACACGGCTTCGCTGGGACTCGTACGGTCGGTCGGCTTCCGGCTCGAGGGCTACTCGCCCGACTTCCTGTACATCGACGGCGCCTGGCGCGACCACGAGCGCTGGGCGATCACCCGGGAGATGACGACCCGCGACCGAGCCGTCGAACACGCAGGCAGCCCCCGTCCGCGGTGAGCGTGCCGTGGCCGACGGACGTCGTGTGCAGCGGGCCACGACCGACGGGTCTGACGTGACCGGGTCAGGGATATCCTCGGACGATGTCGAATCGGGCGGTAGCAGCCGGTGTCGGTCTCGCGCGGGTGCTGGCGCACTGCGGGGGCAGTCCGGCGGCAGCGGTGGATCATCTGGCGGCTGCCATCGCCTCCGCGCCGGACGACCCGGAGCCCTATGCGGTCCTTGCCGAATTGTGGAAGGACAAGCGGTCGGAGCTGGCCGAGGTAGTGCGGAACGGCGACTCGTTGAGGACGGTACTGGCGCGGTCGTACATCAGCTTCCTCGAGGGTGACATGGACGACGCGGCGCTGGCGATCGGCTCGGTCACGGGTGTGCGGCCCGGCATCGCCTGGGCCAGAGCCCCCTGGTTCGGTGACGAACGATTCCTCGGCGCGGTGAGTGCCGACGCGCTGGCCGAGGCCGCGATGCGGACGATGGACTACGGCCATGCTCTGGACACCGAAAGCATGCGGGAACGATTCCGGCCCTGGTTCGACGCCATCGACGCGGTCGCCGCCCGTCGGCCGCTCCCGGAGGCGTTGGCCAGGATGGCGATCCTGCTGCGTGCGTGCGGTCTCACCGACGCCTCGTTCGCCCTCTGCGACCGGGCGGACGCCGTTGAGCGGCTCATGCTGACGGAAGTCGTGAGGGCGGGCACATGGCGCAAGTTGGGGGATTTCGAGCAGACCGCCACGGCGTTCGAGCGCGCGCTCGCGCTGGACCTGGCCAACTGGTCGCTCTTTCTCGACCTGGCCGACGTGCGCGCCGAGCAGGGCGACTTCGCCTCCGCCGTCCGGCTGGTCGCCGAGGGAATGAAGCACGAGCCGGCCGACCTCACACTCCGCGCGGCCGGGGCGGCCTACCGGGCTCGGCTCACCGGCTCCCCGGCGGACCTGACCGAACTCGTCGAACTGGCGCCGAACCTGCCGAACGACTCGTACCGGGACCTGCTGATCGATGTCGCGTGCGCCGGCCCCGCGCTGCCCGCCGCCCTCGTGACGGCGGCCCGCCGCATCCAGAACACCTGAGGCATCCACAAGCACCATGACCGGAGCCTCGCCCTGGACGCAACCGAGTTCGCGGACTTCATTCACAACTTCGCCAAGGACCTATGAGGAAGAGGGACGTGGACGAACCCCCGCGTCTCGTAAGAGGAACGCAGCCCGTCGTCGACTGTTCTCCGCGCACCGCCGCGATCACTCGCGCTTGCGCAGCTGCCGTGCGATGTCGACGTCCTTCTGGAGGGCACTGAGCCGCGGAGGGGTCCTGGAGTCGTCCAGGACAACAGCATGCAGGCGATCTCCCACGCGGGGAGGAGCCACATCCGCCGACCACCACGAGGGGTGCTTCACCTGGTCGATGCGATCCGACGGGGGCTACAGCGGTGATCGTGACGTCGACCTCCTGGTGATTGACCAGCACCATCAGGGACCTCCGAATCCCGACAGCCCCGTTGGGACCGTTTACGGTCGTGCACCTTGGCATAATCCATGAACTCCTCAAGGAATGAGGGGTACATCTCGTGTTCGCCCGTTTCCTTGGCGCAGTTCAAGGCCCGTGCGCGGCAAGCGTGGCCGGCCTCGTCGTCGCCCGGACATTGTGACGGGTGACCGTTGCTATGACCACGACAGGTATCGCCGCCTGGTCTGAGGCCTCGTGTGAAACCGCTCATCCGCCGTGGTACTGAGCACGGTCCTGGCCTGGTCACCCAGCGTTGGGTTGTTGAGCGTGCGGTTGCCCACCTGCACTGGTTCCGTAGCCTGCGCATTCGCTGGGAGGCCCGCGACGATATCGACGAAGCGTTCCTCGCACTCGCGTGCGTATTGGTCTGCTGGAGGCGGCTCAGACCGGCGCGTGGGCAGCCCTGGAAGGGGGCCAGCAGGAATCGGAGGCAGGTGTGGGGTTGACACGATTCCCGCCACGCATCTCCAACGGCCAGCGCTGGTCAATAATGGCCGCGGTTTCCTTGCAAGCGCCGCAGGCGTTGCTCCGATCCGGCACCCACCAGTAGGCTCCTTCACCGGCAAGTCCCACGCCATTCGCGGTTCCGCCACCGGTGTCTGCCGCATCTCGTGTCCACACACATCACACGTCACAGCCGGATAACTCCACACCTACTCCCGGCAGCATGCCCCTCGGTCGAACCGCATTTCGTCAGGGCTCTTAGGCTGCCTGTATGTGGAGAGAAGTCGCGGGCCAGGCATTCCCGGAGGCCGAGTTCAGCCCGCCGGTCGACGCGGCCCTGGTGGCCGCCGCAGAGCAACGGCTGAGGTGCTCGCTGCCGTCCGATCTCGGGCGTCTGTTGCAGGAGACCGACGGCATCGTGGGTCACTACGGGGTCGAGACGGTCTGGCCCCTGGAGCGGATCGTCGAGGACAACCTCCGCTTCTGGTCGGACGGCTCGCTCGTCGACCTGTACATGCCGTTCGACGCGCTGCTCTTCTTCGGGGACAACGGGGGCGGAGATCAGTTCGCCTTCGTCCGGCGCCCCTCGCGAGCCGACATCTTCGTGTGGGAACACGAGGACGACAGTCGTCGCTGGGTCGCCCGGGACCTGCGGGACTACCTCGGCCGGTCCCTCGCGGACGAGGGAGACGGCTGGTGCCGGTAGCCGCCCGCGTCAGGTGGCGTGGCCGGTCGGGAGGCCGGCCTCCTGCGTGGGTGAATCCCCGCACACGACGGACGGGAGGGCCGAGGTGGCCGAGACGACGCCGGCCGAGGTCATGGCCGAACTGGCAGGGCTCGAGGACCCGAAGGCACGCGAGGTGAACGAGAGACACGGTGACGATCACGGTGTGAATCTCGGCAAGCTGCGCGCGCTCGCGAAGCGGCTCAGGACGCAGCAGGAACTCGCGTGCCGGCTCTGGGAGACGGGCGACAGCGCGGCGAGACTGCTGGCGATCCTGATCTGCCGCCCGAAGGCGTTCGAGCGTGACGAACTGGACGCCATGGTGCGCCAGGCGCGCACGCCCAAGGTTCACGACTGGCTCGTGAACTACGTGGTGAAGAAGAACCCGCACTCCGAGGACCTGCGCCAGGCCTGGTCCGCCGATCCCGACCCGGTGGTCGCGAGTGCCGGCTGGGCGCTGACCACCGAACGTGTGGCGAAGAAGCCCGACGGTCTCGACCTCGAGGGGCTCCTCGACGTCATCGAGGCGGAGATGAAGGACGCCCCGGACCGCCTGCAATGGGCGATGAACCACTGCCTGGCCCAGATCGGGATCGAGCACGCCGAGCACCGCGCCCGCGCGATCGGTATCGGCGAGCGCCTGGAGGTCCTCAGGGACTACCCGACTTCCCCGGGCTGCACGCCTCCGTTCGCGCCGACCTGGATCACCGAGATGGTGCGCCGGAAGGACGACAAGGCAGTGGTTTGACCCGCGGTGGGGTGTCCCGGGGAGCCGGCGCCGCGGACCGAAGCGCGCCGGTGCGAAACGATCGCTCCGCCGGGCTGCGCGGCGCCTCCCGGCGGAATCCCGGGGCTCAGGCCGCCGGCCTGCGGTCGACGTACTCGAACACGGAGCCGTCGGGATGGACGGCGATCAGGTTGCGGCCGACCGGAGTCTCCACCGGGCCGGCGAGCACCCGTGCGCCGATGCCGGTGAGGGTGGAGTACGCCTCGTCCACGTCCTTCACGGCGATCGTCGCCGACACCTTCCGCAGGATCTCCAGTTCCGCCTCCGGGCCGCTCATCAGCAGGAAGCAGCCGACGGCCGCCACGGAGACCCCGCCGCGTTCGAACCGGAGCGGCGGGGCGCCGGTGAGGCGTTCGTAGAACGCGGCGGAGGCTTCCAGGTCGTCGACGCAGATGCGGAGCGTGGTTCCGAGGATCTCCATACGGGCGAGCCTAGTTGGCGATCCCGCGCGACGGAATCGGGCCCGACGGGCTTGAAGGCCCGGCCGGATCACACCCGGCAGAGCACCTCGCCGTGCGGAACCATGAACCATGCGTCGTCGTGGCCGCCCCAGGTGCGCCACGCGTCGGCGATCGTCCGCAGGTGCTCGTGGGTGGTGTGTCCGCCCTCCACCGCGAGCTCCGCGTACACCGACGCGACCGTGCGGTCGGCCCACAGGCCGCTCCACCATGTGCGATCGGCAGGTGTGGCGAAGCACCATGCCGCCGCGCTGGGGGTGATGTCCGTGAAGCCGGCGGCGCGGGCCCACGAGAGCAGCCTGCGGCCGGCGTCCGGCTCGCCGCCGTTGGCGCGGGCCACGCGCCGGTAGAGGTCCAGCCACTCGTCCAGGGCGGGGAGCCGGGGATACCAGGCGAACGCGTCGTAGTCGCTGTCGCGCGCCGCGACGATCCCGCCCGGGCGGCACACCCGCCGCATCTCGCGCAGCGCCTGCACCGGGTCACCGACGTGCTGGAGCACCTGATGGGCGTGGACCACGTCGAAGGCGTCGTCGGGGAAGTCCAGCGCGTGGACGTCGGCGACGGCGAACCGTACGTTGTCCAGGCCGCGTTGCTCCGCGTGCGCTCGTGCCTGCTCGAGCACGCCCTCCGCCGCGTCCACCGCCGTGACCCGGCCCGGCGCGACCAGCTCCGCGAGGTCGGCGGTGATGGTGCCGGGCCCGCACCCCACGTCCAGAACCGTTGCCCCCGGCCGCAGTTCACCGAGGAGGTACGCGGCCGAGTTCGCCGCGGTGCGCCAGGTGTGCGAGCGCATGACGGACTCGTGGTGCCCGTGCGTGTAGACGGCTGTCTCCTGCGGCATGACGTGTCTCCTTCTGATGAGGCGATGCAGCAACGCTACGCCTTCGTCCCGCATTTCAAGACCCGCGTCTTGAATCGTGGACACGGCCATGGGTGGTTAGGCTGGTCGGATGACGGAGACATGGCCATCCGACGGTGATGGGATCATGCGCCTGCCCAGCGGCAGGCTCGTACGCGGCAGGGGCCTGCGCAGGCCCCTGCCTGACGGTCCCCGGCCGGAGTTCGGCGTCTATCTGCTCGGCCGACGGCCTCCCGCGACCGACTGGGAGGCGGGCTGGATCCGCTGGCCCGACTTCCGGCTGCCGGCCGACCGGGCGCAGGCGCGGCAACTGCTGGAGCGGGCATGGGACCGCGCCGCGACGGAGCGGGTCGAGATCGCGTGCGGCGGCGGCCGTGGCCGCACGGGCACCGCCCTTGCCTGCCTCGCCGTCCTCGACGGCGTCCCCGCCGAGGACGCCGTCGCGTATGTGCGCGAGCACTACCACCGGGGCGCGGTGGAGACACCGTGGCAACGGCGGTACGTCCTGCGCTTCTGACACCGCCGCCCGTACGCACCGCCCGCGCGGGAGGCGCTGCCGGCGCCGCACGACGTCACTGCGGGCACGGGTCGGGCGCACTGCCCGCGTGGCATGACGCACCGCCCGTGTGGGGGAACGCGCCGCCCCCATGGTCCGGACGCGCCTGCGCGGCAGGAGGCACCACGGGCACGGGTCGGGCGCACTGCCCGCGTGGGGCGTACATCGGGCGGGTCGGACGCACGCCCGTGCGGGACGCGCTCCCGTGCGGCAAGACGCATCGCCCGTGCGGGAAACGCGCCGCTCCCGCGGGCGACCGCACCGCGCCCCGGCGGGATGCGGGACCCTGCCGCACGCGCCTACAGCAGGGCCTGCGGACGGTAGACCGTCAGTGCCTCCGGGACCTTGTCCAGGATCAACTCCGATGGTGCCGGGGCCACTTCACCGTCGTAGGCGAGCAGGGTCCCCGGAGCCAGCCCGCCGATGTGCAGCCGCCGCAGGTGCCGTGTCGCGTGGACGGGGGAGCGGCGCAGCTTGCCGACGAGCGCCGCGCCCAGCAGCCGCCAGCCGGGCGCCCGGCCCCCGTGCACCACGCGGACGTCCAGCAGGCCGTCCACGAGATTCTGCCGGTGGCCGGGTGTCGGGCCGACGCCCTTGTAGACGCCGTTGCCCGCGAACAGCAGCCACATCGGGCGCCGGCGGCCCTGGACCTGCGCCTCCAGCGGCCGCCGGCCGCGCAGCACCAGCAAGGCCGCCAGCACACCGGCGGGCCAGCCGCCGATCCGCGGCGACCAGCGTTCCCTGACGCTCACCAGGTCCGGGTACACGCCGAGGCTGAAGGTGTTGAGGAAGTGGCCGGGCTCCGCGCTGCCGTCGGGCCCCGGTGTGAACCGGCCCAGGTCGACCCGGACCGCGTCACCCGCGGCGAGCGCCCGGCAGGTGTCCTCGACGGACTCTATTCCCAGGTCGTACGCGAAGTGGTTGAGCGTGCCTCCGGGGAAGACGGCCAGCGGCAGGCCCCGGCCCGCGGCGACGGCCGCCGCCCTGTTGACCGTCCCGTCCCCGCCGAGGATGCCCAGCGCGCGTCCCCGCCCGGCGGCCTTCTCCAGCTCGGCCGGCAGCTCGTCGGGGGCGCACTCCACCACCTCCGCCCGCGGCAGTGCCTGCTGCACGACCGGCGCCATGTCGGCAGACCCCGACTCCCGGTTGACGATCACGATCAGGCCCTCGCCGTCGGGCAGCTCCGGAGCGTCGGCGTGCGGCGTGCCGGGGGTCGGCAGCTGCGACCTCGTGGGGACCGCGCCGCGCACCGCGAACGCCGCGCCCACGCCCAGCGCCGCGCCGACCAGGACGTCGCTCGGAAAGTGGACACCCGTGTAGACGCGGGAGAAGGCGACGGACGCCGCCACGGGCGCGACGGCGGCACCCCATCCCTTCGACTCCAGGGCGACACCCGTCGCGAAGGCTGCGGCGGACGCGGAGTGCCCGGAGGGGAAGGACGTGGTGAACGGCTGCCTCTTCAACTGCCGTATGACGGGCACCGCGTCGAGCAGCGGCCGTGCCCGGCGGACGGACCGCTTGCCGACGGTGTTGATGACGGCCGAGGCGACGGCCAGGGAGGCGACACCGCGCACGGCGGCGCGCCGCGAGCGCGTGTCACGGCCCAGAGCGGCAATCCCGGCCGCCGCGCCGAACCACAGGAGGCCGTGGTTGGCGCTGCGGCTCAGCCGAGGCAGCACCGGCTCCGCGCCGGGCCATTCCCGTGTCGCCACGGCATGGAAGACGCTGCGGTCCCATCGGCCGAGGAGTGCCGTGATCCGCCCGCGGAGCGGCTGCCCGCCGAGCGAGGGTTTGCCTGGTACGTGAGTTGCGTGAGCGTCCGACATGTTCCGCGCTTACCCCGGGAGCGCCGCAACCACGCCGGGCCGCAACCATCCGTGTCGCACCGCCCGGCACCGTCCCGCCTCGCGCCACGCCGCCGCACCGGCGTACGGACCCTCCTACGGGGCGCCGGGCGGCGATCCTCCGTATAAAGGGCTCGTGGGCGGGCAGGTGAGCCCGGGGCGCGAGCGGCGGAGGTGGACGGGATGACGGGGACCGACCAGGAGGGCCACGGCCCCGTGCGCTACGGACCGCCCGCACCCGACGTGGGGCTTCCCGTGCTGCCCGCGCTGAGTGCCGTCCTGGCCTCCGCCTCCGACGCGGCGGAGGGCGAGCCGCCGGGCGGCGGGCCGACGCTGCGGGAGGCTGCCTGCGGATACTGGTGGCGGCGCGGACTGCGCAGCCGCCCCGGTGAAGTCGTCGCCGCGCCCGGCGCGCAGTCCCTGCTGTTCGCGGTGCTCGGAGCGTACGGCGGAGACGTCCTGATGCCCCGTCCGTGCCCCGCCAGGTGGACCCCGCAGGTGCGGCTGCTCGGGCGCCCCGCCTACCACGTGCCGGTCCCCGCGGAGTGCGGGGGAGTGCCGGACCCGGTCGCGCTGCTCGAGACGGTGCGCAGGGTGCGGCTGGAAGGCGGCCGGCCGCGGCTGCTCCTGCTGTCCGTCGCCGACGATCCCACCGCCACCGTCACCCCGCCGGAGATGCTGAGCGAGGTCTGCGAGGCGGCGGTCGGTGAGGGTCTGCAGATCATCAGCGACGAGACCTGGCGCGACACCGTCCACGAGCCGCACGAGACGATGCTGGTCAGCCCCGCCGAGATGTACGCCGAGCAGGTGACGGTCATGAGCGACCTCGCCGGCGCGCTCCTCCCGTCGTCATGGCCGGTCTCCGTCGCCCGCTTCCCGCAGGGGGAGCGGGGCGCGGCCCGGCGGGCCAGGACCCTCGACATCCTCACCGCGCTCGGCGCCGTCGTCCCCGCTCCGGTCGCCGCCGCCGCGGCGCACGCGCTCGACGAGCCCCCGGAGATCACCGAGCGGGCCGCGGAAGCGGTCGCGCTGCACGCGCGGACGGCGGCCGCCGTGCACCGCACGGTGGTGGACGCCGGCGCGGTCTCCCGGCCCCCGCAGGCGGGCCGGCACCTCTACGCCGACCTGAGCCCGCTGCGCGGCCGCCTCGCGGAGCTGGGGGTCAGCGACTCCATGGAGCTGGAGGAGTATCTGACCGAGCGCCTCGGCATGCCCGTACCCGGGGGGCACCGGTTCGGCGACGAACTGGGCGCACTGCACGTCAGGCTGGACACGGCGCCCTTCCTGGGGGCCACCACCGAGCAACGGCTCGAGTCGCTCGCCGCTCCGGAGCCGCTGGAACTGCCGCATGTCGCGCGGGCGTTGGAGAATCTGCGATCGGTCTTCGAGGGGCTCCGCTGAGGGCTGTCCACCGCCGTGGCGCTGCCCGCCCCGGCTGCGGGGAAGGGCGCTACGGGGCGCGGGCGGTCAGGCGGGCCGGCTGTTGGAGCCGTAGGCCGTCCGCAGTCTGCGCCAGACGGCAGGCGCCCCGCTGATCACCAGCGTCAGCGCGACCGCGGCGACGACCCCCTGCCACGGCTCGGCGAACAGCGAACCGCCCACGATGCCGATCAGCCCGTAGGTCGCGGCCCACGCCAGGCAGGCCGGGACGTCGCCGCGTACGAAGCGGCGCAGCGGCATTCTGGCCAGCAGACACGCCAGCATGACCGGAATGCGCCCGGCGGGCACAAGACGCGAGAGAACCAGCACCGTCACGCCGTGCTCGTCCAGCCTGCGCTGCGCCTGCTCCAGCCGGTCGGGTGCGGCGCGCCGGCGCAGGGCGGCGAGCCAGCGCGATCCGTTCCTCGAGCGGACCCCGCGCCGTCCGAGCCAGTACAGGGTGACGTCTCCCATGAACGCGGCCGCGGCGGCGAGGAGGAAGACGTACAGCAGGGCGAGCGGTGCCATCTGGTGGAAGGCCACCACGGCGGCGGAGGAGACCACGGCTCCGGTCGGCACGACCGGGACCAGCGCGCCGAGCACCACCAGCAGGAAAAGCGACGGATAGCCGACCGCCTGCTGTGTCGACTCGGGGGGCAGTTGCCGTACCAGCTCCGACAACGGGCCGAGCGCCTCGGCGAGCTGCGTCCTCACCGCATTTCCTCCGGCCGGATCCGCTCGCAGTGTCCGAGCCGGTGCACCGTCACCTTCGGGGCCAGCAGCGCCGCCTTGCGCGCGAACTCGTCCCCCGGCGCGTAGAACTCGTGCGGCCGGATGCCGTCCATCCCGATCGGCCAGTACGTGCCGTAGTGGACGGGCACGGCCGCCCGCGGCGCGAGCGCGGCGGCGGCCTGCGCCGCACGGCCCGCGTCCAGGTGACCGTGGCCGAGAAACGGGCCCCACCCGCCGACCGGCAGCAGTGCCACGTCCACGGGCCCGACCTCTTCCGCCATCGAGTCGAACAGGCCGGTGTCCCCCGCGAAATAGGTGCGCGACTCGCCGCTGACGACGAAGCCGAGCGCCGGTGAGCGGTGCGGCCCGAGCGGCAGCCGGCGGCCGTCGTGCATCGCCGGCACAGCTCGTACGAAAAGGTCCCCCACCCGTACCTCGTCGCCCGGACCGACCTCTGTGACCCGCAGGGCGGCCGTGCGGACGAGCCGGCAGAGCCGCGGCACCGAACGGGCCGCGCCGCGCGGCAGGATCACGCGTGTGCCGGGCGCCAGGCGGGCGAGCGACGCGAGGTGCAGATGGTCGGAATGCAGATGGGAGACGAGGACCGCGTCGGCTACGGCGGCCTGCGGCGGCGGCAGTTCCCCGCGGCGTCTGCGCAGATGGGCCAGCCGCCGCACGAACAGCGGATCGGTCAGCACCCGGACCCCGGAGTCCTCGATCGTGCAGGTGGCATGACCCCACCAGGTGACCTCCACCGGCACGCGACGCCTCCTCCTTCGAACCCCCGTACCGTACGAGCCTAGGGCCTTCGCGGGCGGTCCGGGCCCGGTGCGGCCACCCCTCCGGAGCCGGCTTCGCGCTGTGCCACGCTGGAGTCCTGCTCGAAGGATGAGGTGAAGGGGCGTGGGTGAAGGACGGTGGCGCAGGGCCGGCAGCGCCGTCGTACGTGTGGCTGTCGTGTGGGCGGTCTCGACGCTGACGATGCTGGCGCTGGCCGGGCTTCTGCCGGACTTCCGGCTCCAGTCCGACGACGGCGACAGCGCCACCCGGACCGCGGTCACCGCGGCCTCGGGTGCGGGCGCGTTCGGACTTCTCACGGGCCTCGTCTGGCCCGTGGTGGTGCGGGCCCTGCTGCTCGTACCCGCCCTGGTGCTCGGCCTGCTGGTGTTCTTCCTCAACGGCTCGTTGCTGCTGATCGCCCTGTGGATCGTTCCCGACGGGCGCGGCACGGCCAACCCGGAGACGGCGGTGGTGGTGGCGGCCGTGATGTCGGCCGTCGCCTCCGCCACCTCCACGGCGCTCGCCGTCCGCGACGACAACGCCTACCGGCGAAGGTTGTACCGGCTCGCCCACCGCCGCGGGCGCGGCAGGACCTCACCGGACCGCTCGGGTCCGCCGGGCACGGTCTTCCTCCAGCTCGACGGCGTCGGCTACGAGGTGCTGCGCGGCGCCGCGGAGAGCGGTGTGATGCCGACCGTGGCGGGCTGGGTGGGTGCCACTCACCGGCTCACGCCCTGGCGCACCGACTGGTCGAGCCAGACCGGTGCGAGTCAGCTCGGCATCCTGCACGGCTCCAACCACGACGTGCCCGCGTTCCGCTGGTACGAGAAGGACACCCGCCGGATCGTGGTGAGCAACCGTCCGGCGAGCGCCGGGGAGCTCCAGCGGCGGGCGATCGAGCTCACCGGCGACGGCGGGCTGCTGACGGTGGACGGCGCGAGCCGCGGCAACCTGTTCAGCGGTGGCGCGGACCAGCTCGCCCTGGTGCTGTCGATGGCGGCCCGGCGCGGTAGGGCGAACCGTTCACGGGCCGGCTATTTCGCGTACTTCTCCGATCCGGCCAACGCGGTGCGCACCGCGGTGTCCTTCGTCGCGGAGGTCGGCCGCGAGATCGGCCAGTCGACGAGGGCCAGGCTCCGCGGGGACACGCCCCGGGTCGGGCGTGGCGGTCTCTATCCCTTCATCCGGGCGTTCGCCACCGTGGTCGAGCGCGATGTGGTGGTCGCCGCCGTGATGGGGGACATGCTCGCCGGACGCCGGGCCGTCTACGCCGACCTGGTCGCCTACGACGAGGTGGCCCACCACTCAGGGCCGCACAGCGGGGACGCCTTCGCGGTGCTGGAGCGGCTGGACCGGTCCATCGCCCTGATCGCCAAGGTCGCGGAGCACGCGCCGCGTGCCTACCGGATCGTGCTGCTCTCCGATCACGGCCAGAGTCCGGGCGACACTTTCGAGGGCGCCTACGGGCTGACGCTGAAGGATCTGGTGCGGGCGGGCTGCGGGCTGCCGGTGCCGCGGCGGGCCGAGCGGTCGAAGAGCGGTGCGGAGGCTCGCGACGCTGCGCGCGACGCGCTGCGGACCGCGCTGCACCGGCAGCCGGCCGGGGACGGTGAGGAGCGTCCGGCGACGGGCTCCGACCCGATCGTGCTCGCCTCGGGGAACCTGGCCCTGATCTCGTTCCCAGACGTGCCGTACCGCATGAGCCAGGAGGAGATCCGCTGCCGCCACCCCGCGCTGCTGCCGACTCTCGCCAATCATCCGGGCATCGGCTTCCTGCTGGTGCGCAGCGAGGTGTACGGCTCCGTGGTGCTCGGCCCGAACGGCACGGAGGTGCCCGTCGAAGCGCTGAAGGACGACGACGGACCGCTGTCCGGTTTCGGAACCGGCGCGGCCGACGCCGTGCGCCGCACCGACTCGTTCCCCCACGTCGCGGACATCATGGTCAACTCGATGCACGACCCGAGGACGGGTGTCGTGCACGCCTTCGAGGAGCAGATCGGGTCGCACGGAGGGCTCGGCGGGGAGCAGTCGCAGGCGTTCCTGCTGTCGCCGTTCGAAGTGTCCCCGCCGGTCCCTCCAGGGGTCGATCTGATCGGCGCCGAACAGGTGCACCGGGTGCTGCGCCGCTGGCTGCGGGAGGGGGAAGGCCCGCAGATCCCGATCGGCACGGTGCAGGTTTCCCGGCCGGACAGCGAAACGGAAGAAGAAATTCCGGTTGATGGTGGAGTCGTGCCGGACAAAAACGGGTGATTTCTCCGCAGGCTCTCCCGTGCCGGAACATGTCCCGGTCCCCGAATCCCCGCGCATCGGAAGAGGCCGCACACCCCATGACCACCCAAGCCCTACAGAACAGGCATGCCCGCAGGTTCGGGCTGCCCGTCGCCACGGCCCTGGTCATGGGCAACATCATCGGCGGCGGCATCTTCCTGCTGCCCGCGTCCGTCGCCCCGTACGGCACCATCAGCCTGGTCGCGTTCGTGGTTCTCACCGCCGGAGCGATCGCGCTCGCCCTCGTCTTCGGCCGGCTCGCGGAGCGGCACCCCGGGACCGGCGGCCCGTACGTCTACGCCCGCGAGGCGTTCGGCGACTTCGCAGGCTTCCTCGCCGCCTGGTCGTACTGGATCACCACCTGGGTCTCCAACGCGGCCCTCGCCGTCGCCGCCGTGGGCTACCTCGACGTGCTGATACCCGTCCGGCACTCCGCGGCGGCCACCATCGCCGCCGCGCTGGTACTGCAGTGGCTGCCCGCGCTCGCCAATCTGGCCGGCACCCGTTACGTCGGCGCCGTCCAGCTCGTCTCCACCGTGCTGAAGTTCGTGCCGCTGCTGCTCGTCGCCGTCGGCGGGCTGTTCTTCTTCGACACCGACAACCTCGGCCCCTTCCGGGGCGGTGACCACAGCGCGGTCGGAGCGGTCTCCGCGTCCGCCGCCATCCTGCTCTTCAGCTACCTGGGCGTCGAGTCCGTCGCGGTCAGCGCCGGAGAGGTCAAGGACCCCGCGCGCAACGTCGGCCGGGCCACCGTCCTCGGCACCGCCGCGGCCGCCGGCATCTACCTGCTCGGCACCCTCTCCGTCTTCGGCACCGTCGCACACGACGAGCTCGTCGGCTCCACCGCGCCCTTCAGCGACGCGGTCGACTCCATGTTCGGCGGCAGCTGGGGAGGCTCCGTCGTCGCCCTGGCCGCCCTGGTCTCCATGGTCGGCGCCCTCAACGGCTGGACCCTGCTCAGCGCCCAGACGCCGTACGCGGCGGCGAAGGACGGCCTGTTCCCCCGGGTGTTCGCCACCAAGCGGCGCGGCGTGCCGACCGCCGGCGTCCTCGTCACCGTCGTCCTCGCGTCGCTGCTGACCGTCTACAACTACACCGCGGGATCCCAGCGGGTCTTCGAGATCCTGGTCCTTGTCACCACCTTCACCGCCACCGTGCCCTACCTGCTGGCGACCGCCGCCCAGATCCACTACCTGCTCTCCGGCCGGCCGGAGAGGGTGGACCGGCGGCGCCTCGTGCGGGACGCGGTCCTCGCCGCCGCGGCCTTCGGATTCTCCATGTGGCTGGTCGCCGGCTCCGGCTACGCGGCCGTCTATCAGGGGGTGCTGTTCCTCTTCGCCGGGGTGCTGGTGTACGCCTGGATGTCGGCCCGCAGGACCAGGGCCGCAGGAGCCGAGGAGAGTGTCACGTGCGCGCGGTCGTATTCGACGAGTTCGGTGGAAGGCCGGTAGTACGCGAGGTCCCGGACCCGCAGCCGTCGCCCGACGGCGTCGTCGTCCGGGTCGGGGCGACGGGGCTGTGCCGCAGCGACTGGCACGGCTGGATGGGCCACGACGAGGGCATAGCCGTCCCGCACGTCCCGGGGCACGAGCTGGCGGGCGTGGTCCACTCCGTCGGCCCGGACGTCGTCCGCTGGAGCCCCGGTGACCGGGTGACCGTGCCGTTCATCTGCGCCTGCGGGCGGTGCGCCGCCTGCGCAGACGGCAACCAGCAGGTGTGCGAACGCCAGGAGCAGCCGGGGTTCACGCACTGGGGCTCCTTCGCCGAGTACGTCCCGCTCCGCCACGCGGACACCAACCTGGTGGCGCTGCCGGAGACCATGTCGTTCACCACCGCCGCGAGCCTCGGCTGCCGCTTCGCCACCGCCTTCCGCGCGGTGGCGGGCCGGGGGAGGGTGCGGCCGGGGGAGTGGGTCGCGGTGCACGGCTGCGGGGGAGTGGGCCTCTCCGCGGTGATGATCGCCGCGGCCTGCGGGGCCCGGGTCGTCGCCGTCGACGTCTCGCCGGGAGCGCTGGAACTGGCCCGCACCTTCGGCGCGGAGGTCTGCCTGGACGTCTCCGAGTTCGCCGAGGGCGAGGTCGGCGCGGCGCTGCGTGACCTGACCGGCGGCGGCGCCCACCTCTCGCTGGACGCCCTGGGCGCCCCGGTGACCTGCGTGAACTCGGTGCAGAGCCTGCGCAGGCAGGGCCGACACGTGCAGGTAGGCCTACTCCCGTCGGGCGTCGGACTGCCCATGGACCGGGTGGTCGCCCTCGAGCTGGAGATCCTCGGCAGCCACGGCATGGCGGCCCACGCCTATCCGGAGATGATGGCCATGGTCGCCTCCGGCGCCCTGCGGCCCGACCTCCTGGTCACCAAGGAGATAGGCCTCGACGCCGTACCGGACGCCCTGACGGTGCTCGGGACCACGTCCGGCACGGGCGTCACGGTGATCGTCCCGGGCGCCTGACGCCATTACCTCACGCGTAATCGACCGTCCGGCGGGCGCAGGGCAGTCTGTGAGCACCGGGACCCGGGCGGCGCACTCCGTCCGGGGTCCGGGCCCACGACCAGCCCGCAACCTCGACGGAGGCTGATCCACCATGTCCGCCACCCTGCTCGCCGGTATCTCCCGTACCACCGAGCCGCAGACCATGCTGCGCCGGTTCCTTGCCGCCGACGCCGCCGTGACCGGCGCCAACGGCCTTGCCTATGCGGCCGCTTCGGGGCCGCTCGGACGGCTCCTCGGAGTCGACGGCACCCTCCTGCTCGGCCTCGGTCTCTTCCTGACCGCCTACGCGGCGTGCGTCGGAGTGCTTGCCGCCCGCCCCCGGCCGCCGCGGGCCGCGGTCACCCTGGTCGTCGACACGAACATCCTGTGGTCGGTGCTCAGCCTCGCCGCTCTGGTGCTGTGGCTCGATCCCACCGCCGTGGGCGCAGCCTGGGCCGTGGTCCAGGCGCTGACCGTCGCCGGCTTCGCCGTCCTCCAGTGGTCCGCGCTGCGCGCGACCACTACGGCGTGAGCGACTGGAGGTACTTCACCGTCGCCGGGTCGGCCGGGAGCAGCGTCTCGATGGCCAGCTCGGCGACTGTCACGTCCATGGGCGTGTTGAAGGTCGAGATCGATGACACGAAGGAGAGGACCCGGCCCTCGTGCTCGATCCGCAGCGGCAGCGCGAAGTACGGGAACGGTGCTCCCCCTGCCTCGCTCTCGTCCTCCGCGAGGCCCGTGTGCGCGTCGTCGCCGGCGTCCGGCAGCGGATAGGAGGCGACCTCGTCGTACAGCGCGCGCAGCGCGTCGGAGCGGGCCAGCGCGATCTGCCGCTCCATCTGGGCCAGCAGATGGGCGCGCCACTGGCGCAGATTGCGGATCCGGGGCGCGAGACCCTCGGGGTGCAGAGTGATCCGCATGGCGTTCAGCGGCGGGGCGAGCAGGTGCTCCGGCAGGCTGTCGAGCAGCATCGCGATCCCCCGGTTCGCGGCGAGCACGTTGTACGTGCCGTCGACGACCAGCGCGGGGTACGGCTCGTAGCCGTTAAGGAGCTGCTCCATGCCCTCGCGCAGTGCCTCCATCGCCGGGTCGCCCAGCGGTGTCTCCGCGTATCGGGGGGCGTAACCCGCCGCAAGAAGGAGCGAGTTGCGTTCCCGCACCGGGATGTCGAGATGCTCGGCGAGGCGCAGGACCATGTCCTCGCTGGGGCGGGAGCGGCCCGTCTCGACGAAGCTGATGTGGCGGGCGGAGGAGCCGGCGCGCAGAGCCAGTTCGAGCTGGCTCAGCCGCCGGCGCTCGCGCCAGCCGCGCAGCAGCGACCCTACTCCCGTACCGGAAGCGACAGTTGTCATAGCCAGACCGTAGTACGCCGGCCACCGGTGACCCACCCCCGGCCCGCGGTGGCACCGGTCCGGCAGGGGCGGCCGGCTCAGCCCCGGGCGTTGCCCAGCAGCGCCGCGAGGGCGCGTTCGAGGTCGAGAGCCGCCGCCTCGTTGCCGGCCGGCACGGTCGCGTACGAGCGGACCAGGAACCGGCGCAGGCCGGCCGTGTCGAGCTGGAGCAGCGCGACGCCCTCCGGCGAACGCAGTTCGATCATGGTCTGCACGCGCCCGCAGGGCCAGACGTGCACATCGCCGTCGCCGGTCGGTGCGCGCAGTCCGGCGTCGAGCAGGCTGCGGGCGAAGGTCCAGGTCACCCCGGTGTCGTTCAGGCATGCCTCCGGAGGGAAGACCATGCGGACGGCGAACGGGTCGGTGTCGCAGTAGCGCAGAACCACCGGCACGGACAGGGAGTGGGGCGCATCGCTGATGAGGCGGGCCCGGACGGATTGCTCGATGGTCGATGACATCGCTCGCTCCTCTGCTGCTGCGCGGTTCCGCACTCGTGCACGTACGTCGTCACGGGCAGGCCGCGGCCCGCGAGCGACGCCAGTGGCGCGTGTGACCTGCATCACCAAGACTGAAACGATTGAGCCAGGATGGCTAGGGTTTTGCGCCACCGCATATCCGTGTATTTGGGACCGGGGGCGGGTTACGGGCGGGTATCCGGAAAGCTGATCCGCGCGGCGCCGGCAGCGAGCGCGGCGGGCGGGAAGGGGAGGCCCCGGCCGGACGGGGGTTTCCGGCCGGGGCGGTCACCGGGCGTGGCGCGAACGTCGGTCGCCACTGGGTGATGCGCTCCGCGGGGGTGCCGGTCGAACGGCCTTCGCGGTGCGCAGATGGCGAGGTCCGGGGGCTGTGCCCCATTCACATCCACGTGTAGATGAACGATAAACCATCGAACGGCCATCCATGGCATCCCCGGCCCCGTCTGTGACGAGTGTTACTCGCCGTTACCCTCGGAGCGGCTTACCGCGCCCCGTCTCACTCCGCGCCCCGCGGGACCACGGAGCCCAGCACCTGCGGTAGCGGGTACCAGTCGGCGGACACCACGCTCGCGTGCCGCCCCGCCAGCAGCGCGACGCGGTCGCGGGCCTGCTGCTCCGTCGGGTTCGTCCTGTCGATCGCGGGCGCGACGCCGTGCGCGGCCGTCATGACGACGAGGTAGCGATTGCGGGCGTACCAGGAGGTGTCGACCGTCCCGCCGGCGTACACCCCCGCGTCCCCGTCGAACACGACGAACCACGGCCGGATCGAGGGGTCCGCGTACCGGGTGCGCGGATCGCCCGCCGCGGCGCGGTTCACGGCGGGGAACGCGCCCGCCTCGCCGAGACGCCCCGCCGCCCGGAGATCGCGCAGATGGGTCGCGTACTCCCGGTCGGTCCACAGCGAGTCGAACGGGTTGTCCTGCTCGACGGTGCCCGGAATCAGCTCGACGATGAACTTCCCGGCCAGCGCCGAACGCGCCGGCCAGCCGTCCGCCCGTACCGCGGTGTCGAGATCCGGGTGCCCGCCGGCCAGGTCCGCCGGCCGGTACAGGGCGTCTCCGAGCCGCGCCCTCAGCAGGGAGTCCAGCGCCGCCGGCCCCCGGCCATGCCTGCCCTGGAAGCCGTCCTTCAGCTCCATCTTGATGAGGATCGGCCGATGGCCGGGGTGCGCGTCGTGCCAGGCCCTCATGTCAGCCAGGCAGCCGGCCAGGTCCTGGTTGCGGGCCTTGGCGCGCAGCTCCGCGGCGACGGCGGCGTTCACGCAGTTGTTGTCGTTGCCCACCGGGTTGCTGTGCGAGACCCGCCACGATCTGCCGAAGGCGTTGGTCCACACGTCGATCTCGAGCATCGCCGCGCCCGAGTCGAGCGCGTCCGCGAAGTAGCCGTACTTCGACTTCTCGTAGGCGTTGTGGACGCCGACCCCCGTCGTGGCGGAGTAGGGCAGCTGCCCGGTGTCCGCGGGGCCGGTGGTGGTCGCCTGCGCCGGAGCGAGCGCGGCGGTGAGGAGTCCGGCGGCGACGGCCGTCGTCGTAGCGGCGCGAGAGAACGTACCCATGGGGCCCCTGTCTGTGCGTCGATTGGTCAAATCGACCGCACATTAGGGGAGTTGGGTGACCCGTGGGGAGACTGTACCCGGCCGTTCCGCACGCCGCGGGTGTGCGGCGCGCCCCGGCCGTCCGGGGCTGATCGGCCGGGCCTCCGCGCCGGGGGTGCGTGCGTCGCCCGGCCGGGGCACGATGGCCGCATGCTGCTCGCCCGCGTCGCCGAAGTGTCCCGTGAGGTGGCCGCCGCATCGGCCCGTTCGCGCAAGATCGCCGCGCTGGCGGACCTCTTCTCGGAGGCCTGGCCGGAGGATGTCGCCCTGGTCATCTCGTACCTGGCCGGGCGGGTGCCCCAGGGCCGCATCGGCATCGGCTGGAGCGTCCTCAAGGAATCAGTGCCGCCCGCCTCCGTGCCGTCCCTCACCGTCGGCGGGACCGACGCCGCGCTCGCGGCCCTCGCCCGGGTCTCCGGCCCCGGCGCCCGGGCGGAGCGCCGCAGCCGGGTGCACCGGCTGATGTCGGCGGCCACCGCGGAGGAGCAGGAGTTCCTCGTACGGCTCCTCACCGGGGAGGTCCGTCAGGGCGCCCTGGACGCCGTCGCGCTGGAGGCCGTCGCGAAGGCCGCGGGAGCTCCGTCGGCGGACGTGCGCCGTGCGGTCATGCTGGAAGGGTCACTGCCCCGCGTCGCGGCGGCGCTGCTCGCCGGCGGCACGGCGGCACTCGAGCAGTTCCGGCTGAGGGTCGGCAACCCCGTGCAGCCCATGCTCGCCCACAGCGCGAAGTCCGTGACAGAGGCCGTCGAGGCCCTCGGTGCCGCCTGCGTCGTCGAGGAGAAGCTCGACGGCATCCGTGTGCAGGTGCACCGCGAGGGGACCGATGTCCGGATCTTCACCAGGTCCCTCGACGACATCACCCACCGGCTGCCCGAAGTGGCCCAGCAGACCCGGGAAATGGTGGGCGACCGGTTCATCCTCGACGGGGAGGTCATCGCGATGGCCGCCGACGGCAGGCCCGTCCCCTTCCAGGACATCGCCTCCCGCGTGGGCTCGCGCCTCGACGTCGAGGCGGCCCGCACCACCCTGCCGCTGTACCCGGTGTACTTCGACGTGCTCGCCGTCGACGGGGAGCCGGCGCTCGACCTGCCGGGCCGTGAGCGGCACCGGATCCTCGCCCGGCTCGTCCCCGAACCGACGCGGGTACGGCGTACGGTCGTCGAGGACCCGTCCGACCCCGCACAGGTCGCCGCCGCGGAGGAGTTCTTCACCGCGACCCTGGACCGTGGGCACGAGGGCGTCCTCGTCAAGGCACTGGACGCGCCGTACAGCGCCGGCCGCCGCGGCCGCTCCTGGCTCAAGGTCAAGCCGGTCCACACCCTGGACCTGGTGGTCCTGGCCGTCGAACGGGGCCACGGCCGGCGCACCGGACTGCTCTCCAACCTCCACCTCGGCGCCCGCTCGGCCGACGGCGGCTTCGTGATGCTCGGCAAGACCTTCAAGGGCCTCACCGACGAGATGCTGCGCCGGCAGACCGACATGCTCGGCGAACTGGCCGTCGAGGACGACGGTTTCACCGTCCGCGTCCGGCCGGAACTGGTCGTGGAGGTCGCCTACGACGGGCTCCAGCGGTCCACCCGCTACCCGGCGGGCGTGGCCCTGCGGTTCGCGCGGGTGCTCCGCCACCGGCCGGACAAGTCCGCGGCGGAGGCCGACACGATCGAACAGGTCCTGGCCGCCGGCCGCTGATCCGCCTCCCCCGCGCCCTTCCGCCCCCGGCCGCTGATCCGGGCCGGCAGTGCGGACCGGCCGCCGGGCGCCGCCCGGCCCGGCTGATCAGCGCATGCCGAGCACCTTGTCGGCGAAGGCCCACAGGTTGCCCGTGGTCCGGTCGATCTGCTCCTCCAGAGTGAGGTTCTCCTCGTAGCGTCCGTGCCGCAGCTTCGGCTGCCGCTTGCCGCGGATGTACAGCGAGCAGGCCAGATCGGCGCACAGATACGTGCCGACCGTGTTCCCCTCCCGGCCCGCCGCTCCGGCCAGCGGCGCCGCGAACAGGGTCACCCCCGACGAGGCGTGGGCGGTGAGGCACGCCTGGCACATGCTCGACTTCACCGCACTGGTCCGTCCGGTGGACGGGACGCGGAGCGTGATGCCGACCGGTCCCTCCTCCCGCGGCAGCACCAGGTGCGCCTTCAGCGGCGCTCCCGGGTCGACCCAGCCGAGGAAGTCCAGCTGGGGCCAGGGGAGTTCGGCGAAGTCGGCGGGCAGGCGCATACGCGTCGCCTCACCCTTGGTGCAGTTCACGAAGGAGGCACGGATCTGATCGTCGGTCAATGGTTCCACTCGGGGAACGTACACAGCGTGGCCCGTGCGAGCACCCGATTTATCGGGCATCGGATCTATGGTGTTCCCGTCCGCCGCCCCCTGCCGGAAGGATCATGGCCATGCCCACAGAGCCGCTGTCGCAGAAGGAGATCGAGGACCGGCTCCGGGAGCTTCCCGGCTGGTCCCTGGAAGGCGACAGGATCGCCCGCTCCTACCGCCTCGACTCGCACTTCGCGGCGACCGCCCTGGTCGTCCACATCGCCCAGATCCAGGAGGAGCTGAACCACCACTCCGACCTCACCCTCGGCTACAACTCGGTCGCCCTGACCGTCCAGTCGCACGATGTGAACGCCCTGACGGAACGCGACTTCGCCCTGGCCGAGCGCGTCGAGCGGATCGCCCCGGCCCACGGGGCGAACTGAGGCGGGACGCGAAAACAGCACCGTCCCGCCCGTCTGTCCGGCATGCTTCGGATCATGCTGGACTACGACCTGGAGGCCGACGCGTACGACGCCACGCGCGGTGGCGTGCCCAGGGCGGAGGCCGCCGCCGCGGCGGTCCTCGGCCTGGTGCCGGACCGGGCGCGCACGCTGCTCGACATCGGCTGCGGCACCGGCCTGGTGACCGAACGGCTGCGCCGCCCCGGGCTGCGCGTGCTCGGCTGCGACGGTTCGTACGGTATGGCCCGCAAGGCCACGGGCCGCATCGGCGGCTCCGTGGTCCTCGGCGACGTACGGCGGCTGCCGCTGCGCGACGCGGCCGTGGACGCGGTCAGCGCCGTGTGGCTGCTGCACCTCGTCCCCCGGTCCGCGGCGGTCGTGGCGGAGGCCGCCCGGGTGCTCAGGCCCGGCGGGGTGTTCGTCACCACCGTCGACAAGGACGCTGGTCATGACGTGGGCAGCGACATCGACACCGTCCTGCGCCCCCATCGCTCCTTCGCCGCCGCCTCCGACCGCGCCGAGAGGATCGAGGCGTACGCCTCGGCGCACGGCCTGCGGCCCGCGGGTGGAGCGCTCTTCGCCGGACACGGCCAGGGCCGCACACCCCGCGGCGCCGCCTCCGCCGTGTCGGCGGGACGCTTCCGCTCCTGGTTGACCGACACGGACGGCGCGACGGCCCGTGCGCTCGCCGCGGAACTGGCCCTGCTGCCCGGCCAGGACTCCCGCCGCCCCGATCCGTCGTACACGCTCCGGGCGTTCCGTAAGGAAGGCTGACGCGGCGGGAGGCCCCGCAGGCAGTCACTCGTCGGCAGGTGTCGCGGCCCTGTCGGCATACGCGTCCGTCTACGCTGGTGGACATGGACGCTCTCGCCGGACTTCTGGACGGGCCGCGGGCCAGGGGGGCTTTTCTGCTGCGCATGGTGATGGAGCCGCCGTGGTCCGTGCACATCGACGACGAGGCCCCGCTCTGCCTCATGTGCGTCACCCAGGGGGAGTCATGGATCGCCCCGGCCTCCGGCGAACCGGTGCTGCTGCGGCCCGGCGACGTGGCGATCGCCCGCGGACCTGAGCCGTACACGGTCTCCCACGCGCTCGGCGCGGAGCCGCAGGCCAGGATCGGACCCGGCGGCTCCTGCCACACCCTCCAGGGGGAACCGCTCGCCCAGGCCATGCGGCTCGGCGTGCGGACCTGGGGCAACGCGCCCGACGGCTCGATGTCCATGCTGATCGGCACCTATCAGATGAAGGGCGAGGTCAGCGGCCGGCTGCTGGACGCGCTGCCGCCGCTGCTGCATCTGTCGGCAGAGGTGTGGAACCACCCGCTGATGACCGTGCTCGACGAGGAGATCGCCCGCGACGACCCCGGCCAGAGCGTGGTGCTCGACCGCGTCCTGGACCTGCTGCTGATCGCCGTGCTGCGGACCTGGTTCTCCCGCCCTGACGCGGAGGCCCCCGCCTGGTACCGGGCCATGGGCGACCCCGTGGTCGGGCAGGCGCTGCGGCTGATCCAGAACGGTCCGGCCCGCCCGTGGACCGTCGCGACGCTGGCCGCCGAGTGCGGGGTCTCCCGGGCGGCGCTCGCCCGGCGCTTCAACGACCTCGTCGGCGAGCCGCCGATGGCCTACCTCACCGGCTGGCGGCTCGCGCTCGCCGCCGATCTGCTGCGCGAGAGCGACGCGACGGTGGAGACGGTGGCCAGGAAGGTCGGCTACAGCGGCTCGTTCGCGCTGAGTGCCGCCTTCAAGCGGGTACGGGGCATCAGCCCGCAGGAGCACCGAACGGGTGGCGCTTTGCCGGAACGGCAACAAAGCTCGCCGTAATCGCAGGTCCCGGTCCACTCTGTGCCCATGAGCCATCACCACGACTCCACACACATCGACTGGGACGAGCACGCGCAGCTGCTGGAGCAGGGTGCGGAGCTGCAGAGCCCCATGTACCGGCAGACGGCCGACTGGCTGCGCGAGCTGATGCCGGCCGGCGGCGTCCGGCGCGTACTCGACATCGGCAGCGGTCCCGGAGTGATCACCGGGCTGCTGGCGGAGGCGTTCCCGTACGCAGAGGTCGTCGCCGTGGACGCCACAGCGCCTCTGCTGGAACGGGCAAAGGCGCGCGCCGCCCGCAACGGCCAGGCCGACCGCGTCCGTACGCATCTCGCCGAACTGCCCGACGGCATCGAGGACCTGGGTGAGGCGGACCTCGTCTGGGCGGCAGGATCCGTGCACCATCTGGGCGACCAGCGCGCCGCGCTCGGGGCGCTGGCCCGCCTGGTGCGGCCGGGCGGTCTGGTCGCCGTCCTCGAGGGCGGGCTGCCGGCCCGCCATCTGCCGCGCGACTTCGGGATCGGCAGGCCGGGCCTGGAGAGCCGGGTCGGTGCCGCCGTCGACGACTGGTTCGCGCGGATGCGGTCGGAGCTGCCCGGCGCGAAGGACGAGGTCGAGGACTGGCGGGCGCTGCTCGCCGCGTCGGGGATGACGCCGAGCGGTACGCGTTCCTTCCTCCTCGACATCCCGGCGCCCGTGCCGGCGGCGGTGCGGGCGCAGCTGGTGTCAGCCTTCGCGTGGCAGCGCCGGCTGGTCGAGGGGCTGCTGCCGGACGAGGACATCGCGGTGCTGGACCGGCTGCTCGACCCCGAGGACCCGGCAGGGCTGCTGCGGCGGTCCGACGCCTACTTGCTGGCCGCGCGCACCGTGTTCACGGCCCGTAAGGACTGAACGGACACCAGAACCGAAGGGACGCGGGGGCCGCGGCCCGAACCCGGCTCCGGCCCGTCAGGAGTGCACCGGCTCCAACCGCCACCACTGGCCGGGGGAGTCGGTGTCCTCCCACTGCTGGACGTTCGCCCCGTCCTCCCTCGAGCCGTCGGCCACCTCCAGCAGCAGTCCGCTGATGAAGCTGACGATGGTCACCGTGCCCGGCGAGTCGAGATGCTGCTCGACGATCCACTCCTGGGCGCCGAAGTTGTTCGCCTTCCACTGCTGGACGTTGGCGCCGTTCTCCGTGGAGGCGTTCGCCACGTCGAGGCGTTTGCCACCGGCCACATTGACGAAGTGGTACAGCCCGTTGCCGTTGGGCACGGGATCGATCCGCCACTGCTGGGCGGGCGAACCGTTCTCCTTGCCCTGCTGGACGTTGACGCCGCTGCCGCCGCGTCCCCCGAACACCTCCAGCAGCAGCCCGCTGCCGACGTTGCGCACCAGGTAGACCCCTGGCTCGAGTGGCCCGTTCACGCTCCCCGCCTCCCTACGGCGCCTCCGGGTGGGAGGCGGGGATCATCGTCGCACCCGCCACCGACAGTGGCCGGCCGCGGCGGTGCCCCGTCGTTCGACAGCGAACGGCGGGCCGGTTGCCCGGCCCGTCGTCCAGCGTTCTCGACGGCTCGTCGTGCCTGCGGCGCAGGCCGCTCAGGAGTTGACGTCCGCCGGCTCCGGACCGAGCCGCCGGCCCTCGTCCAGGGCGGTGAGCGCCGCCAGGTCGTCGGCGTCGAGCTCGAAGTCGAACACGTCGATGTTCTCCTGGATCCGGGACGGGGTCACGGACTTGGGGATGACCACGTTGCCGACCTGGAGGTGCCAGCGCAGCACCACCTGGGCGGGTGTGCGGTCGTGCTTGCGGGCGACCGCGACGACCGTGGGCGCCTGGAGGAGGTCCTTGCCCTGTCCGAGCGGCGACCAGGCCTCGGTGGCGATGCCGTGCTTCGCGTGGAAGTCCCTGAGAGCGGACTGCTGGAGCTGCGGGTGCAGCTCGACCTGGTTCACCGCGGGGACGACGGACGTCTCGCCGATGAGGCGCTCGAGGTCCTCGACACGGAAGTTGGAGACGCCGATGGCCTTGGCGCGCCCGTCCGCGAGGATCTTCTCGAACGCCTTGTACGTGTCCACGTACGTGTCCTTGGCCGGCATCGGCCAGTGGATGAGGTACAGGTCGACGTAGTCGAGCCCCAGCTTCCCGAGCGAGGCGTCGAAGGCGCGCAGGGTCGAGTCGTACCCCTGCTCGGAGTTCCACAGCTTGGTGGTGACGAACAGCTCCTCGCGGGCGATCCCGGAGCCGGCGACGGCCTTGCCGGTGCCCGCTTCGTTCCCGTAGATGGCGGCGGTGTCGATGCTGCGGTAGCCCGCCTCCAGGGCGGTGGTGACCGTCTGCACCGCTTCGTCGTCGGGCACCTGCCAGACACCGAAGCCGAGTTGCGGCATCGCGACGCCGTTGTTGAGGGTGATGAAGGGGACCTTGCTCACGAGCGGTCGATCCTTACGTCGGCGGTTGGGTTCTCCCTATCGTCAACGATCACCCCGGTGGACGCATTCCCGCCCTGGAAGTTGGCGCGATACCGCCCCCTTTCCCAGGTCCAGACCATTGACCGCGACCCGTCAACGCGGGACTCTGCTTCAGATCGCTGAACGGTGCACACCCACATGAATCCTGGCGCGGTGTGCGTCGTTCAGCGGAACTCCCGCCCCCCACATCGCAGGGGTTGTCGCGCTCCGGCTGTGGACACGACACCGGCCGCCCGGCTGCCTCCACCGCAAGGAAGGACCAAACATGAACGCATCCCGCAGGGCGGTGCTCGGCGCGGCACTCGGCGGCGCGGTCGCGGCCGGACTGCCCGCGACCCCCGCGAGCGCCGCCTCCTGGCAGTTGCGCTGGTCACCCTCCGCGAGCCGCGACGGGCTCCGCGCCTTCGAGACGATCGAGGACGACCGGGCCGGCTCGCACCCGTCCGGCGCGCCCCACATCCGCACCGAGGGCGGCAACTTCCGCTTCACCATGCACATGGCCGACCGTGACACGCACACCGACCGGCAGCGCAACGAGGTCACCGGCTGCCGCAACGGCGATTCGTACCTCCGCTGGACATCCGGACAGACCTGGCGGATCACCTACTCGATGTTCCTGCCCAGTTCGCTCAAGGCGACCACCACCTTCACCCACATCATGCAGATGAAGCAGCCCGGCACCGGCACGTCCCCGATCCTCGTCCAGTCGCTGCGGCGCGTCGGCGGCGTGCAGCGAATCGAGCTCAAGGTGTTCACCGGTGACGTCCTCGTCGGCGGTACCGACCTCGGACCGCTCCACGACAAGTGGACCGACGTCGATCTGCGGATGAAGATCGGAAACGGCACGTCCGGGACCGTGCGCTGGATCCTCAAGAGCGGCGGCGCCACGGTGATCGACGCGTTCGAATCGGGCGTCGACACCTTCCTCGCCGACCGCGTTCGCCCCAAGTGGGGCATCTACCGCTCGCTCGGCGACACTTCGGGCTCGCTCCAGAACTGCCACATGCTGCTGGCCCGCATGCGGGCCTACCAGCTCGTCTGAGTCGCGTTCAGCCGTAGAGAGCGTCGACCTCGGCGGAGTAGGCGTTCTCGATCGCCTTCCGCTTCAGCTTCAGCGACGGCGTCAGCAGCCCGTGCTCCTCGCTGAAGGGATGCGCCAGGATCCGGAACGTACGGATCGACTCGGACTTGGAGACCAGGGTGTTCGCGGCGACCACCGCGCGGCGGATCTCCATCTCCAGGTCCGGGTCGCGCACCATCTCCGCGGGCGCCAGCAGCGGCCTGCCCTGGATGGCCAGCCAGTGCTCGACCGACTCCGGGTCGAGGGTGACGAGCGCCGCGATGTAGGGCCGGTCGTTGCCGACGACGATGCACTGCGCCACCAGGGGATGCGCCCGCACCCGCTCCTCCAGCCCGGTGGGCGAGACGCTCTTGCCGCCGGAGGTCACCAGGATCTCCTTCTTCCGCCCGGTGATGGTCAGATAGCCGTCCTCGTCGAGCGCGCCCAGGTCGCCGGTGGCGAGCCAGCCGTCGTGCAGCACGGCGTCGGTGGCCTTCGGGTCGCCCAGGTACCCCTGGAAGATGTTCGCCCCGTGCAGCCAGACCTCGCCGTCCTCCGCGATGTGGACGGTCGTGCCGGGGACGGGCAGGCCGACGGTGCCGTAACGGGTGCGCTCGGGCGGGTTCGCGGTGGCCGCGGCCGTCGACTCGGTGAGTCCGTAGCCCTCGAAGATGGTGACGCCGGCGCCCTCGAAGAACAGGCCGAGCCGCCGGTCCATGCCGGACCCGCCGGACATCGCGTGGCGCACCCGCCCGCCCATCGCGTCGCGGACCTTCCCGTACACCAGCTTCTCGAAGAGCTGATGCTGCATCCGCAGACCCGCGGAGGGGCCAGGGCCGAGACCGAAGGCACGGTGCTCCAGAGCCTCCGCGTACCTCACGGCCACCTCGACGGCCTTGTCGAAGGCGCCCGCCCTGCCTTCGCTCTCGGCCTTGCGGCGGGCGGCGTTGAAGACCTTCTCGAAGATGTACGGGACGGCCAGGATGAACGACGGCCGGAAAGCGGCCAGATCGGGCAGCAGCGCGCTCGCCTGGAGCACCGGCTGGTGACCCAGTTTGACCCGCCCTCGGATCGCGGCCACCTCGACCATCCGGCCGAAGACGTGCGACAGCGGCAGGAACAGCAGGGTGGAGGCCTCGTCGCCCGGCTTGGAGTGGAAGACCGGCTCCCACCGGCCGATCATCGTGTCCGCCTCGAACATGAAGTTGGAGTGGGTGATCACGCAGCCTTTGGGGCGGCCCGTGGTGCCGGACGTGTAGATGATCGTGGCCACCGAGTCCGGCGTCACCGCCCGCCGGTGCCGGTGCACCACGTCGTCGTCGATGTGCGCGCCCGCCGCGACCAGCTGCTCCACCGCCCCCGCGTCCAGCTGCCACAGCCGTTTCAGCAACGGCAGCCGGTCGATCACCGAGCCGATCGTCATGGCGTGGTCCTCGTACTCGACCATGCACGCGGAGACCTCGGAGTCGTGCAGCATCCAGAAGACCTGCTCGGCCGACGAGGTCGGGTACAGCGGCACGGACTGGGCCCCGACGGTCCACAGCGCGAAGTCGAACAGCGTCCACTCGTAGCGCGTACGGCACATCAGGGCGACCCGGTCGCCGAACCGGACGCCGTGCGCGAGCAGCCCTTTGGACAGTGCCAGCACCTCGTCACGGAACTGCGCCGACGTCACGTCCTGCCAGCGGCCCTCACTGTCCTTGCGGCCGAGCGCGACGTGGTCGGGGTCGTCGAGGGCATGGTCGAAGACCGCGTCCGCAAGTCCGCCGACCTGAGGCGCCGCGGCCAGGGGTGGGACAGTGAACTCGCGCAATGGCTGCTCCTTGTGGCGCTCCGCACAGCGCCGTGACCGTACCCCACGATTTCGTCGGGCGGGAGGGTCCTCGTGAACTGTGGACGAAAGACGTAGACACAGGTCAGGGGTGGTGAGCGGGGAGCGGAGGGGTGCCCGGGAGCCATTTACTGACTGGTCGGTAAGGAGTCCGGCCCTCAATCTCCACCGAATCTGTACCGCGCGATCACCGGCGCTCTACGGGTGACGGTCCCGGTGCGTACCGGATGGAATGCTTCCGTCGACTTTGCTGCACCGCGTTCCGTGTCCCGTCGCCGGGGCCGCCGCCGTTGCCGCGAAGCACCGCCGGGCTGCCACCGTTTCCGGGAGAGCCGTCCTCAGCGGGGCGCGGGGCCGTGCAGCCGGTCGCCCGCTGCCAGCAGCGATGCCGCCAGCGCCTGCGCGGCCTCCTTGGCCGCGTCCCTGCGGCGGCCCTGGAGGAGCACGAAGTCGACGGTGCCCAGCTCGGGCAGCCCCGCCCGGTCCGGCACCGTCACCAGGCCGGGCGGGATCAGCCCCCGCGTGTGGGCCATCACGCCCAGACCGGCGCGGGCGGCGGCCACCAGTCCGCTGAGGCTGCCGCTCGTACAGGCGATGCGCCAGGACCGTCCCGTCTGCTCCAGCACCTCCAGGGCGCGGGCCCGGGTCACGGCCGGCGGCGGGAAGAGGATCAGCGGCAGCGGGCGCTCCGGATCCACCCGCAGTCCCTCGGCCGAGATCCACACCATGCGGTCGCGCCAGACCAGCTCGCCGTGCGTCGCGCCGGGGCCGCGCTTGGCGAGCACCAGGTCCAGCCGGCCCGCCTCCAGCCGCTTGTGCAGGGTGCCCGACAGCTCCACGGTGAGCTCGAGGTCCACCTCGGGATGATCGCGACGGAACGCCTCGAGGATCTCCGGCAGCCGGGTCAGGACGAAGTCCTCCGACGCGCCGAACCGCAGCCGCCCGCGCAGCCGCGTGCCCGTGAACCAGGCGGCGGCCCGCTCCTGTGCCTGAAGGATGGTGCGGGCGAAGCCGAGCATGGCCTCGCCGTCCTCCGTCAGCTCCACGCTGTGGGTGTCACGGCTGAACAGCGGCCGGCCGGTGGCGTCCTCGAGCCGGCGCACATGCTGGCTGACCGTCGACTGGCGCAGCCCGAGCCGGCGGGCGGCCTGCGTGAAGTTGAGCGTCTGGGCGACGGCGAGGAACGTACGCAGCTGGGTCGGGTCGTACACGCCGTCCATCGTAGGTCGGGTCATCGGGGAACGTGATGACAGTGAGTGCGGCGTACGGGATTCCCGATCGGCCGCCGGGAGAGGAGCATGGAGAGGGCACGTCCTGAACCGAGAGCAAGTGGAGCACATGAGCCGCCGCCGCACCCCGCGCCTGCCGTCCTGGCTGCCGATCGATCCCTACATCCTGGCGCTGCTCGGGACCGTGGCCCTCGCGGCACTCCTGCCGGCCTCCGGCCGCGCGGCCGACGTCGCGGGCGGGGCGTCGACGGGTGCGGTGGCCCTCCTGTTCTTCCTCTACGGCGCGCGGCTCTCCACGCGCGAGGCGCTCGACGGACTGCGGCACTGGCGGCTGCACGTCACCGTGCTCGCGGCCACGTTCGTGGCCTTCCCTTTGCTGGGACTGGCCGCCCGCGGGCTCGAACCGACCGTGCTCACGTCCGAGCTCTACAGCGGGCTGCTCTTCCTGTGCCTGGTCCCCTCGACCATCCAGTCGTCGATCGCCTTCACCTCGATGGCGCGGGGCAACGTGCCGGCAGCGATCTGCGCGGGCTCCTTCTCCAGCCTCGCCGGCATCGTCCTCACGCCGCTGCTGGCGGCCCTGCTGCTGGGTGGCGGGGCAGGCGGCTTCTCCGCAAACTCGCTGCTGCGGATCGTGCTCCAACTCCTTGTGCCGTTCCTCGCGGGCCAGTTGCTGCGCCGCTGGGTGAGCGGCTTCCTGGTCCGCCACAAGAAGGTGCTCGGGTACGTCGACCGGGGCTCGATCCTGCTTGTCGTCTACACGGCCTTCAGCGAAGGCATGACCGCCGGCGTCTGGCACCAGGTCACCCCGGTGCGGCTCGGTGCGCTGCTCGCCGTCGAGGCGGTGCTGCTGGCGGCGATGCTGACGCTCACCTGGTTCGGCGCGAAGCGTCTCGGCTTCGGGCGCGAGGACCGGATCGCGATCCAGTTCGCGGGCTCCAAGAAGAGCCTCGCGGCGGGACTGCCCATGGCGACCGTGCTGTTCGGGGCGCAGGCGAGTCTCGCGGTGCTGCCGCTGATGCTCTTCCACCAGATGCAGTTGATGGTCTGCGCGATGATCGCGAAGCGCCGCGCCCAGGACCCGGACCACACGGCGCCTGCCCCGCGCCGTGCCCCTGCCGCGCTGTGAACCCGCTGAACGCGTCGGACCGGCTGCTCCGACGCGGAGGCGCTGCCCCGCCATCGGGCGTGCCGCCGTCGCTCCCAGAGGTGCATGTGTATTCGCCGGCGAGGGAGCACACCGCGGTGCAGGTCCCGCGTTGAATATCTGGCCTGAATGGCTCGGCGACCGGCGACCGGCGACCACGAACGGGCCCGCGACGGCACGCGTGCCGGGTGTTGGGGCAGTGGTGCTCCCGGCGCGGCGGCGAGTGGCGCAGGGGGCGCCGGCCGGGAGGCCAAGGGCGATGAACGCGAGTCCCCGCTGGACCTGTAGTCCTCCGAACCGGAGCTGGAGGAGGCCGGGCCCGGCGCTGATCGGCGACAAGAACTACTTCGGCTGTGACGTCGAGCGGCAGCCGGCCGAGCCGGGCCTCCGGCTGCTGCGGCCGACCCGCACGGACGCGCCGGAGCGGCCAGAGCTGAGCCGTTCGAGCCGCTGCGGCAGGTCGTCGAGACGCTCAGCGCACATACCGATCAGAGCCGGACGATGAGCAGGACGATGTCGTCGCGGGCGCCGCCGGCCACGCCGAGGTGGGCCAGCAGGGCATCCGCGAGGCGTTCCGGGCTGAGGGCGCGGTACCGGCCGAGGGCGTCGGTGAGGCGGGCGAGCCCCGCATCGAGGTCTTCGCCGCGGCGTTCGATCAGGCCGTCGGTGTAGAGCACGAGGGTGTCGCCGGTGGTGTAGGGATGGCCGGCCTGGGGGCGGGGAACGTGCTGCGGTCGGGCACCCAGCGGTGGGTCGGTCGCACGGTCCAGCAGTTCACAGTCACCGTCTGCGTGCAGAAGGACGGGGGGTGGGTGGCCTGCGTTGCTGTAGATGATGAGCTGACTTCGGGTGTCCACGAGTGCTTTGACGGCGGTGGTGTTCAGCGCACCGTCCACCGACCGGGCATACAGGCCCAGGACCTCCAGCGCCTGAGCAGGCCGCTCCAGTGCACGGATGGCGGCGCTCAGAGCGCTGCGCAGCATGCCCATCACGGCTGCGGCCTCCAGCCCGTGGCCCACGACGTCGCCGACCGCGACCGCGAAGCGGCCGTCCGACAGGTCGGCCAGGTCGTACCAGTCGCCGCCCACGTTCAGCGAGCCGGTCGCGGGAAGGTAGCGAACCGCGACGTCCTGGTGCCGGGCCAGGTCCGGTACCTGGAGCATGGCTTCCTGCAACGCGACGGCCACCTCGCGCTCCCAAGTGTGGGCCCGCCGCAGTTCTTCGTTCAGCCGCTGCAGCTCGCGAGCCCGCGCGTAGAGTTCGGCCTCCAGCGTCTGCCACTCGGCAAGCGGCCTGTCGCCGGCGGTATGGGCCTTGACGAATTCAGTCACGTCCTCGGCCCGGTGGATGATCCACGCGACGTTCCCGTCCGGTCCGAGGACCGGCGTGTTGACGGGGGACCACCATCGCTCCTCGAACGCACCCGGCCGGCCCATGACGGGGATGTCGTACCGCTGCAACGCGATGGTGTCCGGCTGCCCTGTCGCCAGGACCCGGCGCAGCGAGGCGCTCAGGTTGTGCACTCCGTCGGCCTCGGGGTTGCCGGGATTGTCAGGGAAGGCATGGAAGACGTACTGCCCGATCAAGGACTCCCGGCTGCGGCCGGTCGCCTCCAGGTAGGCACGGTTGACCTCCACGATCACCAGGTCCGGGCCCAGCACCAGACACGGGCTCGGCGTGGCGGCGAACAGCGCCGCATAGTCCATCCCCGCCATCGCCACCGCCTCCCGCACGCGGTCCACAGCCGGACTCGTCCTTTCACGCTACGACCCGCCCAACGCGCACGCCCGCCACGGCAGCGCCGCCCCGCTGGAGGGAAACCACGGTGCAGGTACCCCTGCACCGTGGATCGGCAGGTCGTCTTAACCATTACGTAGCGGACCCGCCCACAGCCTCGTACGGGCCGACGAGTCGGCCGGCACGCCATTGCGGAGCCCCAGGCGCTTCGGGCGCGCGGGTGCATGGCCGCAGTGGCAGCCTGGAGGTACAGCCCGCCGGGGGCGACGCCCCGCGGCACTCCCTGGAGGGAGGACCGGTGCCGGCTCAACCTCTTGATGACAAGACGGTGGCCTCCCTGGTCGGCGACGCCATCGCCGCCCCTTCGCTGCACAATACGCAGCCCTGGCGGTTCCTCTACTTCAAGGAGAGCCGCACCGTCCATGTACGCTCCGATCCCGAGCGGACCGTCCCGCATGTCGATCCTCAGGGCCGCGCCCTGCGCATCAGCTGCGGTGCCGCGCTGCTGAACCTGCGGGTTGCCGCAGCCCGTGCGGGCTGGGACCCCGTGACGATGCTGCTGCCCGCGCCCGAGGACCCCGGCCTGGTGGCAACGGTGCAGATGCTCTATCCGACGCGTCCCGACGAAGGACTCGCCCGGCTGTATCCCGCGATCCACAGCAGGCACACCAGTCGGTTCCCGTTCGACGAGAGGGACATACCCCCAGCCGTGCGGACCGCTCTGGAAGAGGCCGCGGCGGCGGAAGGGGCCCGTCTGCAGTTCCCCAGTGCGGCGCACCTCGAAACGGTGCTGGAACTCGTCCATGAAGGGGAGGAGCTGCAGCTGTGGGATCCGGGTGTGCAGGAGGACCTGGCGCGCTGGACCCGCACCGATGCGCAGGCCGAGGCCGCAGGGGAGGGCATACCGGAATACGCGTTCGGCCCACGCGAACGAGGCGGCAGGGCTGCGATGCGTGACTTCGCGGGCAGGCGCGACGTGCCCGGCCGGGGCACCGCCGATTTCGAGGCCTCGCCGCATCTGGCTCTGCTGACCACGACTCAGGACCGGCCCGAGGACTGGCTGCGTGCCGGGCAGGCGCTGGAGCGCGTCCTGCTGCTGGCCACTCTCGAGGGCCTGGCCAGCTCGTTCGCCACACAACCGGTGGAGCGGCCCGATCTTCGGTGGGTCCTGCGCGATCCGGTGCACGCGCGCGGAGCGGTGCAGATGGTCATACGCCTCGGCTACGGCCCACCTGGCCATGCAACGCCTCGCCGCCCTGTGTGGGAGGTACTCAACATCGGCGTGTAACCGGACCCCGGCGCGCAGCACCGCATCCGCTCAGCATCCTCGGCGGCACAGCTGTCGACCTGCTCCTGGCCAGCCGCTTCTCTCCCGCCGATGCACAGCGCCGCTTCGTCCGGCCGCTCGACGGCCTGCCCTATGCCGCCGGGAGGTGCGTGGTGCGACCCTGCCGGGCGGCGGTGTGCAGCGCCGCGACGACGGCCGTGGTCGTCGGGTTCGCGGTCTCGGTGTGACGCGTCGCGGCGAACAGGAGGCGCAGGATCGGGCGATCCTCGATGGGCGCCGTGCGAATTCCGGGGGCGGCCGGGTCGATGGCCGTTCGAGGGACGAGCGCGGTGGCCAGGCCGGCCCGTGCGAGGGCGAGCTGGGCTGCGATGTCGGCGGTGATGTAGCGCGTCGTGGGTGTGAAGCCGGCCTGGTGGCAGGCGTGCAGGATCGCCTGACCGCAGTCCGTGGTCGGCGGCGGCACGGCGAGGCTGTGCGTGACCAGTTCCCGCAGGGCGACGGGCCGCTCGTCGGCTTGGTCGGCCGCGGTGACGACGAGCAGCGGATCGTCGAGCAGCGGCGAGACCTCGATGCCTCGGGGCGCGGTATCGGGAAGGTGGTGATACCGCTGACCCAGCACCACATCGACGGTCCCGAGCGCGAGTTCCCGCAGTTGCGCCTGGTCGGTGACCAGACAGGTCACGGTGAGCTGCGGGTGGTGTGAGCCCAGTGCGGTCAGCGCGGGGGCCACGATCCTGGCGACGGTTGACGGCAACGCGGCGAGCGTGGCGGTGGCGCCGACCGTGCCCTTGACCGCCGCGAGGGCGCTCTCGGCTTCCTCCATGGCATCGAGGATCCGGTCGGCGTGTTCGAGGAGCACCCGCCCCGCCTCCGTCAGTGTCACGGTTCGCCCGTCGGGGCGCAGCAGATCGACTCCCACGTCGCGCCGCAGCGCGGACAGTTGCTGGGACACGGCACCGGCGGACAGCGCCAGTGACTGGGCGGCCGCTGCGATGGAACCGCGGGCGGCGACGGTCTTGAGCATGTGCAGACGGCGGATATCCAGCATGACTCGATAGATTACCTAAAGGGTTTCATCAGAAATCATCCCCTTGACCTGATGGGTCATGGTGAGCGACCTTCAGCGCATGGAAATCTTCGACTGCATCGCCGCAGTTGCCCGGCCCATCCACGATTTCGGTGACGAGTTCATGTCCGACAAGGCGACCGCCGCCGTCGGTCTGAGTGCCGGGTTTCCCCCCGGGCGAGGCTTCTACTGCCGCGGACGGTTCGGGGTGCTCGGCGAGGCACCGGCCTCGGTGGTGCAAGCGGCACAGGGCTTCCTCGGCCCCGGCCTGGTCACCGCGGGCTGGCTGGCGGGACGGGCCGTGATGCCGGCGGAGGAAGCCGCTGTCTGCTATGCACAGGCCGTCCGGACGTGGGGGCGCGCCAACATTGCCGCTGACGTGGACGCGGAGCACTTCAACCGCTTGGCACAGCAGCTGATTGACGCCGCCGATGCCGACGCACTGCCTCTGTTCGCCGGCTGGCGCGCGCAGACCTGCCCCGGCAACGACGCGGTCGGTGCGGCCATGCAGCGCATACACGTACTCCGGGAACACCGCGGCGCGTGCCATCTGGCGGCGGTGCGCCTGTGCGGGCTGAGCGCCCGAGCGGCGATGGTCATCAACCTCGGCGTCGAACAGGCAACCCACTACGGCTGGCCAGAGCCACATCCCGTTGCCGCAACCCTGATCCCCCGATGGCAGCGTGCCGAGCAGCTCACCGACGAGCTGCAGGCGCCGCTCTACGCCACACTGACCGACCGGCAGCGTACCGAATTCGCCCAGCTCGTCCACGCGTTGACCGCCTCCCTGACCCCGTGATCGGACATCGAGAACACCAACAGGGGCACGAAGCCCACGCGGGCGCCACCACCGGCGCTGAAGGCCAACCCAGGTCAAGGCCAGGCGCGGCGCGTGTCTTGCCAGGTGGAATGGTGTGCGCCGGCGTCGCGGGGCGCGGCACGATCGCGGCCATGCTGATCGCTCATGAGGGTTGTTCGCCGACGGTCCACCCAACGGCCTATGTTGCTCCGACCGCCACGCTGTGCGGGGACGTGCACGTGGGCGCCGGGTGCCGGGTGCTGTTCGGTGCGGTGCTCACCGCCGAGGGCGGGCCAGTGGAGCTTGGCGAGGGCAGCATCGTGATGGAGAACGCGGTCCTGCGCGGTACCCGACGGGATCCGCTGATTCTGGGACGGCAGGTTCTGGTCGGCCCCACCTCCTACCTGACCGGCTGCCGGGTCGACGACGAGGTCTTCCTGGCCACCGGCAGCCGCGTCTTCAACGGAGCACGGATCGGGACCCGCTCCGAGGTGCGGATCAACGGCATCGTGCATCTGCGCACCGTGCTGCCCGCCGACTCGATGGTGCCGATCGGCTGGGTCGCCGTCGGCGACCCGGTGCGCATCCTTCCGCCGGAGGACCACGACGGGATCTGGGCGGTGCAGAAGAACCTGGACTTCCCCGGCCACGTCTTCGGGCTGGACCGCCCAGCCGACGGCGAGAGCCTGATGCCGGCCATATCGGAACGCTTCGGCCGCGGCCTCGGCCGCCACAGCAACGACCAACAGATCTGAGCCCCGCACGGCTCTCTTCCATGAGTGCTCGCCCCGCCGACCCCGCGTGACCTGCCCGATGCCGGCCGCCGCACACCGATCGCCACCAGCCGCCCCGGCACCCGGCCGCGCATGACGGACCGGCTCACCTCGCACGCCGAAGGCCTGGGCGAAGGCCTCGGCGCAGGCGAGTAGGGGTGCCTGTCACCGATCCTGCTGGCTTGTTCGGCCGTGGCTCGGCTTGCCTGGTGGAGCCGGGGGGTGGATGGCAGGACCGAGCGCCTCCGGTCGCAGTCCGGTCATCAGGGGCAGCGCGTGGGCGATTTGGGGCGGCGGGCGGTGTCGAGGCGCTGGCGGGCCGGGTCCGCGAGCTGTGCGCCGGTGCCTTGGCAGGGCTTTCGTGGGTGGGGGCCGGAGGCCGCGTGCCCACTCCTTCCCGTCCGAACCGTAGAAGGCGATCCCCACCGGCTCCGGGTCGAAGGCATCGCCCCGGTCCCGGTCGATCGCGGCCTCGTCCCCCGGGCCCATCGTGTCCGTGACTGCCAGGCGCGGAACGGGCCCCCGGCCCCGGTCCGGGTCGTACGGCTGGGAAGATCACCTTGTGACGACGTTCGCCATACGCCCCTTCGGCGCCCGCCCCTGCACCCTGGTCGTCTGCCGTGGCTGTTGCTGCGGTGACGCACTCAAGAACCCCGGTACCGATCACGCCGGGCAGCTCGCCGGACTGCGGGACGCCGCCGCCGCGTCCGGGGGGCGGCTCGCGGTGCGGACCAGTGACTGTCTAGGACCGTGCGGTCAGGCCAACGTGATCGTCGTGCAGCCGTCGACAGAGGGGCGCCGCCGCGGGGGGCGTGCCGCGTGGATCGGCTGGGCGCTCGACGACGACGCCACCGACGACGTGCTGGCGTGGGCGGCGGCAGGCGGGCCGGGGATCGCCGAACCGCCGCCGACGCTCACGCTCCAGATGATCCCGCCGCCGTCGGGCGCCGCGCGCAAGCGGTAGCGCGGCTTGCCGCCCGACCCGGTCCGGTTCCGGCGTCCCGCTGTGGGGCAGGACGGTGTCCACGCGGGCGTTGATCACGAGCGGCACTCCGGCATCGTCCGCTGCGGAGCGGACGTGACCAGGACCGGCACGGCACTTGGACGCCGGCCAAGCTGACGCCAGGCCGAGGTGGTGTTCCATCGCGACCACCGATCGATGCCGAAGCGCTCAACTGCGTCGGTACGGCTCTCCCGCGAGAACCGGCTCTCGCGGCGCTCCGACGGCGCCACCTGCGTCGATGGTGCGCGGGCCGCCCATCCGACACCACCTGTTCCGTCGAGGCCGGAGATGCGTACGCATGTCCGATATGCGCAATCTCTTGACGTAATGAGTTCAAATCGGCACGCTCCGTAATCGGACAATCGCGGAGTCGGGCACATCGGCGTGCCCGGCTCGCTGCTTGGATTTCTAGGGGGAATCAATGCACGCGTTATCAACGCGTATGCGTATGCCCATGCCCATGCGGGCTCTCTTGGCCGGATTCGCGGTCCTGGCCCTCGCCCTGAGCGGCCTGGTCGCCTTGGCGCCCAGCGCCTCGGCCGCACCCGTGCCCGACGCCTCGGCCAGCCCCACGGCCGTCGCCCGGTACGGCACCTCGACCGTGACACTGAGACTCGACGGCGAGTCCAGTACTCAATCGACACCGACCGACCTGGTCCTCGTACTCGACGAGTCCGGGAGCATCGACGCCACCGAGTGGGGTCAGCTGAAGGACTTCGCCAAGAGCGTGGTCAACGGCGTGGCGGCCCACGGCCTGTTCACCAACGGCGGCAGGGTCGGTGTCGTCGGATTCGCCGACGGCGTGACACCCCCGGTCAGCGCGCTCAGCGGGGACAAGGACGCCGTCCTGAACGCCATCGATACCAACCCCAAGCAGAACACCGGCACCTGCATCGCCTGCGGCCTGGCCGAGGCCAACGCTGTCATGGGGGCGGACGACCCCGCCCGCAATCAGCTCGTGATCGTCATCACCGACGGCGAGGCGACCAGTGGCGACACCGCCGCCGAGGCCGCGGCACTGCAGGCCAAGGCCACCGTCTTCGCCGTGGGCGTCGGCGGAGGGGTCCAGCAGGCAACTCTGGAGGTCATCGCCAGCGGCCCCGGCTCCGACAACACTTTCTCCGCCGGTGACTTCGCCAACCTCGACACCCTCCTGAAGGCCATCGTCGAGGCGGTCGTGGTGCCCGGTGCCACCCACCCGTCCATCGCCGTCACGCTCGACGCGCCCTGGGAGCTCGTGGCCGGCACCGTGACCGCGAACCTCGCCGGATCGGTCGTGAACAACGTCACCGCCGACGGTTTCACCTGGTCCCGGGCCGATCTCGGGGACGAGGACCTGGAGATCACCTACCAGGTGAAGCACCGCGGTGCCCCCTGCGGGCCGCTGGACGTGAACAAGTCCGTCGTCTACCACGACGACCAGAACGCCTCCGTCACCTTCCCGAAGGTCGTCGTCACCGTCAACTGCCTGCCGCCCGTCGCCGACGCCGGGCCCGACAAGACCGTCGACGAGGGGTCGTCGGTCACGCTCGATGGTTCCGCCAGTCACGACCCGGACGGCACTGTCGTCTCGTACGCCTGGAGCGGTGCCGATGCCGGCGTCGGATCCCTGGCGAACGCCGATGCGGCCGTGGCCACGTACAACGGTCTCGACGACGGCGGCGACGCCGTGACGCTCACCGTGACGGACGACAATGGCCTCACGGACGACGACTCCACCACCGTGACGGTCAAGAACGTCGCCCCGGACCTCACCCTGACCAACTGCCCCGTCGATCCCCACGCCGTCGGCACGGACATCTCCTTCGCCGGCACGTTCACCGACCCGGGCACCCTCGATACCCACACGATGTCGGTCGCCTGGGGCGACGGCACCACCACCGATGTGCCCGGCGTGAACTCCCCGGTGGGCGGCACGCACCAGTACGCGGCCGCGGGTATCTATGACATCGCCGTCACGGTCACGGACGACGACGGCGGCTCGGACACCCAGCACTGCGGCTTCGTCGTCGTCTACGATCCCAACGGCGGCTTCGTGACCGGCGGCGGGTGGATCAACTCCCCGGCCGGCGCCTACCCGGCCGACCCAGGGGCCACCGGGCGCGCGGACTTCGGCTTCGTGTCGAAGTACAAGAAGGGCGCGACCGTACCCACCGGCAGCACGGAGTTCCAGTTCAAGGCCGGAAGCCTCAACTTCCACTCCGCCGACCACCAGTGGCTGGTCGTCGCCGGTGACAAGGCCATCTTCAAGGGCACGGGCACGGTCAACGGCGCCGCAGGGTACTCGTTCATGCTCACCGCAACCGATGGCACGCCGGACACGCTCCGAATGAGGGTGTGGAAGACGGTGGACGACACCCTCGTCTACGACAACCAGATCGGCTCGGCGCCCGACGCCGACCCGACAACCGCCATCGAGGGCGGGTCGATCGAGATCCACAAGGGCTGACGCCCCAAGCTCGGCCGGCGGTTCCCACCCAACGCCGGCCGGGCACGGGCCGTGGACCTCTTCGTCTTCACCGCTTTCATGTGAGCAGGTCGGGCTCTGATCATGTCCGACCTGCTCACATGCCTGGACCGGCTTGTGCGGGTGGCTGCTCGGTCGGTGGGCGGCCCACATCTTGGACGTCGAGCCATGCGTCCCCGGTACTTGGGTGTGATGTATCAGCGATGGCGCCTTTCCTCCCTGCCGGAGCCTGCCGTGTCTTCGGCGTCGCATCTCCGGCTCGACGAGCCCTTGAGGCGAGCGGAGGGTGCCGCATCGAGGGGAGCGGCGCCGCTGCCGTGTTCAGGACAGCCGTCGGGCACCGCGTGTCGGACCGCTGAGCGGCCGCGCACACGGAAGGACCCGGGCGGCGCAGGGGGCGTTCCCCGCCGACCGGGTCCATATCCCGTGCAGCGGGGCGCGTCAGACCCCAGTGCGCAGGGCGATGCGCTCGTCGCCCGCGTACACGTTCATGCTGCTGCCGCGCAGGAAGCCGACCAGCGTCAGACCGGTCTCCGCCGCGAGGTCCACCGCCAGCGACGAGGGCGCGGACACGGCGGCGAGCACCGGGATGCCCGCCATCACCGCCTTCTGCGCCAGCTCGAACGACGCCCGCCCCGAGACCAGGAGGATCGACCGGGACAGCGGCAGCCGGTCGTCCGTCAGCGCCCGGCCGATGAGCTTGTCGACCGCGTTGTGCCGACCGACGTCCTCACGGATGTCGAGCAGCTCGCCCTCCGGCGAGAACAGCGCCGCCGCATGCAGGCCCCCGGTCCGGTCGAAGACCCGCTGCGCCGCCCGAAGCCGGTCGGGGAGGCCGGCGAGCAGAGCGGGCTCGACGCGGACCGGGGGAGTGTCGGCGATCGGGAAGTGCGCGGTGGTGCGTACGGCGTCCAGGCTGGCCTTGCCGCACAGACCGCAGGACGACGTGGTGTAGACGTTTCGTTCGAGGGTGATGTCCGGGACCGGGACGCCGTCCGCGAGCGCCACGTCCACCACGTTGTACGTGTTGGTGCCGTCCTCCTTGGCGCCCGCGCAGTACACGATCGACCGCACCTGGGAGGCGGCGTGCAGCACGCCCTCGCTGACCAGGAAACCCGCCGCGAGCGCGAAATCGTCGCCCGGGGTGCGCATGGTGATGGCGAGCGGCTTGCCGTTCAGCCGGATCTCCAGCGGTTCCTCGGCCACCAGCGTGTCGGGACGGGACGTGACCACCCCGTCCCTGATGCGGATGGTGCGGCGGCGCTCCGTGACCCGTCCCATGGCGATCAGTCCCATTCGTTCGATCAGCGCTGCTGTACGTGTTGATGGCCGAAACGGCCCTTGATGCAAGGGTTGCCGTGGGTCACCGGTGTCGTGGGCGAGGTGACCTTGACGATCTCATTCTCCTGCACAGGGAGGGTGAGGTTGCAGCCGACGCCGCAGTACGCGCACACGGTCGTCGTCCCGGTCCGGGCCGACTCGTCCCAGGTCCCGGCCGCCCGCATGTCGAATTCCGACTTGAAGGAGAGTGCCCCGGTCGGACACACCTCGATGCAGTTGCCGCAGTACGCGCACGCCGAGTCGGTCAGCGGCGCGTCGTGCTCCGTGGAGATACGGGCGTCGAAACCGCGTCCGGCGACGGCGATGGCGAACGTGTTCCGCCACTGGTCGCCGCAGGCGTCGACGCACTTGTAGCAGAGGATGCACTTGTCGTAGTCGCGGACGTAGAGGTCGTTGTCGATCTTCGGTTCCTCGTTCATCCGGGCCGCTTCCGGGCCGAAGCGGTCCGGCTCGGCCTCGTACTCCTTGATCCACTCGGCGGCACGCGGCGTCGTGGACAGATCCGTGGGCGAGGCCGGCAGCCGACGCGCGCCGCGCACCCTTCGGGAAGCTCCAAAGTCCGGGGCGGGAAGCTGTGGGAACACATGCCGCCGTACCGGTCGGTAGCAGCCAAGACTGGGTCTTTCCTGCTTACTGATCGAGGAGAACGCCATCCATGACCGGCTCACGTGTCGTCGCGCTCGGGCACTACCAGCCCTCCAAGGTGCTCACCAACGACGACCTGGCGGCCATGGTCGACACCAGTGACGAGTGGATCCGCAGCCGTGCCGGCATCCGGACCCGCCATGTCGCGGGCCCCGACGAGCCGGTCGATGAGCTCGCATCGCACGCCGCGGCCAAGGCGCTGGCCGCGGCCGGGCTCACGGCCGCCGACATCGACCTGGTGCTGGTCGCCACGTCGACGGCCGTCGACCGCTCGCCCAACATGGCGGCGCGGGTGGCGGCCCGGCTGGGCATGGGCTCGCCCGCGGTGATGGACCTCAATGTCGTCTGCGCCGGGTTCACCCACGCGCTCGCCACCGCCGACCACACCCTGCGGGCGGGTGCGGCCTCCAGGGCGCTGGTCATCGGGGCGGACAAGATGGCCGACATCGTGGACTGGACCGACCGCTCGACCTGCGTCCTCGTCGGCGACGGCGCCGGTGCGGCCGTGGTGGAGGCCACCCCCGAGAGGCAGGAACCCGGCATCGGTCCGGTGCTGTGGGGTTCGGTCCCCGAAATGGGGCACGCCGTGCGGATCGAGGGCACTCCGGCGCGCTTCGCGCAGGAGGGCCAGGCCGTCTACCGGTGGGCCACCACGCAGCTGCCGCCGATCGCACGCAAGGTCTGCGAACGTGCGGGCGTCGCGCCGGAGGAACTCGCGGCGGTGGTCCTGCACCAGGCCAACCTGCGGATCATCGAGCCGCTCGCGCAGAAGATCGGCGCCGTCAACGCCGTCGTCGCCCGCGACGTCGTCGACTCCGGCAACACCTCGGCCGCGTCGATCCCGATGGCGCTGTCCAAGCTGGTCGAGCGCGGGGACATCCGGTCCGGCGACCCGGTGCTTCTCTTCGGCTTCGGCGGGAACCTCTCGTACGCGGGCCAGGTCATCCGCTGCCCCTGACGCCCCGGGGCGGCACACTGAACGGCATGGTGAACAAGTGGAGCGCCGGGCTGCTGCTGTGGCGGCGGCGGGAAACCGGTGTCGAGGTGCTCCTCGGGCACATGGGCGGCCCGTTCTGGGAGTCGCGCGACGAGGCGGCATGGTCGATCCCGAAGGGTGAGTACACCCCTGACGAGGAGCCGATGGCCGCGGCGCGGCGGGAGTTCGCGGAGGAGCTCGGGCTCGAGGCCCCGGAGGGGCAGTGGCATCCGCTCGGCGAGGCGCGGCAGCCGAGCGGCAAGGTCGTGACGGCCTGGGCGTTGGAGGGCGACCTGGACACGTCCCTCGTCGTGCCGGGAACCTTCACCATGGAGTGGCCGCGGGGCTCGGGCCGGTTCAGCGAGTTCCCGGAGATCGACCGGGCGGAGTGGTACGGGCTTGACGAGGCGCGGCGGAAGCTGGTCAGCGGACAGCGGGTCTTCCTGGAGCGGCTGATTCCGCTTGTGGGGCAGGACGGTTGACGTGACCGGTTGGAGGGCCGGCGACGCACCGAGTCGGAGGCCGACCAACTCCTGTCCGTGCGCACGCTGCCGGAGGCGGAGGCCGCCAGGCTCGCGGCCGCGAACTCCGGCACGGCCGGCATCGAGGCCCTCGAGGAGCTGTGCGCCAAGGGGGAGCAGGCGGTCGCGGACGACGACGTCGACCTGGCGGTCGCCACCAACGTCGTCTTCCACGCCAAAGTGATGGAGTTCGCCGGCAACCTGGTCCTGGCGGAGCTCGCCGGGCAGGTCGACCGCAGTGTCCGCTGGTACTGCACCCCGGTCGCCCGGCGGCGGGGACGCCAGTCGTGGATCGAGCACCGCGAACTGATCGCGGCCATCTCCGCCCGCGACGAGAAGCGGGCCACGGAGGTCATGCGGGCGCACACGGAGAACACGCGCAAGACCTACCACCAGCACGAGCAGTCCTGACCCGGCGCCCGGTCGGGCGGGCGGGCGGTTCAGGTGGGCGGGTGGACGGCCGCATGTCGCCGTGCCGAGGTCTCCGTGTCGGTGGTAGCACTGACTGCGCCGACGAAGGAGAGCCGCCGTGGGAAGAATCGTGATCAGCGAGAACGTCTCGCTCGACGGAGTCGTCCAGGACCCGACCGGTGACGAGGGCTTCGAGCGCGGCGGCTGGTTCGCCCGGATCGGCGACAAGGACCGCGGCGCGTGGGCCGAGGCCGAGTTCGACGAGGCGCTGCGCGCCGATGCCCTGCTGCTGGGGCGCCGGAGCTACGAGTGGTTCGCGGCGCGCTGGCCCTCCCGCAGCGGCGCGTGGGCGGACAGGCTGAACAGCATGCCCAAGTACGTCGTCTCCTCGACCCTCGAAGACCCCGACTGGAACAACTCGTCGGTCCTGAAGGGTGAGGTGGTGGGCGCGGTCTCCAGGCTGAAGCAGGAGCTCGGCGGTGAGATCGTCGTCTACGGCAGCCGTCGGCTCGCCCGCACGCTGATGGAGCACGATCTGGTGGACGAGCTGCGGCTGATGGTCCATCCGGTGCTGCTCGGCGCAGGCGAGTCGATCTTCGGCGGGATCAGCGAGGAGAAGCCTGTCCGCCTCCTCGGCAACCGTACCGTCGGTGACGGCCTCGCCTGTCTCACCTACGAGCTCCTCCGCGACGCCTGACCTTCGTACACCCGTCCGTCGCACGTCTCGCGTGCCCGCTTTCATCCAGATTTGCGCACGTTCGAACGTACCCGGTACGGACAAGGGCGACAGGCTCGGCGTCGACCCGGCGACCGCTCTTTGTCCCGGGTGTGGAGAAAGTTGGACCGGACTGCGCGCAAGTTCTTCCCAGTTCGGTGCAGCGCTGCTACGTTCCCCTCGAAAGCCCGACGGAGACAGCCGACCGGGTCCCCAGCCGAAGGCCAGGGGAGGGGAGGGGCACGTGAGACGGATGACCGCTCGACCCGCGAACGCGCATCAGGCGCGACTGCTCCGGCTGCTGCGTGACGGCGGGCCCAACTCACGCGCGCAGCTGGGGGACCAGGTCGACCTGTCCCGGTCCAAGCTGGCCGTGGAGGTCGACCGGCTGCTGGAGACCGGACTCGTCGTCGCCGACGGGCTCGCCGCCTCCCGCGGCGGCCGCCGGTCCCACAACATCAGGCTCGCGCCCGCGCTCCGCTTCCTCGGTGTGGACATCGGCGCCACCTCGATCGATGTCGCCGTCACCAACGCCGAGTTGGAGGTCCTGGGGCATCTCAACCACCCCATGGACGTCCGTGAGGGTCCGGTCGCCGTCTTCGAGCAGGTGCTGTCGATGGCGGCCAAGCTCAAGGCCTCCGGTCTCGCGGAGGGCTTCGACGGCGCCGGCATCGGGGTTCCCGGCCCGGTCCGCTACCCCGAGGGCGTGCCGGTCGCGCCCCCGATCATGCCCGGATGGGACGGCTTCCCCGTACGGGAGGCCCTCAGCCAGGATCTCGGCTGCCCTGTCATGGTCGACAACGACGTGAACCTGATGGCGATGGGCGAGCAGCACGCCGGTGTCGCGCGGTCCGTCGGTGACTTCCTGTGCATCAAGATCGGCACGGGCATCGGCTGCGGCATCGTCGTCGGCGGTGAGGTCTACCGCGGTACGACGGGCAGCGCCGGCGACATCGGGCACATCCAGGTCGCACCCGAAGGCCGGGCCTGCGCCTGCGGCAACCGGGGCTGCCTGGAGGCGCACTTCAGCGGAGCCGCCCTCGCGCGCGACGCCGAGGAAGCCGCGCGGGCCGGCAGGTCGGTGGAGCTCGCCACCCGGCTGGAGGCGGCCGGGCAGCTCACGGCCGTGGACGTGTCAGCGGCCGCCGCGGCCGGCGACGCCGCGGCACTGGACCTCATCCGTGAGGGAGGGAACCGTCTCGGCCAGGTCATCGCCGGGCTCGTCAGCTTCTTCAACCCGGGTCTCGTCGTGATCGGCGGCGGGGTCACCGGCCTCGGCCACACCCTGCTCGCGAGCGTACGGACCCAGGTCTACCGGCAGTCCCTGCCGCTCGCGACCGGCAATCTCCCTATCGTGCTCGGCGAGTTGGGACCGGCCGCCGGCGTCATCGGCGCGGCCCGACTCATCAGCGACCACCTGTTCTCGCCGGCCTGACCGGGCCGGACGACTCGTCACGCACCACAACACCGTCGCAGTACCGAACGGCACCACCCGCACCACCCCCGCAGCGCGGAACACCACGGCGCCACCCGCACGCCGAACACCACCGCACCACCCTGCACACACCGCGCCGCGAACGGCGCCCCGCACTGGTCGCGTGGCATCCAGGCCACGCCCGCTTCCACCCGTACGCCCCGGCACTCATGACGCCAGGGGCGCCCCAGAGCCGCCCGCGATCGCTACCTCAACCCCCGTTCCGCCCTGCCCGCTCACCGGCCGCACCCGCCGAGGGGATTCGTCATGGCACCAGAACCACCCCTGCTCACCATGTCCGGCATCACCAAGTCGTTCCCGGGCGTCCGCGCCCTGGACGGCGTGGACCTCGAGGTCCAGGCCGGTGAGGTCCACTGCCTCCTCGGCCAGAACGGCGCCGGCAAATCCACCCTGATCAAGGTGCTCGCCGGGGCCCACCAGCCCGACGGCGGGGAGATCACCTGGCGGGGCGAGGCAGTCTCCCTCAAGTCGCCCATCGCGGCCATGCGTCTCGGCATCGCCACCATCTACCAGGAACTCGACCTGGTGGAAGGGCTGTCCGTCGCTGAGAACGTCTTCCTCGGGCACGAGCCCACGTCGGCCGGATTCGTCGTGCGCGGCGGGGCGGCCCGCACCGCGGCCGCCGGTCTCCTCAAGAGGCTCGGCCACCCGGAGATCGATCCCGCGCGGCTCGTCGGCGACCTCTCCGCCGCCCAGCAGCAGATCGTCTCCATGGCCCGCGCCCTGTCCCACGAGGTACGGCTCATCGTGATGGACGAGCCGTCCGCCGCGCTCGACCCGGACGAGGTCGACAACCTCTTCCGCATCGTGGGCGACCTGACGGCGGACGGGGTCGCCGTCGTCCACATCTCCCACCGCCTGGAAGAGATCCGGCGGATCGGCGACCGGGTCACCGTCCTCAAGGACGGCAGGGCCGTCGCGGTCGGACTGCCGGCCAAGTCCACCCCGACCCGCGACGTGGTCGCCCTGATGACCGGGCGCAACGTCGAATACGTCTTCCCCGAACGTCCCGCCGCCGGCGCCGCCGAGGGCAGGCAACCGGTGCTGAGCGTCGAAGGGCTCACCCGGCACGGCGAGTTCACGCCCGTCGACCTGGAGCTGCGGCCGGGCGAGATCGTCGGCCTGGCGGGGCTGGTCGGTTCCGGACGCAGCGAGATCCTGGAGACGATCTACGGAGCACGCAGGGCCGACGCCGGCCGTGTCCTCGTCGACGGCACCGCCCTGCGGCCCGGCAGCGTCCGTGCCGCCGTCCGCGCAGGCATCGGGCTCGCCCCCGAGGAACGCAAGGCGCAGGGCCTGCTGATGCTCGAGTCGGTCACCCGCAACGTCTCCATCTCCACGCTCTCCCGCTTCTCCCGCTCGGGCTGGCTCGACCACCGTGCCGAGCGGGCCGCCGCGCAACAGGCCGCCAGGGAACTGTCGTTGCGCCCCGACAACCCCGACGCCCGCATCCGCACCCTCTCCGGCGGCAACCAGCAGAAGGCGGTGCTCGCCCGCTGGCTGCTGCGCGGATGCAAGGTGCTGCTGCTGGACGAGCCCACCCGCGGCGTCGACGTCGGCGCCCGCGCCGAGCTCTACGCAGTGATCCGCCGGCTGGCCGACGAAGGCCTCGCCGTACTTCTTGTATCCAGCGAAGTGCCCGAAGTCCTGGGCCTCGCCGACCGGGTGCTGGTGCTCCGCGAAGGCAGCGTCGTGCACGCGGCGGACGCCCGGGAGCTCGACGAGCACCGCGTACTCGACCTCGTGATGGAAGGGAGCTGAGACGGCATGACGCAGCCGGCCACCCCGGCGCAGCAGGACGCGCCGATGCCTGCCGCCAAGTCCGCAACGGACAAGGGGGGTTCACACCGTCCGCTCGGACTGCGCCTCGACGTCCGCAACCTGTCGCTGCTCGGTGTGCTCGCCGTGCTCGTGGCGGTCGGCGGCATCACCAAACCGGACGAGTTCCTCGCGACGAGCAATCTCCAGCTCGTCCTCACCCAGGCTTCCGTCATCGGTGTCGTCACCGTCGGCATGACCTTCGTCATCACCAGCGGAGGGATCGACCTGTCCGTCGGTGCCATCGTGGCGCTCGCCTCGGTGTGGGCGACGACGGTGGCCACCCAGGAGTACGGCTTCACCGGCATCCTGTTCACCGCGGTGATCGTCGGCGTCGGCTGCGGACTGGTGAACGGCCTGCTCATCGCGTACGGCCGGATGGTGCCCTTCATCGCCACCCTCGCGATGCTCGCCTCCGCCCGCGGTCTCGCCCTGCAGATCACGGACGGCAAGACCCAGATCGTCACCGTCGACTCCGTGCTCGACCTCGGCATCAGGGACGCCTACATCCTCGGCATCCCGCCCCTGGTACTGGTCTTCGCCGCCGTCACCGTCATCGGCTGGCTCGTCCTGGGCCGCACCACCTTCGGCCGGCGCACCGTCGCCGTCGGCGGCAACGCGGAGGCCGCCCGGCTCGCCGGCATCGACGTCCGTCGCCAGCGGCTCTACCTCTACCTGCTGTCCGGCCTGTGCTGCGGGATCGCCGCCTTCATGCTGATCGTGCTGGCCGGCTCCGGCCAGAACACCAACGGCAACCTCTACGAACTCGACGCCATCGCCGCCGCGATCATCGGCGGCACCCTGCTCAGCGGCGGTCGCGGCACCATCGTCGGCTCCGTACTCGGTGTTCTCGTCTTCACCACTATCACCAACATCTTCGCCCTCAACAACCTCGAGAGCGCCGTCCAGCAGATCGCCAAGGGCGCCATCATCGTCGCCGCCGTACTCGTCCAGCACCGGACCCTGCGCGGCCAGGACTCCTGACACCCCGCAGCGTGCGCGGCAGCCGGGCCCGACCCTCCGCGCACCCCCTCTCCGTATATCCGCAGCACCCGCCAGGACCGCCCAGTGAAGGGGTAGACCCGCCATGCCAGAAACCCCGTCCACCAGCCGCAGAGGACTGCTCTTCGGCACCGCCGCGATCGGCGCCGGCGCACTGCTCACCGCGTGCACCAGCAACGAGCCCAAGAAGCAGGAGGCGGCCACCGACAATGCGCCGGTCGCCGACGACAAGCCCGGCAAGGCCGTCACCATCGGCTTCGCGGGGCCCCAGGCCGACCACGGCTGGCTGAACGCCATCAACCAGAACGCCAAGTCGCGAGCGGAGCGTTACTCCGACGTCACCCTGGAGATCACGGAAGGGTCCAACGACACGGCCGCCCAGATCGGGCAGGTCCAGACCCTGATCAACAAGAAGGTCGACGTCCTCGTCATCCTGCCGGCCGACGGCAAGGCACTCACCCAGGTGGGTCTGCAGGCCATGAAGGCGGGCATCCCGGTCGTCAACCTGGACCGCATCTTCGCATCACCGCAGGCCTACCGCTGCTGGATCGGCGGCGACAACTACGGCATGGGCCTCAATGCCGGCAACTACATCGGCGAGCAGCTCAAGGACAAGCCGAACGCCAAGGTCATCGAGCTCGCCGGGCTGGACAACCTGGAGCTCACCAAGCAGCGCACCCAGGGCTTCGACGACGCCCTGAAGAACTATCCGAACATCAAGAAGGTGGCCCGCCAGGCGGCCGACTTCACCGTGGAGTCCGGCCAGGCCAAGATGGCCCAACTGCTCCAGGCCCAGTCGCAGTTCGACGCGCTGTGGAACCACGACGACGACCAGGGCGTGGGCGCGCTGCGCGCCATCGCACAGGCCGGCCGCAAGGACTTCCTGATGGTCGGCGGCGCCGGGGCGAAGTCCGCGATGGACGCCATCAAGGCCGACGACAGCGTACTCAAGGCCACCGTCCTGTACCCGCCGACGATGGCGGCGTCCGCCATCGACCTCGCCCGCGCCCTCGGACAGGGCAAGGGCATCAGCGGCATGGCCGAGCTGGAGATCCCGGCCTCCCTCACCCTCTACTCGGCCGTCGTCACCAAGGACAACGTCGACGAGTACCTGCCCACCGGCTTCAACTGAGCGGAGGCGCGCCCGCCCCCACCGAGCACACCGACGAGACCGTTGACTCCGACGAGGAGGATTCCGTATGCACCAGAGGGACAGTGAGGCCGCACCGCCGACACTCGGCGTCGGCATGGTCGGATACGCGTTCATGGGCGCCGCCCACTCCCAGGGGTGGCGCACCGCGGGACGCGTCTTCGACCTGCCGCTGCGGCCGGTCCTCGCCGCGATCGCCGGCCGTGACGCCGCCGCAGTGCGTGCCGCGGCCGGCAAGCACGGCTGGGCCGCGGCGGAGACCGACTGGCGCGCCCTCGTGGCCCGCGACGACGTGCAACTCGTCGACGTCTGCACACCGGGCGACAGCCATGCGGAGATCGCGATCGCGGCACTGGAGGCGGGCAAGCACGTCCTGTGCGAGAAGCCCCTGGCGAACTCGGTCGCCGAGGCGGAGGCCATGGTCGCGGCGGCCGCACGGGCCCGGCGCAACGGACAGCTCGCGATGGTCGGTTTCAACTACCGCAGGGTGCCCGCGCTCACCTACGCCCGCCGGCTCGTCGCCGAGGGCAGGATCGGCACCCTGCGGCACGTGCGGGTGACCTACCTACAGGACTGGCTGGTGGACCGGGACTTCCCGCTGACCTGGCGGCTCGAGCGCGAGCACGCGGGATCAGGGGCGCTCGGTGACCTCGGCGCCCACATCGTCGACCTCGCGCAGTACCTGGCGGGGGAGCCCTTGGTGGGGGTCTCCGCCCAACTGGAGACGTTCGTCAAGGAGCGCCCGCTGCTCCAGGGCGCCTCCGCCGGCCTGACCGCGTCGGGCGGCACGCAGCGGGGGCCGGTCACGGTCGACGACGCGGCAGTCTTCACCGGCAGGCTGGAGTCCGGCGCGCTGGCCACGTTCGAGGCGACCCGGATGGCCTCGGGCCGTAAGAACGCCCTGCGGCTGGAGATCAACGGTGAGCAGGGCTCGCTCTCCTTCGACCTCGAGCGGCTCAACGAGCTCTCCTTCCACGACCACCACGAGCCCGCCGCCACGGCCGGGTTCCGCCGGATCCTCGTCACGGAGGCGGAGCACCCGTATCTGGAGGCGTGGTGGCCGCCGGGCCACGCGCTCGGCTACGAGCACACGTTCGCGCACCAGGCCCGCGACCTGGTCGAGGCGATCGCCTCGGGGACCGATCCGGTCCCGTCGTTCGCCGACGGGCTCCAGGTCCAGCGGGTGCTGGCGGCGGTGGAGGAGAGCGCACAGAAGAACTCCGTCTACACCCCCGTCCAGGCGGTGGAGGCAGTACAGGCTTGACGGCCGGCAGAGATCCGGCAGGACCCGGTTTGGAGGCGCCATGCCACGCCCGTTCACACTGTTCACCGGCCAGTGGGCCGATCTGCCGCTCGAGGAGGTCTGTTCACTCGCCCGCGACTTCGGCTACGACGGTCTGGAACTCGCCTGCTGGGGCGACCACTTCGAGGTCGACAAGGCCTTGGCCGACCCGTCCTACCTCGACGGCAGGCACGCCCTGCTGGAGAAGTACGGCCTCAAGTGCTGGGCCGTGTCCAACCATCTGGTCGGCCAGGCGGTCTGCGACAACCCCATCGACGAACGCCACCGGGGCATCCTGCCCGCCCGGATCTGGGGCGACGGGGAACCGGAGGGCGTACGGCAGCGGGCCGCCGCGGAGTTGAAGGACACCGCGCGGGCCGCCGCGGCCTTCGGCGTCGACACCGTCGTCGGATTCACCGGCTCGTCGATCTGGCATCTCGTCGCGATGTTCCCGCCGGTGCCCGAGCGGATGATCGAGCGCGGCTACGAGGACTTCGCCGAACGCTGGAACCCGATCCTCGACGTCTTCGACGCCGAGGGCGTCCGCTTCGCCCACGAGGTGCACCCCAGCGAGATCGCCTACGACTACTGGACCACGAAACGCGCCCTGGAGGCGGTCGGCCACCGGCCGGCCTTCGGGCTCAACTTCGACCCGAGCCACTTCGTGTGGCAGGACCTGGATCCGGTCGGCTTCCTGTACGACTTCCGGGACCGGATCTACCACGTCGACTGCAAGGAGGCCCGTAAGCGTCTGGACGGGCGCAACGGGCGGCTCGGTTCGCATCTGCCGTGGGGTGACCCGCGGCGCGGCTGGGACTTCGTCTCCGCCGGACACGGTGACGTGCCGTGGGAAGACGTGTTCCGGATGCTGCGCTCGATCGGCTACGAGGGACCCGTCTCGGTGGAGTGGGAAGACGCCGGCATGGACCGCCTGATGGGCGCTCCGCAAGCGCTTGCCGATCTGAAGCGCTTCGACTTCGATCCTCCGTCGGCCTCGTTCGACGCCGCGTTCTCGGGCGGCGACAGCTAGAAACGCCCAGGTACGGCCCGGTGGCGAGGGATGTCGCCGGGCCGGTCAGGGCTGCCCGGGCACGCCTTTGTCCTGTGCTGGGAAAAAGTTCAACTTCCTTGCTGCACAAGGGCTTTCGGTCCAGGACCAACCCGGCTACGGTCCCATCTCGTGTACACGACATAGGTGGTTCGGGAGTGACGGCGCACTCCGGTTCCACGGCACACCGCCCCGTTCGACCGGCCTTACCGGAGGACATTCGTGCACAGAACAAGGCCCAGGGCCCGCAAGGCTCTCGCACTCCTCACCGGCGGTCTTCTGGCCGCCGGCTCGCTCGCCCTCACCGCGCCGACCACCGCGTCCGCCGCAGACCCCCAGACGGCGGTCGCCGCGGCCGCGGAGGAATTCCAGCAGGTCACACTCGCCAAGGGCGGTGAGGAGACCGGCGAGCCCATGTCGCTGGCCGTCCTGCCCGACCGCAGTGTGCTGCACACCTCCCGCAGCGGCGAGCTGCGTATGACGGACGCCGCCGGCAACACCCGCGTCGTCGGCGCCGTCCCCGTCTACTCGCACGACGAAGAGGGACTCCAAGGCGTCGGCCTGGACCCGAACTTCGCGCAGAACCGTTTCATTTACCTCTACTACGCACCGCCCATGGACACCCCCGCGGGCGACGCCCCGGGCGAGGGCACCGCGGCCGACTTCGCCAAGTACGACGGCGTCAACCGGCTGTCGCGGTTCGTGCTCCGTGCGGACGGCACGCTGGACAACACCAGCGAGAAGAAGATCATCGACATCCCCGCGACCCGCGGCATCTGCTGCCACGTCGGCGGTGACATCGACTTCGACGCCGAGGGCAACCTCTACCTGTCGACCGGCGACGACTCCAACCCCTTCGCCTCCGACGGCTACACGCCCATCGACGACCGGCCCGGACGCAACCCCGCTTACGACGCCCGCCGCACCTCCGGCAACACCAACGACCTGCGCGGCAAGATCCTCCGTATCAAGGTCGAGGCCGACGGCTCGTACTCCATCCCCGAGGGCAACCTCTTCGCCCCCGGCACGGACAAGACCCGGCCCGAGATCTACGCGATGGGCTTCCGCAACCCGTTCCGCTTCAGCGTCGACAAGAAGACCGGAGTCCTCTACGTCGGTGACTACGGCCCCGACGCAGGCACCGCCGACCCGAAGCGCGGACCCGCCGGCCAGGTCGAGTTCGCCCGCCTCACCGGCCCCGGCAACTTCGGCTGGCCGTTCTGCACCGGCGACAACGACCCTTACGTCGACTACGACTTCGCCACCAAGACCTCCGGCGCGACGTTCGACTGCGCGAATCCGAAGAACACCTCGCCGCACAACACCGGCCTGGTCGACCTGCCGCCCGCACAGCCCGCCTGGATCCCGTACGACGGCGGCTCCGTCCCCGAGTTCGGCAGCGGCTCCGAATCCCCGATGGGCGGCCCGGTCTACCACTACGACGCCGGGCTCGACTCCCCGGTGAAGTTCCCCGAGGCGTACGACGGCGACTTCTTCGCCGGTGAGTTCGGCCGGCGCTGGATCAAGCGCATCGACATGGCGGAGGACGGCGCCGCCCGCTCGATCAACCCCGTCCCGTGGACCGGCACCCAGATCATGGACATGGCCTTCGGCCCGGACGGCGCGCTGTACGTCCTCGACTACGGCACCGCCTGGTTCGGCGGCGACGAGAACGCCGGCCTGTACCGCATCGAGAACGCCACCGGCGGACGCTCCCCGGTCGCGGAGGCCTCCGCGGACAAGACGTCCGGCCAGGCGCCGATGCGCGTCAACTTCTCCTCCGGCGGAACCACCGACGCGGACGGCGACGCCCTCACCTACAGCTGGGACTTCGGCGACGGCGCCACCTCCACGGAGGCGAACCCGGTCCACAACTACACCAAGAACGGCACCTACACGGCGACCGTCACGGCGAAGGACCCGACGGGCCGCACCGGCTCCGCCAGTGTCCACATCGTCGTCGGCAACACCGCACCCAAGGTGGAGCTCGAACTGCCCGCCGAGGGCAAGCTGTTCGACTTCGGCGACGAGATCCCGTTCAAGGTGACCGTCACCGATCCCGAGGACGGCACCATCGACTGCACCAAGGTCACGGTGAACTACGTCCTCGGCCACGACAGCCACGGCCACCCCATCACCTCCGCCAAGGGCTGCGAAGGCACCATCAAGACCTCGGCCGACGGCGGACACGACCCGAACGCCAACATCTTCGGAGTCCTCGACGCCGAGTACACCGACGGCGGAGGCGGCGGCCAGGCCGCGCTGACCAGCCACGACCAGGCACAGCTCCAGCCGCGCCACCGGCAGGCCGAGCACTTCGACGGCCAGTCCGGCATCAGGACGTACGACAAGGCGGCCGCCCACGGCGGCAAGACCGTCGGCGACATCAACAACGGCGACTGGATCTCCTTCGAGCCCTACGACCTGACCGGCTCCAAGAAGCTCACCGCCCGCGTCTCCTCCGGCGGCGCCGGCGGCGTCCTCGAGGTGCGCACCGGGGCCGTGGACGGCAAGCTCCTCGGCTCCGCACCGGTCCCCGTCACCGGCAGCTGGGAGACCTTCCAGGACCTCGACGTGGCCCTGCGGGGCGTCCCCGAGCGGACGACGGAACTCTTCCTGGTCTTCAAGGGAGGCGCAGGAGCGCTTTACGACGTGGACGACTTCAAGCTTTCTGAGACCCCCGTCGACAAGGCCGCCGAACGCGTCCTCGTCTTCTCGAAGACCGGCGGCTTCCGCCACGACTCCATCCCGGCGGGTATCACGGCCCTGAAGGAACTCGGCGGCTCCGCCGGCATCACCGTCGACAGCACGGAGGCGGCCGGCCAGTTCACCGCAGCCAACCTCGCGAAGTACGACGCCGTCGTGTTCCTCTCCACCACGGGTGACGTGCTCAACGCCGAACAGCAGAAGGCGTTCGAGGACTACGTCGCGGCGGGCGGCGGCTACATGGGCGTCCACGCCGCGGCCGACACCGAGTACGACTGGGAGTTCTACGGCGGCCTCGTCGGCGCCTACTTCGCCTCCCACCCGCACATCCAGCCCGCCACCGTCCGCGTCGAGGACCACGACCACCCGGCCACCTCGCACATCGACGGCCCCTGGGAGCGCACCGACGAGTGGTACAACTACCGCACCAACCCGCGTGAGCAGGCCCGCGTCCTCGCCACCCTCGACGAGACCACCTACCAGGGGGGCACCATGAAGGGCGACCACCCGATCGCCTGGTGCCAGACCTACGAGGGCGGCCGCGCCTTCTACACCGGCGGCGGCCACACCAAGGAGTCCTACGCCGAGCCGGCCTTCCGTCAGCACCTCCTCGGCGGACTGAAGTACGCGACCGGCCAGGTGACGGCCGACTGCAAGCCGCGGACCGGCTACCGGACCATCTTCAACGGCGAGACCCTCGAGGGCTGGAAGCAGGCCGGGCCGGGCAAGTTCAACGTCGTCGACGGCGAACTGCGCACCGAGGGCGGCATGGGCATGCTGTGGTACCAGGCCAAGGAGCTCGGCTCGTACTCGCTGAAGCTCGACTGGAAGATGGAAGGCGACGACAACTCCGGTGTCTTCGTGGGCTTCCCGGCCTCCGACGACCCGTGGTCCGCCGTCAACAACGGCTACGAGGTCCAGATCGACGCCACCGACGCCGCCGACCGCACCACCGGCGCCGTCTACGGCTTCAAATCGGCCGACCTCCAGGCCCGTGACCAGGCTCTGAAGCCGCCCGGCCAGTGGAACAACTACGAGATCCGGGTCGAGGGAGAGCGTCTGCGGGTCTTCCTCAACGGAGTGAAGATCAACGACTTCACCAACACCGACCCGGTCCGCAGCCTCAAGGACGGCTACATCGGCATCCAGAACCACGGGGCCGACGACCAGGTGTCCTTCCGGGACATCCAGCTGAAGGAGCTGCCCTCCTAGGCTGCGGGCCGGGGCCGCCCATTTGCCGGCGGCGGGCGGGGAGGCGCCGTACCCCCCGCCCGCCGTCCTCCACCACATCGGAAACGTCGACTGGCAGGGAGGCAGCCCGTGACAGACGGGAATGCACGCACCGGAGTCTGGTTCGTCGGAGCACGCGGCTCAGTGGCCACCACAGCCGTCGCCGGATGCGCGGCGGTCACGGCCGGGCTGCACCCGCCGACCGGCATGGTCACAGAGACCCCGGCCTTCGCCGGGGCCGGGCTGCCGCCCCTGTCATCCCTCGTCTTCGGCGGACACGACACCGCCCACTGCCCGCTGCCCAAGCGCGCGGAGCACCTCACCGAAGCGGGCGTCCTGCCGCACGGCCTCGCCTCCGCGGTGCGTGCCGAACTCGCCGCCGCCGACGCCGGGATACGGCCCGGCGGACCGGGCGCCGGCGACACCCGCGGCGACGAGGAACTCATCAGCGCGTTCGCCGCCGACATCGACGACTTCCGCACACGCAACACCCTCGCCCGTGTCGTGGTCGTAGGCGTCTCCTCCACCGAGCCACTGCCCGAACCGGGCGCACTGCGGCTGCCGCCCAGCTCCCTCTACGCGGCCGCCGCCGTGCGCGCAGGCTGCCCCTACGTCAACTTCACCCCTTCCACCGGGCTGCGCACCGACGCCCTCACCCACGCCGTCGCGGCCAGTGGACTTCCCCACACAGGCCGCGACGGCAAGACCGGCCAGACGCTGCTGCGGGCGGTGCTCGCCCCGATGTTCGTGCAGCGTGCCCTGGACGTACGGGCCTGGTCGGGCACCAACCTGCTGGGCGGCGGGGACGGGGCGGCACTGGCCGACCCCGCCGCCGCGGCGGCGAAGAACGCCGGTAAGGAACGCGTCCTCGCCGACGTCCTCGGGCACACACCGCAGGGCGAGGTCCACATCGACGACGTGCCCGCGCTCGGCGACTGGAAGACGGCCTGGGACCACATCGCCTTCGAGGGCTTCCTCGGGTCGCGCATGATCCTCCAGACCATCTGGCAGGGCTGCGACTCGGCGCTCGCCGCACCGCTGGTCCTCGACCTGGCCCGGCTGCTGGCCCGGGCCCATGAGGCGGGCCTGTCCGGGCCGCTGCCCGCGCTCGGCTTCTACTTCAAGGACCCGGACGGCGGACCGGCGGGCCTCTCGGAGCAGTTCGCCGCCCTCCTCGGCTTCGCGGACCGTCTGCGGGAGGCCCGGTGAGGCCGCGCGACTGGGCCGAACTGCTGCGCGTGTCCGCCCTGTTCACCGTGCCCGGTGACGCAATCGCGGGGGCGGCGTCGGCCGGGGGACGTCCCAACAGGGGCACGGCGCTCGCCGTGGGAGCCTCGCTCTGCCTGTACGAGGCGGGCATGGCGCTCAACGACTGGTCCGACCGCGACGAGGACGCGATCGACCGGCCCCACCGCCCGATCCCGTCCGGCCGGATCTCGCCGGCTGCCGCACTGGGCGCGGCAGGAGCGCTGACGGCGGCGGGCCTCGGCCTCGCCGCCCGCGCCGGCCGCCCCGCCCTCGCCGTGGCTACGGCACTCTCGGCGGCGGTCTGGGCGTACGACCTCCACCTCAAGCACACGAAGGCCGGTCCGGCGGCGATGGCGACGGCCCGCGGCCTGGACCTGCTGCTGGGCGCGGCGGCAACGTTGTCCGCGACCGGCCGCCGTACGGCGGCACGGCCGGCCCCGGACCGCGCCGGCCACGGGCGGGGAGGGGGATCGTCCGTCCTGGGATTCGGCACTGCCGCGCCCGCCGCCGCGGTACTGGCCGCGCACACGTACGCCGTCACCACCGTGTCCCGGAACGAGACCCAGGGCGGTTCGACCCGCGCCCCGCTCGCCGCGCTCGCGGCGACCGGCGCGGTCGCCGCCTTCGCGGCGCGACCACGCGGGACGACGGCGCCGGCCGTCACCGTGGTGCTCGCCGCCGCGTACGCCCGTACCGCCGCCGTCCCCTACCTGCACGCCGCGCTCAATCCGTCCCCGCCGCTGACCCGGCGCGCCGTCGGCGGCGGCATCCGCGCCATGATCCCGCTGCAGGCCGCCCTTGCGGCCCGGTCCGGGGCGGGCGTCACCGGGCTCGCTGTGATGGGGCTCGTACCGCTCGCCCGCAAGCTCGCACGGAAGGTGAGCCCGACATGAGCCTCGCCCCCCGCCCGGGAACACGATCGGCCGCCGGCTCGGGCCCGGCGCCCGGCACCGAGTCGGCCACCCGTACCGGCCCTGCCGCTCGCACCGGCCATGGCACCCGCCCCGGTCCGGACGACCGACCGGGAACGGGCACCCGCCCCGGTCCCGACGACCGACCTGGCGCGGACAACGACGGCGCCCACACCCGCGCGGGAGCGGGCCCGGCCTCCGCTACCGGCCCGGCCCCCCACGCCAGGTCCGGCGACGGCGCGGCCGGCGATCGGCTCCGATTCGGCTACGGCACCAACGGGTTGACCGACCTCCGTCTCGACGACGCCCTCGGGCTGCTGTCCGACCTCGGCTACGACGGTGTCGGACTCACCCTCGACCACATGCACCTCGACCCCCTCGCCCCCGGACTTGCCGCGCGCACCGGCCACGTCGCCCGCCGACTCGGCGAGCTCGGCCTCGGCGCCACGGTGGAGACAGGCGCCCGCTACGTCCTCGACCCGCGCCGCAAGCACGGCCCGTCCCTGCTCGACCCCGACCCCGAGGCACGCGCCGCCCGCACCCGGCTGCTGGTCACCGCCGTCAAGGTGGCGGCGGACCTCGGCGCGCACGCCGTGCACTGCTTCAGCGGCATCACCCCGCCCGGCACCGACGCGGACACCGCGTGGAAGCGGCTGGAGGAGGCGATCCTGCCCGTGCTCGACGCCGCGGCCTTCGCCGGCGTCCCCGTCGCCGTCGAACCCGAGCCCGGCCACCTGCTGAAGAACCTCGCCGGCTTCCATCAGCTGCGCACGGCCCTCGGCAACCCCACACCCCTCGGCCTCACCCTCGACATCGGTCACTGCCAGTGCCTGGAACCCGACCCGCCCGCGGACTGCGTCCACGCGGCCGGTCCCTGGCTGCGGCACGTCCAGATCGAGGACATGCGGCGCGGCGTGCACGAGCATCTGCCCTTCGGCGACGGCGAGATCGACTTCCCGCCCGTGCTCGAGGCCCTCGCCGCCACCGGCTACCGGGGTCTGACGGTCGTGGAGCTGCCCCGCCACTCCCACGCGGGTCCCGAACTGGCCCGCCGGTCCATCGAGTTCCTCCGTACCGCAGTCGCGAAGGGAGCACCGGCACCGTGACGCAGACCGCGCCCTGGACCGTTGCGGAAGTCGAGGCCCGGCTGGCCGACGACACGGCCCGCGCCTGGCTCGGCGAAGCACTCGCCGAGGCGGCCGGCGCCGCCCAGGCACCGCCGGCGCCGTCCTCCCCGTACACCGCGCACATCTGGGAACTCCGGTTCGCCGCCGCGGGCCGCCACTGCGGGCAGGACAACGCGGACGCCGTCCGTACCCTGCTGTTGACACAGGCGCGGGCGGGCCTCGACACCCTGACCCGGCTCTACCGGCAGGGCAGTGCCGCCGAACGGCGCGCCGTGCTGCGGGCGTTGCCGTGCCTCGTCGAAGGTCCGCACGCCGTGCACCTGCTCGACGACGCGCTGCGCACCAACGACACCCGGCTCGTCTCCGCCGCCGTCGGCCCCTACGCCGCCGCTCATCTCGACCCGCACGCCTGGCGGCACGCCGTGCTCAAGTGCCTGTTCACCGGGGTGCCCCTCGACCACGTCGCGGACCTCGAACGGCGGGCCCGCGGCGACGGCGAACTCGCCCGAATGCTTTGCGACTACGCCGCCGAGCGCACCGCGGCGGGCCGCGACATCCCCCGTGATCTCGACCGCGTGCTGACCCTGACCGGCGAGAAGCCCCAGCGGCCCCAGGAGCTGTGATGCGCATCTTCGACCCGCACATCCACATGACGTCCCGCACGACCGACGACTACGAGGCCATGTACGCCGCCGGTGTGCGCGCCCTCGTGGAGCCGTCGTTCTGGCTCGGCCAGCCCCGCACCTCCCCGGCCGGCTTCTTCGACTACTTCGACGCCCTTCTCGGCTGGGAGCCGTTCCGCGCCGCCCAGTACGGCATATCCCACCACTGCACCATCGCCCTCAACCCCAAGGAGGCCAACGATCCCCGCTGCACGCCCGTCCTCGACGCGCTGCCCCGCTATCTCGTCAAGGACTCGGTCGTCGCGGTCGGCGAGATCGGCTACGACTCGATGACCCCCGCGGAGGACACGGCGCTCGCCGCGCAGCTCCAGATGGCCGCCGACCACGGCCTGCCCGCCCTGGTCCACACCCCGCACCGCGACAAGCTCGCCGGCCTGCACCGCACCGTCGACGTCATCCGCGAGTCGAACCTCCCCACCGAGCGGGTCCTCCTCGACCACCTGAACGAGACGACCGTGAAGCCTGCCGCCGACAGCGGCTGCTGGCTCGGGTTCTCCATCTACCCCGACACCAAGATGGACGAGGACCGCATGGTCACGATCCTGCGGACCCATGGGATGGAGAAGGTACTCGTCAACTCCGCCGCCGACTGGGGCAGAAGCGACCCGCTGAAGACCCGCAAGGTCGGCGACGCCATGCTCGCGGCCGGCTTCACCGAGGACGACGTCGACCAGGTCCTGTGGCGCAACCCGGTCGCCTTCTACGGCCTCAGCGGCCGACTCCAGCTCGACATCCCGGAGCCGGAGGACCTGCACGAGGGCAACTCCATCCTCCGCGGCGGGGAATGAGGGGAGCAGAGAATGCGCTTCCGTCACCCCGACGGCTCGACCGTCCACCTCTCCTACTGCACCAACGTCCACCCCGCGGAGACACTGGAGGGTGTCCTCGCGCAACTGCGTGACCACTGCGAACCGGTGCGCAAACGCCTCGGCCGCGACCGGCTCGGCATCGGCCTGTGGCTCGCCAGGGAAGCCGCCCGCGCCCTGGTCACCGATCCGGCGGCGCTGCGGGGACTGCGCGCGCAACTGGAGCGGCGCGGCCTCGAGGTCGTCACACTCAACGGGTTCCCCTACGAGGGCTTCGGTGCGGAAGAGGTCAAGTACCGCGTCTACACGCCGGACTGGACCGACCCCGTACGACTGACCCACACCAGCGACCTCGCCCGGCTTCTTGCGGCGCTGCTGCCGGACGACGTCACGGAGGGCACCATCTCCACCCTCCCGCTCGCCTGGCGCACCGGCTTCGACGACGTGGCCGCCGCCACCGCCCGCACCGCGTTGACCACCCTCGCCGAGCGGCTCGACGCCCTCGAGGAGCTGACCGGCAAGTCCGTCCGGATCGCCCTCGAACCGGAACCCGGCTGCACCGTGGAGACCACCGCCGACGCGATCGGACCGCTCACCGCCGTCCCGGGCGACCGGATCGGCGTCTGCGTCGACACGTGCCATCTCGCCACGTCCTTCGAGGACCCGGAATCCGCCCTCGCCGCCCTCGCCGCGGCCGGCGTCACCGTTCCGAAGGCGCAACTGTCCGCCGCGCTGCACGCGCAGAACCCGCACCTGCCGGAGGTGCGCCAGGCGCTGGCCGCCTTCGCGGAGCCGCGTTTCCTGCACCAGACGCGTACCCTCACCGCGGCCGGTCTGCGCGGGACGGACGACCTGGACGAGGCCGTCGCCGGAGGCGCGCTCCCTGACGGCGGCCCCTGGCGGGCGCACTTCCACGTCCCCCTGCACGCGCCGCCCGCCGAGCCGCTCACCTCGACGCTGCCCGTCCTCCGGGACACCCTGACCCGGCTCGTGGGCGGCCCGGAGCCGCGGACCCGCCACCTCGAGGTCGAGACGTACACCTGGCAGGCCCTCCCGCCGGATCTGCGGCCCCGCAACCGCGGTCAGCTCGCCGACGGCATCGCCGCCGAACTCACTCTGGTCCGCGACCTGCTGACCGACCTCGGCCTGAAGGAGCTGCCATGAGCGACACGCGCCCCACTCCGCTGCTCGTCCTCGACGTGGTCGGCCTCACCCCCCGGCTGCTGGACCACATGCCCCGCCTGGGTGCGCTCGCCGCCGCCGGCTCGCAGGCCAACCTGACCACCGTGCTGCCGGCCGTCACCTGCGCCGCCCAGTCGACGTTCCTGACCGGCGTCCTCCCGGCCGAGCACGGCATCGTCGCCAACGGCTGGTACTTCCGCGAACTCGGCGACGTCCTGCTGTGGCGTCAGCACAACGGTCTGGTGGCGGGCGACAAGATCTGGGACGCGGCCCGCCGCGCCCACCCCGGTTACACCGTCGCCAACATCTGCTGGTGGTACGCGATGGGCGCCGACACCGACATCACGGTCACTCCCCGGCCCGTCTACTACGCCGACGGCCGCAAGGAACCGGACTGCTACACCCGCCCGTCGGCCCTCCACGACGAACTCACCGAGAAGTTCGGCACGTTCCCCCTCTTCCACTTCTGGGGACCGGGCGCCGACATCGTCTCCAGCCGGTGGATCGCCGACGCGACCCGCCACATCATGCGCACCCGCCGGCCCGACCTGACCCTGTGCTACCTGCCGCACCTGGACTACGACCTCCAGCGCTACGGCCCCGACGACCCCCGCTCGCTGAAGGCCGCCGCCGACCTCGACGCCGTCATCGGCCCGCTGCTCGACGACGCCGAGCGCGAGGGCCGTACGGTGGTCGCCCTGTCGGAGTACGGCATCACCCGGGTCAGCCGCCCCGTCGACATCAACCGCGCGCTGCGCCGGGCCGGTCTGCTGGAGGTCCACACCCAGGACGGCATGGAGTACCTGGACCCGATGACCTCGCGTGCGTTCGCCGTCGCCGACCACCAGCTCGCCCACGTCTACGTGCGCCGCCCCGAGGACCTCGACGCCGTCCGTGAGGCGCTCGACGGGCTGCCCGGCCTCGGGGAACTCCTCGACGACGAGGGGAAGAAGGCCCACGGTCTCGACCATCCCCGCTCCGGCGAGCTGGTCGCGGTCGCCGAACCCGACGCCTGGTTCACGTACTACTACTGGCTCGACGACGACCGCGCCCCCGACTTCGCGCAGCTCGTCGAGATCCACCGCAAGCCGGGCTACGACCCCGTCGAGCTGTTCATGGACCCGCACGACCCGTACGTACGGCTCAAGGCCGCCAAGGCCGTTGCTCGCAAGAAGCTCGGCATGCGCTACCGCCTCGCGGTCGTGCCGCTCGACCCGTCACCGATCCGCGGCAGCCACGGCCGTCTCCCCGCGAGCGACGAAGAAGGTCCGCTCCTCCTGTGCTCCACCCCCCGCGCCGTCACCGGCCGCGTCGCGGCCACCGATGTGAAGTCCCTGCTGCTGCGGCTCGCCGGCCTCGACTGAGGCGGCGACCGTCACGCGTCCGCACCCCCGTGAAGGAAGAGAGATCATCGTGACCGCGTTCAACGACGATTCCGTCACCGGCGACGGCCTGCGCCGCTCGCTCGGCGTCAGCCGCCGCCGTTTCCTCAGCACCTGCACCGCCGCCGCTGCCGCGGCGATCGCCGCTCCCGTCTTCGGTGCTTCCCCGGCCCTGGCCGTGGACACGGCGGACGACAGAGCCGAGGACCACGGCCGTTCCGCGCTGGTCCCGCCCCACAAGCGTGGCATCATCCTCTACACCGTCCGTGACGCGACCGGCCGCGACCCGCTGTCCACGGATCTGCCGTCGGGCTTCCGCGAGGTCTTCCAGCAGCTGTCCCGCTACGGCTACAAGCAGGTCGAGTTCGCCGGATACCGCCAGCACGCGAACGCCCCGGGCGGCGCGAGCCTGGAGACCGTCGCGGGCGCCAGGCTCATGCGGTCCTGGCTGGACGAGTACGGGCTCACCGCGCAGGGCAACCACGGCTTCATCCCCGGCTCCTGGCCGCTGACCCCGTCGGACCTCGACACCTTCAAGCGCCATCTGGAGATCGCCAACATCCTCGGCATGGGTCACATGGGCACCGGCGGCGACCCCACCGGCAGCTCCTACCGGGCCGACTGGGACGTCGCGGCGGAGAAGTGGAACGCGCTGGGCGGCATCGCCCGCCGCGAGGGCATCAAGCTCTACACCCACAACCACGACTCCGCGTACGGGTTCCTGCTCGACGGCGGTCCGCCGGACGCCCAGGGCCGGCCGACCCGCAGCTCCGGCATCCGCAAGCTCGAGTACTTCCTTCAGGTGACCGACCCCCGCGACGTCTGGCTCGAGATGGACATCTACTGGGCGCACGTGGCGCAGTACAAGTTCCACACGTACACCGCCCACGACGGATCCACCGTGGAGCAGGTCTTCGACCCGGCCGGTCTGGTGGTCCGCCACAACGTGCGCTATCCGCTGTTCCACGCCAAGGACGGCACGGTCAACGCCCAGAACGGCCAGGGCTACGACATGGTGACGTTCGGCGAGGGCGACATCGACTACCGCAGGTTCTTCAGGCGGGTGGGGGCGAAGAACTACCACAACCCGATGATCGAGCACGACGGCGCGCCCAGCGCCACGGTTCCGGGGCAGTCCCTCGAGGTGGCCCGCAAGAGCTACGACAACCTCGCGGCCCTGCGCGCCCGGCACTGACGGCACGTCACCGTTCGGCCGGCGCGTCAGGCGCCGGCCGAACAGTGACGTCCCGAACTGCCGCAGAAAGGCGCTACCGACCAGTAGTGTGAATGTCGTCTCCCGGCCATCATTAAGCGCGAGCATGTCAAACCGTCCGCCCGGAAAGGGCGGACGGCACTCCTCGAGCTGCCCGCAAACCCAGGAGACCCCCCATGCATGCACGCAGCACCCGCACGGCCGGCGCGGCCGCCGGCGCCCTCGCTCTGGCCTTCACCGTGGCCGTCCCCGCCGCGACCGCGCAGGCCACGACGACCGCCGGGGCACCCGCTCGGACACAGGTACAGGCACAGGCACAGAGCGTCGACTACGACACCTGGCGGCGCGACGTCGCCGCGGTCGTCGCCCAGGCCCGCCCCTACATCGAGGAACGCACCGCCGACGCGGCCGGCGAGAAGCAGGCCATCGTCCTCGACATCGACAACACCTCACTGGAGACGCACTTCCACCCGTTCTGGAAGCTGCCCACCCCCGCCATACAGGAGATGCGTGAGCTCGCCCGCTACGCCGACTCCTGTGGCGTCGCCGTCTTCTTCGTGACCGCCCGCCCCGGCATCATCCACTCGCTCACCGACTGGAACCTGAAGCAGACGGGCTACCCGGTCGACGGACTCTACGTCCGCGACCTGCCGGACCTCTTCGGTGAGGTCAGCGCCTACAAGACGGAGAAGCGCGCGGAGATCGAGGCCAAGGGCTACACGATCATCGCCAACATCGGCAACAACACCACCGACCTCGTCGGCGGGCACGCGGAGCGGACCTTCAAGCTCCCCGACTACGACGGCCAGTTGTCGTAGGTCCTTCCAGACACCTCGGACGACGGCCGGACGGCCGCGGTGACCGGTCTCCCGGCCGCCGCGGCCGCCCGGGCCGCACGTCCCACCGTGGTCCCTCAGCCCATGTCCCGGCTGATCGGCTGCGGATCGGCCGCGATCCGGCGCTTGCGCGGCGCCCCGGCGGATGCCGTCCGCACCGGCCACCCCCTCGCAGTCGAACACCCCGGCGACCCGCTGCCCGCCCTCGACTTCGGTCCGCTCATCAACGCGGCCAAGGCCAAGGAGCTGGCCGACCAGGTCGCAGAGGCCGTCGACCGCGGAGCCGTCCCCCTCCGCCGAGGGACGCTCGCCGACGGCCGCTTCCTCCCCGGCCAGGACACCTCCGCCTACCTCCCGCCCGTCACCCTCCTGGGCCCACCGCCGTCGTCCCCGCTGCACCACGCCGAACTCTTCGGCCGGTCGACACCATCGTCCTCGTCGACACGGAGGCGGAACTGCTCGCCGCGACGAACGCCTCCGGCGGCGCACTCGTGGCGACCCTCTCCACGGACGACCCGGCGACCTTCCGCCGCCTCGCCCACAGATTCGCGCCTTCAAGACCGGCCACAACAAGCCCCGTTCGCGCGGTGACCGCGACGAGCTGTTCGGCGGCTTCGGCGCCTCCTGGCGCGGCGCGTTCGTCGTCGGCGAGCTGCTGGTGCGGGGCCGTGACGGAAGGCCCGGCGGGGGAGCGGCTGCCGGGCAGCTTCCCTGACTACCAGCTCAACGCCTGACGGGTCGTCCGGACCCTTGGCCGGACGCCCGCACGTCCCGGTCCGTCCCTTCCCCCGACGCGCCCGGGACGGTGCGGGCCTTAGCCCGTTCGCACCTTCCACGCCGTCACTTTCGCCTCGGCGTGTCCGAAGCGGCGACCTGCGGCAGTGCCGGAAGGAGGCCGGATCCTGCGCCCTACCGGGTGACCCAGGTGCCCGGACCTCGCATTGCGATGATCACCGACTGTGGGTTGCCTCGTACACGGAGCACAGCAGAGGAGCCGCGCAGAGGGCCGGACACTGCTCCGCTGGAGGAAGACATGCGCATCGCCCGTACCGGTCTCAAGGTCGCCGTGATCGTCGGCGCCCTCGCACTCGCCGCGCCGGTCGCCGCGGCCGAGGACAGCGACATCGAGATCAGCCCGCGAAACGCCCCGGGGACCACGGTCACGGTCACCACCACCGCCTGCGGCGATGAGACCTACGGCAAGGGGGAGTCGGAGGCAGGCGGGCAGTTCCACCTCTTCGAGGGCGACCGGAAGGGCGTCCTGGTCGGCGAGTTCCGAGTGCCCGACGATGCCGCTCCGGGCACCGACACGGTGACCCTGAAGTGCCCGCCCCGTACCAAGGTCACCGGTACCCACCGGATCGGCGACCGCCCCAGCGGAGGCGTCGAGGCGGGCTTCGGTGACGCCACCGGCAGGAGCGCACAGCTCGCACTGGGCGGGCTGCTCCTCGCCGGAGCGGTCGCCGGCGGAGCGGCGAGGACGCGCCGCGCCTCCGGCGGCGTCCGGACCTGACGCCACCGCCTCTGCCCACCGGCCCCCGGTCACCGCCACGGCGACCGGGGGCCGGCCGGGTCCCATGCACACCTCCGCCCATTGCCGAGCAAAGGCTGCCCCGATGGACGACGCCCCGACGACACGGACCACCGAAGCGACCCGTCTTCCCTCGTACAAGCTGCTCTTCTGCGCCGCGATCGCCGGGGCCGTGCTGGTGGGCGGCGCGCTGCACGAGGACCGACCACCGCAGCCGGCGCCGGCGCAGCAGCGGGCCGCGGCCGCGCGACCGGCCCCGGAGCGTGCGCCGCAGCCCCCGGCCGTCGGGCCTCTCGCCCCGGCGGAACCCGTCCGCCTGCTGATCCCGGCCATCGGTGTGAACGCCCCACTGACCCGCCTGGGGTTGAACGAAAAGGGCGCGCTGCAGCCGCCGCCGGCCGCCGCGCCCGCCCTCGCCGGCTGGTACGGCGACGGTGCGACGCCGGGGGAGAACGGCACGGCCGTGACCGCCGGACATGTGGACACCCCCGCCGGACGGGGAGTCTTCTACCGGCTCGGGGCGCTCGGCAAGGGCGACACCATCGACGTCGTGCGCAAGGACCGGCGCACAGCCGTCTTCACCGTCGACGCCGTGGAGGTCCACGACAAGAACGACTTCCCGGACGAGAAGGTCTACGGCGATTCCGGTCGGCCCGAACTGCGGGTGATCACGTGCGGCGGCGACCGGTCCGCGAAAGGCGGCTACGAGGGCAACGTCGTCGTCTACGCGACACTCAGCGCCGTGAAGTAGCCACCCGCGCCCCGCCCGACCGCCGGTCCGCGCGCCGTCCCGGTGTCCTCTGGTCGGCGGCGGCGGACGGCCGGACCCGGCGTCCCGCTCGAACACCGGCCGGACCGCGACTGCCGGTCAGCCGATGCCCTGGCGGTCCGGTTCGAGGGCGAAGTCGCCTTCGGCCGGTTCCCGTACCGACTGCCGCACTGCGAGGACCAGCATGTCCCGGTGACGCTCGAGCGGAGCACGCCGCTCAGGAGGGACGAGCCCGAGCAGGTCCTCGAACCCGGCCATCATCCGCCGCGTGACCTGAGGGTTGCCCACCGCGCACCCCCGCAGCTCGGCGAAGCCGAGGTCCACCAGGTCCTCCCACCCGGACACCGGCTGGACCAGCCGCACCAGGCCCTTCCCGTCCTGGTGGTACACCGCGCCGAGCGGCCGGTGGGCGACCACGGCGAGATACTGCACGATCCGGTCCAGGCACTGCACGGCCGTGGTCGGGTCGTTCACGGAAGACGACAAGGCGCGGAGCCCGATGTCGGTCAACTGCCGCAGCCCGAAGGTCAGATCACGTCGGAACGTGCGCTCCACGCCGACCGACACGGCCGACTGGAGCGCCCGCCGGGCCGTGAACGGCAGGGGCCGTCCCGTGCCGCCGTGGACCGTGAGGACGGGCGTGCCGGGCACGACGAAGTCCCCGACCCGGGGGATGAGCCGCAGCATCACGTCATGGCGCCGGGCCACCCGCACCAGCCGGGCGACCTCCACGTCCCGCAGTGCCCCCGAACGCCCCTGGTGACTGACGCGGTCGGTCTCGTCACCGAGCGGCTTCCCGGGGGCGTCGGACCACGGCATGCGCGCCAGCGCCCCGAACGCCTCCCGCGTGACCCGGTCGACCACGGGGCCCACCTTCATCAGCTGGAGCGTCTGCGTCACATAGGCGATGAACAGCAGCAGACTCAACGCGACCATGAGCAGCGTCAGAATGCTCTGCACCACCGGCACGGACGTGACCTCCAGGGGGTCGCGTTCGCTCTCGAACGCCGTCAGCACCAGCAGCGACAGCAGAAACGTGGAGAGGAACACCGAGAAGGTGAGCTTGCTGATGCGGCTCCTGATGAAGATGCGAACGACGCGGGGGCTGTAGTTGCCGGCCGCCATCTGCACCGCGACGAGCGAGATGCTGAAGACGACACCGATGAAGGTCATCATCGCGGACGCGATCGTGGTGACGATGGTCTTGGCGTCGTCGGCGATCGCCATGAGTTCGCGAAGGCTCTGGTAGTCCTCTTCGTCCCGGAGCGTGTCGACGATCAGGGCGTCGAGGGCGTCGGCCAGGGCCCAGACGACGAAGACGAGGACCAGCGCCACGGTGGGGGCGAACCAGAATGTCTCGCGCAGGTGCTCGCGCAACACGGACAGGACGCGGGGCGGACGATAGGTGCGACGTTGACTCACCCGGCCGACGGTAGTCAAACGCAGCGCATCTGCTCGGATACACGCTGTAGCGCAGCTCTCGAGTGCCGCTCGCACCCCACTGACCACGCAATATGCAGGTGAGAGGCACCGCAAACCCCTGGTATTGTTGTCCATGTCGCCGCGGGAGACCGGGGCGAATCACCTGAGTCCGGGTGGCGGAATGGCAGACGCGCTAGCTTGAGGTGCTAGTGCCCTTTATCGGGCGTGGGGGTTCAAGTCCCCCCTCGGACACCAGCAGGACCCCAGTTCGCCTGGGGTCCTTTTGCTTTTCCGTGAGAGCGTGGTGGGGCCCGGGCTGTTCCGTGAGAGCGTGGTGGGGCCGGCGGGGCGCGAGATGGAGCCCCTACTGTGATCGCCATGACCTCTCAGCGGTTCGGTGGATCCTCGCGCATTCGGATGGCCGCGGCAGCGGCGGCGGTCCTGACCGTCGCGGCGGGACTCGGCGTCAGTGCGATGGCACACGGGAGTGTCGCGAAGTACGCGGGGGACGCGCTCTACACGGTCCTGATCCTTGCGCTCGTCGTGCTCGTGGCGCCTCGGGCGCGGCCCTTCGCCGCTGCCGGTGCGGCGCTGGCGTTCAGCTGGGTCGTCGAGTTCTTGCAACTCACCCCGTTGCCGGCCGAGTTGGCCGGGCGGAGCGTCGTCGCCCGGCTCGTCCTCGGATCCACCTTCAACCCGCCCGACCTCTTCTGGTACGCCGCGGGCGCCGCCGTGGGATGGCTTGCCCACGCCTCGTTCGCGCGCCGGTCCGGCCCGCCGCCGCCTCCGGTCCCCGCCCACGCGTATGTAGCGGAAGGCAGGTACTGGGTCCGGCCGCCGGACCGGTGAGCTCGCCGAGGCAGCCCGTGCCGTCAGGGGAAGTCCGGGGACTCGTCGGGGGTAAAGCCCTGCGAGACGGGCTGCCATACGTCGTGGTCCTCAGGCATGATCAGTCGACGCTGCCTCGACAGTCTCGATCAGCTGTGCGGTGCTCAAGGGGACGGCCGCTGCGAAGACCCGCCCGAGGTTTTGGCAGTGCGGCACCGGGCGGAGTTCCTCCGAGTACGGCTCCTCGACGACCGCGAAGAGATGGGCCAGGGTCCGGCCCAGCGGACCTGCCACGGGCGACAGTTGATGCCGGCGGTGCGGACTCGGGCCCCAGCGCCGCACCATCCCGTAAACCGTGCTGAGCGACACTCCCATGACGCTGCGAGTGGTCACAGTAACTGACGCGGCATGCGAACTGGCGATGTCTCCTTCGTGGAGGGGCGCGTGTGACGGGCGGAGGCGACCGTGCCGCCGCGCGAGCGGCAGGGTTCAGTCCGCGGCACCGCTGCGGCGGGCGTAGGCGCGGGCGGCACGGGCCCGGTCTCCGCAGCGCGTGGAGCACCAGTGCCGCCGGCCGTGGGTGCGCAGGAGGAACCGGTCGCAGGGGGCGGAACCGCAGGCCGCGAGGAGGCCTGCGTCCGGTCCGGTGAGCAGGTCGGCGGCGTCGGCGGCCAGGGTCGCCAGCGCGTGGTTGACGGCCTGGTCGGTGGGGTGCGCCTGGACGCGGCGCAACCCCTGGGTGTCGTCCCAGGTGAGCAGGGGTGCGGAGGGTACGGCGGTCAGGGCCTCGTTCACCGCGCGCAGGGATTCCTCTGGCGGGGTGGCGCCGTCGACGCGCGCACCGAACAGGGCGCGTACATGTCCGCGCAGGGTGCGCATCCGCCGGGCGCACACCTCGTACAGCTGCACGTCAGGGGTGGTCAGGTCATGGGCGGCGAGCCAGCGCATGGCGGACGCGGGTGCGCCGAGCAGGTCGTAGCTCTGGCCTGCCGGGAGGGTCGCCGCGGTGTCGGCGAAGTCCAGGGAGCGGTACCGGTCGGCGCCGGGGGCCGGGGGCAGGGCGGTCTTCGCGGGGTCGGTGGCCAGGGTCTCGTCCATATCTCTCATGGTAGCGATTGCGTTTTTCCGTGATGCTTGCTTACTCTATGCATCACGGAAAAAGTGCAAGCTATCCGTGAGAAACGAGGAGACGGCATGTCCCAGCACGACGACCAGCAGTTCCCTGTCCGCGTCTTCGGGGGCCCGACCGCCCTGTTCGAGTACGGCGGCCTGCGCTTCCTGACCGACCCGACCTTCGACGGTCCCGGCGACTACCCCTCGGCCGGCCCGATCCTGACCAAGACCGCGCCCTCCACGGCCACGCCCGCCGAACTCGGCTCCGTCGACGTGGTCCTGCTCTCGCACGACGAGCACGCCGACAACCTCGACACCTCCGGGCGCGCCCTGCTCGCCGACGTCCCGCTCACGCTGACCACCCCCGGCGGCGGGAAGCGTCTGGGGGAAAGGGCCAAGGGCTTGGCCGACTGGGAGTCGATCGAGTTGGAGCGTCCGAGCGGCGGCACGATCACGGTCACCGGTGTCCCCGCCGTCCACGGTCCCGGCCCGCGCGAAGAGGTCGAGCCGTTCACCGGCGAGGTCGTCGGCTTCGTCCTGACGGGGGAGGGCCTGCCGACGGTCTATGTCAGCGGCGACAATGCCTCGCTCGACGCGGTGAGGGAGATCGCCGAGCGCTTCGGCGCGGTGGACACCGCCATCCTGTTCGCGGGAGCGCCCCGCTTCCCCGTGCTCTTCGACGGCGGGCTGCTCGTCCTGGACAGCGCTCAGGCCGCCGAGGCCGCGCACATACTCGGCGCCCGCCGCATCGTCCCCGTCCACCACGACAGCTGGGCCCACTTCACCGAGGGCCGCGACGAACTGGCGGCCGCCTTCACCGCCGCCGGCCTGGCCGACCGCCTGGACCGGGGCTGGATCCAGCGCGCCTGAGCGGACACCTTCCGTTCAGGAACCACGTCCACACCGGCCGGGGCCCGTCACGCGCGGGGCCCGGCCGCGGTGCGCGCGGGCCGGATCCCGGCGTCGAGGAAATCCCCCGAGCACCTCGGCCCGTCCGAGTCCTCAACGGCCATCTGGCGTGCGCCCTGGCCGAGTTGGGCCACGGTAACAACGTCCTGGTCTGCGACGTCGGCATGCCGGTCCCGTCGTCGGGCCCGTGGTCGACCTTGCCTTCCGGGCGGGCATCCCGCCCTTCGCCTACGTGCTCGACGGCCTGCTCGACGAGCTGGTGATCGGTCCGCGACCGCCGCCCACGAGGTCCACGACGCCAATCCGTCAGCGGCCCGCCTGCTGGGGAACGGCTCCCGTCGCTGGACTTCGTCATCCACGACGAGCTCAAGGCCCGCATCCGCGACGCCGGTCCGGTGGTGCGGACGGGGGGAGGCGCGGCCCTGCGCGAACGTACTGCTGCGCTGCGGCGTCTTCGTCTGAAGCGGAACGGGCCGACTGCGACGAGTGTCCGGGTCCGGTCGTCCGTGAGGAAACGGTGGCCGTCTCTTCACGGTGCGTTCCAAAAGCCCGACCGTGATGAATGCCGTGCGGTGGCCCGGGGATCTCACCGGGCCACCGCCTTCGGCGTATTCGGGCGCCCTACCCGCAGAGAGGGATCGTCTCGGTTCCCGGCCCGCCGCCCGTACCGGAATTCCCGCTGCCCGATGATTCGCGGCAGAACGCGACAACGTGCCGGAGCGTGCAAGGCATGCGAATGGGCCCCGGTACTGGAAACGTTCCGGGGCCCGCTCGAGCAATGCACAACCGACAGGGCCCGAAAGCGGTCCTTCTCGGTCTGCGGTGGTATCAGAAGCCGGTCGTCTGCACCGAGACGAGACCGGTGGCCGCGGCGACCGGCACGACTGCCGCGACGGACTGGACGGTGCCGACGACGTCACCGACGTTCACGGCGGCGCCGTAGCTGTTGACACCGACGTGGGCGCTCGCGATACCGCCGGCAATGCCGTCCAGCTCGCTCTCGGAAATTTCGGCGGTCTCAACCGGGGTGAAGCCGTTACGCACTGTCTCTCCTTTTCCGTACGGGGGGATTCCTGAACTGACGCCGACCGTACGCGCGTCAAAGGGGAACGGGCCGACGTGAACCGTCGCCTTGCGCCCGGAATGGGCATCCACGATCAGGACTCCCGTTACCGAGGATGAGATCACGCCAACGGGTCAACCGGCAACTGGCGTTCCGTTTCTGACGGGTGAATACTTCTTCACGACAACACCAAATAGCGTGCACTTTTCCGCGCGGCAGCGGGGGCGAACAGCGCCTCCGTCCCCCCGGGCGCTCGAGGCCTTCGGCCGACCCCCGGGCCTCTGCGGATGCGGCATCGGCGGCCGCCGCTCCGGGTTGTGGCGGCCGGCGGGTCTGACTGCGGGCTGCGGGGGCAGACGAGCCGTAAGCGAACACAATGTGAGGGAGTTGTCCGATGCTGGGTTTGGCCGCCGCGGTGATGTTCTTCATCGCGTTCCTCATCAACGCCGCCGAGATCGATACGAACGAAGTCTTCGCGTCGACGAACGTGATGCTCCTGGGCCTGATGCTGCTCGCACTCCATGTCGCAGGCGTCGGCACGTCCTGGAGGTCCGGCCGGACCCGTCGGCGCTGAGAGCCTGACCCGTACCGATGCCCCGTGCCGTTTCTCGCACACGGCCCGTTCGGCTCGCTCGGTGAATCGAACCGGAGGACATGATGGCCCTGATGACAACGGCGGCCGTGGATGCCGCGGCTGCTTCCGGATGGCTGCACGTCACGGTGATCGTGGTGGCGCTGTCCGTCCTCGTGCACAGCCTGATCCGGCACAACCGCTGACGCCCGCCTCGGGCCGAGCCACGACCCTGGTGGTGCCGACCACCCGACACGAAGTTCCAGGTGACCGGGCCCGGCGGTCCGGGCCCCGGCGGTCCGGACGCCCGGGGCGCCCGACCCCGAGGGGGCATGGCAGGCCCCGGACCGTACGCACACCCCGCCCCGCGCCGGCGGGGACCTCGTCCGGTGACGGCAGGGTGACGAGCGTGCCGCCGTCCCGCAGCACCGCGAGCGACCGCGGCCCGTACTCGCCTCCGATCGAGTCAGCCCTGCGCGGGGTCGTCGGGCCGGGAGCGTCCGGGGCCGCCCGTGGCCGACACGACCCTGAGGCCCGACGCGCCACAGCATGACGCATACGCGCCGGACGTCGTCCGCCACCGCGCAGCTTCGCCTTCGAGGTCGGCGCGCCCGGTGTGCACCGTGCCTCGGCTGAGGGCCGGGGTAGCGGGGCGAGACGAGGTGGAGGGCGGCGGGGCGCGAGAGGGGCGCCGGATCGGACACGTCGCAGATCGGTCAGGAATCGAGAAGCACGGTCACCGGGCCGTCCCTACCATGATCGTCATGGACATCACCATTCACACGAGCTTCCTCCCGCACAACGACCCGGACGCGTCGCTGGCCTTCTACCGCGACGCACTGGGCTTCGAGGTCCGAAGTGACGTCGGACAGGGCACGATGCGCTGGATCACCGTCGGCCCCGTCGGCCGGCCCGGCACGTCCATCCTCCTGGCACCGCCGGCGGCCGACCCCGGCATCACCGAGGACGAGCGCCGCACCATCACCGAGATGATGGCCAAGGGCACCTACGGCTGGATCCTGCTGGCCACCCCGGACCTCGACGGCACGTTCGAGAAGGTGCAGGCATGCGACGTCGAGGTCGTCCAGGAGCCGACCGAGCAGCCGTACGGCATCCGCGACTGTGCCTTCAGAGACCCCGCGGGCAACCTGATCCGCATCCAGGAGCTTCGCTGACCGCTCCGACCGGTGGCGGTCACTCCGCGCAGTCCGTTTCCGGCGCGGTCCCTCCGTGGCGGTCCGTCCGTCGCGGTCCGCTCCTCGCCGTCCGCTCCTCCAAGCAAAGGAGTCTTCTCATGTGTCGTCCCGCATGGGCGCGCGCACTCACTATGGCGCACCGCCTGAGCGAGCTCGCGCGACTGCGTCGCGTCCGTGACCGGATCGACCGGGAGTACGCGCAGCCGCTGAACGTCGAGACACTGGCCCGCGGCGCGGACATGTCCCCCGGCCATCTCAGCCGCCAGTTCCGGAGCGCGTACGGCGAGTCGCCCTACGCCTACCTGATGACACGCCGCATCGAGCGCGCCACTGTGCTGCTGCGCCGTGGCGACCTCAGTGTCACCGAGGTCTGCCTGACGGTCGGCTGCTCGTCGCCGGGGACCTTCACCACCCGCTTCACCGAGCTGGTCGGCATGCCGCCCAGCGCCTACCGGCGCCGCGTGACCCGCACCGCTGAGGGGGCGCCGCGGCCCGTGGCGAAGCAGGCGACAAGAACGGTCAGGAATGAAGAAGCACCGGTCGCAGAGCCGGAACTAGCGTGAGGACCATGGAAAACATCGAGTGCGTCACCCTCGAGGTGGCCGACCCCACGTCCGCCGAAAAGCTCTACACGACCGCCTTCGGCCTGGGCACGCAGTTGCGCCTGCGGGCCTCGGAGGCACCGACGACCGGCTTCCGCGGCTTCACGCTGTCGCTCGTCGTGTCCCAGCCGGCCGACGTCAACGCCCTCGTAGACGCCGCCGTGGAGGCCGGCGCCGCGACGCTGAAGCCCGCCACCAAGTCGCTCTGGGGCTACGGGGGTGTCGTACAGGCCCCGGACGGGACGATCTGGCAGATCGCGTCGTCGTCGAAGAAGGACACCGGCCCGGCCACCCGGCAGATCGACGAGATCGTGCTGTTGCTGGGCGTAGAGGACATGAAGGCCACCAAGCAGTTCTACGTCGACCGTGGCCTCGCCGTGGCGAAGAGCTTCGGCAGCAAGTACGTCGAGTTCGCCACCGGTTCCGGTCCCGTCAAGCTCGCGCTGTACAAGCGTCGTGGCCTGGCCAAGGTGGCCGGCGTCTCACCCGACGGCACGGGATCGCGCCGGCTCGTGATCGGAGGCGACGGCGGATCCTTCACCGACCCCGACGGATTCAAGTGGGAAGCCGCAGCGCCGGCCCCCACCGCCTGATTTTGATGACCGACGCAGTCCGCCCCTGACGGGCGGGCTCTCCACGAACCGACCGGAGGATGCATGACGAGCGCGCCGCCGCGTGGACTCGAGGAAAGACTGCGGGACACCCGCGCCAGACTGGAGAGCGACGTCGATCTCTGGGTCGCGACATCGGGCGCCCCGGGCGGCGTCCACCTCATCCCGCTCTCGTACCTCTGGGACGGGACCGCGTTCCTCATCTCGACGCCGCGCTCCTCGGTCACGAGCCGCAATCTGCTGGCGGACGTGCGGGTGCGTCTCAGCTTCGGGCCGACCCGCGATGTCGTCCTCGTCGACGGCACCGCCGAGCCGGTGGACGTCGCCGGCCTCGCACCCGGTACGGGGGACGCGTTCGCGACGAAGACCGGTTTCGATCCCCGCGAGCTCGACGAGCCGTACCAGTACTTCCTGATCCGGCCGCGACGCATACAGGCCTGGCGTGAGGCGAACGAGCTTCGGGGCCGCGACCTGATGCGCGACGGCTGCTGGCTGGGCTGACCGCGCACGGCGACCCGACCCGTCCGGTCCGCGAGCGGTGCGACCCGCGTCTCCTGTCGTCGTGGGACCGCTGATCCGGCAGGAGCCTGTACATGCCTCATGGAAGGCCTGTCCGTACCGCGGTTGCGCGGTGTAGGCGCCGGGCGGGAGCGTTCTGCGGATCCGGCGACCCGAGCCCGGTGCGTCCGGTCCCTTGCCGCCGTTCTGCCGTGGTGGCCGGCCGCCGTGCGCGGTTCGCGCGGCAGGGCCGCCCGGCGTCGGCGTTCACTGGGCGGAGCGGGCCCCGGGAGCGGCCGCGTCGACGGGGACGAGCACGGCGGTGATGTTGTCGTGCCCGCCCGCGTCCAGCGCGTGGCGGACCAACTCCCTTACGGACGGCAGTAGATCGACGCCGTCCGCCGACGCCCGGGACAGGCGGCTGAGCATGTCCCGCAGGCCTTCGGCTCCGGGCAGGTAGCGCCACAACCCGTCCGTGCAGAGCAGCAGGCGACCGGGCACGGAGGGCCGGTAGCTCCGGACGCGTGCTTCCGTATCGTCCGCGTCCGCGCCCAGCCAGGCGGCGAGGGCGTCGTGTTCCCCGAGGTCGTCCTCGGTGAGCGACATGCCGGTGCCCTCGTCCGGCAACCAGTAGGCCCGGCTGTCGCCGACCGACGCACTCCAGATTCCCGCCGGGCCCGCCACGCCGGCGACGAACGTGCAGGCCGGTGACAGGCCCGTGTCGCCAGGGTCGGCCAAGGCGGCAACCGCCTGTGCCGCGCGGGCCACGGCCTCGCGGAGCGCTGTCTCGGGCAGCACGCCCAACGGCAGTCGCGCCGCCAGCACCCGCGCCCCCACCTCGGCCGCGACCTGAGCGGCGCGCTCCGAACGGGGCGACATGGAGACGCCGTCGCAGACGACTCCGATCGTCCAGTCATCGCGTCGGGTCAGGGCCATGGCGTCCGCGTTGACGTCACGCCGCTTGCCGCGGTCGCTGACGCCCGCCGCGCCGTCCGGGGCCGTGACCTCGAGGTGCGACCGGAAGGCCGGCTGCGCGTGGCCGCATTCCCAGCAGTGGCCGTCCGGGGCGACGATCCCGCCGCACCGGACACACATCTCGTTCTCGCTCATCGGGAGGATCCTGACAGACGGTCCTGCCACGTCCTGGCGCCGGCGGACGTGGCCGGGCGTCCCTCTGTTCACCGGGACCGCGCCCCGCCACTATGGCGGAGCCATGTCAACGCACGCACCCCCCCTCGGCCATGGCCCGTGTCAGGTTCCGGCGCACATCGACCGGCCGGTCGCGGGACGCGCGCGCCGGAAACGGACGGTCGGTCATGTACGGATCCCCCGGCAAGGTGAAGGTGGTCGTCGTGACCGCCCTGACCGCGCTCCTGGCGAGCACGGCGGCCACGATCCCGGCAGAGGCGGCGGCTACGGTGCCACCGCTCCCGCCGACGTCGACCGTGGCCTTACCGAACGAGGCGGCCCCCGTCCCGCCTCCCGCCGCTCCCCTTTCAGCCCCCGTCCCGCCTCCCGCCGCCGGCCCCGTTCCTTCGGCCGCCCCCGAATGGACCCCGCCGCTGAGTACTCGCGGCCGCTACATCGTCGACGCCGACGGCAACCGCTTCAAGCTCAAGTCCGGCAACTGGCACGGCGCGAGCGGCACCTGGACCGGAACCGGCGACCGCGACGACCCGGCGAACCACCACGCGGGCGAGAAGGCGGACCGTATTCCGCTCGGGCTCGATCGGGCCCCCATGTCCGAGATCGTCGCCGGCTTCCGTGAGCTGGGGCTCAACAGCGTCCGCCTGCCCTTCTCCAACGAGATGGTGCACGACCGGCGCCCCGTCGCCGACGCGTCGGTGGCCGCCAATCCGGCCCTGCGCGGTCGTACACCCCTCCAGGTCTACGACGCCGTCGTTGCCGCCCTCACCGGCGCTGGACTCGCTGTCGTCCTCAACAACCACACCAACACCACCCGTTGGTGCTGCGGTGTCGACGGCAACGAACGCTGGAACGCGAGCCGCGCCGACGCCGAGTGGGAGGCCGACTGGCTCTTCATGGCCCGCCGCTACCGTCACGAGCCGCGCGTCGTCGGCGCCGACCTCTACAACGAGGTGCGCCGTTCGGTCTGGGACGACCCCAACTGGGGGCTCGGTGGCCGCCATGACTGGTTCGCCGCCTCGCAGCGCGTCGGTGACCGCATCCTCCAGGAGGCCCATCCGGACCTCCTGATCGTGGTCGAGGGCATCAATTGGACCGGCGTCCCCGTCGACGGCCTTCCGCACGGGCGCCCCACACTGGAGCCCGTGCAGCGGCTGTCCCACACGCTCGTACGGTCAGGCAAGCTCGTCTACTCCGCCCACTTCTACGACTACACCGGCCCTCACCACACCGGCGCCACCGGCGTGGGCGAGACCTCCGACAACCGCTACCGCGACTTCGGCCGCGAGGAGCTGTTCGAGGTACTCGACCGGCAGGCCTTCTATGTGTCCGGCCAGGCCGGCCGGCACTTCACCGCGCCCGTGTGGATCAGCGAGTTCGGCATCGGCGGCCGTGACGAGCACGGCGAGAAGCCACGCGCCTGGTTCGAGAACTTCATCGACCATCTCATCGCCAGGGACGCCGACTTCGCGTACTGGCCGATGGTCGGCTGGCACGAGGACCGCAAGGGCAACGGCTGGGCCCTGCTCCACTGGGACTCCGCCGGTCGGCGCATCGGCGTCTTCGACGGTGACGACTGGCGCGCCGGCGCGTGGAGCCGCCTCGTCGCCGCCGAGGGGCGCACCGGTCCAGTCCCCTACACGGACCGCTGGTCCATGCTCGGCCCGGACCACGGCGACTTCGTCCAGTCGCTGCGGATGCGGGCCGCGGGCGACTGGGACGTCGGCGCACGCAAGGCGGCCTGCCCCGACGGCCAGCGACTGGCCGGCCTGGCCCGTACCGGGGGCCGTGGCCTGTGCACCGACACGACAGCCCGAGATCTCTGGGCGGCCGACGGCCCGTACGAGGTGGTGCGCGACGAGCGCCACGTCGCGGCGGGTGGCGACTGGGCGTCGGGCTACACCAAGCTCCAGTGCCCCACAGGCCACTTCCTCACCGGCTACAGCGTCCGCGGAGCAGCAGTCTCGGCGGCCCTGTGCGTCGCGGCCCGGACGCCGCTCGGTGCGGGCGGCCGGACCGTCTGGTTCGACCGTGGCGACAACCGCCCGCCCGAGGCCCGTGGAGGGGACTTCGCCCATGGCCGGTTCAAGGGCCAGTGCGCGGACGACGAGTACGCGGCCGGTATCGCGTACACCGGCCGCGTGGGCTCGTCCCGGACACCGGACGCGCTGCTGTGCCGGAAGATGGGCTGAGGGGGTCGCCTCGCCGGCACCGGAGCATGAACCGAGGAAGTTGCGAACGCCGGCTGACTCGTTGGAAGGCGGACTCGGCCCAACGGCGCACCAGGCCGAGCACAGGCTCGGCGGATGCGCCGGCTCACGGACGGTGAAGCCTTGTCAGGGACCGTGCACGAGGCACTGGGACGGGAGCCGACGTCGCCGGAGCAGACCAGCGATCGGCCTTCCGCCTCGATGCGCACGGCGAAGGCCGGTATGCCGTGCGCCGGTTGCTGTTCACCAGCGCGCCGCCGGAGCCCGAGAAGGGGCTCCGGCGGCCTTGCGCCCGGACGCTCCCGAGGCGGCCTGACCAGCAAGATCCACGCCGCCTGCGACGCCTCCGCCGACTGCCGGCCTTCGCGCGGGCGATTCCGGGGCTCCAGGTCAGCGCAGCGCCTTCGCGCGGCTCAGCGCGGCCACGCCCACCGCGGCGAGTGCGATCTGGAACAGCCACTCGATCCAGTCGACGCCGTCGGTGTCGGCCACGCCGAACGCGGCGGCGAGAGCGGTGCCGAGGAAGGCGGCGGCGATGCCGACGACGATGGTCCACAGGACGCCGATGTGCTGCCGGCCCGGTACCGCCAGCCGTCCGAGCACGCCGATCAGGGTGCCGATGAGGATCGCGCTGATGATGCCGGAAATCTCCATGATCGTACCCTTCCTGTTGTTCTGTGTCGTGAATACGGGTGCCCCTCATGGCTCGGAGCACGCCTGCTCCCCCTGGAGGGCCGTCCGCATGGTCCGGGCGTTGACAAGCTGACGATGCGTCAGTCACGGTGTGGGGCATGGCGAAGATGCGTGCGCGTCTGCTCGTTCTCCTGGCCGCGGTCCTTGTGGCTGCCGCACTGACGAGCGCCGAAGCGTCCCAGGCCACGGCCACGGCCTCCGCCCCGGACCGGCTGCCCGGCGCCCTGTGGTTCGACGAGCCGGCCGCCGGCATCCTCACCGTCGAGGACGGACGCTTCACCGACGGGCTCGGCCGCGAGGTCGTGCTGCGCGGCTACAACGTCTCGGGCGGGGCCAAGCTCCACGAGAACGGCGGCCTGCCCTTCGCCTCCGTCGCAGACGCCGAGAAGTCCGCGGCCGCGATGCGCAGACTCGGCGGCGCCAACACCGCGCGGTTCCTGCTCTCCTGGGCATACACGGAACCGGTGCGCGGCCGCGTCGACGAGCGTTACCTCGCCGCCGTCACCGAACAGCTGCGCGTCTTCCTCCGGGCCGGTATCCGCGTCTACCCCGACTTCCACCAGGACCTCTACTCCCGCCACCTCTTCCACGAGGACAGCTGGTACACCGGTGACGGAGCCCCCGCCTGGGCCGTGGAACAGGGTAACTACCCGCGCGAATCCTGCGGCGTCTGCCTGTTCTGGGGCCAGAACATCACGCAGAACAAGGCCGTCACCCAGGCGACGTACGACTTCTGGCACAACAGGGGCGGTGTCCAGGACGCCTTCCTCGACACCGCCCGGTCGGCGATGGCGTACCTCGCCGAACATCTCACTCCTCCCGAGTTCGCCGGCATCGCCGGATTCGACCCGTACAACGAACCGCACGCGGGGACCTACGAACCGGGCCAGAGCAGCCGCGCCTGGGAACGGGACGTGCTCTGGCCGTTCTACGAGAAGTTCCGCGCCCGGATGGACGAGGCGGGCTGGCGCGACAAACCCGCCTTCGTCGAACCCAACCTCTTCTGGAACGCCAATCTCGACTTCCAGCGACAGGCAGGCGGCCTCCTCGACGCCGGCGCCGCCCTCGGCCCCCGCTATGTCTTCAACACGCACTTCTACGACCAGAAGGCCATCTCCGGCGTCTTCATGTGGGGCAAGGCGAAGAACGGCCAGTACGCGGGCGACTTCGCCACCGTCCGCGACCGTGCGGCCGGGGCCGGCACGGCGGGGATCGTGAGCGAGTTCGGCCACCCCCTGACGGGGACGGCCGCCGACAAGGCCCCGACCGTGCTGAAGGCGATGTACCAGGCCCTCGACTCCCGCCTCCCGGGCGGCACCTGGTGGTCGCGGCCGCAGGACTCCGGCCCGGTCCTCTCCGGTACCCAGTGGCAGTGGGACATCTACAACGGCCGCCACCACGAGCTCATGAACGGCAACCCCGACAAGGTCCTGACCGAGGGCGACGCCTGGAACGACGAGGACCTGTCCGCCGTCCGCCTCGACGACTCGCGCACCGCCGTGCTCCGCCAGGACGCACGGCTCCTCGACCGCCTCTATCCGAGCGCGACGGCGGGCCGCGTGGTCGGATTCAGCTACGAGGACCGCTCCCGCGACGACTCCACCACGCTCACCTGGAACCCGGTCCCGGCCTCGATGCCACGCCTCGCGGAACTGGTCGGCACCGGCCGGTACGGGGTGCTCCTCTGGCGCCCTGACGGCACGTCCGCCCCGACGGAGCTGCACCTCCCGGCGTCGTTCGACCCTGCCCGTACGACGGTGGTCTCCGACCTCAAAGCGCTGCACGGCCTGCCTTCGTACGAACCCGGCACGCCCGTGGCGGCGGCCCCCGAACCGGGCGGCACGGGCAGCCGCCGCCTCCTGCTCACGTCACAGGGCGGCGACCCGGGCATCCACGTCGCTCTGGTGACGGACGGCGCGACGGCGCCCTCAGCCGACCTGCTGCGGGCGGCCCGCGCGGAACTGACGCAGTGGGCGGGAGGCATGCGCTGAGTCGGGCGGCCGGGACGGCAGCGGGCCGGCAATGCGGTGCCGGCGACGGTGGGCGGGACGAGGGCTGTCGACCGAGTCGTACCGCCAGACCACCGGGACGCGCGGCGCGCATGCGATAGCTGGGTTCCAGCGGGACGCCGATGGCCTGCGTCCCGCGAGGCAGCCGCGGAACCGAGCAACGCCAGACCTCCCGTTGCCGCGATTGTCCGCGCCCGGCCCCTCGGGACCGGGTCGGCCGGAGGGCTCGACTTTGATCACGCACGGCGACGGAGAGCCGTCGATTCCCGAGGCGGGGTGAGCCTTCGCGCTGTCCGTGATTTGAGGTTCGCCTGAGCCAACTGCCCGTTGGAGTGCCGCAATCAGGCGTCTGCGCGTGATCCACGTCACTGGTCATTGTGCCTCGTGATCGCAGCGCGGTAGGAACGGCCCAGCAGATCACCCAGAGCTCTCTTCCATGCATTGCTCAGGGTGACGGGTTTCGGCTCCCTGACCAGGAGCCGTCTCAACACACAAATGAAACGGGGACACATGAGCCGGATCGCGATGCGCACCGCACTGCCTCTCATGACCGCCGGCACCGTACTCCTGGCAGGAGCCGGCGCGAGTGCCGCCGCTCCGGTGGACGAGCCGACTCCGGCCGAGGGCCCGAAGATCGTTCTGGACGACGGACGTGTCGTCGGCGTGGACGACCCCGTCACCTTCACGTTCGAGGGGGAGGAGCCCACGGCCCTGCCCAAGCCGGGAAAGGGGGACATGGGCGTGATGGCCTGCCCGGAGGTGAACAACCGGCCGACGTACACCGTCAAGGGGTCGCCGTACTTCATCGCCGACAAGAAGAAGCCGCAGTCGACGTGGCTGCTGCCACGTCAAACCGTGTCGTGGACGGTGACCGGCAGCCACACCTTCACCTGGGACATCGGCGCCAGCGCCGAGGCGGAGGCGGGGGCCATCCTGGCCAAGGCCAAGGTCAGTGTCGACACCAAGATCAGCAACGCCTGGACGTGGACCGGGACACAGACCGTCACCGACACGAACACCACCTCGAAGGGCTACCGGGCGGTGCTCGGGCAGGTCGGCTGGAAACTCACAGGCGTGAAGACCTGGATCGCTCCGCCCTGCAACGTCAAGAAGAAGACCATCGTCGTCCTGGCTCCGCGGAAGGGCGACATGTCGATCGGGCGGCAGGGTTCATGAGGGGGAAGCAGAGAGCGGACGGCAGGGCCGTACAGCGTCTCTCTGCGGGCCTCTCCGTCGCCCTCGCCGTCACAACGCTGCTAGGTGTAGGGGCGTGCAGCTCGGGCGAGCGGTCCGCATCGCCTTCGAAGAGCCCGGGTACGACGGGATCCGCCGCGGCGGCGACGCCGGACACGGCCGCCGCCGAGGCCGCGAAGTCCGTATTGGAGAAGACCTTCGTCACCAGGGAGTCCCTCGGGGGCGGGTCCGGCGGGCTGCAGCGGCAGTTCGGCAACACGCATCCCACCACACCGGACGACGTGCTGAGCGTGACGTTCGCGTTCACCTGCACGGGTGGCGCCACGGTGAACCTTACGTTCACCGTCGCGGACGAGGAGGTGTCGTCGGCCGCGGGCACCCATGTGTGCGACGGTTCCGTATTCCAGCGGAGCGTCGAGCTGCCCAAACCCGGTCCTCTCGGCTTCTCGGCCGCAGTCACCGGCTCCGAGGGCGGCGGTTACGCATACGCCTACTACGCCGAGAAGAAGCGGCTTCCGTAGCCCGAGCCGGCTGACAGGTACGGCCCCCACCCCCGCCTTGTGCTCGGGCGGGGGCTCAGCCGATGCGGGTGGTCGTGCTCTCGTCGTTGGAACGCGCGCGTGCGCGCCGTAGGAGCGGATGCCCAACTCTCGTCCCACCGCGAGCATATGGACGTTGATTTCGCGCGGCCCCGCGACCCCGACTGTGGCCCCGTCCGGTGGCCGGCCAGGTCGGCCGACGGCTGCCCAGAGCGGATCCGGTGAGCAGGGCGTGGATCTGCCCCGGCGCCGGCGGCGGCCTTCCGGGCAGGTCGTGGCGCCCTCGAGGCGACGACGACCGTGGACCGGGGAGCCGGGGGAGCCGCGCTTTCAGCGCAGAGCGACAAACAGGAGCACGGCCGTCGTCATGGCGGCGGCGGCCCCCGCGGCGACACGCGAGACCCAGCGGCGCGACGGGATCCAGGTCACCTGGGGCCGGGTCACGCCCGCGTAGACGTAATAGACGCGGTTCTGTTCCTCCGCCGGCACCACGCGCGCGAGCGGCAGGTGGCGGATCGAGACCTGCCTGCTCACTTCGCCCCTCCTCTTCACGAGGCTCCGCTCGATAGCGGAACGATGGTGAGCGGCGAGATCCGCGGGCAGCCGGTCCTTCGCCCCCACCACTGCCTCCCGCCACGCGCCCCTGCCCTTGAGCCGTGACCGGATGATCCACGGCGCGCGCGGGGGTGGGGGAGTCACGTCCTCCTCCTCCGGCGCCCGGGTGATCGCCGCGCCCCGCCAGATGGTGAGGCGTCCCTTGCCGGCACATGTGCCGCAGCTCCACCGTCCCCGCCCCTGGCAATGCCCGCACTTCACTTTGCCGTCACCACCGCAGTCGGTGCACAGCGTCCTTCCCCAGCCCAGGCAGCGAGGGCACGCCGTACCGGACGCCTCGCACAGGGCGCAGTCGACGCGTACGCCGGGGCGCTTCACGTTCTGCGGCGCGACGGGTGTCACGGGAGCCTTGCGCGATCCTCCCCGCCCGCGGCACTTGGTGCAGGAAGTGACACTCTTGCAGTCCGTGCACGGCACCTGCGGTTCGCACTGAAGGCGCCCCGTCCCCCTGCAGTCGGTGCACTGCTGCTTGCCGTTGCTGCAGTCGTGGCACGGCACTTCACGGACCGAACCGTCCAGAACGATGTGCACGGTCCCACGCCGGCGAGGATCCTTCGGCGGGTCCTGCCGATAGGCGTCCAGGTCCTCGACGACCGGGCGTCCCGACAGGTCGAACGGCGCCGGGCGGGTCTGCTCGCCCGTCGTCCGCGACTCGATGCAGCGGGTGATGGTGCAGTCGAGAAGAGGCTGGTGCTCGATCCTGGCACTGCTCGCCAGGCGCCGCAGTTCCGTGTCGCCCGAACGTCCCCGGTGCTCGGCGACGGCCGCGAGCACCTCGTCGTCGGGCAGTGCGTCGTTCGATGCGTCGGCCATCGCAGAGTCCCCCTCCACGGTAGCGCCTGGTCACCCGCCGGGCGGCGGCGCCTGTCGTTGCGCAGGGCCCAAGTCTGTCGCAGAGCGCCGATGTCCGGAAGGCCACCACAGCGGCGGGCCGGCCGGCACGCCCCCCGTGTCGCCGCGAGTCCCGGGGTGCGTGGCCACAGTCGGGTCGGGGATCGACGGTGCGCCCGACACCCAACGCACCGCGGGGACTTCTTCACGAAGGAGGCGGCAACCTTCCCACTCGCGGCGACGAACAGTGCAGCAACGGCCCGGACTTCCATCGCCCAGGTCGGTCAAGACGTGTCCTTGTTGATGGCCCCGCCGTTCAGACCATGGGTGAACTGAGTCGTGACGAGCAGTCGCACGGTCCTCTGCGGCCTGTCCTCCCACGCCAGATTGGGCCGGTCGGGATCAACCCACGGCAACGTCACTTCCACAGTGGGGAAGCGGTTCGCGTACTCCTTGATCGCCTTCGCCAGTTCATAGGGCACACGGTGCGGTGCGCCCTTTGTTGCCCTTCGGCGGACCGAAACCGAACTTGCCGTTCACTTTGACGATCTGCCGGACGATTTGGATGTCCTCGCCGTCAACGTCGTCGGGGGATAAGCCGAGCACCTCTCCCTGTCGCAGGACAGCACCCACGGCCAGGTCAACGAGAACGCGGTAGCGCTCCGTCGCTTGCCGCCCGGCCGCCACAGTGTCCTGAGTCCAGGCGAGCGCCTTCGACTTGGGCAGGCGGGGCGCTCGCAGATCGGAATCACGGAACGGATTGGCGGGGATGCGTTTGGCTTTGTGCGCTGCCTGGAGAGTGGATGAGAAGTGCGCCCAGGTGACTACGAGTGTGCCGACCGTCGGTGATCACGTCGCAGGAACGGCGAAGGCCCACTCGATGGGGTTGTCGTTGTGCGCCCCAATGCGCCCATCGTGTGCGCTGTGAGTGCTCTGACGCTGCTGCTTGATCTGGAACTGACTCGCCCGCCGGAGGTTCATCGATCGAGGGCCATCCGGTGGCGTGCCGTCAACTCGGGGGTCTAGCGGTTCGGTTGTGTGAGGTGACAGTCAGGTGAACAGAGAGCAAGTGTTTTCCGCTACGAGCAAGGCCATGGGAGCCGCGACAAGGGTTACGGTCCGAGTCGTCGTGAGGTCTCAGCTCAAGGGAAAGATCGGTGATGTGGCGGCAGAGGCGGCGGGCGAAGCGGCCGGAGCTGCTGCGGGCAGTGTGGTCGAGGATGCTACGAAGGCAACGCTCGACTATGTTGCCGACGATCTGAAGGACGACGCGCAGGAGGTCATGGACGCCTGTGTCGAGGCGGCAGTCGACGGCGTCTCGGCGGTGAAGCAGAGGGTGAAGGATGTCCGTGAGGTCTACGAGACAGTGGCCGCAGCCCCGGATATCGCGAGGTGGGCTGCCGATCGGCAGCTCGGCAAGCTCGAGGATCGCGTTGAGCTCCCGCTCGCTCGAGAAGGGGTAGGGCTTGTGCGCCGTCAGGTGCGTGGCTTCTCAGTGTTCTGAAGGCCTGCCCGACTCGTGCCGACGATGCCATGCCTGGGGTCTGTTCAAGTCCACCGGCGGGATCTGTTACGCCTACCGCGACTGGGCCGGACGCCACTCCGGCGAAGCCGCGTGCACGTCGTGCGAACGTACCGCATCGCTCAACTCGGTAGGCGAGTAGCGTCTGTGCTGGCGTCGGAGCCGGTCCTGGGCGCGCGACCCCCTAATCCTGATCGCCTCGAAGCTGGGAACGGCGGCAATATTTCTTTGCGCACCGCGACTGCGGCGCTATGCCCGCGACAAGGCTCAAGCGACCAAGGGCGGCAAGGGGGCGCGCTACCGCCGACTCCCCGCCAGGAAGGGCATACGCCGTCGCTACACAACTTCGTTTGGATCAGCAGGTGGTGATGCCGGTCGTTCCGGGTGGCAGTCTGGGGCGATGAGACCCTGGAACACCTCCACCGAGGACAACCTGCGGCATCTGCTCAACGAGTGGGATCCGTTGGGCGTCGCTGACGATGTGCAGGACGAGTACGACTGCATGCTCGCCCCTCTCCTCCAGCGGCTCGGTTCCGGCGCCAGCCGGACCGAGATCGGTGAATACCTGCGGCACGAGATGGAAGATCACTTCGGTCTCGACCCTCTGGGCTCGCGGCCGGAAGCAATGGCCGACCGGGTGATGGGCTGGTGGACATCGACCGACCCGGTCGATGGTGTGGCCGGCACATAGCGCTCTTTTCCGACCGTCCGGTCGTTGGGCGGGGCGTGCCGTTGACTGATGCGCAGTGGGCGCGGATCGAGCCGTTGCTTCGGGACCGGGCGCCGAGACGGGTGGCCGCTGGCGGGACCATCGTGAGGTGATCGATGCGAGCGCAACACCGTCTAGCGGTGCGTCAACCGTCTCAAGCAGTGGCGCCGTATCGCCACCCGCTGCGAGAAGACCGCGACCATCTACCTGGCCGGACTCCACATCGCTGGCATCTTCCTCTGGTCCGCCCGGTGATCCAAACGAAATCGCCCAGCCCGGGAGTCTCGGCTCGTAGACGCAGAGACAGTGCCGCCCCGATCATCCGATCGGGCCGGCTTTCTGCTGTAGGCGCGCTGGCGGGAGGACTGAGCCTTGGGAGCCACTGGGGAGTGGGGAGCATTTGGGGAGGGATGCAAACCCTCGGATCAACACTCGTCGGACTCTCGAACGGAACGCATCGGAACTGTTCTGAGCAGGGGATACAAGGTCCACAGGACTCGCCGGTCATGTCGCCGCAGCTGAGGAAAGTTGGCCTGGCAGAACACCGCGTACAACCAGCCGTCGCATCCGAGTTACTTCCTCCGGCGGTGACGATGGGTCCCGGGCCGCGCCGGCGGCCCGGGACGGGGCCGCTCAGGCCGACGCCCCCACCGCGTCGACCAGTTCGGCGAGCGCAGCGGCCAGGGCCTCGAGGCCCGGCCCGGCGGGGCCGCCAGGCTCAGACATGTAGATGTCGCGGCGTATCTCGACCATCAGTGCGCCGACCCGCCGGTCCTTGCCGTAGTGCTTCAGCGGGACGTACGTGCCCGCGAAGGGGCTGTCCTGGCCGGTGCCGCCGAAGCCCGAGAACGCCTTCCGCGCCGCGGCGAGCAGCTCCGGCGGCGTGTGGAAGGAGTCCGTGCCGAGGCAGATCGGGGGCCGGGGGCCATCGCCGTGCAGCTCGTAGGGGAGGGCCTCGGTCGGGTACGAGTGCACGTCGATCACGACCGCCCGCCCCACGGCGTCCAGCCGGGCGTCCACGGCGTCGGTCACGGCCCGCGCGTACGGAACGAAGTAGTCCGCGATCAGCGCCGCCGGGTCGAAGCCGGACGGGCGAAGCCGTTCCCGGTGAGTGGTCCGCGTGTAGACGGCGCCCATGCCGACGGCCAGCATCTCCTCCCGCTCGTCGGGGAAGCGCTCGGGGTCCACGACAAGACGCGAGAGCCCATTGACGAAACGCCAGGGCGCGACGGTCGCGGACGCGGCGGCGATCTCGGCGATCTCGGCCGTGTGGGAGTCGGTGATGTGGTCGAGCTCCGTCTGGAGCGCCGCGTCGTCAAGCACGATGCCGGCGCGTACACCGTCGGGCACGGCCCGGGCGGAGTGAGGGACGTGCAGGATCACGGGAGAGTCGGCCGCCCCGGGCAGGAGCTGGTAGGAGGCCGGGGTGCTGGTGTCGTTCACGTGGTTCCTTGCCGTGGTGGTTCGAACTCGGGGAGGCAGCGCGCCTCTCCGCCACGGAGACACCCGGTCGCCGTGACGCGCGGACGATCTCCACCGACTTTAACGGCGGGGTCCGACAACCACCTTTGGGGCCCAGCGCCGGGCCGTGCGGCCCGCCCACGAGAGAGCCGGCGTGGGCGGCCCGCAATCCGGTGGAGGTGCGTGCCGGCGACGGACATGATGGGCCGCATGACTCACCTCCCCCTTCCTGTAGAGGCCTTGATCGTGGTCGACGTCCAGTCGGCGTTCGTCACCGGCGACGGCGCCGTCCCTGACGCGGCCCGCTTGGTGGACCGGACGACCGACCTGATAGCCCGGGCGCGGAAGAGCGGGGCGCTCGTCGTCCACCTGCAGAACGACGGGCCCACCGGGTCGGAGGACGAACCGCACACCCCGGGTTGGGAACTCCACCACCCTGTCCTGAACGGCCCCACAGAGGTCGTGATCCGCAAACCGCAGGACGACGGCTTCGCACGGACGTCGCTGGGCAGCCTGCTCACCGACTCGGGCGTGAAGTCGATCGCCGTCTGCGGTGTGATGTCGGAGATGTGCGTCCAGGCGACCGCGCGCACGGCCCTTGCGCTCGGCTACCGGGTCGTCCTGCCGCACGACGCGCATGCGACGCAGAACATCCCGGCCGCGCCCGGCATCAGCGACGCGATTCCCGCCGCGACGGTCTCGCGGGTCGCCGAGTGGGCCCTCGGGAGCGACGTCGAGATCACGGCACACGCGTCGGACGTGCACTTCGCGGCCGTGCCTCCCCACGGGCCTCGGTGACGCCCGCGCCCCATAGGCAACGGCCCGGTCGGCCCACGCCCTCACAAGGCGGGACACCCCGGACGGCCGCGCCCGTGCCGTGTGGGGATCGCCGTCGGCGCCGCGTTGTCAGTGGGGTGGGCTTGTATGGGCGCATGACTGTTCATGACGTCGCGGCCGCGCTGCCCGCCATTCCCGACCTGCTGAAGTTGTGCCGTTCGATCGCCATGGCGGAAGCCGTGCTGAACCAGGGCGATTACCGGTACTACACCTTCGACGCAGCATGGTCGGAAACGGAAGAGGTCTTCGCCATGCGCAACGGCAGCGGGGACGAGTTCGACATCGTGTTCTCGCCCGCGGGCGTGTACGTCCGCGGCTTCGACCACGAGTCGCCGATGAGCCCGTACGCAGAAGACGCGGTCTGGCCGGGCGTGCTCGACGACGTGCCCGACGTGTTCCGCGAGTGCGTCGAGGAGCCGGCCTTCATGGACGAGGACATGCCCAGAGTGACCTTCTGCCTGTGGCGCCGGACGGGCGACGACCGCTGGCACGCGGGCCGGATCGACTTCCCCGACGACGGTGACGACCCCGACGGCTCCGGGTGGATGTTCGACCTGCCCGTCGACCCGAGCCCGGAGGCGTTCCAGTCGTTCGCCGAGGACTACTACGAACGGCCCGTCGACCTGGTCGCCGTGCGCCGCATATACGAGCAGCGGCCGTTGACCCAGGACCTGGTGGAGCGTCTGAACCCGGCCGCTTCCTTCGACCAGGCCGTGAAGGAGGCGAAGGAGATGGGCTACCCGGTCTGACGGCCCGACCGGCTCGGGCGTCGCCCGCGCCGAGGGGTACACCGCAGCGCGGGTGCTGCGCCCGCCCGCGTTCGGCTTCGGGTCACCATTGGGTGATGAGCGGCGCGTCCGGTTCGTGCCGCCGCCAGGCTTCGGTGACCCGTGCGATGCGGGCCGGGGCGGCGATGCCGCGCACGGTCGCGATCTTGCCGTCGACGATGTCGAACGTCACGGTGCCGACGACTCGGTCGCCGACCACGAAGAGGATGCCCGGGGAGCCGTTGAGGGCCGCGTAGTGCACGGCAGGCGTGCCCCCGGCGAATCGCCGTTTGGCGGGGGTGGGTTTGAAGCCGGCCCGTGCGACGGCGGCGACACGCTGCGGAGTGTCGAACAGCAGCAGCCTCTCGGCCAGTCCGGCGCCGTCGGAGATCGCCGTCGCGTCGTCGGTGAGCAGCGCCACCAGCCGTTCGGTGCGGCCAGAGGAGGCCGCGGCGAGGAATTCCTCGACGATCCTGCGGGCTGACGCCTCGTCGACTTCGCGGCCACCGCGGCGGCGCGCCGCGGTGATGCGGCGCCGGGCCCGGTGGAGGTGCTGCTGGCTTGCCGACTCGGTCATGTCGAGGATCTCGGCGATCTCGGCGTGACTGTGGGAGAACGCTTCACGCAGGAGGTAGACGGCCCGCTCGAGAGGTGACAGGCGTTCCATGAGAGTCAGCACGGCCAGGGAGACCGATTCACGCTGCTCGAAAGTGTCGGCGGGGCCGAGCATGGGGTCGCCGTCGAGGAGTGGTTCGGGCAGCCAGGCGCCGACGCTGCGTTCGCGGCGGGCCTGTGCCGAGCGGAGCCGGTCGAGGCACAGATTGGTGACGACCTTCGTCAGCCATGCCTCCGGCACCTTGATCAGCTGTCGGTCGGCGGCCTGCCAGTGCAGGAACGCGTCCTGCACGACGTCCTCGGCGTCCGTGGCGGAGCCGAGCAGCCGGTACGCCAACGAGGCCAGCCGGTTCCGGCCGGCCTCGAACCGATCGGTGTCGAAGCGATCAGTGGCGGTGCTGTCCACGCGCACCACCCTAGGCGGCCACGCGCCGGTCGATGGTCGCATTCGGTGCGGCGGCCAGGCGGTTCTTGCGCCTGGGCACGTAGAAGGTCGGGTGCGCGATGCTCCACAGCGACATCTTGAGGATGCCCGCCTTGATCCGCGCGGCCTTCCGGCCGCTCACGTACTTCGCCTTTGCCCGCGCCTCGTCGTCGACCATCTGCAGGATGCCGTCCCGCCGGCCGAGGCTGATGTGGTTGCCCAGGTAGAACAGCTTGACGTTCGCGACCTTGCGGCCGGTCAGGCGTCCCACGATCGCCGCCGTCGCCTGCTGGCCGGTGGAGCCGGCCGAGGCGCAGGACATCGGCAGCGGCCGGCCGTTGTCGCCGACGGCGTAGGAGCTGTCACCGGCGGCGTAGACGTTCGGGTGCGACACCGACCGCATGGTGCGATCGACGACGATCCGACCGTTCTCTGTTACCTCCAGCCCGCTGGTGGCGGCGATGGGGTGGACCGTGAATCCGGCCGTCCACACGGTCGCGTCGGACGCGAGGACGGTGCCGTCGGCGCACAGCACCCGCGTGGCTTCGACGGCTTCGACGCCGGTGTGCTCCAGGACGGTGATGCCCAGCCGGTCGCATGCCCCGCGCAGGTGGCTGCGGGCTCCCGGGGAGAGTGGTGCGCCCAGCTCGCCGCGGGCGATCAGCGTCACCGACAGGCCGGGCCGGGACTCGGCGATCTCGGTGGCCGTCTCGATGCCGGTCAGCCCGTCGCCGACGACCAGCACACTCCCGCCTTCGCGCCGCCTGCCCAGGCTGTCCAGGCGCTCGCGCAGACGCAGCGCCGCGGGCCGGCCGGCGACGTCGAAGGTGTGCTCGGCCACGCCGGGAACGCCGTGGTCGGCGACGTGGCTGCCGAGCGCGTAGAGAAGTGTGTCGTAGCCGATCTCGCCGCCGCCGCCCGCATCGGCCACGGAGACGACCTGGCGCTCGGGGTCGACGGTGGTGACACGGGCCACGCGCAGCCGTATCCCCGTACCCGCGAAGAGGTCGGCGAGCTTCGGAGCCTCGATCTCCTGTCCGGCCGCGAGCTGGTGCAGCCGCAGCCGCTGGACGAAGTCCGGCTCGGCGTTGACCACGGTGATCTCGGTGTCCGCCGGGGCCAGCCGGCGGGCCAGGTTCCCGGCCGCGTAGGCCCCGGCATAGCCGGCGCCGAGGACGACGATGCGGTGCTTCATGTGTCGCTCCTGTCGGTTCACTTGCTCCTTGTGAGTTGAGCGGAACGGCGACCTGATTCCTGACAGGAATATCTTGTGACGTGGGTCACAGGTCGGCGGGGGGGGCGCCGCCCGGCGATGCTCGCGACGCCGAGGTGGCGCGGTCAAAGGCCGGGCTGAACGAGGCGATCCGACCTGTCACCGTCGAAATCGACGTCATGCTCGTCGGGAGGAACGACGTCTGTCGGGGACTGCCACGCCCATGCGGGGCGTTCAGCGGTCGCCGCGCGTGCTTCGTCCCCGTAGTGAGGACAGGACCAGGCGTCCGTAGCGGGTGGTGAGCACCAGTGCTGTTGCCGCCAGGGCGCCGATCAGGGCGACGGCGAGGGCGGTGAGGCCCTGGGCGCCCAGGACCTGGAGGATGCTCAGGGCCGTGCCCAGAGGCAGACCCAGGATCGTCAGGACGCCGAGCGCACCGGCGATCTGCTGGCTCTCCTGGGTCTGAACCAGCCGGGCGTAGTCGGCCGCCTCGGCCAGGATCTCGTCGAACCTGGCAGGCAGCCGGTGCTGGACCTGGAACGTCAGCAGCAATTCATTGGCCGGGCCGTGGGCCGTGAGGTGCTGGCGCCAGTAGGTACTGCGGAAGGTGGCGATGTGCCGTTCCAGGTCGGACACCCGGCGGGCCAGCTCGGGGCCGTCGAAGACGCCGGACAGGCCGTCGGTGAGCTCGTCGATGTGGTCGCGCTGGATGGTGCCGAGGAGCAGGGCGTCGAGGTAGACGGTGCGGGAGTGCAACTCGGCGAAGGCGTAGAAGTCGCTGCCGCCCGGGTCGGCCCGGTGGCCGAGGAACGCGGCACCGTGTCGCAGTACGAGGGCGCTCCAGTCGGCGGATATCCGCAGTGCGTGCTCGGTCCGCCGGGGCCACTCCTCCAGCGGCGTGGGGAAGTCGGCTGCCGTCGACCGTGAGGCGAGGGACCACAGCCACCGGTCGGCGCTCTCCGGCAGCCGGCCCTCGGTGTCCCGCAACGCGGGCGTGTGGTGAACGTCGGGCGTCAGGAACGCAACCGTGTACGGGCGGGCGATCGCGAAGGGCGCGGAAACCCCACGCGGCGTCGCGATGCCGTCGAGCAGGGCGGCGGGGGACAGGGGACCGTCGAGGGGGTCCGGTACGGCGGTGTCGCGTCGGCCGATCGCACGCAGAGTCTCCAGCAGTGCGGGGCCCTCGACGTCGAAGTGGAGGACGGCGAGCGCATGGTCCGGATGCCGGGCGGTGGCGGTACGCAGCAGCTCGGCGCCCTTCAGACGCAGCGCCTCGTGCCGTACGTCCATGAACCGGTGCCAGCGGCAAGGCCGTTCCGGGGTCCCGTACAGGGCACGCGCGGCGGCCGGCGTGAAGTACGTCTCCCGGGTAGCGGCGTCGGTGCGGCGGCTGCCCAGGTCGAAGGGTATGGGCCCGACCTGCCACAGGGGGCGGGCGGTGAGCCGGACCGGCACGATGACGACGAGGGTCTGGCGGACGCCGATGAGGGAACCGAGATCCGTGGCCAACGCGGGAACGCCTCCGATACGGGAACCGGTGATCATTGCGGGCGGGGCTCAGAATACGGGTGGCACGGGGTGGACGTCCCCGGTCGGGCGAGCGACTCATAGGACCCAATCCCATTGCGGAGGGCGACGGTTGATCGCGCGGCGATCAACCGTACGTTCGCTCGGCGGCCCGCCCCTTCGGCTTCGTGACGAGGACCAGCGGATCCTCCTCCCACCGCCCCGCCCCCGACCGGTCCTCTCCGCCGGCGTTCGGTCCCCCGCGGCGGCGTTCATGCGGCGCCCACCGCGAACGGTCCGCCCTCGCGGAAGGCCAGCTCGGCGAAGCGTTCGCCCATGCGGCGGTGTGTCGCGGCGTCCGGATGGAGCTGGTCGGGCAGCGGTAGGTCGTCGAAGTCCGCCTCGCCGTAGAGCTCGCGGCCGTCGAGGTGGTGCAGGTGCGGGTCGTCGGCCGCCCGCTGTCGCACGATGCGGGCCAGTTCCGCCCTGATGACGTTGAGCGTCAGTTTTCCCGCGGCGCGCTCCGCCGGGTCGCCCGCCGCCAGCAACCGCAGCTTCCCGGCGCTGAGTTCGCTGAAGTCGGGGAGGCTGGGACCCGGGGTGTCCTCATGGATGGGGCAGTACAGGGGCGAGACGACCAGCAGCGGCGTGGTGGGATGCCCCTCGCGGATCGTGTCGAGGAAGCCGTGCACCGCGGGGGTGAAGGCCCGAAGGCGCATCAGGTCGGTGTTGACCAGGTTGATGCCGATCTTGACACTGATCAGGTCGGCCGGGGTGTCCCGCATGGCGCGGGCGGTGAACGGGTCGAGCAGGGCGCCGCCGCCCAGACCGAGGTTGGTCAGCTCCACACCGGCGCGCAGTGCGGCCAGCGCCGGCCAGGTCGTCGTCGGGCTCTCGGCGTCGGAGCCGTGGCTGATCGAACTGCCGTGGTGCAGCCACGCCCTGCGGCCCCGGTCGGGAACGGGCTCGACGGGGGCGTCGGTGCGCAGGGCCACCAGCAGGGTGATCTCGTTGTACGGCAGCCAGATCTCGATGTCCTTCTCCTGGTCCGGCAGTCCGGTGAAGCGGACGGTGCCGACCGGGCCGGGCCGGCTCTCCACCGACCCGGTGGCCATGTCGGTCATGAGGACGTTGCCGCCGGTGACACTGGCGCGCCCGGCCGGCCGGCCGTCGACGAGCAGGTCGTACACGCCGTCGGGGCGGGGCGGAGCGCCCTCGTAGGCCACCTTGGTGCGCAGGGCGTCCAGTTCCACGGCGGTGGCCCGGGTACGGAACACAACCCGTACGCCGGAAGGTTGGGACTCCGCCATGGCCACCTGGCCGTCGGGGAACTGCGCCCGGGCCCGGGCGGGCAGCCGGTGGGGGAGCAGGCCCTGCTCGGTGCGCTCCAGATCGAGCGCACCGCGCACCAGGTCCGCGGTGAGGGGTGTGGTGACCCACCCCGTCGGACGGGACGCGGAGGGGGCGGCGGGGACGGCGGGGCGGGGGTCGGGCCGGTGGTTCATGTCCTCAGCCTGTCAACCGGAATCCGGATACGCACATTCTTTTGCCGTGTCGCCCGGCTCGGCGGCCCCGCCTCGGCCCGTGGCGGGGCCCGAACCTCAGGTTCGGGCCCCGGGGCGTCACCGCGCGCGGATCCCGAGGAAGCGCTGCCACCAGGCGGCACGCGGCGGCGCGACGTCGGCCGCCACCGGCATCGGCGGCCGGACCGGCGCGACGGCCGTCGGCAGCGGCTGCGCCTTGGCCGGCGTGCTCGGTTCCGGTGCCTCCACGGCCCCACTGCGACGCGGGGTGAAGCGTGCGGGCAGGCTGTTCAGCCGGGTGGAGACGAGCGAGGAGGTGAAGTCCAGCTCAGCCTCCGACACGGCGAGTTCGATGTCGGGGAGCCGTGCCAGCAGTGTGTCGATGCCGGTGTCGGCGATGGCCCGGCCGATGTCCTGGCCGGGGCACTCGTGCGGACCGGCGCTGAACGCCAGATGCGAACGGTTGCCGTGCACGGGCGCATTCAGGTCGGGCCGGATCTCCGGATCGACGTTGCCGGCCGCCAGGCCGAGCATCACCATGTCGCCCGCCCGGATGACCTGGTCACCCAGCTTGGTGTCCCGTCGCGCCCAGCGGAAGGCGCCGACCGACATGGGCGGAGCGTCCCACATGACCTGGTCCAGGGCGTCCGGCAGAGTCAGGGAACCACCGGAGAGGCTCGCGCGGAAGCGCCGGTCGGTCATGACCGTCCGCAGCGTGTTCGCCATCAGGTTGGTCGTGTTCTCGTGTGCGGCCACGATGGCGTGGCGCAGGTGCTCCATCACCTCCTGGTCGCTGAGCTTCGACTCATGGGCCAGGAGCCAGCTCGCGAGGTCGTCACCGGGGGCGGCCTTCTTCCGCTCCACCAGGTCGGACATGAGGGAGACGACGTACTCGTTGCTCTGCAGCGCCGTCTCTGTGCCCTTGACCATGTTGCGCACGGCCGTACCGAGGGGGAGCGCGTCCTCGTCGCGCACGCCCATCTGGCGCGCGAGGACCAGGACCGACAGCTTCTCCGCGAAATCGGTGACGAGGTCCGCCCGGCCGGTGCGGGAGAACGAGTCGACCAGCTGCTGGGTGTGCCGGACGACGTAGCGGCGAATGCCGTGGCGGTTGAACTTGCCCAGACTCTCCGTCACCGCCGCCCGCAGCCGCGCGTGTTCCGGGTCGTCCGCGAAGACGAGCAGCGGCTGCCAGGCCGTGATCGGCAGGAGTGGCGAATCGGCCGACAACTGCACGTTCCAGATACGGGAGTCGCACGACCACAGCGACGGGCTGCGCATGACGTCGAGGTTCTCCCTGTGCCCGAGGACGAACCACGCGGGTACGTCACCGGGGAGCAGCACGGGCGCCACCTGGCCGTGCTCGCGGCGCATTCTCTCGTAGAGGGCGTACGGTGCGTCCGCCTCGGGCCCGTACAGGCGCTGCCGTCCGTCCAGGCCGTGGGCGTGCGCGGGGCACTGAGGGGGCGGGACGGTGCCAGGCGTTCCGGTGCCGTCTGCATACGGGATGGTCACGAGGCCCTCCGAGGGCGACTGCTTGCGGTCAACGTGATGCCCCAGCCGCCCTTTCAACCCGTGAGTGACACCCCTCCGCGTCCTGGCGAGCGGCGGCCTCTCGGTACGCGCGTCGCTGTGGCACCGAGGCGGTGCGCTGCCTCCGCGTGAGGCGTCCTCTTCGAAGGATCGAGAAGCGGGAAGCGTCCGCAGCATACGCTTCTTGACCCCCAGTCAGCACAACATCACATAACACCACAGGTGCCGCATGGGGGTGTTGCCCTCCTTGTGGCGCCCTCGCGCCGAACCGCTGCGGATGGTGTGATCAGGCCAGGTCATCCCCAGGACGGCCGACCGCAAAGAGCAAGAGAGGACCCCCTTATGTCAGTTGAAGAGCTGGGCAGAGCCGAATCGGTCATCACCCGCGCCCCTGGCGCAGTACCTCTTCTGGGGCATGCGCTCACGTTGTGGCGCGACCCGCTCAAGTTCGTGCAGTCGCTCCGCGGTCACGGCGATGTGGTCCGCGTGGACCTGGGGCGCTTGCCGGTGTATGTGGCCACCACACCCGAACTCGTGCACGAGATCACCGTGGCCCAGGCCCGCAGCTTCGAGAAGGGAAGGTTCTTCGACAGGCTGCGCCCTCTCGCGGGCAACGGCCTGGCGAACGCCGACGGCGAACTGCACCGCCGGCACAGGCGGATGGTCCAGCCGATGTTCTCGAAGGAGCGCATACACGGCTACTCCCACACCATGCGCCGCAATGCAGAGGCGATGGCCGACTCGTGGGCGCCCGGCAGTGTGGTCGACATCCAGCAGGCGATGGCCGCTTACGCCATCGAGACGCTCGCCGACACGATGTTCTCGACCGAGATGGGCATGCCGGCCGTCGACGCCGTGCGCAAGAACCTCCCCGTACTTTTGAAGAATCTCCTCATACGGGCGGCCTCGCCCAAGTTCCTCGACCGGCTTCCGATCCGGGCGAACCGGGACTTCGACAGGGCCGCCGCCCAACTGCGCTCGGTGATCGACGAGGTGGTGGCCCAAGCACGCCGCGACGGACAGACCGACCGGTCCGACCTCCTCACCCTGCTGCTCGCCGCCCAGGACGAGGACAGTGGGCAGGGGCTGACCGACACGGAGGTCAGGGACGAGCTGAGCACCGTGATGTTCGCGGGCGCGGAGACGACCGCGTCCGCTCTGGCCTGGGCGTTCCACGAGCTCGTCGCCCGCCCCGACATCGAGGAGAAGATCGTCGCCGAGATCCGGTCCGTCGTGGCGGAGGGGCCGGTCACGATCGACCACGTCCCGCGGCTGACGAGCATCCGCCGGGTCCTCGACGAGGTGCTGCGGCTGCACGGGGTCACCCTGCTGATGCGCCGGACCACCGTGCCGGTGCAACTCGGTCGGCACCGGCTCCCCGCCGGGACAGAGGTCGCGTTCAGTCTCTACGCCCTGCACCGGGACCCTGCCGTCTACGACGACGCCGCGTCGTTCGACCCCGACCGATGGCTTCCTGAGCGGCGAGCGGCCGTCCCCCGTCACGCCTACGTCCCGTTCGGCGCAGGCAACCGCAAGTGCATAGGGGACCAGTTCGTCTGGACCGAGGCGACGATCGCCATAGCGACCGTCCTGCAGCGATGGAAGCTGAGCCCCGCGCCCGGACACACGCCCAAGGAGGTCGCCTCCGCCGTCGTGCACGCGGACCGCCTCCCCATGACAGTAAGTCCCCGGGACTGACCGGGCGACGGCCGGCATGCGGTGGTCGTCGCGACCGTCGGGCGACCGCGCAAGTGCCGGATCTGGAGGGCACGTTCGGGTCGTCGGCCGGCTGTCCTCGCCGTGGGCTGCCCGCCCGCGCGAGTCACCCGAGCAGCTCGTGCGTCACCGTCACCGGCAGTGCGGGGTTGGCGGCGGCGTGCCCGCCCCGCTTCCCGTCGTCGAGGAGGGTGAGCAGCCGCTCGTCCTGCAGGCGGGCCGCCCCCGCGTGGATCGCCGCGTCCGGGTCGCGGGTGAGCCGGTCGGCGGGTGTGGGCGCGAGCCCGGGTCGAGGACGGCCAGACGGCGCTCGTCGCGGCCGCGTCCGTGAAACATGCGCTCGACCGGGAAACGCGCATGCTCGGTGAGCAGCTCGCGGGCAGTGCCCCGGTGCTCCAGGTAGCCGCAGCGGCAGTTCCGGCGCCGCCGGATGGTTGTGGGCCAGCAGGACCCGTACGCCCAGGTCGTCGTCCGCTGCGAGGAGCCCGATGAGCTTCGCCCTCGTACTCCGGTTCCAGCAGCCTCAGCAGCTGGCCGGCCGGAGTGGCCGGGTTGACGGCCAGGCCCTCGAGTCGCGCGGTCACATCCCGACCGCCTCGTATTAGTCGTTGTAGTGGCGGTTCCCGTCGTACTCATGGTCCTCGGGGCAGGGCAGGGGCTCGGTCACCCATCCCGCAGTCAGGACCAGACGGGAGGTGCGGTGGACGGTCAGGAAGCCGAACGGGCGGTCGATGACCACCTCGACGTGGCGGACGGTGTACCGCGGCGGAGGTGGCATACCGCTGGCCATGACGTTGACCGCGGTCACTGTCGCGGACTCGAAGCCCTTGGCGTCGAACATGGCAACGGCGCCCTGGCCGGCCGAGCCGACCGCCAGCGGACAAGGGCTGATACCGGGGAAGTGACCGAAGCTCGTGTCCATGGCCGTGGACAGGCCGAACAGGGCGGGTACCTTCAACAGATCGTGGGTCGCCGCAACGCGGAACGCGGCCGTGAGGACTTCAAGAACGGGCCGTGGGATCCGGCTGCGTACCTTCGACACCCGCAGGCCCGGGCCGGCCTCCCCGAGGGGAAGACGGTCACCGGGCACCGGGGCAGCGCCGGTGCGGGCGAGAGTGTCGATTCCGTGGCGCAGCACCTGGGAGGGCGTCATGTTCGCCGGGCCGAGCAGAAGATGGACGTCCACCCCTGTTCCGCCGAGGATCTTGAGCACCGTCAAAGGGCCGTCCGCGGTCTCCGCCACGGCCACCCGGTCCAACAGCGAGGTGGTGCGGTGCAGCCCGAGCAGCAACCGCCCCTGCCACGGGCCGTGGTCCGGGACCACCTCCGTCTCGAAAAACGGCCGCAGCCATCGTGTCCGCACCGACTGCGCCGCGGCCAGCACGAGCCGCGTGGACTTGTCGATGTCCACCGGCATCCTGCGGACCAGGCCTTGGGTGCGGTCGTCGACCCATCCGTCGAGCGTCATGCGGTCGGTTGTCCGGTCTCCGGTGATGGTGCCGGTCGTTCCGGCGGGCAGCCGTGCCGCCCAGTCGGCATGCAGCGGCAGATCGGCCCGGGTCCAGAGACCGAACGCGGCCCGTGTGCCGCGGATCACGCCCAGCGCTTCGAGGAATCCGCGCGCGGCTCCGGCCGCCTCGGACGCGGGCAGGCCGGTGGCGTCCCCGAGTTCGTCCCGCGCCGGTCCGCCGGCGGCGTCTTGGAGACAGGCGAGCAGCGGCCACAGGCTCGTGGCGGAGACGACGGTCCCGCCCGGTCCCGGCAGGCCGCCGACCCACCTCTCGGTGAGCCGGTTCACGGCACGTACGGACGTCGCTGTCGGCTGCACTCGATCCCCCGGGTCTCACAAGGCACCGTGACCGTCGGTCCTGAGCACTCAGCGCGCCGGCTTGGCGGCAGTTGGCCGCCACGCCGCCTCGGGTACTGTGTCCGCCTCCGGCGCGGTCACCACCGGGGCGGATCGTCCAGGTCACGCTGGAACAGGGGAACGGGTACCACGGAACAGGACGATCACTCGCATCCTCGCCGGTGGTGGAACCGACGTCCAGGGGTTATCGCGAGGGCCGGCCGCTGATCGATGACCGAGGCGCCTTGGCGTTTCATCGATTGATGCGCACGGGAGCGATGAGTTCCGGCGGTGCCAGCGGTCTGCTTCAGTGACGGAACAGACATGAGGAGATACGACGATGGTCGAGATCAAGACCCGCACGCTGGAGACCCCCGGTGCCACGATCTGGTACGACGTGCGGGGAGGCCGGGCCGATGCCGGGGCCGACGAACCCGTCCTGTTCTTGGTCGGTTCACCGATGGACGCGAGCGGTTTCGTCACGCTCGCGTCGCACTTCACCGACCGGACGGTCGTTACCTACGACCCGCGCGGGGCCGGCCGCAGTGTGCGTAAGGACGGCGCGACGGAGATCGTGCCCGAGGAGCACGCCGACGATCTGCGGCGGGTGATCGAGGCGCTCGGCGCCGGGGCCGTGGACATGTTCGCGAGCAGCGGTGGTGCCGTGAACGCGCTCGCCCTCGTGTCGCGGCACCCGGAACTGGTGCGCACACTCGTCGCGCACGAGCCGCCGGCCGCGCCGGTCCTGCCGGACAGCGAGGCGGCGCTGGCGGTCTGCGCGGACATCCATGCGACGTACCTGCGAGACGGACTGGGTCCCGCGATGGCCAAGTTCATCGCGATGGTCGGCCGCAAGGGGCCCTTCCCGGCCGACTGGGCCGACGAGCCGGCCCCCGACCCCGCCGCCTTCGGACTGCCGACGGAGGACGACGGCTCGCGCGACGACCCGCTGCTGGGCCAGAACATGCGCGGTTGCACCGGCTACCGGCCCGACTTCGACGCGCTGCGCGCCGCCTCCACGCGCATCGTCGTCGCGGCGGGCAAGGAGTCCGAGGGCGAGATCTGCGCGCGCGCCGCAGCGGAGGTCGCCGCCGGACTGGGCACCGAGCCGGTGATCTTCCCCAGCGACCACGGTGGCTTCATGGGCGGCGAGTACGGCCAGCACGGGGCGCCGGCCGAGTTCGCGCAGACTCTCCGCGAGGTGTTGCACGCGGAGGGCTGACGGGCGCTCAGGCCCAGGGTGGGTGCGGGGGCGCGCCGGAGAGGGGGAGCGGGGCAGCAGCGTTTCGCGGACGACGATCCGCTGCATGCCCCGCCCGAGCCGCCGCCCACACGCCACGGCTGCTGGGAGGTGACCTCCGGTCGGCTGCGGGCCGTCGAGCAGTAGCTGCGCGAGACCACGCAGATGCAGGTCGAAGAAGGCGGCCGGGCAGTCACGCGTCAGCCGCCACGCGCGCTGCCCCTAGAGCGGCGCCGCAGCATCGGTGAGGCCCAGTTGGTCGGCCGGCACCGGCAGGTCCGTGAGCGAGAAGTGCTTCCGTTTCGACCTGCTCGACGCGCGGGTCAAGTGAGCACCCCTCCGCCGGAAAGGCGGTGCCGACAGACGCGTACGCTTCGTCGACGGCGGCCACACGTACCCCCCGGCTCGCCAGGTGGTTCCGCCAGGGAGGCGATGGTGCCGCGCGGCATCGAGTAGCCCGGCGAGAGCAGCATCAGCGGGAAGCGACCGGGCGCGGGCGGGTGCCCATGCGCAAGAAAGTGCGTGCGTGCGGACCTGACGGTTCCGGCGGGGACGACACCGCCGGGACCGTCAGCTTTGCAGCAGGCGGGCTTCCTCACCGCACATGTACGCCGCCGGAGTGCCCGTTCCCGGCCGGGTTCGACGACGGCTGGGACCTCTACACCAAGTCGGACACCGGGCCCATCGGCGCCGTGACCATCGAGGACTCCCTCGCCTACGAGAACGGCACCCTTTCCGACGGCACGCAGAACTCGAGCGGTGACCGCAACGGCTACAAGCTCGGCGGCGAGGACATCAAGGTCGACCATGTCATCCGGCGCAACATCGCCTACGACAACGGCAAGCACGGTTTCACGTACAACAGGAACCCGGGCACGATGACGGTCTCGGACAACATCAGCATCGACAACACCGAGCGCAACTTCTCCTTCGATGCGGGCACTTCGGTGTTCCGGAACAACGTCTCGTGCCGCAGCGGCGACGGCTCGAACGACAAGACCGTGGGCAACGCCGACAGCACGAACCAGTTCTGGACCGGCTCCAACGGCTCCCGCTGCTCCGCCTACGCGGGAGCGTTGAACTGGTCGTACGGGGCTGACGGTCGCCTTGGAGTCACCTTCGGGGGCAGGGCGGTCACGCGGTAACCTGCCGCGCACGGTACCTGCCTGCCCGGCCCATCCGGTTCACGGACGGGCCGGGCCGGGCCGCGGAGACGCAGCGCCAGCGCCGTCCAGCGCCACGAAGAGATCGACCACGATGCTCACCGGGACGTGATGCGGACGTGATGCCTGGTAGATCTAGGTCCTTGGGAAGGTTCCGCGGGAGGTGCGGGGATGAGTTTCCGGCTGGCGGCGTACGCCGTGTGCATCAAGGACGGTCGGGTGCTGCTGGCCCGGCACGTATCACCGAAGGGTGAGTCGACCTGGACTCTTCCGGGCGGCAGGGTCGAGCACGCGGAAGATCCGTTCGACGCTGCAATCCGGGAAGTCGCTGAGGAGACCGGATGCGACGCCATGGTCGAGCGCCTGCTGGGGGTGGACTCGAGGGTGATCCCCGCGGCTACCGCGCGTGCGGGAGTCGAGCACCAGAATGTCGGCATCTTCTACCAGGTCCGCATCACCGGCGGCCGACTCCGGCCTGAGCCGAACGGTGAAACCGCCGAGTCGATCTGGACCCCCATTCCCGACGTCGCTCGCCTGCGTCGCTCCTCACTGGTGGACATCGGCGTCGCTATGGCGCAGACCCTTCCGGTAACCGGCCACGTCGCTCCCGTCCCGGTCGGCGGCCTGATCCAGCACTGAGACGCCACCAGTTATCTGGCCCGGTCGGCAGGCATCCGGCACCGGATCATGGAAGGCGGCCGACAAGCATGCCAAAGACAGAGGCACCCGGCCGCTCAGGCGGGCATGGGCTCCAACTCGGCCTCGTCGAAGGGCGGGTAGCTTTCGCCGCCGATGCGCTCGGCCGCGTCGATGTAGTCGGCGAGCACGTCACGGGAGCGGGCGAGCGTGGCCATCTGGTCGTTCAGTCGCTGCAGCCGTGACCGCATCGCGGCCAGCAACTCGGGGCAGCCGATCAGCTCCGGGGCCTCCCCGACCGCACAGGGCAGCAGATACGCGATGTCCTCGGAGGACAGCCCGGCACCGAGCAGATGCCGGATCTGCTTCACGCGCAGCACGGCGCTCTCCTCGTACTCGCGATAGCCGTTCGAGCCGCGGTCCGCCTCCAGCAGGCCCTGGGCCTCGTAGTAGCGCAACTGGTGGGCGTTCACGCCCGTCCGGCGACTGAGTTCCCCGATCCGCATCGAAACCTCGCTTGACCTTCACACCGGTATCAACGTTGACGATGCTGCCATGAACAACGAACCCGACACACCTGTGACAGTCATCGGACTCGGACTCATGGGCCGGGCACTTGCCGGCGCCTTCCTGAAAGCCGGGCATCCCACAACCGTCTGGAACCGTACGGCCTCCAAGGCGGACCAGTTGGTGGCCGACGGCGCACGGCTTGCGCCGACGGTCGGCGACGCGATCGGGTCAGGTTCCCTGGCGATCATCTGCGTCACCGACTACGAGGCCGTGCGGGAACTGCTCGGCGCGAGCGATGTCGAGCTGAAGGGCACGACGTTGATCAACCTGACCTCGGGCGACTCGGCCCAGGCCCGGGAAGCCGCTCGATGGGCCGAACAGCGAGGCGCCCGCTACTTGGACGGCGCGATCATGGCCGTCCCGCCGGCCGTCGGAACCGCGGAGGCGGTGATTCTGCACAGCGGTCCGCAGCCGGACTTCGAGGCGCACAAGTCGACACTCGAGGCCCTCGGTACCGTCACCTACCTCGGTGCGGACCAGGGGCTGGCGTCCCTGTACGACGTGGCCGGCCTCGCCATGATGTGGAGCGTCCTGAACGCCTGGCTCCAGGGCACTGCCATGCTGCGGACGGCCGGTGTCGACGCCGCGACGTATGCGCCGTTCGCGCAGCAGATCGCTGCCGGCGTGGCCGAATGGCTGCCGGGGTATGCCGAGCAGATCGACAGGGGCTCCTTCCCGGCCGAGGTGTCCGCGCTGGAGACCGACGCGAGGGCCATGGCGCACCTGATCGAGGAGAGCGACGCGCTGGGGGTCAATGCCGAACTGCCGAAGCTGTTCAAGGCGATGGCCGACCGTGCGATCGCCGCCGGGCACGGCGGGGAGCAGTATCCCGTCCTGATCGAGGAGTTCGCCAAGCCCAGCGGCGACGCCTGACCCATGCGACACGGGCATTCAGCCTCGGCGTTGCGCGGGCCGGGCTGTCCCGGGCCTTCCGCCCGCACGTCGACGAGGTGCTGCGCTGCCTTGCCGACGTGAGGCCGGCACGCCGGTCCCCGTGCGGGCCCATCGCTGATGCTCCCGTCCGCCTCACCGCTGCGGGGCGCCACACTCCGGGACGTCGGGCAGCCGGCTCCCCGGCGCGCCCGGTTGTCGGCGTCCACCGTGCCCGTGGCGTGAGGGCCGGACGGGGGCAGATCCACTCCTGCCGCGGCCCGCGTGGCCGGATTGTCCGCCGGCGCTGGCTTCGCCGTCTTGACGTCGGCCGTGCCGCCGGACCTGCGCGGACATGGCGCGCGGCGCACCGAGCACCTTCGGGATGAAAGGTAAGATCATCATTTCTTATGTCGCAAGCATCGACGGGGGATGCGTATGTCGTTCGAGGAGGAGTGGGCCGGTCTGAAAGCGGATGCGCTGGCACGCCAGTCCACCGCGATGCGGCTCAATCAGGTCGCTGACCCTGGTGGCGGCGCCAAGTCCGCGCCCGGTGGGGAGCTCGACTACAACACAGCGTCCATCAACGGCAATGCGAATCTACTGATCGAGATCGCGGGATTCCTGCACGAAGGAAGGCCCGACGGCGACATCTGCACCATGGCGAGGGAACCCAGGGCGCACAGCGACGTTGCCACGCAGGTGAATCGCTTCAGCACTTTCGCGAACGATCAGTTCCTCGACACGGTCGCCCTCCTCGCGGCGCTGTCCACGAAGCTGAGGACCGCCGGAAGCGACTTCGTGAAGGTGGACGACGACAAGGCCGCCCGGTTCCTCAAGTTGATGCTCGAAGGCGACTACGTGGCACCGGAGGCACGGTGAGCGGGATCAGCTACCGCAAGGACGTCGAATTCCTGGAGGAGTGCAACCCGGCCCTCGTCGAGCGCAACGCCGACGAGTTCAAGCGCATCCGCGACATGCTCACGGAGGTCGACAGCCCGGCCGAGCGCGCGGAGAAAAAGACGCACTGGTACAGCGAGGGCAGCAAGCACTACGAAGCGCGTGTGGCGGAGGCCCGGAAGCTGTTGGCAGGCCTTGCCGAGGGGTACGGCAAGGCAGCTGGAGCTCTGAACGCGTATGCGGGCGCTCTCGAGACGGCCAAGAGCCACTACTCCAACGGAAAGGCGGACGAGCGGGCCCTCGCCTCGCTGATCGGCACGAAGGGCACGGCGATCACCCGTGAGGCTCAGGACGCGGAGCCGATGCGCCAGTGGGAGGATATGAGGGGGACGACCGGTGTACTCGACTTCTTCGCCGAACTCACGATGGACGTCGACGACATCCGGGACGAGGCCAACCGTCTCCATGACGCCGCCGGAGGCAACTTCCACCTCGCCAAGGTCTGTGAGAAGGAAGCGCGCGACGTATGCGTCCACGGCCTGAAGCAGGCCTACGACCTGCTGCCCGAGTTCCGTGTCAGGATCGATGAGAGAGTGGACATCCTTGCGGCCATCGCGGCGATGCGCAGCGAGGCGACGGAGGCACGGAGCAACCCGCTGACCCGTCTGCCCGGCAGCGGTCCCAAGCAGGACTTCACCGCACCCGTCGGGGACGCTCTTGTCTCACCGACGCTCCAGGACATCCGGACGCGGCTTTCCCACCTACCGGGAGCAACGGACAGCTACTGGTCCCCGCCGTCGTCGGACCAGGAACGCAAGGAGTGGATCTCGGCGAACAAGGCGATCATCGAGGCCGCCGCGAAGAACGCGGGCCTGCCGGCGGACATGGTGGCGGGCATAGCCTGGAACGAGATCGGTGGGCAGCCGGGAGTCCTGGACGACATCACCGACACGGTCCGTGAGCAGGCAGACGCCCCTTGGGGGCTGAGCCCCGTATCACCGGAGAACCTTCCGTGGCGGCTCGCAGGCAACCCCGACGAAACGTCCTTCGGTCCCATCGCGATCCAGGTACGCCGCGGCGCCGAGGTCCTCGGCTACGACCCGGCCGACCTTACAGAGCATCAACGGGCGGTCGTGGAGGAGTCACTGCAGGACCCGGGACAGAACATCTTCATCGCCTCGGAATACCTTGCTCAGTTGAAGGCAGAGAGCGAGTTCGCCGACGTGCCTCCCGAGGACATGACCTCGGCCCAGTACCAGGAACTCGCCGCTCGCTACAACGGTGGGCCCAACTGGGAGGGCAGCAAGGCCCAGGGCTACGGCGACCGGATGGTCGACAACCTGGACAACGCAAGGGAAGCATTGCGCTGATGTACGACCGTACACAGCAGTCGACAACCTCCGGCGAACAGGGATGCCTCCGGTGGGTTCTCGGCGTACCGCTGGTGATCCTCTACCTCGTCGCCGGATGGTTCTGCTGGACCGCGCTCACCATCCGGCCCTCGGGGCCGTGGGACGACGACGCCCGCGCCGGAATCGTCCTGTCCTGCGTGCTGACCATCGCTGCCGCGGGTCTTGCCCTGCTGATCACCCTCACCCCATCGGCGCGACGCGCGATGAACAGGTGGTGGCTGGCGCCGCCGGTGGTCCTGGCCCTGGTGGCGGCGGTGCGGTGGGCAGTGACGAACTAGAACTCCAGCAGACGCTGGCATCGACAACATGCAAGTGGACGCGTTCGCCGCCGTTCTTGCCGAGTCGATGAGCATCCCGGACGTGGAGCGCGACGAGCTGCAACGGCGGTGCCGCACCCCGATCGAGGCGGGCAAGGAGAGCGAGAGTCCTGGGAAGAGGCCTGCGGAGCCGACTGTATCCGAGGCCACGACCCGCGGTCGCCGCGATCGGCACCGGGTGTGCCTGCCGCGCTCTAAATGGACCTGAAGAAACAGCCCTGATCCGACAGGTGGCTCCTGGATGGCGAATGCCTCGCGCCACCGCCCGCCAGGGTGCACACGGTGCTGAGGCGACCACTGTGGGACGGCAAGGAGAGTGCGGGCGGCTTATGGCAGAACTCCCCGACAGCTGACAGAAAGTCATATCGTCGCTCCTGCGTGATACGGCAGGCCGGAGTGACGGGAGACGGATCTACCCATGCAGGCCAAAGAGACGCTGTTCGCCGATCTGGTGCAGGGCAGGGCCCAGCAGTTCCAAGTGCCGCTCTACCAACGGACGTACTCCTGGACCGAGAAGCAACTCGCCCAGTTGTGGAGCGACATCCTCGAGCAAGCCGAACTGCTGGAGACCGACGACAAGGCCAGCACCCACTTCCTCGGCTCCGTGGTCCTCGCGCCGTCCCCGCAGAACGAGGCGACGTTCCCGCGATGGCTGGTCGTCGACGGACAGCAGCGGCTCACCACGCTCTCCCTGGCGCTCACGGCGATCCGTGACCACATCGCCGACGCTCGACCGGACGAGGCCGAGCGGATCGGCGAGGAGTACCTGATCAACAAGCGGAAGAGCGGGAACGACCACTTCCGTCTGCTGCCGACCCAGGCCGATCGAGCTCAGTACGCCGCGCACGTCCGAGGCGCGCACGCGGAACACGGAGCCGGCGACAGCGTCGCCGCCGCCTACAAGTTCTTCCGCCGCAAGCTCGTGCAGGCCGAGGACCCGGCCGCACCGCAGGATGTGTTCCGCATTGAAGAGGCGATCACCTCTCGGCTGACGCTTGTCTCGGTCACCGCAGAACGCGGTGACAACGTCCACCGCATCTTCGAGTCGCTCAACAACACGGGTCTCAAGCTCAGCCAGGCCGACCTGCTGCGGAACTACCTGTTCATGCGGCTGCCCGAGCGCGGTGAGCACGTGTACGAGACGTACTGGCTGCCATTGCAGGACAGCCTCAGCAACGAGGAACTCGAGCAGCTCATGTGGCTGCAACTTGTACTCGAGGGCGACGACCGCGTACGCCGCCAGGACCTGTACACCGCCCAGCAGCAGCGTTTCGAGAAGGGAGCGGCGAGCGAGGAGGAGATCGAGGCCTACATCAAGGAACTCCGCCGACGCAGCGTCCACTTCCGCAAGATGATCCACCCTGGGGAGGAAGCGGACCCGTCGGTCCGCGCACATCTGCGCCGTCTGCACGACTGGCAGGCGATGGTGACCTACCCGGCTCTGATGCTTCTGCTCGACCGGCGCGAACGCGGACACCTCGACGCGGCGGAGACCGCCCGCGCCCTGTCGTACATCGAGAGCTTCCTGGTACGGCGGACCATTTGCCGCGTGCCGACGAACAACCTCAACCGGATCTTCCAGTCCGTGCCGGCTCAGCTTCCGCTCGACGTACCCGTCGCGGACGGACTGCATCAGCTGCTCTCGTCCCCGAACCGTTTCTGGCCCGACGACGACGAGTTGCGGGACAAGATCCGCAGCGCGCCGTTCTACCAGTACGGGCGGTGGCATCAGCGCAAGCTCGTGCTTCAGCGGCTCGAGGAGAGCTACGGCCACCCGGAACCGGTGGACTTCGCCGCCGCACAGCTCACCATCGAGCACGTCATGCCGCAGGCACCCGGGGACGAGTGGCTCCGCATGCTGGCGGAGGACGGGTCAGGGGAGGAAAGCGCGGAAGAACTGCACGCCCGCCTGCAGCACACCCTCGGGAATCTGACCCTCACCGCCCTCAACTCCGAACTGTCCAACCACCCGTTCGAACGCAAGCAGGGTCTCTTGGACGGCAGTCATCTGGAGATGAACCGCCGCATCGCCGCCACCGAACGCTGGGGCGCCCGTGAGATCCTCACGCGTGCCGACGATCTCGCCGACCGTGCCGCTGCGCTGTGGCCCGCCCCGCTGCGCCACGTACGCCGCGCAGAGCGCTCCCGCGACTGGCACCTCGCCCACCAGGTGCTTGCCGCGCTGCCGCACGGCACATGGACCTCTTACGGAGACCTCGCGGCATTCCTCGGCTCGGGTGCCCAGGCCGTCGGCAACCACCTCGCCAACACCGCGGGTGTGGCCAACGCCTACCGGGTACTCAACGCCGACGGGCGGGTGTCCTCCGGGTTCCGCTGGGTCGCCCCTGAGGAGGAGCAACAAGACCAGGACGTCCGCGCCCGCCTGGTCGCCGACGGAATCCACTTCACAGCCACCGGCGCCGCCGATCCCGCCCAACGATTGGTCGGCGACGACCTCGCCCTGCTGCTCACCGGCGCCGAGGACGACGGGGGAGCGGACGAAGACCAGGCGCAGGTGGCCGCATCGGAACAGGGGCACGAGACACGGACCGAACGCTTCCGCCGTCAGCTCACAGCGGACGACAGTCCCGAGACAGTGGCAGCGGTGTACGAGCTCTTCGCCACGTGGGAGGGGCTCGGCGGCTGGGTCGGCCACGGCGCCGGACACGTCACCACCAGCGCCTATCTGATGCTTGGCGAGGCAGGGAATCCGGGGCGCGGTATCTGGCCGATGACCTTCTACCCGGGCAGCGGCCGCGGCGGGTCGGTGGAAGTGGTGTTCCAGTATCTCGCGGCACGTGAACCGTTCACCGACCGGCCGCTGCGGGCCGAACTCCTGCGGCGGCTCAACGAATTGGGCGGTGTCGACATCCCTGAGGGCAAGCTGGAACTGCGTCCCGGCTTTCGGCTCTCACTGCTCGAGAAGGAGCGCAACAGGCGACTACTGGCACAGACGCTGGCCTGGTTCCGTGACCGATGGGAGGAACGGGACGAGCTCTGAACCGCGCGGCCGACGACAGGGGCTACGACGAACGGGCCGGGCCCAGGCGGTTGAGATGTCAGGTACGTGCCGCTCGACGCACTGTCCTCTACTTCACGGTTCGGCCAGGACGTCCAGCGTCGCGAGAGCGCCGTCTTCATCCACACACCGCAATGGGCATCGCCTCATTTGACGACACCGGCCGACGCAGCCGCCCCTGCCCCCAGCCCCGCCTGCGGCTGTCCACCGTCGACGGGGATGTGGGCGCCGTTGACGGCCTCGGAGGCGGGGGAGAGGAGGAAGGCGACTACGCGGGCCACCTCCTCGGCGTTCAGCAGCCGCCCGCTGGGGTTGCGGGCCGCATAGGCGGCATAGGCCTCCGGATCCCGCTGCCGGAGCCGGTCCCAGCTCTTGCCGGGCAGGAGGATCGAGCCAGGGCTGACGGTGTTCACGCGCACCCGGTAGGGCGCCAACTCCTGGCACAGCGCGCCCGCGAGGTAGATCTCCGATGCCTTGGCCGCACCGTACTGGGCGGGGAATCGTGGCTTCCAACCGGAGATCGAGGAGATGAGCACCACGGAGCTGCCCGGTCGGAAGGCCTCGAGCGCCGACCTTACGGCCCGGACCGCGTGGCCTCCGTTCAGTTCCCACGTCGCCTGCCAGTCCTCCCGTGTCGAGTCGAGGAGACCACCGCCGCGTTTGCCACCGATGTTGGCGACCAGGCCGTCGAGGCCGCCGAGCCTGGCGGCTGCGTCGACGGTGAAGTCCTCCAGTTCGTCCGGGGCGAGCACATCGACGGATCCTGTGACGACCGTGCCGCCGAAGTCCTCTTCCACGGATGAAGCCGCGCGTGCCAGAGTCTCGCTGTCCCGGCCACAGATCGCGACCGACGCCCCTTCCGCCGCGAGGAGGCGGGTGACCGCGTAGCCGAGGCCGCGGCTGCCTCCGGTCACCAGGAACGTCCGCCCGCGCAGGCCGTAGGAGACGGCAGGTGCTGTGCTCTCTTCCATGAAGGTCACTCTGCCATCCGGCTGCTCCAGCTCATCAACGCACCAGTTTGCGGATGACGATGCCGACGATGAGCGTGGTGAACAGCATGCCCGCGGCCGTGAACGAGACGGCGAGCGCGGACCATTCGGCCGTCTTCAAGTCCGAGGGCATCCCGGTGCCGACGTTCAGCCACAGTGCCAGGGCCAGTACGAACGACTTCCCCGCGAGAGTGACATCCGCCAGCCCCTGCCCGGGGGAACGTAACGCACCCGCCAGGTGGAGTACGACCGCTGTCAGCAAAACGCCCGTTGCCAGGACGCGGGCCGGGTTACGGGCCCGCACTCCCCAGCCGAGAACACCCCCGAGCAGGCCGCGCGTGATACCGCGACGGATCGGTGGTAGGAGGCGGGCCTCACGCTGTCTGGCGAGGTAATAGAGCTGATCAACCTCACGGTTTCGGTTCCGCCTCGCCAGAGCGGACCGGACGGACTCCAGTGCCACGGCACTGACTTCGGTGAACGAGCGCTCCAGGAACGAGACGATCTGGCGCCCGTCGCGGAACACCTGCCCGGACAACTCCATGTCTCCGATGCTGGAGGAGTCGTCGAGGCTGTAGCGGGAGGCACCGGCGGGCAGCCCGAGAGTTCCGGTCACAGAGGAACCGTGCAGGCTGATCACCGAAGACGTCTCGGAGGACGAAGTGAGTGAAAGAACTGTCGTGTTGTGCAGGGAGAGGCGTGCGGTCGCTCCGCCGGCGTCGGTGCCGCCGCTGTCGTCGGTCTTCAGACCGTGGACGTCGACCGGGCCCCGGACGGTGCTGTTGGTGATCGTGCTGTCCTCGGCGGGGATCACCAGGCCGTTGACACGCACGGTTTCGCTGCACCGCAGCTCGTTCGCCCGAAGTGGCTGGTCCAGACGGACGCGTTGCAGGGTGAGCTCCGGGGTGTCGACACCGTCGAGTTCGAGAGCGGACAGCCACAGATCGTCGAAGGTGATGTCCTCACGGGCGCGCAGACCCCGGACCTCTACGCGTGGACGGCCGCGGCGGCCGCCGGTGACCTGGCTTCGGATCGTCAGTGCCGACAGGCGGGTGTTGCTGATCCTGACCGGCCCACGGAGGGCGTTGATCTGCACCAGTTCCTCCACACGCAGCCGCTCCAGGCGGACGCCGCTGCAGGAGTGGAGAGCAAGGAAGTCCAATGCGGTGTCCGTGACCGTGACGTCACAGCCCATCGAAGCGTTCCGGATGGTCAGGCGCCCGATGCGGGAGTTGACCACCAGCACGGCGTCCGCCTGGGCGTGGTCGATGACGAGCTCGTCGAAATGGCATGACCGCACCGTCAGCGTTCCGTCCACGCTGAGACGGTCCAGGAAGACGCGGTCGCCGGAAACACTGTCCAGAAGGAGGTCTGTCGTCACCTCGTCATGGCGAAGGTGGACACTGCGGTCGGCGACCGTTCGCTGTCGACCGATTCTGGCCAGGTCCTCGAGCGTTCTGATGGTTCCCACGAGCATCCCCCTGCTGCGTGTGGCGGTGGTCGTTCGCTTCCACGGCCTGCCCGTGCCGGTGGGAGGTCACATGTGGGCTCGAGCCGGTGGGCCAGGCTCGAGGCCGAGCGTCGCGAACAGGTCTTCGGGGTGCACGGCTTGCGGTGCCCGGTCCGCTGCTGCCGCGATGTCCTTGGCTGTGCGTTCCGCGTCCGACCTGTCCGTGCGGACGACCAGGTCGAAGAGATTCCGTAGATCGGAGCCGAGCAGGTCCTGGGCTGTCTCGTCCCAGGCGGCGAGCCGCTTGGCCGTGTCGGTGTCCCCGCGTTGCCGTGAGCGTGTGTCGCACACGTCCCTCGGCACCCAGAGCAGCACGCGCAACCACTGCACCGGCGCACCTCTCAGCAGCATGCGCATGTCCGCGACATTGCCGATGTGCGTGACGGGGACCAGACCGTGGTCCTGAGGTTCTGTCAGGGACTGGCGGTCGACGGCGTAGATGTTGCCGTAACGCCGGGTCTCCACGACGATCCGGTCCTGCCGGCGCAGCGATTCGAGCTCCTCGGCCGACACGAATCGGTAGCCCGTCGACCGTCCGGATCCATGCTTCAGCTTCGTCACCAGCCGGAAGCGGGGGTCGACGGTCTGCAAAGCTGCCGTCACGGTGTCCTTGCCCGATGTGGGCGGCCCGTACAGGACGACTGCGCTCACGCGTCCCCCAGAAGCCGTTGTGCGACGGACTCGACCTGCTCGGCCAGCGGGCGGGAAGCGCCGATACGGTTGTCGATCACGTGGTGGGGAACGACCGGCCGGCGATCGATGTCGATTCCGCTCGTGTACTCGGGCCAGTGAGTGAGCTTCCACGTGTCGCGCGAGGCGTCGCGTGAGATGAGCCGGTCACGCATGGACTCCAAGTCGCTGTCCACCCACAGTGTTTCGAATCGGGCCCCGATCCTCCCGCACCTGCGCCGGACGCGCGCTGTCCACTGGGCGTCAGCACTCTCGGCGAGGAACGGTGCCACCGCCACCACGGAAATGCCGCACTCGAGGTTCTCCCAGACGGACTTCATGAGGCAGGCGTACTCCAGCGGCCGGGCGTGCTCGAGATACATCTGGCTGTGCCGGTCGTCCGGGTCCCCGCCCAGGGCCTCGAGGAGCCGCTCGGTCATCGGCCGGCTCAGCGTGTCCTTGTCGAGCATCGCCCATCCGGTGGCGGACGCCAGGATCTTCCCGGCCTCGGACTTGCCGGAGCCGGCGTAGCCCGCCACCAGGGCAAGAGTGATGGTGCTTGCGCCCAACGCTGTGGTCACTTCGCCCGCCCCCTGGATGACTTGAACACCTGTCACCAAGTTTAAGGGCAGTCGGCGCCTAGGTGATCAAGATTCCGTGATGACGGGCGAGTTGTCGGGTGAGCCGCGCCGTCTGCTCGCAGCAGGCAGAGGAGACGCGCCAATGAGCAGGGCGGCGACGGCGGCAGCATGGCAGTTGCGGGACAGGCCGGCCTTGGTGTCGGGCCGTCCTCGCGATCCGACGGGTCTTGTGTCAGAACGCGTGCAGACCAACCCGGGGCTGTTCGGAGCTCACGTTCTCGATGTAGATCTCCATCCATGCGACCTTGCGCCGCCGATCGTCCCCCACACACGGTGGACAGACGCTTGCCCGGAGGGGGCCCTTCAGCGTCTGGGGCTCCGCGAGGCCAAGGTGTCTGAAGAGCTCACGCTTCGGCGTAAAACTGCTCTTCCACCGAGCCGGTGGGGCTTCTGACCGTAGGCCCTTCGCGATCTGTTCCGCGGTGGTTCTGTCGGTGCGGAAGGTGAGGATGTAGCTGTCCTCTTGAAAATTGACCTGTACGGCGCCCTTCACCTCTGAGGCGCCCTCTGGGATCCGGATCCTCATGAAGCCGGCTGCCTCAGCTGCGCCGACCCCTTCTTCCAGTACGGGTAAGGGCTGTTGCGCGTGACCCCGCCCGGGTCTCCGACGGAGCAGGAAGCGATCAGCTGCGCGGGGAACAGGGCGGCGAGCACGCTCCAGCGCTTGTACCGGGTGCTCACCGGTTCTCCTCGTCGCCCCGCGAGTCGTCACCGCGACTGCCCTCGCGGCCCGGGTCACCCGGCTTGACGGCGGGTTCCGCATCGCTGCTCATGTCGTGGTTGTAAGTCGAGCTGCTGTCGAGCATGTCGAATCCTGGGCGATGCCGACTGACGATCCGCCGCATCAGCCTTGATCTGATCCCACTCGTCTCAGGCCATGGTCTCTCCCCCGATTGATCACTTCCACGCAAACGTACAGAGCGGCATTCGCAACAGGGAGACATAGCCCTCGCCATGAGTGCGCAAGAGGTGGCCGAATCGTGGTGTTCTGGGCTTCGCTGTACGGCAAGGTGACATTTCCGTGCCGAACACCTGGCGCGGCACCATCGCAGGCTTGAGAGTTTCACGTTCAGCGCCCGCGACCGATCACACTCCCGCCGCGTACGTCCAGAAGTCCCGCATCGGCTCAGGGAACGTCGGGCCGGACATCTGCAGCTGGGTGAGAAGGATCGTGACGGTGCCCGTGGACGGGATGACATGGGCGGCCGTGCCAGTGCCGCCGACCCAGCCGTAGCGGCCCGGGACGCTCCACGGTTCGACCGGCTCCACGTCGACCGCCCCGCCGAAGCCCCAGCCCATGCCCTCCAGGAACAGGCCACCGGCCTTGCGCTGGGACACGGTCAGGTAGTTGGTGGTCATCCGCCCCACGGACTCGGCTGTGAGCAGGCGGTCGCCGGATGCCGTCGCGCCCTGGTCGAGGAGCATGCGGGCGAAGGAGTGGTAGTCGTCGACCGTCGAGACCAGACCGCCCGCGCCGGACGGGAACGCGGGCGGCGTGCTCCACTGGCCGTCCGGTGTGTCGGCCAACTCGAGGGCGCCCATGGGATCCACCCGGTAATAGCTGGTGAAGCGGTCGCGCTTGGCCGGCGGTACCGCGAACGCGGTGTCGGCCATGCCCAGCGGCTCGAAGAGCCGTTCCGCCAGGAAGTCCGGCAGCGAACTGCCCGAGACCCTCGCGATCAGTACGCCCTGGATGTCGGAGCAGATGTTGTACAGCCAGGCCTCGCCCGGCTGGTAGAGCATCGGAATCCGGGACAGCGCGGCCATCCACTCATCCGTCGGAGGGACGGCCCGCGGCTGCGGCGGACCCTGCTTCAGCTCACTGACCAGCGGTTCGACCGCCGGCAGTGAGAAGTCGGACGGGAAGCCGTACCCGGCGCGCGAGACCAGCAGGTCGAACACGGTGATCGGCCGCTCCGCCGGAACCACGTCGTCGACCGGACTGTCCGGCGTGCGGACGACCATGGGGGAGGCAAGCTCCGGCAGCCAGGTCCCGACCGGGTCGTCCAGCGCGATCCTGCCGTCCTCGACGAGCATCATGACCGCAGCGGCCACGACGGGCTTGGTGATCGAGGCGATACGGAAGATCGTGTCCCTGGCCATCGGAGCTGTGCGCTCGGCATCGACGTGGCCCACGGCCTGTACGTCCACCTGATCGCCCCGCGCGACCATGGCCACCGCGCCGGGGAGCGACTCGGTGTCGACGTGTTCACTCAGGACGTTGTGCAGATCGGTCATCGGGCCACCTTCTCGTGTGTGCGGTCAGAAGAAGGACTGCCACAGCGACAAGGAGTCATCGCTCGCCCCATCAGCGGGACCGTCAAGAGGCGTCGACCCGGTCACACCGGTCCCCAAGTCCGGATACGGTCCCGCCAACCGGGCCGCGCGCCAGGCCGTCGAGCAGCGCGGCCCCTCGGCTCTCCCGGATCCAGCGGCAGCGCTTGCGCACAAGCGCGGCACCCAACACGGCTCATGTCGTGCGCGCCCCGGACGCGCCTGCAGTGCGGTGGACACCGAGCGCAGCGCCGCCCGCACCTCGTCGCTTCCCGCCCCCTGGGCGGTGAAGCACGCCGACCGCGTGGCGACACAGGCCACCGCGCAGGCCGCCCGCGGGGCGGCAACGGCCCACCGTGCAGGCCTCCGCGGGAGCACCGGCCCATCGCGCAGGTGGCCCGTCCGGCCCATCAGTACGCGCAGTCCGCGGCTCGGGGTGAACACACTGTTGCCCATGGCAGAGCAACGTGAACGCCGCGGCCGCGCCGCGACCGCTGTCTCCTCCCCTCCGCCGGTGGAGGGACCCGAGGAGGCCGCCGGCCGGGCCTGTCGGTGCATCACCGGACTCACCGGTCACCCGGCGGAGGGAGTGTCCGCCATCAGCCGTTCCGAGGACGGCTGGCACGTCGACGTCGATGTGCTGGAGGTGCCGCGCATTCCCGACACCACGAGCCTGCTCGCCACGTACGAGGTGGAACTCGACCGGGACGGCGAGCTCCTGCGCTACCGCAGGGTCCGCCGCTACCGGCGCGGTGCGGCCGACGACTGAAGCCACCGCGCAGCCGACCACCGCGCAGCGGTACCCGAAAGGACGGCCCGCCATGACCACCACTTACACCGAGCAGGTCGCGTGTGTGCCCCGCGCGGGCACTCTGTACGACGTCATCGAGATCATCCTCGACCGCGGCATGGTGATCGACATCTTCGCCCGCGTCTCCCTGGTCGGCATCGAGATCCTCAAGGTCGACGTGCGCATCGTCATCGCCAGCGTCGACACCTACCTCCGCTTCGCCGAGGCCTGCAACCGCCTGGACCTGGAGACCGACACCCGCAGCAAGACCGTGCCCGAGCTCTTCGGCGGCGGGGCCGTGACCAGAGCGGTCGGCAAGAAGGCGGCGGGGAAGGCCGTCAGGTCGATGGGCGAGAAGGTCAGGAGGGCCGTCGGGGCCCGGGACGGCGACGAGGACGTGGAGCCGGAGGAGGAAGCACCGGCGGAGGACGAGGCCCTGGCGGAGGAGCAGGCCCTCGAGGAGGAGCCCCGCCCGCGGCGGCGGACCGCCACCAGGACCCGCGGCAGCCGCCCGCGCACGGCCCGGCGCGCCGAGGAGGACTGATCTGTGATCGCACGGGACCTGTACGTCTACGGCATCGTCCGCGCCGGTCACCGGCTCCCGTCCGGAGTCGTCGGCGTCGGTTCGCCGCCCGCTGCGGTGCGCGGCCTCCCCGCGGGCCGACTGGCGGCCGTGGTCAGCGACGTGCCCGAGGGACTGCGCGCCCGCAGACGCGACCTGATGGCCCATCAGGACCTCCTCACCTCCCTCGCCGCGCACGGCGCGGTTGTGCCCATGCGCTTCGGCACCGTGTGCGGCGGCGAGGACGTTCTTGTGGAGCGGCTGGCCGCGACCGAGCGCCACCACCTGACCTGCCTGGACCGCATCGACGGCCGCGTGGAGATGAACCTCAAGGTGCTGCCGGCCCAGGAGGACGGGCTGGCCGACCTCCTCAGGGACGACGCGCACGTACGGCGGCTGCGCGACGAGGCGCGCCGCCGCCCCGGCTACGAGGCGAACCTGCGCCTGGGCGAGGCGGTGACGGCGGGCCTGGAACGCCGGGCCCGGGAAGCGGCGGCACATCTGCTCCGCGAACTCTCCGCACTCGCCGACGGCACCGCCGCGGGGCCGGAGGTGGCCGGATGCGTCCTCAACACATCCTTCCTGGTCGACGGTTCCGGTCACGACCGGTTCACGGCCGCCGTCTCGCGCCTGGCCGCCGGCCACCGAGGCCGCGCCGAGCTGAAGCTGACGGGGCCGATGCCCTGCTACAGCTTCGTCGGCCCCGAGCACGCACCGGTCGGGGCCTGAGCGGCATGGGCCTGCTGACCGGGATCCTCCTGTTGCCGCTCGCACCCGTCAGGGGCGTCGCCTGGCTTGCCGAGCGCATCAACGACGCGGCGGAGCACGAGCTGTACGACCCGTTGGTCCTGCGGGCGCGGCTCGCGGCCCTGAACGAGGCGCTGGAGGGCGGGGAGATCGACATCGAGGAGTTCGAACGCGAGGAGGAACGGCTGCTCGATCTGCTCGAGCACCGGATGTTCCGCGCACCGCCCGCCGCCACCGAACCGACACCAGGAGCGCACCGATGAACGACAGCACCGGGACGGCGCTCGCAGCGACGGGGGCCCGGAACACCGCGTCCTGGGACGCACCCGCTTCGACGGCGGCCCCCTACGGGCCGCGCACAGCGAATCTCGCCGACATTCTCGAACGCGTTCTCGACAAGGGCATCGTCATCGCCGGCGACATCAAGATCGACCTTCTCGACATCGAACTGCTGACCATCCGTCTGCGGCTGTTCATCGCCTCGGTCGACACCGCCAGGAAGGCCGGCATCGACTGGTGGGAGACCGACCCGGCGCTCTCCTCACGTGCCGCCCGCGATGCGCTGGCCGAGGAGAACCAGCGGCTGCGCGAACGGCTCGAAGCGCTGGAGAGCGGTGACCCCCCGACAGCGGGGGCGGGCGTGGCCGGGGAACCGGCCGGCACGTGACCCCCGCCCTCGCACCCGTCACTTCCCCTCCCCTTCCCCGGGCGAGCCCGGGACCTTCCACATGAGGAGCACCCGATGACGGCGGCCCCTTGCACGACCGACGTCTCCACCGCCACCTACGTCTTCGCCGTCTGCCGCGGCGGCGACCTCGCCGCCCTCGAAGGCCTGGCGGGCCACACGGAGGGCGGACACGTCCGCCTGCTGCCCGTCGGCTCCTTCACCGCCGTGGTGCAGGACGTGCCGGCCGACAGGTTCTCCGAGGAGGCCGTGCGGGAACGGCTCTCCGACGGCGCGGAACTCGAGCGCTGCGCCCGGACGCACCACGCCGTGGTCTCCGCGACGGCGCGCTGCGCCCCTACCGTCCCCCTGCCGCTGGCCACCCTCTACCTCGGCGACGAACGCGCGCGCACCGCGCTCGGGAAGCGCGAGCGGCGCCTGCACGCCGCGCTGGACCGCATCGAGGGCCGCGTCGAGTGGAGCGTGAAGGCGTACGCCGTACCGGTGCTCCCCGACGCACCGGCCGGGCGTCCGGGAGCTACCACCCCGGCCACGGCCCCCAACGCCCCCTCTTTGGACGGTCCCGGTGCCGGCCTCGCCTACCTCGAGCGGGTGCGCAGCCGGAAGCAGGCGCGCGACCACCGGCAGGAGACCGCACTGCGCGCCGCCGAGAAGGTGGACACCGCCATGCGGGACCTCGCGGTGGCCGCCCGCCGGCTGCGCCTGTACGGCCCGGGCCCGGGCAAAGACCGCCGTACCCAGGTGCTCAACGCCGCCTACCTGGTGGCGGCGGGCCGCGAAGAGGAACTGGCCGCGGCCCTCGGGCGGCTGCGGCAGGAGGCGGAGGCGGATGGCGTCCGGATCGAGGCCTCCGGGCCTTGGGTGCCCTACTCCTTTGTGGACGGGGGCGACACCGATGACCTCGACGGCTGAGACCGTCCCGTGGGACGGCGCCTGGGAGGAGGGCGGCCCGCTCGGCGTGCCCCTGGTGGACCTGCTGGACCGGGTCCTGGGCACCGGTGTGGTCGTCAGCGGCGACCTGGTGATCGCCATCGCCGAGGTGCCCTTGGTGCGAGTCTCCCTGCACGCGCTGCTGTCCTCGGTCAACGAGCGCGTCCCCGCGCCATGGGGGGACGGTGGACCACTGTGACGGCGGACCGGGTCGACCTCGACGCCGACACTGTCGGACGCGACCTCGTCGCACTCGTGCTGACCGTGGTCGAACTGCTGCGGCAACTGATGGAACGGCAGGCGATCCGCCGCATCGACGAGGGGGACCTCACCGACGACCAGGTGGAGCGCATCGGCCGGACTCTGATGCTGCTGGACGAACGGATGGCCGAACTCCGCGACCACCATGGGCTGTCGCCCGAGGACCTCAACCTCGACCTGGGCCCCCTCGGGACGTTGCTCCCCCGGGATTGACCCCGCGCCCTGATCCCCAAGGCAGGAGCGGCCGGCGATCGCCACCCAGTGGTCGACGCGGTCCGGGGCGCAGGCGACAGGGAGCCGCGGTCGGCGATCGGGCGGATCCGGTCGGATTTCGCCCTGGCTCCGCAGAGTCCGTGAGATACACGCTGCCGTGACGGGTCCCGCGAACGAAGAGACCTCGGGGAGACCCCCGGCCGGCCGGGGGACCGCGCCAGGGGGTCTTTGACCCCATGCTGCGGCGCGCTCTCCGGCGGCCGGCAGACCCCGCGCACCTCAGCGCCGCAGATGCCCCAGCACCGACCGCACCGCCCGGGCCACCGCCTCCCGTGCCTCGTCCGTGTGGTCGATCGTCTCGAAGCCGTGATGGCCCTGCGGCACGTCGACGATCTCGACAGTGGCCTCGCAGTCCTCGGCGGCGGTCAGGAATTCCTCGACCGTCGCCGCGATCTCGGGCCGTTCCAGTCCCACCCGGGTCAGTACGACCGGCAGTCGGCCCGCCTTGCGCACCATGGCCGCCGGGCGGAACCGGGAGTCGGTGAGCGGCCACTGCGGCAAGGGCGCGAGCACCGGATACGTCGCCGTGACGCAGCGCAGCCACGCCGGGGGCGCCGCGAGCCAGTCCGCCGACAGGAGCCCGCCGCCGGAGAAGAACCACAACGCCACCCGATCCCCGTCGACGCGCGGATCCGCCCGTACGAGCCCCACCGCTTCCGCGACGTCCTCCGCGGCACGCCCGTAGTCGGTGAGGTCGTGCAGCCGGTGGTCCAGCGTCACGCCCACCGCACCCAGCGACGCCACGTACGAGGCGTAGCCCACGAAACCGGGCCAGTCCCGCGGGGTGGGGCGTACCTCGGCGGAGACAGGGCCGCCGTGGACGAAGACCACCGCGGGGCGGGGCTCGTCGGTGTCGGGGAGGTAGAGGTCCACCCGTCCCGTGCGCTCGCGGTGCTGCTCCGGTACTTCGAGGAGGAACGGCCGCAGATGCCCGGGCTGCTCGCTCACGGACGGGGAGATCCGGTGGCCCTCTCCCGCGGCGGCCCGGCGCAGCACCTCGGCCAGCTCGCCCGGCGTGGAGAGCATCGGCCAGTGCCCGGTGCCGAGTTCGAAGAAGGTCACCCGGGGGTCGGTGAGCACCTGGAGGCGGGGGTCGCCCAGGCCGACCAGGCCCTCGACCATGGCGATGCTCGAGCCGTTGGCGACGCACAGGACGCCCGTCGTCGGCACGCCGGACAGCGCGCCCGAGAGCCGCAGGGGCCGGGTGAGCGTGCCCTTCGGCTGCGGGGCGGCGAGCCGGGTCAGCCGCGCCAGCGCTTCGGCCGGGACTCCGTCGGTGCTGCCCCATCGCTGCCATTCGTCGGCCGGAGGCGGTGGGATCAGCCCGTCCTCCGCCGCCTGCCCTGCCACGGCCGCTCCTTCTGCCGTCGTCCCCGTTTCATGCGTGGTGTCCGCCAGCAGTTGGTGGACCGTCTGGTCGGGAACCAGCGCGAGGGCGGCGTCGCCGTCCTGCGGCATGCCCGCGTCCAGGTGGACGATCCGGGCGACGCGCCCCGAGCGGCGGTCGGCGGCGCCCAGTACAGGGTGGATGCCGTAACCGTGGCCGACCAACACGACGTCCGGTGCCGCCGGTTTTGCCGGAGCGGGCTCCAGATGGTCGATCAGCTGCACCAGGTCCTGGATGTGCGTCTCCAGGTCCGTGTCGGGGCCCGCCAAGTGGCGGCGGTCGCCCATTCCCGTGAGTGTCACGGGATGCACCTCGGCGCCCGACTCACGGAGTGTCGCGGCCACGTCGCGCCAGATCCAGCCGCCGGTGAAGGCGTCCGACACCAGGATGAAAACCGTCATCACGTCTCCTCGTATACGTGGTCCGCACGACCGGCCGGTCGGGCCGTCCGTGCTCGCCGGTACCGTAGGAACTCCCCCTGAGGGAGGTTCAACCTTGTCGCCTGACGGCATGTGGAGCATCGGAGAGCTCGCGGAGCACGCGGGCGTGACCGTCAAGACCGTCCGCTTCTACTCCGACCGCGGACTGCTGCCCGAAGCCGCTCGCAGCAGCGGGGGCCACCGGCGTTACGGCCCGGAGGCGATCGAACGGCTGCGCCTGATCCGCTCGTTGCGCACCCTCGACCTGCCGGTCCCCGTCGTCGGCAGGGTCCTCGACGAGGAGGACGCGCTGGAGGACGTCGTCGCGGGGCAACTGCGGGCGATCGGCTCCCGGATGACCGCCCTGCGCTGGCGGGAGGCCTCCCTGCGGCTGCTCCAGGACTGCACCCCCGAGGAACGCGTGGACCGGCTGCGGCTGATCGGTTCCGTGACCGCCCCGCCCAGTACGGCGGCGCTGGCGCGCTTCTGGCGGCGCTGGCTGCCCGCACGGCTGCCGGCCCGAGTGGCGTCCGCGGTCGTCGACCAGGCCGTTCCACAGCCACCGGACGACCCGGCCCCGGGCCAGGTCCTCGCCTTCGCGCGGCTGCACGCCCTTGTCTCAGGGCCCTGCCACGGCAATGAGGACTGCCGGCCCGCGGCGCACCGGCCGGACACGGGGTACCGCCCGGCCGTGCTTTACGAGGGTCTCGGCGAGGCGTACGGGCTCGCGGCGCGGCACATGCTCGACCGGCAGCCGCCGCACGAGGGTGAAGCGCTCGACTGCTTCGTCGCCGCCTACGCCCGCTCGTGCGGTACGCGCGACACACCTGACTTCCGCCGGCTGCTCGCCGGCCAGCTCGCGGCGGACCCTCGGATCGACCGCTACTGGCAGCTCGCCGGCGAGCTGTTCGACCCGTCGCAACCGACTCCCGGCGCTGCCCACGACTGGCTCTGCGCCGCGTTGAACCCGGTTCAGGCGGCCGGGGCGTCCGCCTGAACCGGCACCGCTCCTGCCGGGTGTGCGTCCGGGCCGGGCCGGACGGCGCCGGGGGGTTCGCAGGCCGAGGCCGGCCCGGGTGCCTCGCTCTGGACGACCGCCTCGCCCCCGAAGCGTCCGTCTGGACCGGGCAGCTTGCCCCGGTGCGTCCGCCCGGGCACGCCCCTCGCCCGCGCTCGCCCGCCCTGGGGCGAGTGCCTCGCGCCCCTCCCGGCGGCCGGGCCGGCCACCGCCACCACCGTTGGCACGGGCCGACAGCGCTCCCCTGTGCGGACCCGGTCGGGGGGCGGCCGTCGTCGTCGGCGAGGATGGGCGGGTGGCCCATCGCATCAGCACCCTGATCTCCGCGCTCGGCGTCTTCGCCGCCTCGATGCTGCTCATCGCCGCCGTCGTCGAATACCGGGCGGGCGCCTCGGCGCTGTGGGTGGGGCTCGGCGTCCTCGTCTTCGTGAGCGCGGTCCACACCCTCGTGCGTGACATCCGGCGCCCCCGCGCGCGTTGGCGTCCGCGCCGGCCTACGCCCGACGAGTAGGCGGCGTCAGCGGCCTCGCAGCTTCCGTCCGGCGGCCGGTGGCCGCACCGCCTCGCGGCCCCAGGCACCCGCATTGTCCGCCGGTTTCGACACCCGGCATGCGCTCCGTCAGGACCGGTCGTCCCTCCGTCGTCGCCCGCTCCTCCAGCGCGCGATCCCCTCGGGCGCTACCGCCGACCCCCCTTCCGAACCCCTCGCGGGGTCGGCGGTAGCGCCCGAAGGGTCGGTCGCCGAGTCGTTCGAAGCGCTCCTTGCCGGGCCGGCCGGAGCGCCCGAAGGCTCGCCCGGAGGGCCCGTCGCGTCGGCCGGAGCGCCCCCCGCCGGCTCGGCCGGAGTGTCCGCCGCCGGCTCGGCCGGAGCGCCCTTCGCCAGGTCCGCCGGAGTACCCGCCGCCGGCTCGGCCTCAGCGCTCCTTCCCGGGCCGGCCCGAGCGTTCCCCGCCGGCTCGGCCGGAGTGTCCGTGAGCCGGTCGGGCGTCGGGCCGCCCACCGTATGGGGGCGGCGGAGCAGCCAGGAGGCCAGGGGTTCGGTCCAGCGGGTCGTGAGTGGGCCGATGAGTACGAGGATGAGGACATAGGCCGCCGCCAGCGGGCCGATCCTCGGCTCGGTCGCGGACGCCAGGCCCGCGATCACGATCGAGAACTCGCCGTGGGCCACCAGTGTGCCGCCCGCACGCCAGCGGCCGCGGGCGCCGATGGCCGCGCGGCGGGCCGCGTACCAGCCTGTGGCCGTCTTCGTCACCATGGTGGCCGCGGCGAGTGCGAGCGCGGTGAGCAGGACCGGCGGGATATCGTTCGGGTCGGTCGAGAGGCCGAAGAAGACGAAGAACACCGCCGCGAAAAGGTCCCGCAGCGGCGCCATGATTTTGCGCGCCCCCTCCGCGACCTCGCCCGACAGGGCGATGCCGACCAGGAACGCACCGACCGCGGCGGACACCTGGAGCTCCTGGGCGATGCCCGCGACCAGCAGGGTGAGGCCGAGCACGACGAGCAGCAGCATCTCGGGGTTGTCGGAGGACACCGCCCGGCTGACCAGCCGGCCGTGGCGCAGGGCCACGTAGAGCACGAGGCCGACCGTGCCGAGCGAGATCAGCAGCGCGATGCCCGCGCCTGCCAGGCCCAGACCGGCGATCAGCGCGGTGAGCAGCGGCAGGTAGAGGGCCATCGACAGGTCCTCGATGACGAGCACGCCGATGATGACCGGCGTCTCGCGGTTGCCCAGGCGGCCCAGGTCGACGAGGACCTTGGCGATGACTCCCGACGAGGAGATCCACGTGACGCCGCCCAGGGCGACGGCACCCACCGGGCCCCAGCCGAGCAGCAGCGCCGTGCCCGCCCCCGGCAGGGCGTTGAGGACGAAGTCCACGACGCCGGACGGGTACTGGGTGCGCATGCTGTCGACCAGTTCGGACGCGCTGTACTCGAGGCCCAGCATGAGCAGGAGCAGGATGACGCCGATTTCGGCGCCGACGGCCACGAAGTCGCCGCTCGCGCTCAGCGGCAGCAGCCCGCCGGAGCCGAAGGCGAGTCCGCCGAGGAGGTAGAGGGGTACGGGGGAGAGACCGAAGCGGCCCGCGAAGCGGCCGGTCAGGCCCAGACCGAGCAGGATCGCGCCGAGCTCGATCAGCAGCATCGTCGTGTCGTGCACGGTCAGCCTCCGGCGATGATCTCGGCGAGGGCGTCGACGCCCTCCCGGGTGCCCACCGCGACGAGCGTGTCGCCCGTGGCGAGCCGGAAGCCGGGGCCGGGGGACGGATGCGCCCCCGTCCGTCGCAGCACGGCGACGACCGACGCGCCGGTTCTTGTCGAAGCGCGGGCGTCACCGAGCGGCCGCCCGACGTAGGGCGACCGGGCTCCGACGGGGATGTGCTCGGTGACGAGGTCGATGCCGTCGGTCCGTACGGCGTCGATGGGTTCGGCGTCGAGGAGATGGGCCAGCGCCGTGGCCTCCTCCGGCCCCAGCGGTACGGAGAGGAGGCAGGCGTCGGGGTCGTCCGCGCCGTAGAAGCCGAGGAAGCGGCGGCCGTCGTTGTGCACGACGACCGAGACGTGGTGGCCGCTTTCCGTGCTGAAGTCGAACTGGGTGCCGACGCCCGGCAAAGGGGTGCGACGGGTGGTCATGCTCGCCTCCCGGGAGCGGCTCCCCGAGGGAGAGGATGCGTCCTGGATCGTTATATATCGTTATGCACTGTTTTTTGGGGGGTGCTGATCAGTCTAAGGAGCCGGTCGCCGTAACGAACGTGATCACTGGGGCGTACCGACGTGACCACTGGATCCGTACAGGTTGGGCACGGGTGCCGCGGTCCCATGTCACAGACCTGTCGGGCCCACTCGTTCCATGTGCGAGAGCCCGTTTCGGAAGCAGGAAGGGTGATGACCGTGCGAGTGTTCGTGGCAGGCGGGGCCGGGGTCCTGGGGCGGCGGCTGGTGCCGCAGCTCGTGGCCAGGGGGCACCAGGTGACGGCCATCTGCTGGCCGCCGCCGAGAAGGCCGGCGTGTCCCACGTGGTCGCACAGAGCTACGCCGGCTGGAACGGCATCCGCGAGGGCGGACGGGTGAAGACGCAGGAGGACCCGCTCGACCCGATGACGGGGACGGCGGCGGGCCCGGGGATGGAGGCGATCCGGTACGTCGACGACGTGGTCGTCGAGGCCGGCGGCGCGGCCCTGCGGTACGGCGGGTTCTACGGGCCCGGTGCCACCGACGCCCAGGTCGAGCTCGTACGCAAGCGGCAGTTCCCGCTCGTCGGGGGCGGCACCGGCCACAGCTCGTGGGTGCATGTCGACGACGCGGCGAGCGCCACCGTCCTGGCCGTGGAGCAACGGGCGAAGGGAGTGTTCGACATCGTCGACGACGAACCGGCCCCGGCCGCCGAGTGGCTGCCCCACCTGGCGGAGTGCGTGGGCGCGAAGCCGCCGATGCGGGTCCCCCGGTGGCCGGCCCGGCTGCCGGCCGGGGAAGTGGCGGTGGCGATGATGACCGAGGGGCGCGGCTTCTCCAACGCCAAGGCCAAGCGGGAGCTCGGCTGGGAGCTGCGGTATCCGTCGTGGCGGCAGGGCTTCCGGGACGGCCTCCTGTGACCCGGACGGACGCGTTGGAGGAGCAGCGGCCGCTGTGGTCCGGTCGCCTGAGTGCTCCGCGGAGCCGGTCCGCTCGCCGCGAAGCGGAACGCGGCCGGGATCTGTGACGCAACCAGCTTCCCAGGTAAGGGAGTTGCTTGCCGTCCGTAGCAGGTCCTGCGAAGATCGTGCGATCGTCCCGTGACCGGGAAGAACGGGCGTCGAGCAGTGAGGGAGCCCCGCATGACCGGGACCGAGCCGGCCGCATTACGCATCGACACCAGCAGGCCGCACCCGGCCCGGGTGTACGACTGGTTCCTCGGCGGCAAGGACAACTACCCGGTCGACGAGGAGCTCGGCCGGCAGATCATGGGCGTCGACGGGACGGCCCGGCACGTCGCCAGGACCAATCGCTGGTTCATGCAGCGCGTCATCCGCTGGCTGGCCGGCGAGGCCGGGATTCGCCAGTTCCTCGACATCGGTACCGGCATCCCCACCGAGCCCAACCTGCACCAGGTGGCCCAGGGCATCGCCCCCGATGCCCGGATCGTCTACACCGACAACGACCCCATCGTGCTGACCCATGCGGAGGCGCTGCTGCGCAGCAGCCGTCAGGGTGTCACCGACTATGTGCAGGCCGATGTGCGCGAACCCGGGCGCATCCTGGCGCAGGCCCGGAAGAACCTGGACTTCACGCGGCCCGTGGCGCTCTCCCTGGTGGCGCTGACGCACTTCCTCGGCGACGAGGACCGCCCCTACGACCTGGTGGCCCGGCTGGTGGACGCCCTCCCGTCCGGGAGCTACCTCGTACTGTCGCAGCTGACCGCCGACTTCGATCCGGTCGCCGTCGGGCGGGGCGTGGCGATGTACGCGGCCGGCGGCGTGACCCTCGCGCCCCGTACCCGGGACGAGATCGCCCGCTTCTTCGACGGCCTGGAGCCGGTGGAGCCCGGGATCGTCCAGCTGACCGATTGGCACCCCGAGCTCGCCGTGGGCGAGAGCGTGGACGAGAACGCCGTGATCTCGCTGTACGGTGCGGTGGCCCGCAAGCCGTAGCCGGAGGGAGCGGACGGGACGGGAGCCCGCCGGGTCACCGCCTGAGGGGCAGAGCCGGCGCGTGGCCGGCGGCCGGAGAGCCGTGAGCCCCCAAAATCCGCTTATGATGCACCGGTGTTCGATTCCCGGCACATCAAGACGTTCCACGAAGTGGTCAGGACCGGATCGTACTCGGCCGCCGCGCGTGCCCTCGGCTACACCCAGCCCGCCGTCACGCAGCAGATGAAGGCCCTCGAACGCGACGTCGGCTCACCGCTGTTCGTCCGGGTCGGCCGGGGCATGCGGCTCACCGAGGCGGGCGAGGCGCTGTCCAGGCACGCGACGGCGATCCTCGACTCGATGTCGGCCGCGCAGGAGCAGGTGAACGCCCTGACCCGGCTGCGCGCCGGGCGGGTCCGCCTCTGCGCCTTCCCGAGCGCCAACTCCACCCTTGTCCCCGAGACGCTGGCCCGCCTCACGGCCGCGCACCCCGCCATCCGCGTCGACCTGCTGGAGAACGAGCCGCCCGAGTCGCTGCGGCGCCTGGCGCGGGGCGAGTGCGACATCTCGCTCGCGTTCACCTACCCGGGGCTGCACGAGGAGGTGCCGGAGGAACTGGTGGAGATCCCGCTCCTCGAGGACCAGCTGACCGTGCTGCTGCCCGGCGGCCACCACCTCGCCCGGCGGCGGATCGTCCGGCTCACCGACCTGGCGGCGGAGCGCTGGATAGCCGGCTGCCTGCGCTGCCGCGCCAACCTCCTGCACGAGTGCGCGGAGGTGGGCTTCGTCCCCGACATCGCCTTCATGACGGACGACAACCTGGCCGTGCAGAGCCTCGTCGCGGAAGGGCTCGGCGTCGCCATGATCCCGGCGCTCGTACTGAACTTCATGCGCCACGCCAAGGTTGCCGGCCGCCCGCTCCAGCCCGCCTCACGGCGCAAGATCTCGGCGTACGTGCTGAAGGAGCACCTGCGCATCCCCGCGACCGCGCTCGTCCTCGCGGAACTGAGGACGGTCGCCGCGAACAAGACCGGCTGCTGACCGGGCGGCAGCCGGGCAGGCTCCCCAAAGGCCCATGCATAAGCAGTGCTTGGGGAAACCGAAGAAACAGTCGTTGGACGTAATGGTTCCGCCGTTCGAGGCTTGTCGGTATGACTCCGGCTCCGACCGCGCAGAGCGCATTCACGGCCCCCCGTACCACTGAACGTCTCGACGCCCTCATAGCCGGCGTGCGCGAGGTGGTCGGGCGAGGGCTGCCGCCCGACCCGACGGCGTACCTGGTCGGCGAACGCCTGGCGCCGCATCTGGGCGCCGACGACCTGCTCACCCCGGAGCAGCGGCAGAGCGACCCGGACCGCTACCGGCAGCACCTCCTGCACGCCGAGCACGACGGCAGCTTCTCCGTCGTCGCGCTCGTCTGGCTGCCAGGACAGGGGACCTCCGTGCACGACCACGTCTCCTGGTGCACCACCGGCGTGCACGAGGGCCAGGAGCACGAGCGGCGCTACCGGCTCGTGCCCGCCGCCCGCGCGGACGGCACCGCGCGGCTCGTCGCCACCGCCGACGTGGTCGGCGAGCAGGGCGACTTCTGCGGTTTCGCCCCGCCCGGAGACATCCACCGGGTCTGGAACCCGGGCCCCTCCACCGCGATGTCCCTGCACGTCTACGGCGCCGACATATCCCGGCTCGGCAGCAGCGTCCGCCGCGTCTATGCCCTGCCGGCCGACCGCTGATGGCGCTCCTTCGGGACCGCCCCGCCGCACCTTCCCGGGTCCGCGCGGCAGGCACCCGGCTGCGAGGGCTCACGCTCGCGGCCCTCGGCGTCGCGCTCGCCTGGTCCGTCCACCGGATCCTGCCCGGCGTACCCATGCTCACCGCCGCCGTCGTGCTCGGCGTCGCCGCCGCGCACCTGCCCCGGCTGCGGGCGACCGTACGCGGACCGGCCCGGCCGGGACTCTCGTACGCGGGGCGACGGCTGATGCGCGCCGGGATCGTGCTCCTCGGCCTGCGGCTCGGCCTCGACGACGTGCGGGGCCTCGGCTGGAGCACCGTCGCCATGGTGCTCGGCGTCGTGACGGCCACGCTCCTCGGGACCTGGTGGCTCGGCCGGCGGCTGGGACTGACGGGTGACCAGCCGCTGCTCATCGCCACCGGCTACGCCGTCTGCGGCGCGTCGGCCATCGGCGCCGTGGGGGAGGTACGGGACAGCGACGAACGGGACGCGGCCACCGCCGTCGCCCTGGTCACCCTCTGCGGGACGTTGGCGATCGCCGTACTTCCCCTCCTCCAGGGGCCGTTGGGGCTCGGTGCCGCCGAGTTCGGCCGCTGGGCGGGCGCCAGTGTCCACGACGTCGGCCAGGTCGTCGCCACCGCGCAGACCGCGGGGGACGCCGCGCTGGGCGAGGCCGTGCTCGTGAAACTGATGCGGGTGGCGATGCTCGGCCCGCTCGTCGCCGTCGTCGCGCTGGCCGCCCGCCGCGGGAACAGGGCCAGTAAGGGGGCGAGCGGTGCGCGAGGGGCGCCTCTTGTGCCGCTCTTCGTCGTGGGGTTCCTCGCCGCCATGGCCCTGCGCAGCACCGGGCTGCTGCCCTCGGCGGCGCTGGAGACCGCGCACGTCGCGCAGGAACTGCTGCTCGCCGCCGCCCTGTTCGGGCTCGGCAGCGCAGTCGACCTGCCGTCCCTGACCCGCACCGGCGGCCGCGTCGCGGCACTCGGCCTGTCGGCGTGGCTGGTCGTGGCGGGGCTGTCCTACGCGGGAGTGCTGCTGGTGGCGTGACCGGCGCCGGAAGGTGAGCCGCGGGCGGCCGGGCGCGTACGCCGTACGCGAGGGGAGACGTGTCGTGCCCGGGGGCCGGGAAGCCCATGCGTCCCGACAACGGCCGCATGTGGGGTTGCGGCGTGGCCGGTCGGCCTCCCGGCAGTCCCGGGCACACACGGAAACTAGGGCCCCCTGACCCGTGCTGCCTATAGGGACCCGCTCATCTACCTATACGCAAAGAATCGACCGGGCCCGGGTGCCACGCGGCCCTCTCGCCCGCCGCTGTGCCGTCGGCCGCCCCGGCTCATTCGGGGCGCTGGGCGCGCGTCCGGGAGAGACTCTGCCTGGACAGCGACTCCAGCTTGCGCCGGGCCCTGGCGACATGCTGCTCCACCGTACGCGGCGACAGATGCAGCGTCGCCGCGATCTCCCGGTTGGTCAGGCCCGTCGCCGCCAGGTCCGCCACCTCCTGCTCGCGCGGCGAGAGCCGGTCGCCGTAGCTCGGCCGGCCGCGCGGCCGCTGCTCGTCGGCTGGCTGGTGCGCCCGCAACTCGGCCCGGATGCGGGCGGCGTCCCAGACCGCGCCGAGCTCGGTCAACTGCTCTACGCACGAGGTCAGTTCGGCCACCACGGCGGCCGTGTCCGTACCCGATGCCAACTGGCAGCGCGCGGCCCCCTCGGTGGCCAGAACCGTGGCGTACGGGCGTGGCATGCCCGCGTATTCGAGGGCCGCCCGGCGGTACCGTTCGGCCGCGGTCCGCGGGTCGCCGTCCGCCTCGGCGAGCAGCGCGCGGCACCAGTCCAGCGCCGCCGCCGACGCGGGTGCCTGGCGGCCGTCGAGGCCCGCCTCGTATTCGTCGATCATTCCCTGCGCGGTGTCGCGCCGGCCCGCGCGCAGCGTCGCGTCGACGGCCCACGGCGCCAGCTCCGCCGCCCACACCCACACGCCCTTGTCCCTGATCCGGTCCCAGGCCATCGACGCCTCGGCAACCGCCGTTCCGACGTCGTCCCGGACCAGGGCCATCCGGATCAGCGCGCCGGAGGCGGCCGCCACGTGCGGTACGGCGGAACCGTCCGTCTCCCGCGAGCCGTCGCCGGCGAGCCACGCCGTCGCCTGCTGCCACTCGCCCCTGGAGATCGCCATCAGCCCCAGCACGGTACGGCCGTCGACGCCCTGGCCCGGCATGGTGTCCGCCTCCGCCACGAACGCGCGGGCCCTGCCGGTCAGTTCCGACCAGTCGCCCTCGGCCCAGTCCAGCAGCAGCGAGGTGCCGCGGGCGCCCTGCTCGACGTACGTCGCTCCGCTGCGGGCCGCCAGGTCCACACCCTCGGCGAGGAGTCCGCGGGCGGGTCCGAGCCGGCCCAGCCAGAGCGCGCCGTCCGCCGCGTTGCACAGGCCGCGGGCGACGTGCTGGCGGCAGGCGGCGTCCTCCGTATCCCTCGGCAACTGCTCGAGCACCTGCCAGGCCGCCGGGTCGCCGATGTACATGAGAGTGCCCGCCCGGTTGGCGGCGACCGCGGTACGGGCCTCCTCGTCGCCACTGTCCGCGCCGGCCTTCTCCGCGCGCTCCAGCCAGTACAGGTTCCGTTCCAGCGGCACCGTCGACAGCAGCGGCATCGCCAGCGCCGCCATGGCCCTCGCCGCCATCAGCGGCCGCTCCTCGAGTTCCTCCACCGCCTGCTGGAGCTCCAGCCAGCCCTGCATGCCCGCGACCGCCTGGTTGCACAGCAGCAGACCGAGGTCGAGCCGGATCTGTCCCCGCACGGCGGCCGGCAGGGACTGCTCGTCGAGGATCTGCCGCAGCACCGTCACCGTCTGGTCGCTGCGCAGCCCCAGCACGGCGCTGTGCGCCAGCAGCGGCGCGAGCCGGGCCCGCGCGGCAGGCGGCACCGTCGGACGGGACAGCGTCCGCTCGAGGATGTCGATCGCGGCCTGGTGCTCGCCGTCGGCCGCGCACTGGAGCGCCGCGTGCTCCACGGCCCGCAGCCACGCCTTCGTCTGACCGCCGTGCCGGCGGTGGCGGGCCAGCGGCACCCACGGCACCGGGTGCCTGCGGCCGAGGGCCGTGGCGGCCCTGCGGTGCATCTCGCGGCGGACGGGGCCCGGCACCTGCCCGTAGACCGCTGTCGCCGCCATCGGGACGAAGAATCCGTAACGGCCCTCGGTGTCCTCCCGCAGCACGCCCGCGCGCAGCGCCTCGACCAGGGCCTCTGTGCCCTCGCCGTCGTCCGCGCCGGCGACCGCGGCCAGCTCGTCCGCCTCCACCGGCTCGTCCAGCACGGCGGCGGCCCAGGCGAGGTGCCGGGCCCGGTCCGTGAGCGCCGCGGTACGGCCGAGGGCGAGGTCGGCGAGACGCGGCGGGACGCCCACTGCCTCCAGGTCCCTGACCGAGTAGCGCTCCCGCCCGTCGCCCGACTCGCGCAGCAGCCGCACCGTGTCGGCGACGACCTGCGGCACGCCCCCGGACCGTTGCTGGACGCGGACGATCAGGTCGGAGGGGCAGCGGCCGGGGTCGAGTCCCTGCTCGACGAGCTCGCGGACCTGCCGGGCGTCAAGGGGGCCGAGCCGCAGGCGCAGTACGGCGAGGGAGGCGGGGAAGTGGGCCCCCCTGCCCAGAGGGAGGCCGGGCTCGCGCAGTTCCTCCGGGCGGTACGTGACGATCGCCGCGAGCCGGTCCGGTGGCCGGTCGAGGAGCCCGCGCAGAAGTTCGAGGGCCCGGCGGTCGGCGCGGTGGACGTCCTCCGCGACGAGGAGGAAGCGCTCGCCCCGTTCGAGGAGGGATGCCAGGGCGCCCGGCAGATCGGCGGGGGCGGTCGGTTGCAGCGGGACGCTGCCCGCCGCCGTCTCGGCCGTCTTCTGCCGGGGCCGGCACTCGACGGCCGCTCCGGACGACGAGAACGAGACGACCACACTGCGCACGGACCGGGCCGCGGCGGCGCTCACCAGACGCGACGCGAGGCGCGTCTTCCCGGTCCCGGCCGGGCCGTCGACCAGCAGCAGCGCGGGCTCGTCGGCGGACGGCCCCGCGAGCACGCGCTCCAGCCACCGGCCGGCCGCCTCGTCACTCCACGTGTCCACCGAATCACTCTCCTCGGAGATTCCAAGGCATTTCGATTCTTTACGTATACGGGTTTCAGTGTCCCTGATTGAACGGGAGGTGTCCGAATACGAGTGTTGGCGTTGCCGCAGAACAGCTGCGTGGCTTTCGACGGCCAGGTTGGAGAAGGACTCCCCGGCCGCTGGACCTGAGTCAGGGCGATGCCGCCCGACCGAACAGGAGCCCATGTGATCGCCATGGAACGTGCACCGAGCCCTGCCCCCGGGCGGGCCGGGCCCACCTCGGCGTTGCGAAGCCTGGCCCATTGCGCCATGCCCGCCACGCCGGAGGCCGCACGCGCACTCCGGCGCTTCGCCAGGGCAGTCGCACGCCGATGGCGACTGGCCGAGCACTTCGACGAGGCGCTGTCCGTCATCGTCACCGAACTGGTCACCAACGTGGTGCTGCACAGCGGCAGCCCATGGGTGTCCACGGTGATCAGCGTCCGGGGCGACGCGCTGACGGTCGAGGTCATGGACGGTGGCCGCTGGAAGCACCGGGTGACCCGCCGGCAGGAACCGCTCGACGCCGACGTCCCCTGCGGGCGCGGTCTGCGCCTGGTCGACGCCTACGCGACACGGATCATGACGCACCGCATGGAGCTGGGCAGTGTGGTGCTCGCGGAGATCGCGCTCCACACCAGGCCGCCCTTCGTGCGCGACCCGCTCCAGGCCTTCGACGCACATCTGTGAAACGGCCCGGTGCCGCTCCGGATCATCCGGAACGGCACCGTGTGCGCGTGCGGCTCAGCGTGCGCCGAGCAGGTGGTCCATCGCCAGCTGGTCGAGGCGCTCGAACGCCATCCCGCGCTCGGCGGCGGCGTCCACGTCGTAGTCCTCGAACGCCGTCCGATCGGCCAGCAGCGCCGCCAGCCCGTCGTCCGCCGTCGGCCGCGCCAGCTCGTCGAGGCGCGAGGCTCGCAGTGCCTCACGGACGTCGGGGTCGGCGCGAAAGGCCGCGGCGCGCTCCTTGAGGAGCAGGTAGTTGCGCATGCAGCCCACCGCCGACTCCCACACGCCGTCGAAGTCCTCGGTCCTCGGCGGCTTGAAGTCGAAGTGCCGCGGGCCCGCGTAACCGGCCGTCTCCAGCAGGTCGACCAGCCAGAACGCGGACCGCAGGTCACCGGCGCCGAAGCGCAGATCCTGGTCGTACTTGATGCCGCTCTGGCCGTTCAGGTCGATGTGGTAGAGCTTGTCCGCCCACAGCGCCTGCGCGATGGAGTGCGGGAAGTTGAGCCCCGCCATCTGCTCGTGGCCGACCTCCGGGTTGACGCCGTACAGCTCCGGGCGCTCCAGGCGCTCGATGAACGCCAGCGCGTGGCCGACCGTCGGGAGCAGGATGTCGCCGCGGGGCTCGTTCGGCTTGGGCTCGATGGCGAAGCGCAGGTCGTAGCCCTGCTCCGTGACGTATTCGCCGAGCAGGTCGAAGGCTTCCTTCATCCGGTCGAGCGCGACGCGCACGTCCTTGGCGGCACCGGACTCCGCGCCCTCCCGGCCGCCCCAGGCGACATACGTCTGCGCGCCCAGCTCCACGGCCAGGTCGATGTTGCGGATGGTCTTGCGCAGCGCGTACCGGCGCACGTCGCGGTCGTTGGCGGTGAAGCCGCCGTCCTTGAAGACCGGGTGGGTGAAGAGGTTGGTCGTCGCCATCGGCACGATGAGGCCGGTGGCGTTCAGCGCCTCACGGAAGCGCTTGATGTGCGCCTCGCGCTCGCTGTCGTTCGACCCGAAGGGGATCAGGTCGTCGTCGTGGAAGGTCACACCGTACGCGCCGAGATCGGCGAGCCGCCGGACGGACTCGGCAGGGTCCAGGGGCGGCCGGGTCGCGTCCCCGAACGGGTCCCGGCCCTGCCAGCCGACCGTCCAGAGGCCGAAGCTGAACTTGTCCTCGGGGGTGGGGGTGAAGCGTTCCGTCATGGCCATGTCCGCCTTGGATCACTGTTTGTTTTCTGACCTTACTAATAATGCACATCGATGTCCGATTGCAGAAGTCCCTCGTGCACTGTTGTAGCGCGGGCGCGTGACGTAATTTGTTTCCAGCTCGGCCAAATGGCCGCGCGCGGGCCCATGGGAGAGGTGCGGCTATGCCGGCGAACGCGGTCGTCATCGGGGTGGACAGCTCCACACAGTCCACGAAAGCGGCGTTCACCGACGTCACCACCGGGCGGCTCCTCGCCGTCGGCAGGGCGTCCCACCACGTCACCGGCGAGAACGGCGCACGGGAGACCGACCCCGAGGTGTGGTGGCAGGCCCTCGCCCACGCCGTCGCCGCCGGCCTCAAGGAACTGGCCGGTCTCGGCATCGAACCGGCCGCCGTCACCGGCATCGCGGTCGCCGGACAACAGCACGGACTGGTCGTCCTCGACCGCGCCGGCGCCCCGTTGCGGCCCGCCCTGCTGTGGAACGACACTCGCTCCGCGCCGCAGGCCGCCGCCCTCACCGAGGCACTCGGCGGCTCCGACGCGTGGACCGCCCGGACGGGCTCCGTCCCCGTCGCCTCCATGACGGCCGCCAAATGGCAGTGGCTGCGCGAGAGCGAGCCCGCCGCCGCGGACGCCGCGGCGGCGGTGCGCCTCCCGCACGACTTCCTCACTGAACGCCTCTCCGGCGTCGCCGCCACCGACCCCGGCGACGCCTCCGGCACCTGCTGGTACTCGACCGCGACCGGCGCCTACGACCCGGCACTGCTGGACCTCGTCGGCCTCGACCCGGCGCTCCTGCCGACCGTCGCGGCGACCGGCGCCACCCGCGTCGGCCCGCTGACGCCCACCGCGGCGGAGCGGCTCGGCCTGCCCGCCGGGATCGCGGTCGCCGCCGGAACCGGTGACAACATGGCCGCGGCCGTCGGCCTCGGACTCGGCGGAGCGGGACTGCTCGACCACCCGGCCCTCAGCCTCGGTACGTCGGGCACCGTGTTCGCCGCGAGCCGCACACGCCCCGCGTCACCGGTGCTCGCCGGGTTCGCGGCGGCGGACGGAACGTACCTGCCGCTCGCGTGCACCCTGAACTGCACCCTCGCCGTCGACAAGGTCGCGTCCCTGCTGGGCCTGGACCGGGAAGCGGCGGAAGCGGGTGGCGAGGTCGTCCTGCTGCCGTACCTCGACGGCGAACGGACGCCCGACCTGCCGGGCGCGTCCGGCATGCTGACCGGTCTGCGCCACACGACGACCCGCCAGCAGATCCTCGGCGCCGCCTACGAAGGGGCGGCCGTGACCGTGCTGCGCGCCCTCGACGAGGTCATGCGCGCCTGCGGCCAGGACCCGGCGGATCCCGATACCGCCGCGCGCCCCCTGCGGCTGGTCGGCGGTGGGGCGAACGGCCGCCACTGGGTGGAGACCGTGCGCCGTCTGTCGGGCCGCCCCCTGCTGATCCCCGCCAACGGCGAACTCGTCGCCCTCGGCGCCTCCGCGCTGGCCGCGGCGGCGGCGACCGGAGCGGATCCGGTGGCACTGGCGGCGGACTGGGGAGCGGGCTCGGGGACGCAACTGGAGGCGGTGGAGCGGGACATGGAGACGTGGGAGCGGGTGTCGTCGGCGGTGGAGAGGGCGGCGACGGGCTGACGGGGGCGTGCCTCAGGGGGCCGCGCCGCCGCGCGGGGCATGTTTCCCCCGCCCCTTCCCGAGACCGGGCTCCGCCCGGACCCGTACCACGCTCCGCGCGGTTCCCAAACGCCGGACGGGCCGGATCTGCCAGGCATGTCCGGCCCGTCCGGCGTTGAGACCCCGCCGATGCGTGTGGGCGCTGTGGTGCCCTTCCGTGCGTCAGTCCGTCACGCGCTCGAAGACGGCCGCCAGGCCCTGCCCGCCGCCGATGCACATGGTCTCCAGCCCGTAGCGGGCTTCCCGGCGGCGCATCTCGTGTGCCAGGGTCGCCAGTATGCGGCCTCCGGTCGCGCCCACCGGGTGGCCGAGCGAGATGCCGGATCCCTTCACGTTGATCCGCTCGTGGTCGGCCTCCGACAGGCCGAGTTCCCGGGTGCACGCCAGGACCTGCGCGGCGAAGGCCTCGTTCAGCTCGATCAGGTCCAGGTCGGCGAGCTTCAGCCCGGCCCGGTCCAGCGCCGCCCGGGTCGCCGGTACGGGGCCGATACCCATCGTCCCGGCGGGCACCCCGGCCCGGGCGAAGGACACCAGGCGCACCATCGGGGTCAGGCCCAGCCGCTCCGCGGCACCGGCGCTCGTCACCAGGCAGGCCGCCGCCGCGTCGTTCTGCCCGCTGGCGTTGCCCGCCGTGACCGTCGCCTGCGGGTCGGAGCCGATGGTGAGGGGCCGCAGCGAGGCGAGCTTCTCCGCCGTGGTGTCCGGGCGCGGGTGCTCGTCCGCCGAGACCAGCGTCTCCCCCTTGCGGCCGCGTACGGGGACGGGCACGATCTCGTCGTCGAACAGCCCGGTCTCCATGGCCCGGCCGGCCCGCTGCTGGGAGCGCAGCGCGAGGGCGTCCTGGTCCTCCCTGCTGATCCCGTACTCGCGGCGGAGGTTCTCCGCGGTCTCGATCATGCCGCCGGGCACCGGGTGGTTGACGCCGCCCGCGGTCACCCTGCCGCGTGCCAGGGAGTCGTGCAGCTGAAGGCCGGGGCCCTTGATGCCCCAGCGGCCGTCGTGGGTGTAGTACGGGGCCGCGCTCATCACCTCGACGCCGCCCGCGATCACCACGTCGCTGAAGCCGGCCCGGATCTGCATGGCCGCGTCCAGCACCGCCTGAAGGCCCGAGCCGCAGCGGCGGTCGACCTGCACCCCGGTCACGGACACCGGCAGCCCGGCGTCCAGGGCGGCCACCCGGCCGATCGCCGGGGCGTCCGACGTGGGATAGGCGTGACCGAGGATCACCTCGTCGACCCGGTCGGGGGCGATGCCGGTGCGCCGCACCACCTCCGCGATCACGTGCGCCGCGAGAGCCGCGGGGCGCAGGCTCGACAGGCCGCCGCCGAACCTGCCGATCGGGGTGCGGAGCGGTTCGCAGATGACGACATCGGACTGACCGGACATGCGGTGGCCTTCCTGGGTACGGGCGGTGGATGCTCTGCCGACCCTTCCACCGGCCGCCGCGTCCGGTCCAATATCCGATCGGGACCGATTGAGACGGCGGACGAATCAATCGGGCGGGCGGTGAGGGGTCGGTCCGCGCAGGGCGGTGAGAGTCGGTCGCGCCGGCGGTGAGGGGTCAGTCACGCGGCACGCCGGCCGGTCCGGGGGCGTCGGCAGCGCCTCGGCGGCCACCGCCAGCACACTGCGCAGGGCCGCGGACGGATTGTCGGTGCGCCAGGCGAGCGCTGCCTGGAGACGGGTCGGCGGGCCGGCCAGCGGCCGGTGCACCAGGCCCGTCTGCTGGATGTGCAGACAGGAGGAGAGGGTGAGCGTCACTCCCACGCCCGCCGCCACCAGCGCCAGGATCGTGTACGAGTCGGGGGCTTCCTGCACCACCCGTGGATGGAACCCGGCGTCCTCGCAGGCCCGGAACGTGGCATCGCGCAGCGTGGAGCCGGCGTTCGCGGGGAAGCTGACGAACGGCTCCGCGGCCAGGTCGGCCACCGCGATCCGCTCACGGCTCGCGAGCGGATGGTCCTGCGGCAGCGCGCACAGCAGCTCCTCCTCGCCGATCACCCGCGTCTCGACACCGGGCCGGCCGGCAGGCAGCCGCACGAAGCCCAGGTCGAGCGAGCCGTCCGCGACCTTGGCCAGGGCGACATCCGCGTACGTCTGGCCCTGCATGACCAGCTCCAGGCCGGGATGGGCGGCCCGGACCGCCCGCGTGAGCAGCGGCAGGGAGTCGTGAGAGGAGGCGCCGGCGAAGCCCACCGTGACGCGCCCGTACTCTCCCTGGCCCGCCGCCTTCGCCACCCGTACGGCGATGTCCAGATCGTCCAGGACGGTGCGTACCGGCTTGAGGAAGGACTGCCCCGCGCTGGTGAGCCGCACCGAGCGGGTGTTGCGCTCGAAGAGCTGCACGCCGAGCTCGCGCTCCAGCTGGCGGATCTGCTGGCTCAGCGGCGGCTGGGCAATCCGGAGCCGTCTGGCGGCGCGGCCGAAGTGCAGTTCCTCGGCGACCGCGAGGAAGGAGGTCAGATGGCGCAGTTCCACGGTCGTCCCGTTCCGTTCCAGCCGGATCCACTGGACGCCGGTGGCTATTTCTCCTGACGTCTCAATGTGACCTTAATTTGGTATTGGACAGTAATCAATGGTGCTGGCAGCGTGTGGGCCGTGGACAAGACCATGACGATGAAGGACGCGATCGCCTCGTTCGTGCACGACGGCGACACGGTGTCCCTCGAAGGCTTCACCCATCTCATCCCGACGGCCGCCGGCCACGAAATCATCCGCCAGGGCCGCAGGAACCTCATGGTGGTGCGGATGACGGCGGACATCGTGGTGGACCAGCTGCTCGCGGGCGGCTGTGTCACCAAGCTGGTCTCCTCCTTCGTCGGCAACTCCTCGGCCGGCTCGCTCGGAGAGCTCCGGCGGCGTATCGAGTCCGCCGACCCCGAACCGCTGGAGTTCGAGGAGTACAGCCACTACGGGATGATCTGCCGCTATCTCGCCGGTGCTCAGCGGCTGCCCTTCCACCCGCTGCGCTCCTATGCCGGAAGCGACCTCCCGTCGGTCAACCCCGGCATCCGCAAGGTCACTTCGCCCTACCCGGGCCCGGACGGCGCCACGGAGGAGATCTACGTGGTCCCGCCGGTCCACCCGGACGTGACCATCGTCCACGCGCAGCGCGCGGACCGCGCCGGCAACACCCAGGTGTGGGGCCTCACCGGCGTCCAGGCGGAGGCGGTCCACGCCGCGAAGAAGGCCGTCGTGGTGGTGGAGGAGATCGTCGAGGACGAGGTGGTGCGCTCGGACCCCAACCGGACCGTCATCCCCTCGCACGCGGTCCATGCCGTCGTCGCCTGCCCGCGCGGCGCCCACCCGTCCTTCGCCCAGGGCTACTACGACCGGGACAACGCCTTCTACCGGTCCTGGTCGCACATCAGCAAGGACCCCGCCCGGCTGCGGGACTGGATGGCCGAGTGGGTCCACGGCACCCGCGACCACGCCGAGTACGTAGCCAAGCAGGGCGAGGAGTTCTGGGCGGGGCTGGCCGTGGGCGAGGCGATGAGCCTGCCCGTGAACTACGGACGACGGCTGTGACCGCGCCACCGGCGGACGCACAGCCGGACCGGCGGGCCGAACGACGACCGAACGACGACCGAACGACGGAGAGAAGAAGATGACAGCCGCCGGCACCGCGACCTCCTCGGAGCTCCTCTCCGTCGTCGCGTCCCGTGAACTCGCCGGGCGACGGACCGTTTTCGCCGGGATCGGCCTGCCCACCCTGGCCGCCTCGCTCGCCCACCTCACCGTCGCGCCTCGCCTCGAGATCGTCTACGAGTCGGGCGTCTGCGGCGCACACCCCTCCCAATTGCCCGAGACGATCGCCGACGCGGTCCTCATCACCGGCGCGGAGGCCGTCCTGTCCATGGCGACCCTCTTCGGCTCCGTCCTCCAGGGCGGTCACATCGATGTCGGCTTCCTCGGGGCCGCCCAGATCGACCGCCACGGCAACCTCAACTCCTCCGTCATCGGCGACTGGGACAGGCCGAAGGTCCGCCTCCCCGGCTCCGGCGGAGCCATGGAGGTCATGGCCAACTCGGGCGAGGTGTTCGTGGTGATGCGCCGTCACGATCCCCGCTCGTTCGTGGCCGCACTCGACTTCTGCACCTCGCCGGGCCCCGATCGGGCGCTCGCCGACGGCATCACGCCGCGCGGCGCGGGAGTCACCCGCGTCATCACCGACCTGGGCATCCTCGCCCGCGCGGGCGCGGGGGAGGAGCTGCGGCTGGTCGCCGTGCATCCGGGTGTCACCGTCGACCAGGTCCGCGCCGCCACCGGCTGGGACCTCCAGCTCGCCGACGAGGTCGACACTGTCGAACCGCCCACCGCGGCCGAACTGCGGCTGCTCCGGGAGGACGTCGACCCCGGTCGCGTCTATCTGCGCTGAGACAGGGCCGGGCGCCTGCTCGCCTCCATCGTCTCGGTCGCGGCGTCGATCGCCGAGCGGGCGATCGCCGCGCCCGCCGACATCGATCTCGCCGTCACCGCCGGCCTCCGCTACGCACGGTCCGCTCGCGTGGGGCGACCGGACCGGCGTGACACGGAGTTCGACGGCAGCGAGCGCACTCGCCGGCCCTCCGGCTTCGACCAGGCGGGCGCCGGCGTGGTCGTCACCGAGGATCCCGGCGCGGAACCGCCGACACTGCTCCAGCCCTCCGGCATCACGACGCAGCACCCGCCCCTGAGGTCCCTGCCCTGACCGTGACCGCTGCACGGGGACAGGCGCTCCATCACGCCGGCTGGCGCGGCGCGTACGCCACCGGGTCGGCCAGGACGTCCTGGACGACGAGGGCCGCCGCCCCCCGGGCGGCGTCCGCCGCGGGGGAGGACGCCCGCAGGCGGGCGCTCGTCGGGGACCACAGGCCGGAGACCACGCGCGCCTCCAGCTCCGCGCCCGTCGGCGGGCCCAGCCACGGCATCAGGGGCCGGTAGACCCCGCCGAGCACGACCGCGTCCGGGTCGAAGAGGTTCACCGCGCCGGACAGCGCGCGGCCCAGCGCCCTGCCCGCCCCTGACAGCGCGGCGAGCGCCGCGTCGTCGCCCGCCCGTGCACGGGCTTCCAGTTCCGCCATGCCCGCCGCGCCGGCTCGTTCGTCGAGGCCCGCCGCACGCAGCAGCGCGGCCTGCCCGGCGTACTGTTCCAGGCAGCCACGGGATCCGCACCGGCACAGCGGGCCGTCGTCCGAGACGGAGACATGACCGATCTCGCCGGCGAAGCCGTTCGCCCCGCGCAGCAGTTCGCCGTCCAGCACCAGCGCGCCGCCGACCCCGATCTCACCTGAGAGGTACAGGAAGCTGCGCACGTCGCCGAGGCCGCCGAACCACAGCTCGGCGAGCGCGGCGAGGTTCGCCTCGTTCTCCGAGTGCACCGGCAGGGCGGGCAGGCCCGGGCGCAGCGCGGCGAGGGCCTCGGCGAACGGGCTCTCCGCCGGGACGGAGGTCCAGCCGAGGTTGGGCGCCTGGAGCACCGAGCCGCCCGAGATCAGGCCCGGCAGGGCCAGCTCCGCGCCGACCGGCCGCAGTTCCTGCTCAGTCGCCGACGCCAGCGCGCGGGCCGCGATCCGGGCGGCGCGGCCGAACACCTCCGCCGGCGCGGCGCCCCGGTTGTCCAAATGCTCCACGAGCCGCACCCGGTCGGTGCCGGCGAGGTCGACGACGCACACCGCGACGTAGTCGACGTTGATCTCCACGCCGACGCCCGCGAGGCCGGTGCGCGCGACCTTGAGCACCGTGCCCGGACGGCCCGCCTGGCCGCTGAACGTCTTGCCCGACTCGGAGAGGAATCCGCTCTCGATCAGCTGCTCGACCAGCGAGGAGACGGCGGCACGGGTCAGGCCCACGCGTGCCGCGACACCGGCGCGGGTGGCCTCGACCTGGTCGCGGACCGTCCGCAGGACCAGGCTGAGGTTGTGCCGGCGCACGGTCTCCCGGTCGGCCTTCGGCTCCATCGGAGTCCGGCCGCCCGTCCTGGCGCGGGTGCTGCCTGAGTGATTGCCGTTCATATTGCCGCTGAGCCTAGGCGATGCCTGTGACGTGCCGGTCGCCGATCCCCGCCGCGTCAGGCGTCGGCCGGGTCCGCCTCCCGCTCACCGCGCGGTTCCCTCGCGATGCGCAGCTCGTCGTCGCTCAGCGGCGGCCCGGTCAGCGGCTTCAGCGCCGGGCCGCGGAGCACCGCGAGCGCGATCTCCGGCTTCAGCAGGGAGCCGGTCGGCGCGGACAGGGTCATCACGTCGAACAGGGCCTTGGCGACGAGTGGCCGTCCCGTCGCGGTGAGCATCAGCCGGTCGACGTAGTGTCGGAGCACCTTCGCCGCCGCGCCCGGGTCCTTGCCGATCGCCCCGGGATAGAGGATGTCCTGTCCGGTGGCCAGGTCCCACGCCGTGCCGACCGGCCCGGCGAGCGAACGCTGCACGCGGCGGGCGAGCCCGGGGGAGCCCATGCCGTGCAGGGCCAGCGCCCGCCGCAGCGCGAGGACGCCCTGGGCGGCGACCGACATACCGTGCCCGTAGACGGGGTTGTAGGTGGCGACCGAGTCGCCGACGGCGACGAAGCCCTCCGGCCAGTCGCGCAGCTTCTCGTAGTAGCGGCGGCGGTTGACGGTGCTCCGGGAGACGACGACGTCCGTCAGCGGTTCGGCGTGGGCGATGAGCTCGGCGACGACGGGATGGCGGACGGAGCGGGCGAAGTCCTCGAACTCGTCGGCGGCGTTCGTGGGCTGTCCGCCACGCGTGCCGGACAGCGTCACCAGCCACCGGCCGCCCTCTACGGGCACGATCGTGGCCGTGCAGCCCGGCCTGGGCTCACGGGCGTCGGCCTGCACATTGACGACCGGGTACTCCTCCGAACCCGCGGGGGCGCGGAAGATCCTGCTGGCGTAGGCGAGCCCGGAGTCGACCTTCTCCTCCCGGACCTCGCCGACGCCCAGCCCCTTCAGCCACTCGGGGGCCCGCGACCCCCGGCCGCCGGCGTCGACGACCAGGTCGGCGGGGAGCACCCGCTCGCCTGTCTCCTCGCCGCGCACCCGTACGCCGGTGACCCGGCCGGCGGCGCCTTCCAGACCCAGCAGTTCGGTCCGACACAGGACGGTGACCCGGGGGCTCGTGAGCACCTGGTCCCGTACGACCCAGTCGAGCAGGTCCCGGCTGCAGGCGATGAGGAACTGCATCTCCGGGAAGCGGCGGAACCAGCCCTGTGCCGACATCGACACCAGCCCGGTCGGCAGCGGGATCCGGCGGGCGCCCGCGGCGAGCCAGCGGTCCGTGGTGCCCGGCAGCAGTGACTCGATCGCCCGTGCCCCGCCAGACCACAACAGGTGCGCGTGGTGCGCCTGGGGGAGGCTCCTGCGCGACAGCGGCCCCTCCGGCAGGACGTCGCGCTCGACGACCGTGACCTCCTCGGCGTATTCGCGAAGGACGCCGGCCGTCAGCATGCCGGCCAGGCCGCCGCCGATGACCACGGCTCTGCGCGGTTTGTTCCTGCTGGTTCTCACGGGATCGCTGCTCATAGGGTGCCGCTCTCTGACCTGGCCGTACGCAGGCGTGCTCCCGCGACGACGGGTGAATGACGCAGGGCGAGGGACATGCGCACCAGATCACGCGGTCCCGTGGCTGCGACGGAGGTGTAGGCCTCTGCCGACCTGACGATCCGCCCCTCGGGGTCGGCGGCGCGGGCCCGCAGTGCCGCGGCGACCATCGCCGCGTCCGCGATCGCGTCCGCCTGCCGGGGGTCGGCCCCTTCGGCGACCGCCTGGTCGTAGGCGTTCGCCCGCAGGACGCGATCGAAGTACGGGTCGAGCTGGAGCATGCCGTCGTGGATGTCGGACTCCCGTTGCGTCACCCGCAGCTCGACCGGAGAGAGCCATGAGATCCGCACCGAGGGGCTGTGGTCCGGGGCGGCGGAACGCAGCTCGCGCCACAGCGTTCCGAGCCGCCGGTAGGCGGCCCAGGCGTGCCAGCTGTCGGACAGCCGCTGGCCCGCGAGCGGCAGTACGAAGCCGACGGCGCTCAACAGCGCGCCGACCGAGGCGAGCGGCGGCGCGGCGAGTGTGGACAGGTAGTCCCAGTCGTGGCCTGCCCAGCGGGCGCCGACGGCGGACGACTTGGTGACTCCGTAGGCGAGGTTGAACAGCGATCCGACGACGATGGTCACCAGCCCGCCGCGGAGCCAGCCGCGGACCTTGAGCGACCAGCGCCAGCACAGCACGGTCATGCCCACGGCGGCGACGCTGTGGGCGGCCAGGTAGAGCGCGATCATCTCGCGCATGTACGGCGTCCTGGCGTAGTAGGTGTCCAGGTCCCGCAGTCGTTCCACCGGGGCGTCGCCCATGGCGAAGAGCACGATGAGCGCCACGACGACGACACTGTACGCGCCCATCCAGCGCAGGGAGATCCGGCGGGTCTCCTCGGGCGGTCCGCCGCGCCAGTTGACGAGGAGGACCAGGCAGGAGGCGCTGAACGCGGAGAGGATGCAGTAGACCAGCGGGGCCGAGATGTTGGGGACACCGGTGATGCGGTTGACCTCGGCGATGGTCGGCGGCGCGGCGAAGAAGAACGTGGACGCGCCGAGGACGAGAAGTGCGCAGACGGACCGGAGGAGCGGGTCGCGCCAGTCGCGCCGCATTCCCGGGATCTTGAACGCGAGTGCGATTCCGAGGGCGGCTGCGGGGATGTAGTAGTCCGGTCCGTTCACGCCTCAGCCCTGTGGCCCGCGGTATCCCAGCGACGCCTCGATGCGGCCGGCCAGCCCGTCGCGGCGGACCGGACCCCTTCCGTTCGAACCGGCCAGCCAGGCACGGCACTTGCTGCCGAGCAGCAGGCCGAAGCTCTCGGCCTCGTTCTCCTCGGCCTGGTCGAAGCGGGTGCGGGCGGCGACCTTGAGAACGGTCGCCTGGAGGTCGGCCTCGTGGGACAGCAGCCGTGCGGCGACGGCGGCGCCCTCGACGTGGTGGCTGCAGTGCCCGGCCTTCATGTGCCACAGCTCGTGGCCGAGAATCACCAGCTGGTGGTCGGGAGCGGTGCGCTCCTCGATCACCACGAGGTCCTGCTCGGCCATGTCGAGCCACAGCCCGCTGGCGGTGCCCGGAGGGAAGGACGCCATGCGGTAACGCACGGGCCTGCCACGGTGTTTGCTCATGCCCCGGCACAGGGCGGAGTAGAGGTCCGCGGGTTCTGCCGGTGCGGGCAGATCGATTCCGCCGACCAGCTCGCCGCACAGCCGGCGCATCTCTTTGCCTATGCTCACCGCTCTCCCCTCCCCGTCAGAACCTGTTGAGACACGTACAAATCCAAGCCTGTCCGGAAATCAGGGCTCCGTGGGAGCGTCAGGCGCCGGCTTCACGCTCTCCAGAAGCATGTCGAGCCATTCGGTCACCTTGTCCCGGTGCTTGTCGGTGGGGAGTTGCGCCGCGCGCCAGGCGATGCCGCGTACACCGTGGTCCTGGAGCAGCCGCTCCAGCGGGTCGCCGTCGCCCGTGTAGTCGTGCAGCAGACTCTGCTCCGTGCGCTGGAGGGCGCTGTCGAGCGCGTCGGCGTCGTCGGCGGTCAGGAACCCGGCGTGCACCTTGAAGAAGCGCTGGATCGCGTCACAGTGCTCCATCGTCGGGCGGCGGTCGCCGTTGATGAGCGCACCCGCCTGCTGGCGCGACATCCCAGCGCCGTCGGCGATCTCCTGCTGGGTGTACCGGCGGCCGTTGGCCTTGAGCCGGGTACGTCGCAGCAGGTCGAAGCGTTGCAGGAAACGTGCCTGGAGGTCCGGTTCGCCGGCCGGCCGTCCGTCGAGGAGGGCCCGCACGACGTCGGCGGGAACCCCCGACGCCTCGGACAGCTTCTGGACGTCGAAGACCTCGCTGTGGCTCATTCCGAGCTTGTCCGCAAGTTCGGCGACCCGGGCAACCGATGCCGCCAGAGGGCCTGTGGCCGTCGGACCCGGAACCGAGAAGCCGTCTGTCACCAGTAGGTCTCCTAGATCACGCGAGGTAGCCCCGCATCCTATGGGGCTGCCGGAAGTTAACCCTATTCAGGTCACGGCAGCCAAGGTCTTGCCACAGCTGTGGCGCGAATTAAGCGCTCAGCGGCGTGGAATGCCACGATAGTTGACATCCCCTCGTTCGCGGTAGCAGGATCGCCACGCGGTGTGAAGATCCAAAGGGTGCTGTCGCAGCGGGACTTGCGGCCGGCTCCGAGAAGGGTGGCGTTCTCGATGACACATGAGGCGGGCGTCGAACGCCGGGGTGTCCAAGGACGCCTCAGGCCCGTCGGCGCCGCGCGGGCCACGGCCCGTACGAAGAGGCTCGGGGACGCCCTCAAGCGACGCCGTGAGGAACTGGGCCTGAGCCTGGAGGAGGTCGCGGCCCGCCTCGGCATCACCGCCTACACCTACGCCACCTGGGAACGCACCCCGGGCCGGCAGTGGCCCGAGGACACGCTCTGCGCCCTGATCGACGCCCTGGAACTCAACGACCAGCAGGGCGGGCGGCTGCTGCGCCTCGCCGTCGACCGTGACGTGCCGGTGCGGTACGACTCCTTCGGCGGGGAGACGCCCGTCAGGCCGTCAGGTCCGGTGCCGCCCTCACGTCCGGTGCGCCGCCCGGCGCCGTCCGGACCCGCCGCGCCGGTCCCGCCGCCGGTGCCCGTACGTCCGCCCGAGCCCAGGCCGCCGTCGCGGCAGGAGGAGCCGTCGGCCCCCGAGACGCAGGCCTATCTGCGGGACTACGCCACGATGATGGACGCGGTGCCGCTGCCTTCCGTGCTCTTCGACCGGCACTGGGACGTCGCCCACGCCAACCCCGCGTTCGATGCCCTCTTCCGTGACATCGGACCCCATCCGACCGCCATGCCGGACCGCAACTTCCTGCGGTTCGTGCTCTTCCACCCCGACGCGCGCACGGTGCTCGACGAGCACGAGACGAGCTGGTGCCTGCCGTTGATGGCGCAGTTGGCCGCGGCCCTCGACAAGCACGGCGACGACGATGCGCTTCAAGCCATTCGTGACGACATCGCGGACGACCCGATCATGGACGCCGCGTACCGGTGCGGGCTGCCGCACTGGATGAGCGCCGTGGGCGCGCTCGCGATCCACCACGACGGAGCCGTGCGCCCGGTGAACCATCCGGACCCGCGCTGGGGCCGCACCCAGTGCAGGATCATCGACGAGACGCCGACGACCCTGCGGGACAGGGAGTACACCCGGATGACGCTCGTCCTGAGGGAGAACCGGTCGAGCGCGGTGCCCGGCGTGCGCCGGGGCAAGACCCATCTGCGGGCCGTCTCCGGCGGCTGACCGGAGGCCGGAGCCTCTCCGGCCGGTGCCGGGCCTCCGCGCCCGGCACAGCTCCCGGCATCCGCTGGGCACTCACCCACATGATCGATGAGACGGGCCGTTACGCGCGCCACGCGGACGTCACCGCGAACTCATCGAAGGCTCGACCGGTCGCTGATGAACCGCCGGGCCGGCACGGTCGATCGGCCGGAGTCGGGTGGCGAAGCCGGTGAAGGCGTCCGGGAGGCGAACTCGTCCAGGCCTCAGCGCATCGCGGCGATCGCCCACTCCGCGACGAGCGCGACCGCCACGCCGATGCCCAGGACCAGGGTGGCCCACCGGGTGCGTCCGGCGCGGCTGAGGACCAGCGCGCTGCCGGAGAGGATCAGCGCGATGCCGTAGAAGCCCACGGTGAGTACCGAGTTGGTGCTGCCCAGCCGCAGCGCGAGCATGGCACCCACCGCGATCATGATGGCGGCCGACAGGGCTATCCGGACACGGCGGGCCTGGCGCGGTGTGAGGCCCTGCCGTTCGGGGCCCGTGTTCGCTTCCGACATGCACAGAAGCCTATCCCGGCGGATCGCCTGGCGGTCCGGCGGACCTCGCGGGTGCTCCGGCTCAGCCCCGTGCCGAGCCGGTCAGGCCGGCCGGCCAACGCGGCGTGGTGCCAGTGAGTTGACAGGTCATCAAGAACAGCGGGATGGGCGGCGTGTACGGGCTCGGGCCGTCCGGTCGGCAGATCAGCCGGGCGCCGCTGGCGGGCACCCGTGCCCCGCGGGCGTAGTGGGACGGCAGCGGCCAGATCAGGTCGAGGTCGGAGCCGGCGGGAACGATCCACCACCACCAGGCCCCGTCGGCGAACACGCAGCCGGTGCTCCGCATCCGGGCGAGCAGGCGGATTCCGTAGTGCGCGGGGACGCCGACCGCGTCGCACCCCAGCGTGGTGGGGAGCGCGGCGGGGACCTCGAGTCTGCTCAGGAGGTCGGCATCGTCGTGACGCACGCCCCGGGACAGGAGCGGCGCCAGGTTCCTCAGCACGGCCACTCCGACGCCGATGCCCCTTCCCTGGACACGGCACCGGATATGAAGGGCAGTTCGGCCCAGACGACGCGGCCCACTCCCGGCGCGGCGTCGTACGTGCCCCAGGCGCGGCTCACCGCCTCCACGAGCAGCAGTCCCCGCCCGCGCTCGCCCTGCGAGCCGTGGCAGACGCGCGGGCCGGTGGTGGCGGCGCCCTGGTCCTGCACCGTCACGCGCAACCGGCCCGCGCCGGCGAGGAGTTCGCAGCCGACCAGATGGCCGCCGGTGTGGACGATGGCGTTGGTGAACAGCTCGGAGAGCACGAGCAGGGCGGTGTCGCGGGCGTCTCCCTCGACGCCCCAGCTTCCCAATCGCGCGGAGACCAACTTTCTTGCCCGTGAGACCTGTTCGGCGCGCGCCGGCAATTCGAAGGCATACCGGGTGAGATCGGTCCCCGCAAGGGAGTCCAGGAGCTCGTTGGCGAGCGCGTCACGGTTCACACGACCACTCTCCCGCTGCAGCCATCACATTGGCAACCCCCACTATGAAAAATTCAGAGTGGGCATATTCATTGAATGGGTGCCATGGCACACTGCTCGCAAACAAGCACGTGGGGAGGTCTCGAAGTGAGTGAACCGCGGTCCGCCCCCACCGTGGGGCAGGTCGTTCTCGGCAAGCGTCTGCAGGATCTGCGGGAGCGCGCCGGCCTCAGACGCGAGGAAGCGGCCAAGGTCCTCCGCGTAGCCCCCGGCACCATCCGCAGGATGGAGACCGCCGAGGTCGCGCTGAAGATCCCGTACGTCCAACTGCTCCTCGGCGCCTACGGGATCGGCGACGAGGAGGCCCGCGGTTTCGTCGAGCTGGCCGAAGAGGCCAACAAGCCCGGCTGGTGGCAACGTTTCCACGACGTCCTGCCCAACTGGTTCAGCATGTACGTCAGCCTGGAGGGTGCCGCAAGCCTCATCCGTGCGTATGAACCGCACTTCGTGCCCGGTCTGCTCCAGACCGAGGACTACGCCAGGGCCATCATGATCGGCGGAGCCATCGGCCACACGGAGCCGGACGACGTCGAACGCCATGTGGCGCTGCGCATGGAGCGCCAGTCCCTGCTGACCCGCCCGGACGCCCCCAAGCTCTGGGTGATCATGGACGAGACGGTGCTGCGCAGACCCGTCGGCGGGCCCGGCGTGATGAAGGCCCAGATCGAGAAGCTGCTCGAGGGCGCACGGCTTCCGAACGTCACCTTGCAGATCGCCGAGTTCGCGGCCGGCCACCATCCCGGCACGTACGGACCCTTCGTCCTCTTCCGGTTCGCGGTGGCCGAGCTCCCGGACATGGTCTACAGCGAGTACCTGACCGGTGCCGTCTATCTCGACGCGCGCCCCGAGGTCGCCACACACCTCGAGGTCATGGACCGCATGGCGGCTCAGGCCGCGACAGTACAACGCACGAAGGAGATCCTCGACGATCTCCGCAAGGAGCTGTGAATGAAACGCATATACAACGGAATGCCGGCCGCCGAGCTGGGTGAGGAAGGCTGGCACAAGCCCTGGAGCGGCGGCAACGGCGGCAACTGCGTCGAGACCATGAAGCTGGCCGACGGCAGGGTCGCGGTGCGCCAGTCCGCCGACCCCGACGGACCGGCCCTGATCTACACCTCCGGCGAGATCGAGGCGTTCATCCAGGGAGCGAAGGCGGGCAAGGCGGATTTCCTGGTCGCCTGACCTGCTGCCGCGGGGGCAGCAGGCCGGCACGGCATCAGGAGTACGGGCACGGGAGCGGCGCTCCGGCGGCCCCGAACACGCTCGCCGAGGCCGTGGTGGTGCGGACCCACCGCACCACCACGGCCCACCGCACCACCACCCTCAACGGTCCATGACGACCAGGGAGTCGACCCGGCGCTCAGCCGGGACCGCGAATACCGGAACACGTCCGCCCGGGGTGATCGACCCGAGGACGCGCGCCCCTCGGGCACCCGTGCACGCAGGCACGGTGCCGGCCACGCCGTGCACCGTCAGGAAGCCGAGCACGGCGAAGGCGTACGCCTCCTTCGCGGCGGCCGGCACCCCCAGCTCATCGGAGGTGCGCAGCGGTGTTCCGGCCAGCTCGGCCCGCAGCGCAGCCATCAGCGCCGGGTTGTGCGTGCCGCCTCCCGACGCGACGACCTCGGTCGCGCCCAGCGGCCGCAGCGCGTCCGCCACGGTCCGCGCGGTCAGCCGCGTGAGCGTGGCGATCACGTCCTCGGGCGGCAACGGGCCCACGCCGCCCAGCGCTTCACGCACATGGCCCGTGTGGAACAGCTCCTTGCCGGTCGTCTTCGGCGGAGGCAGCCGGTAGTACGGCTCCGCCAGCAGTTGGTCAAGGAGCGGCTGATGGACCCGTCCCGCGGCAGCCAGCGCCCCGTCCATGTCGTAGCGGAGCCGTCCACCCGTCAGCTCCACCACCGCCGCGTCCACCAGGGCGTTCGCCGGCCCGGTGTCGAACGCGACCGGGTCCCCCGCACCGCCCGCCACGGTGACGTTCGCGATCCCTCCCAGATTGAGGGCTGCCGGCACGCCCGGCCGGGCGCGCAGCCACAGCAGATCCACCAGGCTGACCAGCGGGGCGCCCTGACCGCCCGCCGCCACGTCCCTCGGACGGAAGTCGGACACCACCGTGCAGTCCGTCGCCTCCGCGATCCACGCCGGCTGCCCCAGCTGGAGCGTGCCGTGGACCTGCCCGGCCTCCGCCCAGTGGTACACGGTCTGCCCGTGCGAGGCCACCAACTCCGCTCGCCCCGCGCACAGTTCATGGTCCGCGCGGACCGCCGCCGCGGCGAACGCCTGCCCGATGCGGGTGTCCAGCAGGCACACCCGCTCCAGCGAGGTCGCGGCGGGCGGCAGCGCTCCCGACAGCGCCGTGCGCAGCTCGTCGTCGTACGGCTCCCGGATCAGGCCGAGCGGGGACAGCTTCAGCGTGCCGTCCTCCAGGACGATGTCGGCGGCCGCGGCGTCGATCGCGTCGTACGACGTCCCTGACATCAGCCCGACGACCCTCACCGCAGCGCCCTGCGGTGATCGTCGCCGCGCAGCGTGAGGAGCGCGAACACGCTGACCGCGCAGGTGGCGGCCGCGTAATAGGCGGGGATGTCGACACTGCCCGTCCGTTTGATGAGCTCGGTGATGACGAGGCCCGCGCACCCCGAGAAGACCGCGTTGGACAGCGCGTACGCCAGGCCGAGTCCCGTACAGCGCACCGACGTCGGGAACATCTCCGCCAGCATCGCCGGCCCGGGGCCCGCGAGCAGGCCCACCACGGCGCCGGCTGCGAAGACCGCGGCGCCCTTGGCGGCCGCCGAAGCCCCCTCGTCCTGAAGGAGGTTCATCAGCGGCAGGGCCAGCAGCACCACCAGGGACGCACCTGTCAGCATCACCGGCCGCCGGCCGACCCGGTCGCTGAGCAGCCCCGCCGGGATGATCGACGCCGCGAAGCCCAGGTTCGCCAGGACCGTGGCGATCAGCGCCTCCCGGAACGACGCGTTCAGACCGAACTGCAGATACGACGGCAGCACCACCAGGAAGGTGTAACCCGCCGCCGCCCAGCCCATGATCCGGCCCGCGCCGAGCACGATCGCCCGCACGACCTCCCGGGGCGGCGGTGGCGCGACCGGCGCCGCCTCCGCCTCCCGGAAGCGCGGCGTCTCCTCGAGACGCAGCCGCAGCCACAGGGCGACCGCGCCGAGGGGAAGCGTCAGCAGGAACGGCAGCCGCCAGCCCCAGTCCTTCAGCGCCGCCTCCGACAGCACGGTCGCCAGCAGCGCCGCCGCCCCCGCGCCGCCGAGCAGGCCGAGCGCCACCGTGAACGACTGCCACGACCCGTACAGGCCGCGCCGGCCGGGCGGCGCGAACTCCGTCATCAACGACACGGCCCCGCCGAACTCGCCGCCCGCGGACAGTCCCTGGACGATGCGCAGCAGGGTGAGCAGCCACGGCGCCAGGGCGCCCATGGTGGCGTACGTCGGCAGCAGACCGATCAGGGTGGTGGCGAGCGTCATCAGGCCGATGACAAGGATCAGCGTCGGGCGGCGCCCGATCCGATCACCGATCCGGCCGAACAGCGCGGCCCCGACCGGGCGGAAGAAGAACGCGAGCGCGAACGACGCGTAGGTCTTCACCAGTGCCTCGACGTCGCTGCCGCCCTCGGGCGTGAAGAAGTTGGCGGCGATGATCGTGGCGAAGTAGCCGTAGACACCGAATTCGTACCACTCGACGAAATTGCCGACCGAACCGGCCAGCAGCGCACGGCCGGAGCGGACGGGCGAGGCTTCGGACCGTTCGGCGGAGGTGGTCATTCCTCCTTCCTGCCCACCGGGACAAACCCGGACTCCCGTCCTGCGGCCACCGCTGCGCCGACAGCACCCGCAGGCACGGCCCGGCGCCGCCGGACCAGCATCCCGGCCACCACCGCGGCGGCCGCGAGGGCGTACGCCGTCGTGCCCACCACCGAGCTGTCCCCGTCGAGGTGCACCGACACGTACTTGGCCGCTCCCGCTGCCGCGACGCCCAGCCACTCCCACCGGCCGTCCAACGCGACCAGCGCCACCAGGAGCAGCGCGTACCAGGAGTATCCCGGCGTCATCAGCAGGAACACCGTGCCCGTCACCGCCACGGCGCCGCTCCAGGGCCGTTGCGGGTCGCCGCGGCGCACGACGTGCACGACCACCGCCGCCGTCACCAGCAGCGCCGCGGGCAGAGCCCAGGCGTCGGGCAGCACCAGCCGCAGCAGCGCGTAGCGGTTGCGGGCCGACGGGTCGTCGTATCCCTCCTCCTCGGTGTAGCCGCCCAGGTAGCCGAGCACGGAGCCCTCCGACAGCAGCACGTGCGGCAGGTACGTCACCGCCACAACGGCCGCGGCCGGCACCAGCACGGCCGCCGCGTCCCGCCACCGCCGGACGCCGGACAGCGCACCCGGCAGCACCACCGCGGGCAGCAGCTTCGTCGCCACCGCCGCCCCGAGCAGCACACCGCCCTCGAAGCGCCCGCGCACCACCACCCACAGTCCCACCACCGCGAGCAGGACTCCCAGAACGTCGGCGTGCGCGTTGTTCACCGCCTCCACCGGGACCGCCGGACACCACGCCCAGAGTGCGGCCTGCCGCGGATCACCGCGACGGCGCAGCACCAGCACGAGCGCGACGGTCGTGCCGACCGTCAGGAGCGCACCGCCCGTCTGGAGGGCCTTGTGCCGGGCGTCCTCGGGCGACAGCGCGTGGACGACCAGGAAGTAGCCCTGCGCCACCGGCGGATAGATGGTGTGCTCCTGCGGTCTGTTGATCCGGGTGCAGTGTCGCTCGCCCGCGGGCCCGTCGATGCGCGACCGCTCCGGCAGCGCACAGTCCGCTCCGCGCGGGAACAGCCAGTCGTCGCGCAGCCCGGCGAGCGCCGGATCGGCGGGCGGACGGTCGTACGGCGACATCCCGGCCGCCTGCACCCTGCCGTCCCAGGCGTAGCGGTAGGAGTCGGTGCTCGTACGCGGCGGGGCGAGCAGGCCCGTCGCCGCGACCGCGACGCCACCCGCGACGACCAGTGCCACGGCGTGCCGCACGGGCGTCCTGCGCAAGGCGAGGACGGCCGCCGCGAACAGCAGCCAGCAGGCGGCGTACCACCGTGCGAGGCCGCCTGGATCGGTGACGTAGCCGTCCTTGAGGACCGTCGCCGCCAGCACGGCCGTCAGGCAGGCGACGAGGAGACAGGCGGTGAGCGTGCGCGTGTTGATCACGGTCACCAGCCTTCCAGCGTCAGCGGCCCGAACGGGGGAGACGCCTCCTGACGTCCGCGTTCCGTAAGGTGTCGGATCCCTCGCACCGGCCCCGGCGGAGGTCTCATGGAAGACATGAGGATCCGACCACCGATCACCCTCCGGCCGCCGGGCTTCACCGGCAGGCTGCACGACGCCCGCACGGCCACCTCCGTCGGCCGCCTGCTCGGCGTGGCGATCGCCGTGTGCTTCGTGACCGGGGTGATCAGCCATTACCTGCAACGCCCGCCGGACTGGCTCGCCGGCTCGCTGCCGAGCCGGCCGTACTGGGGTTACCGCCTCAACCAGGGCCTCCATGTCGCGAGCGGCATCGCGGCCGTCCCGCTCCTGCTCGTCAAGTTGTGGACTGTATATCCGAGGCTGTTCGTGCGGCCCGCGCTGCGCTCCCTGCGGCACGCCCTCGAACGGCTGTCGGTGGGCGTGCTGGTCGCCGCGGCCCTCTTCCAGCTCACCACGGGACTGCTGAACACCGCGCAGTGGTACCCGTGGCCGTTCTCCTTCGTGCCCGTCCACTTCGCGGTGGCCTGGCTGCTGGCGGGCGCCCTCGTCCTGCACACCGCCGTCAAATACCCGCAGATCAAAGGCCACTGGAGCCGGCGCTCGCCCGGAACGCTCGAACTGCCCGCCGCGGACGGACCGGACCGGCGCTCCCTCCTCACCGGCGTCGCCGCGGCCGTGGGGGCGGTCACCCTCACCACCGTCGGCCAGTCCCTCACCCCACTGCGGCGCCTGGATCTCCTCGCGCCCCGTCACCCCGACCACGGAGCGCAGGGCCTGCCCGTCAACCGCACCGCCGTCGCGGCCCACGTGAGCGTCCCGGATCTCACCGGCTGGCGGCTCACCGTCACCGGCCCCCGCCCGTACACGCTCACCCTCGACGAGCTGGCCGCACTGCCCCAGCACACTGTGACCCTGCCCATCGCCTGCGTAGAAGGCTGGAGCAAGTCGGCGCGCTGGACCGGCGTACGTGTCCGGGACCTGGTGGAGCGGGCCGGCGCACGACCCGGCACCGCGCTGAGGGTCGTATCGCTGGAGCGGCGCGGCGCCTACCGGGTGATGGAGATGGGCGGCGGATACACCGACGACCCGCTCACACTCCTCGCGCTGCGCCTGGGCGGCGAGGTCCTCTCCCTCGACCACGGCTTCCCCGCCCGGATCATCGCCCCCAACCGTCCCGGCGTGTGGCAGACCAAGTGGGTCGGCAGGATCGAGGTGCTGTGATGCGTATCGCGACAGGGGCAGCCGGCGTCGCCCTCATGGGCGTCGGCGTCTTCCTCCTCCTCAGTGGCGGGCAGGCAAAGGACGTCGCCCTCTGGCTGGCGGGAGCGGTCGTCCTCCACGACATCCTTCTCGCCCCGCTGGTGCTCGCCGCCGGGCTGCTCCTCGCACGGCTCCCCGGCCGGGGACCGCTGCGCGGGGCGCTCGTCACCGCCGGCTGCCTGACGCTGATCGCCCTGCCGGTCCTCTTCGCCCCCGGAACGCCGCACAACCCCTCGGTCCTTCCACTGGACTATCCGCGCAACTGGCTGCTGTCCCTTGCCGCTGTGGTCCTCGCCACCGCGGCGGTGGTACTCCTGCGGCGGCTGCGCGGCACGGCCGCCGTCAGGCGGCTCCGAACGGACGGTCACGGCGCGCGTCGTGGAGCACGGAGCCCCACCAGTCGAGCTGGTCGAGCATCGTCTTGGCCGCGGAGGTGGGGCCGTCGGGGTCGATGAGCGTGCCGTCGGGAGCGAACAGCTCGTAGTAGCGGGGGAACGAGACCATGTCGCGGACCGTGTGCGCGTGCAGCTCACCGAACACCTGGCGCAGCTGCTCGATCGCCAGCAGACCGCCGCTGCCGCCGCTGTAGCCGACGAAGCCGATCGGCTTCGCCTGCCACTCGGTGTAGTGCCAGTCGATCGCGGCCTTCAGGGACGCCGGGAAACTGCGGTTGTAGTCCGGTGTCACCACCACGATCGCGTCGGCCGCCGCGAGCCGCCGTGTCAGCGGGGCCATGTCCGCCGGCCGCTCCATGTCGGGCTGGAGCGCCGGCGGCAGGGGCGGCAGGTCCAGCGGCAGCGGTGTGTCCGCCAGATCCACCACCTCGACACCGAACCGGCCGTGCTGCCGGGCCTGCTCGGCGAACCACTCGGCGACCACGGGACCGAAGCGGCCCTGGCGGACGCTGCCGATGACCACCACCAGCTCGAGCTTCTTGGCGGACTTCTTCTCGACGTTGTTCTCGGACACGTATGTACTCCTCGAAGGACAGGGACGGCCCCCCTCGGGGCCGACGCGTCCCAACCTGCCGTCCCGGGCGGCACCGAGAAAGGCCGGGCCGAGACTGGTAGTGACAGGGCCACCGTCCCGACGCTCCGGGCTGTTACGTTCGAACGGTGAGCGACAACGAGTTGGGCCTGTTCCTGCGCACGCGCCGCGAGGCGGTCGCCCCCGCCGACGTGGGCCTGCCCGCCGGTCCCCGACGCCGTACTCCCGGCCTGCGCCGATCGGAGCTGGCGACGCTCGCCGGCGTGAGCGTCGAGTACGTGACCCGCCTGGAACAGGGCCGGGATCGGCGGCCCTCCCCGCCGGTGCTCTCCGCGCTCGCCGACGCGCTGCGGCTCTCGGCCGGCGAACGTATCCACCTCCACCGGCTCACCAAGTCCGCCGACGCCGGCTTCAACTGCATGGGCGGCGCGAGGCCGGCTCGTGACGTCCGCCCCACCGTGCGGGCCCTGCTCGAACGGCTCGAGCCCGCGCCCGCGGTGCTCGTCAACCGGCTGAGCGAACTGCTGGCCTGGACCGTAGGGTACGAGCGGCTGTTCGGCCCGCTCGGCATGCTCGACGGCACCCCGCCCAACGCGGCCCGCTTCGTCCTCACCGACGACCGGGCCCGCGCCGCCTACCCCGACTGGGAACACGTCGCCGACGAACAGGTCGCGTCGCTGAAACACGGGCCGTTCCGCGCGGACACGCACATCGCGGCCCTGGCGGACGAGTTGACCGTGACGGTCGGCACGGTCTTCACCGACCGGGTGGAACGACTGCCGGGGCTCCCGCGGGCGAACGGCGTCACGCGTTTGGTGCACCCGGAGGCGGGGGAACTGCGGCTCGCCTACGAGACGCTGGACCTGCCCGCGGACGACGACCAGCGCCTGCTGGTCCACGTGCCCGCGGACGCGGCGTCCGCGGCGGCGCTGGACGCGCTGACGGGGCGTCGGCCGGGGGCGCTGCGGGCGGTCCCGGGCGGCTGACGGTACCGCTGCGCGGGGTGAATCGGCCCGCGCCGTCGCCCGACACGCCGTACCGGATCGGGAGGGGAACGCACTGCGTCTCGGCGGAGGCCGCCGTCCGCCATCGCGTCGACGTCCTGCGCGCCGGGCTCCCGCCCGGCGCTGACGTTCCGGCGCCTCGGCCGACCGGTCCGGGGCGGCGGACCGGAACGACCGCGCCCGAGCCACGACACCCTGACCGAGCATCCCGCCCCCTGCCGCGGGCGTTGTTCTGCTGTCGCCGGTCAGCGCCCCTGGGAGGCGGGCGGGGCGACGGGCAGCCGGACCGCGCTGTATCCGGCCCGGCTCCTGGGCCGAGTTACGCGGCTCGGTCGTAGGTGTAGTGCGGGGTGTGGTCGAGCATGTCGGCCGGGGTGACATCGTTCCAGGGACGCATGGTGTCGTGGAGGTCGACGACGTTCGCGGTGCCTGTCTCGGGGAGATACGGGGAGTCGGGGTGCAGGGCCTGCCATTCGGTCCAGAGCTTGTCGATGAAGGCATGGTGCAGCCAGAACACCGGGTCGTTCGGTGAGACTCCGGTGGCCATATGGCCGCCGACCCAGACGTGCACGCGGTTGTGGAGGTTCACTCCACGCCAGCCTTCGAGGTGGTTGCGGAAGCCGTCGGAGGCGCTGTTCCAGGGCGGCATGTCATAGGTGCTCATCGCGAGGACGGTGTCGACCTCGGCGCGGGTGGGGAGTTGACGGCCGCCTGCGCCGAGCGCCCGGCGCAGGTAGCCGCGTCCGTCGACCCGTATGGAGATTCCCCAGCCGCCGGTGGCGGCGGCGAACGGCCCGTCCATCACCTGTCCGTCCCTGCTGCGGCCGCTGCCGCCGAGGAAGTCCGCCGCCCAGAGTGAGGCGGCGGGCGTGCGATCGGCGGTCCAGTCCCAGTACGGGAGGGCGACGGACGGGTCGACGGACTGGAGAGCCTGCTCGAATTCGATGAGGAAACGTCGGTGCCAGGGCAGGAAGGACGGGGACCGGTGGCCGACCCGGTCGCCGCTGTCGGTGTCACCCATGATGAAGGCGTTGTGGGTGGTGACGAACGAGTCGTAGCGGCCACCGCGCTTGAGTTCGAGGAGTGCGTCGACGAAGGCGCGCTTCTCGGTGCTGGTCAGGTCTGCCTGGTTCTTGCGTACGGTCATGGTGACTGGTGCTCCGGGCTCAGGAGAGGGCGAGGGGGACGAGGGCTGCGCCCTGAAGTTCCCGGACAGCGGCGCGAGCCGCGGCGCGCGGGGTGGAGAGCGGCTCGTAGTGGGTGATGACGCTGATCCATGTGCCGTCGGCGTTGCGCATGAGGTGCAGCTCCTCGCCGTCGACATGCACGGTCCAGCCGCCGCCATGGTGGTCGTGGTGGCCGCCGCCGTGGCTGGGTGCGCCCTGGATGCGGCGGCCCAGGTAGACCTCGTCGAAGGCACCGGATGCGTCGTGGGCGTGCGGCGTGGCCGGTGTCTTCGGTGCTCGGTCACGTGCGCTGCCGACGGCGGGCGCGGCGCCGATGACCGCGAGGCCGGCGGCGGCGCCGACGGCGCTGAGGGCCTGGCGGCGGGTGAATCGGGACATGGAGGGTCTCCCCAGGTGCAAGGTGTTTCGGGACTGCAGTGCGATCGACACCGCGGTCGCATGCCTACCTGGGTCCGGCCGGTGAGCCGAAACCGGCGGTACGGGGTTGGGCATCAAGTGGACAACTGGCCATGTGAGGTACAAACTTGAATAAAGTTGATCTTACTCTGGCGTCGCCTTCGCCTCGCCCCTGAGCGGAGATTCCACCATCGACGTGGCCAAGAGGCGGAGAATTTGCGGTGAGGGGCCTTCGGTTGTGTCCACCCTCACGTTCTCAATATGACCGGAACATATGCCTGTGCCGGTGTCCGTGAAAACCGGCATCGTGCTCGCCGAGCACTACCTCCGAGGCGATACGGTGCCCGCCGCAGGGGAGAGGGTCGGCCCGGCCAAGGGACGAAGCCGGGCTCCTGCACTCGCGTCGAGGGCGCTGGACATCGGCCAGGGCGGTAGGGGTCGGGTCCGGCGTGGCCTCGAGCCGCCGGGTATGGACGACGGCGACCGTGCCGTGCTGCTCCGGCGGTTCACCGGCGAGGCCCGCGCAGCGGTCCCTCTCAGCCACTCCGGGATCATCACCATCCATGACGTCGTGGAGTACCACGGTGCCCCCGTCATCGTCATGGAGTTGATCCGCGTGCAGTCCCTGGCCGCCGCCATCCGCCGCCGGGGCCGGCCGCCCGTGCAGCGGGGGGCGAGATCGGCGGCGCCCTGCTCGACGCGCTGACCGAGGCGCACGGAGCGCGGATCACCGACCGTGACATCAAGCCGGACAACGTGCTCCTGACCAAGGACCGTGTCGTCCTCGCCGACTTCGGTATCGCCCACCTCGCGGACGCCAATCAGGCCGTGGAACGCCCGCCGCAGGCGCTATGCCTCTACCCCCCCCCCCCGCCGCATCGCCACGAACCGTCGCCCTCCGGCCCCCCACACGTCCTTTGGCCCCCACCCCGCCGCCCGCCCGTACCGCAGCAGTGCCTCCGTGCCCACCCGGGCCCAGGGGAACGCCGAGCCCTCCGCCGTCGTGCCGTCGAAGACCTGGACGACAGTGCGTTCGTCCACGTCCAGCGGGGCCGCCTCCGCGATCAGCAGACCGCCGGGCCTGACGAGTTCGGCCACCCGGGACAGGAGCGCGCCCGGGTCGCCGCCGATGCCGGTGTTGCCGTCGATCAGCAGAGCCGTGTCCCAATGGCCCTCCCGCGGCAGGGGTTCGAACACGGAGCGGCGCAGCGCGCTGCCGCCGATGCGTATGGCGCGGGCCACGGCCTCCGGGCTGAGGTCGATGCCGAGCGCGGTCCGCCCCTGCGCGGCGAGCGCGGCGACCAGGCGACCGGGACCGCAGCCGATGTCCAGGACGGCTCCGTGGCTGTGGGAGAGGACCGTGCGATCGGCGGCGTCCGGTTCCGCGCACCAGCGTTCGACCTCAAGGGGCAGCAGCCGGCCGTCGGGGCGGCGCAGGAACAGCGGGCCGCGGCCGGTGCGAAGGGCGTCCGTGTACGGGTCGGCCTGCCACGGAGGCGCGGTCACCGCGCCCCCGCCCCCGCTCCTGAGCCGGCCTTGGCCGTCGTGACCAGCGCCGCGGCGAACCGCGTGTGTGGTGCGGCGGTGGCCACCGCACGGGCATCGTCGGGCGTGTCGACGTCCCGTAGCGTCGGCAGTTCACGCACCGTCAGTCCGGCTCCGACGAGCCGCTTTCGCTGTGCGGCGCCCGTGTCGGGCGACGACATGGGTACGCCGAGCACGAGCCGGCCGTGCAGGGCGGGCGAGCCGAGGCCGAGGGCCCAGAACCCGCCGTCGTCCGCAGGGCCGAACGCGGCCTCCCCGGGGCCCGGTTCCAGCCCGGCGGTGAGGAGCCGGGGTGAAACCTGCGGGGTGTCCATCCCGATCAGCAGGGCCGGCCCCTCGGTCCCGCACAGCGCGAAGGCGGCCGCGAGCCGCGCGTCGAGGCCGCCGCCGCACTGCGGTGCGACCTCGAGGCCCGGCGGCAGCCACGCCCCCGATTCTCCGTCGAGCACCAGGATCCGCCGGCGGGCGGGGGTGGCGAGGACCGCGTCGAGGGTGTCCCGCAGGGCGGCCTCGGCGAGCGCGGCGGCCGCCTTCGGGGTGTAGGCGGGGGTGAGCCGCGTCTTGACCCGGCCGGGCACCGGTGCTTTCGCGATCACCAGCAGCGTGCCGTTCACAGGGTGCCGCCGTTCACCGGGGAACGCGGCTGTTCCGCCAGGACCGCGCCCATGTCCCGTACGGCGTGCCAGGTGCCCCGCCAGGTGCCCGTCACCTTCGACTTTCCCGTTCTCGGCAGGTAGGGGACGTCGACCTCCGTCACCCGCAGGCCCGCGTCGCATGCGCGGACCACCATCTGGAGGGGGTAGCCGCTGCGGCGGTCGGTCAGATCGAGGGCCAGCAGGTCGGCGCGGCGCCCGGCCCGAAGGGGGCCGAGGTCGCGCAGCCGCAGGCCGGTGCGCCGGCGCAGCATGCGGGACAGAGCGGCGTTGCCGGCCCGGGCGTGCGCCGGCCACACTCCCCGCTTCTGCGGTCGCCGCCGCCCCAGCACCAGGTCCCAGTCGCCGTCCGCGATCCGCCGGACGAACCCGGCCAGCAGTCCCGGGTCGAGCGACGCGTCGCAGTCGCAGAAGCACACGTACTCGGCCTCCGCCGCCCGCAGCCCCGCATGGCAGGCGGAACCGAAGCCGCGCCGGGGCTCTGGTACGACGAGGGCGCCGAGCGCGCGGGCGATCTCGGCGGAGCCGTCCGTCGAGCCGTTGTCGACGACGATCGCCCGCCAGCCGGCCGGGATGCGGGACAGCACCCAGGGGAGTGCCTCCGCCTCGTCGAGGCAGGGCAGGACGACGTCTGCGGTCAGCATGCCGCCCCCGGTCCGTCCGCGGCGAATTCGGCCATGCCTTCGTCGAAGCCGATGCGGGGTTTCCAGCCCAGTTCGGTGCGCAGCCGTGCCGAGTCGGCGGTGATGTGCCGAACGTCGCCGAGTCGGAACTCGCCGGTGACGACCGGCTTCGGCCCGCCGTGCGCGGCGGCCAGCGCGGCCGCCGTCTCACCGACGGTGTGCGGGGTGCCGCTGCCGGTGTTGTACGCGGTGAGGACTCCCGGCTGCCGCCCGTGGACCGCCTCCAGGGCGACGGCGTTCGCCTCGGCCACGTCCCGCACATGGATGAAGTCCCTGCGCTGTCCGCCGTCCTCGAAGACGCGGGGCGGCTCGCCGCGTTCGAGTGCCGACCGGAAGAAGGCGGCGACGCCGGCGTAGGGGGTGTCGCGCGGCATCCCTGGGCCGTACACGTTGTGGTAGCGCAGCGCGACGGCGCGTCCGCCCGTCGATCTGGCCCAGGCCGCCGCCAGGTTTTCCTGCGCCAGCTTCGTCGTGGCGTACACGTTCCGCGGGTCGACGGGCGCGTCCTCGTCGACGAGACCGGGGACGAGCGCGTCGCCGCAGGTGGGGCACAGCGGCTCGAACCGGCCGGCCGCGAGGTCGGTCGCGGCGCGCGGACCGGGCCGTACCCGGCCGTGCCGGGCGCAGTCGTAGCGGCCCTCGCCGTAGACGACCATCGACCCGGCGAGCACCAGATCCAAGACCCCTGCTTCAGCCATCGCCGCGAGCAGCACGGCCGTGCCGTGGTCGTTGCAACTGACGTAGTCGGGCGCGTCGGAGAAGTCGGTGCCGAGGCCGACCATCGCCGCCTGGTGGCAGACGGCGTCCACGCCGCGCAGTGCGTCGGCCACCGCCACCGGGTCCCGCACGTCCGCGTGGATCCACGCGGCGCCGGATGGCAGGGGCGGCCCGGGACGGGCCGCGGAACGGGAGACGGGGAGCAGGGCGTCGAGGACCACCGCGTCATGGCCCCGCGCGGTGAGCGCCGTGACGATCTGCGAGCCGATGAAGCCCGCGCCGCCTGTGACTAGTACACGCATGCTGCGACGCTACGGCGGGCGGACCCGCGGATCGCCGGTCCGCGCCGTGCCGTCACAGGTACGTAAGGACTGCGCTGCTCCGGTCGGGTGCCCCGCTCCGCCTTACGGGGCTGTCAGATACGCCAGCCCCGGATGCGCGGCCCGGTAGCCGTCGAGGAGGCGGCGGGCCACGCTCACCGAGTCGACCAGCGGATGCAGCGCGAAGGCCTTCACCGCGCCCGCCCGTGAACCGCTCTGCGCCGCGGCGAGCACCTCGCGTTCGACTGCCTTGACCGCGGTGACGAGCCCGACCGCGTGGTACGGGAGAGGGTCGACGCTCACCGGATGGGCACCGCCGGCGTCGACCAGGCAGGGGACCTCGATGACGGCATCGGCGTCCAGCACGGAGAGGGTGCCGCGGTTGCGGACGTTGAGGATCAGCGTGGTGCGCTCGTCGCGGGCGACGGCCCGCATCAGGGCGAGCGCCACCTTCTCGTAGCCGCCGGACTCCAGGTCGTCCTCGTCGCGTTCGCCGACGCCCGCCGCGTCCCGGTTGGCGGCCATGTATGTGGCCTCCCGCTCGGCGAGCGTACGGCGCCAGGCCGTCAGGGCCGGTGTGTCGGAGCGCTCCATCTCCGCGTAGAAGCGGTGCTGTTGGCGGCCGAGGAACGCGCCCCGGGTCTGTTCGGCCTCCGTGTAGGCGCGCACCGTCTCGCGGTTGAAGTAGTAGTAGTGCAGGTATTCGTTGGGCACGGCCCCCAGCGACCGCAGCCACTCCGGCCCGAAGAGCCTGCCCTCCTCGAAGGAGGACAGCGCGTCGTCGTCGGCGAGGAGCTGCGGCAGTCGGTCGCGTCCGCCGACGCGCAGGCCGCGCAGCCAGCCGAGGTGGTTGAGGCCCACATAATCGATCCAGGCGCTCGCGGGGTCGGCGCCCAGCACCTTGGCCACCCGCCTGCCGAGCCCCACCGGCGAGTCGCAGATCCCGATGACCCGGTCGCCGAGGACATGGCTCATCGCCTCGGTGACCAGGCCGGCCGGGTTGGTGAAGTTGATGACCCACGCGTCGGGGGCGAGCGCCGCGATCCGGCGGGCGATGCCCACGGCCACGGGCACGGTGCGCAGCCCGTAGGCGATGCCGCCCGCGCCGACGGTCTCCTGGCCGAGCACGCCCTCGCGGAGGGCGACCCGCTCGTCCTCCGCCCGGCCCTCCAGCCCGCCGACCCGGATGGCGGAGAAGACGAAGTCCGCGCCGCGCACGGCCTCGTCGAGGTCCAGGGTCACGAAGACCTCGGGCGCGTCCGGGTGCCCGGCCGCCTGCTCGGCGAGCACCCGGGACACCGCGTCCAGCCGGCCGCCGTCCACGTCGTGCAGGGTGACGCGGGTGACCCGCCCCTCTCCTTGATCGCCGAGCAGCGCCCCGTACACCAGAGGGACCCGGAATCCGCCGCCGCCGAGAATGGTGAGCTTCATGCCCGTACGCTACTCGGCGCCCGCGGGCGGGCCGGTCCTACGGGGGTGATGCGTCGGAGGCCCGGCGCGTCCGCACCGAGGGGCCGAGTCGTCATCCGAGGTCGAACGCGTTGGGCAGGCCGAGGCGGTGGCGCGTGCGGTCGTGCCGTTTGAAGGGCTCCATCTCAGGGGCACGGAACAGCGGTGTGATCGTGCAGCGTGGGGCGGTGGAGCCGGCGTTGTCCAGCAGGGCGTTGACGGCGGCGCGGGCGGACGCGTTCGCGCCCTCCATGGTCGCGAGGTCGATGTCGACCGAGACGTAGTCCCCGGCGAGGAAGAAGTTCGGGATGCGGGTCGCGGCCTGCGGGCGGTTGTGGAAGGTCCCCACCGGGTGGATGAGGAGTTCGTCGTCGTTGGTGGGGTGCGGGGTGCCCAGGCCATCGACGCCGGGGTCGAGGAACCAGGAGTGCAGGGCGCTGTCCTTGAGGACCACCTTGCCGGTGTCGTTCAGCGCCGCCTTCAGCTGTGTCCACACCTCTTTGGCGACCTCCGTGCGGGTGCACTGCTTCGCGGTCCTGCCGTACAGGATGCCGGGCCGGTCCCATTCGGAGACGTCCACCGACAGGCAGTCCACGGCCACGCCGTCGCCGTAGTCGGCCGGGAAGTCGCGGCCGGGCCAGTGCGCGGCCTGCTGGATCGCGGTCAGCGCCCAGGGCGAGTCGATGCAGTTGAGGTGGCCGTGCAGCAGCGGGGCGCGCTCGGTGAGATAGAACTGGATGCCGGTCATCCAGTCGGTCCGAAGCTTGTCGCAGCGCACGAGCTGCGGGTCGGCGGCGCGCAGTGCGGGTCCCCAGGTGCGCCGGGCGTGTTCCACCGGCATCGCGGAGATGTAGTGGTCGGCGGTCACCGTCTCGCGCCCGCCCTGCGGGTTCTCGATCACGGCCGCGGTGACCCGTCCGGCGGCGTACTTCACCTCGCGTACGGTCCAGCCGACCTTGAACTCCACGCCGAGGGAACGCAGATGGGTCACCCACGGGTCGATCCAGGCCTCGTTGGTCGGGGCGTCGAGGATGCGGTCCAGCGGGCCGTCGGCCCCGCGGCCCAGCGCGTTGAGGACGAACGCCTCGAACAGGGTGGCGACGGTACGGGTGCTGGCCTCCTCGGCCTTGGTCGCGACGATATTGCGTGTGAGCCCGACGGCGAGGATGCGCCGGTAGTCGTAGCTCATCTCCTCCGCCCTGATGAACTCCCACCAGGGTGTGGCCTCCCAGGTCCGGTCGCGGCGCTCGTCGCAGCTGGTGAGGAAGACGAGCATGCGGTTCACGAAGTACGCGGTCTCGTGGAAGGGGATGCCGAGGGCCGTGTCCAGCATCGCGGTCAGGGCGCGGCGGATGTCGTCGAGGGTGAGGCCGGGGGGCCGGTGGCCGGGCCAGGGGAGCGGGATGCGCAGGTCCTCGCGGCCGGTGCGGCTGAACGACATCTCGGCCGGTGCGACCAGGTTGTCCCGGACGCCGCCCGGCTTCCCCGGGAAGGGGATGCGGCGCATGGTGTCGGGCAGGTTGTGGTAGATCCCGGGGATGAAGCGGAAGCCGTGCTCCGCGGGCAGGGGTCTGCGGCCGCCCCTGGCGCTGTCGGGCACGTCCATGCTGCGGGCCTTGCCGCCGAGCGCCCGGCGCTCGTAGACGGTGACCCGTAACCCGCGCTCGGCGAGTTCATGAGCCGCTGTCAGCCCGGCGACGCCGCCGCCGAGGACGGCGACGGAGAGGGCCGGCGCGGCGGCGGCCGCGGTCCCGGAGGCCGTGGCGGTCGCCAGTGCCGCGGTGCCGCCCACGGCTGCGGCGCCCGCCATGAACGTGCGTCGTGAGGTAGGCCGTGCGGTACGCCGTGACGTGCCGGAACGATCCATCCGAAGCCCCTTACCGACGGTAACTTTCGTTTCCGGCGCTGGAGCATACGGAGGTCCCCCACGACTCGGAAGCCACGCGTGGGCCGCCATTGCTCAATGGCTGGAAAATGAAGCCATGGCCCGACGAACCAAACACACCAGAAGCACCATGCCTCCCACCCTCACCGCCGAGTCGCCCTGCCCGTGCGGGCTGCCCGCCCCGTACGGGGAGTGCTGCGGCCGGTTCCACAGCGGGGAGGAGTCCGCGCCCACGGCAGAGCTGCTGATGCGCTCGCGCTACAGCGCCTTCGTCGCCCATGACGCGGCGTACCTGCTGCGCACCTGGCACTCGTCGACCAGGCCCCGGCACCTGGAGCTGGACCCGGGCATGCAGTGGACCTCACTCGAGATCGTCGCCACCACGGAGGGCAGCGCCTTCCACTCGAGAGGCACCGTGACCTTCCGTGCCCGCTACCGCCACCACGGCAACCGGGGCGAGCTGCACGAGCACAGCAACTTCGAGCGTGAGAACGGCGCTTGGGTGTACGTCGACGGCACCTTCATCGACTGAGGACGCGGACGGTCAGCGCCGCCGGCGCGGCATGACCGTGAGCCGCGGGTCGTACGCGGCCAGCACCTTGTTCGCCCGCGCGAGAGTGGCGAGCGCGTGCTCCCGGTCCGCCCGGTCCTCCGCGCACAGTGGCCCGCGGAACAGGCTCACCTCGCGAGCCGCGCACTCGGCGTCGATCTCCGCCTGGAGGATGTGGACCGGCATGCAGGACCCGATCAGCGCCGCGACGCGGTCGGGGATCGGCACCGGGACGAGGGGGGAGGCGGTCACGTGAAGTCCTTCTTTACCGTACGGGTCGCCCCGTGATCTCTCGTTACGCGGGAGTGAGTCGACCGCGTCCCGGCGGCGCTGCTCAGGAGGACGAGGGCGCCGTACGAGAGGCGCGCACCGCACCCTTCGCCCGGCTGTCCGCCCCCGGCGGCACCGCCGACATACCTTACGCGAACGCCGCCGAAGCACCCGAATCGGCGGCCTTGCGGCGCAAAGGAGGGCACGGGCGGCCGGAATCGGGGCCTCGGGGGCCGAATGCGCAGCTCAAGTGGGTGGAACGGCGAGCGGGTTGATCACTGCGGGGCCGCGGCGGGCCCTTCACGTCGCACCGCCGCCATGTTCCGGCCACGGCCGGAACGTGCCCGCCCCGGTGGTCCGGGCGGCCGGCGGCCGCCCTCTGTGGATCTGCGCGGCCTCCTGCGTGGCCAGGAGTCCCCGCGGCCGGCAATGCGAAAGCGCAGTTCAGGCCATTGCTGACGCCATGCGCAGCGTCATGCCTGCCCGCGGCGCCGGCCGGAGCACGGGCCTGTCGGCCGGCACGGGCCCCTCGGCCGCGGGCCCGAGGGTGACACTGGCCACACTCGGCCCGGGGATCGCCGACGGGGAGATCGTCCGGCCGGGACGAGCCCTCCCGCGGCCCGCCACCGGTGACGGGCGCCCGGTGATCACCGGCCCGCGGATGAAGCATTCCGGTCGCCTTCATCGATCACCGCGCGCCGCCCGCGGCAGGCGCGGACCGGCGGTCCGGTTTGCGGTCCGGAACAGTGGCGGGGCACGCCGTGCGACAACGGCAAGGAGTTCGTCCCCGCCGCCGACGAGGCACTGCCCGCCAACACCCGGCTGATGATCGAAGGCGAGACCGTACTGCGTACCCGGTCCGAACACGGCAGGGCACTCGAGGACTTCGCGGGCGGCGCCGGAAAACTCGCGGCCCGCTGAAGGACTCGGCCACCGACCTGCGCGAACGCCGCCGCACCAGGCGCCGCGGGACAGATCAGCGGGCTGCTCCGCGACCTCGACCCGGCCGTCGGCGTCGTCGTGGCCCACCCGGACGACGGCCGGATCCCGGCGACGACCCTTCGCTCACCCGCCTGACGGCGGCAGCACCTGGGCCAGGTCGTAGCTCACCGGCTCCTCCAGCTGCGCGTACGTGCAACTGGAGGGGTCCCGGTCCGGGCGCCACCGCCGGAACTGCGCCGTGTGCCGGAAACGGTCACCCTCCATGTGGTCGTAGGCCACCTCCACCACCCGCTCGGGCCGCAACGCCACCCACGAGAGGTCCTTCTTCCCGGACCAGCGGCTCGGCGCCCCCGGCAGCCGCGCGCTCGCATGGGCGCTCTCCTCCGCCCAGGCGGCCCACGGGTGACCGTCCACCGGATCCATGAGCAGCGGCTCCAGCTCCGCCACCAGCTCCTCGCGCCGCTTCATCGAGAACGCCGCGCAGACGCCGACGTGCTGGAGCGCCCCCGAGTCGTCGAACAGCCCGAGCAGTAGCGAACCGACGACCGGGCCGCTCTTGTGGAAGCGGTAGCCGGCGACGACGACGTCGGCGGTGCGCTCGTGCTTGACCTTGTACATCAGCCGGGTGTCCGGCCGGTAGGGCAGATCCAGCGGCTTGGCGACGACGCCGTCCAGCCCCGCCCCCTCGTACTGGTCGAACCACTGCTGCGCCACCTCGACGTCGGTCGTCGTCGGCGTGAGATGTACCGGCGGCCGGGTGTCCGCGAGGGCCTCCTCGAGCCGCTCCCGGCGCGCCCTGAACGGGGCGTCCATGAGCGACTCGTCGCCCAGCGCGAGCACGTCGAAGGCGACGAAACTGGCCGGCGTCCGCTCGGCGAGCATCCGCACCCGGGAGTCCGCCGGATGGATACGTTCCGTGAGCCGGTCGAAGTCCAGCCTGCCTTCGTGCGCGATGACGATTTCCCCGTCGATGACGCAGCGCGTGGGCAGATTCTGGGAGAGCGAGGCCACCAGCTCAGGGAAATACCTGGTGAGAGGCTTGCCGGTGCGGGAACCGATGACCAGATCGTCCCCGTCACGGTGCACGATCGCCCGAAAGCCGTCCCATTTCGCCTCGTAGTGCATTCCCGGCGGAATCTTCTTGACGGCCTTGGCGAGCATCGGCTTCACGGGCGGCATCACGGGCAGATCCATGGGTCGATTCTGCCCGATATGCGACATAATCGTGCTCGGCCTACCGTGGCCCACATGGGTGCAGCGGTGGAACTGGAAGCAGGCGGGCGGAGCGTACGGCTGTCCAACCCCGACAAGATCTACTTCCCCGCGCGGGGATTCACCAAGCTGGACGTGGCCCAGTACTACCTGTCCGTCGGGCCTGGCATCCTGCGCGCGCTGCGCGACCGGCCCACCACCCTCGAACGCTATCCGGAAGGCGTCGAGGGCGAGTCCTTCTTCCAGAAGCGTGCCCCCAAGTACCTCCCCGACTGGATCCCGACCGCCCACATCTCCTTCCCCAGCGGGCGCACCGCGGACGAGATCTGCCCCACCGAGGTCGCCGCCGTGATCTGGGCCGCCAACCTCGGCACTCTGCCCTTCCACCCCTGGCCCGTACGCAGGGACGCCGTCGACCACCCCGACGAGCTGCGCATCGACCTCGACCCGCAGCCCGGCACCGACTTCAAGGATGCCGTCAAGGCCGCCCTCGAACTGCGTCCCCTGCTGGAGGAGCACGGCCTGCGCGGCTGGCCCAAGACTTCCGGAGGCCGCGGGGTCCACGTCTTCGTGCCGATCGAACCCCGCTGGGAGTTCACCGGCGTACGCCGCGCCGCCATCGCCGCGGCCAGAGAACTCGAGCGGCGGATGCCGGGGCGGGTCACCACGGCATGGTGGAAGGAGGAGCGCGGCGAGCGGATCTTCGTCGATTACAACCAGACCGCCCGCGACCGCACGATCGCCTCCGCGTACTCCGTCCGCCCGAACCCGAACGCGCTCGTGTCCGCCCCGCTGCGCTGGGACGAACTCGAAGACGTGTCCCCCTCGGACTTCGACCTGGCCACGATGCCGGGGCGGTACGCGGAACTGGGGGACGTGCACGCCGACATGGACGACCACGCGTTCTCGCTGGACAGCCTGCTGGAACTGTCGCGGAAGGACGAGCGCGACCACGGGCTGAGCGACCTGCCGTACCCGCCGGACTATCCGAAGATGCCAGGGGAACCGAAGCGGGTGCAGCCGAGCCGGGCGAAGAAGCCGGCGGGCTGAGCGGACGCCCGTGCTCGGCCCGGCCACCGTCTTCTGTCCCCTGTCGGCCGGTCCCTGCCCGGCGATGGGCGTGGCCGCCACGAGTTGGTGATCTCGCGGAAGCGCGACTCGCGCTCGTCGTAGTCCGGTCCCGCGGTCATGGAGGCGAGGGACGACGGCTGCGTGCGTCCTCGGACCCCCATGGCGCGGTCGACACCACCACCTTGCCGTCGGCGGGGTCCAGGAGTCGGCGGCCAGGCAGCCCGGCGTCCGACGGCGCCTCGGCGACCCGGTGGACACCCGCGACGAATCCCGCCGGTGGCAAGGGTGCGGTCAGTGGCCGGCGACCATGCCGACCTTCATACCGGTCTCCTCGTGGCTGCTCGACAATGGGACGTCTGTTGCTGCCGGGCATGACGCGGTGTCACGGCTGCGGCGCCGACTCGCGCCATTCGCGCCCGATACCGCGCATCAGCGGCGGGTAGACGAGCAGGTGCCGGAAGGGTGCGATCGCCGCCATGTACGCCTTGCCGAACAGGCCGTTGGGCTTCACCAGCACGGCCATCCGGCCGCTGTAGCCACCGGACCCGTCCGGGACCCAGCTGAGGTGCATCACCCCGTGCATGGTCCGGTTGGCCATTTCCGCCGCCCACTCGTCGTCCGTCAGGTAGACCGAGGTGAAGGGGAGGAGGTCGAACTCCGGCCCCGTCGGGCCGTCGCGCAGATCCTGGGGCAGCCGGTCGCGCAAGGTCGGAACCCGGGAGCCCACCCCCGTCTTCGGATTGTCCCAGCCGAACAGTTTCCCGAGCTTCCAGCGGATCGCGAAGAGAGTGCGGGCAACCCGTGAGGGATTGTCCGATGTGTCTCCCACGGACATGTTACGCACCAGTCGCGGGAAGTCGTCGGGGCCGCCGGGCGTCGGCAGCGCCCAGACGTCATAGAGGCGGAAGTCGTGCGCGATCTCGTGTATCCGCCAGGGGCGGGATGTGTGCGCGGTGTCGGGGAGCTTCACGAGTGTCTCTCCTTCGATGTGGCGGAGTACGAGAGGTGCGTGGCACGGGGATCGAGCCCGAGGGCGCCGGCCGCGGCCGCGGCCACGAGCGCTGCGTCCTGCGGTACTTGGCCGGCCAAAGCGATGGACGCGCCTTCGACGGCGCCGACGTAGGCGAGTGCGACGTCCCTGGCCGGTGGCCCGTCGGGAATCGACCCGGCCTCGCGTCCGGCCTCGATGAAGCCGACGCAGGTGTCGGTGAGCGCTTGGTAGCCCTTCTCCACCTCGTGCGCGATCGGATGGTCCTGCCCGGAGAACTCCAGGCGCAATGCCATCGCCACGCGGGCGATGTCGCGACGGCAGAAGACGGTGTGGGCGCGCGCGAGCGTGAGCAGCGCCGCGACCGGATCCGACTCCTGCTCGACCTGGCGGCCGACCTCCTGGTCCCAGGTGTCCAGAACCCACTGGGACGCCGCCAGGGCCAGGTCCTGCTTGTCCTTGAACTGGTGGTAGAGCGCGCCGCGTGTGTACCCCGCCTCCCTTGCCACCTGCTCGAGCACGAGGTTGCCGTAGCCGTAACGGGAGAGCCCCCGCGCGGCCGACTCCAGGAGCGCGTTGCGCGTGCGTGTCCGGCGCTCTGCCTGTGTGGAACGACGTGGGCTCGGGGAGTCCCCTCCGTCTGATCGGCTTGGTTCCTCCTGACGTACATGCATGCACGTATCTTACTCGCGGCTCGACGGCCGTCGGCCCACGCCCCCTCACCGAGCCGTTGGTGCACGTCAGCAACGTCGAGGTACAAATTCACCGGCGCCGGCTCAACCACCGCCCGCCAGGCGGTCGGAACGCTGCCGGTGTCCCGGGCGCCGGTGCGTTGCGTCCCGCCCGCTGCCGCGGAGCAGGACCGGCCCCGGCACCGGGGCAGAACCGTCCACCGCGTCGTACCGTCGTGGGCCCTGCTCCGGGTCAGCCGGTGCCGGCCGCCAGGTAGTCCGTCAGGGAGCGGCGGGGGGCCCAGCCCTGGGTGCGGGCGCGGGACACGTCGAGGACGACCGTGTGGGCGAGCTGGTCCACCGCGTAGCGGCTGAGTGCCGACTCGGTGCCGGCGCGGCGTGCGACGGCCTCCGCCGTGCGGGCCGCGAAGTCGGCGAGGCCCAGCGGCAGATGCCGGAGACGGGTCGTCACCCCATGGGCACGCAGGACCTGTTGCAGGGCCGAGTCCCTGGCGTACGGCCAGGGGTCGGCGATGTTGTACGCGCCGGGAGGCCAGCCGGGCGCCGCGAGACACGCGTCGGCCAGGTTCTCGACCGCCGTGAGGCTCAGCCGTACGTCCGGGCCCGGGAGCAGCAGCGTGCCCGCCCTGACCCGGGACAGCAGACGAGGCAGGAGTTGGGTGTCACCCGGGCCGTACACGGCACGGGGTCGCAGCACCACGGCGCCCGCCCGGAGGGCGAGTTCCTCGCCGGCGGCCTTGGTGCGCCCGTACGCATTGAGGTGCCCGGTCCGTGGATGGTCCTCGCGGATCAGGCGACGGTCGAGGCGCGGGTCGTAGACGCTGGCGCTGCTCACCCACACGACGGGACGGTCCCCGGCCGCTGCCAGCAGCCGTGCGGTGCCCTCCACGTTGACCGCGTGCATGCGCGCCTCCGCGCCGGAACCGGGCGGGGGGTCGCCCACCGCGGCCGCGCAGTGCACCACCCGGTGGACGCCGGACAGGTCGGGCCGGCCCGACGCGGCGTCCCAGAACCGGAACTCACCGACCGGTCCCGGGCGGCGGCCCAGGCACACCACGTCGGCGCCCTGCGCCGCGGCCGCCCGTGCGACGTGGCCGCCGCAGAAGCCCGAGGCGCCCGTCACGGCGATACGGGTCACCGGGCCACCTCCACGGAGGAACGGACGACCAGCTTGCGCCAGCTGGGGAGGGCTGCCCCGCGGTCCACGACGGCACTGACGACGACGGGGCGATGGGCCGACAACACCGCCAGTACGTCGGCCAGTTGAAGCCGGGCGAGCCGGGCCCCGGGACAGGTGTGCGGACCGGCGCCGAAGACAAGGCGGGCCACGTCCGGGGCGGCGGGCCGCTCGGCGTCGGGGCCGCTGCCGTGCGCGTCCACCGCGTGACGGGCGACCAGCAGCAGACGGTCGCCGGACCGCACCGGGCAGCCCGCCACCGTCCCGTCCGCCGCGGCGACCCGCGGCAGCAGGGGTGAGGCAGCTGTGACCCTCAGCAGTTCGTCCACCAAGGGCAGACGCAGTCGTTCGTCCGCCGCATGGTCCCAGAGTCCGGCGTCCGCGCACCAGGCCACCGCCCTGGGCAGCGCGGCGAGCGTCGTGTTGACGGCGGCGACCGCCACCATCGCGGACAGCGCGTCGTCCCCCTCGCCGAGCAGCCGCCGCAGTCGCTGTGTCGCACGGGCCGACGCGGCATGTGCTCCCGGCCGGCGGGGGCCGGGGAGCTCACTGCGGACCGAGGCGGCGGCCAGATCGGCAGCGGCCGCCGCCACCGCGGCCGGGGACGCCTCGGAACCGAGCAGCGCGCAGACGACCGTGCCCGACAGTTCGCCGGCGAGTGCCACGAGGTCCACCTCGCCGCCCTCGGCCAGCGGTTCCAGTCGTCGGGCGAGCAACGGTCGCCACACGCCGCGCAGTTCCTCGACACCGTCCGCACCGAGTGCACGAGCCAGGGCCCGACGCCCGGCGCGATGTCCCGCGCCCTCCTGGTCGAACAGCACTCCCGCGTCGTCGTGGCCCGCCGCGCGCAGCGCCGATCGCGCCGCCCCTCCCGTCGTCCCGGCGGCCGTACGGTCGAGGGGCAGGCGGGTCAGTACCTGGCGGTAGGCGTCGGTGTCGTGTACGAGCACCGTGCGGCCGATCCGGCGGACGGCACGGCCGCGGGTGGCGGCGAGCAGGGCGAAGAGGAACGGATGGGAGCGCAGATAGACCCGGCGGTCACGCCGCCGCGCCCGCGCGAGCCCCGTGCCGGCAGTCATCGGGAAGCCTCCTTCGCGGCGAGACGTTCCGCCGCGAGGAGAGCCGTGGCCGCCCGGTCCGGCTTGCGGGACCGGCCGGACAGCGGGACGTCCGCGAACACCAGCGCGTCCGGGCGGGCGGAGCCCATCCTGCGCAGCGGTCCGGCGAGAGCGGAACGCAACTGTGCCTCCCCGTGGCCGGACCGGGGCTGAACGACGGCGACCAGCCGCTCGTCGCCGTCGCCCGCCGGAACGCCGACGAGTACGGCGAGCTCGACCCCCGGCACCTGGAGGGTGGGCTCGTACAGACCCGGGTAGATGTTCTCCGCGCGCCGCAGCACCATGTCCTTGCAGCGGCCCTCCAGCACGATTCGGCCTGTGGTGTCCAGATGTGCCCGGTCGCCGGTGCGCACCCAGGGGTCGGGAGCCTCCCCGAGGTAGCGGTGCCTGGCCGCGGGGCCGGTCAGCAGCAGCTCGCCGCCCTCGGTCCGCACCTTGACGCCCGGAAGGGGAGGACCGACGAGATCGCCCGCCCCGTCGAAGGCCGCCTTGTCGCGTGATTCGACGGCAGCGGCGGGGAACAGTTCGGTGAGCGCGTACACCCCCCAGGCCTCCGCGGCGCCCGCGCCACGGACCCGGCCCAGCAGTTCGGCACTCGCCGGCGCCGACCCCGTCCACACCCTGCCCGTGAACCGTGCCCCGGCGCGGAGGGCGTCCCGCAGTTGCGGCGGTGTCAGATAGGTGTCCTGGGGGCACAGCCGCCGCAGCTGCCGCGCGAGGACCTTGGGCGAACGCGCGGGCAGCGCCACCGGCGCACCCTGGGCGAGTGACGGTACGAGGACGAAGAAGGTCCCCCCGACGACCGGTAGGTCCGTCCGGGCGCCCATCAGCGCCGAGACCGTCTCCATCCCGGCGGCGAGCCCGGAGCGGGTGTGCACGACGGCCCTCGGCCGGGAGGTCGTGCCGGAGGTGAAGACGATGACGGCGTCACCGTCGGCGTGGTCACCGGCGGGGACACGGACGTCGGCCCGGCCGAGCGCGGGCGCACAGCCGGGGAGCCTGCGGCCGACCGTCGCCACCGTGCCGAACTCGTCGAGGACGGGCAGGGCGAGCCGTGCCCGCGCCGCCAGTGGGCGGGCCCACCCGGCGACCGCCTGCGCCGCGGCGTCGGCCAGCACGAGCGAGGGCCGGGCCGACGCGAGACGGGCGCGCAGCACATCGGGACCCGCGCCCGGATCGAGAACCGCGCCCCGCAGCCCGAGCCGCCACAGGGCGAGCAGGACGGCGAGCGCCCGGGGACCGGGACGTACCGCGACACCGACGGTGTCGCCCGGGCGCAGTCCACGCGCGTGGAGCGAGGAGGCGTACGCGTCGGCCAGGCCGGCGAGTTCGCCGCGGGTCGCACGGACCCGGGGACGCCCGGTGCGCGTGGCGCCGAGCACGGCGGGCTTCTCCGGAGAGGCACGCAGGGCATGGTCGAGTCGGTCGAGCATCAGAGCCGTCCAGCGGTAGGTGACAGTACGTCGGGATGCGCGGGTGGGCGCCGCGTCAGCGGGGGTCGTCCCCGCGTCCGCCGCTGCCCTGGTCCAGGTACCAGCGGGCCGTGCCCCGGATGCCGTACGCCCGGAGTCTGCGGGTGGAGTTCTCCACGACCATGTCCCGGCAGCGCACGATCCGGTCCGTCTGCCGCCGCACCCGGTTCAGGAACAGCCGGTCCGTCGGCGAAGGCCGGCGGGGCATGCCGCCGCAGGCCAGATACAGGTCGGCGGTGACGGCCATGTTGTTCCCGGCGTGCATGCGGTACGGGGCGAGGTAGCCGTTCCTGCGGGCGTGCGCGGGCCGGAGTCTGCCGAACAGGGCGGCCAGGCGGACCAGGGCCGAGAATCCGGCCCGCCCGAGCGGTCCGTGCTCGTCACGGCGGGCGACGATCCGCCCGCACACCAGCGCCGGTCCCGGCCGGTCCGTCATCGCGGCGCGGGCGGCGGCCGTCCAGCCGGGCCGGGGCAGGCAGTCGGCGTCGGTGCGGGCGAGCAGGGTCGCACCCCGTGCGATGGCATGGCGGAAACCGGAGTCCACGGCGCAGCCCACACCCTTCTCCGGCTCGTCGATGACCTCCACGGGGAACGGCGCGTCCGAGGCGAAGCCCCGGGCGATGGCGCCGGTACGGTCCGAAGAGGCGTTGTCGACCACGAGCAGCGTGAAGTCGCGGTCCCGTTGCGCCGCGAGCGCCCGCAGCGTGCCGGTGAGCCGTTCCTGCTCCTGGTGTGCGGGCACGATCACCCAGAGGTCGTTCATGACTTCTCCCAGATCATCGTCATGATGCTGATGCCGCCGCCGAGACCGACGAACAGCACCCGGTCGCCGGTCGCCAGTTCCCCGTACGCCCGCTCCAGTTGCACACCGATGCTTGCGCTGGCGATGTTGCCCAACTCGGGGACGGTGACCACGAGCTTGTCCGCGGGGGCGCCGGTCAGTTCGGCGAACCGCTCGAGGTAGGGCACGGTCACCTGGTGCACCAGGACCCTGGCAAAGCCGTCCCAGTCGAGGCCGGCGCGGTGCAGTGTGCGCTCCACGACCGAGGCGCCCACCTTCTCGAAGACACCGCGCAGTTCGTGGCCGTCTCCGCGGAAGTAGGTGTGCTCGTCGCCGCGCGGGTGCCGGGAACCGCCGCCGGGGATGCCGCCGACCTCCCAGTGCTCGGAGTGCGTCTCGGTGTCCACGTCGAGGATGCCGCCGTGCTCCACCGCCTCCAGGACCACGGCCGCGCCGGCGTCGCCGAAGGTGTAGCCGGCGAAGCCGTCCCGGAACTCGGCGAAGTCGGCCGGTGAGCGGCGTATCGCGCGGGTCGGGGTCTCGCCCGTGACGACGAGGGCGCGCCGCGCCCGGCCGGCCAGGATCGTGCTGCGGGCGACGTCGATGCCGTTGACGAAGCTGTTGCAGGCATTGGTGACATCGAGGGCGTGTGCCTTCGAGCCGAGCTCGGCCTGCACGATGTGCGCCGTCGCGGGTTCCACCATGTCCCGTGACGCGGAGGCGAACAGCAGCAGGTCGATGTCGTGCGGACCGAGCGACGCGTTGGCCAGCGCCCGGCGCGCCGCGCGCAGGGCGAGCGTCGAGGCGTACTCGTCGTCGGCCGCGACGTGGCGGCTCTCGATGCCGGTGGCCTGGGCGAGCAGCGTGCCCGGCAGGGACTTCGCGATGTGCCGGGTCGCTTCGCGCTGCAGGCTGTGCGATGTCAGCACCGCCTCGGGAAGAGCGCTGCCGACGCCGGTGATACCGACCCGCGGACGCGGATCGCTCGTTTGTTTGAGCATGCGGCGATGGTTTCAGGCCTTGATCGGCGTCGCCTGAGTACGCCTGCTCAATTACGGGGAGGCCGGGCTGAGTAGTCGAGACCTGGTCCTTCGGCCGGGTGGGCTCGCCCCCTCCGCTGAGCTCACCTCTTGCGGGCGTCCCAGGGGGTGCCGAGCCAGCCGTCGAAGGAACGGATCAGGGCCACCAGAGCGGCCCCCAGCCGCCAGTCCAGCCCCGGTGCGCACAGTCGCAGCTTGTCCCCGAACGCCTTGAATTCCAGGAGCAGTTGTCCGCTCGCACGCCACATGACGCGCCGAGGGCCGCGGGGCAGGTCGCCACTGCCTTCGACCAGGGCGGCCACGAGGAGCAGCGGCAGCAGGGGGGACAGGAGCCACCACACGAGCCACCAGAAGATCCGGCCCTTGTAGCCGACCGCCTCCGGCAGACCGGGCTGCCGCACCGTCCAGCGGGTCCGCACGCCCCATCCGCGTAGCGCCTTCTTGTGGACGAGCGTGCCGATGACCTCTCCGTGCGCGCCGAGCACCTGGAACGTGGTGACTCCGCCGCGCGCGGACTCGGTCACCACGGTGGCCACGCGGCTCCCGCGGTGCTCATCGGCCCACAGGACGAAGGAGCGGGCACCGCGGGCGCGCGCCGCGAGGTAGGCGGGTATGCCGCCGGGCGGGAGCTCGCGCTCCACATAGGCGACAGGCCGGGGCGGTCCGGAGCCGTCGGTGAAGTCGACCACGTCACGGACGGACGCGGGGACGCCGCCGCCTTCCCTGTCCTTGAGCCGCGCCGGAGGGATCCTCATGGTCACGACAGCCGTCACGTGCATGCTCCTTCATGGTCCGTCCCCTTGGCGCGGAGACCGCGCCCCCTGTCCTGCCGGGCCCGGCTCCGAACCCGCGCCGGATCGCCCGGGCGCTCGGACACATTAGCGGCGTGGGCGGAACGGCCGACTGCCCCACCGCCTTTGGACGGTGGGGCAGTAGGTTCCGGGAAGCCGCAGCGGCTCACCCGGTGGGCATCAGAACTCCTTGATCCTGATGTTGCGGTAGGAGATCACGTCCGTGGTGCCATGGACCTGGAGGCCGACGTAACCGGTGGCGTAGCGGCGGCCGTCCGTGCCTGGGTCGTCCGACCGGGGCGGCTGGAAGACCTGACCGCCGGTGTTGTCGAACTCGTTGATCAGCTTGCCGTTGCGGTAGACCGAGTAGTGCTGGCCCTCCACACGGATCTCGTAGTCGTTCCAGGTGCCCTTCGGCGTCACACCCGCGCCGCCGAGGCCGACGCGGTCGAAGCCGTAGATCGAGCCGCTCTTGTACATGTCGCCGTCGGGACGGTCCAGGATCTGCACCTCATGGCCGTACTTGATGGCGACCCACTCCGGGCGGGACTCCTCCGGGTTGTCGTGGACGTACGGGAAGCGTACGAAGACACCGCCGTTGGCGTTGCCGGCGCCGGGGGCGTCGTCCCGCCACTGGAGCTTCAGGGAGAAATCGCCGTACTGCCGCTGCGGAAACCACAGCATGCCCATGCCCGGCACCGTGGTGCTGCTCGTCATGGCTCCGTCCTCGCTGAGCGAGAACCTCCCGCCGCCGACGTGCTGCCACTTGGCGAAGGTCTCCTCCGTGCCGTCGAAGATGTCGCGGTAGCCGCCTGTCTGCCCGGGCCTGCCGATGCCCGACTCCCTGGCCGCGCGGGTGATCTGCCGGTACTCACGGCTGTCGATGACGCCATCGTCGAGGAGCCGCTCGAGCACCTCGTCCACGTGCTTGAGGAACAGTGCGTGCGACGACCAGTCCTTCTCGTCCTCGATCAGCTCGTTGATGGTGCAGCGGCTGCCCGTCATGCGGTTCGGGATGCCGGTGTCGACCGTGCCGACGATGACCGTCGCACGCTCGTCGTATTCGGGGCACACGGGCGCGGGGACGCCGCCGCCCTCCGCGACCGAGAACGTCAGGCTCTTGGCCTGCGAGGTGTTGCCGGCGTTGTCGGTCGCCCGGTAGAGGACCGTGTGGTAGCCGACCCGGTCGACGACCACCGGAGCCGTGTAGGCGAGGTAGGGGCCGCCGTCGAGGGAGTACTCGACCTTGTCGACGCCCGAGCCGCCGGAGTCGACCGCGACGACCGTCACGGTGGCCCGGCCGATGTAGGCGCCGTCGGAGTTCTGCCCGCCGGAGATCCCCGCCGTGGTCTGCGGCGGCTCCTTGTCCTCGGCCGGCGGTGAGACGATCGTGAAGTCCACGGCCTTCTCGGCCGCGGCGTTGCCGGCCCTGTCGGTGGCCCGGTATCTGACCGTGTGCGCGCCCGTCTCGTGGACCATCACCGGGGCTGTGTACGGCTGCCAGGCGCCGGTACCGACCGCGTACTCCACGGTGTTGACGCCGGAGCCTGTGTCGGAGGCGGTCACGGTGACCGTGGCCATCCCCAGGTAACGGCCCTGGTCGTCCTTCTCCCCGCTCACCGTGGCCGAGGTCTCCGGTGAGGTGGTGTCGTCCGTGGGCGGCGCGGCGACGGTGAAGTCGACGGACCTCTCCGCCTCGACGTTGCCCGCCTTGTCGTACGCGCGGTACCGGAGGGTGTGGGCCCCGACCTCGTCCACGACGACGGGCGTCGTGTACGGCTGCCAGGGACCGTCGGCGCCGAGCGCGTACTCGATCTTGTCGACGCCGGCGCCCTCGTCGGTGGCCGCCAGAGTGACCGCGGCCTGGCCGATGTAGGCGCCGTCGGCGTTCCGGTCACCTTCCACCTTCACCGTCGTCACGGGCGCGGTGGTGTCCTCGCCGCTGCCCGCGGTGACGGTCAGGATGCCCTGCATCGAGCCGTGACCGGGGATGGTGCAGTGGTAGAAGTAGCGGCCCTCGGTCAGATTGACCCGGGCGGTGTGCTTGCCTCCCATGTCGTCGTTCGGGTTCGCCAGCAGGTTCAGCTGGACGTCGTTGTTGAACTCGACGTCGGAGACCGAGAACGTCAGGGTGTGCGGCATCCCGGTGGTGTTCCCGGTGGCCGCGCTGTTCTCGAAGACGATCGTCGCCGGACCGGCCACCGCGGTGGTCGGGAACGACAGATAGCGGTCGATGGGGTCACCCGCGGTCCATGTCAGGACCTGTTCCGCGGCGGCCTGCGGGGCGCTGGTCCGGCCGTCGTCGGTCTTGCCGTACGCTGCGGCCGACATCAGCCCGACCACCATCGCCACGGCGGCCAGCAAAGCCGTCCACACGCTCGCGGTTCTGTGTCTCACGGTCACTGCGCCGCCTTCCTCGCCAGCTGGTCCGCGGCCGGGGTCGCCCCGCCGCCCTTGTAGGTCACGCGCCACAGCGCGGAGTTGGAGTCGGAGGTGAAGAAGCCGCGCCCGTAGTCCAGGACGTACAGCGATCCGTCGGGCGCGAACTTCCAGTCCATGAGGTTGCGGATTCCGCCGGTGCCGGTCGGGATGATCTTCTTGAGCGACTCGGCGTGCACCGGGAGCCCGCCCTTGCCGACCGTCCTCGGATCGGTCAGCACCGCGTGCCTGGGCTGGTCGCCGTCGTAGAAGTCACCGACGAACCACTTGCCGTCCCAGTACGCGGGCCACTTGACCGCCGAGTCGCTCGCCGAGTCGAAGCGGTAGACGGGGCCGTTCATGGTGGCCTGGCCGCCGCCCCTGAGCCACGGCAGCAGCAGCTTCTGCTCCTCCTGCTTGTAGCTGGGAACGCCGTTGGCGTCACGCGGGTAGTCCACGCCGCCGCCCTGCGGCGAGTACCAGATGGTGTTCGGCGTGACGGGCGGCAGGTTCACCAGACCGTCGTTGTTCGGCGACTCGTTCTTCGGCGCGTCGCAGTCGTACCAGCCGAGCGGCTGGGCCGGGTCGGGCAGATTGCGGTCCCGGTAGGGCTGGTTGTTGCCCATGCAGTACGGCCAGCCGTGGTTGCCGGCCTGCGTGATGGCGGCGAACGTGTCGTACTTGGCCGGACCCCAGGTCGTCGAGGGGGCGCCTGCGTCCGGACCGACCCATCCCGCGTAGAGGATGTCGGTGCTCTTGTCGACGAAGATGCGTGCCGGGTTGCGCACGCCCATCACGTAGATCTCGCCGCGGGTCTTTCCGCCGCCCTCGGCCGTCTCCTCGCCCGTGAAGAGGTTGCCATCGGGGAGGGTGTATGTGCCGTCGTCCTCGGGGTGGATCCGCAGGATCTTGCCGTTGAGGTTGTTGGTGTTGCCCGCGGTGCGGCGTGCGTCGGCGAAGGACACGCCCATGAAGCTCGGCTGCGGGTTGTTGCCCGAGTATCCGCCGCTGAAGCCGGACGAGTTGTTGTCGCCGGTGGCGATGTAGAGGTTGCCCTTGGAGTCCCAGGCCATGCCGCCGCCGGAGTGGCAGCAGCTGTGGATCTGTACCGGCCAGTCGAGCAGCACCTTCTCGCTCGCCGGGTCCAGCCGGTTGGTGGCCAGGTCGAGCGTGAAGCGGGAGACGCGACGCTCGGCCATGTGGGTCTCGCGGTCGATCTCCGAGTGGGGTGTGTAGTGCAGATACACCCAGCCGTTGGTCATGAAGTCCGGGTCCAGCTCGATCCCGAGCAGCCCCTCCTCGCTCTTGACCAGCTCGTCGCCGCCGCCCTTGTTGCCGAAGACCGTCAGCGCACCGGCCTTGGAGACCTTCTTGGTCTTCGGGTCGTAGACGTGGACCTCGCCCTGGCCCTTGCCGATCTCCGGGTTGTTCCAGTCGGTGACGACCGGCCGGGAGGAGTCGGCGCCGCCGCGCCCGATGTACAGCACACGGCCGTCGGGTGCGACGACCAGCCCGTGCGGTTCGCCGATCTGGTCGTTCTGACCCGGCTGGTTGGCCCGGGTGACCCGCTCGGCCGTGTAGTTGGCGTCGATCGTCGCCTTGCAGTCGGCCTGGGAGACGCGGGTCGTCCAGGCGAGCGCGCCGCGCAGATGGTCGCGGAAGTCGGTCTCCGCGAAGCTGTCGGCCGTGCCGCCCATGCCGGTGTAGAAGGAGCGGCCGCCGTCGTAGTCACGGCACCAGGAGATCGGATGGTCCCAGCCGTTGCCCTTCGCGGCCGGCGTGTAGGAGTTCTCCTTCAACCGGGCCACCGTGTGCACCTTGCCCGACGGGTTCTCCGCCCAGTTGAACCACTTGTCGGGCCGCTTCCACTGCAGGGGCAGCGACTTGGTGGCCGGATGGACGCGGTCGCCCACCTCGACGACGGCGCGCTGGGTGCTGCTGGGCGCGCCCGTCGGCCGGGCGCCGATCAGACCGGTGAACCAGTCGGAGTACGGCTCGGTGCGCGCGGCTTCGTGGATGCCGACGAATCCGCCACCCGCCTCCAGATAGGACTCGAGGCCCGCCTCCTGATCGGGATCGAGCACATCGCCGCCGCCGGTCAGGAACACGACCGCGTTGAAACGGCCGAGCCGCTTGGCGTTGGTGAACACCGCGGGATCGTCGGTGGCTTCGGTCCTGAAGCGGTTCGCGGCGGGGCCGGTCAGTCCGATCGTCTCGATCGCTGCGATACCGGCCTCGACGGCCGGCGACTCCGCCGTGGCGGAGCCGTGGAAGACGAGCACCTTCACGTTCGCGCCGCCGGGCGGCGACGGCAGGGACAACGTTGTCGCCGGTGGCTCCGGATACGGTTCGGCGCCGGCGGGGCTGCCGCCGCCGAGCAGCGACGCGGTCATGGCGCCGACGCCGAGTGCCGCTGCCAGGAGGTGCTTTCGGGATCTCGTTCTTCCGGACCTGTGATGTGGTGCGCGCTGCATGGGTCACCCACCCCTCTGTGGTCACAACAACAGCCGTTGAAGCTAGACCTCTTCTCGCGGTTCGCCAATAGGTATGACTGCGATGCGACCAACTTTGTCCTGACCGTGGATAAACGAGGCCCGCCCGGCTACCGTGTGGCCGTCCCCGGGGTCATTCGCCCCGTCAATCTCTGCCGACGACTGGAGAGTTCGACATGGACAGACGGAGCTTCAACCGGCGTCTGCTCGCGGGCGGCGCGGCCGCGGCGGCCACAGGTGTGACATCGTTGTCGATCGCTTCCGACTCCAAAGCGGCGCCGGCTCCGGTGAAGGGCGCGCCCCGCCTCGCTCCGGCCGGCGGCCAGGTACGGCACCTCAAGATGTACGCCGAGAAACGGGCCGACGGATCGATGGGCTACGGCCTCGAGAAGGGCAGGGCGACCGTCCCCGGGCCACTGATCGAACTCGTCGAGGGCGACACGCTGCACATCGAGTTCGAGAACCTCATGGACGTGCCGGTCAGCCTGCATCCGCACGGCGTCGACTATGACATCTCCAACGACGGCACCAGGATGAGCCGGAGCCACGTGGAGCCGGGCGCCACCCGCACCTACACCTGGCGCACCCACGCACCCGGCCGCCGTGCCGACGGCACCTGGCGGCCGGGCAGCGCGGGCTACTGGCACTACCATGACCACGTCGTCGGCACCGATCACGGCACCGGCGGCATCCGCAAGGGCCTCTACGGCCCGATGGTGGTGCGCAGGAAGGACGATGTCCTTCCGGACAAGCAGTTCACGATCGTCTTCAACGACATGACCATCAACAACCGGCCGGCGGCCGATCCGCCCAACTTCCTTGCCACGGTGGGGGACCGGGTCGAGATCATCATGATCACGCACGGCGAGTACTACCACACGTTCCATATGCACGGTCACCGCTGGGCGGACAACCGGACGGGCCTGCTGTCAGGCCCCGAGGACGTCAGTCGGGTGATCGACAACAAGATCACCGGCCCGGCCGACTCCTTCGGCTTCCAGGTGATCGCCGGCGAACACGTGGGTCCGGGTGCGTGGATGTACCACTGCCACGTGCAGAGCCACTCGGACATGGGGATGGCCGGGTTCTTCCTCGTCGCCAAGGAGGACGGCACGATCCCCGGCCACGAACCTCACCATCCCGCCTCCGAAGAGGGCCACGCCCATTAGATTCCGGCGCGCGGCCCGGGCCTGGGCCGAGGCGCTCAGGTCCCACACCTCCCACGTGGTGTGTGGCGCGGCCTGCACATGGATGCGCGGGCCGCGGCACCCCACCCGGCGGCGGCCGACGGCCGATCCGTCGGGCCGGACGAGTGCGGTGACCGCGTAGGACTCGGCGGCGGTGCCGGTGAGCGTGCACAGGACGAGCCGGTCGGCCTCGTCCCCGTACCCGCCGAAGAGGGCGGCACCGCCGCCGTGCACCGCCACGGCCTGGGCCCCCGCGACACCGGTGCTCCGCACCCGCACCGGCTCCCGGTCGCGGATCCGCAGCAGCGGCCAATAGGTGTACGGGTACGTCCATGCCGTGTCCCCGTCCACATTCAGGGCGTAGCACTCCGCGACGAGCCCGATGTCCGGCGACGGTTCCAGAGCCCACAGGGCCTCACCGGTGCGTGCGCCGTACGGCGTTTCGCCGGGCGCGCCGTGAAGGTTTCGGGCGGGATCGGTAGGAGACTCGGGGATCGACGGCGGCCGTCTCCGAAGGAGGACCTGTGCTCAGCGCTCCCTACGTCACCGGCTCGCCCAACTGGATCGAGCTCGGCACGCCCGACGTCGAAGCCGCCAAGACGTTCTACGGCGGCGTGTTCGGCTGGACGTTCGTGTCGGCGGGGCCGGATGCCGGCGGTTACGGCATGTTCCAGCTCGACGGGAGGACGGTCGCCGCCGTGATGACCGTGCCGCCGGACAAGGGCCCGCCGGGCTGGAACGTCTACTTCCAGACGCCTGACGCCGACGCCATGGTCAAGGCCGTCGAACAGCGCGGCGGGAGTGTCGTGGTCCGGCCCATGGACGTGTCCGACCAGGGGCGGATGACGATCTGCCTCGACCCGGCGGGAGCGGCCTTCGCGGGCTGGGAACCGGGCAAGAACAAGGGACTCGACCGGGTCAGCGACATCGGGGCGCTCGGGTGGCTCGAGCTGTTCACCCCCGATCCCGCCTCCGCCCTGGCGTACTACGGCGGCATCTTCGGCTGGGAAGCCTCCGAGATGCCCATGCCGGACGGCAGCGGCTACTACACCATGGTCCGTCCCGGCGGCGCGGCGCAGGACACCACGTTCGCCGGCGTCCTCCAGATGAGCGCCGATCGGCTCAGGGCGTCGGGCGGGCCCTACTGGCTGGCGTATTTCGGCGTCGAGGACTGTGACGCCTCGGTGGCCAGGGCGCAGGAACTGGGCTCGGAGATCAAGCGGGCACCCGTCGACGTTGAGGGTGTCGGCCGGTTCGCGAAGCTGGCCGATCCGGCGGGCGCGCGGTTCGCCCTCGTCCAAGGCTTCACTGCCGCGGGAGCGACCGGTGGGACCCGTCCGCCGGGCGGCCGTTGAATGTTCGTTGACACGATGTTTATCAGCGGCGGGCAGCGTGGTCCGCATGCCGATCAACACCACAATCACCACCGAACACGAACTCTCCTGGCAGGAGAGCGCGTTGTGCGCCCAGGCCGGTCCCGAGTTCTTCTTCCCTGCCCCCGGCTCCTCCACCCGTGAGGCCAAGCAGCTCTGTGGAGCGTGCGAGGGCCGGGCGGCCTGCCTGGAGTACGCGCTGACACACGACGAGAGGTTCGGCGTCTGGGGCGGCCTGTCGGAGAAGGAACGCCACCGCCTCAAGCGCACGGCCCGCTGAGCGACCCCGGCCGCGCCGCGCACAGCCGGCGCGGCAGGCCCACGAGCTGACAGCGCGGCTCACGGGTCCGGGCGCGCCGCCGGGCGGCACGACAGCCACCCGGCGCGGCGGCTCATGAGCCGATGCGGAAGGTCTCTCCGTAGACCCGCCAGGTGAGAGGCGTGTCCAGGTCCATGTTCCCCTCGCGCAGGAACACCCGCTGAGCGGTGTCGATCCGCGAGGAGTCCCTGGTCTGTTCGGTCCTCTGGCGGCCGATCACGGTCCGGCCGGCGTCGAGGAAGGCATTCAGGTAGGCCTTCTCGTCGCCGCCCTCCGCCGCGGTGTCGGCGGCCTTCATCGCGGCCTCGCGGATGCCGTAGAAGCCGTCCGGGCCGAGCCCCGGCCCGTGGAGCACCATCGCGTCGTAGTAGATGAACTGGCCGAGCGTGGACAGGCCGTCCATCTTGGCCAGCCGCACGGCCGGGTCGAAGTAGATCCGGTCGCGCATCACGTCCTGTGCCTTGCGGAACCGGGGGTCCTCCGCGGCCTTCGCCCACGCCGCCTCGAAGGGCGCGCCCAGTCCCTCGTGCGAGTCGCTGCCGTCGACCTCGCGGAGCGCGGGGAGGTACGCGGCGAGCGGGTTGTCCGGGTGCTCGGCCGTGAAGTACTCGACGAGCTGGAGCATGTCGTTCGTACCCGAGCAGAAGCCGATGATCCCGGCCGTGTAGCCGTTGCCGTCGCCGATGTCCTCGATGGCGCCGTACTGGCGCTTCCAGTCCAGCGTCGAGTTCTCGGCGCTCGACACCAGCCGGGCGGCGATCTCTTTCTTCGCGGGGTCCGCGAGGCCCGGCGGCAGCGCGTCGATGCGGTCGTCCCGCTCGCGCTGCTGTGCCGGGCTGCCCGCCTTGAGCGGGTCCGGGGCGAAGGCGGTGGGGCTGACGCGCAGGCTCGGGTCGTCCTTGGGGCGTAGCGACTCGCCGCCTCCGCCGAAGTAGACGGAGGCGGCAACAGCTACAGGGGCGCCGAAGAGGACGACGCGCGTCAAGGGTTTCACGCGGGACAGCGTACGGTGCCGCCCCGCGCCCCAGTAGTCCCGGGTTCGGCCCGCCCGTACGGTCGCGGCCGGGGCCCGGCCACCTTCGCCGCAGGCCCTCGTCGGGAGCGAGGGCCACTGACACCGCATGCCCTCGTCCGAAGCGGAGGCCACCGGCGCCGGCGTTGGCCGGCGTGGGTCCTCAGCCGGCGGCGCGCGCCGCCATCCGGGCCTTGCGGGCGGCGAGCTTCTCGTCGAACTTGAGCGCCTCCGCGTCCAGCCCGTTCATGTACAGGCCGAGCTCCTCCTGCGCCTTGAGGCCCTCCGGGCCCAGACCGTCGATCTCCAGGACCCTGAGGTAGCGCAGCACCGGCTGGAGCACGTCGTCGTGGTGGATACGCATGTTGTAGATCTCGCCGATGGCCATCTGCGCGGCGGCCCGCTCGAAACCGGGCATACCGTGCCCCGGCATCCGGAAGTTCACGACCACGTCCCGCACGGCCTGCATCGTCAGGTCGGGGGCGATCTCGAAGGCCGCGCCCAGCAGGTTGCGGTAGAAGACCATGTGGAGGTTCTCGTCGGTGGCGATACGCGCCAGCATCCGGTCGCAGACCGGGTCGCCCGACTGGTGGCCGGTGTTGCGGTGGGACACGCGCGTCGCAAGCTCCTGGAAGGCGACGTACGCCACGGAGTGCAGCATCGAGTGGCGGTTGTCGGACTCGAAGCCCTCCGCCATGTGGGCCATCCGGAACTGCTCGAGTTTGTCCGGGTCCACGGCGCGCGAGGTGAGCAGGTAGTCCCGCATCACGATCCCGTGCCGGCCCTCCTCCGCGGTCCAGCGGTGCACCCAGGTGCCCCAGGCGCCGTCGCGGCCGAAGAGCGTCGCGATCTCGTGGTGGTAGCTGGGGAGGTTGTCCTCGGTGAGGAGGTTCACCACCAGCGCGATCTTGCCGATGTCCGTGACCTTGGACTGGGCGGGGTCCCAGGCCTCTCCGTCCTCGAAGAAGCCGGGGAAGTTGCGGCCGTCGGAGAAGGGGACGTACTCGTGCGGCATCCAGTCCTTGGCGACCTTCAGATGGCGGTTGAGCTCCTTCTCCACGACCTCTTCCAGCGCGTACAGAAGTCGCGCGTCTGTCCACGCTTCCGAACTGCCGAGGTGGGGAGAGGTGATCGTCACGGGGGCTCCTGGGGGACGGGAGAGTTACCTACGTACTCGTAGGTTACGAAACCGTAGGTTAAGCACGTCATAAGGCCCCGTCCAAGCCCGGATCCGCGATGCCCGACTACGTACCGTTATAAGGGCAGCTCCGGCGCGGTAGGGAGAGCCGTGTCACGGTCTCCTTCTGCTACCGAAGCGGCCGGATCATTCGCTGTCCGCCGGACGCGTCGGAGCAGGCGGCACGGCGGGTCGTCGCGCCGTGCCGCCTGCCCCGCGGCTGTCGCCGTACGGTGCGGCGCGGCCGGGCGGGTCGGACCGGTCTCCCGGTGCCTCGCCGCCGGCCGCGCCGCAACCTCACCCGAGGGGACCGCACGCTCACCCCGTCGGGAACGCCCCTTCCCGCAGCTCCTCCGCCGAGACGTCCCGCAGCCCGCCGTCGAGCAGCAGCCGCCGCGTGACGCCGATCGAGTCGAGGAACGACGCGTCGTGGCCGGCCACGATCAGGGCGCCCCGGTAGGACTCCAGGGCGGCCGTCAGACTGCGCACGCTCGCCATGTCGAGGTTGTTCGTCGGCTCGTCCAGCATGAGCAACTGAGGCGCGGGTTCGGCGAGCAGCAGCGCCGCGAGTGCCGCACGGAACCGCTCGCCGCCCGACAGTGTCCCGGCCGGCTGGTCGGCCAGGGCGCCCCGGAAGAGGAAGCGCGCCAGCCGTGCCCTGATCTGGTTGTTCGTGGCGCCGGGTGCGTAGCGGGCCACGTTCTCGACGACGCTCAGCCCGTCGTCGAGGAGGTCGAGGCGCTGGGGCAGGAAGCGGAGCGGGACTTCGGGCACCGCCTCGCCCGCCACCGGCTCCAGCTCTCCGGCGATCGTGCGCAGCAGGGTCGTCTTGCCCGCGCCGTTGCGCCCCACGAGCGCGATCCGTTCGGGTCCGCGCACCTCGAGCTCTCCCTGCACCTCCGCCCCGTACCGGAGCCGCAGGTCCCGGAGCCGCAGCACCTCGCGACCGGGGTGGACCAGTGTGCTGGGCAGCTCGATACGGATCTCGTCGTCGTCGCGTACCGCCTCCACGGCCTCGTCGAGGCGCTCCTTCGCCTCCGCGAGTCTCTCGCTGTGGAGGATGTGGTGCTTGCCCGCCGACTCCTGGGCCGAGCGCATGCGGGACCGCATCACGATTCTCGGCTCCCGTTTGGTGTCGTACATCTTCTGGCCGTACCGCTTGCGACGGGCCAGCTTGATGTGGGCGTCGGCCAGTTCGCGTTTCTGGCGCTGCACGTCGGCCTCCGCGACACGCACCATCCTCTCCGCCGCCTCCTGTTCGACGGCGAGCGCCTCCTCGTAGGCGGAGTAGTTGCCGCCGTACCAGGCGACCTCTCCGTCGCGCAGATCGGCGATCTGGTCGACCAGTTCCAGCAGTTGACGGTCGTGGCTGACGACCAGCAGCACACCTGACCAGCGCGTCACCGCGTCGTAGAGGCGCCGGCGGGCGTACAGGTCGAGGTTGTTGGTCGGTTCGTCGAGCAGCAGCACGTCGGGACGCGCCAGCAGTAGCGCCGCCAGCCGCAGCAGGACCGCCTCGCCACCGGAGACCTCGCCGATTGTGCGGTCGAGACCGATGTGGCCGAGACCCAGTTGATCCAGGGTGGCGTGCGCGCGCTCCTCGACGTCCCAGTCGTCGCCGACCGCGGTGAAGTGCTCCTCGCTCGGATCGCCCGCTTCGATGGCGTGCAGCGCGGCGCGGGTCCGGGCGATGCCGAGGACCTCGTCCACCCGCATGCCGGTGGCGAGCACCGCGTTCTGCGGCAGGTAGCCGATCTCTCCCATGGTGCGGACCGAGCCCTCCGTCGGTACGAGCTCGCCGGCGAGCAGCTTCAACAGGGTGGACTTCCCCGAGCCGTTGAGCCCGATCAGCCCTGTGCGGCCCGGCGCGACCGCGAGGTGGAGGTCCTCGAAGACGACGGTGCCGTCCGGCCATGCGAAGCAGAGTTGGGAGCAGGTGAGAAAGGTGGGGGAGGTAGACACGTGGCCTCCGGTTGCTGGGTACGGGCTGGGAGCAACGGTGGAGACACCTGTGCGACGTGACGGATGCCGGAAAGGGGCCGTGAGAGATGCCGAAGACGCCGGGAACGAGGAAAAGTCCCGGTCGGGGACAGCGGACGGCATGAATCGTCGAGGTCGCACGCAAGCGCACAGGCGTGAGCCGTGCTGCACGGTGTCTCAAGACCTCAGACGTGCAACGTCCTACTCCGATCGACGACAACAGAACCGCCATACACCGTAAGAAGCCCCCGGGACCGTGTCAACGGCATTTCTCCGGCCCGGGGAACGGTGCCGCAGGGCTCGGCCGGCGGCTGAGGCCGTGCGGTGGCGGGAAGTGGCGGAGGGCGTCAGGCGGCGTCGCGCAACAACTCCGTCAGGTCCTGGTCCAGCCCCAGGTACAGGTGCTCGAGCCCGACCGGGACCGCCTCGTGCGCGCGCTCGAGGAAGCGCCGCAGATCCCCGGTGCGGATGTGCACCATGGCCATGCCCTCCGGGGCGTGGAACTCCAGCACCGTCCGGTCGTAACCGTACGGCCGCAACCGCACGTCACCGAGGCCGGCCGGTTCATGGACACCCTCCGCGAGCAACTCCCGCGAGAACGCCCAGGACACATCCGTGCCCTCCAGGGTGGCCGGTCCGGGGAAGTCGATTCGGACGGCGAAAGGATCACGGCGGTCGTAGTGCAGCGTCGCGGGAACGGACTCCATCTGCGGTGCGGACGCGACGAGTCGGGCCTGGACGGTCTGCTCGATGACGGTGGACAAGCCCCGCTCCTTCGTGTGCGGCTCGCTGGGTCCTGATGGCGCAGGTCTCCCTGATATCTCAGAAGACGTCGGAAGGACCGATTCCGTGCACCCGGGAAGAGAGTGACATGTGTCACCGCCCGCCGTCCGGCGCACACTCGGATCACCACACGGCGGAGCCGGTGCCACGCACCCTGGACGGGTCCCGGCGTGTGGGCTAGCTTCCAGCGCCATGAGGTCCATGGGGAAGACGAGACGAACGCTGTCCATGGGGCTGTGCGCCCTCGCGGTGGCGGCCGCGACCGCCGTACCGGCGCGGGCGGAACAGGCGCCCCCGGCGGCGGACCGGCCCGCGGCGGCCGGTACCCCGGGCTGGAGCCTGAAGGACACCGGAACCGATGTGCGGTTCCGGGGCCTCGCGCCCGTCAGCCGGAAGACCGCATGGGTGGCCGGGTCCAAGGGCACCGTGCTGCGCACCACCGACGGCGGCCGGAGCTGGCTGGACGTCTCACCGCCCGGAGCCGGCACGCTCGAGTTCCGTGACGTCGAGGCGTTCGACGGCCGGCGCGCGGTGGTCCTCGCCATCGGCGAGGGGCAGGCGTCCCGGGTGCTGCGGACCGAGGACGGCGGGGCGAGCTGGACCGAGTCGTTCCGCAACACCGACGCCAAGGCGTTCTACGACTGCATCACCTTCTTCGACAGCCGGCACGGCCTGGCCATGAGCGACCCCGTGGACGGGAAGTACCGCATCCTCTCCACCGGCGACGGCGGGCGGTCCTGGAAGGTCCTCCCCGACGCCGGCATGCCGCCCGCCCTGCCGGGCGAGGCCGGCTTCGCCGCGAGCGGCCAGTGCCTCGTCAGCTCCGGCCCGAAGGACGTCTGGCTGGCCACCGGCGGCGGTGCCACGGCGCGGGTGCTGCACTCCCCGGACCGCGGGTTGAACTGGACCGTCGCGGAGTCGACGATCCCGGCCGGCGACCCCGCACGCGGCGTCTTCGCGCTCGCGTTCCGCGACCGGACGCACGGCCTCGCGGTCGGCGGCGACTACCGCGCCGACCAGGCCTCGCCCCGGGCCGCGGCCGTCACGGCCGACGGTGGCCGCAGTTGGCGTCAGGCCCAGACCCCGCCGCCCGCGTACCGCTCCGGTGTGACCTGGCTTCCGCACAGCAGGGCCGCCGCCCTCGCCGTCGGGCCGACGGGCACGGACCTGACGACGGACGGCGGCCGGACCTGGCGCACGGTCGACACCGGCTCGTTCGACACCGTCGACTGCACCCCCGACTTCGGCTGCTGGGCCTCCGGGGAGAAGGGCCGGGTCGCGCGTCTGGAGTTCTGAGACCGGGCGGTCGGGCCGTCAGGGAGCCGGCTGCTGGCGGTAGGGAGCCAGTTCCGGCGCTGTCTTCGTCGCGATGAACTCGGTGATCCGGTAGGCGCACACGGCGCCGACGACGAAGGGGTCGGTCGCCGCGATCTTCTCGATGCCGGCGCGATCGTCCCCGACCGCGAGGATGATCCCGCCGTCGCGCGGCTTCTTCCTGCCGGAGGCGATGAAGACGCCCTCCTCGTACAGGTCGTCCAGCCATGCCACATGGGCTTCCATCAGCGGTTCGACGCGCTCGACCGGCGCGGTGTAGGTCAGTTCCATCACAAACATGACCGCCACGCTACCGGGCCCCTGCCACCGGGCGGCGGTCGCTCGGGGGCAAGCCATACAGTGGGCGGCATCATGAAGATCGTCGAAGCGCCCTCCGGCTGGCCCGTGAACGAGGAAGAGGCCCTGGCCGTCCAGGACGAACTGCGCACCCGCGTCGTCCTGGACGAGCCTGGCCCACCGGTCGGCACCGGGCTGGTGACCGGCGTCGACGTGGCGTACGACGACGACCGCGATGTCGTCGCCGCGGCGGCGGTCGTGCTGGACGCGGCGACGCTGGCCGTGGTGGAGGAGGCCACGGCCATCGGCCGGATCACATTCCCCTACGTGCCCGGGCTGCTTGCCTTCCGCGAGATCCCGACGGTGCTGGCTGCCCTCGAGTCGCTCACGGCCGGACCCGGCCTGGTCGTCTGCGACGGCTACGGCCGCGCGCACCCAAGGCGGTTCGGGCTGGCGAGCCACCTCGGGGTGCTGACGGGGCTGCCCTCGATCGGCGTCGCGAAGAACCCGTTCGTCTTCACCTACGGCGAACTCGGGGTACGGCGGGGCGACTTCGCGCCTCTTCTTGCCGACGACGGCGAAGAGGTCGGCAGGGCGCTGCGCACCCAGCGGGGCGTGAAGCCGGTCTTCGTCTCCGCGGGTCACCGGGTGACGCTCGACGCGGCATGTGCCCACACGCTGCGGCTGGCGCCCGAGTTCCGGATCCCGGAGACGACCCGGCGCGCGGATGCCCTGTGCCGGAGGGCGCTCGTGGAGGCGACAGGCGTGTGACGGCCGCGGCGCCCGCGTCGGGGTGGGGCCCGTCACGTCCGTGACGGGCCCCACCCGTGGTTCAGGCGGCCTTGCCGCCGTCGATCGCAGCCGAGTACCCGAAGGCGGACACGGCCTGGTAGTACGTCCACGCCGTCGAGTTGCACGCGGTGCGGGTGGCGCCGGAGTACCGGTTGCACACCCGCTTCAGGTCCTCGTAGAACGCCGAGTCCAGTCTGGACTTGTTGGCGTCGAAGCTACCGACGGCCTTGTAGTTCCGATAGCCGAAGTCATGGCGTGCGCATGACATCCTGAAAGGGAAGCCGAACGGGTTGTCCGGCGACGTGGAGCAGTAGTCCGTGGACCAGTTGAAGCCGTAGGCGCTCCAGGCGCCCTGGTTGGCCCGGGCGGCCGCCCAGGCGTTGTAGCTGGTGGCGCTGGTCTGGGTCCAGGAGCTGAGCACCTGGAGCTTGTCGGCGGGGGCGGCGGAGGCCGACCCGGCGGGGATCAGAGCGGCGGGCAATGCCAGAGCGGCCGACACGAGCGGCAGGGCGAAACGGCGACGCATGCAGAAACCTCCACGTATGGACGGGGGTCGGTGCGCGCCACGTGGCCTGTCCACGGGCAGGTCCAGAGTCCTGCTATACGCGCGTCCTGCACAGCCTTTGCGTCGCATGCAACGGATGAAATCTTCGTGTCGGACCGGAGGGTCGTGGCTCCGACACCGGCCACAGGCAAAGGAATTGATGACGGGTCCGCCCCGCAGGGTCGTTCAGGGCCGGCGGCCGTGGAAGGGTGCGGCGCGGATCGTTGGTTCTCCCAGGGGATGAAGTGGCCGCCGTGGTCGTGGGCGTTGACGCTGACGTGGTTGAACCAATCGGCCCGCGGCCCGGTCTTGAACGCCCCGGACGCGCTCGTCGGCGGTGCGGACGCCGGGCGGGTTCTCGTATGCGACGAAGGTGAGGCCGACCGGGTGGGATGCGGTCGTGGGAGGGGGCCCAGGGGTAGGGATGGGCGTCGGCGTACTAACGCGTCGACGTGGCGACGGAGTTGTTCACCCAGTGGATCGTTGCGTGGGTGAGCAGGTCGTCCCTCGTGAAGACGGAGTCGCCGTCACCGCCGTTGTCGCTCCAAGCGTTCCAGCACTCCTGCAGCCAGGCGAGCAGTCCGGCGGGTGAATCGCTCGGCCCGGGGGCGAGGGCGGCCGCTCGCCGACCCGGCCGCGTTCGGCGGTGACCCCGCCGACGCCTTCGACGTCACGGGCGCGCAGGTCCTCGAGGACCTCGTCGGACACATGGATCGGGGCCGGCTCCAGGGGGAAGGCGCGCGGGGTGGTCATGGCGTGGTCCCCTCGGGGAGGGGCGTGTCGTTCCATGCCAGGGCGGGTCCGGGGCAGGGCTGCCCCGGCCAAGGCGGGACCCGGGCCCGGCCGCGGGGGCAAAGGCCCGCGCGGGGCGGGGGCAGGAATGTACCCCGCCCCCGCGCGCGTACCGCGGGGCTGCGACCGCCGCGTCGGCTACCGGGTGTGTGCCACCCGGAAGTGGATGCCTGCCCGCTGGAGCCGCGTCAGCAGCGCGTCGCCCATCGCCACCGCCGGCGTCACCTGACCGGAGGTCCTCGGCAGCGTGTCGCCCGCCATGCACATCGCCGCTTCCGCCAGGATCTTCGCCGTCTCGTCGTAGCCCGGGTCCCCGCCCTTCACCTCGGTGAAGACCCGGCGCCCGCCGCCCTCGCCGACGAAGCGCACCGAGAACCAGCTCTCCGCCCGGCGCTTGGCGCTGGGGCCGTCACCCGGGGCGTAACGGCCCGTCAGCCACCGCCGTGCCGCGGGGATCTGCGCGAGGACGAGGCCCGCGCCGACGGCGGCCGGGCCGCCGAGGGCCATCGGCAGGGTCTTCACCGCCGCGTAGTGGCGGTAGCGGAAGTCGGGGCCGTAGCGTTCCAGCGCGCGCGCCGAGCGGACCACGATCTGCGCGTCGATCGTCGGCAGGGGCAGCGCCCATGCCCCGGTCTCCCGGCTGAAGCGCGGCCCGCCGAGCGGGGCCTGCGCCCGGCGGCCGACCAGCCGCGGTTCGTGGAGCCGGCGTTCGCGTGCGGCGCGCAGCGTTTCACGGCCGCGGCCCATGGCGTTGAGCGCCGAGGCAAGTGTGCCGCCGGAGAACATCGCGTTGGAGCGCACGAAGCCGTCGACGGTGAGCGGAACGCCTTCGGGCAGCCGCTGCACGGTGAAGTACACGCCGAGGTCGTGCGGGACGGAGTCGAAGCCGCACGCGTGGAGAAGGCGTGCGCCGGTCTCTCGGGCCCGCGCGTCGTGCCGCACGTACATCAGGTCGACGAACTCGGGCTCCCCGGTGAGGTCCAGGTAGTCCGTACCGGCGTCGGCACATGCCGAAACAAGGCCTTCGCCGTACCAGACGTACGGGCCGACCGTCGTGGCGACGACCCTGGCGGAGCCGGCGAGCTCCCGCATCGAACCGGCGTCGGCGGCATCGGCCTCGATCAGCGCCAGGGCCGCGCACGACGGGTTGATGACGGCCAGTTGCTCCCTCAGGTGCTCGAGCTTGTCGCGGCTGCGTCCCGCGACTGCCCAGTGGCAGTCCTCGGGCGCGTGCCGCGCCAGATACTCGGCGGTCAGCCGTCCGACGAATCCGGTGGCCCCGAAGAGCACGATGTCGTACGGGCGCTGCGCGCGGTCCGTCCCGCTGTGGCTGTTCACTGGCTCCTCCGCCGTCAGGCTGTCCCGGCGGATCGGGGCGGCAGACCCTGCCCCACGCCGTTGTCGCTGGCTGAGGCTAGCGCGCGCGGCGGCCACGCAGAAGATCCGGTTTCCCTTGGTGATCCACCGGTGATCAAGTGGGTCGAGACTCTAAGCGCTTGCTCGGCCCAAACCCTTGTCATAACTGGAACGCGTTCTTACCATCACTGGTGTTACATCATTTGTGTCACATAGCTGGGGGCTGAATGACAGCGTCAGGTATCGGCCCGCTGGCCGGGGTGCGAGTGGTGGAGCTGGCAGGCATCGGGCCCGGCCCGTTCGCCGCGATGCTCCTCGGCGACCTCGGGGCCGATGTCGTGCGCGTCGACCGCCCCGGCGGTGCCGGGCTGGCCATCGACCCGGCGTACGACCTCACCAACCGCAACAAGCGCTCCGTACTCATCGACCTCAAGGCGGCCGACGGCCCCGCCCGCGTCCTCGATCTCGTCGAGCGCGCCGACATCCTCATCGAGGGCTTCCGGCCCGGCGTCGCCGAGCGCCTCGGCGTCGGCCCCGACGACTGTCTCGGCCGCAACCCACGTCTGGTCTACGGACGGATGACCGGCTGGGGCCAGCAGGGCCCGCTTGCCCAACGCGCCGGCCACGACATCGCCTACATCGCCCTGACCGGCACACTTTCCATGATCGGCAGTGCCGGCGAGCCGCCCACCGTGCCCGCCAACCTCGTCGGCGACTACGCCGGCGGCTCCCTCTACCTCGTCATCGGCGTGCTCGCGGCCCTCCAGCACGCGCGCGCCGAGGGCGGCAGCGGACAGGTCGTCGACGCGGCCATCATCGACGGCGCCACGCACCTCGCCACGATGATCCACGGGATGATGGCCGCCGGCGGCTGGCAGGACCGCCGCGGCGCGAACCTCCTCGACGGCGGCTGCCCCTTCTACGGCACCTACGAGACCGCCGACGGCCAGTACATGGCGGTCGGCGCGCTGGAGCAGCAGTTCTACGACGAGTTCGTCGAACTGCTCGGCATCAAGGACGACATCCCGGCCCGCAAGGACTTCGACCGCTGGGGGGAGCTGCGCCAGGCCGTCGCTGACCGGTTCAGGTCCCGTACCCGCGCCGAGTGGACCGCCGTGTTCGAAGGCACCGATGCCTGCGTCGCCCCGGTGCTCTCGCTCCGCGAGGCCCCCGGCCACCCGCATCTCGCCGCCCGTGGGACGTACGTCGACCACGGCGGCATCACCCAGCCCGCTCCCGCGCCCCGCTTCTCCGCCACCCCCACAGCCGTGGGCCGGGGCCCCGCCCAGCCCGGCGCGGACACCGCGGACGTCGCCAGGGACTGGGACGTGCCCGCCATCCGGCCGCAGGAGGACCGTTGAAGCGCCAGATCTTCACCGCCGAGCACGAGGCGTTCCGTCAGTCCGTGCGCACCTTCCTCACGAAGGAGGTGGAGCCGCACTACGAGCAGTGGGAGAAGGACGGGATCGTCAGCCGCGACGCGTGGCTGGCCGCCGGCCGCCAGGGCATGCTGGGACTCGCCGTGCCCGAGGAGTTCGGCGGCGGCGGAAACGACGACTTCCGGTACGCCGCGGTGCTGCACGAGGAGTTCACCCGCGCGGGCGCGCCCGGCCTGGCCATCGGCCTGCACAACGACATCATCGGCCCCTACCTCACCTCCCTCGCCACCGACGAGCAGAAGCGCCGCTGGCTGCCGGGGTTCTGCAGCGGCGAGATCATCACCGCGATCGCGATGACCGAGCCGGGCGCCGGCTCCGACCTCCAGGGCATCCGCACCACGGCGGAGGACCGCGGCGACCACTGGGTGCTGAACGGCTCCAAGACCTTCATCTCCAACGGCATCCTCGCCGACCTGGTGATCGTCGTCGCCAAGACCACTCCCGAAGGCGGCGCGCACGGACTGTCGCTGCTGGTCGTCGAGCGGGGCGCGGAGGGATTCGAGCGCGGCCGCAATCTCGACAAGATCGGCCAGAAGTCGCAGGACACCGCCGAGCTGTTCTTCAACGACGTCCGCGTCCCCAAGGAGAACCTGCTCGGCGAGCTCAACGGCGCCTTCATCCATCTGATGACCAACCTCGCGCAGGAGCGGATGGCGATCGCCGTCGCCGGCATCGCCGCGGCCGAGCATCTGCTGGAGATCACCACCGAGTACGTCAAGGAGCGCGAGGCCTTCGGCCGGCCGCTCGCGGGGCTCCAGCACATCCGCTTCGAGATCGCCGAGCTGGCGACGGAATGCGCGGTCACCCGTGCCTTCCTCGACCGCTGCATCACCGACCACGCCAACGGGGAGCTGGACGCCGTCCACGCCTCGATGGCCAAGTGGTGGGCGACCGAACTCCAAAAGCGCGCCGCCGACCGCTGCCTCCAGCTCCACGGCGGGTACGGCTACATGAACGAGTACCGCGTCGCCAGGGCATTCACGGACGGACGCATCCAGACCATCTACGGCGGCACGACCGAGATCATGAAGGAGATCATCGGTCGTTCCCTGCTCGGCTAACCCTCTTGAAAGGCTGACCAGTGAGCACCGAAGCGTACGTGTACGACGCGATCCGCACCCCGCGCGGTCGCGGCAAGGCCAACGGGGCCCTGCACGGCACCAAGCCGATCGATCTCGTCGTCGGACTGATCCACGAGATCCAGGCCCGGTTCCCCGGCCTGGACCCGGCCGCCGTCGACGACATCGTGCTCGGCGTCGTCGGACCGGTCGGCGACCAGGGGTCCGACATCGCCCGGATCGCCGCCATCGCTGCCGGGCTCCCCGACACCGTCGCCGGCGTCCAGGAGAACCGCTTCTGTGCCTCGGGTCTCGAGGCCGTCAACATGGCCGCGATGAAGGTCCGCTCCGGCTGGGAGGACCTCGTCCTCGCCGGCGGCGTCGAGTCGATGTCGCGTGTACCCATGGCCTCCGACGGCGGCGCCTGGTTCGCCGACCCGATGACCAACTACGAGACCAACTTCGTCCCGCAGGGCATCGGCGCCGACCTGATCGCGACCCTCGGCGGCTGGTCGCGCCGCGACGTCGACGAGTACGCGGCGATGTCGCAGGAGCGGGCCGCCGCCGCGTGGAAGGACGGACGCTTCGACCGCTCGGTGGTCCCCGTCCGCGACCGCAACGGCCTCGTCGTCCTCGACCACGACGAGCACATGCGCCCCGGCACCACCGCGGACTCCCTCGCGTCCCTCAAGCCGTCCTTCGCGGGCATCGGGGACCTCGGCGGCTTCGACGCCGTCGCTCTGCAGAAGTACCACTGGGTCGAGAGGATCGACCACGTGCACCACGCCGGAAACTCCTCCGGCATCGTCGACGGCGCCGCCCTCGTCGCCATCGGCAGCAAGGAGGTGGGCGAGCGATACGGGCTCACCCCGCGCGCCCGGATCGTCTCCGCCGCGGTCTCCGGCTCCGAGCCGACGATCATGCTCACCGGTCCGGCGCCCGCAACCCGCAAGGCACTCGCCAAGGCAGGGCTGACCATCGACGACATCGACCTCGTCGAGATCAACGAGGCCTTCGCCGGCGTCGTCCTGCGCTTCGCCCAGGACATGGGCCTCTCCCTCGACAAGGTCAACGTCAACGGCGGTGCCATCGCCATGGGCCACCCGCTGGGCGCGACCGGGGCGATGATCCTCGGCACCCTCATCGACGAACTGGAACGCCAGGACAAGCGGTACGGCCTCGCCACCCTCTGCGTGGGCGGCGGCATGGGCATCGCCACCGTCGTCGAGCGTCTCTGACCCCCGTCCTCACCCGCCATACGGAGCAGCCAGACCATGAGCGAGTCCACCACCATCCGCTGGGAACAGGACGAGACCGGCATCGTCACGCTCGTCCTCGACGACCCGAACCAGTCCGCCAACACCATGAACCAGGCCTTCAAGGCCTCGATCGCCGCGATCGCCGACCGGGTGGAGACCGAGCAGGAGTCCATCCGCGGCATCATCTTCACCTCCGCGAAGAAGACCTTCTTCGCGGGCGGCGACCTCAAGGAGATGATCAAGGCCGGACCGCAGGACGCACAGTTCGTCTTCGAGGCGGGCATGGGCATCAAGCGCGCCCTGCGCCGCATCGAGACCATCGGCAAGCCCGTCGTCGCCGCCATCAACGGCGCGGCGCTCGGCGGCGGTTACGAGATCGCCCTCGCCTGCCACCACCGCATCGCCCTCGACGCGCCGGGCTCCAAGATCGGTCTGCCCGAGGTCACCCTCGGCCTGCTGCCGGCCGGCGGCGGCGTCACCCGCACCGTACGCCTCATGGGCATCGCGGACGCGCTGCTGAAGGTGCTGCTCCAGGGCACCCAGTACAGCCCGCAGCGTGCCATGGAGAACGGCCTGGTCCACGAAGTGGCCGCCACCCAGGACGAGATGCTGGCCAAGGCCCGCGCCTTCATCGACGCGAACCCGTCCTCGCAGCAGCCCTGGGACGTCAAGGGCTACAAGATCCCCGGCGGCACCCCGTCCAACCCGAAGTTCGCCGCCAACCTGCCGGCGTTCCCCGCGAACCTGCGGAAGCAGACCGCGGGCGCCCCCTACCCGGCGCCGCGCAACATCCTCGCGGCAGCCGTCGAGGGCTCTCAGGTCGACTTCGAGACGGCCCAGGTCATCGAGGCGCGCTACTTCACCGAGCTGGTCACCGGCCGGATCGCCAAGAACATGATGCAGGCCTTCTTCTTCGACCTGCAGGCCGTCAACTCCGGCGCCAGCAGGCCGAAGGGAATCGAGCCGCGGCGCGTCCGCAAGGTGGCCGTCCTCGGGGCCGGCATGATGGGCGCCGGCATCGCGTACTCCTGCGCGCGGGCCGGCATGGAGGTCGTCCTCAAGGACGTCAGCGCCGAGGCCGCCGCCAAGGGCAAGGGCTACTCGGAGAAGCTGTGCGCCAAGGCCGTGTCACGCGGCCGCACCACCCAGGAGAAGGCCGACGCGCTGCTCGCCCGGATCACCCCGACCGCCGACGCCGCGGACCTCGCGGGCTGCGACGCCGTGATCGAGGCGGTCTTCGAGGACACCGCGCTCAAGCACAAGGTCTTCCAGGAGGTCCAGGACGTCGTCGACGCGGACGCGCTGCTGTGCTCCAACACCTCCACCCTGCCGATCACCGTGCTCGCGGAAGGCGTCTCGCGGCCCGACGACTTCATCGGCCTGCACTTCTTCTCGCCCGTCGACAAGATGCCGCTGGTGGAGATCATCAAGGGCGAGCGTACCGGTGACGAGGCGCTGGCGCGCGCCTTCGACCTGGTCCGGCAGATCAACAAGACGCCGATCGTCGTCAACGACTCCCGCGGCTTCTTCACCTCCCGGGTCATCGGCCAGTTCATCAACGAGGGCGTGGCGATGGTCGGCGAGGGCGTCGACCCAGTCTCCGTCGAGCAGGCGGCCGCGCAGGCCGGCTACCCGGCGAAGGTGCTCTCCCTGATGGACGAGCTGACCCTGACCCTGCCGCGCAAGATCCGCAACGAGGCGAAGCGCGCCGTCGAGGAGGCGGGCGGCACCTGGGCCGGACACCCGTCGGACACCGTGATCGACCGGATGGTCGACGAGTTCGGCCGTCCCGGCCGCAGCGGCGGCGCGGGCTTCTACGACTACGACGAGGACGGCAGGCGCGCCGGTCTGTGGCCGGGGCTGCGTGAGCACTTCACCAAGCCGGGCGCCGAGATCCCGTTCGACGACATGAAGGAGCGGATGCTCTTCTCAGAGGCCCTGGACACGGTGCGATGCCTCGAGGAGAACGTCCTGCTCACGGTCGCCGACGCCAACATCGGCTCCATCATGGGCATCGGCTTCCCGGCCTGGACGGGCGGCGCCCTGCAGTACATCAACGGCTACGAGGGTGGCCCGACGGGCTTCGTGGCCCGCGCCCGCGAGCTGGCCGAGCGCTACGGCGACCGGTTCCAGCCGCCGGCGCTGCTGGTGGAGAAGGCGGAGCGCGGCGAGGTCTTCACGGACGCGTGACCGTCACGACGGCGGCAGTCACCGGCCCCGCCGGTAGCTGCCGCCGTCCTTCGTGCGGGTCAGCAGACCCGCCACGACCAGATGGCGGCGCAGGGCCGCGCAGTCGTCGTGCACGGTGAGCAGCGCGTCGTTGACCTGGCGTTCGGTGTAGTCGCGGTCCCGCTCGAAGAGCGTCTCCGCGAGGTGCGCGAGCAGCTGCTCGCGGCGGGCCGGCTTGCGGGGGATCGCGGTCAGCCGACCGTGGGAGAAGAGCGCGTGCACGTTGTGAGCGGTACTGGTTCCTTGATCGGACATGGCCGGAAGCCTCCTGCACCGACCGGCCCCGGGCAACTTGTTTGCGCCCGCCTCGGGCACCCGCTCACTCCGCCTCCGCGTCGAACGCCGCGCGCAGTTCCTTCCGCAGGGATCGCTGGAACGCCGTCACCAGTGCCTGGATCACCATCGGCTGCATATGGGCGGACAACGACTTCATCGCCGCCACATGGTCCGGGTCCGACTCGCGTGCGCGGTAGGGGCCCCAGACCTCGTCACGGAACAGCCGGCTCAGGTCCTGCGCGGCGGCCCGTGCGTGCTCCAGCAGCACGGTGCGCGACGCGAGGATCGTCTCGTGCGCGATCGGCACGTCGAGCAGTTCCACGCCGAGCCGCAGCAGACCGCCGTCCAGCCGGTAGGTGTTCGGCGTGGACCGGTCCAGCACCCCCATCGCGGCCAGCCGGCCGACGTCCTGGTCGGAGAGCGCCCTGCCGGCCCTGCGCTCCAGCTCCTCGCGGGTGACCTCCTCCGCCGACTCCGGGGCCCAGGATGCGACCAGCGCACGGTGGATCGCCAGGTCCTGCGGGCTCAGGTCCGGCGGCAGCTGCTCCAGGTAGCGCTCGATCGCGGCGAGGGTCATGCCCTGGTGCTGCAACTCCTCGATGAGGGCCAGCCGGGAGAGATGGTCCGTGCCGTAGTGCCCGACCCGGCGGGGACCGATCACGGGCGGGGGCAGCAGCCCGCGCGTGCTGTAGAAGCGGATGGTGCGCACGGTGACCCCGGCGCGCGCGGCCAGTTCGTCGACGGTGAGCGTCGGCTCCTCGGTCCCGGTCGCCATGAGGCCTCCTTCTGCTGAACCACACCGGTGCAACAGTATTGCTGTCTCACCGGTGTTGTGAAAGCGGTGGGACGGCCGAAGATCCGTTGTCGGTGGCGGACCGTACGGTTGAGCCATGTCAGGGATCAGATATGTCCGGGGGGACGCCACCGCGCCGCAGGCGAAAGGCGTCAAACTGATCGCGCACGTGTGCAACGACCTGGGCGGATGGGGCAAGGGATTCGTCCTGGCCCTGTCCCGGCGCTGGCCGGAGCCTGAGGCGGCGTACCGCCGCTGGCACCGGGAGCGCGCGGGCAACGACTTCGCGCTGGGCGCAGTGCAGTTCGTCCAGGTCGACCCGCATGTGTGGGTGGGCAACATGGTGGGCCAGCGCGGGATGCGCACCGGCAGCCAAGGCGTCCCGGTGCGCTACGAGGCGCTCGACAGGGCGCTCGCACAGGTGGCCGACAAGGCCCTGGAGCTCGGCGCGTCCGTCCATATGCCACGGATCGGCTGCGGGTTGGCGGGCGGCAAGTGGTCCCGCGTCGAACCCCTGATAACCGAGCGCCTGACGGCCCGGGGTGTCGCGGTCACGGTGTACGACCACGGCGACTGACGCCGTGCTCCGCCGCCGGTGGGACGGCCGCCGACTCACTGACGGCCGGCCCACCGACGGTCGGCAACGACCTGCCGACCCGCTGGTCGGCCCGGGGGCGCCCGTGGACCGTCGGCGGGCACGCCGGACGTGGCGAGGGCGTGCCCCGCCGGTGCGGGGCACGCCCTGGTGCGTGGCTCCGAAGGTCAGTAGACGGCGACGCCGTACGCGCTGAGCGCTTCCTTGACCGGCTGGTGCAGCGCGGAGCCGCTCGTTCCGGTGCAGCCCGCGCTGCCGGAGTGGATGCCCAGCGCCGTCGAGCCGGCGAAGTGGGCGCCGCCGCTGTCGCCGCCCGCGGAGCAGGCGGTGGTGCGCACGAGGTTGTACACCGGCCCGTCGCCGTAGTTCACGGTGACGTTCACAGCGGTCACCGTGCCGCTGGTGAGCCGGGTGGTGGAGCCGCTCTTGCGGATGGACTGGCCGACGATCGCGTCCGCGGCGGAGGTGATGTCCTGGTGGGTGCCGTTGTACAGGTTGACGTTGCCCGCCGGCATGGAGCCGTCGGTGTAGCGGACGATGCCGTAGTCGTTGGTCGGGAAGTTGGTGCCCTCCCGGGTGCCGATCGACGGCCCGTCGGAGGTGGCGGACCAGCTGCTCGCCGAGTTGGTGCAGTGCCCGGCCGTCAGGAAGTAACGGGTTGTCGCCCTCGCCACGTTGAAGGCGGCGGAGCAGCGGTAGCCGCCGCCGTAGATCGCGTCGCCGCCCGCCACCTCCTTCTTGAATACGCCGGCGACGCGTTTGATGCTCACGGCGTCCCCGAGCCGGGCCGCGACCCCCCGCAGCTTCGCCATGGAGGCCGCGGACACGGTGCTGTCGGCCTCGACCGCGACCTTGTTGGTCGACGGGTCGATTCCCCATGAGGTCCCGGTGATCTTCGCCTTGGACTCCAGGGTGTTCATGGCGGCCCGCAGCTGAGCCATGCTCCGGGTGACGAGCTCGGCGCGGGCCCCGGTGAAGCGCACCCGCTCCGCGGCCTCGGCGTCGATGACGGTGACCACGAGTTCGCCGCTGGCGGCGTCGAGGTACGAACCGGCGGTGCGGTCGCCGAGGTCGCGTTGGAGGGAGGTGTGCAGGGTGTACTGGGCGGGTGAGGCGGCGACGCCGGGGCTCGGGTTACCGGCGGCGTCGCCCTCGGCGGCGCCGGCCGTACCGGAGCCGAGGCCGACGGCGGTCAGGGCCAGCAGGGCGGGAAGGCAGATGCGCGCGCGAAGCGTGCGTCTCATGGGGGCCTCTCCTTCATTCGAGTCCGGGTGGGGGGTGCCTGACGGCAAAGTGGACTGGACCAGTCCGGAGTGCGGACTCAATGTGACATGACCCTGACACAGACACAAGGCCGCCGTCGGCGGCTTGCGCCTACTGGCCCCAGGCAATCACCGGATAGTGGTCGCTGAGATTCGTGTACGTGTACGTGGTGCCCCAGCTGGAGACGGACCACGGCACACTGACCTCCTTGATCACCTCATTGGTCCAGCCGGAGGGCCTCGCGTGCCCCGCTCGGTGCAGAACATGGTCGAGGTCCTCCCGCGGGTCGTCGGGGTAGCGCTCCGCCGCGATCGAGTTCTCCTCGGTGTCGAAGGAGTACGGGTGTCCGGTCCGGGCGTCCGCCCCGGCCAGGCCGGCGTCGGCGAGCATCGAGGTGTACTCGGCCGAGTGGGAGTCCACATTCAAGTCGCCCGCCACGACGACCTGTTCGGACGCCGGGATGTTCTTGGCGTCCAGGAACGCGTCCATCGCCCGGAACTGACGGCTGCGCATCTCGGCCGCCTCACCCGCGCCGCAGCCGGGGTCGGTGGACTGCGCATGCGTGCCCACCACGTGCACCCTGGTGCCGTTCACATCGAGGACCGTGTAGACGAAGCCCTTGTTCGACCACCAGTCGGCGCCGCACGCGTCCTTGTAGACGTACTGCTCCTTGCGAACGATCGGCCATTTGCTGAGGACCGCGACCCCACCGTCCTCCGGGGTGGTCGAGGAGTACGAGCCGCCGGTCGCGTCCCAGCCGTCCTTGCTCCGGCCCATCACCGGCGTACGGTGCGGGTACTGGGAGGCTGCGTTGCGCAGCAGCGCGTCGGACGACGAGTTGTCGAAGGCCTCCTGGAGCACGACGACGTCGTTGCCCTGGAAGAAGGAAGCCGCCGGTATGGCAGCGGCCCGGTGGTCCTGGCCCCAGTTCGGGTAAAGGGACTTGCTGAACAGGAACGCGTTGTACGTGAGGACCTTCAGGCCCGGTGTCGCCCCGGCGGGCGCGGCCGAGGCCGTGGGCGCCGCGCCGGCGAGTGCGGTGGCGGCGAGCACGGTGGACAGGGCGGCGGACACGGCGGCGCCGGGTACGCGGCGGAGCTCGATGTGCGGCACAGAATCTCCCGTTCATGGTGGGGGGTTCCGCCGGTCGACGGACCGGCGCCGCACATCAAAGCAGCCGTAGTTACCTTCTGGTAATGGGTAGGTGCCCGCTTTCTGTATTCCGGCCGTCGGTTCAGGGGTTGAGCGGGAGCTTGAAGCCCACATGCGAGCCGGTGAAGCCGAGTTGCTCGTAGAAGCGGTGGGCGTCGGGGCGGGCCGCGTCCGAGGTCAGCTGGACGAGTCGGCAGCCCTGCTTGCGGGATTCCTCGATCGCCCACTCCATCAGCAGCCGGCCGAGACCCTGGCCGCGCGCCGAGCCGTGGACGCGTACGCCTTCGATGATCGAGCGGGTGCTGCCGCGCCGCGACAGGCCGGGAACGACGGTCAGCTGGAGGGTGCCGACGACGGTCCCGTCGCGCTCGGCCACCATCAGGAACTGGTTCGGATCGCTCCTGAGCCGCTCGTACGCCGTCCGATAGGGCTCCATGTCGTCCGGGGTCTCCCGGGTCGCCCCCAACGGGTCGTCGGCGAGCATGGCCACGATGGCAGGGATGTCGTCCGCGACGGCGGACCTGATCACGATATCCGTCATGAGGCGCAGGCTAGCCGGGGCCCTGTGCGCCACCCGGCGCCGCCCTGGCCGCACCGCGGGAGCCCCGGCGGGCAGGGGGAGACGGCAGGTCTGTACGGGAGTTGTACGGGCGGGCGGGCGTGGCCCCGGTATCGCGGACCCCGTTGAACCCTGGCCGAGTGCAACGGGGTTGGCGTGCGCCGGGTGCCAGCGGGGTGAACTCGGGGACGGAAGGGCGTGAGGACGGTGCGGGACACGCGGAACAGTCGCACGGCGGAGAACGGGCTGCGCTGGTTCAAGAGCAGCTACAGCGGGTCGGGCGGCGGCGACTGCGTGGAGGTGGCCGTCGCCCCGGGTGGCGTGTACCTGCGGGACTCGAAGGTGACGGGTGACGGGCCGGTGCTGCGTCGGTCGGGACGAGTGGGCCGCTTTCGTGTCACTCGCTGCGGCGTAGACGCCCTCGCGGTACCCCGACGCCGGCCGGGCGCCCGCGGTACGGGTCGCATACTGGGAGGTGACCGACCGGGCACACCCAGGAGAGCCGATGAGCCGCGCCACCAGCGACGAACCCCTGCCGCCTCCGCCCGGCGGCGTGCTCTGGGGCCTCGCCGGTGACGTCCGCGCCCTGCTGATGCTGCCCGCGGCGCTCACCATGCAGGTCGCCCATCCCGCCGTCGGCGCGGGTGTCGACGAGCACTCCGTCTTCCGCACCGACCCCTGGGGCCGCGGCGAAAGGTCCCTGCGCTCGCTCCAGCTGTGGATCTACGGCGGCGAGGCGGCCGCCGCGGAGGGCCGCAGGCTCCGCGAACTGCACCGCACCATCCAGGGCACCGACGCGCACGGCCGCCGCTACCACGCGCTGAGTCCGGCCTACTACTCCTGGGTCCACGCCACCGGCTTCCCCGTGTACCGACACGCCGCCAGGTACCTGGTGCGGGAGCTCACCGAGGCCGAGGAGCGGCAGCTGTACGCGGAATGGCTCCAGGTCGGCCGGATACTCGGCATCCACGACCGGGACATGCCGCAGACGATCGAGGAGTTCTGGCCCTACTACCGCAAGATCCTGGCGGACGAACTCGAGGCCACCGTCGTCGTACGGGAACTGGTGGACCTGGACCAGCCGGTCCCCCCGCCGGACCGGGGGCCGCGGGCGGTCCGAGTGGTGCTGCGCGCACTGTGGCCACTGCTGCGCCCGCCGCTGGCCCGGTTCCGCCGGTTCATGACCATCGGACTGATGCCGCCGGAGGCCCGAGATGCCATCGGCCTGCCCTGGACCGACAGGCAGGAGCGCAGGCTGCGGCGCTTCGCCCGGGTCGTACGGGCCGTGGTTCCCGTACTCCCCGAGCGGCTGCGCTACCTGCCCCTCGCCCGCGAGGCGCGCCGGGCGGAGCGGCTCAGACCAGGCCCCCACGCTCGATGACGGACGCGTACCAGCGGGCACTGTCCTTGAACGTGCGGCGCTGGGTGGCGAAGTCGACGTGCACGATGCCGAACCGCTTGCTGTAGCCGTACGCCCACTCGAAGTTGTCGAGCAGCGACCAGAGGAAGTAGCCGCGCACGTCGGCGCCGTCCGCGATCGCCCGGTGCACCGCCGACAGATGTGCGTGCAGGTAGGCCACCCGCTCGGGGTCCTTCACCTCGCCGGACGGGTCGGCGTAGTCGTCGTACGCGGCGCCGTTCTCGGTGATCACCAGGGGTACGCCCGGCAGGTCGTCGCGCAGTCGGATCAGCAGCTCGTGCAGCCCGTCGGCGTCCACCGGCCAGCCCATCGCGGTGCGCGGACCGGGCGCGGGCAGGAAACGGACATGCTGCTCGGCGCCCGCCCACGGGGAGGGGGCCGCCGCGCCGGAACCCGCGGCGACGACGGTGGGGGAGTAGTAGTTGATGCCCAGCGAATCGATCGGCGTGGAGGTCACGTCCAGATCCCCGTCGAGGACGAACGACCAGTCGGTGACCGGCGCGCTGTCCCTGACGAGGTCCTCGGGCAGCCGGCCGCGGAAGACGGGGTCGAGGAAGATGCGGTTGCCCACGGCGTCGATACGGCGGGCCGCGTCCAGGTCGGCGGCCGAGTCGGAATGCGCCCGCACGGCATGGAGGTTGAGCGTCAGCGACACCTCGGCGGACGGCGGCAGCTCGGCGCGCAGCACCTGCGCGGCCCAGCCGTGCGCCAGGTTCAGGTGGTGGGCCGCGCGCAGCGACGCCAGGGGAGAGGTGCGGCCGGGGGCGTGTTCCCCGCTGCCGTAGCCGAGGAAGGCGGCGCACCACGGCTCGTTGAGCGTCGTCCAGGTCGCGACCCGGTCGCCGAGCGCCTCGGCCATGATCCCCGCGTACTCGCCGAAACGCCGCGCCGTCTCCCGCTGCGGCCAGCCGCCCGCGTCCTCCAGCTCCTGCGGCAGGTCCCAGTGGTAGAGCGTGGCGACCGGGCGGATGCCGGCGCCGCGCAGCTCGTCGACGAGCCGGCGGTAGAAGTCGAGGCCCTTCTGCACCGCGGGACCGCGGCCGGTGGGCTGCACCCGCGGCCAGGCGATCGAGAACCGGTAGTCGGTGACACCGAGGCGGCGCATGAGGGCTACGTCCTCGTGCATCCGGTGGTAGTGGTCGGCGGCGATGTCGCCGGTGTCGCCGTTGCGGACCTTTCCCGGGGTACGGCTGAACGTGTCCCAGATGGAGGGCGTACGGCCGTCCTCGGCGGCCGCGCCCTCGATCTGGTAGGCGGCGGTGGCGGTGCCCCAGCGGAACCCGGCGGGGAACCGGAGTGTCGTCGTGGCGTCGGGGCGTGCGTCGAGCGCGGTCATGAGGTGGAACTCCCAAGGAGTGAGACGTCGGTGCGGAGGCGGTGGATCGGTCAGCCCTTGACCGCGCCCTGCATGATGCCGCCGACGATCTGGCGGCCGAGCAGGCCGAAGACCAGCAGCACCGGGAGCGTGCCCAGCAGGGTGCCCGCCATGATCACGGACTGGTCGTGGACGTAGCCGCCGCCGAGCTGGCGCAGCGCCACCTGGACGGTCGGTTCCTGCGAGGAGAGCGCGACGATCGGCCAGAAGAAGTCGTTCCAGGCGGCCATGAAGGTCAGCATGCCGAGCACGGCCATGCCGGGCCTCGCGATCGGCACCACGATCGACCAGAAGATCCTGGCGGTGGAGGCGCCGTCCACGCGGGCCGCTTCGATCAGTTCGTCCGGCAGCGACTGCACGAGGTACTGGCGCATGAAGAAGACACCGAAGGCGGACACCAGCCCGGGCAGGATCACCGCCTGGAGCTGGTTCACCCACTGGAGTTCGGCGATCAGCATGAACAGCGGGATGACGCCGAGCTGTGGCGGGATCATCATGGTGCCGACCGTGATCGCGAGCAGTGCGCCCCGGCCGCGGAAACGCAGTTTGGCGAAGGCGAAACCGGCGAGCGTGCAGCACAGGACGGTGCCGACGGTGATGGAGCCGGAGACGATGAAGGAGTTGACCAGCGCCTTGCCGATGTCCGCCTCCTCCATCACCGCCTCGAAGTTGCGGATCAGATTGGAGCCGGGCAGCAGCGTCGGCGGGACCTTTGCCAGGTCGGCGTTGGAACGGCTGGCGGCGACGATCGTCCAGTAGAACGGGAAGGCGGAGACCAACACGGCGGCGATCAGGACGGCGTAGGCGAGCTTGCCGCCCCTCATCGTGCGGCCGGCGCCCGACTTCCGCCCGCGGTGCCCCGGCACCTGCGTCTTCTCGGTGGCCGGTTGCTTCGTCGGCGGTTCGGCGAGCGCGGTCATCGGCCGGCCTCCTTGCGGGAACGACGGCGCGCGATCAGGGCATTGGCCCCGACGAGCACCAGGATCAGCAGGAACATCACCCAGGCGATGGCGGCGGCACGGCCCAGGTGGAAGAAGCCCCACCCCTGCTCGTACATGTACAGACCGAGCGTCTGGTACTGGTGTGAGATGCCGCCGGAGATGGAGCCCTCGAACAGCAGCGGCTCACCGAAGAGCTGGGTCGCGCCGATCGTGGACACGACCACGGTGAACAGGATCGTGGGGCGCAGTCCCGGGAGCGTGACATGGAAGAACTGCCGCCACCGTGAGGCGCCGTCGACCTCCGCCGCCTCGTACAACTCGCTCGGGATGGACTGCATGCCCGCCAGATAGATCAGCGCGTTGTAGCCGGTCCAGCGCCAGATGACGATGGTGGAGACGGCGATCTGCGAGGCGACGGTGCCGGTCTGCCAGTCGACCGGGCCGAAACCGACCAGTCCCAGCACGTAGTTGATGAGTCCGAAGTCGCGGCCGAACAGCTGGGCGAAGACGAGCGTGGCGGCGGCCACGGAGGTGGCGTACGGCAGCAGCATCGCGGTCCGCAGGAAGGTGCGGCCACGCAGCCGGTAGTTGAGCAGGTGGGCCAGGCCCAGTGCCATCACCAGCTGCGGCACGGTGGAGAGGACACCGATGGTGAATGTGTTGCGCAGCGCGGTCCAGAAGAACTCGTCGCCGAAAAGCGCGGTGTAGTTGCCGAGCCCGCGCCACTCCATGTCGCCCGGCGTCTGGAGCTCCACCCGGTAGAGCGAGACGAACGCCGTGTAGATCAGAGGGAAGAGCCCGAAGGCGGCGAACAGCGTGAAGAACGGGGCTATGTAGGCGTACGGCGAGACCTTGCGCCAGGCGCGCCGCACGGCCGGCGGCCGGGGCGGCGCGACCGGCTTCGCGGAAGCGGTGAGGGTCACGGTGCGGCCCTTCGAGGATGAGTCGGTACGGGGCGGGGGCCTTCGGGCCGGGCCGGTGCGGGGAGTGGTCGGGATGCGGACCGGCCCGAAGGAGCTGCTCGGCGGGCGTCAGCCGATGGTGTTCTCGACGCCCTTCTTCGCGTTCCCCCACGCCTTCTCGGACGAGATGCCCTTGCGTTCGACCTCGCTCAGCGCGTTGGTGATCTGCTGGTTGACATTCTGGTCGTGCACACCGAGGACCTGGACCGGGGCCGCCTTGGCCGCGTCACCGAAGATCTGACCGATCGGCGCGCCGGAGAAGTAGGGGTCGGTGGCGCCGGCGACCTTCTCGATCGCGCCGGTGGAGGACGGGAAGTTGCCCTGCTTATGGAAGAGCTTGGCCTGCTGTTCGGGAGCGGTGAGCCACTGGATCAGCTCGTACGCCTCCTTCTTGTGCTTGGCCGCGCGCGGCACGGAAAGGTAGGAGCCGCCCCAGTTGCCCGCGCCGCCGGGCAGCTTCGCGATGTCCCACTTGCCCTTGCCCGAGTCACCGGCCTGGCCCTTGATGTAGCCGAGCATCCAGGCGGGGCAGGGGATCGTGGCGAAGGAACCGGCGGCGAAGGCCTGGTTCCACTGCGGAGACCACTGGTCGAGCTTGGCGCTCAGGTCGCTCTCGGCGGCCTTGACGGACGTGTCCCACGCGGTCTTCAGGGCCGGGTTCGTCTCCCAGATCAGCTTTCCGGAGGCGTCGTAGTAACGCTCCTCCTCCTGGCCGATCATGATTGAGAAGAGGCTGCCGACGCTGTCCAGCCAGGCACTCTTGGCAGGTGCCTTGGCCTTGTACTGCTTGCCGAGCTCGAGGTAGCCGTCCCAGGTCGACCACTTCTTCGCGAGTTCCTCGCGGTCGGTGGGCAGCCCGGCCTGCTTGAACAGGTCGGTGCGGTAGCACATGGCCTCGGGGCCCACGTCCGTGCCGAGACCGAGGACGGCCCCGTCCTTCGTCGTGGCGGCGGCCCACTTGGCGTCCGCGAACTGGCTCTTCAGCTTGTCCGCGCCGTACTTCTGCAGGTCCTCGAACTTGTCGGCCTGCTGCTGGGTGACCGACGCGATCCGGCCGACCTCGATGCCCTGGACGTCCGCGAGACCGCCGCCGCCGGCCAGCCGGGTCTGCAGCGACTTCCAGTAGTCGGCCTCGTCCTCGGTGTCGGTCTGCTTGATCGTGATGTTCGGGTGCAGCTTCTGGTACTCCGCGTAGAGGCCGGCCTCCTTGTAGCCGAAGGAACCGAAGAGGTCGACGGTGAGCGTGACCTTCCCGCCCTCGCCGTCGGAGGCCGTGTCCGAGGAGCCGGACCCGCAGGCGGCGAGCAGGGCCCCGGCGAGCGTGACCGCACCCAGGCGGACGGCGGCCCTTTTGGCGGCTCTGGCTATGGGCATGGGAAGCCTCCCTTGGCTTCGGGGTGGGACGAGAACGCTTGAGAGCGCTCTCAAATATGCGCTTGGAGCGTGCCCTCAGGTGACTCTTCGCGTCAAGACTCGAAGACATAACGGTCTGGACTCAGGTATCAACTGTCAGCTGTGTTCGGTCTATTGACACTTGTGTTTCGGGGGTTTTACGTTTCGGCCATCTGAGAGCGCTCTCAGCCACCCCTACCCGTGATGACTTGAGGTGCCGTTCATGCCAGCCCCCCGCACAAGGCCGGCCGCCGCGCTGGTCCTGGCCTCAGCCCTGGCCGCTGTCGGCCTGGGCCCGGCCGCCGCACCCGCGGCCGCCGCCACCGTCCCCATAGGTTCCGGCAGCTACTCCGACACCCGCCCCGCCGGAACGTCCGGACCGACCACCAACACCGGAGCCCCGGTCACCCCCAAGGTCACCGCCGCGGCCAAGAGCCGGCCGGTGCCCACCAACGACTGGTGGTCCTCCCTCGCCTTCCAGCGCTACGGCGACAACCCGTACTCGACCCCCATGTACGGGCACCCCCTCACCTACCAGGCCACCGCCGGCGGGCTCGACGTGGGCTACCCCACCACCCCCGCGATCGTCGGCGACGGCCGGCAGTACGAGTTCGCCCACAAGCGCGACCTCACCATCGGCCTGACCGGCCTCAATTCGCCGGACACCAAGGCCGACGACTGGTCCGACTGGACCGTCACCCCCTACTGGTCCGACGGCACCCGCACCCTGCGGACCACCATCGGCCACGGCATGCCGTTCGTATACGCCAAAGGCTCCGGCGGAAACGCGCAGATCACCACCGCCGCCGCGCCGGCCGTCTTCGCCGACCAGGGCAACGTTCTCGGCATCACCGTCGCCGGACACCACTACGCCCTCTTCGCCCCGACCGGCAGCGACTGGAACATCTCCGGATCCACGCTCACCGCGGGCCTCGGCTCCAAGGACTACTTCTCCGTGGCCGTCCTGCCCTCAACGGGGGCGCTCGCGACGTACAAGAAGTACGCCTACAGCTTCGTCACCGGCTCCCGGGCCGCGTGGAGCTACACCGGCGGCACGGTCCAGGCCACGTACACGCTCACCACGGAGGCCAAGGAGGGCACCGAGCGCGGCACGCTCCAGGCCCTCTACCGCCACCAGTGGCTGAACACCACGGACCCGCTCACGACCCACACCTACGTATCGCCGCGCGGCACCATGAAGGTGCGGGAGTCCGCCTCCTTCACCACCAGCCAGAAGGCCTCGCCGGTGCTGCCGGCCCTGCCGAAGTCGGACGCCGCCGACACGGCCCGGCTGCGCGGCTATCTGAACGAGGTGGCGAACGCCTCCGACCCCTTCTCCGGGGCCACCGACACGTACTGGACCGGCAAGGCGCTCGGCCGTCTCGCCCAGCTCGTGCCCGTGGCCGAGCAGATCGGTGAGACCGGCACCCGCGACAAGCTCCTCGGCCTGATCAAGGGCAGGCTCCAGGACTGGTTCACGGCCGGCGGAGCGAACGAGTTCAGCTACGACAGGGACTGGAAGACCCTCACCGGCTACCCGGCCTCCTACGGTAGCGACACCGAGCTCAACGACCACCACTTCCACTACAGCTACTACGTGTACGCCGCGGCGATCGTCGCCCAGTACGACCAGGCCTGGGCCGCCGACTCCGCCTGGGGCGGGATGGTCAAGACCCTGGTGCGGGACGCCGCCAACGCGAGCCGCACGGACACGGCCTTCCCCTTCCTGCGCGGCTTCGACGTCTACGCCGGGCACAGCTGGGCCTCCGGCCACCAGGGCTTCGCCGCCGGCAACAACCAGGAGTCCTCCTCCGAGTCCACCAACCTCAGCGCCGCACTGGTCCTGTGGGGTTCGGCCACCGGTGACGCCGCGCTGCGCGACCTCGGCGCGTATCTGCTGACCACAGAGGCGGAGTCGATCGCGCAGTACTGGTTCGACGCCGACGAGCAGGTCTTCCCGTCCTCCTTCGGCCACGACACGGCCGGCATGGTCTGGGGCAGCGGCGCCGCCTACGCCACCTGGTGGACCGCCAACCCCGAGGAGATCCACGGCATCAACGTCCTCCCCGTGACCGGCGGTTCGCTCCACCTCGGTGGGGAGAAGGCGGCGATCCGGCGCAACATCGCCGAGATGGAGCGCGAGAACGGCGGCCCGGCCGTCGAGTGGCGCGACATCCTCTGGGAGTTCCAGTCGCTGGCCGACCCCGCCGCGGCCAAGGCCAAGTGGGACGCGGGCCATGCCGGCTACACCCCTGAGCAGGGAGAGTCCAAGGCCCACACGTACCACTGGATCTCCACCCTCGACCGGCTGGGCGCGCCCGACACCACGGTGACCGGCAACATCCCGACGTCCGCCGTCTTCACCAAGGGCACCACACGGATCTACGCCGCGCACAACCACGGTGCCACGGCCCGCACGGTGACCTTCTCCGACGGCAAGACCCTCTCCGTGCCCGCCCGTTCCACCGCGACCGGCACCGGGACCGGCGGCGGCGACCCCGACCCCGACCCCGACCCGGATCCGCCGACGGGCAACACCTTCCAGCTGCGCAGCGGAGGCGCGCTGACCACGGCCACCGGCGGCACGGCGGGCAGCGACACCATCGCCTCCGCCGGCGGCGCCAACTACGACGGCACCCCGCACCAGCCGCTCGTCTACGAGATCCGGGGCGTCAACGGCACCGTCACCCCGGGCGCGTCCACCGCCTTCCGCCTTCAGGTCGACGCGGGCAGCACGGTCGGACTCGGCCAGCAGGCGCGCGTCAGCTACGACCTCACCGGCGACGGCACCTTCGAACGGACGGAGACGTACCACTACTTCGCGACCGACCCGGTCACCGGCTGGGAGGAGTACGCACACTCCCGCGGCCTCAAGTCCTCCACCGGGACGCTGGGCAACCTCAACGGTGGCACCCTGCGCCTCGAGGTGTGGAGCGCCATCGGCAACGGCACCGCCAAGCTGCAGACCGGGACCGACAAGTCGGTGCTGGTGATCCCCTACAGCTGAACCGCTCCCCCCACAGGAACGCGGCGGGCGTCGGAGGTCAGGCCGATGCCCGCCGCACCAGTGTGGTCGGGGTGATGACGGACGCGGGGGCGTCGCCGCCCGCCTCGTTCAGCAGCCTCATCAGCAGCCGGACCATCAGCCTGCCCATGCCCTCGACGTCCTGGCGCACCGTGGTCATGGGTGGCTCCGTCGTCCCGACGACCGAGGCCATGTCGTCGAACCCGACCAGGGCCACGTCCTCCGGTACCCGGATGCCCCGCTCACGCAGGGTGCGCAGCGCGCCCGATGCCATCAGGTCGTTGGAGACGAAGACGCCGTCCACGTCCGGGCGGCGGTCGAGCAGCTCGGCCATCGCCCGGGCGCCGCTCTCCTCGGTGAAGTCGCCCTGGCAGAAGAGACCGGGGTCGGCGTCCACCAGGACGTCGTGGTAGCCGTCTATGCGGTCCAGCGCGGAGGTCTGGTCGCGGGGGCCGGCGATGTGCGCGATGTTCCTGCGGCCCAGCGAGACCAGATGACGCACCGCCTCCCTGGCGCCGCCGCGGTTGTCGGCGTCCACGTAGGGCACGGCCAGGTCGGAACCGGCGGCCGGACGCCCGCCGAAGACCGTGGGGATCTTCGTCCTACCGATGAGCGCGGGCAGTCTGTCGTCGTTGTGGAGGGAGAATGCGAGCGCGCCGTCGACGTGCCCGCCGCCGAGGTAGCGGGCGATCCGGTCATGGTCTCCGGGGCCCTCCACCCACAGCAGCACCAGCTGGGAGTCGTGCGCCGTGAGCTCACGGCTGATTCCCCGGACCTGCTGCTCGAAGAAGGGGTCGGAGAAGATCCGGAACTCCGGCTCCGCGATGATCACCGCCACCGCGCCGTTGCGCCGGGTGACCAGGGTGCGCGCCGCGTGGTTGGGTACGTACCCGAGCTCCTCGACCGCCCTGCGCACCTTGTCGACCAGGGGTGCGCGCACGCCCGCACCGCCGTTGACGACCCGGGAGGCCGTGGCACGGGAGACGCCAGCGCGCGCCGCGACGGCTTCCAGGGTGGGGCGGGACCCCGTGGTCTGCTCGGTCAAGGCGGGTGCTCCTCGTCTGCTCCGGTGCTCCGGCACGCCGGTCGGTGGCATGATCCGATACCGACAGGATATCTGCCCCGGCCGACATCCTGAGAGCGCTCCCAGCCCCGGGCGCCGGCCCTGGTCCGCCACCCGGGCCGGCCCGGCGGCGCGGCGGCGCGGCGATGCCGACCACACCGTGCCAAGACATGCAGACTTTGTCCGGCCGGGGCATCTGACGCGAGCCGGACGGGCCGGCCGGCCCCGAGCCCACCGCGGGCAGCCGGCGTTGACCGCCCCCTGTCGCAGCGCAGCCGGCCGGAGTACGTTGCCGGGGCCATGCCGATACGTGTACCGGACCGGATCCCCGGAGGCAGTATCCGAATGACGACCCGAATCCGTGTCCGCACGCTCGCCCTGACGGCAGCGGCCGCAGCGCTCGCTGTGCCCCTGGTCACCGGCCCCGCCGAAGCGGCATACACCACACCCCGTACCGGATTCGAGAACAGCGGCGGCGCGCGCTGGACCGGTGAGGACGAGGAACGGGCCTTCCTCGCCGACGTCGACCGCGCCGCTGAACGGATGTCCGTCGAGCAGATCGGCACGAGCGGACAGGGGCGTCCACTGCGGCTCGTCCACCTCGGTAACGAGACGTCCCCGCACACCGTGCTGCTGATCTGCAGTCAGCACGGCGACGAGCCGGCAGGCCGCGAAGCCTGTCTGACCACCGTCCGCGACCTCGCGTTCGCCCGCGACGAGGCGACCCGCCGGCTGCTGTCCCGCACTCGCCTGCTCGTCCTGCCCACCACCAATCCCGACGGCCGTGCCGCCGGCACCCGGGGCAACGCGGACGGCGTCGACGTCAACCGCGACCACATCGCGCTGAAGACCGCGGAGGGGCGGGCCGTCGCGGCCGTCATCCGCGACCGGCAGCCGGACGTCGTCTACGACCTGCACGAGTACGGCGCCACACCGCCCTACTACGACAAGGACCTCTTCGATCTGTGGCCCCGGAACCTCAACACCGACGCCGCCGTGCACCATGAGGCGCGGACCCTGTCCGGGGCCTACGTCCGGCCCGCCGCGAACCGTGCGGGCCACTCCACCGGTACGTACGGCATCTGGACGGACCCCGTCACCGGCGAGCCCCTCCGGCAGACCGCGGGCGACGGACAGGAGCGCATCCTGCGCAACACCGGCGGCCTCAAGCACGCGGTGGGACTGCTGATCGAGAGCCGCGTCGACGCACTGACCCCGCAGGAGAAGGCCGACCCGGCGCTCAATCACCGCCGCCGGGTGAGCAGCCAGCTCTCCGCTCTGAGCGGCCTGTTCGCCTTCAGCGCCGAGCGCCTCGGCCGGATCGAGGCCGCCACCGCGGCGGCCCGGCGCGCGGGCTTGGCGGACCGCGGACCGGTGTACCTGGGCGGCGCCGACAACGACCCGGCGGGACCGGACGAGTTGATCGCGGACCCGCCGTGCGCCTACCGTCTCGACGCCGGCCGGTACGCAGAGGTCAAGGACGAACTGGCTCTCCACGGCGTCTTCGCCCGGCCCGTCGCCGACGGCGCCGTCGTACCGCTGCGGCAGTCACTGCGGAATCTGGTTCCGCTGCTGCTCGACACCCGTGCGGCCTATCACATCATCACGGGAGAACCGGTGGAAGCCTGTTGATACCGGGAGGAGTGTGACTCGTGTGGTAGGGGGTAGCGGGCAGTGAAATCAGGCTCCGCTGAATCATGAAAGGTGCCCCGTGTCGCGCGACGTACAAAAGCCGGGCAAACGGCTGTGGTATCCCGTCAAGGCGGCGCTACCGGGGCGCCATCCGCACGAAGACAGAGCACCCGTCACGGACCGGGTGGTGTTCGGCGTGACGGCGGTGCTCACACTCGCCTTCGTGTTCTGGGGCTCGGTGTTCACGGAGACGTTGGAGAGCGCCTCCGACACCTTGCTGAACGGCCTGATGCACAACGGCGGCTGGGCGTTCGTACTGGCCGCATCGGGCTTCGTGATCTTCGCCCTCTGGCTCGCCATCAGCCGCTACGGCCGGGTCCCGCTCGGACAGGAGCACGAGGGGCCGGAGTTCCGCACCGTCTCCTGGGTCGCGATGATGTTCAGCGCGGGCATGGGCATCGGCCTGATGTTCTACGGAGTCAGCGAGCCGCTCGCGCACTACACGACGCCGCCACCGGGCACCGACCCGATCGACTCGGCGGACGCCATGGAGACCGCTCTCGCCACCACGCTCTTCCACTGGACCCTGCACCCGTGGGCGATCTACGCGGTGGTCGGCCTCGCCATCGCCTACAGCACGTTCCGGCGCCGCAGGCGGCAGAACATCAGCGCCGTCTTCGAGCCGCTGATGGGCAAGAAGCGGGCGGAGGGGGCGCCGGGCCGGGTGATCGACGTCCTGGCGATCTTCGCCACGCTCTTCGGCTCCGCGACGTCGCTGGGCCTCGGCGCCCTGCAGATCGGCAGCGGGTTCCAGGAACTCGGCTGGATGGAGAAGGCCGGTACGGGACTGCTCATCTCCATCATCGCGGTGCTGACCGTGTGCTTCGTGTTCTCGGCCGTGTCGGGTGTGGAGCGGGGCATCCAGTGGCTGTCCAACACCAACATGGTGCTGGCGACCGTGCTCGCCCTCTTCGTCTTCGTCGCCGGACCCACCATCCTCGTACTGGATCTGATTCCCACCTCGCTCGCCTCCTACTTCGAAGAACTGCCGCAGCTCGCGGGCCGGACGGAGGCGGCGACCGGCGGCGGTGACGTCGCGGACTGGCTGAGCAGCTGGACGGTCTTCTACTGGGCCTGGTGGATCTCGTGGACGCCGTTCGTCGGCATGTTCATCGCGCGCATCAGCCGCGGCCGCACCATCCGTCAGTTCGTCGGCGGCGTCATCCTGGTGCCGAGCACGGTCAGCCTGGTCTGGTTCGCCGTCTTCGGCGGCACCGCGATGAAGCTTCAGGAACAGCGCAGGCTGGGCGACGAGACGACGCCGGAGGGTCAGCTCTTCGGCGTGCTCCAGGAGTTCCCGATCGCCTCGGTGATGAGCCTCCTGGTGATGATCCTCGTCGGCATCTTCTTCGTGTCGGGCGCCGACGCCGCGTCGATCGTGATGGGCACGCTGTCTCAGAAGGGCACCTTCGAACCGGCGCGGGTGGTCGTCATCTTCTGGGGCGTGGTGACCGGCGCGGTGGCCGCCGTGATGCTGCTCGTCGGCGAGGGCAAGGGTGACGCGCTCGCCGGCCTTCAGCACCTGACGATCCTTGTCGCGGCGCCGTTCGTGCTGGTGATGATCGGTATGTGCGTGGCCCTCATGCGCGATTTGCGCCAGGACCCGCTGATCGTCCGGGGCGAGATCGCCGAGGAGGCGGTGGAAACCGCGGTGATCGCGGGACACGAGAAGTACGCGGGCGAGTTCGAGATCCGCATCGGCCCGGGAACAGGCCCGGAGGCGGGCCGGATCCGCGTCGAGGAGGAGACCCCGCCGGAGTCGGACGAGGAGCCGGAACGACGCAAGGACCGCCCGGACCAGGGCTGACGAATCCGGCCCGACCGGCAGTCACCGGCGTGGGCGGCGGCGACCGCGGGCCGCCGGCGGGGCGCCGGTGACCGAGGCCGACGAGGAAGGCCGTGGGTCGTGGGAGCTGCTGGTCATGCCCCCATGGCGCGCGGTACTTCCGGCTGACCGCCCACGGCCCCGCCGCCGGCGACTGCCCGCCGGCACCCTGTCCGCCGCGCCGTCCTGGCCCCTGGTCAGGCTCTTCTGGAGCGCTGCTCGCGCGGCGGAAGGAGCTGCTCCCTCAGCGCCGTGAGCTGGTGCGAGTGCTCGACCGCGCGGGTCTCGTCCAGGGTCGTGAGGGCGAGCAGCAGCGCGTCGGCGACGACGAGTCCCGTCAGGGCCTCGTTGGTGATGCCGGTCGGTGTGTGGGGCGCGGTGAGGATCGCGTCGACCCGGTCCTCGAACGCCTCGCCCAGTTCGTCCGTCACGAAGACGACCTTCGCCCCCACCGACCGGGCACGCTCCACCAGCACCGTGAGCTCCGACAGCGGCCGGCCGGGCTGGAAGATGACCACGGTGTCGCCCTGCGCCAGTGACAGCAGGGGGTCGGCGAGTGCGAACCCCGTGGCGCCCACGAACCGCGCGCGGCGGCCGATGCGGCCCAGGGCCAGAGCGAGATGGCGCGCCGCCAGCTCGCACGCGGCGACGCCGTAACAGAGCACCTCACGGGCGTCGGCGAGCGCGGCCACGGCCTGCTGGAGGGCGTCGGTGCCGGTGAGGCGCCGGCACTGCTCGATACGGTCCTGAGTTTCGTCGAAGACGTCGTTCCAGATGGTCTGCAGGTCCTGGCCGACGTGCGCGATGCGCTGTTTCAGCCGGACCTCGGGAGCCAGCGCCGAGGTGAAATCCGCCGCCAGTTCCCGCTTCAGCGCGGGAAGTCCCGCGTAACCCAGGCGCTGGAGGGCGCGGACGACCGTGGCGTTGCTGGTGCCGCTGGCGGTCCCCAGTTCCTGGGCGCTGGCGAACATCACCTGCTCGGCGGGCGCGCTGACCAGGTACTGCGCGACGGTGCGCTCGGCGGCCGACAGCTCGTCCCACTGGTCGCGCACGGTGGCGCGAAGGCGGGTCAGACCGCCCGGTGCGGCGCTGCCGGATTCTGGATTCTTCATTACAGGTATTGACTCCTACGTTACGGCCGTTACGCTCGTGTGTATTCCGTTCCAGGATCTCGTGTTCTCGGAACGAACATTACAGCACGCATGTGTCCCGAGGAGTCCTGGCGATGAAACACGCCCTTCCCGTCATCGAAGTGTCGGGGACCCCCGTCGAGCGCGGCCGCCAGTACGGATCAGCGGGCGCCCCACAGATCGGGACCGCTCTCGCCTATTACGCGGAGGCGTTCGGAGCGTCCTCCGGCCTTACCTGGCAGCAGGTCACATCCCGGGCGGCCCGTTGGCTCGAGCCCGTCCGTGACTACGCACCCCACCTCCTGGAGGAGATGCAAGGCATCGCCGACGGCGCCGGCGTCGGCCTGCTCGACATCCTGGCACTCAACGCACGCGGCGAGGTCATCTACGACGACTCCTTCGCACGGATGCGGGAGCACGACGGCCCCGGCGCGCGGGTTCCCGAGGAGGAGCCGCCGGACGGCTGCACCTCGTTCGCCGCGTACGGCCCCGCCAGCGGCGACGGCCACGTATGGGCGGGCCAGAACTGGGACTGGCGCGCCGGGGTCGCGGACACCGTCGTCATGATCCGCGTGATCCAGCCGCCGAAACCGACCGTCGTCATGCAGGTGGAGGCCGGACAGATCGGCCGCCAAGGCGCCAACTCCGCCGGCATCGCACTCAACGCCAACGGGCTCGGCGGCCGCTTCGACGACACGGTCGGCCTCCCGCAGACCGTGATCCGGCGCAGCGTCCTCGACCGCTCCACGATCACCGACGCCCTCGACGAGCTCTGCCGCACCCGCGCGCACATCGCCAGCAACGCCCTGCTGACGTGCCGCGAGGGATTCGCCATCGACCTCGAGACCACGCCGGCCGGCCACGGCTGGATGTACCCGACCGACGGCCTGCTGGTGCACGGCAACCACTACCAGGCGGGCGTCCCCGCCGCCCTCGCCGCGGGTTACCGCCCGATGGCCGCCGATTCGCTGGTGCGGGTGCCTCGCGCGGCGGAGGGCCTGAGCCTGCTGCGCGGGTCCACCGGCGCCGACGAGTCGCGGAAGCTCATCAAGCAGGCGATGTCGGACCACCTGGGCCACCCCGAGTCGCTGTGCACCCACATCGACCCCCGAAGACCACAGATCAAGCAGTGGCAGACGCTCGTCTCCTCGTGCGTCGACCTCACCACGGGCGACTACCACGTCACGGCGGGCACGCCCTGCGACCGCGAGTACCAACACCTGCCCTGGAATCTCTACGACGGCCCCCACGCCCCGAACTGACGCTGTTTCCGTTCTTTGTCCTTCCCCGCTCAGGAGCCCACATGAAGCTCAGAACCACCGCCGCCGCCGCCGGCCTCGCCGGGGCGATGGCCCTCACCACCGCGTGCAGCGGCGCGGACACCACCCGCCCCGCGGGAGCCGGCGCCACCGCCGACGCCGCCCAGCTCACACTCACACCCACCACCGCGAAGGCCAAGGGCGAAGTCCCCACCGTCAACTGGTTGCTGGAGGACGAACCGGACTCCCTCGACCTGGACACCCAGGGCGGCAGCGCCGGCCGCACCGTCCTCAGCAACGTGTGCGAGCGGCTTTATCAACTCCGGCCCGACATGTCCGTGCAGCCCTCCCTGGTCCGGCAGGCCACCCGACCGGACGCCAAGACCCTCGTTCTCGCCCTGCGCGACGACGTCCTCTTCCATGACGGCTCCGCGATGACGGCGGACGACGTCATGTTCAGCCTTCAGCGCCACGCCCGGCCGGACATGGAGCAGTCCGACGAGTTCGACAACGTCGCGGAGATGACCAGGAGCGGCGACCTCGAGATCACCATCACGTTCAAGCAGCCGGACGCGCTGTTCACCAAGGCCCTGGCCGGTGACGCCGGACTGGTCTACAACCGCGAGCAGGTCGAGAAGTCGGGCAAGGACTTCGGCACCCCCGGACAGCCCGACGCCTGCTCGGGCCCCTACCGGCTCGCCGACTGGAAGTCCGGCGACTCGATCGTCATCAACCGCAGCGACACCTACTGGGGCGAGAAGCCCCTCACCCAGCAGGTCGTGTTCCGCTGGGCCGACGACAGCGCCATGGTGAACGCGCTGAAGACGGGCGCCGCCGACGGCACGTACGCGGACTCCATCAGCACGGCCGCCGCACTACGGGGCACCAAGGGACTCGACCAGCACTACGGACCGAGCACCGCCGCCCTCGCCCTGATCCCCACGGAGCGCGGCGGGCTCGCCGACCCGGACATCCGCAGGGCCCTCGCGCTCACCCTGGACCGCGCGGGCATCGCCCGCTCCGGCTACGGCGGTCTCGTCGAGCCGTGGGCCACCCCCGTCGGATCAGGCGCCTGGGGCTACGAGAAGGAAGCCTTCGCCGACGCCCAGAAGCAGCTCACAGGCGCCCCGGCCCGCCCCGACGGAGACGACATCACCGCCGCGAAGAAGCTCGTGGAGAACGCCAAGGCGGCTCCCGACAAGCCGATCGTCATCGGCACGGACAGCAGCCAGGGCCGCCTGGTCATCGCCAACGCCGTCCGCGCCGCGCTCCAGCAGATCGGCCTGAAGAGCCAGATCAAGACCGTCCCGCCCGCCGAGTACGGCGAGTTCTACGGTGACAAGGAGGCACGCGCCGACATCGACGTGCTCGTCGCCGACTGGTACATCTCCAAGAGCGACCCCATCGGCTTCTACGACAACGGCCTCTCCGACAGCTCCAACAACTGGGTGGGATTCCACAGCCCGGAGTACGACAGCAAGGTCAAGGAAGCGATGCGGACCCTGGACGACAAGCAGCGCGCCGCGCTCGTGATCGATGTACAGCGCCGGTTCAGCGAAGCCGCGGTGTGGATCCCCGTCGCGCAGATGCCCACGGCTCTCGTCGTCGACGACAAGCTGACAGGCCCGCCGGCGTCCATGGCCTACCTCTACTACCCCTGGGCCGCGGCGCTCGGTGCGAAGTGAGCTGAACGACCATGATCGCCGCAACCGGGCGACGGCTCGGAGGACTGTTCGCCACACTGCTGGCCGCCTCCTTCGTGATCTTCGCCGCCGTGTACGCCGCCCCCGGCGACCCCGCCGTCTTCCTGGCCGGGGGCCGTGACAAGCTCACCCCCGAGCGGCTGGCCGCCGTCCGGGAGCAGTACCACCTCGACGAGCCGCTGGTCCTCCAGTACGGCCGCTGGCTCTGGGACTGCCTCCACCTCGACCTCGGCCGCTCGTTCCAGTACGGGGACCAGGTCGCCGATCTGCTGGCGGCACGGTTCCCCACGACCCTCGCCCTTGTCGCCTATGCCACCGTCCTCTTCGTGGCCCTGGGCGTGGGCGCGGGGATCCTTGCCGCCGTCCGCCGCGGCGGCTGGGTGGACTCCGCGGTCGTCGGCGGCACCACCCTCGCCGCGTCCGTCCCCTCGTTCGTCGGCGGCATAGCCCTCGTCGGGCTGTTCGGGGTCCGACTCGGCTGGTTCCCGGTGACCGGCAGCGGCGAAGGCTTTGCCGGCACGGTCCACCACCTCACCCTGCCCGCCGTCGCCATGGCGCTCGGTGCGCTCGCCGTCATCAGCCGGGTCACCCGCCAGGCCATGGTGGACGCGGGCGCGGCCGACCATGTCGCCGTCGCCCGCGCCTCCGGGATCCCGGAGCGCGAGATCGTCCGCCGGCACGTCCTGCGCAATGCGCTGGGCCCGATCATCACCATGTGCGGCCTTGTCACCGCCGGGATGCTCGCCGGGACCGTCGCCATCGAGACCGTCTTCGGGCTGAGCGGCATCGGCTCGCTGCTCGTCGGCGCGATCAACAGCCATGACTTCCCGGTCGCCCAGGCGGTCCTGCTGGTGATGGTCACCGGCTATGTCGTGGTCACCACCGCCGTCGACCTGGTGCACCCGCTGCTCGACCCCCGTCTCAAGGCCGTGAGGAGTCCCGCATGACCGCCGTCCCCGCCGGCGGGCTGCTGCCCGTCGGCAAGCGCTCCCGCCGCTCCCTCGGTGCGGCGGTGGCTGCCGGCTTCCTCGGACTGGTGGTCCTCGCCGCTGTGTTCGCCCCGCTGCTCGCCCCGTACCCGCCGGACGCCGTCGACCTCTCTTCCTCCCTCGTCGGCACCGGCGCGGAACATCCGCTCGGCACGGACGCTTCCGGCCAGGACCTGCTCTCCCGCGTGCTGTACGGCGCCCGGACGAGCCTGATAGCACCGGTCCTGCTGCTCGCGTTCGCGTCCGTCCTCGGTGTCGCGCTGGGCACCCTGGCCGCCTGGCGCGGCGGATGGGTGGACACACTGGTGTCGCGTGCCACGGATGTGATGTACGCCTTCCCCGGCCTGCTGTTCGTCGTCCTGATCATCGCCGTGTTCGGCGCCGGTACGACCACATCCGTGCTGGGGCTCGGGCTCGCCTTCGCCCCCACGATCGCCAAGTACACGCGCAGCGTCGCACTTTCCGAGCGGGCGAAGCCGTACATCGACGCCTACCGGGTGCAGGGCATGGGAGGCGCGCGCATATGTGTGCGCCACCTGGTCCCGAATCTCGCACGGTCGATCGCCGGCTACCTCGTCGTCCTGTTCGGCGAGGCCCTCATGAGCCTCGCGACGCTCAGCTATCTGGGCTTCGGCGCCCAGCCGCCCAGCTCCGACTGGGGCCTGATGGTGCAGGAGGGCCAGGCGGCCATCGTGCAGGGCGCCCTGCTGCCCGCGCTGGTGCCGGGCACCGCCATCGCTGCCGTCGTGGTGGCCTTCAACGTCGTCGGGGTCCGCGCCGCCGACCGGCTCGGATCCAGGAGGTAGCCGCGCCATGCTGCTCGACATCAAGAACCTGACCGTCCATTTGCCGGGCGCCGCCCGTCCGTTGCTTGCGGAGGTGTCCCTCCGGGTCCGCACCGGCGAGGTCGTCGGCCTCGTCGGTGAATCCGGCTCGGGCAAGTCCACCACCGCGAAGGCCGCGCTGAGCATCCTTCCCGATGGCGCGCGAACGGAAGGGAGGGTGCTGGTCGACGGAGCGGACGTGCTGCCGATGACCGGGACACGCCTGCGCGAACACCGTGCCCGCACGGTGGCCATGGTCCACCAGGACCCGCGCTCCGCCCTCAACCCCGTGCGCCGGGTCGGCGACTTCCTCGTCGAAAGACTGGTCCGCCCCGGTGAAGGCTCCCGTAAGGACAGGCGCAGAGCGCTGGGCACCGCGGTCGAACTCCTCGACGCCGTCGGCCTGCCCGACCCCGAACGGCGCGTCAGGCAGCGGCCGCACGAGATGTCCGGAGGCATGCTGCAGCGCGTCGTCATCGCCGGTGCGCTCGCCGCCGAGCCTCGCCTGCTGCTCGCCGACGAGGCCACCAGCGCCCTGGACGTCACCACCCAGGCGGAGATCCTCGCCCTGTTGCGCAAGCTGCGCGGACAACGGGAGCTGGGGGTGCTGTTCATCACCCACGACCTGCATCTCGCCGCCGCCTACTGCGACCGGCTGTACGTGATGTACGCGGGCCGTGTCGTCGAGGAGCAGCAGGCGCGACGCCTCTTCGGTGACGCCCGGCACCCGTACACCATGGGCCTGCTGGACTGCTCGCCGGAACTGGGCGGGACACGACGGGCGATCCGTCCGATCCCCGGCCGACCCCCGTCACTCGCGGACGCATTCCCCGGCTGCCCCTTCACGGCACGCTGTCCCCACAGCGAACCCGCGTGCGAAACCTGGACCCCGGAGCCGCTGCCCGTCGCCGGCGCCGGCACGGCCGCCTGCCGCCGGATCGGCGAACTGCCCCCGGGCGGTCCGCCCGGCAATCCGGAGGCAGGCACCGCCGAGGACCCCGTACAACCGGCCGCCCCGGCCGTCAGGAGCACACCATGAACGGCAACAGCCCCCAGGACGGCCCGTCCCTGCTCGTGGTCGAAGGGCTCCACAAGACCTTTCGGCTGCCGGGCGGCGGCACTCTCACCGCGGCCGACCAGGTGTCGTTCACCCTGCCGGAGGGCGGTTCGGTCGGCATCGTCGGCGAGTCGGGCTCCGGCAAGAGCACCGTGGCCCGCATGCTGGCCGGTCTCGAGAGGCCCGACGCGGGCACCGTCACCGTGAGCGGCCGGGACCGGCGCTCCGCGCGTCGCGGCGGCCGCTCCCGGCGCACCCGGCTGGCCCGGGCACGCGAGATCCAGATGGTCTTCCAGGATCCCTACGTCTCCCTCGACCCGCGGCTCACCGCGGACCAGTGCCTCCGCACCGCCCTGCGGCTGCACGGGCACTCCGCGGTGGAGGACCGCATCCGGTCACTGCTCGACCGGGTCGGCCTGGGCGCCCGCGAGGCCGAGGCCAGGCCGCACGAACTCTCCGGCGGACAACGCCAGCGTCTCGCCATCGCGCGCGCCCTCGCCGTCGACCCGCGCATCCTGGTGCTCGACGAGGCGGTCGCGGCCCTCGACGTGTCCATCCAGGCCCAGATCCTCCAACTCCTCGCAGAGATCCGCGAGGACACCGGTGTGGCCCTGGTGTTCGTCAGCCACGACCTGGCCGTGGTGCAGCACATCACGGACGAGACCGTCGTCATGCGCAGGGGCACCGTGGTCGAACAGGGGCCGACGGACCAGGTGCTGCGCACACCGCGGCACGCGTACACACGGCTTCTGCTCACCTCCGTCCCGCACCAGGACTGGGACCCGTCGGACGTGGTCCGTGCCCGGGCCCAGGCGGCGGAGGCGGAGGCGGCTTGAGCGACGACCGTTCCCGGGGGCGTGCCGGGCCGCCGCGGTGCGCGGTTCGGCCTGGGCGACGTGCGTCCGGGACCGCTCCCCACAGCGTCGCGCGGAATACGCCGCTACCTGGGCGCGCGCACTCTCGCTCGGAATGACGAACCGGCTCCCTACCGTGCTGCCGGGTTGGAGCCGGGACCAGGACCATGGACGGCGACGGCTGCCCGCCACTCGGGCCGCGACATGCAAGAACCTACGAGACGGGCTCCCTGCGCCGGCATTGTCCGGATCAGGTGGTGGGGGTCGCCCTCCGGTCCTTGGACCTTCGGACCTCTCAGCCCGACCGTCGACGTCGGCCCCGGCGGGTATCTCCGCCAAAGTCGGCTACTCCGGTCGAACTCCCTCGCTCGCCTCGTAGGCCACTACCAGAGTAACGCTCCGCGCATGCCGTAAAAAGGGGTGAAAGGGAAAAAATCAGGGCTCTTTGCCGGGCGGGTGCCCATGCTCTGCGAGGCCGTGTCATCGGGCTCCGCACCTGATCGTCCCCACCGGATCCCCGGGGCGCAGCTGGCCACCAGACTCGCCACCAAGCCGCCCCGGACACGGCCTACCCGACGAGCGCGACCGCCGCCTGCGCGCAGCCCCAGGCCACGGTGATGCCGGCGCCGCCGTGGCCGTAGTTGTGGACCAGCAGAGCCCCACCCGGCAGGCGCTCCGACTCGATCCGCACGCCGGTGTCCCGTGCGGGCCGCAGACCCACCCGGTGCCCGAGCACCTTGGCCCGGCCGACCTCCGGGTGGATACGGGCGCACCGCTCGACGATGGCCGCCGCGGGGGCCTCGTGGGGCACCAGGTCCCAGGAGTCCTCCTCGGCGGTGCCGCCCAACAGCAGCCGCCCCGGCTGCGGAAGGAGGTACGTCGTCGCGCTCGAGGCGTGGTCGACCGCGGTGAACCACTCCTCGACGCCCGGGTTCTCCACCACCACCAACTGCCCCCGCACCGGCCGCACGGACGGATCGGGCACCAGCTCGCGTGCGCCGAGACCGGTGCAGTTGACCACGACAGAGGCGCGGCTCTCCGACTGCGCCCGGGCGAGGGAACCGGCCTGGCGCCCCTCCACGGTGCCGCCCGCCGCCTCCAGCCGCCGCCGCAGCCAGCCGAGATGGACCGGCATGTCGATCAGCGGGATCCGGGCCCGCAGGCCGGCGGCGAATCCCGGCGGCAGCTCGTCGCGGCCCGCCTCCCGCAGTCCTTCCACCCTCGCGGCCCAAGGACCGAGGTCGACGAGCCGGGTCTCCGCGTGGACGCCGGGCACCAGCCGTACGCCCGTCTCCTCCGGCCGGTCCGCCAGCGCCGCGTACACCCGCAGTGACATAAGGGACCACTCGCCGACCAGCTTCTCCGGCTCGATGCGATACGGCCACCACAGCCCTCCCGCCACCGCCGACGTGGTCGCGCCGGCGGGATCCCGGGACCACACCCGCACCCGCCTGCCGCTCTCCGCCAGCACGACGGCGGTGGTCAGCCCCACCACCCCGCCGCCCAGCACCAGTACGTCGCCGCTCATGCCGGGACCGTAACCCATGGCGTTCCATGCTCAGAAGACCGCGCGGTTGGGCAGAATCACGACATGTCTGCCGAGTACGCGACCTTCGGGCTGGCGCCGGCGATGCGGACCGGGGGAGTCCTCGCCGATGGTGCCTACCAGGTGCACCGGGACTTCACCGACTTCATCGTCGACGGCCGGCCGCTGCTTCACCGGCTCAGTGACCTCGACGCCGTCTCGCCGCTGGCCTCCGACATCCCGCCCGCGGTCTTCACCGACCATCTCCGCCGTCTGCTCCTCGAAGCGGAGGCGCCACTGAGCGACGGCCGGTATGTGATCTACGGCTGCCCCGAATGCGAGGGGCTCGAGTGCGGGGCCGTCACGGCCGTGATCGAGCGCGACGGCGACGACGTCGTGTGGCGGGACTTCGCCTGGCAGACCGACCGGACGGCCGATCTGGAACTCAACGGCTACCACGGCATCGGTCCGTTCCGTTTCCGCGGCGATGAGTACCGGGCGGCGCTGGAGCAGCTGCTGCCCGGCCCCAAGGAGGCCGCGGCCCGCCGCCGCGTCCTGCTGATCGGCGCGCGGGTCGCGGTCCTCGCCAAGCTTGCAGCCGCCCTGCGGTCCATCGGCATCGGCGCCGACATCGCCCACGACGCGGCCGGAGTCCCGGCCGAGGAGCTCGGCGCGTACCAGGCCGTCGCCTTCGGCCGGGCGGTCACGGAGGCGGACCGCGTCGCGGTGCGGGAGGCGTTCGCCCTCGCCGGCGCGCAGGTGGAGTACGTGGACGGGCTCGCGCCGATCATCCCGCTGCTGGTGGCTCAGGTCGAGCTGGCCCTGGACCGGAGTCCGGTCGGGCAGCGGCGCCTGCGGGGACTCGCGGTGAAGGGCGGGGAGGCGGTGGTCGAGGTGGCCTCCGAATGCCGCGTCCGTCTGGTGGCCTACCGTCTCGATGCGCTCCACCGCACCCGCGTCCGGGAGCTGTTCGACGGGACGCTGCAGCCCGGGACGCACCGAATTCCGCTGGACGCCAGGGCGGTCAAGGGACGATCCTTCGTCGTGGCGCGCACCATGGGGGGCGTGCTCGTCACGCCGGTTGCGCGATGATCCGACAAGAGGCCCGGGCGAGCCGCTGAATCGCCGCCGCATGCATCACTCACGTCACGTACATCACACGCCTCGCACGTGTGCGGCCCTGAACCGGAGGTCCGCCTCCCCGCGCCCATGAGCGAGAGGAGCAGCGGACGTGCCTTCCGCACTCGTGCCCCTGACGAGCTCCGCCGAAGCCGGCGCCCGCGAGCCCATTCCTGCTGGGACCATCTCTACGCGGCGCCCCTGTGGCCGCTGCACGGCGCGAACCTCGGCACCCTCGCCCGCACCTGCGACGCGGTCGGCGCATGCATCACCGTCCCGCGTTTCCCCTGGGTGCCCGAAGCACTGGCCCGCGGCAACACCCTGCGCAAGCCGGTGTGCACCCACCGGACCGGCGACCCGCTGGGATGGCTGGCCCGGCAACGGGAGCGGGGAGCGCGCATCGTCGGCGTCGAGCTGGCCGACGAGGCGGTACGCCTCGCCGACCTCGCGCCGGCGAGACGCCCGACCGTCATGGTCCTCGGCCACGAGCAGCACGGGATTCCGCCGGAAGCGCTCGACCTGCTCGACGAGTGCGTGGAGATCCCGATGATCGGCACCGGCTCGAGCCTGAACGTGGCCGTCGCCGGCTCCCTCGCCCTGTACAAACTCGCCGGACTCCTCTGACCCGCAAGAAGCCCTAGGATTCACTCCCTGATGACTGCAACTCTCGTCGCCAAGGACCTCGCCGCCGGACACGGCGACCGCTCGCTCTTCGCCGGGCTCGACCTCGTCGTCGCACCCGGCGACGTGATCGGTCTCGTCGGCGTCAACGGAGCGGGCAAGTCCACCCTGCTGCGTCTGCTCGCCGGACTCGACCGGCCGGAACAGGGCGAGCTGCGGCTCTCCCCGCCGACCGCGACCGTCGGCCACCTCCCGCAGGAGCCCGAGCGCCGCGAAGGGGAGACCGTCCGGGCCTTCCTCGCCCGCCGCACCGGCGTCGCGGCGGCCCAGACCGCCATGGACGCCGCCGCCCAGGGCTTGGCCGACGGCGTCGAGGGGGCGGACGACGCCTACGCCACCGGCCTGGAGCGCTGGCTCGACCTCGGCGGCGCGGACCTCGACGAGCGCGCGGAGGAGGTCGCCGGTTCGCTCGGCCTCACCGTCGACCTCGACCAGCCGATGACGTCCCTGTCGGGCGGCCAGGCCGCACGCGCGGGTCTCGCCTCCCTGCTGCTGTCCCGCTACGACGTGTTCCTGCTCGACGAGCCGACCAACGACCTCGACCTGAGCGGTCTCGAGCGCCTCGAGACCTTCGTACAGGGTCTGCGGGCCGGCACGGTCGTGGTCAGCCACGATCGCGAGTTCCTGACCAGGACCGTCACCAAGGTCCTCGAACTGGACCTCGCTCAGCAGCAGATCACCCTCTACGGCGGCGGCTACCAGGCGTACCTGGAGGAGCGCGAGACCGCCCGCCGGCACGCCCGCGAGGAATACGACGAGTACGCCGACAAGCGGGCCGCTCTCGAGGGCCGCGCCCAGATGCAGCGGAACTGGATGGACAAGGGCGTCAAGAATGCCCGCCGCAAGGCCACCGACAACGACAAGATCGGCCGCAAGATGCGGAGCGAGGCGAGCGAGAAGCAGGCCGCCAAGGCACGCCAGACGCAGCGCATGATCGAGCGGCTCGACACGGTGGAGGAGCCCCGCAAGGAGTGGGAGCTGCGGATGGAGATCGCCGCCGCCCCGCGCTCCGGCTCGGTGGTCGCCACCCTTCGCGAGGCGGAGGTGCGGCGTGGTGGCTTCCGGTTCGGCCCGGCGTCGTTGCAGATCGACTGGGCGGACCGCGTGGCCGTCACCGGCGCCAACGGCTCCGGCAAATCGACGCTGCTCGCCGCCCTGCTCGGCCGGCTTCCCCTCGACTCGGGACACGCGTCGCTCGGCTCGGGTGTCGTCGTCGGCGAGGTCGACCAGGCACGCGGGCTCTTCTACGGCACCGAGACGCTGCTGGACGCGTTCTGCGCGGCCGTCCCCGACACCGAGCCGGCCGAGGTCCGCACACTGCTGGCCAAGTTCGGACTCAAGGCCGGTCATGTGATGCGCCCGGCGACCACCCTGTCACCGGGCGAACGGACCCGTGCCGCGCTCGCGCTGCTGCAGGGACGTGGCGTGAATCTGCTGGTTCTGGACGAGCCGACCAACCATCTCGACCTGCCCGCCATCGAACAACTCGAGGCGGCGCTCGACTCGTACAAGGGCACGCTGCTGCTGGTCACCCACGACCGCCGGATGCTGGACGCCGTCCATGTCACCCGCCGTGTCGAGGTGGCCGACGGCAAGATCACCGAACTCTGAGCCCGATCCGGCCCCGATCCGAGGCCGTCCGTGACCGGCCCCGATCCGAGGCCGTCCGTGACCGGCCCCGATCCGAGGCCGTCCGTGACCGGCCGCTGCGACGCGGCCGGATGCGGGACGGCCGCTTCCGGGGCCGGGGGTGCCCCGGCCCCAGGCGCATTCAGCGGTTCTTCGGGTCCACCAGGCCCGCGCGGCGCAGTGCGTCCGCCATCGCGCTGTTCGACGGGGCCGGGGCCTGGCGCGGTGTGCCGGCGCCACGACTGCTACCGCCGTTGCCGCCACCACGGCCGCCCCCGCCACCCGCACCACGGCGCTCGCGGCCCGCGCCGCCACCGCCCTGGCGCTGCTGCGGGGGACGTCCGCCGCGCTCACGCCGGGGCGCACCTGCGTCCGCCTGCTGCGCCGACGCCTCATCGTCCAGCCGCAGCGTCAACGAGATCCGCTTGCGCGGGATGTCGACGTCGAGCACCTTCACCTTCACCACGTCGCCCGACTTCACCACGTCGTGCGGGTCCTTGACGAAGTTCCGGGACATCGCCGACACATGCACCAGACCGTCCTGGTGGACACCGACGTCCACGAACGCTCCGAACGCGGCGACGTTGGTGACCACGCCCTCCAGTACCATCCCCGCGGCGAGGTCGCCGATCTTCTCGACGCCGTCCTTGAAGGTGGCGGTGCGGAACGCCGGACGGGGGTCGCGGCCGGGCTTCTCCAGCTCCCGCAGGATGTCCGTCACGGTCGGCAGGCCGAAGGTCTCGTCCACGAACTCGGCCGGCCGCAATGATCGCAGGACGGAGGTGTTGCCGATGAGGGACGCCACCTCTCCACCGGTCGTCTTCACCATCCGCCGCACCACCGGATACGCCTCCGGGTGCACGCTGGAGGCGTCCAGCGGGTCGTCACCGCCCCGGATGCGCAGGAAGCCCGCGCACTGCTCGTACGCCTTCGGGCCGAGCCGTGCCACGTCCTTGAGCGCCTTGCGGGAACGGAACGGGCCGTTGGAGTCGCGGTGCGCGACGATGTTCTCCGCCAGCCCGGCGCCGATGCCCGACACCCGGGAAAGCAGCGGCGCCGACGCCGTGTTGACGTCGACGCCGACACCGTTCACACAGTCCTCGACCACCGCGTCGAGCGACCGGGACAGCTTCACCTCGGACAGGTCGTGCTGGTACTGCCCGACGCCGATCGACTTCGGGTCGATCTTGACCAGCTCGGCCAGCGGGTCCTGCAGCCGGCGCGCGATGGAGACGGCACCGCGCAGCGACACGTCCAGACCGGGCAGCTCCTGCGAGGCGAACGCCGAAGCCGAGTACACCGAGGCGCCCGCCTCCGACACCATCACCTTGGTCAGGTTCAGCTCCGGATGCCTGGTGATCAGGTCGCCGGCCAGCTTGTCGGTCTCGCGGGAGGCGGTGCCGTTGCCGATCGCCACCAGCTCGACGGCGTGCTCCTTGGCGAGACGGGCCAGCTTCGCGAGCGACTCGTCCCACTTGTTCGCGGGAACGTGCGGATAGATCGTGTCGGTGGCTACCACCTTGCCCGTCGCGTCGACGACGGCGACCTTCACCCCGGTACGGAAGCCGGGGTCCAGCCCGAGGGTCGCGCGGGTGCCCGCCGGGGCGGCGAGCAGCAGATCGCGCAGGTTGGCCGCGAAGACCCGCACCGCCTCGTCCTCGGCGGCCGTACGCAGCCGCAGCCGCATGTCGATGCCGAGGTGCACCAGGATCCGGGTGCGCCAGGCCCAGCGGACGGTGTCGCCGAGCCACTTGTCGCCGGGACGCCCGCGCTGCGCGACACCGAAGCGGGCCGCGACGATGCCTTCGTAGGACGAGGGGCCGTCGGTCGGCTCCTCCGGCTCCAGGACCAGATCGAGGACCTCCTCCTTCTCGCCGCGGAACATCGCGAGGATCCGGTGGGAGGGCAGCTCGGTGAAGCCTTCCGAGAAGTCGAAGTAGTCGGCGAACTTGGCGCCCGCCTCCTCCTTGCCGTCCCTCACCTTGGCGGCGAGCCGGCCGCGGGTCCACATCCGCTCGCGCAGTTCACCGATGAGGTCGGCGTCCTCGGAGAAACGCTCCGTCAGGATCGCGCGCGCTCCCTCGAGGGCGGCGGGTGCGTCCGCGACGCCCTTGTCCGCGTCGACGAACGCGGCGGCTGCCGCGAGCGGGTCCACCGACGGGTCGCTCAGCAGGCCCTCGGCCAGCGGCTCGAGCCCCGCCTCGCGGGCGATCTGAGCCTTGGTGCGCCGTTTCGGCTTGAACGGCAGGTAGATGTCCTCCAGCCGAGCCTTGGTGTCGGCGGCCCCGATCCGGGCCTCCAGCTCTTCCGTGAGCTTGCCCTGCTCGCGCACGGACTCGAGGATCGCGGTCCGCCGTTCCTCCAGCTCCCGGAGATAACGCAGCCGTTCCTCGAGCGTGCGCAGCTGCGCGTCGTCGAGCATCTCGGTCGCTTCCTTGCGGTAGCGAGCGATGAACGGCACGGTCGACCCGCCGTCGAGCAGCTCGACGGCCGCCTTCACCTGCCGCTCACGTACGCCGAGCTCCTCGGCGATCCTGCCTTCGATGGACGTCGTCACGGTTCCCCGACTCGCCTTCTCGTGCTCGCTGTGCTCGCTGTGCTTGAGAGTGCATTGTGCCGGGTGGCCGGGGGCCGTGTCGCGTGCCTCAGACGCGCCGTGTCCTGCCACCGCGCGAGGCTCCGCCGAAGAGCCGGGCCAGGAGCCGGAACGGCAGCGTCACCACGGTGGCGATCGCCGAGCCGACGGTACGAAGTGCGTCCGCTATGGCGCTGAGCACAATTGACCTCCAATGACGGGGGCGTTGGACTACGTCGGGTAGCCGGGATCGCCTCTCCGCAAACGTCTCGGCCCGCCCCCGTCCCGGAGTCTCAACCCTTGCCCGTGAGGTCCTCGGGGAACGCGCCGGCGAGCGCGGCGCTCGTCAGGAAGCCGCGGCCGAGCTCCGTGAGACGCTCGACGCCCTCCGCGCCCAGGTGCTCGTACGGTGCCCGGTCGAGCCGGTCGGTGTGCTCCTCCAGCTCGGCCCGCAGCGCGGTGCCGGCCTCCGTCAACTCGCCCTCCGCGTCGATAAGTCCGCGCTCCCGCAGGCGGGACTGCGCGGCCTCCCAGTCGGTCCGTCCCCAGCCACGGGTGGCGAGGATCCAGCGCGGCGCCATGCCCTTGCCCGTGGCGGTGTGGCTCACCAGCGCCTCGAGCGGGTCGAGACCGGCCGCGAGCAGCGCCGCGAGATGCCCGTCGCCGCGGTGCTCCCGCAGGAGGGTCGCCGCGTGCCAGTACGCCAGGTGCGGCTCTTGTGGGACGGGCAGGTCGGCGTGGGCCGCGTAGAGGGGACGGGCGTGACGGGTGCACGCCTCGGCCGCCCGCAGCGCGAGTTCCGCAGCTTCTGCCATCTCGGGGGAGGCGACGGCGTCGTCGCCGAGCAGCCGGCGCAGGGTGGTGTCGACGGCGCGCAGCCGCGCTGCGAGCACCGCCTCCGGCGGGGCGGTGTCCCAAACGGCGGGCAGGTGCTCCGCGATCAGCTCGTGGTTGAAGTTGTAGAACGCGGCGGCCACGGCACCCGGTCCGACCGCGCCCATAGCGGCGCCGCGCCCCGCGAAGTAGGCGGCTCTGGGGTCCTCGACACCCAGCTGTGCGAGCTCGGCGGTGAAGTCGGGGGAGAAGTAGACCGTCGAGTGCAGCGGGTTGAGGGCGTTGTGGCAGCGGCGTCCCGCGCGCGGAGGCAGAGAAGTCATGGCCGCACGTTACCGACTGGTCGGTACGGGCGGAAGTCCGGGACCCGTCCCTCGGTGGCGATGGCAGGAAACGTGGGGTTCTCGTCATTGCAGCCATGGTCGTGCCGCGAGAAGGATGGGACTCGTGACGGAGTCCACAACAGAACCTGCGAAGCGGCCGACGACAGGACGGACGCTGCTCGTCGTCCTCTTCGACCATGTGCAGAGCCTCGATGTGACGGGGCCGGTCGAGGTCTTCGAGGGTGCCCGCCGGGCCTGCGGAGACCCGTCCGCGTACCGGATCCGTACCGCCTCGCTCGACGGCTCGCCGGTACGGACCTCCAGCGGTCTCACCCTGGTCCCTGACGGGGACCTCGCCCGTGAACCCGCGCCCCACACCCTCCTCGTCCCCGGCGGCGAGGGCACCCGCCGCCCGGATCCGCGGCTGATCGACTGGCTCCGTGACCGGGCGCCGCACGCCGGACGCCTGGTGTCCGTGTGCACCGGCGCGCTGCTGCTTGCGGAGGCCGGGCTGCTCGACGGTCGCCGCGCCACCACCCACTGGGCCGTCTGCGACCACCTTGCCGGCGCCTACCCGGAGGTCGAGGTCGACCCCGACCCGATCTTCGTCCGGGACGGCAGGCTCTCCACCTCCGCGGGCGTCACGGCGGGGATCGACCTGGCGCTGGCACTGGTGGAGGAGGACCTCGGCCGGGACGTCGCCCTCACCGTGGCCCGCCATCTGGTCGTCTTCCTGCGGCGTCCCGGCAACCAGTCGCAGTTCAGCGCCCAGCTCGCGGCCCAGACCGCGCACCGCGAACCGCTGCGGTCCGTGCAGCACTGGGTCACCCAGCACCCCGAGGCCGACCTCTGTGTCGAGGCGCTCGCGGACCGCGCGGGCCTGTCGCCCCGGCATTTCGCCCGCGCCTTCCAGGCCGAGACGGGCACGACACCCGGCCGCTACGTGGAACGCGTGCGCCTCGAGCACGCCAGAAGGCTCCTGGAGGACACCGCCGACGGAGTAACGAAGATCTCCCGCGCCTGCGGATACGGCACCACGGAGGCGATGCGGAGGGCCTTCGTGAAGGCCCTCGGGGTGTCCCCGGCCGAGTACCGCCGCCGCTTCCGCGGACCCGCACGACCCACCCGCTGAACCCTACGAAGGGAACCCCCGTGCCCACGCAGATCGCCGTCCTGCTATTCGACCGTTTCACGTCACTGGACGCCGTCGGCCCCTACGAGATGCTCTGCCGCCTCCCGGACGCCGACGTCGTCTTCGTCGCCGAACGCAAGGGTCCCGTGGCGAACGACCGTGACCAGCTCTCGCTCGTCGCCACCAGGACCTTCGACGAGGTGACGGCTCCGGACATCGTCCTCGTCCCGGGCGGCCCCGGCCAGGACGCCCAGATGGGGAACGAGACCCTGCTGGACTGGCTGCGCGCAGTGGACGCCACGAGTACCTGGACCACGTCGGTGTGCACGGGCTCGCTGCTGCTCGCCGCGGCCGGACTGCTGCAGGGCCGTGAGGCGACCTCCCACTGGCTCGCCCTGGAACAGCTGGAGCAGCTCGGCGCCAGGCCGACCGGCCGCCGGGTCGTGACGGACGGCAAGTACGTCACGGCCGCCGGCGTCTCCTCCGGCATCGACATGGGCCTGACCCTTGTCGGCAGGCTGTCCGGTGACGAGCACGCCCGGGCCGTGCAGCTGCTCACCGAGTACGACCCGCAACCGCCCTACGACGCCGGCTCACCCATGAAGGCACCCGCACACCTGGTGGAGGAGTTCCGCACCAAGAGCCGCTTCGTCCTCCGGTAGCCCGGCACGGGTGCGCCGGGCCGGTGCGGCCGGTGTCAGCCGGCTCCCGGCGCCCACGAGAAGCGCGGCGCACGCCGCTCGAGGAAGGCGGCGACCCCCTCCGCGGTGTCGCCGCTGCCGCGCGCCTGCTCGGCCCAGTACGCGTCCCGGTCCGCGCGGCCTGCGGTGAACTCCTTCGCCGCACACTGCGTGAGCTGGGACCTCGACACCAGGATTCTGGTGAACTCGGCCGCCCGCCGCCCCAGTTCGTCCCCCGGCAGCACCTCGTCGACGAGCCCGGTCCGCAGCGCCCGCCCGGTGTCGATCAACTCGCCGGAGAACAGGAGGTACTTGGCCGCGGCCGGACCCACCAGTGCCGCGAGCCGACGCGTCGAACCCGCCGGGTAGACGATGCCCAGCTTGGCCGGTGTGACCCCGAACAGCGTGTCGCGCTCGGCGAAGCGCAGGTCGCAGGCGACGGCGAGCTGACAGCCGCCACCCACGCAGTAGCCGCGCACCACGGCGAGCGTCGGCTTGGGGAATGCCGCGAGGGCCTCCTCCGCATGCACGGCCAGCGCCTGCGGGTCCTCGCCGGGCAGCCGCAGCGACGAGATGTCCGCCCCAGCACAGAACGTCCCGCCCTCGCCGGTCAGCACCAGTGCCCGTACGGCCGGGTCCGTTGCCAGTTCTCCGAGAAGCTCCGGAAGCGCCCGCCACATGTCCGCGGTCATGGCGTTGCGCTTGGCGGGATTGCTGATCACGACCGTGGCGACACCGTCCGCGACGGTGTGCCTGAGCCGGGGCGGATGCGTGCTCGGGGACTCCATGCGCCGGATGCTATCCGGCGGGCACGAACCTATGATCAAGAAGGGGTGCCGCTGCCACGGGGGTTCGCCGAGGAGTCGTCCGATGACCCGTACCGCGCACCAGGAGAAGGACCACCGCAGGCGGGAGAAGAGCCTGCGCCGACGTTTCGGGAGACTGGCGGCGCTCGGCGCGATCCTGGCCGCGGGCGGTCTGGTCGGTCTGGTCTACACGGGTGTGGCGACCCTCACCTCGATGCTCCTGTTCGGCTGGCTGCTGCTGATCTGCGGGATCGTCGGCCTGCTCCACGCGGTCGAGTCGCGCGGCACCAACTTCTTCTGGCTGGCCGTCGTGGTCGCCGCGCTGAACATCGCGGCCGGCGCGATCGTCATCCGCCATCCGGAGACCGCGGCGGCGGGCCTCACCATGTTCGCCGCGCTGCTGTTCCTGACCGGTGGACTCTTCCGGCTGGCGGGCAGCATGGTGGTCCGCGGCCCGCAGTTCGGCTGGACCCTGGTGCAGGGTGCCTTCGACCTGCTGCTGGGTGTGCTGGTGCTGGCCGACTGGCCGGACAGCAGTTGGTACGTGCTCGGCACCTTCTTCTCGCTGGCGCTGCTCTTCGACGGTCTGGGCCTGATCGCGATGGGGGTCGGTGGCCGGCGCGTCATCAGCATGGTCACGGAGCAGGAGGAGGGAGCGCGGGGGAGCCGGGAAAACCCTGATAAGAGTGCTGAAACGATCGATCCGGGGAAGCGGGCAGAAGGGGGTTCCGACCAATCACACAACTGACCCTGTCATACGCACCCGGTCAAAACGCGTCGATAGGCGTTCACTTCCGTTCAGCGGTACGGCACGGACCAACTGACTACCAACACTTGTTACCCGAAGGTCAGTGGGACGAGCCGAAGGTGGGTGCCGGACTATGGAGAGCCGCGGGAGCGTGCCGGCCCGGCCGCTGTCGTACGAGGGCGTCTGGCGGTTCACCGCTCCCGCACTCGACGTGTCCGTCCCGCAGGCCCGGCACGCCGTACGGGACCTGCTCGCCCGCCAGGGCGTCCCTGTCGCCGACGACGTGGTGCAGGGCCTGCTGTTGATCGTGTCGGAGCTGGTCACCAACACCGTGCGGCACGCCGCTCTGCTCTCGCCGGAGGTCGCCGTCGAGGTTGCCATCGGAACTCACTGGGTGCGGGTCTCGGTCGAGGACAACCATCCCTACCGTCCCAAGGCTCTGGAGACCGATGCCGCCCAGACGGGCGGCAGAGGACTGCTGCTGGTCCGCGAGATCACCAGGGAGGCCGGCGGCACCTGCGACGTCGAGCACACCGCGAGCGGCGGCAAGATCATCTGGGCGGAGCTGCCGCTGGTGCACCGGTTCCAGGACGGCACGGCGCCCGTATGAGGCGCCGCGCCGTGGAGCAGGCGGCGCCTCTCACCAGCCTCCGGCCGGCCCCGTCAGCTCCCTGACCGCGGGCCTGGCCGCGTCCAGCACCGTCATGAACCAGGCGGAGAACGTCGCCCGACCGTGCAGGTCGGTCAGCTCGTCCGGCGTCACGAACGCCGTCTCGCTGATCTCCTCCCGATCCGGCAGCAGCGGCGCCTGCACCATTCCGACGAAGAGGTGGTTGTACTCCTGCTCGACCAGCCCGGACTCCGGGTCCGGGTGGTTGTAGCGGACCGTGCCCGCCTCTGCGAGCAGCGAGGGGGAGACCCCCAGCTCCTCGTAGGTGCGCCGGGCGGCCGCGGCGAACGGCGCCTCGCCCGGGTACGGGTGGCCGCAGCAGGTGTTCGACCAGACACCGGGGGAGTGGTACTTGCCCATCGCGCGGCGCTGCAGCAGCAGCCGCCCCTGCTCGTCGAAGAGGAACACCGAGAACGCGCGGTGCAGCTGACCGGGCGCCCGGTGGGCGGAGAGCTTCTCCGCCGTGCCGATGGTGTTGCCCTCCTCGTCGACCAGCTCGAGCAGGATCGCTGGTGATGTGCCGTTCGACGAACTGGTCGCCGCGGTGGCTGGTGTGATCGGCATAACCGTCCTTCGCATCGGTCCTCGGCCCTGCGGTCCTTCCGGAGGAAGGACCCTGGGCCCCGCTCAGTCTGCCGTACAAAAGCGGCTTGTCCGTACTTCGGTGGCCGCCTGGCATGTCCGTCCCGCCCCGCCGGCCGGAGCAGGGCGGGACGGCAGCCGGTCAGACGCCGAACGCCGCCGGATAGCGGACCGTGCCCTTCGGCACCTCTTCGCGGCCGTCGAGCGTCAGAACCATCAGGGCCTCCTCCGGTACCTCGAAAGATGTCCTGATCCCGTGCTTCGCCGCGACCTCGAAGCCGAATCTCGGGTAGTACCCGGGATGCCCCAGGACGACGACCGGTCCGTCACCGCGCGACCGCGCCGCGTCGAGCACCGCCCGCACGACCGCCGTCCCCGCCCCCTGCCGCTGGTGGCGGGGCGCGGTCGCCACCGGCGCCAGGGCGAGCGCGGGTGTGCCGCCGATCCGGCACCGGGTGAGCAGCGCGTAAGCGGCGACCGACCCGTCCTCGGCCTCCGCCACGTACGACAGCCCCGGTAGCCACGCCTCGGCGTCCAGGCGGAGCGAGTCCACGAGGGCGGCCTCCTCGGGGGTGGGGAACGCGGCGGCGTTGACCGCGCGCACGGCCGGGATGTCGGCCGCCGTCTCCGGCCGGGTGCGCCAGCGGGAGTCGGCCGGGCGGAGCACGTAGCCGGTGTAGCCGAACTCCGCGCCGTGGTCCCTGCGCATGGCGATCTCCGCGCGGGTGGCGGCCACCGCCTCCGGCATGCCGGGCGCGCCGGGGTCCGCGGCGTCGGCCCGCTCGCCCAGCGGGCCGTAGTACTCGTCCCAGTCGCTCTCGGGCTGCCGGTACAGCCCGAGCACGGTGTAGCCGGCCGCGACGGCCGCCGAACAGTTGTCGGCCGTGCCGCGCAACGGGTAGTGCGCGTCCCAGAAGGCGCGGGCCTCCGGGGACGGCTCGGCCGTTGTCCACTCGCACTCGGTCATGACCAGGCTGCCGCCGGTGGGGGTCCCCCCACGCCGCAGGGCGTAGGGGGAGAGCAGCCGCCGCCACTTCTCGAGAGCGGTGTCGAAGCCGATGCTGTAGGCGGAGCTCTCCGCCCAGACGAGGTCGAACGATCCGTCGGGGAAGGGGAGGTCTCCCATGTCGGCGTTGACGGTGACGATCGAGTCACCGAGGCCGCGCGCCACGGCGCTGTGCCGCAACTCGTCCAGGAACGGCTGGTGCAGATCGACCGCCGTCACCAGTGCGCCGGCCCGCTCTGCCAGCAGCAGGGCCGAGCGGCCGGGACCGCAGCCGAGGTCGAGCACGCGCGGCCGGGCGGGCAGGGGGGCCACCGCCGCGAGCAGCCGCGCAGAGGTGTCGTCGGATCCGGGACCCTGCCGCGGGAGGCCGTGGTGCAGGGCGAAGAAAGCGTCGTGCAAAGCGTTGTCGGACAACGTGGAAACCCTTGTTCACGGGGCTCCGGCCGACGTGCGCGATCGGACCGGCGGATACCGGACAGGATCGGATCAGGGTCGGACGGAAGCCCGGAGGATGAGGAAGGACCGGGCATGCGCAGGGCTGGGGGTACCACCACGCCGCCAGGCGTAGGGGGACTTTGCTGCGACGGTCATCAACCTCAGCTCCTCTCGAGGGTCGTGGGTCGTCCGCGTCCGCGGAAACCCTAGCAGGGGCGGGTGGTCCCGCTCAGTGGCAGAGTCTCGCCTCGTGCTCGGCGTGCCCGACCGGCTCCAGCTGGAAGGTGCAGTGCTCCACGTCGAAGTGCTCGCCGAGGCAGCCCTGGAGGTCGTGCAGCATCTTCTCGTGGCCCACCGAGTCCAGCGCTTCCTGGCTGACGACCACGTGCGCCGAGAGCACCGGCATTCCGGACGTGATCGTCCAGGCGTGCAGGTCGTGCACGTCCGCCACGCCGGGCAGGGCCAGTATGTGCGCACGCACCTCCTCCATGTCGACGCCCTTGGGGGCCGACTCCAGCAGCACGTTCAGCGTCTCCCGCAGAAGCCGCAAGGTGCGCGGCACGATCATGACGCCGATGGCCAGGGAGGCGATCGGGTCGGCGTATTGCCACCCGGTCGCCAGGATGATCCCCGCGGACACCAGGACCGTCACCGAGCCGAGCGCGTCCGCCATCACCTCGAGGTAGGCGCCGCGGACGTTGATGCTCTCCTTCTGGCCCCGCATCAGCAGCGTCAGCGAGACCATGTTCGCCGCCAGACCGACGACGGCGAAGACGACGGTCAGGCCGCCCCTGGTCTGTGCCGGCTCCATGAACCGCTGCACCGCCTCCACGAGCAGGAAACCGCCGACGCCGAGCAGCAGCAGACAGTTGGCGAGCGCCGCGAGGATCTCGGCCCGGGCGAACCCGAACGTGCGGTTCACCCCGGCCGGCCGGTTGGCGAAGTGGATCGCGAGCAGGGCCATCCCGAGGCCCACCGCGTCCGTCGCCATGTGCGCCGCGTCCGCGAGCAGTGCCAGCGAGCCGGACAGCACTCCGCCGACGACCTCAAGCACAGTAACGCCGAGCGTGATGGCGAGGGCGATCCGCAGCCGGCTTCGGTGAGCGGCGCCCGCGGTGCCCGTGGGCGGCGGCCCGCCGTGAGTATGCCCGTGGTCGTGCCCTGCCCCCATGTCGATGCCTTTCGCTCTTGGTGCGCGTTGCTCGGCCGAGGCTCAGTCAACTACGGGTGGGGGGTATCGGGCAACACGGCACTGAACACCGTTGTCATGTGCTCTGACCTGCGGAAATGCTTGCAGGTCAGAGCGTCCTCGCCAGATCAGTAGGGTGCTGCCTCGGGCTGTCCGGGGCCAGACCGTCGGACACGGCCGCCCGTTCGCCGGCCGCCGTCACGGCGTGCGACAGACGCGCGATGGAACCCGCTCCACGTGCGATGTGCCACGTCACGGGCTCTCCCAAGGACCTCGGTTTGGAGGGCGGGGCGTGGATCGACAATGATGATCTCGGCGGGCCGCCAGGGCGTAAACGGCCGGTGAACTCCCGCTTCCGTGCATCCGATAGCCTCTGCCGACGTGCCGCCGCCCGTGTGCGGGCCGAGCCGCCGTGGACCAGCACCGTCAGCGCCAAGGAGTGAGTTCGTCTGTCGACCGCCATCCTCACCGGTCCGCCGGTACCCGGGTCGTCGCTCGAGGGCGATCTGCGGTCGCTGGGCTTCGACGTGCGGGTCGCCAACGGCCCTGAGCACACCGCCGCCCTGATCGAGGCCGTGCCCGGTACCGAGAGGGTCGCCGTGGTCGACCCGCGCTTCGTGGGCCATGTGCACGCCCTGCGGCTGGCGCTGACCGACCCGCGCTTCCCCACCGCCGCCGTCACCGGCGCACTCACCGCCCAGCCGGCCGGACGCGCCGCGCTGACCGGCGCCGTGCGCGCCGTCTCCGCCACCGTGCCGGCCGGCGCGGGAGCCGTCGCCGGCGACGGCGTCGTAGACGGTGTGACCGCCGAGCTCGAGGCCCGCGGCATGTCCGTCCATCACCCCGAGCTCGGTTCGCTGGTCGCCGCCGTGCCCTCTGACGCGGAGGAACGCCACCGGGCGCGCGCCGCCGTCGAAGCGGTCGACGACGAGGCGGTGCGCCTGCGTTCCGCCGTCAAGGCGCGCGACGGCTTCTTCACCACCTTCTGCATCAGCCCCTACTCCCGCTACATCGCACGCTGGTGCGCCCGCAGGGGACTGACGCCGAACCACGTCACCACCGCGTCACTGCTCACCGCACTCGTCGCGGCCGGCTGCGCGGCCACAGGCACCCGTCCCGGCTACATCGCCGCCGGCCTGCTGCTGCTCTTCTCCTTCGTCCTGGACTGCACCGACGGGCAGCTCGCCCGCTACTCCCTGCAGTACTCGACGCTCGGCGCGTGGCTCGACGCGACCTTCGACCGGGCCAAGGAGTACGCCTACTACGCGGGACTCGCCCTCGGTGCCGCCCGCGGCGGCGACGACGTCTGGGTGCTCGCCCTCGGCGCGATGGTGCTCCAGACGTGCCGGCACGTCGTCGACTTCTCCTTCAACGAGGCGAACCACGACGCCACGGCCAACACGAGCCCCACGGCCGCCCTGTCCAGCAAGCTGGACAGTGTCGGCTGGACGGTCTGGCTGCGCCGGATGATAGTTCTGCCGATCGGCGAACGCTGGGCGATGATCGCCGTGCTCACCGCCGTGGCGACCCCGCGCATCGTCTTCTACGCCCTGCTCGTCGGCTGTTCCCTCGCAGCCTGCTACACCACCGCGGGCCGGGTGCTGCGTTCGCTGACCCGCAAGGCGCACCGCACGGACCGTGCGGCCCAGGCGCTCGCCGACCTCGCGGACTCGGGGCCGGCGGCGGAGACAGTGGCCCGTGCGACCGCCCGCGTCGCAAAGAGGCTGCCGGGCGCGGCGCCGCTCGCGGCGGCCGCCGTGGGCGCGGCCGGGCTGCTGGCGACAGCCGCCTTCACCGGCTTCGGCAGCCCCTGGACGCTGGTCGCCGCCCTCGCGTACACGGCCACGTCGGGGCTCGCCGTCGCCCGACCCCTCAAGGGCGCCCTCGACTGGCTCGTCCCCCCTGTCTTCCGGGCCGCCGAGTACGGCACGATCCTGCTCCTTGCCGCGCACGCGGAGGTGAACGGGGCGCTGCCAGCCGCTTACGGGCTGGTAGCGGCCGTCGCGTACCATCACTACGACACGGTGTACCGCATCCGCGGTGGCACCGGCGCGCCGCCGCACTGGCTCGTCCGGGCCGTCGGCGGGCACGAGGGGCGGGTCCTGGCAGTCGCTGTGCTCGCTTTCCTGCTGCCCGCGGACATCACCATCGCGCTGACGGTCCTCGCTGTGGCCGTGGCGGCCGTGGTGCTGGTCGAGAGCGTTCGCTTCTGGGTGTCCTCGCAGGCACCCGCAGTACATGACGAAGGAGAACCCGCATGATTGGCCTCGTTCTGGCAGCCGGTGCCGGAAGGCGTCTTCGCCCCTACACCGACACGCTTCCGAAGGCCCTCGTGCCGGTGGACGGGGAGACCACGGTCCTCGACCTGACGCTGGGCAACTTCGCGGAGATCGGGCTCACGGAGGTGGCGATCGTCGTCGGCTACCGCAAGGAGGCCGTGTACGAGCGCAAGGCGGCGCTCGAGGCGAAGTACGGCCTGAAGCTCACCCTCATCGACAACGACAAGGCGGAGGAGTGGAACAACGCCTACTCCCTGTGGTGCGCCCGTGACGTTCTCGCCGAGGGCGTGATCCTCGCCAACGGCGACACCGTGCACCCCGTCTCCGTCGAGAAGACCCTGCTCGCCGCCCGCGGCAACGGCCAGAAGATCATCCTCGCCCTCGACACGGTGAAGAACCTTGCCGACGAGGAGATGAAGGTCATCACCGCTGAGGGCAAGGGTGTCCAGCGGATCACCAAGCTGATGGACCCGGCGACCGCCACCGGGGAGTACATCGGCGTCACGCTCATCGAGCCGGAGGCCGCCGCGGACCTCGCGGACGCGCTGAAGACGACGTTCGAGCGCGACCCCGACCTCTACTACGAGGACGGCTATCAGGAGCTCGTCAACCGCGGTTTCACGATCGACGTGGCGCCCATCGGCGACGTCAAGTGGGTCGAGATCGACAACCACGACGACCTCGCGAAGGGCCGTGACATCGCGTGCCAGTACTGACCCGGCTCATCCCCTCACCGGTCGTCGTCGACGTCCGGGCGGGCGCACTGGACGACCTGGCCGGCATCCTCGCCGACCAGCGGATCTCCGCGTCCGGCCGGCTGGCGATCGCGATCAGCGGCGGCTCGGGACAGGTACTCCGGGCGCAGATGGCGCCGACGCTGCCCGGCGCCGACTGGTACGAGGTCGCCGGCGGCACCATCGACGCAGCCGTCAAGCTGGCCGACGACATCAAGGGCAAGCGGTACGACGCCGTCGTCGGCCTCGGCGGCGGCAAGATCATCGACGTGGCGAAGTACGCCGCGGCACGGGTCGGCCTCCCGCTCGTCGCCGTGGCGACGAACCTCTCGCACGACGGCCTGTGCTCGCCGGTCTCCACGCTCGACAACGACAACGGCCGCGGCTCCTACGGCGTCCCGACGCCCATCGCCATGGTCATCGACCTCGACGTGATCCGCGAGGCCCCCGTCCGCTTCGTCCGCTCCGGCATCGGCGACGCGATCTCCAACATCTCGGCGATCGCCGACTGGGAACTCTCCCAGCAGGTCACCGGCGAGAAGGTCGACGGCCTGGCCGCCGCCATGGGCCGCACCGCAGGCGAGTCCGTGCTGCGCCACCCCGGCGGCGTCGGCGACGACGAATTCCTCACCGTTCTCGCCGAGGCCCTGGTGCTGACCGGGATCGCCATGTCGATCAGCGGCGACTCCCGGCCCGCCTCCGGCGCCTGCCACGAGATCAGCCACGCCTTCGACCTGCTCTATCCCAAGCGGGCGGCCAGCCACGGCGAGCAGTGCGGACTGGCAGCGGCCTTCGCGATGCACCTGCGCGGTGCGGGCGAGCAGGCCGGCCTGTTCGCCGAGGTGCTGCGGCGGCACGGTCTGCCCGTACTCCCGCAGGAGATCGGCTTCTCCGCGGACGAGTTCGTGCGCGCCGTGGAGTACGCGCCGCAGACCCGCCCGGGCCGTTTCACCATCCTCGAGCACCTCGACCTCGACCATGACCAAATCAGGGACGCGTACGCCGACTATGCCAAGACCATCAGTAGCTGAACTCCGCCCGGTCGTTCACCCCGCGGGTGTGAAGGACCGGCGCAGCGGTGAGCACTGGGGCGGCCGCCTCTACATGCGCGAGATCTCCCTGCGGATCACCCGCCTCCTGGTCACCACCAAGGTCACGCCCAACCAGCTGACCTACGTGATGACCCTCGCCGGTGTACTGGCAGCTCCCGCCCTGCTCGTGCCCGGCATATGGGGGGCCGTACTAGGTGTCGTCGCGGTCCAGCTCTATCTGCTGCTCGACTGCGTCGACGGCGAGGTGGCCCGCTGGAAGCAGCAGTTCTCGCTGTCCGGTGTGTACCTGGACCGGGTCGGCGCCTACCTGTGCGACGCGGCGGTCCTGGTCGGTTTCGGTCTGCGCGCCGCGGATCTGTGGGGCAGCGGCCGGACCGACTGGCTGTGGGCCTTCCTCGGCACCCTCGCCGCGCTCGGCGCGATCCTGATCAAGGCCGAGACCGATCTGGTCGGTGTCGCCCGCCACCAGGGCGGGCTGCCGCCGGTCAAGGAGGCGGCGGCCGAGCCGCGCTCCTCCGGAGTGGCACTCGCCCGCCGCGCCGCCGCCGCGCTGAAGTTCCACCGGCTGGTCCTCGGCATCGAGGCGTCCCTGCTCATCCTGGTTCTGGCCGTCCTCGACGAGGTCCGGGACGACCTGTTCTTCTCCCGTCTCGGCGTCGCCGTGCTGGCCGGCATCGCGCTGCTCCAGACGCTGCTCCACCTCGTGTCCGTCCTCGCTTCGAGCAGGCTGAAGTGACGGCCCCGCTGAAGCTCGGCGCCGTCGTCATCACGATGGGGACCCGGCCCGACGAGCTGCGCGCCCTTCTCGACTCGGTCGCCAAGCAGGACGGCGACCCCATCGAGGTGGTCGTGGTCGGCAACGGCGCTCCCGTGGTGGACGTGCCCGAGGGTGTGCGCACGATCGACCTGCCGGAGAACCTCGGCATCCCCGGCGGCCGCAACGTCGGCATCGAGGCCTTCGGCCCCGGCGGCTCGGACGTCGACGTGCTGCTCTTCCTGGACGACGACGGACTGCTCCCCGAAGCGGGCACCGCCCAGCTGGTCCGGGAGGCCTTCGACGCGGACCCGGGCCTGGGCATCGTCAGCTTCCGCATCGCGGATCCCGAGACCGGGCTCACCCAGCGCCGGCACGTCCCGAGGCTGCGTGCCTCCGACCCCATGCGCTCCTCTCGGGTCACCACCTTTCTCGGCGGTGCCAACGCCGTGCGCACGAAGGTGCTGGCCCAGGTCGGCGGGCTTCCCGACGAGTTCTTCTACGCCCACGAGGAGACGGATCTCGCCTGGCGCGCACTGGACGCCGGCTGGTCCATCGAGTACCGCGCGGACATGGTGCTCCTCCACCCGACCATGCCCCCCTCCCGGCACGCGGTCTACCACCGGATGGTGGCCCGCAACCGGGTATGGGTGGCTCGGCGGAACCTGCCCCTGCCTCTGGTGCCCGTCTACGTGGGGGTGTGGCTGCTGCTCACCCTTCTGCGGCGCCCGACACTGCCGGCCCTCAAGGCGTGGTTCGGCGGCTTCCGGGAGGGATGGCGCACCCCCTGCGGACCGCGCCGCCCGATGAAGTGGCGTACGGTGTGGCGTCTTACCAGGCTGGGCCGACCTCCTGTCATCTGACAAGCTCGGTTCTGAGAGCATCGGGGCGACGAGCCGCTGAGGCCGCGCCCCGAACTGCCGCGCATCTTGAAGACGAAAGTTTCAACTTGTGAGTGACACAACCCATGACGGTGCCATCCTGACGAGCCGCACGCCGTCGCAGGACGACGGCCTGTCCCCGTCACAGCTCGCCGCCAAGTACGGCCTGACCGTCAGCGGCGCCCGCCCGGGCCTGGCCTCGTACATCAGGCAGCTCTGGGGCCGCCGCCACTTCATCGTGGCCTTTTCGCAGGCCAAGCTGACGGCCCAGTACAGCCAGGCGAAGCTCGGGCAGCTCTGGCAGGTGGCGACGCCGCTGCTGAACGCGCTGGTGTACTTCCTGATCTTCGGCCTGATCCTGGACGCGGACCGGGGCTTCAGCACCGAGGTCTACATCCCGTTCCTGGTGACCGGTGTGTTCGTGTTCACCTTCACCCAGAGCTCGGTGATGGCGGGTGTGCGGGCGATCTCGGGCAACCTGGGGCTGGTGCGCGCCCTGCACTTCCCTCGGGCGTCGCTGCCGATCTCCTTCGCGCTCCAGCAGCTCCAGCAGCTGCTGTTCTCGATGATCGTGCTGGTGGCGGTGGTGGTCGGCCTCGGCAGCTACCCGGCCCTGTCCTGGCTGCTGGTGCTCCCCGCGCTCGCGCTGCAGTTCGTGTTCAACACCGGCCTGGCCCTGATCATGGCCAGGCTCGGAGCGAAGACCCCCGACCTGGCGCAGCTGATGCCGTTCGTCATGCGCACCTGGCTGTACGCCTCGGGCGTGATGTTCTCCATCCCGGTGATGCTCGCCGACAAGCCGGCCTGGATCGCGGACGTCCTCATGTACAACCCGGCCGCGGTCTACATGGACCTCATCCGGTTCGCGCTGATCGACGGCTACGGTTCCGAGAACCTGCCCTCGCACGTCTGGGCGGCCGGTCTGGGCTGGGCCCTCCTGGTCGGCTTCGCGGGCTTCGTGTACTTCTGGAAGGCTGAGGAGCGGTACGGCCGTGGCTGAGAACATCGACAACAGAGCCGGGGCGCGCGTCCCGACCGTCATCGCCGACGACGTGCACATCGTGTACCGGGTCAACGCCGGCAGCGGCGGAAAGGGCAGCGCTACCGCGGCGCTGAGCCGGATCCTGCGCCGGGAGAAGGGCGAGGCGCGCGGTGTGCGCAAGGTCCACGCCGTGCGCGGCGTGACCTTCACCGCCTACCGCGGCGAGGCGATCGGCCTGATCGGCACCAACGGCTCCGGCAAGTCGACCCTGCTGCGCGCCATCGCCGGTCTGCTGCCGGCCGAGAGCGGCAAGGTCTACACCGACGGCCAGCCCTCACTGCTCGGCGTCAACGCCGCGCTGATGAACGACCTGACCGGCGAGCGCAACGTCATACTCGGCGGCCTGGCCATGGGCATGTCGCGCGAGGAGATCCGCGAGCGCTACCAGGGGATCGTCGACTTCTCCGGCATCAACGAGAAGGGCGACTTCATCACCCTGCCGATGCGCACGTACTCCTCCGGCATGGCGGCCAGGCTCCGCTTCTCCATCGCCGCGGCGAAGGACCACGACGTCCTGATGATCGACGAGGCGCTGGCCACGGGTGACCGCCGATTCCAGATCCGCTCCGAGGAGCGCATCAGGGAGCTTCGCAAGGAGGCCGGCACGGTCTTCCTCGTGAGCCACAGCAACAAGTCGATCAGGGACACCTGCGACCGGGTCCTGTGGCTGGAGAAGGGCGAACTCCTGATGGACGGTCCGACCGACGAGGTCATCAAGGCGTACGAGAAGGAGACGGGCAAGTAGCCCCGGTTCCCCAGCGCCCGCAAGGCCCTCGCCGGTCGGCCGGCGAGGGCCTTCCGCTTGCCGCCGGCCTCCGGCGGTGCGGTGCACCGGTCCGTCGACGGGCAGTCAACTTGCCCGGGATCCGGGAAGGTTGGACCCGAACGCGGTGTTGTTCCGTTCTGTACGGGACCCCGGGGCGTCGTTCGGCTTTGTACAACGTAAGCTGTACCGGGACCGAATCGCGGCAAGTGGGGCGATATGTCGCGATCCGATCGGCCGGGCCTTCGGTCGCGGGGTGGCAGGCAAGCGGCACAGCGTGCGGCGGCGTGTCCGAAATGGGATGTATTGAGTAGACAGTGTAGAACGGGAGATGTGATGGCCATGACGGGAAGTCTCCAGCTCCGCGAGCCCATCGCCGTCTCCGTTCCCGGCAGCGCGCAGTGACGGGCACCGTGCACCCGCGCGCCGACGACCCGGCCCGCGGCACCCTCGACAAGGCCGCCGACGAGAACTTCCCCGTCGCCCCGTTCTTCCTGCCCCGCGCCTGGCGGGACGACCTCATGGCCGTCTACGGCTACGCCCGGCTCGTCGACGACATCGGCGACGGCGATCTGACGCCCGGCGGCGCCGACGCCCGCCACCTCGGCATCGGACCGGACCTGGCCGACGACCGGCTCGCTCTCCTCGACGCCTTCGAGGCCGACCTGCGCCGTGTCTTCGACCTGTCCGGCGACGCCCCGCGCCACCCGCTGCTGCGGGCACTGCGGCCCACCGTCGCGCGGCGCTCGCTCACCCCCGAGCCGTTCCTCGGCCTGATCGCCGCCAACCGGCAGGACCAGCTGGTACGCCGCTACGAGACGTACGACGACCTCCTCGCCTACTGCGAGCTGTCGGCGAACCCGGTCGGCCGGCTCGTCCTCGGCATCACCGGCACGACGAGCCCCGAGCGGCTGCGCCGCTCCGACGCCGTGTGCACCGGGCTCCAGATCGTCGAGCACCTCCAGGACGTCGCGGAGGACCTCGCCCGCGACCGGATCTACCTGCCGGCAGAGGACATGAAACGTTTCCACATCACGGAGGCCGACCTTGCCGCACCGACCGCGGGCGCCGCGGTGCGCGCCCTGATCGCCTTCGAGGCGCAGCGGGCGCGGGCGCTGCTCGACGAGGGCATCGGGCTGGTCGGCTCCGTCGAAGGGCGGCTGCGGCTGCTGCTGGCGGGTTTCGTCGGCGGTGGGCGTGCCGCGCTCGCCGCGCTCGCCGCCGCCGGACATGATGTGCTGCCCGCACCGCCCAGAGCGACCAGGCCGAGGCTGCTGCGTGAAGTGGGGACCGTCTTGCGAAGAGCGCGTAGAGAGGGATGAACCGGACGATGGAGGGACCGACCCAGGTGCCGACCGCGCCGGTGCAGGCCGCGTACAGCTACTGCGAGGCCGTCACCGGACAGCAGGCCCGTAACTTCGCCTACGGCATCAGGCTCCTGCCGCCGCACAAGCGCCAGGCCATGTCGGCGTTGTACGCGTTCTCCCGGCGCGTCGACGACATCGGCGACGGCACGCTGAAGCCGCAGGCCAAGCAGGACCGGCTGGAAGCCACGCGCGAGCTGCTCGAACGCATCAGGCAGGGCGCCGTCGACGAGGACGACACCGACCCCGTCGCCGTCGCGCTCTGCGACTCCGCACGCCGCTTCCCGCTGCCGCTCGGTGGCCTCGACGAGCTCATCGACGGCGTGCTGATGGACGTCCGCGGCGAGACGTACGAGACCTGGGACGACCTCAAGGCCTACTGCCGGTGCGTGGCCGGCGCGATCGGGCGGCTCTCGCTCGGCGTGTTCGGTACCCAGCCCGGCGCGCGCGGAGCCGACCGCGCAGCCGAGTACGCCGATACGCTGGGCCTCGCCCTGCAACTCACCAACATCCTCAGGGACATCGCCGAGGACGCGGCCAACGGCCGCACCTACCTGCCGGCCGACGACCTCGCCAAGTTCGGCTGCTCCGACGGCTTTCACGGAACGACACCGCCGCCCGGCTCCGACTTCGCCGGCCTGGTCCACTTCGAAGTACGGCGCGCCCGTGCCCTGTTCGCCGAAGGCTACCGTCTGCTGCCCATGCTGGACCGGCGCAGCGGCGCGTGCGTCGCGGCCATGGCCGGCATCTATCGCCGGCTCCTCGACCGCATCGAACGCGACCCGGACGCGGTGCTGCGCGGGCGTGTCTCCCTGCCGGGACGTGAGAAGGCGTACGTCGCCGTCCGCGGATTGTCCGGCCTGGACGCCCGCCACATCGGCCGCCAGACCCACGGAGGGCGCCGGTGACACCCCGGACGGACATCACGGACCCGGCCGCGGCGCAGTCACCCGAACCCGCGCGGCGGGCAACCGGCCGGCCCGCCGCCGCGTCACTGACGGTGGCGGCCGCGGCACGTCACGTGCCCGGCGGCAATCGGTTCACGAGGGAGGCACGCGGATGACGGCCGGCGGCATGGACTCCCGGCACGCGGTGGTGGTCGGCGGCGGCATCGCCGGTGTCACCGCGGCGCTCCAGCTCGCCGACGCGGGGGTGCGGGTCACCCTGCTCGAGAGCCGGCCACGGCTCGGCGGGCTCGCCTTCTCGTTCCGCCGCGGCGAGCTCACCGTGGACAACGGCCAGCACGTGTACCTGCGTTGCTGCACCGCCTACCGCTGGTTCCTCGACCGGATCGACGGCGCGCACCTCGCCCCGGTCCAGGACCGCCTGGACGTGCCCGTCCTCGACGTCGCCGCCAGGAAGGGGCCGAGGTTCGGCCGCCTGCGGCGCTCCGCGCTGCCCGTACCGCTGCACCTCGCCGGGAGCCTCGCCGGCTACCCGCACCTCTCGCTCGCCGAGCGGGCGGGCGTCGGCCGTGCAGCGCTCGCACTGAAAGGGCTGGACCCCACCGACCCGGCACTGGACGGCGTCGACTTCGCGACCTGGCTCGGCCGCCACGGCCAGTCGCCGCGCGCCGTCGCCGCCCTGTGGGACCTCGTCGGCGTAGCGACCCTCAACGCCAGGGCACCGCAGGCGTCCCTGGGTCTCGCCGCGATGGTCTTCAAGACAGGGCTGCTGTCCGAGCCCGGCGCCGCCGACATCGGCTGGGCCCGGGTGCCGCTCGGCGACCTGCACGACACACTCGCCCGCAAGGCTCTCGACTCGGCCGGGGTGCGCACCGAACTGGGCACCCGGGTAAGGCGGATCAGCCGGCCCGCGGACGGCCGCTGGCAGGTCGACGTGGACGGCGAGCAACTGGACGCCGACACCGTCGTGCTGGCCGTCGCGCAGCGCGAGGCCCACGCCCTGCTCCCGGCCGGCGCGCTGGAGGACCCCGACCGGCTGCTCGACATCGGCACCGCCCCCATCCTCAACGTCCATGTGCTGTACGACCGCAGGGTGCTGCGCCGGCCCTTCTTCGCCGCGCTCGGCACGCCGGTCCAGTGGGTCTTCGACCGCACGGAGGCGTCGGGCGCCAAGGAAGGCCAGTACCTCGCGGTCTCACAGTCCGCGGCGCACCACGAGATCGACGAACCCGTCTCCGTGCTGCGGAAGAGGTATCTGCCGGAGCTGGAAAGGCTGTTGCCGGCCGCGCGCGGCGCGAAGGTACGGGATTTCTTCGTCACACGTGAGCGTGCGGCGACCTTCGCTCCGTCCCCCGGCGTCGGCAGGCTGCGGCCGGCCGCGCACACACGCGCCACCGGGCTGTACCTTGCTGGCGCGTGGACTGCCACCGGCTGGCCCGCGACCATGGAGGGCGCCGTGCGCAGCGGGTTCAGTGCCGCGGGTGCTGCGCTCTCCGCGCTCGGCCGCTGCCATGAACATCCCCTCAAGGAGGCGGCGTGAGCACCAGTACTGGAACCAGAGGAGAAAGCGTGCCGACAGTGCACTCGGCGTACCCGGCTGACGACACCGCGCAGAGCGCGGAGAATGTCGACATCTCCGCGCTGCTGGAGCGGGGACGGACTTTGTCCACGCCGGTGCTGCGCGCCGCCGTGGAGCGGCTCGCGCCGCCCATGGACACCGTCGCCGCCTACCACTTCGGCTGGATCGACGCGCAGGGACGACCGTCGGACGGCGACGGCGGCAAGGCCGTACGCCCGGCGCTGGCGCTGCTGTCCGCGGAGGCGGCGGGCGCAGCGCCCGAGGTCGGCATCCCCGGGGCCGTCGCCGTGGAGCTGGTGCACAACTTCTCGCTCCTGCACGACGATCTGATGGACGGCGACGAACAGCGCCGCCACCGCGACACGGTCTGGAAGGTGCACGGGCCCGCCCTGGCGATCCTGGTAGGCGACGCGCTCTTCGCGCTGGCGAACGAAGTGCTGCTGGAGAGCGGCACCGTGGAGGCCGGGCGGGCCACCCGCCGGCTCACGACCGCGTCCCGCAAGCTCATCGACGGCCAGGCCCAGGACATCTCCTACGAGCACCGCGAGCGGGTCACCGTCGAGGAGTGCCTGGAGATGGAGGGAAACAAGACCGGTGCGCTGCTGGCCTGCGCCGTCTCCATCGGCGCGGTTCTCGGCGGGGCCGACGAGCGGACCGCCGACACGCTGGAGGCGTACGGCCACCACCTCGGTCTGGCCTTCCAGGCCGTCGACGACCTGCTCGGCATCTGGGGCGATCCGGTCGCCACCGGCAAGCAGACCTGGAGCGACCTGCGCCAGCGCAAGAAGTCCCTCCCGGTCGTCGCGGCGCTCGCGGCCGGCGGTCCGGCCTCCGAGCGGCTCGGCGAGCTGCTCGCCGCCGACGCCAAGAGCAGCGACTTCGCCAGCTTCTCCGAGGAGGAGTTCGCCACCCGGGCGGCCCTGATCGAGGAGGCCGGCGGCCGGGAGTGGACCTCCCAGGAGGCCCGCCGTCAGCACGCCGTCGCGATCGAGGCCCTCGACGGTGTCGACATGCCGGAACGGGTCCGCGCCCAGCTCGTCGCGCTCGCGGACTTCGTCGTCGTACGAAAGAGATGATCGCCATCACCATCGCAAGGACCGACCGGAACAACAGCCGCACCATATGAAGCGCGTCGCCGGCCGGTGACGTCATCGTCACCGGCCGACGTCAGACCCCGGCTCAGCAGAGACCACTGCAACGAAGGGGAACCTATGACAGCGACGACCGACGGAAGCAGCGGGCCCGTACGGGCCGGTGCTGCCACTGCCGGCGACACGACCACGACGACCGCCGCCCGGACCACCGCACCGGGCACCGACGTACGGGAAGCGGCCGGACGTGCCGCGGAACGGGCCGTCGAGCATCTGCTCGCGCGGCAGGACGCCCAGGGATGGTGGAAGGGCGACCTCGAGACCAACGTGACCATGGACGCGGAGGACCTGCTGCTGCGGCAGTTCCTCGGCATCCAGGACGCGGCGACCGTGGAGGCATCCGCCCGCTTCATCCGCGGGCAGCAGCGGGACGACGGCACCTGGGCGACCTTCTACGGCGGCCCCGGCGAACTGTCCACCACCATCGAGGCGTACGTCGCCCTGCGGCTGGCGGGCGACCGTCCCGACGACCCGCACATGCAGCGGGCCGCCTCCTGGGTCCGGAGCAGGGGCGGCATCGCGGCGGCCCGGGTCTTCACCCGGATCTGGCTCGCACTGTTCGGCTGGTGGAAGTGGGACGACCTGCCCGAGCTGCCGCCGGAGCTGGTCCTCCTGCCCAAGTGGGTCCCGCTGAACATCTACGACTTCGGCTGCTGGGCGCGGCAGACCATCGTGCCCCTGACCATCGTCTCCGCGAAGCGGCCGGTGCGGCCGGCCCCGTTCGCCCTCGACGAGCTGCACACCGACCCGGCGATGCCCTACCCGCGGAAGCGGTTCGCCCCCGCGGCCAGTTGGGACGGCTTCTTCCAGCGCGCCGACAAGGCGCTGCACCTCTACCACAAGGTGGCGCCCCGCCGGCTGCGCCGGGCGGCCATGAACGTCGCGGCCCGCTGGATCATCGAGCGGCAGGAGAACGACGGCTGCTGGGGCGGCATCCAGCCGCCGGCCGTGTACTCGGTGATCGCCCTGCATCTGCTCGGCTACGACCTCGAGCACCCCGTCATGCGGGTGGGGCTGGAGTCGCTCGACCGCTTCGCCGTCCACCGTGAGGAGGACGGTCTCCCCGTCCGGATGATCGAGGCCTGCCAGTCCCCGGTCTGGGACACCTGCCTCGCCACCATCGCCCTCGCCGACGCCGGTCTGCCCGCCGACCACCCGGCGCTGGTGAAGGCGGCGGACTGGATGCTGAGCGAGCAGGTCGTGCGGCCCGGTGACTGGTCGGTGCGCAGGCCCGGACTCGGGCCCGGAGGTTGGGCGTTCGAGTTCCACAACGACAACTACCCCGACATCGACGACACGGCCGAAGTGGTGCTCGCCCTGCGGCGGGTGAAGCACCCGGACCCGGAGCGGGTCGAGGCGGCGGTGGCCCGCGGCACCCGCTGGAACCTCGGCATGCAGTCACGGAACGGCGCCTGGGGAGCGTTCGACGCCGACAACACCAGCCCTTTCCCGAACCGCTTGCCGTTCTGCGACTTCGGCGAGGTGATCGACCCGCCGTCGGCGGACGTCACCGCGCACGTCGTCGAGATGCTCGCCCACGAGGGCATGGCAGAGGACCCGCGCACCCGGCGCGGCGTGCGGTGGCTGCTGCAGGAACAGGAGCCGAGCGGCGCCTGGTTCGGCCGCTGGGGAGTCAACTACGTGTACGGCACGGGGGCGGTGGTGCCCGCCCTGATCGCAGCCGGGCTGCCCGCTTCCCACCCGGCGGTCCGCCGGGCGGTCACCTGGCTCGAGTCCATCCAGAACGAGGACGGCGGCTGGGGCGAGGATCTGCGCTCCTATCGGGAGGAGCAGTCGATCGGCCGCGGCGCCTCCACGGCCTCCCAGACCGGCTGGGCGCTGCTCGCCCTGCTGGCGGCCGGTGAGCGGGAGAGCAAGGCCGTCGAGCGGGGTGTCGCCTGGCTGGCACGGACCCAGCGGCCGGACGGCTCATGGGACGAGCCGTACTTCACGGGCACCGGCTTCCCCTGGGACTTCTCGATCAACTACCACCTGTACCGGCAGGTCTTCCCTCTCACCGCGCTCGGCCGCTTCCTGCACGGGGAACCGCCGGTGGGCCGTGCGGCCGCCCGTGAGGAGGGTTGATGGGGGAGGCGCAGGAGCCGGTCGTCCCGGCCGTTCCGCTGCTGATCGCCTGTGCGCTCGGCATCGAGAAGTTCGCGCTGCGCGCCGGTGACCGGCGCCGCGGCGGGAGCGGCGCGACCGTCCTGCGTACCGGCATGGGGCCGGCCAACGCCGGCCGTGCCGTGCGCGCCGCGTGCGGCACCGAGCCGTTCCGGGAGGCGGCGGTCGTGGCGTCCGGCTTCTGCGCGGGGCTCGCCCCGGGTATGCACCCGGGAGACCTCGTGGTCGTCGAGGAGGCCCGGCTCGGCGGTGTCTCCACCTCGTGCACAGACACGGACCTGCTGATGAAGGCCGTGGCAAGGGCGGTCCCCGGGCGCACGGTGCACCGGGGCCCGCTGACCGGCGTGGACCATGTCGTGCGCGGCCACGAGCGTGCGGAGCTGCTCGCGGCGGGAGCGATCGCGGCGGACATGGAGTCGGCGGCGACCCTGAACAGCGCCATGGAGACCGGGCCGCGTCCCGTTGCGGCCGTCCGGGTGGTCGTGGACGCCCCGGAACATGAACTGGTGCGGATCGGCACACTCCGCGGTGGAATATCAGCCTTCCGTGTCCTTCGTGCCGTAATGCCCGCATTTCTTGAATGGCACCGTTCTTTGCTGCTCCCCAGGAGGTGAGCCAGATGGCCATGCCGCTCCGCCAGACCGTCAGGGTCGGGACCTATCTCTTCGAACAGAAGCTCCGCAAGCGCGACAAGTTCCCTCTGATCGTCGAACTCGAGCCGCTCTACGCGTGCAACCTCGCGTGCGAGGGCTGCGGCAAGATCCAGCACCCCGCCGGGGTGCTCAAGCAGCGGATGCCGGTGGCGCAGGCGGTCGGCGCGGTGCTGGAGTCCGGTGCTCCGATGGTCTCCATCGCCGGGGGTGAGCCGCTGATGCACCCCCAGATCGACGAGATCGTGCGTCAGCTGGTGGCCCGCCGGAAGTACGTGTTCCTCTGCACCAACGCCGTTCTGCTGCGCAAGAAGATCGAGAAGTTCACGCCCTCCCGTTACTTCGCCTTTGCCGTGCACATCGACGGACTGCGGGAGCGGCACGACGAATCGGTCGCCAAGGAGGGCGTGTTCGACGAGGCGGTCGCGGCGATCAAGGAAGCCAAGCGCCGCGGCTTCAGGGTCACCACCAACTCGACCTTCTTCAACACCGACACCCCGCAAACGGTCATCGAGGTGCTGAACTACCTCAACGACGACCTCAAGGTCGACGAGATGATGATCTCGCCCGCCTATGCCTACGAGAAGGCGCCAGACCAGGAGCACTTCCTCGGCGTCGAGCAGACCAGGGAGCTGTTCCGGAAGGCCTTCGCCGGCGGCAACCGGCGGCGCTGGAGGCTCAACCACTCCCCGCTCTTCCTGGACTTCCTCGAGGGCAGGGCCGACTTCCCCTGCACCGCGTGGGCGATCCCCAACTACTCCCTCTTCGGCTGGCAGCGCCCCTGCTACCTCATGAGCGACGGCTACGTCCCCACCTACCGCGAACTCGTCGAGGACACGGACTGGGACAAGTACGGCCGCGGCAAGGACCCCCGCTGCGCCAACTGCATGGCCCACTGCGGCTACGAGCCCACCGCGGTCCTGGCCACCATGGGATCGCTCAAGGAATCGCTGCGGGCAGCCCGCGAGACGGTCTCCGGGAGCCGGTGACCGGCATGTGACCGACCGACACTCTGGACCAGGAGAGCCGAGGAATGACCGAGCGGCCCAAGAGCTTCGATCTGGCGGAACTGCTGGCGCGGCGCGGTGACGAGCGCTACGAGCTGCACGCCCGGTACCTCAACCACCAACTGCCGCGCATGCTGCGCACCATCGGGTTCGACAAGGTCTACGACCGGGCGGAGGGGGCCTACTTCTACGACACCGAGGGCAACGACTACCTCGACATGCTCGCCGGTTTCGGGGTGATGGGCCTCGGCCGGCACCACCCCGTCGTGAACAAGGCGCTGCACGACGTCATCGACGCCTCGCTCGCCGACCTCGTCCGGTTCGACTGCCAGCCGCTGCCCGGACTGCTGGCGGAGAAGCTGCTCGAGCACACGCCGCACCTGGACCGGGTGTTCTTCGGCAACAGCGGGGCGGAGGCCGTCGAAGCGGCGCTGAAGTTCGCCAGGTACGTCACCGGCCGGCCCAGGGTCCTGTACTGCACGCACGCCTTCCACGGGCTGACGACCGGCGCGCTGTCGGTCAACGGCGAGAACGGGTTCCGCGACGGCTTCTCCCCGCTGCTGCCGGACACCGCCATCGCGATGGGCGATCTCGGCGCACTGGAGCGCGAGCTGGTGCGCGGCGACGTGGCCGCCTTCATCGTCGAACCGGTCCAGGGGAAGGGCGTCCATCCGACACCCCCCGGATTCCTGCGGGGTGCCCAGGAACTGCTGCACAAGTACAAGGCGCTGCTGATCGCGGACGAGGTGCAGACGGGCCTCGGGCGTACCGGCGACTTCTACGCCTTCCAGTACGAGGCGGGTGTCGAGCCGGATCTCGTCTGCGTGGCGAAGGCGCTGTCCGGCGGTTATGTGCCCGTCGGCGCCACCCTCGGCAGGGACTGGATCTTCAAGAAGGTCTACTCGTCGATGGACCGGGTCCTGGTGCACTCGGCGAGCTTCGGTTCCAACGCCCAGGCGATGGCGGCGGGGCTGGCCGTGCTGTCGGTGCTGGAGAACGAGCACATCGTGAAGAACGCACGGGTGACGGGCGAGCTGCTGCGGGCCCGCCTGGCGTCGCTCGTCGACCGGTACGAGCTGCTGCACGCCGTGCGCGGCCGGGGGCTGATGATCGGCATCGAGTTCGGGCGGCCGGAGTCGATCAAGCTGCGCAGTCGCTGGACGGTGCTCCAGGCGGCCCGGAAGGGACTGTTCGCGCAGATGGTGGTGGTGCCGCTGCTCCAGCGGCACAGGATCCTCACCCAGGTCTCCGGGGACCACACGGAAGTGATCAAGCTGATCCCGCCGCTGATCATCGGGGAGAAGGAGGTAGACCGTTTCGTCGGCGCGTTCGAGGCCGTGATGGAGGACGCGCACGGCGGTGGCGGTCTGATGTGGGACTTCGGCAAGACCTTGATGAAGCAGGCGGTCGCCAACCGCTGAGCCGGACTTTTGCCTGCGAGGCAAAGCGATTTGCCTCGCAGGCAATACTCTGGCCCAATGAGAGGCATGACCGCCTCCACAGAGCCGACGGACGAGGTGCTGCCCGAGATGGCGCCCCGGCTGCGCGACCTGCGCCACCGCCGTGGACTCACCCTCGAGGTCGCCGCACAGCGGGCGGGCCTCTCGCCCGCCCATCTCTCCCGGCTCGAGACGGGGCAGCGGCAGCCCTCGCTGCCGATGCTCCTCGCCCTCGCCCGCATCTACGGTACGACGGTCGCCGAACTGCTCGGTGAGCAGCCCGCCGAACGCGATCCGGTCATCCGTGGCCGCGACCGCGACCGCGACCGCGAGCCGGCCGCGGCCGGCTGGGACTACCACCGGGCCGGCAACCCGGGGCGGGCCATGCAGGCCCTGCGCGTGTTCGTGCCGTACGGCGTGCAGGGCGACCTCGTACGGGTCCACCCCGGCGAGGAATGGCTCCACGTCGTCCGCGGGCGGCTGCGGCTCGGCCTCGGGGACGCCGTACACGAGCTGGCCGCCGGTGACAGTGCGCACTTCGACTCGCTCACCCCGCACCGCATCGCGGCGGCCGGCCCCGAGGGGGCGGAAATGCTGTTCGTGCACACGCTGCTGCAGGCCCCGGAACCGCACCCCCTCCCTGACCACCGAGGAATGTGATCCCGCATGTCGTACGACCCGTTGGACAGGCGCACCTCCGGTGGCGAGAGCCCGCGCGAGGAGCGGTTCCCGCGCGGACTGGTGATCAGGCTCTTCGCCTACCTCATCGCCGGCCACATCATCGCCGGGTTCCTCTACCTGCTGTTCCTGGTGGGCGGCCAGAACCAGTGACGGGCGAGGGCTCAGCCCTCGTCGAGCAGCCGTTCCCGCAGACGTTCACGCGTCTGCGGGGACAGCCGCAGACCCTCGGTGAGGTACCGCTCCGTCGTGCCCCAGTTCTCCTCGATCGCCTCGAAGGCCGCGGCCAGGTACTCGGCGCGGGCGTCGAAGAGCGGGCCGAGCAGCTCCATCACCTCGGGTGACATGGCGTCAGGTCCGTTGCCGCTGCGCCGGACCTTGTAACGGCGGTGCGGGTCGTTGGACTTGAGGTAGTCCGCCTCGATGGCGTCGCGCTCCACGCCGACGGCGAGCAGTGACACCGCTATCGACAGGCCGGCGCGGTCCTTGCCCGCGGCGCAATGCATCAGGGCGGGGACGCTGTCATCGGCCAGGGCGTGCAGCACGCGGCTGTGCTCCGCCGTTCGCTCCTTGATGATCATCCGGTAGGAGGCGATCATTCGGCCGGCGCCCTTGCCGTCCGCGAGGATCGACTTCAGCTGGTCCAGGTTCCCGTCCCGGACCATTTTCCAGAACTCCGCGCCGTCCGCGGGGTCGCTCAGCGGCAGGTTCACGTTGCGCACCCCGGGCAGGTCGATGTCCGGCCCCTCGAGCTTCTGGTCCGCCGCGTTGCGGAAGTCGAAGATCGTGTGGAGGCCGAGGGTCGACAGGAACGCGGCGTCGGTCGCCGTCGCGTGTGCCAGGTGCCCGCTGCGGAAGAGCCTGCCGGACCGCACCCGCCGCCCGTCCGTCGTCGGCAGGCCGCCCACGTCCCGGAAGTTACGGACCCCGGTCAGCTCGGGCTCTGTAGAGGGGACCTGCGGCAGCTGCTGCGTCACGGGGACTCCTTCGGAGGACAGTCGCCGGCGCTGTTCGCCGGGCGATGGCGCGGCCTCGACCATACGACACGCGCCCATCGGCCGATCGTCCTGGCCGTCCCGCACGGGTGTCGGCGTGCCCTGTGCGCCGTTGCCGCCGCGGGCCGCCCGGCGGACGATGTGCGGGCCCGTGCGGACCTGTGAGTATCCGAGGGGCCAGATGATCGAGAACGTCGGCAAGGGGCACACCTGGGTCCTCTTCGGCTCCACGAGCAGCTACACCCTCCGCCCTCACCCGCACCGACCAGGTGTGGACATCGGACAACACCGACCCGCTGGACCGGCTCGCCGTCCAGGACGGCTTCAGTCGGCTGCGCCCGGCCCGGGTCGTGGCGGCACGGGTCACCGACAGCCCGGGCGTCCAGCTCAACGGTCGCCGCAGCAGTCTGCGCTTTTGGTTCGTGAGCGCCATGGCGGGCTTGCTGGACGTCGGGGGGACCTCTCGGCCTGGAGCGAGGCGGAGCCGGCGGAGGCGCGTGACCGGGTCCGGCTCTACAAGGAGATCAGGCCGCTGGTCCAGCACGGCGAGCTGTACCGGCTGCGGGCCCGCAGGGCGGTCTCGGCGCCGTGCAGTGCGTACGGGGCGAGGAGGCGGTGGTGCTCGCGCTGCTCCAGCCCCAGCGCTACGGCGAGCGCCCGCCGGCGCTCCGGCTGCGCGGTGTGGAGGCGACGGCGGCCTACGTGTGTGCGCCGGAGCGGTCCGCCCTCGCGGGGTGCTGCTTGACCACGGAATTCACACCGGGCTGAGGGCGATTTCGACGCCACCGTGATCCGGCTCCGGGGCGGATGTGATCCACCGGTTCCAATTCGCCTTACGCGTAAGCGGGCAGGGGAATTGCAAAAGGGGGTCGGTCGGCCAGTTGCGCGGAAACCGGCGGAGCGCGGGAGGCGCGGGGGAGGCGATGGGAGGGAGCCCCCGGTCCGGGGAGCCGGAAGTGACAGGTGCCACGGCTTCAGCCGCCGGACGGCGAAGTGGGGCAAGAGTGGCGGGATTTGATGGGCAAGTGCGGGACTAGGTGGCTAAATGATCCTTCTGTCCGAATTGGATGGTTGCGTATAACGTGCCCCGTAAGAAGGGGAGATGGGCCCCGGCCCGTGAGCAGCGTCATATCCGTGACGTTCTGTGGCCGCGGCGCTGATGTGAATTCCTTGGTCGGCAAGGCGATTGGCCGCCCTTTGTCGACGGAGGGTGACCGGGAATCGGTGCGGGCGAGGCGCCGGTCATTGATCGTGGAAAATCGTGGCTTGTCCCACGCTGCCCGACTCGCCTACGGTCACGCTCAATCCGGACGGACCGCCTAATCCTGCCGCCGACCGGAATTCGAACCTATCCACGCGTGGCAGGAGCGGGGGACCCAGGTAGTACGCCGTATCCGGACAATCCGGACGGCTTGGGGTGAAGTCGCATGAAGTGTGCGACCGGGCATCTCCAGCCCGAACCCGACAGCTCACCTCGCAGGCGCCGGAGAGGAATGCGCCATGCCCGCGAAGGGTAAGCACCGCCGTCCCAAGACCAACCCGATCACCCGCGGCTTCGTCGTCGCCGGTACGGGTGGCGCCGCCATCGCGCTCCCGCTGTTCGGCGCCACCACGGCCAATGCCGCCCCGGCCGCGACCCCGGCCGCAGCGGAGAAGACCGCCGCCGCGGCCCCTGCCTCCGCGACCGCGGCGGCGCCGACCGCCAAGAAGGCCCCCAAGACCTACACGGTCGTCGCCGGGGACTACCTGTCGAAGATCGCCGACGAGCAGGACGTCCGCGGCGGCTGGAAGCAGCTCTTCAACGACAACCGCCGTGTCATCGGTGCCGACCCGTCGCTGATCCACCCTGGTCTGGAGCTGACGATCGGCGCGAAGAACAAGGCTACGAACGACCCGGAGCCCCGCTCCGAGTCCCCGACCCGCCCGTCGCGCGACGACTCGCGGTCCGCCGCGCCGGAGGCCGAGGCCCCCAAGGCCGAGGCGCCGAAGGCCGCGGCCCCCGCCAAGAAGGCCGCGAGCACTGCGTCCGGCTCCGGCTTCAGTGCCCCCGTCGACGCGGGCGTCACCACCCCGTACCGGGCCTCCGGTGCCATGTGGTCCAGCGGCTACCACACCGGTGTCGACTTCGCCGCCCCCACCGGCAGTTCCGTCAAGGCCATCGGCGCGGGTACCGTCGTCTCCGCCGGCTGGGGCGGGGCATACGGCAACGAGGTCGTCATCCAGCACACGGACGGCACCTACTCCCAGTACGCCCACCTCTCCTCGCTCGCCGTCTCCAGCGGGCAGTCGGTGACCGGTGGTCAGCAGATCGGACTGTCGGGTTCGACCGGCAACTCCTCAGGTCCCCACCTGCACTTCGAGGTCCGCACCGGACCCTCGTACGGTTCGGACATCGACCCGCTGGCCTACCTGCGCGAGCACGGCGTCTCCCTCTGAGTCGTCCGGTCGCGCCGGTCCACCGGTGAGTCCCCGTTCCGCATCATGCGGAGCGGGGGCTTCCGCGTATTCCGCCCGGCCGGAATTTGACGGGTGGTAAAGATCACGGCGCGTCAACCCCGCCTTACGGTCGCGTAGGTCACATCAGTAAAGGAAAGATGTGCTCCCGTGGCAGACGATTCGAGAACAGAGAACAGTGGCGTATTCGGGTCGTACGCGGCGATCGGTGACAGCTTCACCGAGGGCGTGGGGGACCCGGGGCCCGACGGGAGATTCGTCGGATGGGCGGACCGGTTCGCCGTCCTGCTCGCCGACCGGATGCCGGAGCACTCCTTCCGGTACGCCAACCTCGCCGTACGCGGCCGCCTCCTCGATCAGATCGTCGAGGAGCAGGTGCCCAGGGCGCGCGAGCTCGCGCCGGACCTGGTGACCTTCTGCGCCGGCGGCAACGACATCATCCGGCCCGGCTCCGACCCCGACGACGTCGCGGAACGTTTCGAACGCGCGGTGGCCGACCTCGCCGGCTCGGTCGGCACCGTCATGGTGACCACCGGCTTCGACACCCGGGACGTGCCGGTCCTGCGGCATCTGCGCGGCAAGATCGCCACGTACACCGCCCACGTACGGGCCATCGCCGACCGCTACGGGTGCCCCGTACTGGACCTGTGGTCGCTCAAGTCCGTCCAGGACCGGCGCGCTTGGGACGCCGACCGGCTCCACCTGTCACCCGAGGGGCACACCAGGGTCGCGCTGCGCGCCGCTCAGGTCCTCGGGATCGAGGTGCCCGCCGACCCCGACCAGCAGTGGCCGCCGCTGCCCCCGCGAGGGACGCTCGAGGTGCGCCGGGACGACATCCAGTGGGCGCGCGAGTATCTGGTGCCCTGGATCGGGCGGCGACTCCGCGGCGAGAGCTCCGGCGATCATGTGGAGGCCAAGCGCCCCGACCTGCTGCCGCTCTGAGACGCAAGGCGGTCCGGTGCCCGGACCGCCGAGGCGGCGCCGGTGTGGCGGACCGCCCGGCAACAGCCGGACTTCCGCACCGCCCAGGACAACGTCGGCGGCCCACGCCCCTGGCCCGGCCCTGCTGGCCCCTGGTCGCCGTCGCCACCCTCGCTTTCACCGACATCGGCCGTCCCGGGCGTGCCGCGCGCCCACTGGGGGGAGGGCCCGTGCGGCCGGTCGCCAGGTGCGGCAGCGCGAGCACCGCCGTGGCACCGGCCGTCGTGAACCCGGCCGCCCAGGCGCGTAGCAACGTCTCGTGCGGGTCCCGACGGCGTGACGTCCGGGACCGCACGGGACGGGAGCATCAACGCTTCATGAGGGCGAAGACTCCCCAGCCCTGCGCATGCCGGTGCGATGCGGGCGCCCCCACCTCGCCGGCAGCGACGGACCCGACGAAACCCGTCTGCCCACGGGTCGGCGCGCTTCCTAGGCGAGGGCGGACGGGACCGCTGGGGGAATGCGCGACGGGATCCGTTCGAGGACTCCGCCGGCGAAGGCGTCGTACAGCGGCAGCGTCTCCAGGTGGACGTACCCGATGTGGCAGTCGCACACGGCGAGGGGGCAGGCGCGGGGGCGCAGCGCGCGGCGGTACGAGCCGTCGTAGAGATTGCCGAGCTCGGCGCGGACGAAGTGGCAGCGGCGCACGGTCCCCTCGCCGTCCACCGAGACGACACTCTCGCCCGTGCGGCACGGCAGCCCCGCGGAGCGGTGCGGGTGACGGCTGTAGGGGAAGAGCGGGTCCAGTTCCGTCCAGGCCTGTGCCTCCGCCTCGGAGAGCTCGCGTCCCTCGGGCGCGTTCACCCACAGATAGATGTGGCCGGGCAGGTCGGCGCGGAGTCTGCGCGCCTCCTCCAGATGGCCCGGGAAGCCGACGATGCCCACGCTGAAACGGATCTCCCGCCGTATCAGGTCCCTGCATTTGTCGATGAACCGGTCGTAAGGCGTCTGACCGGGGTGAAAGGTGCACCACAGGGCGAGGGTCTCCGGGCACGCCTTCGCCAGCCAGTCCGTCCGGCAGCTCAGGTTCGTCTGGATCGCGACCCGGCGGATGTGCGGCAGGTGCGACAACTCCGTCAGGGTCCGGCGGTACCAGGAACGGACCAGCCCCTCGCCCCACGGCGTGAACAGGACCGACAGCCGGTCCCCGGTCTGCCCTGCGGCCCACCTGGAGAAGCGCTCCAGCGCGGCACGGTCCGCGCGCAGCTGCTCCGGGCTGTCGCGGCGCTTCGCGAACGGACAATAGGGGCAGTCGTAGTCGCACGACGACAGCGGGCCCCGGTACAGCACGGTCAGATCCATGGAGCCGCTCACTTCAGCTCGTACGAGGCCATGGCCGCCCGGACCGCGGGCGAGAACAGCTCGGGGCCCAGGGCGTCGGAATGGGCGAGCCCTTCGGGCGACAGCCTCAACCGGCCGGGCGCGGCGGCCGCGTCGAGCCAGCCGCGGGAGGCGAACCGCTCCAGCTCCGCCGGGAAATGGCCGGCGGGAGCCGCGCCGAACCGCTCGCGGTAGCCGGCCACGTCCATCCCCTCGGCCTGGAGCAGCGACTGCAGAAGGTGCCGGCGGCGCGCCTCGTCCTCGTCGACCCGCCGGCCCACCTCCGCCCGGGAGAAGTCCTCCGTCGCCGCGAAGTCGTCGATGATGCGGCGGATCTGACCCATGTCGACGGCGTAGTCGAAGGAGTAGTGGAGGGACGACGTGTAGGAGCGGGCGCCACAGCCCAGCCCGATCATGCCGTCCGTCTGGCAGGCATGGTCGTCGGAGGCCGACGGCGGCGCGCCCGCGCGGCGGAACATACGCATGGACACCTGCTCGTACCCGCGGGCGAGAAGATGGTCGCGGCCCGCGCGGTACAGACGCAGACGCTGCTCGTCCCAGGCAGCGTCACCCGCCGCCCCCAGCCGGCCCAGACCGGTCAGCGGGCGCACATACAGCGGGTAGAGATACAGCTCCTCCGGCTCCCAGCCGAGGGCGGCGTCGAGCGACGAGAGCCACGTTCGTTCGGTCTGACCGTCGATGCCGTAGATCAGGTCGATGTTGAGGACGGGGATCCGTGCGTCCCGTATCCGGCCGAGCGCGGCCTCCACGTCGGCACGGCGCTGAGGCCGCACCGCGGCCCTCACCTCCGCGTCGACGAAACTCTGCACGCCGATGCTGACCCTGGTCGTGCCGCGTTCGGCGAGCACGGCCAGCCGGTCCGCGGTCGCCGTGGCCGGCGACGTCTCCACCGACAGCGGCACCGCGCTCAGGTCGGCGCCCATCCGCTTCTCGGCGATGTCGCAGAGCCGCTCCAGTTCCCCGGCCGTCAGGAACGTCGGCGTACCGCCGCCGAACGCGGCTGCCGTGAAACGCACCGGGGCGCCGTCCCCGAGGGCCTCGCGCACGGCGACCGCTTGCCGGTCGAGGGCGTCCAGGTAACGCCCGGTCAGCTCGTCAGGGGCGCCGATCCTGGTGAACAGGTTGCAGAAACCGCACCGGACCTCACAGAACGGGATGTGCAGATAGAGGGACAGAGAGTCCTTGGATTCCGGTGCCCACAGTTCACGCAGCGCCGGCCGGTCCTCAAGGGGCCGGTAGGCCGTCTTGTGCGGATAGGCGTAGACGTAGCTCTGGTAGGGGCGCGGAGAGCCGGGGCCGGCGGGGGCCGCGGGGGCTGTCACGGGGGTCGACGCGCGGGTGCTCATGCTGAGGCCTCGAGGAAGAAGTGGGCGTAGGGGACGGTCCAGACGGCCTCGTGGCCGAGGCGGTGACCGATGAAACCGCCGTCGCCGTACGCGGTGCCGTGGTCGGAGCAGACGATCGCGAAGCACTGCCGACGGCTGCTCGCGGCGGCGAACAGCCGCCCGATGTGACGGTCGACGTACTCGAGCGCGGCGGCGTGCGTCTCCCGGGAGTCACCGTCGGCCCGGGTCGCTCCCGGCAGATGGAACCAGTTGGGCTGGTGCAGGGAGGGCACGTTGACGAACAGGAACAGCCTGCGCTCGCGCGGCAGCGAGGCCACGACCTGCTCGGCCCGCTCCACCTGCGCCTCGAAGGACGTGGGAGAGGCGACCGAGAACGAGGGCTCCCAGTGGCTCTCCTGGAACATCCCCGGCAGCACGGATCCGAGCGGCCCCTGCTTGTTGAAGAAACCGACACCGCCGATGCACACGGTCCGGTAGCCGGCCCCGGCCAGGGCGGAGACGAGGTCGGGGGTGTCGAAGACGAACGTGCGTCCGGCGGTGGTCTCACTGCCGGCGAAACGGGCGGCGAACAGCCTCGGATGGGGCCCCTGCTCGGCCGGCGTGGGCAGGAACCCCGCGAACATCGCCTGATGGGAGGCGTACGTGAAACTGCCCGGGGCGTGCCGCTTCTCCCAGACGCCGTCCGGGAGATGACGGGCCAGGTTCGGGAGCCGCCCGGCGGCAGCCAGTTCGGCGGCGACGTCGAAACGCAGGGTGTCGAGCGTGACGAGGAGCAGGTCGTCCCGCCCCACGACCTCGTTCATGTCGGGGGTGCCGGTCGGGGCCGGCACCTCCTGGCCGCGTCCGGTGGTGATGTCAGGGTGTCGCACGTCGGTGGTTCCTCGTCCCGCGTAGTACGGCGGCGACCTGCGCCGCATAAGTGTCCTGGCCCTCCGCGCCGCTGCCGGGCATCCCGGTGAGCCCCGGCAGCAGATCCCCGAAGGCGTTGACCTCTCCGACGGCGAACCGCCGCCATCCGGTCGCCGGCAGCAGGTCGACCCCGACGCGGGAGACACCGGGAAAGCAGGCAGCGGCCCGCTCACAGACCGCCAGGGTCGCGGCCCAACTGCCGCCCGCCGCCTCCGTCGAGGCACGGGCCTCGGCGAGGTCGCCGCGCACGCCGCCCAGGTGAAGATTGGTCATGGGCGATCGGCTGGTCCGCACCACCGCGTGGGTGGCGCGGCCTGCGACCACCACCACCCGCAGATCGGCGACCCGGCCGTGCTGCGAGGCCTTCGGCAGCCAGCGCTCGATGTGCAGGCCGTCCGGAGCGAGCGCGTCGACCAGCGCGGACACCTCGCGCTCGGAGCCGTAGCGCCGCACTCGCAGGGAGTTGAACAGACGGCCCTCCGCGTCCCGCTCGACCGACGTGGTGGCCTGCACCCGTCCACCGCCCGCCGTCTCCAGGGCCATCACACCGGACGCGGACGAGCCGTGCGCCGGCTTGACGAATACCCGCCGCATGCCGGTCGCCGCCAGCAGCGAACGCACATCTTCCCAGCCGCGCACCGGCGGCGCGGCCGCTCCCGAGGTCGGCGACCCGGGCACCGCCACGCCCGCCGTGAGCAGCGCCGCATGACACAGCCGCTTGTCGAACAGCACGGCGAGCTCCGACGGATCGTCGAGCAGCCGTGCCCCGCCCGCCTCCGCCCGGACCGCGATGTCGCGTACGGCAGCGGTGAACCGCTCGTACCACAGAGCCGAACCCTCCACGCGGGTCGGATCGTCCACGCCGCGCAGCGCCCGCTCCACCTCGCGGTCCTCGCCCGGGGAGTCGATCCGCACCAGCTCGCCCGGACGGAACTCCGCCCGGCCGCGCAGTACGTCGAGCCAGGGCACCACCCGCGCGGCGGGCGCTCCCGCCGCACACAGCGCGTCCTGGAAGAGCGCGACACGCCGGTTGGCCGGATTGCCGACGACCGCGAGAGGAGGACCGGACGGACGGCGGGAGGAGCCGGTCACTCGGCGACGGCCGTGTATCGGTCTTCCCTGTCGCCGGACCCGTTGCCCTCCGACTCGGAGACGTCGAGCTCCACCCCGGCAGGCACCAGGGCGTCGGACAGGCGCTGCACCATCGCCTCGCTCATGAAGTGGTGATGCAGATCGAGCTTCTTGAGGTGAGTCAGCGGCTGGCCGTTCAACAGTGCCTCCGCACCGTCGTCGCCCAGGGTGCCCATCGACAGGTCCAGCATCTCCAGTCGCGCCACGACCGGAGCGCCGGCGAGCGCCACCGCGATCTCGTCCTGTATCTCGCTGTTGCGCAGTGCCAGAGACCGCAGCCTCGGCAGCCTCGTCCCCGACAGGAACGGCTCCAGGTCCGACACGTCCGCGTTCGCGCCGTACCACGACGTGCCGAGCCACAGGTCGAGATTCTCCAGCGCCGGCAGGTCGCTCGCCGCGATCCCGCGGACCACGGCCACGTCCAGACCGCCGCTCTCCACGACCAGGGTCTCCAGCCGCTCGTGCTTGACCGCAGGGAACACCAGATCCTGGCCGCCGCGCACACCGAAGTGCTCGAGCTGCGGGAAGCCGTCGAGTAGCCGGGTCACCTCACCCTGGTTGATCCAGGAGATCTCGCACTCCTCGAACGTGATGTCGCCGATGAACAGCCCGCGCAGCCGCGGCAGTTTCTCCGTCGCGCCGAGCAGCGCCGAGATGACCTCGCCGGGACCGGAGTCGTACGCGTCGCTCCACGAGCCGACGATCAGCGCGCGCACCCGGGTCGTGTCCACCGTCGCGGCGAAGCGGGCGAACGCCTCCTCCCACTCCTCCTCGCTCTCGTAGGAGTCGACGGAGATCCGCCAGGCCACATCTTCAGGCGCCGGCAGCACGGTCCCGGACGTGGCCTGTGCCCCGGAGTCGGGGAAGTCGAACGCGGGCAGGCCGTACCACTCCTGCAGATGGTCCGAGATGGTCATGACAGGCTCCAGACACCGGTGAGGCTTGATCGGCTGACGTGTGAGCAGTTCTACCAAGGGCCACTGACACCCCCGCCCGCGGGGCGGCCGGAGTCGGCGGCGGCGCCGGACGCCGTTGTCAGACCCGCCCCTTAACGTCGGGAACAGGTCGGACGCAGCGGGCGGCCGGCGGGAAGGGGAGAGCCATGTACCGGCAGGGGGACGTCCTGATCGTGTCCGTCGCGGAGCACGCCGTGCCACCGCACGTCACCGACGCTCCGGGCGAGCCACGGGACGCACGCGGCCGGATGGTGCTCGCCCTCGGCGAGGTCACGGGCCACGCCCACGCGGTCACGGGCCCCGGCCGACTGGTGCGCGAGCCCGGGCCGTTCGGACCGATGCTCCTTCACCTCCCGGAAGGCGGCCGGGTGGTGCACGAGGAGCACGCGGCTATACCGCTGCCGAAGGGGTGGTACCGGGTCGTGCGCCAGCGGGAGTACCTGCCGGGCGCGGTGCGGATCGTCGCCGACTGAGCCGCTGCGGGCGGCGGGCGGCGGAGCACGACGGACAGAACGACGACAGGGGACGGGACTTCACATGCAGTATGCGGACAAGTGGCGGGCGATCGCGGCGGCGACAGGACCGGCGGACCGGGCCGCCGCGGAGGAGGGCGTGCGGCTCGCCTACGGTGCGGCGGGGCTCGTCGCACCCGACCGGATCGTCTGGGCGGACTCGCCCCTCTCGGGTGTGACCGCCCTCCAAGGACTTCAGGACCCGGGGCGCTCCGTGCGCGACGAGGTGCGCACCCGCCCCTGGGCCGACGAACGGCGGCGTGTCCACGACGAGTTGGGCCCCGGCGGCTGGACCGCGCTGTGGAGCGGCACCGGAGCGCTCCTGTGGGACAGCACCCGAGCCCTGGCCGACCGCATACGCGCCGGCATAGTGGACGCGCTGTTCGAGAAGGCGCCGGAGCACGCCGTCGACCGTGCCGCGGAGGAGACGAGGATCAGGGGCGTCCTGCTCGACGCCGTCCTCGGTCAGCACGACGCGGCATGGCTCGCCGCCTTCGACGGCCGAAGCGACCGGCTGACGGGCCTGGCCCGGGTCGCGGAGCACGCCGGCTGGTGGTGGCCCTTCGAGAACGCCGTCGTCATCTGCGAACGGCCCTCCCGGCTGCACCGCGACGAGGCCGGCCGGCTCGACAACGGCGAAGGCCCCGCGCTCGTCTTCCCGGACGGATTCGCGCTCCACGCATGGCGCGGCATGCCCGTGCCCGCCGAGTTCCTCCGCGAACTCACGGCCCTGACCCCGGAACGGATACGAGACGAGGAGAACGCGGAACTGCGCCGCGTGATGCTCGAGTACTACGGCTACGACCGGTACCTGGCGGAGTCCGGCGCCGAGCCCGTGCACCGCGACGAGGCCGGCATCCTGTGGCGGATCGCGCTCGCGAACGACGAGGACGTGGTGATGGTCGAGGTGGTCAACTCCACTCCGGAGCCCGACGGCTCGCACCGGACGTACTGGCTGCGCGTGCCGCCCGCGACGCGCACGGCGAAGGAGGGCGTCGCTTGGACGTTCGGGCTGGACGCCGCCGTCTACGAACCGGTGCGGCAGACCTGAGCCGTGCCGCCGCCGTGACCGTCCCGGCCCGTCGTCACCGCTTGGCTCCGTCGTCACGGTCGTGGGCGGGAGCAGGGGACTCAGCGCGCCGTGGCCGTCAGCTCGGCGTGGTCGATGCCCAGCTCACGGGCGAGGGCCTCGTCGGTCCACTGGAGCATCGCCGCCCGGGACAGCGAGCCGGCGTACGACGTCATCTGGACGGCCAGCCCGTCGAGGAACGCCGTCAGCCGCCAGGCCGCCGCCGCCGGGTCCTCGCAGGGGAACTCGCCGGCGGCCGCGCCCTCGGCTATGACCTCCGTCAGGGCGGACTTCCACTGCTGGTCCAGGGCGCGGGACACGTCCCGCAGGGCCGGTTCCCGCAGCGAGACCGCCCAGGCGTCGATCCACAGGCGCCAGCCCTTCGCCTGCCCGGTGGGGGCGTACCAGCGCACCGCCGTACGCAGCCGGCGCAGCGCGGTGGTGCGCCGGCCGAGAAGCCTGCGGAGATGGGCCAGATCCGCGTCGGCGGCGTAGGTGAAGGCGGCGGCCACCAGCTTCTCCTTGGTGGAGAAGTGGTAGAGCACCAGGGCGCTGCTCACCCCGAGCGCGTCGGCGACGTCGGCGATCCGTACGGCTGCCACGCCACGAGCCTCGATCTGCTCGACGGCGGCGCCGAGGATCTCCTCGCGCCTCTCCGGGACGCTCAACCGAACTCTGGCCACGGCGTCACAGTACACAGCTGATCTTGGATGAAGTCCAGCCCTGTACAGGACCGTCCTCAGGTGGCCACGGTGCCGCGGCGACCCCGGGCGTCAGCCGGCCGGGACCTCCCCGGCGGCGACCCTGGCCTCGGCCTGTTCCCGCGCCGGGATCTCGCAGTGGTCCTTGAAGCCCTGGCTGGTCAGGCCGAGCGCGGTGTTCATCCGCGACCGCAGGTTCTCCACCGCCACAATCGCCGTGAGCTCCACGAACGCCGCCTCACCCAGCACGGCGACCAGCCGCCCGGCGAGATCGTCGTCGATCTCCGGCGGATTGGCCGTCATGGCCTCCGCGAACTCCATGACGTCCCGTTCCAGCGGGGTGTACGCGTCGCTCTCCCGCCACATGGGCACATCACGCACCTTGCGGGCGTCCATCCCGCGCTGCCTGTTCTCCCAGTGTCCGAAGTCCATGCACCAGCTGCAGCCGATCGAGGCGGCGGAGGCCATCACCGCCAGCGCCTTGAGATCCGCGTCCAGCTTGTTCCACCTGCCCACCGCCATCTCGAAGCGCAGATCGGCCCGGAGAACCCTGGGGTTGTGCCCCAGCGCGCGGACCGGGTCGAGGATCTTGCCGTAGACGCGCTTCGAGTACCACTGGGCCGCACGCAGGAAGAGTGAGCGGTGCGGGTCGAGGGAAATACGGGCCATGACGTGCTCCTCGTGGGGAAAGCCGTTTGCTGTCACCGCTACGACGGAACACACGCACGGAAACGTGACACGGACCGGCACCAGCCGCAGGAGCGCCGTTCAGGAACACCGGCACCCCGGCAGGCGTTGGCCGGTCATGACGGATTGGCTGGTCGCCGACCGGGTCAGGGCGGCCTCACAGTCCACTGCTTCCCGCCTTTAAGCCCACATAATGGAATGACCCCGAGCATCAGGAGGTGCCGTGTCCGGCGCTGGTTCCCCCCACTCGCTGAGGTCCCGGCTGCGCTCACTGAGGCCTGCCGCCTTCGGGGCCGACCCGGCCGGCGAGCGCCTGGCGCGCATCCGGAGCTCGCCGAACTTCGCCGACGGCGTCTTCCAGAATCCCGCAGGGACGCGCACAAGGCCGTCCAGCGGCTCCATGGTGGAGTTCGCCAGGACGTACTTCGCCAAGGAGGCGAGGACACACCGCGTACCGGCCCGCCCCGTGCCGCTGCACACGACCACCGCCACAGATCTCACCAGGCCCGCCGCCTCGGGACTCCGGCTCACCTGGATGGGGCATTCCAGCGTCCTCACCGAGATCGACGGCCGCCGGATTCTCTTCGACCCGGTCTGGGGAGAGAGGTGCTCCCCCTTCACCTTCGCCGGGCCCAAGCGCCTGCACCCGGTGCCCGCGCCGCTCGCCGCCCTCGGCAGCGTCGACGTCGTCGTGATCTCCCACGACCACTACGACCACCTCGACCTGCCCACGGTCCGCGCCCTGGCTTCCACCGACACCCTTTTCGCCGTTCCGCTCGGCGTCGGCGCCCACCTCGAACGCTGGGGCGTGTCCCCCGACCGTCTGCGCGAGCTCGACTGGAACGAGACCACGGAGATCGGCGGCATCCGGCTGACCGCGACCCCGGCACGCCACTTCTGCGGCCGCGGCCTGCGCAACCAGCAGCACACCCTCTGGGCGTCCTGGGCCGTCGCCGGCCCCGAACACCGGATCTACCACAGCGGCGACACCGGGTACTTCACCGGCTTCCGGGACATCGGCGCCGAGCACGGGCCGTTCGACGCGACGATGATCCAGATCGGCGCGTACTCCGAGTACTGGCCCGACATCCACATGACCCCGGCGGAGGGCATGCGGGCCCACCTCGACCTGCAGGGCGGGACACCGGCCGGTGTGATGCTGCCGATCCACTGGGGCACGTTCAACCTGGCGCCGCACCCGTGGGCGGAGCCCGGCGAGGGCACCGTCGCTGCCGCGGCGAAGGCGGGAGCGCGCATCGCGCTGCCGCGCCCGGGGGAGCCGTTCGAACCCACGGCCGAGACCGTGCCGTCCGTGCCGTGGTGGCGCGGTGTGGCCACCGTGCCGGCGGAAGGCTGGTCGGCGGTCACGGCGACCGCGGAGGCGACGGCAGCGAAGCCGGCGCGAGACGCGGCGCCGGAGTCGGGCTCACCGGAGACGGCGCCGACGGCTTGACGGGCGTGGGGCGGCACAGCGTCTGCCGGCGGGTTTGTTCCCCACCCCGCCCCTTCCCGTAACCGGGGCAGGCCCCGGACCCGTACCGCGCTCCGCGCGGTGCCCGCGAGCGCCGGACGGGCTGGATTTCGCTCTGCGAATCCAGCCCGTCGGCTTTTCAGGCGCAGCGGCCCTCGCGCTCACCTTCGGTCTTTCGTGCGAGCCCTCATACCAGAGCGCGACCCATAGCGGGCAACTTTCACAACAGCTCGGTCCACCCTCACCACCGGCGACTACCGTGTGTTGCCAGTGATCAACGGTGGGCTCTCATCCGCGTGCCCGGGTTCCGCCGTGGAGTCATGTCGATCAATCGCAGTACGCCGATCCCTGGGGCCCCACGTACCGAGGACGCTGATGTCTCAACTACGCGCACCAGCCGCGCGGTCCGACCGTCGAGAGGGCGGGCGGCACGGCAGGCCAGGCGCCCGCTCACTGTCATCCGCGGGCCGGACGTCCTCCGGCAGAACGCCTTCCGGCAGGACCGCGTCCGCGCCGGAAGCCCGCATACGACCCCAACTACTGCGCACCGCCGTCCTGCCGGCCCTGGTCGCCGCCCTCAGTGGTGCGACCGCCGTGGTCATGACGCTGCGCGCCGCCGCTCCTGGACCGTCCGCCGGTCTGTGGGTCGCGCTGAGCGCCATGGCCGCGCTCGCCGTGGCCGCCGTGGCGGTCGCCGCGCGTGGCGCCGACCGGGTCGCCTCGTCCGTGCTCGCCCGGTGTTCCGAGCTGCGCCGCAACACCGCCCGGGCCCAGGAGGAACTGCGCACCGTCGTCGACGGACTCAGGCGCGGCGAGGGACCGCCGCCCCGCCGTACCCCCGAGCAAGGACCTACGGGAGGGGACGAGTTCGACCTGCTCGCCCACGATCTGCTCCGCTCGCACGACGCCGCGCTGGCGGCCGTGGTGCAGGCGTCCCGGCTCTCCAGCAGCGTGGGCAACGAACAGAAGGTCGAGGTCTTCGTCAACCTGGCCCGTAGGCTGCAGTCCCTGGTGCACCGTGAGATCCAGCTGCTCGACGAGCTGGAGAACGAGGTCGAGGACCCGGAGCTGCTCAAGGGCCTCTTCCACGTCGACCACCTGGCCACCCGCATCCGCCGGCACGCGGAGAACCTCGCCGTCCTCGGCGGCGCCATCGCCCGGCGGCAGTGGTCCCACCCGGTCACCTTGACGGAAGTGCTGAGGTCCGCCATCGCCGAGGTGGAGCAGTACCCGAGGGTCAAACTGGTGCCGCCCATCGCCGGCACGCTGCGCGGCCATGCCGTCGCCGACGTGATCCATCTCCTGGCCGAACTGGTCGAGAACGCCACGCTGTTCTCCGCCCCGCACACCCAGGTCCTGCTGCGCGCCCAGCACGTCACGGCCGGGCTCGCCGTGGAGGTCGAGGACCGCGGGCTCGGCATGCCGCCCCAGGAGCAGGACAAGATGAACGCCCTGCTCGCCGACCCCGACCAGGTCAACGTCGCCAATCTGCTCCAGGACGGCAGGATCGGCCTGTTCGTCGTGTCCGCGCTGGCCCGCAGGCATGGCATCGCCGTGCGGCTCCAGACGAACATCTACGGCGGCGTCCAGGCCGTGCTCGTACTGCCGCAGAACCTCCTCGGGACCGACCACGACGGCGCGGCCGACCACGGGACGGCGACAACGCCCCCGCCCGCCCCGCACCTGAACGGGCCCCGCGTCGCGGCCACGTCGCCGTCGCTGCCGCAGTCGGTGCTCTCCGGACAGGCCAGGCCGGTGCCGGCGCAACGGGAGCCGGCCACGGCCGTCGGGGCGGACGCGCCCCTGCCCGTGCGCGGGGAGCGCGGCGAACGGCGCATGCCGGGCGCCGGTCACTTCGGCGACGGCCACCACCAGGTCCCGCCCGGGCCCCCCGCCGGACCGGGCCCCGACGTGGCGGAGCCGCCGGACCGACCGGTGGTCCGCGGCACGATGGGCCGCCCCCAGCTGCCCAGGCGCCGCATTCAGGAGCACCTCGTCCCGCAGCTGAGGGACGCCCCCGCGCCACGCAGGGACGACGAAGAGGCCCTGCACGACCCGGGTCTGATGGCAGCCTTCCAGCGGGGCATCGGCCTCGCGGAGAACGAGCCGGAACGGGCGGCACGGCTGTCCGGACAGCCGGACCCCCAGCGCGACGAACCCACCATCAAGGAGTAGATGCACCATGGCGAGCGATGTGCCGACCGGCCATGTCCCGGACCTCGACTGGTTGTTGAGCGGTCTGGTCCAGCGTGTGCCGTACACCCGCAACGCGGTGCTGCTCTCCTCCGACGGCCTCGTGAAATCGGTGCACGGTCTGGACCACGACAGCGCCGACCACATGGCGGCCCTCGCCTCAGGCCTGTACTCGCTGGGCCGCAGCGCCGGAGCGCGTTTCGGCGACGGTGGCGAAGTACGCCAGGTCGTGGTCGAGCTCGATTCCACGCTGCTGTTCGTCTCCACCGCCGGCTCCGGGACCGCTCTCGCCGTCCTCGCGGGCCGGGAGGCCGACGCCGCCGTGCTCGGCTACGAGATGGCGATGCTGGTCAAGAGCGTGCGGCCCTATCTGGTGACGCCCGTCAGACAGCCCGCCGGAGCACCGGGCGCCGTGAGGCAGTGATCATGCCCTCGCCCATGGACGGGCCGCTCCTCGACGACGCGGCGGGCCGGCTGATCCGCCCGTACACGGTGAGCGGCGGACGTACCCGTCCGACGGCCGCGCTGGACCTGCTCTCCATGGTGATGGCCACGGGCACCGCGCCGCAGGCGCATCTCGGTCCCGAGCACACCACGGCGCTCGGCCTGTGCCACGGTCCGACGTCGGTCGCCGAGATCTCCGCGCACTTACGGTTGCCGGCCGTCGTGACCAAGGTGCTGCTGTCCGACCTGGTGGACTGCGGCGCCGTCACGGCCCGGGCGCCGCGCAGCCATGACATACCCACGGACCGTTCACTGCTGGAGGCGGTGCTCGATGGCCTACGACGACGGCTCTGACACCCGCGTCGCCGGGAGCGGTGACCAGTTCCCCACCGCGCTCAAGATCCTCGTCGCGGGCGGGTTCGGGGTGGGCAAGACGACCTTCGTCGGAGCGGTCAGCGAGATCGAACCGCTCAGCACGGAGGAACTGCTCACCCAGGTGGGCGCGGCGACCGACAGTCTGGAGGGCGTCGAGTCGAAGACGACCACGACGGTCGCCATGGACTTCGGCCGGATGACGCTGGACGAGCACCATGTGCTCTACCTCTTCGGAACGCCGGGACAAGAGCGCTTCTGGTTCATGTGGGACGAACTGTCGGAGGGCGCCCTCGGCGCCGTCGTGCTCGCCGACACCCGCAGGCTCGAGGATTCGTTCTCCGCCGTCGACTTCTTCGAGCGGCGCGGTATCGGATTCGTCGTGGCCGTCAACGAGTTCGACGGTGCCTACCGCTACGACCCGCAGGAGGTGCGGACCGCGATCGACCTGAAGCCGGAGGTACCGGTCGTGCTGTGCGATGCGCGCATCGCCAGTTCGGGCATCGGGACGCTGGTGACCCTCGTCCAGCACCTGCTCACCACAACCGTCGTCGTGCCGGGCCCGGCACCGAGCCATGGAGCACCGACATGACGTACAGCCCCACCGGCCGTCTGCTGCTCACCCCGGTGGACCCCGAGGCACCCGCACGGGTCCGGCGGCTGCGCCGGCTCGGGCTCGGGGAACACCCGGACGCGGCGTTCGACGACTTCGCCCGCAAGCTCGCCGGGGTGACCGGAGCTCCGTACTCCATGGTCAACTTCATCGACGAGAACCGGCAGTTCTTCGCGGGGCTGCACGCCCCGTCCGGCACTCACGGCGGCGGCGAGCAGGGCCGCGCGGAGGTGGGCCGGTTCATGGCGCGCGACCACGGGTACTGCCCGCATGTGGTCGTGCGCCGCAAGGCGCTCGTGCTGGAGGACGTCTGCGACTACCCGCGCTTCGCGGGGAATCCGGTCGTCGACGAGATCGGCATCCGCTCGTACCTGGGCGCGCCGCTGATCGACCGTACGGGCATCGCGCTGGGCACCGTCTGCGTGGTGGACACCGAGCCGAGGCGATGGGGCCGGGAAGGTCTGGAGACCATCAAGTCACTCGCGACGGACCTGGTCCAGCAGATCCACCGTCGGGAGGACGGCGGAATCTGAGGCGACGCCCACGGGCCTCGGTACGGCGTGATCCATGGCGTCGCGGGATGTGCGGACCCGCCGCATGACGACGGCAACGGTTTCGCCGGCAGGTGGGTCCGGTGGTGGTCAGCGGTCCGGCGCGCCGAGGTGCCGAATCGGTGCATCCGGTGTTCGACGGATCCGCGGGGGAGCCGCTGTACGTCCCCGCCCGGAGCGGTGTCCGAGTATGCCGGACGGCGTGGGTTCAGCCGTCGCGAGGGGTCAATGGGGCGGAAGTGTGCGGTGCGGCGCGGCAGTTGGGCCACTGTCGGTGGCGGCGCTTACGGTGGTTGCCGTGGCCACAGCCGACGACGTACGCAGGATCGCGCTCGCGCTCCCGGGAGCGATCGAGAAGCTCGCCTGGGGCATGCCCACCTTCCGGCTGGAGCCCCGCGGCCGGATCTTCGCCTCACTGGCCGACGACGACCGGGTCATGGGCGTGAAGTGCCCGAAGGAGGAACGCGCCGAGCTGATCGCCGCAGAGCCCGCCAAGTTCTTCCTGCGCGAGGGCCACGACGACCACTACGCCTGGCTGCGGGTGCGGCTCGAAGCGCTGGACGAAGAGGAGGAGCTGTACGCGATCCTGGTCGACTCATGGCGCCAGGCGGCACCGCGCAAACTGCTCGACGCACATCCGGAGCTGGCGCCGCCGGGGCCCTGACGGGGAGCCCGGCGGTCGGGCCGGATGGCGGCGCGTCCGGTGCCCCGGTCGGGTGAGCGGCCGCCCAGGGCAACCGCGTCCCGACGGTGACGGGGTACGGATGGCCCGCCGTTCCACGACGCCGGGAGGATCCCGCCCATGCCCGCCATCAAGAGCGCCGGGAGCGCGCTGGCCGCCACGGTCTGCGCAGCGCTGCTCCTCACCGGCTGCGCCGACACAGCGCCCGCACCCGCCGCCGGCGCGAAGGGCCGCGCGACTCGAGTCGCCCCCGAACCGAAGGCACTGCCGGTCCGTCAGATCCCCGGCCTCGGCCCCGACTTCCGCTCGAGGATCCCCGGCGGTACCCGTCAGGCGCTGGTCGTGTCCGGCCCGACGGCCGACACGAGTACTTCCCAGGGCGTGCTCTACGAGCGCGACGCCCGGGGTTCCTGGCGGCCCGTCGCCGGGCCGTGGCCCGCGCACAACGCCCTGCGCGGCTGGACGAACGACCACCACGCGGGCGACCTGCGCACTCCGATCGGGGTCTTCGGCCTCGGCGACGCCGGCGGCCGTTCCCCGGACCCCGGCACCCTGCTGCCGTACGACCAGGACGAGCAGTTCGTCGCCCCCGGGACCGGCTTCCTCGGCGAGCCCCTCGAGGGCTCCTTCGACTACGTGATCGCCATCGACTACAACCGCGTCCCGGGGACCAGTCCGCTGAACAAGGAGCGGCCGCTCGGTCCGGAGAAGGGCAGCGGCGTCTGGATCCACGTGGACCACGAGGGCCCGACCCAGGCCTGCATCTCGTTCCAGGAGGAGCACATGCGCGGGCTGCTGCGCGCCCTGGACCCGGCGAAGCAGCCGGTGATCGTCATGGGGCCCGCTCCTCAGCTCCGGCGCTGAGCGACCGGTGCCCCCTGCCCGGCGAATGCCGAGATCCGTGCCCGCAGGGACGCCGGGTCCAGGCCGTGCGCGGTGAGGTGCTCGTCGATCGTGCCGTAACGGCGCAGTTCGCGCCGCGCCACGCCGAGGCCCAGAAGCCGGTGCGGAACGTCCGCCAGGGCGTCGTTCGCGGCCGTCGTCGAGGTGCCCTCGAGATACGGCTCGACGATCACTACGTCGCCCCGGCCGCCCGCCACCGCCCGGACCGCCTCCTGGTCGAAGGGGCGAACGGTCGTCGCGTACAGGACGCTCACGTCGAGCCCTTCGGTGGCCGCGAGGACGTTGTCCAGCATCGGGCCGACCGCGACCACCGTGAGGCCGCTGCCCTCGCGGAGGGTGAGGAACCGGTCACCGGTGACCGGCCGGGCCTCGGCGTTGCTCTGCTGCGACAGCCGCACGTACACCCGGCCGTCGCCGGTGACCGCGTGCCGGAGCAGCGCCTCTGCCTCGTCCGGGTGACCCGGCACATGAACCGTCCATCCGTCGAGGGTGTCCAGCAGGGCGACGTCTCCCGGCGACATATGCGTGAAGCCCCCGGCCGGCCAGTCGTACGAGGCGCCGGCGCTCACGAGCACCCCGCCGGTGTTCTGATGACCGAAGTCGAGTTTGACCTGTTCGAACGGCCGCTCGACGAGAAAGCTCGCGAACGTGTGCATGATCGGCCGCATCCCGGTGAGGGCGAGGCCGCCGCCGGCACCGATCAGCAACTGCTCGCGGATGCCCACGTTGATCACCCGGTCCGGGTGGCGCTGCTGTACCTGCTCGAAGCCGGCGGCGCTGATCTCCGCGAGCACGAGAGCCGTCCGCGGCTCCTCGTCCAGCAGGCGGGAGGTGGTCGCGATGAAACGGTCACGCATCGTGTCCATGGTGGAGAAGTCCCCTCTCGGTGGTGGCGGTGTGCTCAGGCGTTCTTGGGCTCGACGCGGGCGACGACCGCCCGTGGCCGTCCCGGGTGCGGGGCCGTGAAGGCGGCGTACAGCGCCTCGTGGTCCCTGCCGTCGACTGTCTGCGCCGACCAGCCGGCCGCCTCGAACCGGGAGGCGATGCCGCCGGGCCAGCCGTGGGTTGCGGACGCGTTGTCCACCACGAGCGTGTGCAGTTGCCCGAGACCGGCGGGACCGGCGTAGGCGATGGCCTCGTGGTTGCTGCCCTCGTCCAGCTCGGCATCACCGATCAGGACCCAGACCCGGGGGTCGGTCAGCCCCTGTGCCCGCAGTCCGAGGGCGGTGCCCACGGCCAGAGGCAGACCGTGACCGAGGGATCCGCTGCCGATCTCGACGCCGGGTACGAGCACGCGGTCGGGGTGGTGGCCGAGCGGGGAGTCGTACGAGCCGAAGCCCGGCAGCCACTGGGTCGGGAAGAACCCCTTGGCGGCGAGGACGGCGTAGTACGCCATCGGCCCGTGCCCCTTGGACAGCAGGAAGCGGTCACGCTCCGGAGCGTCGGCGGTCGACGGGGTCACGCGCAGTACACGGTCGTACAGCACCCACAGCGCGTCGAGCGTGGACGTCGCGGCGGGACCGTGCTTCTCGTCGCCGGTCATCAGCGCCATCAGTCGGCCGAGGTCACCGAAGCCGGGCGAGGAGCCGGGCCGGGAGGCGCCGGGCAGCCTGCCGGACGCGTCAAAGTCCGCAGCGGCGGATACGGAGGAGAGAGCCGTGTTCGTCATGACACCCACCGTGCAACCTCAAGTTCACTTGAGGTCAAGCGCGCCGAACGTGGAATACGGGTTCGTGACCAGCGCCCTGAGTGCGGTATTGTTCTCATGCGCGTTCGGCCAGGGGAAACCCCAGGTCAGGCGGGCATCGGGACGTGGCGCAGCTTGGTAGCGCACTTGACTGGGGGTCAAGGGGTCGCAGGTTCAAATCCTGTCGTCCCGACTCGAAAGAGTCGCAGATCAGGGGCCGCTTCAGAGAAATCTGAACCGGCCCCTTGATCGTTATTGGGTCCAGACGGCAGCCAGTGGAAGAACTACCCACTAGGAGAGGGCACCGCCGGCGGCGGGCAGGACCTGTTCTGCCCAGATGACCTTGCCTTCCCGTGTGTACCTGGTGCCCCAGACCTCACTGAGCTGCGCGACCAGGAACAGTCCGCGGCCTCCCTCGTCCATGGTGGCGGCGTACCGCAGGTGCGGGGCGGTACTGCTGGCGTCCCACACCTCGCAGGTCAGAGTGCGATCGCGCACCAGGCGGACGCGAACCGGCGCGGCGCCGTACCGTATGGCATTGGTGATGAGCTCACTGAGGATCAGTTCCGTGGTGAAGGCGAGTTCCTCCAGGCCCCACTCCTCGAGCTGCTTGGCCGTGAGACTGCGTATGGCACCGACCTCGCTGGGGTCGAACGGAACGTCCCACTGCGCGACCCGGCCGGATCCCAGGGTCCGTGTCCGGGCGATGAGGAGTGCGATGTCGTCCGACGGGCAGCTCGGGAGCAGGGCATCGAGTACGGCGCGGCGGCTGGCGTGCGGGTCCCGGTCGGGGTGGCTCAGCGCGGCGCGCAGCTTTTCCAGGCCCTCTGCGATGTCCCGGCTCCGCTCCTCCACCAGCCCATCGGTGTACAGGACGAGCTGACTGCCTTCCGCCAGGCGCAGTTCCAGGGTCTCGAACGGCATGCCTCCGAGCCCCAGCGGGGGACCGGCCGGCAGTTCCGAGATCGTCGTCGAGCCGTCCGGGGCGACCACGAGCGGCGGCATGTGTCCTGCTCGTGCCATGGTGCAGTTCTGCGAGATCGGGTCGTAGACGGCGTACAGGCAGGTTGCGCCCAGGACGCCGCCGTTCGGCGCGGCGCGGTCGCCTTCCTGGTCCATACGCTGGACGAGGGTGTCGAGGCGGGCGAGGAGTTCGTCGGGCGGCAGGTCCAAGGAGGAGAAGTTGTGTACGGCCGTACGCAGCCGCCCCATGGTGGCCGCGGCGTGCAGGCCGTGCCCGACGACGTCCCCCACGACGAGCCCGACGCGGCTGCCCGGCAGTGGGATCACGTCGAACCAGTCCCCACCCACTCCGGATTGCGCGGGCTGGTAGTAGTGCGCGACGTCCACGGCACTCTGCTCGGGCAGATCCTGCGGCAGCAGACTGCGCTGGAGCGTCACGGCGAGATTGTGTTCGCGGGTGTAGCGGCGGGCGTTGTCCATGGTGACCGCGGCGCGGCCGACGAGTTCCTCGGCCAGGGACACATCCTCCTCGTCGAACGGTTCCGGCTTCTGCGACCGCCAGAAGTTGACCACTCCGAGCACGACGCCCCTGGCCTTCAGTGGAGCCGCGATGAGCGAGTGGATCCCGTAGTCGACGATCGCCGACGTCCGCGCTGGGTCCTGGGCGTGCCAGCCCGGCGCGTCATTGAGATCGGGCACGAGTTCGGCTGCGCCCGTGCCGTATCCGCGGGCCTGCGGCGTGGAGGGCAGGAAGTCGATCAGACTGCCGAGCGGGTACAGCGGGTGATCGGAGCGGATGCCGCTGACCGCTGTGCGCCGCATGTCGGCGCCCGGGCCGGGCTCGTCGCCCTTCAGCACCGGATCGGCCAGGTCGACGGTGACGAAGTCCGCCAACTGGGGAACGGCGACATCGGCCAGTTCCTCCGCGGTGCGTACCACGTCGAGCGTGGTGCCGACCTCACCCCCGGCGTCGTACAGGAGCTTGAGCCGCCTGCGGGCCGTCTCCGCACGGCTGCTCAGGAGCCGCATCTCGGTGGAGTCGCGGATGGTGACCGCCGAGCCCTGCGGGCGGCCCCGGGGGCGGGTGGGCCGCTGATTGACCACGAGCAGCCGGTCCCCGGCCTCCACCACCTCGTCGGTGGCCACCCGGCCGGACAGCAGCAGTTCCGCCATCCGGTGATCCATGCCGACCTTGTCGACGGGGCGTCCTTCGGCGTCCTCCGGCAGGTCGAGCAGCCGTCCGGCCTCGTCGTTCGCCAGGAGCAGCCGTCCTTCGTCGTCGGTGATCAGCACCCCTTCGCGGACGGCGTGGAGCACCGCGTCGTGGTGCTCGTACATGCGGGTCATCTCATGCGTGCCGAGGCCGTGGGTCTGGCGACGCAGCCTTCGGCTTATCAGCGCCGTGCCAACGGTGGCCAGAGCCAGACCGCCGGTGATGGCCAGGAGGATGACCGGAAGTTGGCGGTCGGCGATGCCGGTCACGCTCTCCACCGTCAGACCTGCCGAGACGAGGGCGATGACATCACCTTCGGGCGAGGTGACCGGCACGATCGCCTGGATCTCCTTGCCGAGCGGCCCCTCCACACTCTCGGTGTGGACCTGGCCGGCGAGCGAGGGCTCGATCGTGCCGACGAACCGCTCGCCGATGCGGTCCGGCTGAGGATGGCTGTAGCGGATGCCGCGGGTGTCCATCACCACGATGAAGTCCACCCCCGCGGCCCTGCGCGTCTCCTCGGCGAGGGGCTGCAGGATCGCCGACGGGTCCGGCGATCTCAGCGCTTCCTGCAGGCCCAGGGATTTCGCGAAGGTCTGCGCCACGGAAACCGACCGGCTGCGCGCTTCACGGTCGATGTCGTACCGCGACTGCAGCACCAGGGACAGCAGGGCAGCGGCCGAGAGCAGCACCACGATCGCCACCTGAAGGACGAAGACCTGTCCGGCGACGCTTCCGAATCTTCTGCCTAGGTTCGCACGCACCCGAACGCCGGGCACGAGAGAGAAGACGGGCTCACAACCCCATTTGTAACACCTCCCGGCGGACACGCTCCCGGCCTTCACACCGTGCATCAGTGCAACCACGCAGGATTACCGACGCCGCACGAGGGGGGCGGGGCATCCCCGCCTGCCCCGAACAGGGCGGGAGGCTGTGTCAGAACCCTCCGAGCTTCGTTTCCGCACACGGGACGAGCACGTGCCGCGACGAGCCGCCGCGACGGGCTTCCCGTCGGTGGTCGCGCGGCTCTCCCGCCGTCAGGGACGGCTCGTGAGGTAGCCGCCCATCGAGGTGAAGTAGTCGGTGGCGGCCATCTCGTCGCCGTCCTCAGTCCGTACCCGGGTGATCCCAGACCGTGGTTGCGGCCGGTGGGGGCGTCGGCCGCGGCGACGATCACCACGCCGCCCGACTCCGGGCCGAGGACCTCACCCTCTCCTACGACCGGCGGACCGTGGCCACCTCACTCCGGGCCTCGTACCCGACCGCTCGTTCACCGTGATCACCGGGCCGAACGCCTGCGGCAAGCCCACCCTGCTCGAGGCACTGCCCAGGATGCTGCGGCCGACAGCCGGACAGTTGTACCTCGACGGGGCCGCCATCTCGTCGTACCGCTCGCGCGAAGTCGCCCGCAGACTCGGCCTGTTGCCGCAGTCCTCGACAGCGCCGGCCGGTATCACGGTGGGGGACCTCGTGGCCCGGGGCCGCTACCCGCACCAGCGGTTGCTGAAGCAGTGGACGGCCGATGACGAGGACGCCGTGATCGCCGCGGTGCGGCAGACCGGCGTGCTGGAACTCGCCGGCCGTCCCGTCGACGACCTCTCCGGCGGACAGCGGCAACGCGTCCGGCTCGCCATGGTGCTGGCCCAGCAGACGTCCGTCCTCCTGCTCGACGAACCGACCACCTATCTCGGCATCGCCCACCAGGTGGAGGTCCTCGACCTCTGCGCCGATCTGCACGAACGCAAGGGCCACACGGTCGTCGCGGTGCTGCGCGGCCTCAACAAGGCCTGCCGCTACGCAAGTCACCTCGTGGTCATGCGGGCCGGTGGGATCACCGCCGCGGAGGGCGACCCATGTCCACCTCGCCTGGGCGGGATTGAAGGCCGGCAGGACCTCGCGGTCACCTATGTGGGAGCCGGCCCCGCCCCGGCGGCGATGCCCGGCCGGTCGCTCACCGACGTCCCGGTCCCACCGGGCCACACGGCCGCCTGCGCCGTACGCCTGCCGGGGTGAGCCCCGTCGCCGCGCACCCGCCGTCGCTCACCGGAGCCGGCCGTCACGGGTTCGACGCTTGACGACGGCCCCGGCACGGGGCTGCACTGGATTCATCGACGCTGCATCGACTCCACCCGAGGGAGAGCAGCGATGACCACCATGCAAACGTTCAACCTTCTGCAGCCGTACAAGATCGCCGAGGAGACGTTCGTCATCCCGTGGGCCCTCGACGCCCCGCCGGTCGGCCACTTCCCGATGAACTCGATGGTGATCCGCGGAGCCGAACCGGTCCTTGTGGACACCGGGGCGCCCGCGGTGCGCTCCCAGTGGCTGGAGGCAGCCTGGTCGGTGGTGGATCCCCTGGACGTACGGTGGATCTTCCTGACCCACGACGACCGCGACCACGCCGGCAACCTTCTGGCCGTCCTCGCCCAATGCCCGAACGCGACCCTGCTGACGACATGGTTCTCCCTCGGCCGCATGGCCGAGGAGTGGGAGACCCCGCTCAGCCGGTGCCGCTTCATGACCGACGGCGACACCATCGACGCGGGAGACCGCACCCTGGTCGCCAAACGACCGCCCCTGTACGACAACCCCACGACCCGCGCCCTCTTCGACCCGAGGACCGACGTCCTGTGGGCCGTCGACACCTTCGCCACGAACGTGCCGGCCCCCGTGCCCGAATCAGCGGCGCTGTCCCCGGACGAATTCCGCGACGGCCAGCTCTTCGGCGGACGGCTGGTCTCCCCGTGGGTAGCCCTGGCGGACACCCGGAAGTTCGGGTCGGTCGTCACCGACTTCCAGAACCTGAACGCCGAGGTCATCGCCGGCTGCCACACCCCGGTCCTCCGAGGCCCGCAGATCCCCGAGGCATACGACCTCCTCCGCCGGCTTCCCGAGATGCCACCGTGGACGGAGTTCACCCAGGCCGACCTGGACCAGTGGATGGAAGAGGCCGAGAGCTCGGTCCCGCCGGAGCAGCCGCGGCCGTCGGGGACATGAGGGGCGACGCCCGCGCCGGGATCCGCCGAACTCCGGCGCCGGCAGTGCCGCGGGGCGGCTCCGTCCGCGGACCCCTTCTCCCTGCGCCGGCGGCGGGCAGGCCGGCCCGAACGGCCCGTACCGGCAGGTGAGGTGAAGCCCCCGTCGTTTCCCGGCGCCCGACGTCACTTCCCGGTGGCCGACACCTCGATCTCCGCCCACACCTGCTTGCCGCCGCTCAGCGGCAGCGAACCCCAGGACGCCGTCGTCGCCTCGACGATGAGCAGACCGCGGCCGCCCGTCGCCTCCCAGTCGAGGTCCGCCGGGATCACAGGGGAGCGGGGCGAGGTGTCGTTCACGGCGATCCGCAGCCGGTCCGACGACAGCGTCAGGTCCAGTCCCACTTCGCCCTGGGTGTGGGCGATGGCGTTGGTGACGAGCTCGGACACCACCAGCAGCGCGATGTCCACCTCGTCCGCCACTCCCCAGGAGCGCAGCGTGCGCGCGGCGAAACGCCGGGCATGGAGCACGGCGTTCGTGAGACGCCACACCGTCCAGTGGGTCCGCAGCGGACGCACCCGGGACCCGTCGTAGCGCATCAGCAGCACCGCGACGTCGTCGTCGCGCCCGTCGGCGGTACCGAGGAGTTCGTCGGCGACCCGCCCGATGTCCGACGGGTCCGCGGCGCCGAGGGCCTCGCCCACGCGGCGCATGCCGTCCTCCAGGGGAAGGTGCGAGGACTCCACCAGGCCGTCGGTGAGCAGCGTCAGCAAAGTGCCGGGGACCAGCCCCGCCTCCGTCATGGTGAACTCGGCGTCCGCGAGCACGCCCAGCGGCGGCCCGCCCTCCACCACCAGCTCCTCGGTCCTGCCGTCCGGATGGCGCAGCAAGGGAGGCAGGTGCCCGGCCCGGACGAAGATGGCGATGCCCTCCTCCATGTCCAGATCGACGTACAGGCAGGTGGCGAAGAGGTCCGTCTCCATGCCGACGAGCAGCCGGTTGGCGCGCGAGACGACCACGTCCGGGGGATGGCCCTCCACCGCGTAGGCGCGGACCGCCGTACGCATCTGGCCCATGATGGTGGCGGCTGCGGCGCTGTGCCCCTGCACGTCGCCGATGACGAGTGCCACGTGCCCGTCGGACAGCGGGATCACGTCGTACCAGTCGCCGCCGACCTCCAGCCCCACGGTCGCGGGCAGATAGCGGGCGACCGCGACGCCGCCGGGCAGCACCGGAAGCTTGCGGGGCAGCAGGCTGCGCTGGAGCATCCTCGCCAGCTCGTGCCCCGCGTCCAGGGCGTGGGCACGCCTGAGGGCGTTGCCGACCAGTCCGGCGACCGCCGTCAGCAACGACCGCTCCTCAGGGGCGAACTCGTGCTCGGTGTCCCAGCCCACCAGACACACGCCGATGAGGCGTCCGTCGGCCGGGAGCGGGACGACCGCCAGACCGCCGGGGCCGATGCCGATGAGACCAGGTTCCAGGTCGGCGCCGGGCGGCCACAGGCTCATATGGCCGTCCCGCAGCGCGTTCTGCAGCGTGGGCAGCGAGTGGCACGACGCGTCAGGCCACTCGGACCGCCACTCCGTCTGCCACACGCCCGGCCACGCCTTGGGCTCCGGCGGGTCGAGGATGGTGACCAGCAGCCGGTCGGCGTCCAGCTCCGCTACGGCGATCCGGCTCGCGTCCAAGGGCTGACGCAGAGCGTCGACGACCATACGGCTGACGTCCCGCACGGTGCTCGCCCCCGCCAGCCGGGCGGACAACCCCTGCACGATGGCGACCTCGTCGTCGGTGGGGCGCAGATACACGGCGTCCGCGACCACGCCGAGTACCCGTTCGGGCATGCCGTCGGCGCCGAAGCGCAGCCGGCAGCGCAGACCCAGCCAGCGCAGCTCACCGCCCGGTCTGCGGATACGGAACGCCAGCTGCTCGCCGGAGGACGACAGCCGGCCGGGCTCGACCACCGCCATCAGCGCCGGAATGTCGTCCGGGACGGCGCAGGACAACAGCGTCTCCACCCGCGAGTCGAAGTCCTGCGGGGCGATCCCGAGGAGCTCCAGCACACGCTCGTCCGCCTCCATGTGCCCGGTCTCCAGCGTCAGGGTGAACGCGCCGCTGTGGAGCGGTACCAGCGCGGGCCCCGGAGGCGTCCTGGGCCCCGAGCGCCCGACGACACGGGCCGGCACGGATTCGAGCCCGGCGGCCACCTGATCGGCGTAGAGCTCCAGCAGGCTGCGGCGGTCCGCGTCGAACCCGTCCCCCGTCTCGCCCGCGACCACCAGGGAGCCCAGCTTGGCGGCCCCATGGCCCAGCGGCAGGGCGCCCAGCGAGAACTTGGGCGGCAGCGTCCCGGGGCCGACGGGGGTCACTCCACGGGGGTCGCCGGAGGCGTACGCGGCCAGCTCCGCGGGGCTCAGCCATAGCGGCCGGGCGGCGCGGTAGGCGTCCGTGGCGGGGGAGCGGCTGCCGAGGCCGATGACGGCCGGCATCCCGTACGTCCCGCCGCGGTCACCGACGGCCTCGGCCAGCCGCAGCTCGTCGCCACCCTCGGTGAGGACGTAGACAGCGGCCAGCTCGGCCCCGCAGAACGCAAAACTCGCCCGTGACAACGCGCACCGCCTCCGTACGCGGTCATGTACCGCGCTGTTCCCCATGCTGCCGTTGTTCGCGGGGTCGGAGCTAGTCAGAGGACGAAGATGATGCGCCGGGTGGGCCTCCTTCGGCCCCGTGGCGCCCGGGCGGCGCGGGGGAAGGAGGCCGGGGAACGCCGAGGGTTCAGCGGTCCTGAAACGGCCCCGGAGGTGGCCATGCCGCCCGAGGCGCCGACCAGGTCGCGCAGCCAGCTCGTCACGGCCCCGGAGGTCGCCATGCCGCCGGCCGGGTTCCGGGTGCCGGGAAGCGTTTCCACGGGGCCCGACAGGGATGGGCCGGTCAGCGGCTTCGGCGCAGTGTGGATCAGGAACATCGTCGTCGTGCGTCGGCATCAGATCGCCGGTCCGTCGGGCGTCGACACTCAGCGCCTCCGCCCAGGCGTCGATGGTGCCCGTGGTGACGGGGATGCCGGCGGGCAGGTTCGCCGCCCGTGCCGCCTCGGCGGTGAGCACGCCGGGTGACTCCCCGGACCAGGCGAGGGCGGGCAGCTCGATGCGGGGGGCCACGGCCTGTACCCAGGGCGCGTACCACCGCTGGGCCGTCGTGTCGAACAGCGGCGTGCGCCGGCCGCAGCGTGGCGAGCGAGGCGATCCAGACGTCCGGCATGGAGTAGCCCCACCTGCCCCGCCGCGCGCCCCGGCCCCCGGCGGGGGCGCGCGGCGGCATACGAAATGCGTTTCGCGTCCCGGGGAGGCGCCCCTACTGTGGCGCGGTGACCACTCGAATGATCATTCTGAATGGCGGTTCAAGCTCGGGGAAGTCCGGGATCGTGCGGTGCCTCCAGGCCGTACTGCCGGATCCCTGGCCGGCGTTCGGGGTCGACTCGTTCGTCGACGCGCTGCCCGCGGAGATGCAGGCGTCGGACGCGGGGCTCGAGGTGGCGGCGGACGGCCGAGTGAGCGTCGGCGGGGACTTCAGGGCGCTGGAGGCGGCCTGGACCGAGGGCATCGTGGCGATGGCCCGCGCAGGCGCGCGAATCATCGTCGACGACGTCTTCCTCGGCGGAGCGGCGTCACAGCAGCGGTGGCAGAAGGCACTGGGCGATCTGCCCGTGCTGTGGGTGGGTGTCAGATGCGAGAGCACGGTCGCCGCCGGCCGAGAGATCGCCCGGGGAGACCGGGTCCAGGGGATGGCCGCCTCACAGGCGGACGCGGTTCACCGGGGGGTGACCTACGACGTGGAGGTCGACACGACGCGCACCGAATCCCTGGCGTGCGCGCGGGCCATCGCGGCCCACGTCAACTGATCTCCGCTGCGGGCGACACGCACCGGACCGGGCCACGGCCACGCCCCGCCAGGGGTGCAACGGCACCGGACCGGGCCGGCCGCACCTACGACCGACCCCCGCCCGGCCCCGCCCCACACGGGGCGCAACGCACCGGGTCGGGCGCACCCCCGGACCGCCACGCTGACCAGGACCCCGGCCCGGACCCGTCCGGCTCGGGCCCGGCCGCCAGGCCGGCCCCGCCGTGCTCTCGCCCGGCTCGAGCGTCGTACGCAGCCCCACCGACTGAAGCGGCGCCGCCCTGTCGTCGCCCCATGTCCGCACCACCCGGCAATGCCGCACGGAGCAGGAGCTTCGTAGGTCTTTGTGTGTTGCCCGAGTCTTCTGCAATCGATTTCACGCCACTCCTTGGTCTCGCGACCTCTGATACGGCCTGCGGCAGCAGTGGAGGCCCGGACGCGGGCCCGGCCCGGTGGGTCGTCGGTCGCCAGGGCGGCCCGGTCCTGTGACCCTGGGGACATGCGACGAGGAAGTGGCACGACGAAGGTTCGCAGGGTCTACGAGGAGCCCGGCCCGGACGACGGCCTCCGGGTCCTGGTCGACCGGCTCTGGCCCCGCGGCCTGAGCAAGGACGCGGCGCACGTCGACGAGTGGCCCAAGGCGCTGACGCCGTCGTCGGAGCTGCGGCGCTGGTATCACGGGCCGGACGGGGAGTACGAGGAGTTCCGGCGACGCTACGAGGCCGAGCTCGCCGAACCCGACGCCGCCGACGCGCTGCAGAAACTGCGCACCCTCGCCGCGGAAGGGCCGGTGACGCTGCTGACGGCGTCCAAGGAGCCGGACCGCAGCCACGCCGCCGTGCTGCGGAGTCTGCTCTGACGCCCCATCAATTACCCGATAAGCGGCGGCACTTGAGTGCGTGCCCCGTATCGTGGACCCGGCGACGCCCCATCGACGGTCCGGCGGTCGCCCCGGAACGAGAGGCCCACCGAGTGCACCTGTCCACCGACGACCCGGCGGCCCCCTGGATGACTCCTGTGCCCGGTGGTGCCGTGGAACTCCGCGACGACCGGCGCGGCACCCGCTGGCGCACCGAGCTCGCTCCGTTCCTGCTCGGCACGTATCCCGTCACCAGGGGCCTCCACCGCGCCGTGACCGGAGCTGATGCCGCCCCCTGGCCCGATCCCGATGCCGGCTCCACTGCCGGGCCCGTGGTCCTCCCCGCCGCGAGCGAAGCCGCGCCCGTGACGAACATCAGCTGGTTCGACGCGATCGAGCTGTGCAACCGGGTCTCGGTCCGGGCCGGGCTCGGCAACGCCTATTCCCACGACGCGCGCACTGGCGACGTGACTTGGGACCGGGCGTCGGACGGCTACCGGCTGCCGACCGAGGCGGAGTGGCAGTACGCCTGCAAGGCGGGCACCAGCGGTTACCGGTACGGCGAGATCGACGACATCGCCTGGTACGCGGACAACTCCGGCGGCCTGGCCCACGACGTCGGCGGCAAGAAGCCCAACCCGTGGGGCCTGTACGACATGCTGGGCAACGTGTGGGAGTGGTGCTGGGACCTCTACGATGAGGAGGTCTACGGCTCCTACCGCATCTTCCGCGGCGGCGGCTGGGCCGAGTCGGCGCGCGGTTGCGGAGCCTCCGTGCGACGCCGCAGCCACCCCTCGTTCGCGATCGACGACCTCGGCATCCGGCTCGCCCGGACCGTGCGGAGCGCCTGAGCCGGACCGTCCGCTCTCGCTCTCCCGGCCCGCCGACGACAACGCGAACCCCGGCCTGCCGACTTCGGCGTCCGCCAGGGAGCTGTCCCGCGGGTGGCGGCACCTCCTCGGGTCACGCGCGCCGCACTCTTCTTCACCCGCATCGGATCTTCACCTGCATCGGGCCGCGTGCTGCTCTCCGTCCAGGCGAGCGCGCGGCTCTTGGAGCGACTCGGCGGCGACATGGGCTGTCCTGGCCGCCCAGGCGCCTGCGGTGCGCCCGGCGGCCCCGCTTCGGCTGCGGCCCCCCAGGCGCGATGCGATCCAGCTAGAGGCGCAGCCGCGGGGCCTCCGAAGCCGGGTCCACGGGGCCGGTCAGCCGGCCCGCCAGCTCACGGGCCCAGCCGGTCAGCCCCTGTACGTCGATGCCGTGATGTGGGGGGAAGCCGGCGATCCGGTCCGCCCCGCGCAGCAGCAGACGGGCGCCGCCCGCGGTGTTGCCCCGCGCCGCGTGGGTGAGCCCCACCGCGAGCTGGGCCATGCCGCGCCACAGCTCGCGCTCCTCCTCGGGGCCGGACTTCCAGGCGTCCTCGAACACTTCGTGCGCATGGAACGGCATCCCGGCGTCGAGCAGCTGCTGCGCCTCGGAGAGCGTCTCGGCGGGAGTGCGCAGCACTCCCTCCGGCTGGCGTTCCACGCCGGGCGCGCCATGGGGGAGGGGGCGCCCCAGCCCGTCCCGGGGACGGGCGTTGCGCGCACGGCCCTCGGCGTCGCGGTCTCTGCGTGCCTTGTCCATGCCGCAATTGTCCCTCGCCCGCCTCCGCCGGCGACGGGCGGTGTGCCCCGCGTGCCACCGCGCCGCAGGCCGGGCGTCCGACGACCCCGCAGAGTGAGGTAATGTTCTCTTGCGCGCTCAGCCAGGGAAACCGGCGGAACCGCGCACCGGGACGTGGCGCAGCTTGGTAGCGCACTTGACTGGGGGTCAAGGGGTCGCAGGTTCAAATCCTGTCGTCCCGACTCGTGAGAGTCGTGAAGCAAGGGGCCGTATCGGAGTAGTCCGGTACGGCCTAGCTCTTTTGGGGGACCGGTTGGGGACCGGTGTCCTGCGATGCGTCGCAGGACGTGGACCTGGATGCCTGCGTCGTGTTCGTCGGCGATCCAGTTCTCCACGGTGCGGTCGATGACGCGTTGCTGATCATCCGTACCGCCAGATGGCCGAGTGCGGGGACCACACGCATCCGCCACCCCGCGAGGTAGGGGGCCGACGCCTTCAACTCCAGGCCCCGCGGGGCGAGATCCGGAAGTGGCCGGGCGAGAGTCACCGGGCCGGGGACCGAGCGGCCCTACTGCTCGGCGGACGCGAGCGTCAGCTGCGTTTGGCAACGGTGAGCAGCACTGCGGCGTCCTCGATCGCCTGAAGGCCGTGGCGGGCCGGGGGGATGGCGATCAGGTCGCCGGTCCGGCCGTCCCAGGCGGTGTCACCGCTGGTGAGCCGGATGCGTCCGCGCAGCACCAGTAGGGTTGCCTCGCCGGGGTTCTCGTGCTCGGCGAGGGCGGTGCCTGCGGTCAGCGCGAGCACGGTCTGGCGCAGAGCGTGTTCGTGGCCGCCGTACACGGTGGTGGCACTGCGTCCGGTGGATGCGGCTGTGGCGCGTTCCAGGTGCTGGTGGGCCACGGCGTCGAGTGAGAGCTTCTGCATGGTTCGAGTCTCCCCGTTCGATGCGGCGACCGCCCACCCGTCCGTAGCGGTGCGCCGGCGCACTGTCGAAGGTTCCGTCCAGCAGGTGCTGCCGGATGCCGACGGAAACGATGACCGTGTGGGGCGGCAGGGACATGGTGCGGGTGAGGACCTCGTCGATGATCTCCTGGCAGATTTCGTCGTCGGTCCGCAGGAAGACCCGCAGCAGGTCACGGCGGGTGACGATGCCGATGAGGCGGTCCTCCTCGTCGGCCACGGGCAGTCGTTCGACGTGATGACGCTCCATCACCCGGGCCGCGTCCGTGACATGTTGTTCCGGGTGCACTGTGATCGCGGGCGTCGACATCAGCTGCCCCGCGGTGGTGGCAAGTGCCTTGGCGGTCGCGCGCCGCGTCTTGCGACGTAGTGCCGGGAGCCGGAAGCCGCGTCCCCGGTCCCGTTCGGCTTGCGCCGCCTGCCGGAGGATCAGGTCGGTCTCGGAGATCACGCCCGCGACCTTGTCGTCGGCGCCCATCGGCCATGGTCGGCAGCGCGGGAGAACCTCCCCGAATCACGGCATGGAAGCGTGGGGCCGTGAAGCCCGAGGAAAGGGACCTCTGGTCCCTGCTCACGTCCAGGTGTTCGTAGCAGGCTTCAGAGTGGACACACGGACACAGAGGAGGCACAGGTCATGGATCGACACGTTGCCGTAGGGATCGACGGTTCTCCCGAGAGCCTCGCCGCCGCGCACTGGGCGGCCCGGGAGGCCCTGCGCCGCGGCACGGAGCTGCGGCTGGTGCACGCCTGGCAGGTGCACACGCGCCTTCCGGCCCACGTGCCCATGGACATGACCGAGCGCGGCCGGGCCGAGCAGATACTGGCAGCGGCATCGAACAGTGTCCGTGCCGCGCACCCCGCGCTGGGCATCGCCGACCAGCAGGTGAAGGAATCGCCGGTGGCCGCCCTGCTCGAAGCGGCGGAACGCGCCGACCTCCTGGTGCTCGGCTCCCGCGGTCTCAGCGGTGCCACGGGCTTCCTGCTGGGCTCGGTCTCCCAGCGGGTCCTCGCCAGGTCCCCGCGCCCCGTCATACTGGTCCGGGCAGGTGAGAGTTCCGCCGCCGAACACCTACCGGCCCCCGACGGTGTGTCCCCGGAGGAGATCCCCGCGCTCCCGTACCGCGACATCGTCCTCGGCCTCGACACCGGCCGACCCTGCGACGACCTCATCGAGTTCGCCTTCGAGGCGGCCCTGCGCTGTCGCGCCGCGCTGCGCGTGGTCCACACCTTCACCGTCCCGCCGGGGTACCACACCGCCGACCGGGTCGTCCCGCCGGCCGGCCCGGAAATCCTCGCGGAGCACGAGCATGCCGTGGTCGCGGCGTTGCGCCCATGGTGCGAGAAGTTCCCGGAGGTCGCCGTCACCGAGACGGTCGCCGAGGGCCGGGCGGCCACCGAACTGGTCCGTGCCGCTGCCGGGGCGGCTCTGGTGGTGGTGGGGCGCCGGATACGGGACAGCCGTCTCGGTATCCATACCGGTCCGGTCACTCACGCGGTGCTGCACCACGGTGGCTGCCCCGTCGCCGTTGTGCCCCACGTCTGAAGCAGCATCCGCGCCTGGACGTCATCGGCTTCTCCCGCTTTTCGACTTCGGTAGTCGGCGCCGATTCGGACGGTCACGAGCCTTTGCCTTCCCTCTGGGCGCGCCGCCGGTGCAGGTGCTCCTCCTCGGCATCCGCGACGGCCTGCCACCTGCCACTCGTCCTGACTGGCCTCCTCCTGCTCGGCCGCCGACGACTCCCGGGCCTCCCGAAAGGGCGGTTCGGGTCCGGCAAAGCCGCCTCCCTTCCTTCCAGCGCCTGGTACGCCGGCCCTTCATGGCGCGGGCCGGGCCGCGCTGCACGGAGTGCCGCTGCGGGTGGTGTACGCCTGCCTGTGGGAGCGGTACGAGGGTGCCGCCCTCGCCCGGGACATCGGCAAACCGGCCGCGCTGTCCATGGCCCAGGACCGCGTCGGCGCCGCCGCTCAGCGGGCACGCGACCGGCGCCCCGGCCTGCGGGTGAGCGCCCACCACTCCGCCTGCCCGGTCGCCGTCGCACCGCGTCAGGCGCACGACGCCCGGCCGGCGCCTCACAGGCTCGCCGCGTGATCGGGGACTGCCGATCACGGCCTCTGCCGCTTGATGCCACCACGCCGAGCGGGTGCGGTGTGCGGCGGGCTGCCTTGCATCATGCCTCCTGGGGGCGCTGTCGCTTCGACTCGTGAGGTGCTCAGAGCCGGCTGCCGCTGCCGTAGGGGGCGTACAGGTCGAGCAGCCGGGTGCGGGACGAGCGCAGGCGGTGGGCGAGGACGCCGCCCACCCACTGGGCGACGCTCGCGCCGAGCGCGGGGTCCTCCCGGCACATCGAGCGGATCGCGGAGGCGTCGAACTCGTAGGCGCGCACCGGGCTGGTCGCCTCGGCGCCCAGGTGCCAGGTGTGCGGGGCGAACATCCAGGACCAGCCGATGAGTTCGTTGTGGCGGAGGGTCTCGATGACGGCGGCCCGGCGCCCGGGGACGTGCATGTCGAGGGCGACGGTGCCCGTGCGGATGATCCAGAACCGGTCGGCGTGGCCGCCCTCCTCGAAGAGGCGGGTGCCCTGGGGGAACGACACCTCCCGGGCAAAGTGCATCAGACGCTGCCGGTGCTCGATGGGCAGCGCCTGCACCATGCCGGCCGTGGCGGGAGCGTTCATGACCTGCCTCCATTCAGGGCGTACGAACCTGCACCCCCAGCGTGCGCCAGTGCCGTGTGCCGGGGGGATGGGCCGCCCGGCCCGATGGCCGGGCCTGCCGGCCCCCCGGCCGGGCCCATCGGCACCCTGTGGCGGAGCTGTTCTCGATGCGTCCTGACTTGATCGTCGGCCGAGATCCGCCAACGAGCCTGGGCATGGGCCGAGCAGGCAGCACGGCGGGGGCGTGCTCGACCCGTGGTCCGCCACCTCCGACCGGTGGCGGCTGCGCGTCTCCAGGGGCCGGCTCGCAGCCGATGTGGGCCGCTCCGCCGTGCCGGGACGGGGACCGGAGGTGGAAATCGCGGGGGTGTTCCCGCATGCCGCCCACTCGGTGAGGTGTGGCCCGTCCGGGCCTGGCGGTGGGACCATCGGCCCCCTCCCCAGGGCCGTGGCCGGGCACCCACGCTCGTAGGACAGCACCCCTGTCCTACGCCGACGCGTGAGGAAGGCATCATGCACACCACAACCCCTGGCGCCATGATTCCGGAGAACTGCGTGACGGCCGCGGCCGCCGCGCCCTCGATCCACAACACCCAGCCATGGCGCTTCCACCTGGACGCAGAGTCGGCCACGTTCCAGGTGCGTGCCGTACCTGAACGCGGTTTGCGGCACACGGACCCGGCAGGTCGAGCCCTGCACCTTTCGGTGGGGGCGTGCCTGGTGAATCTCCGGGTCGCGATCGCGCACGCCGGATGGTCGCCGGTCAGCCGCCTGTTGCCCTCTCCGGAGGACCCCGGCCTCCTCGCCATCGTGCGCTTGGCCGGGTCCGCTGCCCGGCGCCCGACGGGGCACCGTGTCGACCTGTACGAGGCCATCTGGCGCAGGCACAGCAGCCGTCTGCCGTTCTCGGGCCGGCCGCCGGCTCCGTACCTGCGCAGTGAACTCGGTGAAGCCGCCCGTGTGGAGGGCGCGCGGCTGTGGTTTCCCGATCCCGTCGAGACGGCGCGCCTGCTGCGACTGACCGCGGAGGCCGAGCGCCGCAACCGCGTCGACACGGACCGCGTTGCTGAGAGCAACCGCTGGGTGCACCGAGACCTGCATCCGACTCCCGATGTGGGCCTGCCGCAGTCGGTGCTCGGCCCCCAGGACGCCCGCGAATACCTTCCCCTGCGTGACTTCACCGCGCAGCGGCACACCGAGCGGCTGGTCGCCCGGCCCTTTGAGGCGGCACCCATCGTTGCTGCGCTGATCACCGAGCACGACCGCCGCGCCGACTGGCTGCGGGCCGGACAGGCGCTCCAGCACGTGTGGCTCCTCGCCACGGCTCATGGTCTGCGGGCCTCCCTGCTGCACCAGGCGCTGGAGTGGCCGGACCTGCGCCGTTCCCTGAGCCCGACGCCCGGGCGGACCGGTCATGTTCAGATGATCATCCGCCTCGGATACGGCCCCGAAGGCGCTGCGACTCCGCGGCGCGCCCCGGGCGCGTTGCTCGATGAGGCGCTGCCGAGCAGGTGACCCCCCGGCCCGACCGTCAGCGCGTGGCGACGGACATGGTCTTGGACAACAGGGCAAAGCGAGGTGACGGGTGGGCCGGGCGGCCCTGCTGCTCGGTTCGGGTGGAGCTGCCGCGCCCGACGCGCGGGCGTGAAGCAGCCCACTGGCCCAGGCCGTACGAGCACCTTCCCGGAAGGCCAGGGCCCCATAGGCACCCGTCGGCCGCATCGTCTGCACGCGGTGGGCCTTGCCCGCCGTACTGCCGGTCAACTTCAGCCTCGACAACAACGGCGCGGTCCTGCCGCGCACCTTCGCAGCCTCGGATCCGGTCCGCGCGATCGACGGCGCGGTGGTCGCCTTCGAGGCAGGCGACGTCGACGCGTCCCGGCACTGCGGCTGGAGGGTTGTCGTCACAGGCTCGGCCACGGTGGTGACCGACCCTGCTGAACACGAACGACTGTCCCGCACCGGCCGGTCTCCTGGGTGCCCGCGCCGCAGGACGTCTTCGTCCGCATCGAGCCCGAAGTCACCGGGCGTGAACTCATCGGCGGACGCACCCTGTACGGGGTGGACCTCACCGCTTGAACGTGTTCTTGTTCCTTCCCGGCTTCCCTCTGACCCGGCCGGGCGGGGCCTGCCCGGGGCCATACGTCCCGAGGGGGCGGGCCATAAGGCGTGCCGAGGGGTTCCCTCGGCCTCTGCACGCAGCATCCGCGGACGATGAGCATTCTTCGTGGACCCGCCGTGGGATCGACGCCGCGTCGACCGGTGGCGAGTTCGTCATCGCCCTCGGGGACGCCAGGTGGTGACAACCCCGCGTACACAACAGAAGGGAACAGGGCAATGACTGATCGTCATGTGGTCGTCGGAGTGGACGGGGCGCTGGTTGCCGTACGTGCTTTGGACCGGGCCGCCGAGGAAGCGGTGCGCCGCGGCACCGCGTTGCGCATCGTCTACGCCGTGGCCGACCGCGACGAGGCGGGGCCGGTTCTGGCGTCGGCCGCCACACGGGTGCACGAGCGCCACCCGGGTCTGCCGGTGGAGACCAAGGCCGTTGAGGACGGCGCCGTGCGGGCGCTGGCGCGGGAGAGTGAGGACGCGGCCCTCACCGTCGTGGGCACCCGGGGGTTCGGCAGTGTCTCGGGCCTGCTGGCCGGGTCGGTGAGCCGGCGCCTGGCCGCCCAGGTGCACAGTCCGCTGCTGGTCGCCCGCGGGGACCGTCCCTGCGGCGAGGGGAGTCAGGTGCTGCTCGGTCTGGAGAGCGACGCCGATGAGGCCGCGGCCGTCTATGCCTTCCAGGAAGCGGCGCGGCGCGGGGCCCGGCTGCGTGTCCTGCACGCAGCGACGCACCGGCACATCACACCCGAACTGCCGTCGCTGGTAGCCGCGACGAGCCCCGGCCACCCGCGCCAGGCCCGCAACGACCGGGCGGAAGAAGCCGTCGCGCGGTTCGGCATCGCCCGGCTGAGCCAGGCGTATCCCCAGGTCGAGGTCGACAGCCGCACGGTCCGCACCGGCGCGGCCCCCGCCCTGCTGGCGGGCACGCGTGAGGCCGGCGTCGTGGTCATCGGCACGCGTCGGCGTGCGGGCCGGGTCGGTCCACCGGTCGGCCCTGTCGCACACGTCCTGTTGCAGCACTCCCACTGCCCTGTCGTGCTCGTGCCGTGACCGGATGACGGACACTGACGCGCCGCGGACCATCTGTCCGTCGGACGGATCCAAGTCACGGCGAACCCTCTGCTGACCGAGCCGGTCACCACCGCGGGGCCCGCCGTGGACGGGCCCCGTTCTTGTTCCCCGGGCGGCGTGCCCAGCCACGTCGTGCCCGAGCTGTTCGACGAGCACGGCCGCCCCGTCGCCGACATCCTGGCCTGCATCCCGGGTGGCGCACGCAGGCTCGGTGCGACCCCGCACGCCAACGGTGGGCCGATGCCGAGCGAGGAGCACCCGCACGGCATGACCGACTTCGAGCACGACGGCCTGTTCACCGCCGACAAACCGGTGATCCTCGCCACCACGGCCACCCGTGGCTGATCCACCGTCTCGCCCACCGCCTTACCGGCCACAAGAACAGGCACGTGCGCGGCTAGAAGGAGATTGGCACGACGACCACGCCAAGGAACCGACCTGCCGGAGGTCGCCGACTGGGCCCGGGACGGCTGACCGATGCCAACGGGGCCCAGGCAGAGGGCCGTTCGGCCCGCCTGCCGGGCCCTGCAGCCCCTCGGCCGGGCGTTGACGACGCGGGACATTGAAGGCGCAACGAGAGTCGTCCACATTCCGCGCGTCGCACCCCTCGAAAGGGATGAGCATCATGGCAGTGCACGACCACCCACACCGGCAATCGGGATTCCGCTTCCCGTCCCTGCGCAGGGCGGGGGCGGCTCCCGCCTCCGCCGCCGAGACGAGCGCCGCGGCGACCGCGACCCGTGCGTACGTGTTCGCCGGCCTCCGCCTGCTGACCGGCTTCGTCTTCCTGTGGGCGTTCCTCGACAAGACCTTCGGCTTCGGCTACGCCACGCCGTCCGGCAAGGGCTGGATCGACGGCGGATCGCCGACAAGGGGCTTCCTCAGCGGCGTGGCGGTCGGCCCGATGGAGTCCACCTTCCACGACTGGGCCGGGGCCACTTGGGCCAACTGGCTGTTCATGCTCGGGCTGCTCGGCGTCGGCCTCGCGCTGACCGCGGGCATCGGCCTGCGGCTCGCCGCGGTCGCCGGCACCGCCATGATGGCGCTGATGTGGATCGCGGAGTGGCCGCCGGCCCAGCACCTGTCCGACGGCTCGCCGAGCATGTCCACCAACCCGTTCGCCGACTACCACCTCGTCTACGCCCTCGTCCTCATCGCCCTCGCGGCCGCGGGCGCCGGCGCCACTTGGGGGCTGGGAAGGGCCTGGGCGCGGCTCCCCGTCGTCAACCGCAACCGCTGGCTGCTCTGAATCACCGCAGGCTCGTCGGACCGGGGCACACCGCTCATCGGGCGGGGGCGCCCCGGTCGCTCGTCACCGTCGGCTCGCCGGGGCGAGGTGCGGCCCCTGACCGGGCCCAACGGCCCGACGTGCGAGGGACTGATGGCGCGCCCCGGGTACGCCGACAGGCCCCTCCGAGCAGGCGTCGCGGACGGCGAGCATCGACAGGGCAGACATTCACGGGCACAACGAGGGAGAGACCGGCGATGACGGTAACGGTGACAGCTGGACCCCGGGCGACAAACGAGGCATGGCGAGGCTTCGCTGGTACGCACTGGCGGGACCAGGTCGACGTGCGCGACTTCATCCAGGCCAACTACACGCCGTACGAAGGCGACGCCGCCTTCCTGACCGGGCCGACCGAGCGCACCCGTACGGTCTGGGGCAAGGTCCGCGCCCTGTTCCCCGAGGAGCGACGGCGCGGAATCCTCGACGTGGACGCCGCCACCCCGTCGACGATCACCTCGCACGCCCCCGGCTACATCGATCCGGACCGCGAGCTGATCGTCGGCCTGCAGACCGACGCCCCGCTCAAGCGCGCGATCATGCCGAACGGCGGTCTGCGGATGGTGGAGAACGGCCTGAAGGCATACGGCTACGAGCCCGACCCCTTCGTGACCAAGGTCTTCGGCAGCTACCGCAAGACCCACAACGACGGCGTCTTCGACGCCTACACCCCCGAGACGCGCGCCGCCCGCAAGGCCGGGATCATCACCGGCCTGCCGGACGCCTACGGCCGCGGCCGGATCATCGGCGACTACCGTCGCGTCCCCCTTTACGGCACCGACCGGCTCATCACCGCCAAGCGCGCCGAGCGGGCCCGGCTGGACGCACAGCCGTCGAGCCCCGACGTCATCCGCGACCGCGAGGAACTGGCCGAGCAGATCAGGGCACTGGGCGAGCTGGCGCGGATGGCGGCCACGTACGGCTGCGACGTCACGCAGCCGGCCACGACCGCGCACGAGGCCGTGCAGTGGCTCTACCTCGGCTTCCTGGCCGCGGTGAAGGAGCAGAACGGCGCCGCGATGTCGCTGGGCCGCACCTCCACCTTCCTCGACGTCTACCTCCAGCGCGACCTGGACGAGGGCACCATCGACGAGACCCGCGCCCAGGAGCTGACGGACGACTTCGTGATCAAGCTGCGGATCGTAAGGTTCCTGCGCACCCCCGAGTACGACGCCCTGTTCTCCGGCGACCCCACCTGGGTGACGGAGTCCATCGGCGGCATCGGCACCGACGGCCGCCCCCTCGTCACCCGCACGTCCTTCCGCTTCCTGCAGACTCTCTACAACCTCGGCCCCGCCCCCGAACCCAACCTCACCGTGCTGTGGTCGCCCCGACTGCCCGCGGGCTTCAAGGAGTTCTGCGCCCAGGTGTCCATCGACACCAGCGCGATCCAGTACGAGTCCGACGAGCTGATGCGTCCGCGCACCGGCGATGACACCGCGATCGCCTGCTGCGTCTCGGCAATGGCAGTCGGTAAGCAGATGCAGTTCTTCGGCGCCCGCGTCAACCTCGCCAAGGCGCTGCTGTACGCGATCAACGGCGGCCGGGACGAGATGACCGGTGAGCAGATCGCGCCCGAGGCGCCCGCGCTCACCCGCGAGTACCTGGATCACGAGCAGCTGTGGGCGGCGTACGACCACATGCTCGACTGGCTGGCGGCGACCTACGTCAACACCCTCAACGTCATCCACTACATGCACGACAAGTACGCCTACGAGCGCATCGAGATGGCACTGCACGACCACCCCGTGCACCGCTTCATGGCCTGCGGCATCGCCGGCCTCTCGGTCGCCGCCGACAGCCTGTCCGCGGTCAAGTACGGCCGTGTGAGGGTCATCAGGGACGCGACCGGGCTGGCCGTCGACTACGAGACCGAAGGCGACTACCCGGCCTACGGCAACAACGACGACCGGGCCGATGCCATCGCGGCCGACCTGGTGGAGTCGTTCATGGCGAAGGTGCGCAAGCACCCCACTTACCGGGACGCCGAGCACACCCAGTCCGTGCTGACCATCACTTCCAACGTCGTCTACGGCAAGCACACCGGCAACACTCCCGACGGCCGACGGGCCGGGGCGCCCTTCGCACCCGGAGCCAACCCCATGAACGGCCGTGACCGGCACGGTGTGGCTGCCTCGGCCCTCTCGGTGGCCAAGCTCCCGTACGAGCACGCCCGGGACGGCATCTCACTGACCACGACCATCACGCCCGAAGGACTGGGGCACGACCCGGCCGAGCGCGCCGGTCATCTGGTCGGCATCCTCGACGCCTACACGGCCTCCGGCGGATTCCACATGAACGTCAACGTCCTGGACCGGGCCACGCTCGAGGACGCCATGGAACACCCGGAGCACTACCCGGAACTGACGGTCCGTGTCTCCGGCTACGCCGTCAACTTCGTCCGCCTGACCCGCGAGCAGCAGCTCGACGTGATCAGCCGCACCTTCCACGGAGCACTGTGAACACCACCGGTGAGCCGGTGACGGGCCGAATCCACTCCTGGGACCTGTCCACAGGGGTGGACGGTCCCGGGACCCGGTTCGTGCTGTTCCTCAGCGGCTGCCCGCTGCGCTGCCTGTACTGCGCCAACCCGGACACGTGGCACATGCGCGACGGGAAGCCGACCACCGTCGACGAGGTGATGGCCGAGATCGCCAAGTACCGGACTTTCATCACCATCGCCGGCGGGGGAGTAACCCTCACCGGCGGGGAGGCACTGCTCCAGCCCGCGTTCACGGCCGCGATCTTCCGACGCTGCAAGGAACTCGGTCTGCACACCGCTCTGGACACCTCCGGCTTCCTCGGCGCCCGAACCACCGACGAACTCCTCGCCGACACCGACCTGGTCCTGCTGGACATCAAGTCATTCGACGCCCGGACCTACCGGAAGCTGACCGGCAGAGACCTCGCCCCGACCCTCGACTTCGCCACCCGCCTGGACCGTCTCGGCGTCCCGGTGTGGGTCCGCTACGTCCTCGTGCCCGGATGGACCGACGACCGGGAGGCCCTCGACGGGCTCGGCGCGTTCCTCGCCGAACTCGGCAACGTCGACCGGGTGGACGTCCTGCCGTTCCACAAGCTCGGCGCTCACAAGTACGACGCGCTGGGCCTCCCCTTCCCTCTACGCGAGACACCCGCGCCGGATCCGGAGCTGACCGAGCGGGTCCGCGAGCAGTTCCGGGAGCACGGCCTGCGGGCGCTGTGAACCGGTGGCACATCATGAGCGAGATACACGTCCCCGACGCGCCCCGGCCGGAACGCATAGGATCCGGACCGGACGACGGGCCCCGCCAGCCCGCCGGCCCGCGATCTCGACCCCTGTTCGATCCGGGACCGACGGGTTGTGCCGTCGGGCACAATGCCGTTCATGACAGACGAAGCGGCTGATGGCAAGGATGCTCCTCAACTGGGCTCAGCCGTCGCGCTGTTGGCGGGATTCCTGGCCGTCGAGCCGTTGACCGCGGCCATCGCCTCACTGGAGCGGGACCTGGCGGGCAGGCGCGCGAGTCAGGTCGGTGACTTGGCCGCCGCCCAGGGCATCAGTCCCGAACTGATGGTGGCCGCCCTGACCGTTCGTGAGAGCCTCGGCCGGCTGAACGACCTCATCCACGCAGCCGGGATCGTGCTGGCGCTGCCCCATCTCCTGGAGGACGGAGAGGAGATCGCCGTACGTCCGTCGCTGGCCGCCGGCAATGACCCGCAGCGGCCGTTCGACCTGGAGACGGACCGGCGCGTGGCGGAGTTCAAACTCGCGCGGTGGCGCGGCGCGGACGCCACGCGCAAACGGCAGACGTTCAAGGACCTGGTCATGCTTGCCGCCGACCGTACGGGCCGTCGCGCCGAGCTGTTCGTCGTCGGGCCCGAGCCCGGCCGTTTCCTGCGCACCTCAAGGGCGACGGCGGCCTGGGCGCTGGACCGCACCCCGCACGCGCGCCGCGTGTTCGAGGAGTCCTTCGGCTCCCTCGACGTCTCCGTCGGGCAGTTCACCGAGCGCCACGCCGGCCATGTCCAGGTCACCGACTTGTGCGACGTGCTGCCGCCCATGGTGGTCGCGGCGCTGGCGCGATGATCAGGGCAGGAAACGTGACCGGGAGTCTGTCACGCTGCGGAAGGCGCCCCGGAACCGGACGGCTCACCGGCGCCGTGGTCGCGCAGCGCCACCATGGGGGTGCGGCCTACCAAGTCCTCACCGGCTCCGGCCCGCTCGCCGAGGCACCGCACCGCTCCCCGCCCTGCTGACCGACGGCACCTTCGCGCAGATCACCCTGGAAGGCGAAGCCGTCGTCACCCGTCTCGGTTCCGGCCCGTCTCGGCAGTGCCACGGCTGCCCCGCCTCCTGGTTCACGCTGCACCAGCGCCTGGAGCGTCAGCTGCGGCTGCGCCGTCCCGGGCTGCGGGAAGTCCGCAGCACCGCCTCACCGGTGGGCCTGTTCGGTCGGCCGCACGACTCCCGTTGGGACGTCCGCGTGACCGCGTCGGCGTCGCCGCATGCTCCTGTGCCCCTGACCTCGCGAATCGTGTGCAAGGTCAGGGGCACAGGAAACGGGGGCGATACCGGGGGCTGTGCGGCTCCGGGGCCGTTGCCGGCCTTACAGCAGGCTGCTCCAACAAAGCCAGAAGCGGTTGAGGACGAGCAGGGTGATCACCCCGTACCAGGCGCCGAGAAGCATCCGGTGCGTGTCTCGGACGACCTCCAGCACACCCCGGGGCACCGGCATGATCCCCTGTTCCAGGCAGCACACTCTCGGGTGCGCGCCTGCATCGCCGGCTGTGGCTGGTGCTGGACGCCGGAGTGCTGACGGCGGTGGCTTTCGTTCACTGGCTCAGGTCGCCCTGCGGGCTCGACATGACGCTGCCGCAACTCACAACGGGGCTGATATTGCACGGCGGCTGATAGGCGGGATCGCGCAGGAGCCGCCAGTCGTCCACGGTGAGCTGGAAGGAGGCCGGCCAGCCGACGGTGCCGGTGAGGACCATCACCAGTCAACATGCTGCTCGGACTGGGTGCCTTCGCCGCCGTGGTCGCCTTGGGCGTCGCCGTGCCGTGACGTACCAGAACAGGGCGATGGTGACGACCCGGACGACGGCGCAATAGGGGCAGAGCTTGTTGAGTTCGTGGAGCGACTGCACGATCACCCGTGCGGCGGCACGGGTTCGTGGCTCATGCGGCTCGCCGGGAGCCGGAACTCGACCGGGTCCGGCCCGCGGCCGTCGGGGCCGCGGCCGTGGCGGAGCGGCGCCGGTAGACCAGGTACGGGCGGGCCAGATATCCGATCGGCGCGCTCCACACATGCACCAGCCGGGTGAACGGCCAGGCGGCGAAGAGCAGGAAGGCGGTGACTGCGTGCAGCTGGAACAGCAGGGGTGCCCCGGCGATGGCCTCGGGCTGCGGCTGGAGGACGAACAGGCCGCGGAACCACACGGAGACGGTCGAGCGGTAGTCGTATCCGGCACCGAACACGTTGTGGGCGGCGGTGGCGGTGATACCGAGCAGGACGGTGGCGGACAGTAGCGGGAAGAGCAGTTTGTCGCTGCGGTCGGTGCCCAGCCGGATCGATCGTGTCAGCAACCGGCGGGCACACAGCATGCCGAGTCCGGCGACCATGGCGACGCCCGCCACGGAGCCTGCCCACACGGCCGTGGTGTGGTAAGCGTGCTCGGTGATGCCGATGGCCTCGGTCCATGAGTCGGGGACGGCGAGGCCCACCACGTGTCCGGCGATCACCATGAAGGCGCCCAGGTGGAACAGCGGGCTGCCCCAGCGCAGCCACCGGTGTTCGAGGAGCTGGCTGGTGCGGGACGTCCAGCCGAACTGGTCCTGCCGGTAGCGCCAGACGTGCCCGACCACGAACACGGCGAGACAGATGTAGGGAACGCCGACCCACAACAGGAGGTCGGCGCCGCTCGTGGAGGCGGCGGCCGGAGGGGTGGGGACGGCGTTCATCGGGGGCCTCTCGTGCGGTCGGTCGGAGCGGGTGGCACACAGGTCGGTGGGGCGGGCACGGGCGGCAGGAAGGTGCCCGGAGGCGCGAACTCGCCGTCGCCGTAAGTTCCGTAGGGGTCGAGGCCGACCTCCTCGTCGGGCGGTCCCTCGGCGACGAGCCGGGCCACCGCCGCGCGGTCCGCCTCGGTGGGTGGCGGCAGCAGGGTGAGCAGCGCGGCCAGGACGTGCCGGTAGGGGGATTCGGCGTCGGTCAGGGCGCGGTGGATCAGCTCCAGTCCCCGCCGGTGCTGGCGCAGCGGTGCCTCGCCACCACCTGGGCCCACAAGGGCGGCGAACTCGAGCACGACCGGCAGGTGGTCGGGCAGTTCTCCCCCGTCGGTGTCCCAGCCCGCGGCCTTGTACCGCTGGTTCAGGGTGAGCAGGGCCATGCCGCGTCGGCGTGTGTCGCCGTGCAGGTAGTAGGTGAGGTAGAGGCTGCTCTTGCGGCGCAGGTCGAACATTTCGACGTAGTGGCGCTCCAGCTCCTCTGGACCTTCTGCGGCGAACCAGTCGCTGAACCGGGACAGGTGTTCCGCCGCAGGCGTGGCCGGAAGAGCCTCCACTGCGTTTGCCAACTCCCCGCGCGCCTCGTTCAGTTCGGAGTCGGGGTACTGCAGGAGCAGCGACACGAGCCGCAGTATCAGGGCACGGCCGGCCGTCTCCTCCGGAGTGAGCCGGGCCGGGCGGCGTACGGCCGCGCGGACGCGGGTGCGGACGAGGGCGGGAATCGACGGGCGTCCCCCCAGGCGTTCAGCACGGGGGGAGGGCAGCGGGCTCATGGCCGTCCTCCGGCGGGGGTCTCGGTCGTACGGCGACGCAGGGTGGGGATGCCGAGCATCACGCGGCGGCCTTCTGCGGGCCGCGCATCGCCGGAGGACTCGACGGGGCAGCGGTTCTCCATCGCAGTCAGCGCGGCGGCGTCCTCCTTGTGCGCGGCCGGGACGACATACCGGTCGGCGTACTTCGCGACGGCGAGCAGCCGGTGCAGGTCCTCCGCCTCCCGTGTGGTCAGGCCGACGGCCTCGAGCGCGGCCTCGTCGCCTTCCTCACCGAGGGTGCGCTCGCGCATGTACGAGCGCAGCGCGGTGAGCTTCATCAACACCCCGGCGACCACGTCGGTGTCCTTGGCGGTGAACAGCTCCGCCAGGTACTCCAGCGGGATGCGCAGGCGGGTGACGGCGGCGAAGACGTGGTCCGGGTCGTCCTGGTTGCCGCCCGCCGCGTCGACGGCGTCCAGGACGGGGGAGAGCGGAGGCACGTACCAGACCATCGGCATCGTCCGGTACTCCGGGTGCAGCGGCAGCGCCACCTTGTACCGCATGACCAGGTCGTACACCGGGGAGCGGCGGGCGGCCTCCAGCCAGTCCTCCGCGATACCCGACTCGCGGGCTGCCGCGCGCACCTTTGGGTCGTGCGGGTCGAGGAACACCTCGCGCTGGGCGTCGAGAAGGTCCCTCTCGTCGGGGGTGGCGGCGGCCTCGCCGACGCGGTCGGCGTCGTAGAGGAGCAGGCCGAGGTAGCGCAGGCGTCCGACGCAGGTCTCGGAGCAGACGGTGGGCTGGCCGGCCTCGATGCGCGGGAAGCAGAAGGTGCACTTCTCGGCTTTGCCGGTGGCGTGGTTGACGTACACCTTCTTGTACGGGCATGCCGTGACGCACATCCGCCAGCCGCGGCAGCGGTCCTGGTCGACCAGCACGATGCCGTCCTCCACGCGCTTGTAGAGCGCGCCCGAGGGACAGGCGGAGACGCAGGCCGGGTTGAGGCAGTGCTCGCACAGCCGGGGCAGGTGGAAGAGGAAGGTCTGCTCGAACTCGAACTTGACCTTCTGAGCCCACTCACCGCCGAGGTTCGGGTCGCCGCCGGCGTGCTCGGGTGCGCCGCCCAGCCCGTCCTCCCAGTTGGCGCCCCAGGTGATGGCGGTGGGCTTGCCGGTGAGGACCGAGCGGGGGCGCGCGACAGGGATGTCCTTCTGGGCGGGGGCGCTGACCAGGTTGTCGTAGTCGTAGGTGACCGGCTCGTAGTAGTCGTCGATGGACGGCAGGTCAGGGTTGGAGAACAGCGACAGCAGTCGCTTGATCCGGCCGCCGGAGCGCAGGACGAGCCGTCCGCGCTTGTCGAGCATCCAGCCGCCCTTCCACCGCTCCTGGTCCTCGTAGCGGCGGGGGTAGCCGACGCCGGGTTTGGTCTCGACGTTGTTGAACCAGGCGTACTCGACGCCGGTGCGGTTGGTCCACGTCTGCTTGCAGGTGACCGAGCAGGTGTGGCAGCCGATGCACTTGTCGAGGTTCATCACCATTGCCACTTGGGCCATCACACGCATGTCAGTACTCCACATCCTGCGAGCGACGGCGGATGACGGTGACCTCGTCGCGCTGGTTGCCGGTCGGTCCGTAGTAGTTGAAGGCGTAGGTGAACTGTGCGTAGCCGCCCGCGAGGTGGGTGGGTTTGAGCAGCAGCCGCGTGAGCGAGTTGTGGATGCCGCCGCGCTTGCCGCTGACCTCGGTCTTGGGCACGTTCACGTTGCGGTCCTGGGCGTGGTACATGTACACGGTTCCCTGGGGCATGCGGTGGGTGACCACGGCCCGGGCGGCGACGACGCCGTTGCGGTTGTACGCCTCGATCCACTCGTTGTCCCTGACGCCGATCTTGTCGGCGTCGGTGGTGGACATCCAGATCGTGGGTCCGCCGCGGGACAGGTCGAGCATGTACTTGTTGTCCTGGTAGTTCGAGTGGATGGACCACTTGGAGTGCGGGGTCAGATACCGGACCGTGACCTCGGCGCGGCCGTTCTCGTTCAGGTGCTCGTCGCCGTAGTGCCGGGGCGAATTCAACGGCGGCCGGTAAACGGGGAGCTGCTCGCCGAGTTCGGCGATCCAGTCGTGCTGGACGAAGAAGTGCTGGCGTCCGGTGAGGGTGTGCCAGGGCTTCTTGTGCTCGGTGTTGATGACGAACGGCGAGTAGCGGCGCCCGCCCGTCTCGGAGCCCGACCACTCGTACGAAGTGATCACCGAGCGGGGCTGGGTGCGGGTGTCGGCGAAGGTGATCCGCTCCGACTCACGCTCGGAGGCCAGTTCCACCAGGCCCTCGCTGCCGGTCTGCCGCTCCAGCTCGCGGAAGCCCTCGGTGGCCAGGCGGCCGTTGGTGGTGCCGGACAGGGCGAGGATGGCCTCGCACATGTGGGACGCGGTGGCGAGCGAAGGCCGTCCGGCGGCGACTCCTTCCCTGACGGTGCCGTTGCGGCGCCGGAGGTCATCGATCTCCTGGTTCGGGTGAACGGTGACGCCCTTTGTGGTGGTGCCCAGGGTGTCCAGCAGCGGACCGACGGCGCGCATCTTCTGCGCGATCGCGGAGTAGTCCCGCTCGATGACGACCAGCTTCGGCATGGTCTTCCCGGGGACCGGCTCGCACTCGCCGGCCTTCCAGTCCCGTACCGTCCCGCCGGGCTGGGCGAGTTCGTCCGGTGTGTCGTGCAGCAGCGGCACGGCCAGGACGTCGGTACGGGTGCCGAGGTGGTCGGCGGCCAGCTCGCTGAACCGGTCGGCGATGGTCAGGAAGGTGTCGTAGTCGGTGCGGGCCTGCCAGGGCGGGGCGATGGCCGGGGTGAAGGCGTGCACGAACGGGTGCATGTCCGTACTGGACAGGTCGTCCTTCTCGTACCAGGTCGCCGCCGGCAGGACCACGTCGGCGAGCAGGCCGGTGGAGGTCATCCGGAAGTCCATGCACACCAGCAGGTCGAGCTTGCCCTCCGGCGCCTCCTCCCGCCACACCACGTCCTTCGGCCGGTGCTCCGGCCCAGTCTCCTCGGAGCGGACCGCCGCGTCCGTGCCCAGCAGGTGCCGCAGGAAGTACTCGTTGCCCTTCCCGGAGGAACCGAGCAGGTTGGCCCGCCACACGGTCAGCACGCGCGGGAAGTTGGCCGGGTCGTCCGGGTCCTCGACGGCGAACCGCAGCCGTCCGGACTTCAGCTCGTCGACGATATGCTCGGCGACCGGACGGCCCGCGGCGGCCGCCTCGTCCGTCAGGTCGAGGGGGTTGCGGTTGAAGCCAGGGTGGCCGGGCGTCCAGCCCAGTCGCACGGCCTGCGCCAGGCAGTCGGCGAACCCCTTCCCCGCGAAGCGCCCCTCCCCGAGCGGGGAGGCCAGCTCGTCGGGCCCGAACGCCTCATAGCGCCACTGGTCGGAGTTCACGTACCAGTAGGAAGTGCCAGCCATGTGCCGCGTGGGCCGCTGCCAGTCGAAGGCGAACGACAGGTGCTGCTGCCCGGTGACCGGGCGGACCTTCTCCTGGCCGACGTAGTGCGCCCAGCCGCCCCCGTTGACGCCCTGGCAGCCGGTCATGGTGGTCAGCGCCAGGAAGGCGCGGTAGATGGTGTCGGAGTGGAACCAGTGGTTGGTGCCCGCGCCGAGGGCGATCATGGAGCGGCCGTTCGTGCGCTCCGCGTTGCGGGCGAACTCCCGGGCGATCCGGGCCGCCTGCTCGGCGGGCACCGAAGTGATCGTCTCCTGCCAGGCCGGGGTGTAGGGCTCGGAGGCGTCGTCGTAGGACGACGGCCAGCTGCCCGGAAGACCGGGGCGCTGCACCCCGTACTGCGCCAGCATGAGGTCGAAGACGGTGGTGACGAGGCGGCCGCCGATCCGGCGCACCGGCACTCCGCGCACCATGACCGAGCCGCCTTCCGTGGCGCCCTCGTCGAAGCGGGGCAGGGCGATCTCGAGGGTGTCCTCGGCGTGTTCGATGAGGCTCAACTCGGGTACGACGCCGTCCAGATCGAGGTTCCAGCTGCCTCGCCCGGTCTCCCCCCAGCGGAAGCCGAGCGAGCCGCCGGGAACCACCGGCTCGCCCGTGACCCGGTCCACGAGGACGGTCTTGAAGTCGGCGTGCTCTTCGTCGTGGCCGAGGTCGGCGGCGGTCAGGAACCCGTCGGGGACGAGTCCGTGGTCGTGTTCGCGCAGGGTGACCAGGAACGGCGCGTCGGTGAACTTGCGCATGTAGTCCTGGAAGTACGGAACCTCGCGGTCGATGAGGAACTCGCGCAGGATCACGTGGCCCATGGCCATCGCCAGTGCGCCGTCCGTGCCGGGGTGCGGGGCGAGCCACTCGTCGGCGTGCTTCACGTTGTCGGCGTAGTCGGGGCTGACCGCGACGACCTTGGTGCCGTTGTAACGGGTCTCGGTGAGGAAGTGCGCGTCCGGGGTGCGGGTAACGGGAATGTTGGAGCCCCACATGATCAGGTAGCCGGCGTTCCACCAGTCGGCGGCCTCCGGCACGTCCGTCTGGTCACCGAAGACCTGCGGGGAGGCGATCGGCAGGTCCGCGTACCAGTCGTAGAACGACAGCAGGGTGCCGCCGATCAACGAGTGGAACCGGGCACCGGCCGCGAAGGACGCCATCGACATCGCCGGGATGGGTGAGAAGCCCGCGACGCGGTCGGGGCCGTACGCCTTGACTGTGTGCACCTGGGCTGCGGCGATCAGCTCGCTGACCTCGTCCCAGTCGGCGCGCACCAGGCCGCCCTTGCCGCGCGCCCGTTTGTAGGCGCGGGCCTTCGCAGGGTCGGAGGTGATCTCGGCCCAGGCCGCTACGGGATCGTCGAGGCGCTTGCGGGCCTCTCGCCACAGCTTCAGCAGCGCGCCCCGCACGTACGGGTAGCGGACCCGGCCGGGGGAGTAGGTGTACCAGGAGAACGAGGCTCCACGGGGGCAGCCGCGCGGCTCGTACTCGGGGCAGTCGGCGCCGATCGAGGGGTAGTCGGTGGCCTGGTGCTCCCAGGTGATGATGCCGTCCTTGACGTACACCATCCAGGAACACGAACCCGTGCAGTTCACGCCGTGCGTGGAGCGCACCACCTTGTCGTGGGCCCACCGGTTTCGGTAGAAGCCCTCCCACTGCGGATCGCCCGTGCCGAACACGGCGCGGCCGTCGGCCGACACCTCGCTGCGCGTGAGCAGCCTGCGGGCCGCCAGCGGCCAGCTCTCATCGGCGCGCGACTTCCGCTGCCGTGCGTTCTGATCGTTCTCCATGGCCAGGACGCTAAGCGGGGCACGGCATCCGACACCCGGGTCCGGCGGTCCCTGGCGGATGGCCTACCGGCCCCATGAAGCCGGCGGCAACAGGGACCAATGGTCCCGGTGCCGGGCCCGGTCGGCCGGGGAGGCGGGCGCCGGGCGTTGCATGCCGGAGAGTTGCACGCGGCCGGCGCCCGCCGGTGCGGGCGACGACCACGTGGCGGCGCTGGGGCTCGGCCCGCTGTACCGGGAACTGGGCGAGCGCACCGCTCAGTTGGGGCTCGACGCCGGAGACTCCCGGGTGCGGCGACCGCCGCTGGACGTCAACGCGGGCCGTGGCTTCGTCTTCATTTCGCACACCGGCAACGCCTCCGGCAGTTCTACGATCACCAACGTGCCCCGGCTTCCGGGGCGGACCGCGTGTGCGGTTCCCGCTGCCACCATGAACAGCTCGCCCGCCCGCACCGACACCGGCGTGCCGTCCACCTCCAGCTCCAGCCGACCGTCGAGGACCAGCAGAGCCTCGGCGGCCCCATGGCTCTCTTCTTCGACCGGCAGCTCGTCCATCCGCAGGACCTTTACGCAGGCCGCCCCCACCATGCCCAGCCTGCGAGAGCTCCATGCCTCCGGCAGACCGGCCGCCGTTTCCGCCAGGTTGACCGCACTCATGGCACACCCCTCCTCACGAACCCGGTCGGTCATGCCGAACGGGCCCGCACATAAAGATCAATGGATGCCTTGAAAGCTACCTGACCAGGGAAAACAAGTGGTCGACCGTTTGGCAAAGCCTGTCTCCGGTCCAGACCGAAGCCAACCCCCGGCCCACGCCGGAGGCTCATCCATTACCCGGCCCACGATCCGCGACGAGCCACTGGGAGCTGGGCCGCAGCGCAGGATGAACGCCCCAGGCACTGTGACCTCCGCCGCCGGCCCGGACCGCTGCCCGCCCTGCCGGACGCCTGCCCAAGCTGGAGGTGTCAAGGCCCGCTGCGTCTACTCGCTGTGCCTCACTGCGGGCCGGGCGTTGCCCTGAGTTCGCGTCCGGTGACCATCTCCGACTCGATCCGTACGAACACCGACTCCGGCAAGGGCATCCAGGAGCTCGGGCCGGACTGCGACAGGCGCTCGTGCTCGGCGGAATCGGTCACCACGGTGGCCCGTCCGGTGACGACCACGCTCCAGCCGGACCGGGTCGCCGCCTCGAACTCGTCCGCTTCGAAGGCGACCACGACGCCGTCGATGGCGTGAACGAGATCCGAGGCCGGCGAGGTGCACAGGAGGACGGAGGCGTCCGTGTCCAGGGAGAAGTTGATGGGGAGGACCGCGGGCAGTGCCTGTCGGGTGTAGACCACGCGGCCGACCGGGACCTTGGCCAGCAGGCGCAGGCACTCCAGCCGGTCGAGTGCGCGAAAGCCGTCTGTGTGGAGCATCAGCCCATCGTCCCCCCGTCGGCGATGGCCGGGGTAGGGCCGACCGGCCCTACCCCACCGTGGAAAACGGCTGATGAGGCGACCCGCGGGCACCTGGGGCCGGGGGAGGGACGGTCGGATCCGAACCCGGGGCCTGTCCGGCCCCCTGCCGGGACTGATGGCCCATGCCGCCGGCGAGTCCGGCTGCGGACAGTGGCTACGGGACGCCGTTGGACAGGCAAAGGGCCTGCCGTGCGTACGCGATCCCCGTGGCGCCCTACCGCCATGCATCCGAAAGGGACGGACAACATGGTCCAGCCGTTGAAGTCGAAGGGTGACAGCTCACCGTCAGGTGCTCCGGTATCCCGCCAGGCGTGGCTGATGCTGGCCCTGGCCACGATCGGTTTCGCCGTGAACTTCTGGGCGTGGGCGCTGCTGAGCCCGCTGGGCCCGCGGTTCAAGGACAGCCTGGAGCTGTCGTCGTTCGAGCAGTCGCTCCTTGTGGCGGTGCCGGTCGTGGTCGGCTCCCTGGGCCGGATCCCGGTGGGAGCCCTGACCGACCGGTTCGGTGGGCGGGTGATGTTTCCGATCGTGTCGGCGGTCACCATCGTGCCGGTGCTCTACCTCGGCCTTGCCGGGCACTCCTCTCTCGCCGCGCTGCTGGTCGGCGGGTTCTTCCTGGGCGTAGGCGGCACCGCCTTCGCCGTCGGCGTGCCCCTTGTCAACGCCTGGTTCCCGCCCGAGCGGCGCGGCTTTGCCATCGGCGTCTTCGGTGCCGGCATGGGCGGCACCGCGATCAGTGCCCTGATTACGGTGAAGCTGGTCGACGCGAGCAGCATGGCCAGTCCGTTCCTGATCACCGCCGCGGTCCTGGCCGTGTACGCCGTGGTCGCCGCGCTGCTGCTGCGCGACGCGCCCGGACGCACCGTGCCGACCGAGCCTCTGGGACGCCGGCTGGCCGCCACCGCGCGCCTGGGCATCACCTGGCAGGCGTCCGCGCTGTACGCGGTGGCCTTCGGTGGCTACGTGGCCTTCTCCGTCTACCTGCCGACCTACCTCAAGACGGGCTACGGCCTGACCCAGGCGGATGCTGCCGACCGTATGGCCGGCTTCGTCCTGCTCGCGGTGGCGATGCGTCCGATCGGCGGCTGGCTGTCCGACCGGCTGGGCACGGTGAGGGTGCTCGCCGGCTCGCTTGCCGTGGTCGTCGCCGGAGCGGTCGTGCAGTCGTTCACCCCGGCCCTGGCGCCGGTGGGCACGATCGCCTTCCTGGCCATGGCTGCCGCGCTCGGCGCGGGCAGCGGGGCGACCTTCGCCCTGGTGGCCCTGCTGACTCCGGCGAACAAGGTCGGTTCGGTCACCGGTGTCGTCGGCGCCGCGGGTGGCCTGGGCGGTTTCCTCCCGCCGCTGGTGATGGGCTCCCTGTACGGGGAGTACGGAACCTACGCGGCCGGTCTCGCCCTGCTCGCGCTCGCGGCCGCAGCGGCGCTGGCCTACACCCTCACCGGTGTCCGCACCGCAGTCCACGGCGGCGACCGGGCTCCGCTGACCGGGCGTGGGCGCCCGCACCGCACCGCGCACACCACCGCGTGAGAACACGCGGCTGATAAATACTGGGACCGAAGAAGTGAGGAGCATCAGCGGTGTGCGAGTACTGCGGTTGCCAGGCACTGGAGACCATCGACGAGCTGACCCAGGAGCACGAGAGGGTCGTGAACCTCATCAGCCACGTACGTGACGCCCGGCGAGACGGCGCGATCACGCGGATGGCCGAGCTCGCGCGCGAGATCACCTCCGTGCTGGGCCCGCACACCCACGTGGAGGAGCACGGCTTGTTCCCCGCGATGGCCGAGGAGTTCCCGGAGCAGATCGCCGCGCTGGAGGCCGAGCACCGCCGCATCGAGTCCGTTCTGGCCGTGGCGGAAGGACCGTTCCTGACCGACCCGGGCTGGCCGGACCGGCTGATCGACACCCTCGACCTGCTGCGCGAGCACATCCTCAAGGAGCAGGACGGCGTGTTCCCGGCCGCGCTCGCCACCCTCGGCACCGAGGACTGGGAAGCGGTGGAGAAGGCGCGCGCAGAGGCGGGCGGCGCCCTGTCCCGGCCGGCTGCCTGACCGCTCGCCCGTGGCCCACCGCCGGACAGACCCGGCGGTGGGCGTCCTTGCATTGCATGCCGGCCCTTATGGGCTTCCCGTTGGTGGAATGATCCACTTCATCGACGCCCGGACGGCGTGGCGCCCCGGCCGTGACGACCCATGCTGCGGCCGCTCACTTCCACCACCGTGCGACGTTCCGTCGGCGCGGGCTTCCACCGCGTTGGAGAATCTCGTCTCCCACTCCCCGCACAGGGCTCGGCTGCGCTCCGGCGCGCAGTGGTGCAGGCGGGGGCGAGCGTTCCCTCCCCGCATGATCGGGACGGGAGCGCTGCAAGGGATCGGGCGTTCGGCCTCAACTGCTGGTTAACCACCCTTCAGCCCCGAGGCTGAGCCACTCAGCCACACCCCCGTTTGAGAGGAGTCGCTGTGCTCGTTGCAGGTACTCGCGGGGGCAGGAGGACTCGGACGCCCAGGGGGAAAGCGGCTCCTCACTGCGGCGATCCACGGGACTCAGGCCTTCGGAACAGGTGCCGTCCCGTCATGCCCGAATGGCCCTGTCGCCGCCCGAACGCACGTGTTGGAAGAGGCCGTTGCGGCAGCCAAGATCCTACGGTCCTCCGAGCGCCGGTGCTGGAGCGGAAACCGGTCCAGGCCCTCGTGCCCTGGCGCGCGGCGCGCACGACCTGCGGAGCCTGGACGCAGACCGGCCATGCGGGCTTCCGGTGGCGTATGGCACGGCCAGCTCACGGAGACCACCTCAGCCTCCGGGTGTCGGCGTCGGGACGCGTGAGCGACCGGACGCGCCGTGATCAGGCCGGCCCCGTGAGCGTCGAGGCTCGTCGATATGCCTAGGAAGAGGCGGGGGACGGCCGCGCGGAGTCCGTTCGAGGCGACGATTTGGAGCGGCCTCCGTCGCACACCACCGTGATCACGATCACCGACGTGGGGGACGCGTCCGCGCCCGCGGCACTGGGAAGGACCGTCGTAGCCGTCCAGTTGCCCTTGCGCAGGCTGAGCCATCCCTCACCCATGTCATGTCCGTCCTGCCAGCCGTGGTCCGACCGCGCCCGCGAGAACCCGGCCTTCAAAGCGGTGTCCGCCGTCACCGACTCGTGCTCGCCCGTCAAACGTTCGTGGCACTCGGTCGGGATCAGCTCCTGCGGGGTCCGCTCCAGCGTGATGCCCTCGGCCTTGAGAGCCGAGGTCAGGTCGGAGACCACAGTGTCCGCGGGCAGCGGCGGACCCGAATAGCGCGGCGGGAGCGGGCCCTTGTCCTCCAGGAACAGAGCGGCGCAGCCGGTCGTCGCCATCATCGTCAGCACCGTCATCAGGGCCAGGCCCGTCAGGCCTGTGCGCCCCCGTCCCAGTCGCACGGTCTCGTCCGCCCCTTCCGTACCGTTCACGGCTGCTCAGTCTCCCACCCCGCCGGACCACGAAGGACAGCGGCCCGGCAAGGTGTCGTGGTCGGCGATCCGTTGTCGGACCCCTCTGCGAAGGTGTGGGTACGGGACGGTGCGGAGCCTTCCGCACCGGCGAGGCAGGGGGCATGGTGACAGGTCGTAACGACGGCTGGGCAGGCATGGACTGGAGGGGCTGGCAGGACCACGACGACATCCGACGGCGGCTCGACCAGGGGGCGGACCCGGAACGATGGGGCGAAGGACGGGCCTTGCACCGGGCAGCTGTGTTCGGCTCGCCGAAGGTCGTCACGGAACTGGCCGGACGCGTCGAGGACGTCGACGCGCTCGACGGCGGGACGACCGCGTTGTGGGAGGCGGTCCTGTCCGGTCGGCCGGCCAACGCGCGGGCCCTTGCCGCTGCGGGAGCCGATCCCTGGCGGCCCCTGATCGGTGGCTGGTCGCCGGGGCGGCTCAGCCTGGCCGGACCTGCGCCCGACCTGTTCGCGGTGCCCGCGGGGGAGCGAGGGCTGACCGGGACGGAGCGTTCGGCCGCGCAGGAGGGGAGGCGACTCGTCGCCGCACTGGGCGACATCCACTACGACGGCACGGGCCTGGCATGCGTGGCCGGCATCGACGCGGAAGAGGCGATACGTCGTCTGGAGGCGACGCCCGCCGGAGCCCGGTCGGCCGAACTGCTGGACGACGCGGAAGAGCACGACATGGAAGAGAGCCTGCAGATAATCGGCGTGACGACCGTGCCGGGCGGCTGCGTCGTCACCCAGCCGTGGGGGTACGCACCGCAGATGCCCGGCGTTGTGCCCCGACTGTCCGCCGGCACCGTCTGCTACGGGCTGTACGCCAACCCCAAGAGCGGCAACCAGGGCACCATCGCCCGCAACGGCGTCATCGAGGGCTCGGACCTCCACCCGGGCGGCGGGCCGGACGCGGGCGACACATCGGAGGAGGTCCTGGCCTCCTACCTCTACCAGTACAACGCGGTGGCCTACTCCTGCGCCTACGTGGGACTCCGCCTGACCGACGCACGCGCCGTGGTCGGCCCGCCCGACATATGGGCCCGACTCCCGCAGCGTGACCGCTGGTCCTGCTGATCCGCGGGCGCGGGGGTGCAGGGCACACGCGGACGGGTCGGCACCTGGAGCGCGTCGTCACGCGGTCCAGGTTGCCGCCCTGGATCCACGAAGATCTTCGCGGGCCACCAACACCCAAGTCAATCCTAGGGTTTCCTTGCAGCGGCCCAAGGAATACCTTGGCTCCGATGACTCTTGATGACCTGCGCGTCTTCGTCGCCGTGTGTCGCGCCGGCAGCCTCAGTGCCGTCGCCCGCGAACTGTCCTGCACCCAGTCCGCCGTCAGCCAGCACGTGAAGCGGCTCGAGCGGGAGATAGGGACCGACCTGGTGGAACGGCATCCCCGCGGCGTCGTGCCCACTCGGGCGGGCCGACTCCTTCAGGCGGCCGCCGCCGACGGCATCGCCGGCCTCGACGTCGCACTGCGGCGCCTCGCGGACCTCGTACGCGGTGACGGGGGCTCCGTACGCATCACCACCGGCGCCACCACCGTGCGTCACTTCATGTCGGCGGCGGTCGTCGAATTCCGGCGTCGACACCCCCGGGTCAGCCTGGAGTTCCAGACGGAGAATTCCAGCCGAAGCTGCTTCGACGCGCTCGCGGCCCACGACCTGGACCTGGCATGGATCACCATCGGCGCGCCCGTGCGCGGCGTCGAGCAGCGCCGGGTGATCGACCTGCCCTGGGTGCTGGCCGTCCACGCGGACGACCCGCTCGCCGCCCGCAGCCGGATCGAGCCGCAGGATCTCGCCGGCATCCGCCACATCCGGCTGCCCGAGAATTCCACGTCGCGCGCCCGGCTCGACGCCGCCTTCGCCGATTGGGGCATCCACGCCACCTCGGACACCGGCGTCGCCGACTGGGACACCGCCATCCTCCTCGCCGAACTCGGCCTCGGCCACGCCGTCGTCCCCGCCCTGCCCGGCTGGAGCGGCTCCGCCCACCCTTCGCTGCGCTTCGTCCCGATCCCGGATCTTCCCGCCCTCTCGGCGGGCTGGGCGGTACGGAAGTGGGACGCCCTGTCGCCGCTGGCCCGTGCCTTCGCGGACATGGTCGCCGCCGGCCAGGACGCGCTCCCCGGCCGGCGCCACGGGCCCGCCCGGGTCGGGACAGCGCACCGGGGCGGCGGGGCGGACACCACCTGACGTACGAGCGGGAAGCGCAGGCGGGCCCGCCCCCGCGATGCCGGGGACGCGCCGTCGTCGCCGTTCATGCGGTCAGGTGCCGAGACCAGGCCCTGGCCACCGCTGGCGTGTGGGGTGCGGCGTGCGGCCCCGTATGCCGGCCGCGTGTCGTTGCCCCCGGTGACGTGTCGGCCGACGAGCCGCCCCGGTCCGCCGGCCGGCAGGTCGGTCGGTCAGCCGAGGTGGCCGGCCGGTTGGAGGATCACGTGCGGCAGGAAACGGGCGTAACCGTCCGTGACCGGCCCTGCGGATTCTCGGATGCCGAGACCGGCGGCCTCGTTCTCCACGACCCAGGCCCCCAGCACCACGCGGTTGCCGTCGAAGTCGGGCAGGGGTGCCAACTCCTGGTAGCAGCAGAGCTCTTCCCGCACCACGGGCGTGTCGCCCGGTGCGTGCAGGGTGATCCCGGCTCCCTCCCGGCCCAGGAGCGGCTTGGCCGCCCAGCCCGGACCGTCGGCCAGTTCGCGGGGACCGTCGAGGTGGGCGGCGAGCAGGTTCGGGTGCCCCGGGTAGAGCTCCCACAGCACCGCGAGCAGCGCCTTGTTCGACAGCAGCATCTTCCATGCGGGCTCGATCCAGCAGGTGGTCCCGGTGCCGCCGCCGTTGTCCAGGGTGTCGAGGACCTGCGGACCGAAGTGGTCGGTGACCAGCCACTCCCAGGGGTAGAGCTTGAAGCAGCTGCGGATGAAGCCCAGTCGCTCGTCGACGAAGCGGCCGGAGATCCGGTCCCAGCCGATGCGTTCCACGGACAGCGCCTCGGTCGGTATGCCCGCCTGTTCCGCGGTCTCTCGCAGATACGCGACGGTCATCAGGTCCTCGCCGCACTCGTCGCCGTCGGTGTGCGCGAAGTGGACGGGGCCGGGCGGCAGGAGCGGTGCCTGGCGCCGCCATGCGGCGACGAGGCGTTCGTGGAGCGAGTTCCACTGGTCGGCCCCGGGAAAACGCTCCTCCATCCAGAACCACTGCGGGCTCGCGGCCTCGACCAGGGAGGTCGGGGTGTCCGCGTTGTACTCCAGCATCTTCGCCGGACCGGTGCCGTCGTAGTGCAGGTCGAAGCGTCCGTACAGGGAGGGCAGTTCGTCGCGCCGGTGCCAGGACTCGGTGACGTGGGCGACAAGACGCGGGTCGGTGATGCCCAGCTCGGCGAAACGACTCTCTTCGACGATGTGCGCCGCCGCGGCGAGCGACATCGCATGCAGTTCCTCGACGACATCTTCCAGTGCCTCCACCTCGGGCAGCGAGAACTCGTAGTACGCGCTCTCGTCCCAGTAGGGGCGCAGCGACCCGTCGGGGTGACGGGTCAGCGGATAGATGCAGCCCTGCGCCTCGACGATGCGCTGCCAGTCGGGACGGGGCTCGATGGTGCGGCGTCGCACAGTGGATCACCCTCCTCCCGAGCCGGACTTGCCGAACCCGCCTCTGCTTACGGCGGACTTGTCGAAGCTGCCGCCGGTGACCTTGCCGTCGCTGACCGTGCCGCCGTAGTAGTACCTGCCGCCTCCGCCGCCGCCCGAGCCGCCTTTTCCGTTCTCCTGCCGGCACTTGTAGTCGGGCAGCACCTCGTACGACACAGGGTCGACGCAGCGCTTGTCCGGGTCCGAGCCGCATGCCGCGAGCGTCGCCGCGAGCAGCCCCATGCCGCCGATCACCACCGTGCCCGACCTCAATTTCCGCCGTGCCATGGCCCGGTCACCCCCGTTCCAGTTCTTCCTCGCCACCGCGTCCGCAGCCCGCGAACCGCTGCCAAGGCTGTTCTGTCCTGCCCCGGCCCGTGCGGCGCGCTGCCCCGCGTGAGACTGCCGTTCCGCCGGCGGCGGGATGCCTCGCCCCGGCACCATGATTCTGTCGGACGGGCATCCGGGCAGCCCTGCCCTGATCCGGCAGTCTCCAGGGCGCCCATGCTGCGTACGTCCGGCAGTACCGGCGCCGAAACGTTCCCGCGGCCGGGCTCGGTGTGCGACCTGCGCGGCGCGTCCATCGGGTCCGCCAACCCCGAGTACGGCAACGGCGCCGCCCGGTCCCGATCGCCCCCGGGTCGTCGAGGTCGGAGAGGCCGCCCACCGCGGACCGGCGGGCAGGGGCTCCCCGTTCGCGCCGGTAACTCCTCGTGGGGCGCCCGGACAGTGACCAAGGCCCCACACCGGATGGTGGAGAACCCCCGCCGCACTCAAGAGGTGTCGGACAGCCGTCCCAGCCACTCGCTCAGGAGACCGCTCTCCGCGCCGGTCAGTGCCGGGGACGGTGCGTGGGCGAGCAGGGCCTCGAGTTTCGCCGCGGTCGAGGGGATGTCCGCCGCGCTCCGCCCGTCCGCCGGTCCGACGGCCGGTGTGGCCTCGGCGTAGGCGTCCGGGGTGAGGATCGCGGCGTGGACGGCGTCGCGGACCCGGGTGGACAGGACCGCGTCCTCGAAGGTGGTGGGGCGGGACACCAGCATCAGTGCCACCCCCACGTTCGCGGCCATGACCATCTGCGCGGCCACGCGCGGCGCGAGCCGGAGCTTGCCGAGTGCCGCCGCGCGTTCCAGGTCCCGGGTCAGGACCCGATGGGACTCCAGGGCGGCGGCGGGCGGGGTGCGCATGGCGGGGGAGTTCATCAGGCGGTACAGGTTGGGGTTGGCCAGGGCGAAGGCCACATGGGTGTCCCATCCGTCCCGCAGGTCCTGTACGGGGTCCGCCCCGGGGCTGCGCTCACGCTTGGTGGCCAGATATTTGTCGAAACCGTGGTCGACGACCGCCGAGAGCAGACCCTCCTTGTCCCCGAAGTGCCGGTAGAGCGCCGGCGCTCCCACCTGGGCCCCGTCGCACACGGCGCGGGTGGAGACGTCGCCGTCGGGGGAGGCCGCGATTAGGTCGGCGGCGACTTCGAGGATGCGGTCACGGGTGCTCATGGCGGCGACGCTACCAAGCCGCGTAGCGGCGCTACGCGTCCTCGGCACGGGAGGTCACCTCCCTCGGCGACGGCTGAAGAGGACGGTCTTGCCCATGGCGTGACGCCCCGGCATGAGCGCGGCTGGGCCGACCGGCGTCGCCACGGGGCTCAGATCGCGCCGCCGTTGGCGCGCAAGACCTGGCCGTTGATCCAGCGGGCGGGGCCGGCGAGGAAGGAGACGACCTCTGCGATGTCGGCGGGGGTGCCGAGGCGCTCCAGCGGGTTCATCCTCGACATCCGCTCGATGGTCTCGGCGTCCTTGCCGCCCAGGAACAGCGCGGTGGCGGTCGGCCCCGGGGCTACAGCATTGACCGTGATGTCCCGGCCCCTCAGCTCGCGGGCGAGAATCAGCGTGACGGCCTCGACGGCGCCCTTGGTGGCGGCGTACGCGCTGTAGCCGGGGAGGGCGAGGCCCAGTACGGACGTCGAGAAGTTGATGACGGCGCCGCCGGAGCGCAGTCGGCGGGCGGCCTGCTGGTTGACGACGAACGTGCCGCGGACGTTGGTGCGGTGCATCCGGTCCAGCGCGTCCAGGTCGAGATCGACCAGCGGCGCGAGCGTCATGACGCCTGCCGCGTGGACGACCACGTCCACGCCGCCGAAAGTGTCCTCGGCGAGATGGAAGAGGGCGGCGACCGCCTGCTCGTCGGCCACATCGCCGCGGAAGGCGACGGCCTGCCCGCCCGCAGCGGTGACAGCGGTGACCGCAGCCTCGGCCTCGGCCCGGTTGCCCGCGTAGTTGATCACGACGGCGAAGCCGTCCGCGGCCAGCCGCTCCGCGCTCTCACGGCCGATGCCTCGGGAGCCGCCGGTGACGATCGCGACGCGGTGAGGGCTGGGAGTGGGGGTCCGGCTCTGCTCGGTCATCGTGTCGCTCCTGTCGGGAGGTGGGAAGCGTTTTGTACCTTGAAACGTTATCAACGCTAACATGCACTCGGTAGCGATGCTAGCTCGGTGGTGTGGTGCCGGTGCTCGCGTAACTCCGCTGCACCCCGAACCCCCGTACCGGAGCGCCTTTTTGTCCCCGTACGCCCCCGCCGCCGGGCAGGGACCCCGTCCCGCACTCAAGATCACCATGTGCAGAATGGCCCGTATGGCGATAACGAACATGCCGAAAGCGGCAACGATCGACGACGCTCCGCGGATCAGTCCGATCCTTGCCCGCGCCTTCGACGACGACCCGATGATGCGTTGGTTCTTCCCCGACGACGATGCGCGCGAGGCGGTGCTGGGCCGCTACTTCGCCACGATCTTCACCCGGCAGTACGGGCGTCACGGCATGTGCGAGCACACCGAGGCGGCGGCCGCGTTCTGGGTGCCGCCGGTGGCGCAGGCCAAGGCCGTTCCTGACGCCGGGACCATCGAGGAACTCCTGGCCATTCTCGGTGACCGGGCTCCGCTGTTCAGGGACGCTGTCGAGACGGCCGCGAAGCACACACCCCAGGAACCGCACTGGTACCTGGCGATGATCGGCGCCGACCCTGCCGCCCAGGGCCGGGGTCACGGGGCGGCCCTGCTGCGCTCGGGGCTGGCCAAGGCCGACGCGGCACGTCTGCCCACCTATCTGGAGTCCTCCAAGCCGGCCAACCTCCCCTTCTACGAGCACTTCGGCTTCACCGTGCGCGAGGAGGTGCAGCTGCCCGGGGGCGGGCCGGTGCTGTGGGGGATGTGGCGCAGGCCGGCCGACTCCCGCTGACCGCCCTGGGACCTGGGGGCGGCGCGCGAGGCGCCAGCATGGCGGTGACGCGGCGGCGTCGACCCGGGTACGGCCCCCGCCCGGGGGCGTACCCTCCGGCCGGCGACGGTCAGGGCAGGAGCCCGGTGAGACGTGCGCCGCCGCGTCGTGCGTGACGGTCAGGCGCGAAGCGCCTCGCCTTCACCGGGACCCGCGCGATCGGCGGTCGGCCTCCTCGGCCGTGCGCTCCAGTCGGCTTCGGTGGTTCTCCCACCACGCCGAGTCCCCGGGCGCCATGCTGCGGTTGTTCTCGTTCATGCCGACGGCACCGTCCGTCAGTTCCCGGAGGATGTCGGCGTGCCCGGCGTGCCGGTGCGTATCGGCGATCACACGCACGACGGCATGATGCAACGTCACCTCGTTCCTTCTGGGCCACCAGGGCACCTTGCCGACCGTGTCCAGCGGCAGCGCGTCCATCGTCGCGTCGGCGTGCGCCCATGCCCGGTGGTAGAGCTCCACGATGTACTCGCGTGACTCGTCGGCGGTGACCCACATGTCCGCGTTGGCCTCTGCGCCGTCCTCGAGCCAGGGCAACGGCTCGCCGGTCGGCCGCCCGAAGGTGTCGCCGAGGTAGCCCAGCTCCACGCCGGCCGCGTGCTTGACGAGGCCGAGGAGATTGGTGCCGGTCGGCGTCAGCGGGCGGCGGACGTCGTACTCGGAGAGCCCTTCGAGCTTCCACAGCAGGGCATCACGGGCGGACTGGAGGTAGAAGTGAAGGTCAGCCTTGGGATCCGATGCGTTCATCGGACCAGTCTGCCGCTCGCGCGATCTTTGCTCAGCATGTTTGTCGACCGCTCCAGGTGAGCGGAACGGGTGGGCCCGGTCCGCCGACATGGCAGGGGAATTGGGGACCGTCCGGGCCGGCGGGCGAGTCGTTTCGGTCGGCCGCCCCTGCTATGCGCCGCTCGTGGGCGCGTCGGCGCGCACACGACGACCCGGCGCTGACCGGAGCGGCTGCGGGCCGGGACCACGGGGCGGCCCGGCGGCCGCCCCCGCTCACGGGCTGGTCTCGTCCCGGCAGGACCGGGCCTCGATCGCCGCGGTGCTCGGCCTGTCGCTGCTGATCCAGCCGCGGTTCTCCTCGGTGGGAGCCGGCAGGGACGTCTCCACGTCCCGGATCCAGATGCTGGTGCCGGGCAGGCCGGGCAGGTCGTTGTGCATCGCGTCATGGCGTCTTTGCCCGGCGGCCCGCAACGTCCGCTGGCGAAGTCACGGGCTGGGAGTCGGCAGCCTCATGGCCGGGCTCATGTGTCGAATGTGTAGAACTTTGTGTGGTCCAACATGTCGCGTGGTGTGACGTCGTTCCAGGGGCGCATGGTGGAGTTCAGATCCACCACGTTCTCGGTCGCGGTATCGGGCAGATAGCGTGATGCCGGATGCCGTTTCTGCCAGTCCGCCCACAGTTTGTCTATGAAGGCGTGATGCAGCCAGAACACCGGATCGTTCGGGGACGCGCCCGTTGCCATGTGGCCGCCCACCCAGACGTGCACCCTGTTGTGCAGATTGACGCCGCGCCAGCCCTCGAGGAGGTTGCGAAAGCCCCGCGAGGTGCTGTTCCACGGCGGTGTGTCGTAGGTTTCGACGGACAGCACCGCCTCGATGTCGTCGCGCCCGGGCAATGCCCTTCCTCCGCCGCCCAACGCGCGCCGCAGGAAAGGTCGGGTGTCCACTCGGGTGTCGATGGTCCAGTTTCCGGCCAGGCTCGCGAACGGGCCGGTCGTCACCTGGCCGTCGCGGGTGCGTCCGTCACCGCCCAGGAAGTCCGTGGCCCACAGGGAAGAGCCGGGCGTATCGTCCGTGCTCCAGTCCCAGTAGGGCAGTGACACGGAGGGGGTGATCCGTTGAAGTTCCTGCTCGAATTCGAGCAGGAACTTCCGGTGCCATGGCAGAAAGGACGGGGAACGGTGCCCCACGCGTTCGCCCTGGTCCGTGTCGCTCATGATGAATTCGTTGTGCGTGCGCACGAAGTCGTCATAGCGTCCGCTGCGTTTGAGCTCGAGGATCGCGTCGATGAACTCGCCCTTCTCGGTCGAGGTGAGTGTGGACTGGTTCTTTCGCACGGCCATGTCAGGCGTTCCTTTCCCGGATGGTCACAGGTGTGCCGTGCCGGGGACGAGGTCGGCGCCGGCCAGATTGTCGACCGCTGACCGTGCCAGGGCCTGCGGAGTCGCGAAAACCTCGTAGTGGTCGATCAGACTGACCCACGTCCCGTCTCCGTTCCGCATGACGTGGAGATCGGTTCCGTCTATCAGGACTCGGTAGCCGCTCCCGGTCCCGTGATGCCCGTGATCGGTCGGCCGGCCTTGGATGCGCCTGCCCTTGTACGTTTCGTCGAACGGTTTGCCGACCGTGGGAGCCCGGGAGGGACTGTTCTGCCCTGCTCCGTCCGCCCGATGGGATTCGTCGTGAACAGAAGCGGTTGTTCCGGCGACGGCCAACGCCGCGAGCGCCGCAGTACCACCTCGAAGAAATCGACGACGAGTACGCATGCGTTCCCTCTCTCTCAGTACGAGCGGTGTTCCGCAGTAGTTGACGGGTCAGATCCGACTGCCCCGGATCCCACCAACGTTGCCGAAAGATTTGTCACGGGCCCCGGATCGGCGCATATCCGGCCAACACTTGCATGAAGAATCAACTGCGGGCGAAGCAGATCGTCCGGTCCGGTCGGACGGCAGGACGTCACGACAGAAGATTTGCAGGACGTTCGCCGGTTGCTGTGGGAGATTTTTCACCGGCCCGAGGCTGCCCGACTCTGCCAGTGGCGAGACGGCTTGACGGAAAGACACGACCAGACGGATTTCTGTGCCGCTTCAACCAACCCTTCTCCGGCATCGGCCGGAAAGGTGGCGTCTCGGTCGAGAAGCCACGGCTCATTAACTGCCGTGAGGCCGCCGGCTCGGTGACGTCTCACGCAGACGAACTGCCGCTAAACGCAAAGCGTCACAAACTCCGTAGCGCCCGACTTACCCCTTCAAGCCAGCTTCTTCGATCTCCGATGTCCGAAGTGAGGGGCGTCGATGCGACGTTCCCGCGCTCCTGAGCAACGCTGAAAGTTCCGTAGTCGAGAAGAAGGAGATTCTGATGCGTCGCTCCACAACCAAGATCACCTGCGTCGCCGGCGTGGTCGCCGGCGCCCTGTCTCTTACAGCCGGCTCTGCCGCAGCCGACACGCCCGACAGGCTGTACCCGCCCTCCGCATTGGTGCTCACCGCCGGTCAGGGCGAGAGCGCGGCGACAGCGACCGTCGAACGGGCGGTCACCCTCACCTGCAACCCGACCGCCGGCGGCTCCCACCCCGACGCCGAGGCCGCGTGCGCGGACCTGGAGCGTGCTCATGGACAGCCCGCGCTCACCCTGAACGACGACTCGGATCGCGCTTGCCCGCAGATCTACGCTCCCGTCACCCTCACCGCTGACGGCGTGTGGGAGGGCCGCCGGGTCTCGTACGAGCGGACCTTCCCCAACAGCTGCGTGGCGGACTCCCGCGTCACGAATCTGTTCGGTTTCTGACCTCTGGCATCGTCAACGCCCAGGACGCCGGCAGTGGTCCGATCCGCTCTGGGCCGGACCACACTCCCCACACCACGGAGCCGGGCGGCATCACGCTGGATGCCGCCCGGCTCCGCCTGTTGATGAATGGGCGGTTCAGTGTCTCCCCGGTGGCGACCCGCTCACCGGTGACCGCTCGACGGGCGGGCGCTCACCGGTCGTGCGTCACTCGAGCAGCTCCGCGTACGCGCCCATGGCGAGGGCGATGTCCGCCTGCGCCCAGAAGCGGTGGTAGGTGAACTCCGGTGCGGCGCCGCCCGCGAGGTAACTCTCGATCTTCGACCAGGCAGGGTCGTCCTGGTAGAAGGAACGCAGCGACGCGAACGTCGACGACGAGTTGATCGCGTCGCCGTTCGGCATCGTTCCCGTCCAGCCGCTGGGCACGTACACCGGGTCGTCGAACCGGCTGTAGTCGGTACGCGTCTCGGGTACCGCTATGCCGAGCGCGTCCTGGTGGTGGTCCCACATGCCGTCGAGCAGGGCCTTGGCCACGGACTTGGCCTCCGCGTCACCCGAACGTGCGGCGTAGTACGTCAGCACCTTGGCGTAAGCGCCGGCCACACCCACGTCCTGGGTGTAGTCGGCCACCGTCACGTGCAGACCGGCGTTCGCGCCCGGGTTCGCCGCGTCCCACGTGTCGGGCTTGCCGGACCACTGGAGCGTGGACGGGATCCGGAACGTGCCGTCGGGGTTGACGGTCGTCTCGGAGAGCGCCCAGTCGACCCACTTGTCGAGCACCTCCTTCGCCTGCGCGTCCCCCGTCTGCTGGTAGTACTCGGCGACCCGCTCCATGGACCACGCCTGGAAGCCGAACCACTGGTTCGACGGCGGGTCGTGGTAAACCGGCTTCTCGTCGTACGCCATCCCGTAGAAGGTGGGAGTACCGGCCGCCGGCGCCTCGTAGCGGCCGCCGACACTGTTCGTCGCACCGCCCGCGATGGCTCCCTCTTCGGCCTGCAGCCAGCGGTAGAACTCGATCTGCCGGTCCAGGCTCTTCGCCCAGTCAGCCTGCGCCGTCGGTGACTTGGGCTTCAGCGGGGCGTAGGCGCTGAGCGCGTGGGCCGCGAGCGGGTTCTGGTAACCGCCGTGCGCGTGGCTGGAGCCGATGCGCCAGGCCCAGCCCGCCGAGGAGTCGGCCGCGCCGCCCCAGGCGTAGTACCAGGACAGCAGGTAGTGCGAACTGTCCTTGCCGGTGCCGGCCGGGCAGGTGGTCGGCCCCACGCAGTTGCCGACCTTCTTGAAGTACTTGTCGAACATGGCGTAGCGCAGGTAGTCGCCCATCTTGGCGGCCTTGGCGACCGTGCCGGAGACCTGGGAGCCCTTGCCCTGCTCCTTGGCCCACAGGTCGGCCCAGTAGGCGGCCTGCACGGCGCGGGCGTCCGCGTCCGGGGCGTTGGTGTACTTCCACTGCTTGGCGTAGGACGCGTCCTTGGTGAACAGGTCCAGGTAACCGTTGGGGCCGCCGTAGGCGAAGCGGTCACAGGTCGGCTGCGGGACCGTCTCCCACACCGATTCCTGCGGACCGCGCTGGAAGGTGTTGATGTACGAGGGGCCCGTCGCGCTCGGCCCGGCCTCGCACTTGCCGGGCTCGTTGCCGTACCCGTAGACGTTGTCGACGTCCTGGAGCCAGTGCATGCCGTAGACGTCGTCCGTGCCGTACGCGCTCTTCAGCTCCGCGGCGATCGGGTCCTTGCCGGATGTCACGGAGGGCTGGAGCTCGGCCGGGTACTGGGAGGGCTGGTCGTGCTCCGGCGCGTAGGTCGCCGGCTTGTTCGGGTCGTAGTAGGAGCCGGTGGCCTGGTCGGCGTGCGCGGGGATCATGTATTTCTCCATGATCTCCCAGGCGCCGTTGAACTTCGTCCAGTCACCGCTGATCCGGCCGTACATGGCCTGGAGCCAGATCAGGTAGCTGTACGCCTCCGACGTCGTCTCGTGCCCGTGGTCGGGGGCCTCGACGATCAGCGTCTCGACGGAGTGGTACGGGATGCCCTCGGGCGAGAAGTAGCCGCTGGCCGGGTCGGTGATCTTCCCGTACAGCTCGAGGAAGCGCCCGTCGTACTCCTTCGAACCGCCCAGTTGCGTCACCGTCACCCCGGCCGCCGCGTGGCCGGGGGCGGTCACCCTGAAGGTGGCCGCGCCGGTGCCCTGGCTGTCGGCGGCGATGGTCACCCTCTGCGCCGTGTTCCAGTTCGACGGGGTGAAGGTGAGACTTCCGCCGCTGCTCACGCTCAGGCCGGTGTTGCCCGCCGTGCGGGCCACGGACACCGTGACGTCGGAGGACGGCTGGGTGGACAGCTTGACGTCGAACGTTCCGGAACCGCCCTGCTGGACGCCGAGTTGCGTGGGTGAGGCCACGAGCGCGGGGCCGGTGGCCACGGTGATGCCGACCGGGGTCGACTCGGCCGAGGCGCCCTGGCTGTCGTAGGCCTTGGCGTAGAGTCGACGCTGCACCGCACGGCGGCGGCGTGGGCAGGCGCCGTGCCGGTCGCGGTGAGGGTCAGGGGGAGCGAGAGGACGGCGGCGAGCGCCGTCAGTACGCGCCTCAGTGGGCGCCGTCTTCCTGGTGGAGACATGGGGGTGACTCTCCTAGCGGCTCGGGGAGTTGAGCACGGGCATGCTGAGCACAAGCCTTGAACCAGTGGGAGCGCTCCCACGGTGAGGTGGTGCGGCGGAGCTGTCAAGAGTTGTCACAGAAACCGGGGTGGCGAAGTGCGCTCCGTCAAGAAATTTGCCAAGTCCCCTTCTCTGCACCGCCGTTCGGCGCTAGCCTCCGGTGCAACCAGTGGGAGCGGTTCCATCACGGGATACGCCGTTTTCGGTGCGTCCGAGCTGCACGGAGTCGCTCATGCGTCCCCCCCGCACCTTGCCGTCGCTCCGCCCGGTGTCCTGCCCGCACCGGGCGCAATCGCGCTGCGACGGTTCGCGCATCCCTGGAGAGAGTCTCTGGAACGGGACAGAACCGCCCCCCGTTTTCGGTCACTTGTCTGGGAGCGCTCCCACAGCCAGGCCGTGTGCACAGGCCTGCTCGACCAGCGCAATGCTCCCACCCCCGATTCGCCGACGAGAGGACATGTCACCCCATGAGCCGCGACACCATGAGCCGTGCCACCGCACCACCGCTGCGCCCCAGGCGCACCGCCCTGCTGGCCGCCTGCAGCCTTCTGGCCACCGGCGCCGGCGCCGTCAACCTCATGCAGACGCCCGCCGCCGCCGCGGCGATCGCGTGCAGCGTCGACTACCGGACCAGCGACTGGGGCTCCGGCTTCACGACCACGGTCAACGTCAAGAACACCGGCACCACCACGATCGAGAACTGGACGCTGACGTACGCCTATACGGGCAACCAGAAGCTCAGCAGCGGCTGGAGCGGCACCTGGTCGCAGTCAGGCAGCACCGTCACGGTCAAGGGCGCCGACTGGAACCGGTCCATCGCCGGCGGCGCGACCGTCTCACCGGGCGCGCAGTTCTCCTACAGCGGCACCAACGCCGCGCCGACGTCCTTCGCGGTCAACGGCGTGACCTGCAACGGCGGCACCACGCCTACCGACCCGCCGACCGACCCGCCCACCGACCCTCCGACCGACCCCCCGGCCGGTGACAAGGTCGACAACCCGTTCGTCGGCGCCAAGATGTACGTCAACCCCGAATGGTCGGCGAAGGCCGCCGCCGAACCGGGCGGCAGCCGCATCGCCAACACCTCGACCTCCGTGTGGCTCGACCGCATCGCGGCGATCGAGGGCGTCAACGGCGGGATGGGTCTGCGTGACCACCTCGACGAGGCACTCAAGCAGGCCGGCGGCAGCCCGCTGGCCATCAACCTCGTCGTATACGACCTCCCCGGCCGCGACTGCGCCGCACTCGCCTCCAACGGCGAGCTCGGGCCCGATGAGCTCCCGCGCTACAAGAGCGAGTTCATCGATCCGATCGCGGCCGCCGTCGCCGACCCGAAGTACGCGAGCCTGCGCATCACCACCGTCATCGAGATCGACTCTCTGCCGAACCTCATCACCAACGCGGGCAGCCGACCCACCGCCACCCCGCAGTGCGACGTGATGAAGGCGAACGGCAACTACGTCAAGGGTGTCGGCTACGCACTGTCCAAGCTCGGCCCGATCCCCAACGTCTACAACTACATCGACGCCGGTCACCACGGCTGGCTGGGCTGGGACGACAACTTCGGCCCCTCCGCCGAACTGTTCGCCCAGGCCGCCAAGGCCGAGGGCGGCAAGCTGGAGTACGTCACCGGCTTCATCACCAACACCGCCAACTACGGCCCCCTCAAGGAGCCGCACTTCACGATCAACGACGCGGTGGGCGGCACCTCGGTGCGCCAGTCGAAGTGGGTCGACTGGAACCGCTACGTCGATGAACTGTCCTACGCCCAGGCCTTCCGCCAGCGCCTGGTCCAGGCAGGCTTCGCCTCCAGCATCGGCATGCTGATCGACACCTCCCGCAACGGCTGGGGCGGCACCGCACGGCCCACCGGCCCGGGGCCGCAGACCAATGTCGACACCTACGTCAACGGCGGCAAGCTCGACCGCCGGATCCACCTCGGCAACTGGTGCAACCAGGCGGGCGCGGGCATCGGCGAGCGGCCGAAGGCGGCTCCCGAGGTGGGCATCGACGCCTACCTGTGGGTCAAGCCCCCGGGTGAGTCCGACGGCTCCAGCTCGGAGATCCCGAACGACGAGGGCAAGGGCTTCGACCGGATGTGCGACCCGACCTACACGGGCAACGTGCGCAACGGGAACAACATGTCCGGCGCGCTGGGCGGTGCGCCGGTCTCCGGCCACTGGTTCTCCGCGCAGTTCCAGGAGCTCATGAAGAACGCACACCCGGCGCTCTAGGTCCTCCCGTTCGGACCCGGTGCGTCGGATCCGGACGAGAGGTCCCGGCAGCGGCACACCGCGCGAGCGGTGACCTGCGGGCGCACCGACGCGCCTCGGCCGACCTGGACAGGCCTTGACCCGCAACTTCAGGGTCATGGCTCCAGGACGCCGAGGCGCGTCACAACGGTCCGCCGTGGAGTGTACGAATGGTCACCCTTGCTGATGTCGCCCGCCAAGCAGGCGGCTCCGCCGGCACGGTCAGCTGTGTCCTCAGCGGCAAACGCCCGATCTCCTGGAGCACCCGCGAGCGGGGCGAGCGGAGCATCGAACTCGGCTACCGGCCGCACGCCGGTGCCCGCGCACTCGCCGGCAACCGGTCCGGCATCATCGCGCTGATGGTGCCGCTGCGCACCGACATCCATGTGCCCGTGATGCTCCAGATGGCCATGGCCGTCCGGAGCATCACGGCCCGCGCCCACGGCTATGACGTCCTCCTGCTCACCGGGGAGGAGGGCCCGGAGGCCGTGCGGCGCATCGAGGGCGACGCGGTGGCGGACGCGGTGATCGTCATGGACGTCGAGTTCGACGACGAACGGCTGCCGCTGCTGCGGGCCGCCCGGCGACCCGCCGTGCTCACCAGGGCCGCCTGGTCGCGGACCTCGTCGAGCATCCGGGCCAGCAGCGGATTGCCGCAGGGCAGATACAGGGCCCGGTGGAACTCCCGGTCGGCCAGGGATCGTCCGGCCTGATCGGCCGCCTCGTCGGCCCTGACGAGCGCCGTCCGCGCGTCCTCGAGCGACGCGTTGCGGGTGATGGAGCGCCGCAGCGCCTCCGGCTCCAGCAGCAGCCGCACGTCGTACACCTCGCGCGCCATGTCGGCATCGACCATGCGGACGGTGGCGCCCTTGTACTGGCTCATCACCACGAGCCCCGTTCCGGCCAGGGTCTTGAGGGCCTCCCGCACCGGGGTCTTCGACACACCGAACCGCGCGGCCAGTTCGGTCTGGACCATGGAGTGCCCAGGGGTGAGAACGCCGGTGAGGATGGCGTGCTTGATCGCCTCCAGCACGAACTGGGTGCGGGAGGGGATCGGGGTGGGAGCGAAGGTCATCAGCACTCTCAGATCTCGCGTATCGCGTCTCATACATGACGTACGAAGTGCAACGTGCCGAACGAGAGCCGAGTTGGCGCGCCGTCAATGCTTCGTACGCGATTTGATGCGAAGTCCGGTTTGTGACGGTGAAGCGCTTGGATCGGCGAGCGCTGTATGGGCGAGGACACTCCGGCACGCGACGCCCCCGGCCGGCCGGGTCGTGGGCCCCGCGACCCCAGAACGCCGAGGGCCCGGCCGTCACGGCCGGGCCCTCGCGAGGGACAGGGGAGTGTCAGACGATGTTCTCCGCGATCTCCGCCTGCTCGCGGGCGGTTCCGTACGCCGCCGGCGTGCCGTACGAGCGCCGGGCGACGAACCACCACACCGTGGCCAGGATCAGCACCGCCGCCAGCGCGATCGAGGCGTAGTTCATCGAGTCGACGGTCACCGGGTTCGACTGGGGCAGGCAGAACAGGACGGTCACGCACGCCACCCACACCACGGCGGCCCAGCCGATCGGCCTGCTCCAGCGGCCCAGCGACCACGGACCCGGCTGGAAGCGGTCGCCGGCACGCAGCCGCAGGTAGATCGGGATGGCGTACGCGGGCGTGATGCCGATGACGTTGATCGCGGTGACCGCTCCGTACGCGGTGGCCGAGTACAGCGACGGGACGGCCAGCAGGCAGGCGAAGGTCACCGACAGCCACACCGCCGGGACGGGCGTCTGCGTCCGGCTGCTCACCTTGCGCCACAGGGCGGAACCGGGCAGCGCGTTGTCCCGGCTGAAGGCGAACACCATCCGGCTGGCCGCGGCCACCTCCGCGTTGCCGCAGAAGAGCTGCGCGACGATCACCACGAGCAGCAGCGCCGTGGCGGCACCGGTGCCGAGGGCGTCGATGAAGATCTGCGCCGGCGGTACGCCCGTCGCGGTGCCCTGGGTGCCCGCGTAGTCCTGGATCGCGAAGGTCAGGCCCGCCAGCAGCGCGAACCCGGCGATCCACGAGACCCAGATGGAGCGCACGATGCCCTTGGCCGCGGCCACTGACGCGTTGGAGGTCTCCTCCGAGAGGTGGGCCGAGGCGTCGTACCCGCTGAAGGTGTACTGCGCGAGCAGCAGGCCGATGGCGGCGACATAGACCGGGTTGTCCCAGCCGGTGCCGTTGACGAACTCGCCGAAGACGAACTGCGGGGACCGGTGGTCGGACGGCACGATCGCGAGGGCGCCTACGATCAGGGCCACGCCGCCGAGGTGCCACCACACGCTGACCGAGTTGAGCAGGCTGACGAGCCGTACGCCGAAGAGGTTGAGGGTGGCATGCAGCAGCAGGATGCAAATGAAGATGATCATCGTGGAGCCGGGTGTGGGCTCGAGCCCCCACTGGAGGTTCAGGAACGCGCCGGTGAACAGGGCGCACCCGTAGTCGATACCGGCGATGGCGCCCAGCAGACCGAGCAGGTTGAGCCAGCCCGTGTACCAGCCCCACTTACGGCCGCCGAGCCGGTCGGCCATGTAGTACAGCGCGCCCGACGTCGGATAGGCGCTGGTCACCTCGGCCAGGGCCATGCCGACGCAGAGGACGAAGAGACCGACGCCCAGCCAGCCCCACATCATCACCGCGGGGCCGCCGGTGCCCAGCCCGAATCCGTACAGCGTCATACAGCCGGACAGGATCGAGATCACGGAGAAGCTGATGGCGAAGTTGCCGAAGCCGCCCATTCGGCGGGCCAGGACGGGCTGGTAGCCGAGTTCCCTCAGCCGTTCCTCCTCGTCCTTGGGAGGGGTCCGGCCGGAATCCGACCACTTCGGCGGGGATATGGACATCGAGGTACCTCCGGGGAAAGGCGATGTACTTGAGCGGACAGGGCAAGGGGTGGTGCGGCGGGCAGCACAGTGCGACGGGGGAGTACGCGCGGGGGAGGAGTACGGGGTGGGGACATGGGCCCGGTCGGGCGGCGGCGGCTCAGCCGTAGGGGCCCGCAGCGGGGCCGGGGCCGGGGCCGGCGTCACGCGCCGCCGCGAGGCAGCGCGCCCGTGCGCGAAGGAACACCTCCTCCGCGAGCGCAGCGTCAGCGGGCTCGGGCGTCCGGTACACCCATGGCAGCGTCGCGTAGAACGGGCCCAGCGCCTCGAACACCCGGGCGGCGTCGGCGAACTGGAGCGCCCCCCACAGCGCGTGGGCCAAGTGGCTGAGATCGAGCAGCGTGCGCGTCGCCGTGGGCGCGACATCGAACCAGTCGTGCAGGGCCAGCCGGCCGTCGCGGACCGCGTCGTCCGTGACCCAGTGCAGGTCCAGCGCCTTCTCCTGGCCGTTCTCCCGGCGGTAGCGCTCCACCCGCACATAGAGCGGCAGCACCTTGAGCGGCGATCCCAGGGGCGCGGACGAGGACGCCCACTGGACGAAGTTGACTGCCTCGGAGAGATGGGTGCCGGACCGCCGCGCGTACACGAACTGCAGCATCCGGTGGTACGCCTCGCGGTTGTGCGGATCCCGCTTGTCCGCCTGCGCCAGCAGGCCCCACGGGCCGGGGAAGAGCATCGGCCCGGGCGGTGCCATCCGGTGCTCGTCGAGCCGCTGCCCCTCGTCGAGCCGGGCGAGCGCCAGCAGGCACACCCACGGCACAGGGTCCTCGGGTGACCGGTATGCCGCCGCCCGGCATGCTTCCCAGGCCTCGTGCCACAGGTCCTGGGTGTGCCGGTGCGCCTCACGGTGTGCCCGTAACGCTCGTTCGACCGCGACCCTGCAGTGCATCACCGCGGCGGCGGCGCTGTCGGGTTCCTCCACACGCCACGTCTGCACCGTGTCGGAGCCGGCGGCCACCGCCGCGAGCACCTGGGTGCGCTGGGTCCACAGGGCCCAGTCGGCCGTCGCCTCGAGAAGGTTCCGCATCGACAGCCAGCGGCCCGTGCGTAAGTCCTGGAGGGCGCTGCGCAGTTCCGTGTCCTGGCCGGCCGGATGGTAGACCGGGCGGAAGGAGCCCGGGGCCATCAGCACGCCACCCTTCCGGGACATGCCCGGGAGAGGTCGCCTAACACGGCTGGGGGGCCGTCGGGTTCGTCATCGCGCCGCCCGGCGCGCGGTCCGCTCCGTGTTTTGTCGCAGGGTGGAGCCAGGGGGGAGCACTGGTCTTCATCGGGCCTCTTGGGGCAGTGGGGGCTGAGGCGAGCGTCGACGGCGGTTGGTCGGCCTGGCGTCGACGACGGTCGGGCACGTACGGGGAACCGCGCCGTCCCCCGCATCGCTTCCGCGTGCGGGCCGATCTTACTCAAGCCGCGCCGCGCGGCAACCGGTTGACCAAGTCGCCATCCGTCGGGCCGAGTTCGGCTCTTGACGGCGGCGGCGGCCTGCCCCACGCTTTCGTCTGCGATCAAGGTTTCTTCTACCGGAGAGCGGGGTGGCCGATGACGGGCCCGGTGCTTGCCGTCGACCAGGGGACCTCCGGCACCAAGGCGCTCGTCGTCTGTCCCGAACGCGGCGTGATCGGCACCGGTTTCGTGCCCGTGTCACCCCGCTACGGCCCCGGCGGACGCGTCGAGGTGGACCCCGCCGAGCTGCTCGACTCCGTGCTCGGCGCAGGGCGCAGGGCGCTCGCCCGAGCAGGCGAGCCCGTCGAGGCCGTCGGACTGGCCAACCAGGGCGAGACCGTCCTCGCCTGGGATCCCACGACCGGCGAGCCGCTCACCACGGCCATCGTCTGGCAGGACCGGCGCGCGGAACCGCTCTGCGCCGAACTTGCCCCGCAAGCAGAAGAGTTGAGGCAGCTCACTGGGTTACCGCTGGACCCGTACTTCGCCGCACCCAAGATGGCGTGGATCCGCCGCGAGCTCACCCGCGAAGGCGTCGTCACCACCAGCGACTCCTGGCTCGTGCACCGGCTCACCGGCGCGTTCGTCACCGACGCGGCCACGGCGGGCCGCACTCAGCTCCTCGACCTCGACCAGGTCGCCTGGTCGCGGCGGGCACTCGACCTGTTCGGCCTGTCCGGTGAACGGCTGCCCGAGGTCGTGGACGCCGCCGGCCCCGTGGGTGTCACCACCGCCTTCGGCCCCGGGACACCGCTCACCGGACTGCTCGTCGACCAGCAGGCGGCCCTCCTCGCCCAGCGCGTCACCGAACCGGGAATCGCCAAGTGCACCTATGGCACAGGGGCCTTCCTGCTCGCCCACACCGGCCGGCGGCCGCACCGCTCCACCACCGGGCTCGTCGGCTGCGTCGCCTGGCGGCTCGGCGGACAGGCGAGCTACTGCCTGGACGGCCAGGTCTACACCGCGGCCTCCGCCGTCCGATGGCTCACCGACCTCGGGGTCGTCTCCGGCGCCGCGGACCTGGACGCCGTCGGCTCGACCGTCCCCGACAGTGGCGGCGTCACCTTCGTGCCGGCGTTCGCCGGCCTCGCGGCGCCCTGGTGGCGCGGCGACGTCAGAGGCTCGGTGACCGGACTCGCACTGGACACCGGGCCCGGCCACCTCGTGCGCGCACTGTGCGAGGGCATCGCCGCACAGGTCGTCTCCCTCACCGAAGCCGTCGCCGCCGACCTCGGCTCCCCGCTCACCGCGCTGCGGGTCGACGGCGGCCTCACCCGGTCCGCGCTCCTCATGCAGGCACAGGCCGACCTGCTCCAGATGCCCGTGGAGGTCTCCGCACTGCCCGACGCGACCGCACTGGGAGCCGCCGCTGTCGCCCGGCTCGGCATCGACCCGGGCCTGGCGCCGGAGCAGGTGGTCCCCCACCGGAAGCCGTCCGCCGTCTACGAGCCCCGCATCAGCGCCGACCGGGCCGCCGAACGGCTCGGCGTCTTCCGCGGCGAGGTCGATGCACTCCTCGAGCGCTCCCCGTCCGCCGCCGGGGACCACGGCACGCGATGACCGTCACCACCAGCGGCGAACCGCCCGACCGGCTGTACGACGTGATCGTCGTCGGCGCCGGAGTCGTCGGCACCGCCGTCGCCCGCGAACTCGCCCGCCACCGGCTCCGCGTCGCACTCGTCGACGCGGACGACGATGTCGGCAACGGCACTTCCAAGGCCAACACGGCCGTCCTGCACACCGGTTTCGACGCGGCGCCCGGCACCCTGGAGTCCCGGCTGGTACGTGAAGGCCGGCACCGCCTCGCGGCCTACGCCGAACAGAGCGGCATCCCCGTCGAACCCGTCGGCGCGCTCCTCGTCGCCTGGGACCGGGAACAGCTCGCCACCCTGCCCGCGCTCGCCGCCAAGGCCGCCCGCAACGGCTACCACGCCTCCCGCCTGCTCGACGCCGCCGAACTCGCTTGCAGGGAACCGCACCTGGGCCCCGGCGCGCTCGGCGCGCTCGAGGTCCCCGACGAGTGGATCATCTGCCCCTGGACGACGACGCTCGCCTACGCCACCCAGGCCGTCCGCGCAGGCGTCGACCTGCACCTGAACTGCCAAGTACAGTCCGTCACCGCCGGGACCCATCACGAACTGGCCACCTCTCGCGGCCTGTTGCGTACCCGCTACCTCGTCAACGCGGCCGGTCTGCACGCCGACGAACTGGACCGCCGGCTCGGTCGCCAGGACTTCACCGTCACCCCCAGGCGCGGACAGCTCATCGTCTACGACAAGCTCGCCCGCCCCCTCGTCGGGCACATCCTGCTCCCCGTGCCCACGGCGCTCGGCAAGGGCGTCCTCGTCGCACCGACCGTGTACGGGAACGTGATCCTCGGCCCGACCGCGGAGGACCTCGACGACAAACGGGCCACCGGGTCGAGCGCCGAAGGCCTCGAGACCCTGCGGGCGAAGGGCCGACGCATCCTGCCCGCACTGATCGACGAGGAGGTCACCGCCGTCTACGCCGGACTGCGCGCCGCCACCGGGCAGGACGACTACCGTATCCGGGCGCACCCCCGCCTGCGGTACGTCACCGTCGGCGGCATCCGCTCCACAGGACTGACCGCCTCCATGGCGATCGCCGACTACGTCACCGGCCTCCTCGGCGACGCGGGACTCCACCTCGGACCCGCCCGCGACCTCGAACCGGTACGGATGCCGAACATCGGCGAGGCACGCCCGCGCCCGTACCAGCGGGCCGACCTGATCGCCGCCGACCCCGCGTACGGCACGATCGTCTGCCACTGCGAGCGCGTCACCCGCGGTGAGATACGCGACGCGCTCACCAGCACCGTCCCGCCCGGATCGCTCGATGGACTGCGGCGCCGCACCCGGGCCCGCGGCGGCCGCTGCCAGGGCTTCCACTGCGGACCCGCCGTGCGTGCGCTGTTCGAGGACGGCCGTCGATGAGCCGCGCCGAGCGGGCCGTGGACGTCCTCGTCGTCGGGGCGGGACCGGCGGGTCTCGCCACCGCGGCCCACCTGGCCGCGGCAGGCGCCGGTCGGATAGAGGTGCTCGAACGCGAACAGGAACCTGGCGGCATCCCACGCCACAGCCACCACCGGGGCTTCGGACCACGCCACCGCCCGATCACCGGCCCCCGCTACGCCGAGCGCCTCGCCGACGCGGCCCTCGCCGCCGGAGCCGTGGTGCGCACGGGCGTCACCGCGACGGGCTGGGCGGGTCCCCGCACCCTCGACACGACAGGCTCGCACGGCCTCGAACGCCTCACCGCACCCGTCGTCGTCCTGGCGACCGGCGCCCGCGAACGGCCGCGCAGCGCCCGGCTGGTCCCCGGCACCCGGCCGGCCGGCGTCCTCACCACCGGTGAACTCCAGCAGGCCGTCCATGTCCACGGACAACCGGTCGGCAGCCACGCCGTCGTCGTGGCCCCGGCGGGCGCCGACGCCGTCGCCTGTGCCGCCGTCGACACGCTGCGAACGGCCGGGGCCCACGTCGTCGCCCTCGTCACCGCAGGCACCCGGGGCCCCCTCCGGTCACCGCGCCACCGGTTCCCGCTGCTCACCGGGTCGACCGTCGTGGAGCTCACCGGCCACGGCAGGCTGACGGGTGTCCGCGTCCGGAGCGACGACGGCCGCCCCGCACTCCTCGACTGCGACACCGTCGTGTTCACCGGCGACTGGATCCCCGAGCACGAACTCGCCCGTCGCGGCGGCATCGCGCTCGACCCCGGCACCCGTGGACCGGCCGTCGACACCGCCTTCCGCACCGTCGTGCCGGGCGTGTTCGCCGTCGGCAACCTGTTGCACGGCGGCGAGCCGGCGGTGAGCGCCGCCGCCGAGGGCCGCTGCGTCGCCGGCCCGGTCCTCGCACACCTGGCAGGCACCGACCCCTGGCCGGGCGGGGGAGTGCCGCTACGGGCCGAACCGCCGCTGCTGTGGATCGCACCGAACCGTGTGCGCCCCGACGGACCGCCACCCCTCGGAGAGCGCTTCACCCTGCGCACCGCGGAACGCCTCCCCGCGGCCGTCCTCGTCGTCCACCAGGACGGCCGGGTACTGGATTGCCGGCGTCTGCCGCACACCGCCCTGCCCGGCAGGCCCCTCCATCTGTGCGCCCGCTGGACGGCCGCGGCCGACCCGGACGGCGGCCCCGTCGTCATCAGCGTCATGTCCGATTCCCGCCGGTCCGGTGCCTGGGGGCCGCCCATACTGGCCTTATGACCACCGAGGCACGCACGGTAGAGGACAGCCGCTACCAGGCGGTGAGCAGCCGGGACGCACGCTTCGACGGAGTGTTCTTCTTCGCCGTCTCCACGACCGGCATCTACTGCCGGCCCAGCTGCCCCGCCGTCACGCCCAAGCGCGAGAACGTGTCGTTCCATCCCACCGCCGCGGCCGCCCAGAGCGCCGGCTTCCGCGCCTGCCGCCGCTGCCGGCCCGACGCGGTCCCCGGCTCGGCCGAATGGAACGTCCGCGCGGACGTCGTCGGCCGGGCCGTGCGGCTGATCGGCGACGGCATCGTCGACCGGGAAGGCGTCGCGGGTCTCGCCGACCGGTTCGGCTACAGCGCCCGCCAGGTACAGCGCCAACTCAACGCCGAACTCGGCGCGGGCCCCATCGCGCTGGCCCGCGCCCAGCGCGGCCACACCGCACGCGTACTCCTCCAGACGACGACCCTGCGGGCCACCGAGATCGCCTTCGCGGCCGGTTTCGCGAGCGTGCGCCAGTTCAACGACACCATCCGGGAGATCTACGCCGCCACCCCCACCGAACTGCGAGCCCTCAGGCCCGGCCGCCCGGCCGCCGACAAGGGCGCCGTCGGGATCCCGTTGCGGCTCGCGCACCGCGGCCCGTACGCGGCGGCCCGGATGTTCGACCACCTCGCCGCCCATGCCGTCACCGGTGTGGAGGAGGTCACCGGCGGGCCCGGCGGCCGCACATACCGGCGCACCCTGCGGCTGCCCGGCGGCGCCGGGATCGCCGAGGTCCGCGAACGTCCCGGCGTCGGCCATTGGCTGGACTGCCGGCTGCATCTGACGGATCTGCGCGACCTGACCACCGCCAACCAGCGGATGCGCCGCCTCCTCGACCTCGACGCCGATCCGTGCGCCGTCGCCGAGCGCCTCGGCGCCGACCCCACCCTCGCCCCCCACGTCGCGTCCCGCCCCGGTCTGCGCGTCCCAGGTGCCGCGGACCCCCAAGAGACAGCGATCCGCACGGTGGTCGGAACGCCGGCCGCGAGCACCCTCGTGATCGCGCACGGCGAGCCGCTCCCGGAACCGAGCGGCGGCCTCACCCACCTGTTCCCCCGCGCGCGGGACCTGACCGGTACCGACCACCCCGCGCTGCGCGCCTTGGCGGAGGCGCTCGCCAACGGCGATGTGGTGCTCGACCCCGGCGTGGACCGCGAGGAGACGGAGCTCCGGCTGCTGCGGCTGCCCGGCATGGACGCCCGGACCGCCGCCCGGATCCGCATGCACGCCCTCGGCGACCCCGACGTCCTGCTGCCCGGCGACCCGGTGGTCCCCGCCGGCGCGGACACCGGGCGCTGGCGGCCGTGGAGCTCGTACGCGATGCACCACCTGTGGGCGGCCGCCGGCGAGCCGGCGAGCTGACCGGGCACCACCCGCCTCACCCGGACGGTCCAGCAACGCAACGGCTCGGGCCCCCGGCGGCCCGAGAGTGGATGACGTCGCCATCCTCACCGCCCCGGGAGTACCGATGACCACCCTCAACCGACGTGACCTCGGCCTGCTCGTCCTGCGCGTCGGGACCGGCGCGGTCCTCGTCGCCCACGGCACCCAGAAACTGTTCGGCTGGTTCGGCGGCGGCGGCCTGGAAGGCACCGCCAAGGGGATGGAGGCCATGGGCTTCCACCCGCCCAAGCAGAGCGCGATGGCCGCGGGCATCGCGGAGGCGGGCGGTGGCGTGCTCCTCGCCCTCGGCCTCGCCACTCCCGCCGCGGGAGCGGCGGTGACCGGCAACATGGCGGGCGCCGTCTCCGTCCACGCACCGGCCGGCTTCTTCGCCCAGTCCGGCGGCTTCGAGTACCCGGCGTTCCTCGGCTTCACCGCGGCCGCCATCGGCGTCATGGGCCCCGGCCGCTACTCCCTCGACCACGTGACCCGCCACCGCTTCGACGGCCCGTGGATCCTCGCGGGCGCGTTCGCCGCCAGCGCGCTCGCCGCGTCCGCGGTCGTCGGCAAGCGGGCGAAGGGCCGGATCGGGGCGGACGTGGACCCGATGGACTCCGAGAAGGACCAAGAGGTCGACACCCTGGAGGACTAGGGAGCCCGGTCCGTCGCAGGCCCGCGGCCGGGTCATGACAGGATCATGTGTCATGACCCAACAGCGCCCGCCTTTACCGCCGTTCGACCTCGACAGCGCTCTGGCCAAGGTCCAGGCAGCCGAGGACGCCTGGAACACCCGCGACCCGCACAAGGTCTCCCTCGCCTACACCGAGGACTCGGTCTGGCGTAACCGGGAGGTCTTCCTGACCGGCCGTCAGCAGATCGCCGAGTTCCTCACGGCCAAATGGGAGCGTGAGCTGGACTACGTACTGCGCAAGAGCCTGTGGTCCTTCCACGAGAACCGCATAGCCGTCCGCTTCCAGTACGAATGGCACGACGCCGAAGGCCGGTGGTTCCGCAGTTACGGCAACGAACTGTGGGAGTTCGACGAGCGCGGCCTCATGAGCCGCCGTGAGGCGAGCATCAACGACGTGGCCATCCAGGAGTCCGACCGCCGTTACTTCGGGCCGCGCCCCGAGGACGAGCGCGACCAGGGCCACCACATCCCCCTCCGGTGATCCGAGTCCGCCGGGACGCCCCGGCGGACGTGAGGGCCGACGACGCGGTGTGCCGCCGTACGTCGGCCCTCACGTTTTCCGCAGGGCCTCATGCTTCCCTGAGCAGGTCGACGGTCCCGGCCAGGCCCTCGTCGCCGTGGCCCTGGGCCACCCGCCTGCGCATCAGCTCCATGTAGGGCGTGAGGAGCCGGGGATCGACCGACTGGCCCTCGGCCGCGGCCAGGAGCGCGTCGTTCCCCGCCGACATCATGGCGAGGTTGGAGGTGACGCCCTCCGTGTAGTCGCCGCTCTCCAGTTGGGCGGCCATCTCGTGGGTCATGCCGGTCATGGCGCCGAGCCATTGGGTGAGCAGGGCGGCGAAGCCGGCCAGGTCGAGGTCCTTCTCGGGGCGCACCAGGGCGAAGGCGTGGGTGACGCCCGCGAACATCCCGGTCATCGCGCTGAGCAGGGCGATGTCGTGCAGTGCCGCGTGGCCGGCGTCCTCGCCGACGTACTTCGCGCCGGCGGGAACCTCCAGCACCTCCCGATGGCGCTCGAACAGCGCGCGATCACCGCTGTAGAACACATAGCCACCGGTCTCCGGCCGGCCGATCATCGGGGGAACGGCCATGATCCCGCCGTCCAGGAACCGGGCCCCCCGTTCCTCGGCCCAGGCCGCCCGCAGCCGGGACCGGGCGGGCGTGTTGGTGGTCAGGTCGATCAGGTCCTTGCCGGTCAGGTCGACGCCTTCCAGGGTCTCGCCCACGGAGGCGTCATCCAGGAGGCAGAGCACGACGGGACCGGTGGCCGAGGCCAGCGCCTCGGCCGGCGTCGCCGCCACCCGGGCGCCCTCGGCCGCCAGACGTCCGGCCTTGGCCGGGGTGCGGTTCCAGACGGTCAGCGGGTGCCCTGCGACGAGCCAGGCGCGGGCCAGGGCGGTGCCCATGTCACCGAGTCCGAGGAGGGTGACGGGGGTCTTGGAAGAGGTGTGGTTGTCCATGTCCTTCAGCCTCGTACGGGCACAGACCTTGATCAAGTACGCACTTTTTAGTGGGTGGTTACCTAATGGTGAGTGCATGACCAGGCGCGACGCGTAGGTGTGCGGCATCGACGCGGCGATCGACGTGGTCGGCGTCAAGTGGAAGGTCCTCGTCGTGTGGGCGCCGGCAGCCGGCCCCCTGACGGTTCGGTGAGTTCCGGCGCGGCATTCCGGCGTCAGCGAGAAGGTTCTCGCCACCCACCTGCGGGAGTTGGAGTCCGACGGCATCCCCGCCCGGGAAGAGGATCGCGAGGGAGCGGTACGCCTCGTCACCTACGCGCTCACCCCGCTGGGCGTCTCCCTCAACGAGGCGCGCGCCCCCTCGGCGCCTGGGGCAGGAAGCACCAGCTCGAGACCGGAGCCCGCATGACGACGTGTCCCACCGCTCGCGCTGACGGCCGGCTCCCCGTACGTCTCCCTCCGCCCACCCCGCCCGGGCCCGGCGTGCCCGGGGCGAACCTCCAGAGAGGGTTCGAAGCCTGAACAGGGTTTCTGTACGACCTACCGCAAGGCCCCCGCTGTGCGGAGCGGTTCGATGTCGTCAGCGAACGCCTCGCGGGGCCTTGCCGGCGGCCGTGACCTGGCCTTCGGCACGCTGACCACCGGCTTCGGACTCGCCGCGGCCATCGACCGGTGCCGGCGGCGCGGGCCGAGAGGGCCCGGACGCCGTGACCGGCCGACGGGTCCGCCTCGAGGACCAGCGGCCCTGTACCGCGGGCGCAGTACTTTCGCGGCCACTGCGGCATCGGCGGCAGCGGAAGAGTCTGCGTCCGCCGGACGACCGGTGGCAGGTCCGGCGGACATGATCGGCGGACAGCGAGTCGTAACAGTAGAAGGAGCACCTCATGTCAGTTCGGTCCGTGCTTGCCGCACCGGCGGTCGCGCACATCTCCCTCCCGGCCGCCGCCGACGCCTACACCATGAGCTCCGGACGCCTCTGGGCCGCCGTGGCCGCGCTGTTGGGGCTGATCGGCGTGGTCATCGGCGGGCTGGCGCTGGCTCGCCCCGCAGGTCGCTCCGGCACCCGCATCGGCACCGGACGGAGCAGGGCCGTCGTGGCCCTGGGGGCGGGCCTGATCAGCACGGCCCTCGGCGGAGTGGTCATGGCCACCGCAGAGGGTGGACTCGGCACCGGCAACGGGCTGGGCGGCGGCGTCGTGGCCGCGCTGCTGGGGCTGCTCGGCATCGTCCTCGGCGGGCTGGCCCTGGCCCGCATCCGCCGCACCGGCTGACGGGGGCCTGCCCGCCGCCGGTCACCACCGGACGGGCGGTCCGGGCTTGGCCGCCGTCACCACCGCACCGGCAGCCTGCGCACGCCCCTGATCAGCAGCCCCGGCATCCACGGCAGATCCGCCTCGTCCGCGTCCTGCGCCAGGTCCGGGCAGCGTCCCAGCAGTGTGCGGAACGCGATCCGGCCCTCGAGTCGCGCGAGTGGCGCGCCCAGGCAGTAGTGCAGGCCGTGACCGAAGGCGATGTGACCGCGGGCGTCCCGTCGGATGTCGAACCGGTCGGGGTCCTTGAACCGCTCGGGATCCCGGTCGGCGTCCGCCATGGTGATCAGGACGGTGGAGCCGGCGGGAATGGTCACCCCTCCGATCTCGACAGCCTCCAGCGCGAGGCGGTCCGTACAGGTCTCCACCGGACCGTCGTAACGGAGCATCTCCTCGATCGCTCCGTCGAGCAGTCCGAAGTCGGCCCGCAAGGCGGCCAGTTGCTCGGGGTGCGAGAACAGCGCCCGCATGCCGTTGCCGATCAGATTGACCGTCGTCTCGTGCCCGGCGATGAGCAGCAGGACGGACATGCCGATGAGCTCCTCCGGCGACAGCCGGTCCCCGTCGGCGTCCGCCGCGTGGATCAACGCGCTGAGCAGGTCGTCGCCGGGACGCGCCCGCTTGGAGGCGATCAACTCTGCCAGATAGGCGGGCATCTCCTCGTATGCCCGTGCCTCCGCCTCCGGGCTGGTGCGCGCCACCATCTCGTTGGACCAGCGCCGGAAGGCGTCCCGGTCGAGCTCAGGCACACCCAGCAGGTCGCAGATGACGGTCATCGGCAGCGGGAAGGCGAAGGCCGCGATCAGATCCGCACGCCGCGACGGTTCCGCCAGCATGGCGTCGAGCAACTCGTCCGTGACCTGCTGGATGCGCGGCGCCAGCGCGTCGATGCGGCGCGGGGTGAAGCCCTTCGTCACCAGCCGCCGCAGCCGGGTGTGGTCCGGCGGGTCCGACATCAGCATGTGGGCGAGGGCAGGCTGGTCCTGGTCGGTGTTGATGATCTGGCTGACGTTCCCGGACTTGACCCAGTCCCGGCTCAGCCGCGGATCCGTGAAGGCGGCCCGAGCGGTGTCATGACCGAGGACGAGCCAGATCTCCTCGCCGTCGGGATCGAGCACCCGGTGCACGGGCGCCTCCGCCCGGAGCCGCGCGTAGACCGGATAAGGGTCACGGACGAAGTCCGGGCCGAATTCCCGCAGATCGACGATGGGCGTGGCCGCCATGTGTTCCCCCAGTTCACGAGTCGAATCGCACGCTAACGCGAACGAGGGGCGGACGGGCATCCGGTTTCGGTCAATGATCCGCCCCTGTTCGCGGGCGCCGATGAGTTCCGGGCGCCGCGGCCGTCAACAGTGTCGGATCAACCTGCGGGGCCGGCACCTCGAAAGGCGCAGGAACCGCAGGAGCCGCAGGAGCCGAGGAGGGAAGCGGGTGCCCACGACGCCGCGGTCCGGCCCACCCGGTGTCATCGCGCAGGAGCACACAAGCAGGGCTCGCACACGGGGGTGCCGTCGAGGATCCGCGTCACGCTCGGGCGAGGACGCAGAACTCGTGGCTCTCCGGGTCGGCCAGGCACCTCCACGGGACGTCGCCCTGGCCGACGTCGAGGTCGGTGGCGCCGAGGGCGTGCAGCCGTGCGACCTCCGCCTCTTGATCGTCGACGGGGTACCGCAGCAGGTCCAGATGGACGCGGTCCGGCCCGGTCCGCCCGCCGCGCGTGCGGAGGAACTCGAGATACGGGCCGACCTCCTTGGCGGAGCGCCACACCGCATGGTCGTCCGTGACCTCGTGCAGGGTCCAGTCCATCACCTCGCCCCAGAACCGGGCCATGGCCCGCGGATCCGCGCAGTCGACCACCACCCGGGCGATCGGCCCGGTGTCCCGGTAGATCTCCCGAGGCTCCAGCACGCAGAACTCGTTGCCCTCCGGGTCGGCGAGGACCGTCCACGGCACGTCGCCCTGGCCCACGTGGGCAGGCGTCGCACCGAGAGAGCGGAGGCGCGTGACCAACTCCGTCTGATGAGCCACGGAGGTGGTGGCGAGATCGAGGTGCACACGGTTCTTTGCCGTCGTCCTGGGTTCCGGGACGGCGATGACGTCGACGCAGACAGTGACCGGGTCCAACCAATCGAAGCCGACGGGTTTGACAGCAGTCGCGCCGGGTTCCTCGTCGATGACACGCCAGCCGAGCGCCTCCCCCCAGAACCGGCCGACCGCCGAGCAGTCAAGAGCCTTTATGTTCACCAGAACGGGCCGCAGTGCCATGCCGACGATCCTATGCACCCGCTCGGGGACGACCTCCGTCGGCCGCCGAGCAGACATCCACTCGCTCACCGGCCGGGCTCCCCGGCCGGAAGGCTCAACCACGTTGGTCACCAGGCGCAAGGCTCAACCACCCTGGAGGGGAGCGTGCCTGACGGCCGCCCCTTCACGGTGCCGTGCCGTCCCCCGATCGGGGATCTCAGCGGGAGTGGCAGGCTGGAGCGCCCTACGACCAGCTCCGGGTCCGGCACCAGCCGCCTCCGGACGACCTGACAGGCCCCGCCGCCCAGGCGAGCGTACGGACCTCCGCCACCTGGGCCCCAGAGCTGGCGGACGGCGCCGACAGGGGATACCGCTGAGGCATGGCTGGGATCGAACTGCAGACAGCAGCATTCAACGACCACGCACTCGTCCCGAGACGCTACGCACGGGACGGCGACAACATCTCCCCACCGATGACCTGGTCCGGCGTACCCGACGGCACGGCAGAGCTGCTCCTGCTCTGCGAGGACCCCGACGCTCCCTCCGGCACCTTCGTCCACTGGCTCGTCACCGGCATCAACGCGGCCGACGGTTCGGTGGAAGCAGGCGAAACACCCTCAGGCGGTACGCCCCGGACCAACGGCTTCGGGGAAACCGGCTGGGGCGGACCGCAACCACCCGTGGGCGACGAGGCACACCGGTACTTCTTCCGCCTCTACGCACTGCCCGAGCCCGTGGCACTCCCCGACCACGCCACCGCCGACGACGTCCACCGCGCCGTCGACGAGGCACAACTGGCCAGCGGCACGATCGTCGGCCTCTACCAGCGCTGACCGGAACGGCGCGGCCGCACACACGGGACCGGCCCGGCAACGGGGGCCGGTCCCGTGTGTGCGGCGAGCCGGCTACGGCCCACGGCGTCGGGGTGCTCCCGCGGTACGCCGGCCGGGCCTCGCCGTGGAACGGCGAGGCCCGGGAGCGACCGGCCGGCCGAGGCGCCCGAACCGGCTCAGGTGCCGAGTCGAGAACGCAGCAGTTCCTTGCCGAGCTCGGCCCCCTTGCGGCTGTCGGCCTGCGCCTTGCGGAACAGCTCGACGATCTCGGTGTCGTTGTCGCGTTCCGCGTCCTTGATGTAGGTCTCCATCCGCAGCGCGTTGCTCAGGCACGCCTCGATGTACCAGATCAGGTTGTAGTGCTTGTCCTTCGTGCCGGTGATGTCGCCGGTCTCGCTGGTGCTCATGGTGTCGGTTCCCTTCCTTGTGCTGTGTGCGCTTCACATGTGCGGTTCGTGCGGCCGGTGAACGGGGGAGGCCGGGATCCGGTCTCAGTGGTGTTTGCCGGTGATCAGGTCCCGGGCCCGGTCCACCAGGCCGGCTCCGGGGGCGAGGATCTTGTTCGCGGGAGGCGTGTCGGGAGCGGCGGGATGCGGCCGGGTCGGCGCCGTCTTCTTCGCCCGGCGGATCTTCTCCCCCAGGTCGGCCAGCGTTTCGGGGGTGCAGGCGCTTTCCAGCAGGGGGAAGAGCCTGTTCTCCTCGTCCCGCACGTGCTCGGCGACCTCGAGTTTCAGCTTCGCGACCAAGTGGTTGAAATCGATGTGGTCGGGTTCGAGGCCCTCGAGCTCCTTCAGCATCCGCTCGACGCCGGCGTGATCCTCGAGCTCCTTGTCGGCGAGACCGTCGCCTCCGTCGACGTGGCGGCGCACCGCCGGATACAGGTACTCCTCCTCGGCGACGGCGTGCCGCACCAGTTCCACCGTCAGCTCGTCCACGAGTTCCCGGCGGCGCGAGTCCGCGACCGGCTGCATCTCGATCCGGGCGAACAGCGCATCCACCTCGCGGTGGTCCGCCGTGAGTTCCTCGATGACGTTCCCGCCGTGTCCCATGCCGGTCCCTTCTTGATCTCGGCCGGAGCCGAGCAGATCGGTTCACCGTGGCAGCGCGAGTACCCATAGTCCTGGCCGACACGCACGCGACAGCTGAAGCAGGGCAATTCGGGCGACATCGGCAACGGGTGGAAGCGTCGCCGGCTCCTGCCGGGGGCCACCGGAGAGCACGACACGCCCGTCACCCACAGGTACCAATTACGAGTCCGCCCGTTCACCTGCGCCGTTCGCACGACATGCTCCGGTATCGCCCCGGAGACGACCTCTCGCCCCTGGCGACACTCCGAAGCGGAATGCAAACCCTGAGGCGGGCCGCGCCGAATTCACGGGCGGCTGTTCTGATCGCGGGGACAGCAATGGGTTCGCTGCCTTCGGGCGGTTTCATAGCGGGCAACTGCCCCTGGAGCGCTCCGATTTCGTCGGCAGAACCGCGGAAAACTGCCTGCCTCGGCACGAGCGTTCCATGTCGCGACCCCCTCCTGGCGGTGCGGCGAGCGTGCGGCTGCCCCCGTCGATGGGGCAGCGGCACGCTGATTCCCGGCGTCCGTGTCCGGCCTCGGCCGCTCAGAGCTCGGAGCACTCCACGGGGATCCACAGCTCCGCGTCGGCGTGCGCCCCGTCCGCCGACACGATGACCCGCAGAATCTCGGGCCCCGGCCTGCTCCGGTACGGGTTCGAGGGGAACCACTGCGTGAAAACGTCCCGCCACAGGAATTGCAGAGCCTGCGGAAACGCGCCCGAACTCTCGAACACGGCCCACGTCCCGGCCGGAACGGCGAGGACATCCGTGCCCTCCGGCGCCTCGGCGCCGGTCACCACGCCGTGGTAATAGTCGAGTTCCGTCCCCTCCGCCCGGCTCGGGTCGAGGTCGTCGCTCACCGCGACGATCCCCTGCGGCTCCTGGTCGGACAACTCCGCGAGCCGCCGGACCGTCTCCTTGTCGAGGCCCCGGATGAACTCGGCGATGGCCGGGTTCACCCCCTCGTGCACAAGAGGCACGCGGGCCTTCATACCGACCACACGGAACTCGTCCCTGTCCACAACCCTGTACCGCATACTGCCGCTCCCTTCGACGGTGAGACGGAAGGACAACCGCTGCTGGGACCGCAGAGCCGCACCGGTCCGCCGGGCCTCGCCCGGACCGACGCCGTGCACGGCGCGGAACGCCCGCGCGAACGCCTCCCCGGAGCCGTAGCCGTAGCGCACCGCGATCTCAAGGAGCGTCCGCCTGCCGGCGAGCACCTCGGCCCCCGCGACGGTCAGCCGCCTGCGCCGGACGTACTCCGACAGCGACATCCCCGCGAGCGCGGAGAACAGCCGGCGGAAGTGGTATTCCGACGTCATCGCGATGCGCGCCAGGTCGGCCACGTCGATCTGTTGATCGAGACGGCTCTCGATGTGCTCCATGGCCTGGTTCAGCCGCTCCAGCACCCCGCTCTCCTCCCTTGACGACACTCACGCTAGGAGGGCCCCATCCTGTCGGACCCGACATTCTGTGCCCGATCCGGTCGGGTACGGCGGGCCCTGACGGGCAGTAGGCCACGCCCACGGCGGACCGGGCCCGGGTGCGGCCCCCGGGACGGGCAGGTGCGGGACAGCGACGCGCGGCTGGTAATGAGGAGAGGGCTATGCCGCCGGTGCCGGCGGACACACGACGGCCGTAGTCGTCGGGAGTGCCGACGTCGCCGTCGTGGTTCCAGTCGTTGCCGAGCCAACTCCGGCCGCACTCGAAGGGCATCCTGAAGGCGGGCCGGCCGCTCCGCCCCGCCTCTGACGAGGTGCCATGGGGCGCCGTGGAGGTGGTCGGAGCGGTGACCGCGACCGCGACAACCGCACTGACGGCGGTCGGCGACCGGCGAATGCGCCTGTGCATGATCCCCGCTGAGGGCAGAGGGGTAGAACCGGTCGCCGAAAGCCGACCGACGGAACGGGGGTCGACGGCGGCCCCGTGCTGCTGTTCAGCGGCGCCCGACACCAAGAGGCCGGAGAGCCGATTTCACGGACACGGGCATGCGAATGCCTGACCGAAACATGGTCAGCACCAGCAGCACGGCGGTGTCCGGTCTTCGGTCCGTGATCGGACCAGTCATGCGGGCAGGCGTGTGGCGAGCACGGCGACGTCGTCGGTGGTCTGCGAGGCGAGACCGGTGAGGAGTTCGTCACAGAATTCTTCCAGCGGTTCCCGGGCCACGGCGGCGGCCTGCTGGCGCAGCCGTGTCATGCCGCGGTGGACGGGTTCGCCACGGCGTTCGATCAGCCCGTCCGTGTAGAGCACGAGGGTGGAGCCGGCGGGCAGCGGGCAGCGGGCGCTGTCGCGCGGAAGGTCGGGCAGGGCGCCCAGGAGCGGGCCGTGGCCCTCTTCGAGGAAGAGGGTGTCGCCGTCGTGGGTGACGAGCAGCGGCGGCGGGTGGCCGGCGTTGGAGTAGTGCAGCTCCCACGGCCCGTCGTCACCGCCCTTGAGGACGCCGTACACACAGGTGGCGGTGACGTCTGGGTAGAGCTGGTGATGTGCGACGTCCAGGCGGTTCAGAATGTGGCCGGGCGGCTCCTCGCGGTCGAGGGCGATGCCGCGGAGCATGTTGCGCAGCTGCCCCATGGTGACCGTGGCACGCAGATCGTGGCCCGCCACATCGCCGATGATCATGGCAATGTTCCCGTGGGGCAGCGGGAAGCTGTCGTACCAGTCGCCGCCCACCTCCGCGGTGGCCTGCGAGGGCGTGTAGCGGGCCGCACGCTGCGGGGTGCCCGGACCTGACAGGTTCGGCAGCAGCGAGCGCTGAAGACGTTCGGCGATGCGAGAGGTCTCGCGGTAGAGCCGGGCGTTGTCGACCGCGAGCGCGACGCGTCGGGCGAGATCCTCCACGAGAGCGCAGTCCGCCTCCATCAGCGGCCACTCACCGCTCGTCCGGCCGACCGTGATCGCGCCGAGGATGTCGGGCCTGGCCCGCAGTGGGGCCACGATGGCCGTGTCCGTGTCCAGTTGACGGAACAGTTCCAGCGGCCGGGCATGGAACGGGTCCGCGTGGGCGGGCGGGAAGTCGCCGTGGTGAAGCAGCAGCGGCCCGGCCCCGCGCAGGACCCTCGCGACCGGCCCGGTCGCCACGTCGGCCGGTACCGGAAGCGCGCCCTCCAGGGGGCTGGCGGCGGGCGGGCCGGCGTCACGATGCGTGACGGCGACCCGCTCCAGTGTGCCGTCGACGTCCAGGAGATCGATCGCACACCAGTCGCCGAGCTGATGGACAACGAGCCGCGACACGCGCCGCAATGCCTCCCGGACATCGAGGGTGGCGGCCAGGGCGGCGCCCACGTCGGCCAGTAGGGCCAGCCGGTCCAGCGCCTGCTGAAGCACGGCATCGATGTCGTACGCGTCGTCTTCCACGTCAGCCTCCCCGCGCTCGTACGGCAGGGATCCGGCCCGCCCGGCCTCCATGAGCGAGGGCACCCGCATGCCGCATTCCCATTATCCGGACAGGGGCCCACGGTGACCGGCCGACCCGGGGCGAGGCCCACGCCGGGCTTCACGCCGACCGCCTTCACGGCGGACGGCTCACTCCACCGGTGCTGCTCACTCCACCGGTGTGCGGTGCAGGGAGATCAGCAGTCGCCAGACCCCCACCGACATCGATTGCGGCGAGGCGTCGATCACGCCGTGCAGCCAGTCCGCGAGGACGCCTGCGAAGGCCGCCGCGACCGCCGAGGCGATCATGGCCGGGGCGGGGGCGCCGGCCAGTTCCCGTTCCGCGCGGCTCCGGGCGCGCAGTTCCTGGTGGAGCAGGTCGCCCAACGGACCGCTTCCGCCTTCCCGGAGCAGGCCGCGGTAGAGGGAACGGTGCTCGGACAGCTCCGTGAAGAAGGCGGTCAGCGGTAGTGGAGGCTGCTCGGGATCCGGCGTGCCCCGCCACGCATGGAGCGCCTCGACCGCATCCCTGACGATCTCGGCGCAGGCGTCCAGTGCCAGTGCGTCCAGGTCCGGATAATGCAGGTAGAACGTGGCCCTGCCGACCGACGCCCGGCGCACCACGGCCGCCACGCTGACCTCGTCGAGGGTGCGTCCGGCGCATTCCTCGAGCAGGGCGGCCCGCAGCCTGGCCCTGGTGCGCGCCGCCCTGGGGTCGCTCATCCGGCGACCAGTACGGCGGTGAGGGCCAGCGCGCCGGGCAGCGCCTGAGCGACGAAGATGCGCCGATTGGCCGTGAAGCCTCCGTAGAGGCCCGCGACCACCACGCACGACAGGAAGAAGATCTGTACGTGTTGTCCTGTCGGGTCCGAGGCGATCAGACCCCAGGCGAGGCCGGCGGCGAGAAAGCCGTTGTAAAGCCCCTGGTTCGCGGCGAGAGGAGCGGTAGCGCGTGCCATGTCCCTGTCGAAGCCGGACAGCGACCTGCCGGGGCCGCGCTCCCACAGGAACATCTCCAGAATCAGGATGTAGACGTGCAGAGCGGCCACCAGGCCGACCAGTGCGTTGGCTGTGACGGTCATCGATGCGCCTCATCTTCTGGACGGTTGTCCATCAACTATAGACACATGTCCAGAAGGTCGGCGCACGGCCCCCGGCCGATCGTTCGCCCGGGAAAGGGGAGCACGGTCCTGTGACCGGGCACGACCCTGCGGCCGGCCCGCGGAAGGGAAAGCGGAACGGCGAAGCCGCGAACGAGGGGAACGGTGAAAGCGGTGGACCGGCGGCGAGTCCTGCTCAGCGGCCGCGCGCCGGGCGCTGGGCCTGCACGATCAGCAGCACGCCGCCCAGTAGCACCGCGGCCCCGGACATCGTGACGGCGGAACGAAGGCCGGCCTCGACCAGCACGGCGCCCGCGACCTGAATGACGAGCGCGAGAGCGATCGCCAACTGCGCCCACCCGAAGAGATGCGGACGGACGATGTACTGCCGCTGCACGGGCAGCAGCCAGCCCGAACGGAGCGCAGCCACCCCACTGGCAGCGACGAGCAACGCCATCAGGCCGAGCGGTATGCCGAGATAAAGAGTCATGTTTCACCTTTCTTGTGGCGCGAGCATGGCACGCCGACCGCGCGCCTGACCAGAGCGTTCGCGCACTTCGGGCCGGGTGCCTGCGGTGAGCGCCCGTTGTCCGTGCCGGGTGGGAAGATCACCGGCATGACACCGTTGCGTCTCACCGACATAGAGCGAGCCGTTCGCAGCAGCTGGAGTGCCGACACGTGCACGCCGGAGTTCCGATCACGCTGGACCACCGACAACCCGGCCCGGGACCAGTGCGGTGTGACCGCGATGGTGCTCAATGACCTGATGGGAGGCGAGCTGATCAGAGGGGAGGTCCACGTCGACGGAGAGCGCGTGGACTACCACTGGTGGAACCGCCTCGGCATGGGCATCGAGATCGACCTGACACGGGAGCAGTTCCGGCCGGAGGAGATCGTCACCGGCGGAGTCGTCGTTCCCCGCCCGCCCGTCACCGAGTGGCGGCGGCTCCGAGAGGAGTACGAACTCCTCCGTGATCGTGTCATGGACAAGCTCAAAGAGCAGCAGGCGAGCCTGTAGGCGACACATCGGGACGGACACGTCGAGACGGTCCAGAGGGACGGCTGCCCCCGCCCGGCCGGCACCCGCGGGACGCGGCCGCCCACTATGAAGCGATGTCGGCGCGGACGCCACGGAACGCGGCGGCCGGGTCCGTGGCGCGCGTGACCGTTCGGCCCACGATGACATGGGAGGCGCCGCCGGCGACGGCCCCACGAGGGGTGTCCGGCCGGGCGTGCTCGGCCGGCGACTCGCCGGGCAACGCGACGCCCGGCGTGACGATCAGCGCACCGCTGCCCAGCGCGCTCCGCAACATCGGGACGTCCGGCGGCGAGGCGATCACACCGTGGCAGCCGGCCCTGTCCGCCAGTCGCGCCAGCCTGAGCACCTGCGCCTGCGCCGGAACGTCGATCCCGATGTCGGCGAGATCCGCATCGGTCATGCTGGTGACCACGGTCAAGGCGAGGACGCGCAGGCCGGGGAAGTCCCGGGCGGCATCGACGGCGGCCTTCATGATTCCCGTACCGCCCATGCTGTGGACGGTCACCATGGAGACCCCCAGAGCTCCCGCGGCCCGCACCGCACCCGCGACCGAGTTCGGAATCTCGAAGAGCTTGAGGTCCAGGAAGACCTCCTTGCCCTGTGCGACAAGGTGCTCGACGACGCCCGGGCCGGCCGCTGTGAGCAGTTCCAGCCCGACCTTGTAGACACGGCACTCCTCGCCCAGCCGCGCGACGATCTCGTCCGCGGCCGCACGGTTGTCGCAATCAAGGGCGACGATGATCTGACTCCTCGGTTCCACGACGTCATTGTGCCCGTCCGAAGGAACGGGCCGGCACGCGCGTCCGGCACGCTGCTGTCCATGAAGCAGGACGACCTGATGGGCGCTCAGGCGCCGCAGCGCCGCATCACGGAGCCGCAAGAGGCCCTCGCGGCGCTGGAGCGCGGCCTCCCCGGCCTGACCGGGCATCGCCGGCCCGAGCCTGCCGTGATCGATTGGGCCGTACTCGAGGGGAGCCTGGGCACCGCGCTGCCGGCGGACTGTAAGCATCTCGCGGAGCGGTACCCGACGTTCGGGCGATCGCGCCGGTGGCGAACCGGAGGGTGGCCAGGCGAGAAGGCCCCCGAAGGCGACCGGATCCCCGCTGTCGCCGCACTGCTCGCGATGCGAGGCGACCCTTCGCCGCGAACCAGGCGCGTACGGGGCTGCCCCGGAACGAGCCTGCGCCGCGAAGGTCTTCCGCGCTCCCGCGACCGTCGCGTACGCGCTCGCCCCGCCGCTCGCGCGAACCGCACGAATGCACGGCGAAGCGTTCGCTCCCAACCCTCTGCCGGGCAGGCGCCTGTCAGGTAAGTTCCCTCTGTGCACGGCGAGTCGATCTCATGATGCGCGGCTGGCAGGGGGAGGCGGGGGAGCGCCATGGGCGGGAGACTGTACGGTCAGCAGGCTCTGCAGGAAGGCTTCGTCCCCCGGCTGGTGGGACTGCACCACAAGGACGGGTACCAGGTCCCCTTCGCATACCCCAGGGGCGCGCCCGTGGTACGGATCGTCGGCGGACGGGGGAGCGGCAGGACCGCCCTGCTGGGCGCCGTCCATGACGCGTACAACGGCCGGGTGCCGCTCGCGCGGGTCGACCTCGAGGCTCCCGGCTTCGGCGAGCCCGGCGTCTCCGACGGCGACGACGACGTCCCCAACGCCTCCCGCGTCACCCACCTGCTGTATCTCCTGGCCTACAAACTCGGCCTGGAGGTAAGGCACTTCGGCAGGCCTCTGGCCTTTCCCCGGCTGTCGCTCGGCCTCCTCGTCGTCACCGCCTGGCGCCCGCTGAACAGCGACGGGACCGATCTGCGGCCGCCCGACCTGCGTCGGGCGGAGGCCGATCTGCGCACCCTCATCACCGCCGAGGACCCCGACGTACGACGCCGCAGGGAGAGCCTCGGCCGTTGGTTCGACGTCGTCACCGACAACCTCCCTCAGGTCCTGTCCGTCGTGCCCGGCCTCGACAGCATCGCCGGGATCGTCCTCGACACCGCCCGGGCGCAACTCGTCAAGAGCGAGCCGGACAAGGGCGCACTGGCCTGGTGGGGCGCACGGCTGCACCGCTCCCAGGGCTACCAGGGCGACTCGCTGCAACGGCTCTTCCAGTTCGTCCGCGGCTTCCGCAGGCTCGACGACCGCAGGCGCACCGCCGAGGAGCATCTCGTCGCCGCTCTCCTCGACGACATCGACGCCAACTACGGCACGCTGCGCCGGCTCAACAAGAAGCCCAGGCCCCTGCTGCTCCTCGACAACGCCCACACCGGCGTCGGGCGCGCCTTACTCGACCTGCTCGACACCGGGCACGGCACCCCGGGCAAGGACCCGACACGGCCCGTGGTCCTCGCCACCCTGCTCGGCAAGGGCCACGGCCACCCACCGCTGAGCGAGGTCGGCGGCGACGCCGTACCGCAGGCCCGGCCCCTGGTACTGCGCATCCCCGACATCGAACCGGCCCACATCGGCGAGATGCTCAGCCCAGTCGACTACCCCGACCATCTGCCACGCGTGGTCGCCCGTTACAGCGGCGGCCGGGCAGCGAGCGCCCGCATCCTCGCGGACGCGGCCGTACGGCGCGTCCGGGAAGCGGGCACGATACGCAGCGGCGAACTCCTCGACGAGGCCGCGCCCGCGCTCCTCGCCAAACTGCTGCCCGACCCCGTGATGCGGGAGCGCCTGGTGCTGCTGTCCGCGGCGGCCGACCCGGGTACCTGGCGCGGACTTTGGACCTTCACCCATCCCGAGGACCACTCCGACGACCTGGTCGCCGCCCGTGTCCGTGAGGCCGACGACTACCGCACGCGCTCCTTCCTCGACGGTGACCGCGCGCTGGATCTGCTGCTTCGCCACCGGCTGGCCGCCACCACCACCCACGAGCGCTGGCGCAACACCCAACTGCGCCTGCGATCCCTGTGCGACCCGCGGAGCGACACCTATCTGCACCACACGCTCGCCCTCGGCAGGGTCGAGGAGGTGGTGTGCGTCCTGCACCACCGGTTCACCGTCGCCCCGCCCGGCGCGTGGCTGACCGCGCTCAACCTGATCTGCGCCGCCCCCCATCCGCGCGAGGGCTACGAACCCCCGGCCGGCGGCCCCACGCTCTCCTGCACGGCCTGCGGCAGCGATGTCCCCGGCCCGCACCACGAAGCCGTCGCCGCCCTGGTGCCCCTGCTCTGGCGGCTCTCCGATCCGCTCACCCTCGCGCCCCGCGAGGACGAACTGACCACCGTCCGCATCGCGCTGGAGACGCTGTACGGCAACAAGGCCGCGCACGCCGCCTACCGCGAGGCGTCCGCCGCCTGGCCGGCCCGTCTGCGGGCCGGAGCACAGGCTCCCGACCTGCCCGTCCAGGAAGGTGCCGCGTCATGACGTCGTTCATCGCAAGACTGCCCGGCGGACCGCTCACCAAGGCGGCCGGACTCGTCGTCGCCCTGGCCGTGCTCGGCGCCGCCGTATGGACCGGCATCGTCGTCCTCCGGCCGGATCCCGCCTGCGGAAAGGGAGTCGAGGAACGCGGCCCCGAAGGGGCCCGGGAATGCACGGGCGTCACCGACGGCAGCTTCGTCTTCGCCGCCAACCTCAAGGAGATCAGCGCACGGATCAAGGCCGAGAACGAGCGGATCGAGGACGAACCGCACGTCTCCGTCGCCGTGATGCTGCCCATGGCGCCCACCCAGGCCTTCGAACAACAGAAGACACTCCACGAGTTACAGGGCGCGTACCTCGCGCAGTACCGCGCCAACCACGACTCCAACAGCAAGAAGCCGGCGATTCGGCTGCTGCTCGCCAACCCCGGCCGCAGCCACAGCCACTGGAAGCCCGTCGCAGAACAGCTCGGCGCCCTGTCCGAGTCCAAGGCCGACAACCTCCGGGCCGTGATCGGCTTCGACGTCTCCACCGCCACCACCCAGGCAGCCATCGCCCATCTCACCCGGGAGCGCGGCATTCCCGTCGTCGGCGGTCCCATCACCGCCGACGACTCGGGCAACAGCCCCCAGAGGCCCGACGCCTACCCGGGCCTCGCCCGGGTCGTGCCCACCACCACCGACCAGGCCAAGGCCCTGTCCCACTTCAACAAGGGCATCGACCCGAAGCACACCCTGGTCGTCGAGGACATCCGCACCGGCGACAACTACGTCGACGCGCTCAAGCGGGCCTTCGCCGAACGGACCCTCGGATCACCACGCGCACCCGAGCAGTACCGTGCCCCCGAGGAGTTCCACGAGGAGGGCACCACCGCCAACGCCTTCGACCAGATGGTCGACACCATCTGCACGTCGGCCGCCAAGGTCATCTACTTCGCCGGACGCCCTGTTCAACTACGGCAGTTCGTCAACGAACTGGGCAACCGGGGCTGCACCGATAAGAAGTACACCGTCATCACCGGCTCCGGCGCCTCCACCCTCTCCTCCGACAAGCTCCTCGACTGGGGTGCCTTCCGCAAGGGCGTGACCCTCCAATACGCCGCCGTCGCCCACCCCGACGCCTGGACCGGCCCCAGGACGCCCGCCACCGGTGGCTCGGCGGACGCCTACCGCACCCTGGCCGAGCTCGCGACAAGCAAAGAGGTCGGGAACATCGGCCCGGTGGAATTGACCGACTCGCGGACCATCACCTTCTACGACGCCGCTCTTACCGCGATCACCGCCATCCGGATGCGCGACGACGGCGACCCCGTCATCCCCACACTCGGCCGCATCAGCGACGCGTGGCTGCGGCTGCACGGCATGGGCAAGGTCGACGGCGCCGGCGGCTGGATCTGCCTGGACAACTACGGCAACCCCTACAACAAGGCGGTCTCCGTGGTGGAACTCGCGCCCGACGCCCCGGCCGCATCCGATTCGTCGGCCTCGCCTGGCCGACCGGCCGTCCCACACCGGCGGACTGCACCGCGAGCCGCACCTGACACTGCGCGGCGGCCGGGCCCCCGCGGGGCGTGTCCGGCCGCCGCGGACTCCGCTCAGCGACGCTCGCCCGCCCTTCCGACCGGGGCCGGACCGGGAACCGGGCGGGGTGCCCAGATACTCCGTCCACAGATCAGCCATGAAGGCTTCGACCTGAGGCGCGTCGAGGTGCAGACGGGCTGTCACCTGCTCGTGCACTTCCCGTTCGCCGATGCTCCCGAGACCTCCGGCCCGCCACACGTCGCCCAGTCGCCGGTTCACCGTGCCGGCCGGCAACTCCAGCCGCTGCTCCCACCGTTGGACCCATCCCGTTTCCGAAGTGATCTCCAGCACGCCACCGAGGTCGAGAATGACGCAGGTCGTTGTCAACGCGGTCCCCTCTTCGTCCTGCCCGAACCACCGAGCCCGGACACCGCTCACTCACGTGATCTCCGCACCCACTGTCGGCCTTCGCCACGCCGCCGGGTCAAGCGATCCCGGTGGCCTGTGACAGCCCTGTGGCGAGCCGCCGCCCGGTGACCAGGGCGGTGGCGGGAGGAACCTGCGCGCGGGCTTCGCCAAGGCGCTGCGGGCTCAGCCGAGGCCGGACGTCGTCGTGGTACTGACGGACTGGCAGACGCCCTGGCCGGACACCCGGCCACCGTGCCGGACGGTGGTCGGTCTGTTCCCCCGGCATTCCGCCGCGTCATGGGACGAGAGCAACCCCGACCACGTGCCCGACTCGCCGCCCGCCTGGGCGCGAGTCGTCGTCATCGGCTCGGCTTCCGCCGGTTCCGTGGGCGGTTGACGGAGCCGCCGGCGCGCGCCCGGCGCGTGCGACGGGAGACCGACCGGGGCTAGCCGGCCGCCTCGCCGGTCCCTGACGGCATACGTACAGCCAGGACGGCCATGTCGTCGTGCCCCTCGCCGGGGTGGTTGTCGACGAGGGTACGTACGAGATCGTCCAGCGTCAGGCCGGGGCAGTCCCGGGCCAGCTCGGCGAGCCGGTCGAGGCCTGTGTCGATCGCATGGCCCGGATGTTCGACGAGCCCGTCGGTGAACAGCACCAGGGTGCTGCCCGCGGGCAGCGTCCGGAGGTGGTCGGGGCGGTGTTGCCGCGGGTCGACGCCCAAGGGCAGTCCCGGCTCCGCGAGCAGGTACTCGGGCCGGCCGTCGGGGTGCAGCAGCAGGGGAGCGACATGGCCGGCCGAACTCCAGTGCAGCCTGTACCCGTCGTCCCGCGTCTCGATGCGCGCCAGGCAGGCGGTCGTGAGCGGGAGGTCGGTGATGGCTTCGAGGGTCTCGTCCAGCTGTCTGAAGATCTCGCTCGGCGGTGTGCGGCGGTCGTACAGCAGGGCGCGAAGCATGTTACGGGTCTGGGCCATGGCGGCGGCGGCCTGTATGTCGTGCCCGAGTACGTCTCCGATGACCGCGGCGCAGGTGTCGTCGGGCAGCATGATCGCGTCGTACCAGTCCCCGCCCAGCCGGCCCGGGTCGGCCGCGGGCCGGTAGACGGCCGCGCCCTGGAAGGGGCCGAGGTCGGGCAGCGTGGGCAGGAGCAGGCGCTGGAAGTGTTCGGCGGAGTCGCGGACACTCCCGTACGGGCGGGCGTTCTCGATCGCGATGCCCGCGGCGCCGGCGAGCGAGACGATGACGGCCTCGTCCTCGGGGTCGAACGGTCGGCCGTCGCGGCGTTCCGAAAGGTACAGGTCGCCGTAGATCTTCCCCCGGACGCTGACGGCCACCCCGAGGAGCGTGCCCATGTGGGGATGCCCCGGCGGGAAGCCGACCGATGAGGGGTGTGCGGCGATGTTCTCGACCCGCAGCGGCTCGGGATGGTGGATCAGGTGGCCGAGCACCCCGCGGCCGCGCGGGAAGTCGATCCCGGCGAGCCGTGCGCGCTCCTCGTCGGAGAGACCGGCGGTGATGAACTGCTCAAGGGAGCGGCCGGACCGGTGCAGCACGCCCAGCGCGCCGTAGCGGGCACCGACCAGTTCCATGGCGGTGGTGACGATGCGGTGCAGCACCTCCGACAGCTCCAGCTCCCGGCTGATCGAGAGCACAGCGTCCAAGAGACCCTGCATCCGGTCCCTCACGCGCGAGAACTCGCGGAGCTGCGCGGCGATCTCCTCCCCCTGGGCATCCAGCCGGCCCCGCAGCTCGCGCTCCGTCCCCGAGGCTCCCTCGCCTGCCGACATGACGGTCTTCCCTCGCTCCGTACGCCACCACCGGCCGCCGCACCGTGACCGGCAGGATTCCCTCGTCGGGCCCGTCCCTCGGGGCGGCGCCGGCGCCGATGGTCACCGACTCACCCGGTGCGCCACCTCGACCCTCGCACATCCCCGCCGGAAACCGGGGCAAGTGCGGCCGGGCGGGCCGAACTCATGGACCGCGGCGGGACGCAGTGCCATTGTGGACCCATGGCAGCAGGACGGCGGAGCCAGGCCGAACGGGACGACATCACGGTGGAGATCGGCTACGCGCTGCTCAGCGCCTGCTTCCTCGGCGGCGTGGTGTTCGCGGCGGTCGCCGGCCCTGCCGCTGTCTGGTCCTTCCCTCCGGCGGTCGAGAGGTTCTTGTCGGTCACGGGAGCTACGGTCGCCGGCGCCCTCGCGGTGATCCGTGTCGTCCATGTTCTGTGGCGACACGCGGCTCTGCGCCGCTGATTCGACCCGGCAGGCACGGAGCGGCCGCCCCTGCATCCGCCCAACGGCTCTTGACGTGCCCCTGACGTCCTGGCTCGTGGGAGCGCTCCCTCGGCCCGCTCGGCGACGGTTACCTTCACCACCGACGAGTCCGGCACCCCCGGCGCCGGCTGCGCCGTCGGGTACCGCGTCGTCAACGAGTGGCCAGGCGGCTTCCAGGACGAGATCTCCGTACGCAACACGGGCGCTGCCGCGATCAGCGGCTGGACGTTGGTGTTCCGCTTCGCGGACGGCCAGCGCGTCTCCCGCATGTGGGGCGGGACCCCGGCCCAGGACGGCGGCACGGTGAGCGTCACGCCCGCCTCCTACAACTTTGACATCGCTGCCGGCGGTTCGGTGACCGTCGGCTTCACGGCCACCAAGGGCGGCGCCAATTCCGTCCCGACCGCCTTCACGGTCGACGGCACCACGTGCGCCACCGCGTGACCTGACCGTTCGGCCACCGCCGGGTCCGGCTTCCCCGACTGCCGAGCTGAGCGAGCCCTGTTGCCGGGGGGGCGCTCAGCTTCGGGCGGGGTCCCGGACCGGTTCGGTGCTTCGTGCCACCCCGAACGGGTTGTCGATCGCATAGCGCCAGTATCCGTCCGCGCCGCGGCGGGCCACGTCGGTCGCGGTGCCCTCGATACGAACGGGGTCCCCGTCGGGCGTGATGCCGGCGATGACGAAGTCCACGATCAGCAGCGCCAGATCACCGACGACGTATGTGTGACGTGGCGCCACCCGGATCGGGACGCGCAGCCGGAGGAAGTCCCCGTTGGCACGAAGACGACCCGCCCCGGTGACCATGTGTCCGGGCGTCGGCACAAAACCGGCGCCGGGCTCGTAGAGCTGGTCGAGTACCTCTGGATCGAAGGTGTTGAAAGCTCGCTCGAAGGCGTACGGGTGCTCGGCGGCGCTGGTCGCCGGCTGCACACTGGTGGAATGCGTCATGTGGCAAGCGAACAGCCCGCGGAAACAGGTAACCAAACGGAAACCCACGCCGCGTGGGACGTGGAGCTGGTACCCGGCCCGCGCGGCCGTACCCGGCGGCCGGAGGCCGACTGCCCCGTCGAGGTCGCCCTGGCGGCGGTCTCCGGCCGCTGGACCACGCTGCTGCTGCGGGAATTGATGGGCGGCCCTCACGGCTTCATGGAGCTGCGGGCCCTGCTCCCGGAGCTGTCGGCGAAGGTGCTGACCGACCGGCTCCGAGCACTCCAGGACAGCGGCTTGGTGGAGGTGGAACGCAGGCGCGGCTTCCCCGTGCGCACACGGTATGACCTGACGGCCACCGGCCGGGCGCTGCGGCCGCTGCTCATCGAGCTGTACTCCACAGGGGAGGAACTGCTGCGCCTGAGCGGGCAGCGGACGGAGAGCGGACCGGGCCCCGGCCGACCTGCTCGTCGCACCGCGTCCGCCGCCTCTGGCGCGTACCGGTCAGGGAGTCCGCCGGCTCCGGCGTAGTGGTCCGCCTCGGGGCCGCGGCAGGCGGCAACCAAGGGTCTGCGCGACAGGCGCCGTTTCCGCAGGCGCCGTTCTTCTTCCCGGCGCCGCCGTACCGCTGATCGAACTTGGCGATCTGCCCCTGAGGGTCCACGGCGCGGGCCTTGCCCGTATGGAAGGGATGACTCTCCGAGGAGATCTCGACATCGATGACCGGATACGTCTCGCCGTCGTCCCACACGATGGTCTCGTCGCTGCGCGCGGTCGACCTGGTCAGGAACGCGTAACCGGCGGCCCGGTCACGGAAGACCACGGGACCGTAATCAGGGTGCTTGTCCTGCTGCATCGCATCTCCAGCCGTGTCGGGACGCCCCCTGTCACCGTCGCACACGAGCGCCGGGGGTGCAGTGCGACCACTGGTGCGGTGGTGAACGGGGCCCGCAGTGCCCTGCCACAATGCCGCACGGCGATGCGCCGCTCGCGACGCCGACGCCCCTATGGTGCTGGTATGAGTGCACACTTCGATGTCGTGGTTCTCGGGGCAGGTCCTGGCGGCTACACGGCGGCGGTCCGCTGCGCCCAACTCGGAATGTCGGTCGCGGTGGTGGAGGAGCGGTACTGGGGCGGCGTGTGCCTCAACGTGGGCTGCATTCCCTCGAAGGCGCTTCTGCGCAATGCCGAGTTGGCCCATCTGTTCACCCATGAGGCGAAGACCTTCGGTATCCGCGTCGAGGGCCAGGTCTCCTTCGACTACGGGGAGGCGTTCCGGCGCAGCCGGAAGGTGGCCGAGGGACGCGTCAAAGGCGTGCACTACCTGATGAAGAAGAACGGCATCACGGAGTTCGACGGGACGGGTGTCTTCACCGACGCCCACACCATGCGGGTCCGGGGCTCCGACGGGACGGAGCAGACCGTCGATTTCGATCATTGCATCCTCGCCACCGGCGCGACGACGAGACTGCTCCCGGGCACGAGCCTGAGCGAGCGGGTGGTGACGTACGAGGAGCAGATCCTCAGCGACCGGTTGCCTGGGAGCGTCATCATCGCCGGCGCGGGCGCCATCGGCGTCGAGTTCGCGTACGTGCTGCACAACTACGGCGTGCAGGTCACGCTGGTCGAGTTCATGGACCGGGTCGTCCCCCTGGAGGACGAGGAGGTCTCGGCGGAACTGGCCCGCCGCTACCGCAAGCTGGGCGTCAATGTGCTGACGTCCACGAGGGTCGAGGCGATCAACGACGAGGGCCCGCAGGTGCGGGTGCACGTGACGACGGGCGGGCAGCGTCAGGTCCTGGAAGCCGACAAGGTGCTTCAGGCCATCGGCTTCCAGCCGCGGGTGACCGGTTACGGCTTGGAGAGCACGGGCGTACGCCTGACGGATCGCGGGGCGGTCGAGGTCGACGGGCGATGCCGCACGAACGTTCCTCACATCTTCGCGATCGGCGATGTGACGGCACGGCTCATGCTCGCGCACGCGGCCGAGGCCATGGGCATGGTCGCCGCCGAGACCATCGCGGACGCGGAGACGATGGAGCTCGACTACACCATGATCCCCCGCGCCACCTACTGCCAGCCGCAGATCGCCAGCTTCGGCTGGACCGAGGCGCAGGCGCGCGAGCGCGGCTTCGACGTGCAGGTGCAGAAGTTCCCGTACACCGCCAACGGAAAGGCCCACGGACTCGGTGATCCCTCCGGCTTCGTGAAGATCCTCAGCGACGGCCGGCACGGGGAGCTGCTGGGCGCCCACCTCATCGGCCCGGAGGTCACCGAACTGCTGCCTGAACTGACCCTGGCCCAGCAGTGGGACCTGACGGTGCACGAGGTCGCCCGGAACGTGCACGCGCACCCCACACTGGGCGAGGCCGTGAAGGAAGCGGTCCACGGACTGGCCGGTCACATGATCAACATGTAGCCGGCCGTCGAGTCGGGCGTTCCGCTGGCGCCGGCGGTCCCTTCCGCGTCAGCCGCCCGTCGCGTCCGTGCTCCGTTCCGCGTCAGCCGCCCGTCGCGTCGGCGGTCCGCTCCACGCCGGCCGTCGGCGGCGCGTCGGCCTCCCAGCGCAGCAGGTCGCCCGGTTGGCAGTCGAGCGCCTCGCAGAGCGCGGCGAGTGTCGCGAAGCGCACCGCCTTGGCGCGGCCGTTCTTGAGTACCGCCAGGTTGGCGGGAGTGATCCCGACGCGTTCCGCCAACTCGCCCACGGACATCTTGCGTTTGGCGAGCATCACGTCGATGTCGACGGCGATCGGCATCAGATCACCTCGTCCAGCTCGGCCTGCATCCGGGACGCCTCGACATCGCGCGCCACGGCCTGGGCGAGCAGCATCCGCATCACGAGCACGACGAGCGCGACCCCCAGGACCGCCAGGCCGGCTCCGCCCACCAGAAGGACGATGCCGGGGGCGACGGCTTCCCCCGGCGCCAGGACGGCCCCGAACGTGAACACCAGCAGGGCGGCCGCCACGACAGCGGCGATCACTATGTCCACGTATCGGAAGGCGGCATGGGAGAACAGAGTGCCGCGCCGCACCATGGTCACCAGCCGCCAGACGCAGACCAGCACGACTTCGACCGTCACGATACCGAGGACCATGATCACCAGGACCGGGGTGCGCAGGTGTGCGACGTCCGCGTCGAGCTCCCTCATGTCGATGGCCAGCAGGGGCACCATCACCGCCTGCACGAACACCGAACCGGCGAGCAGCGCCACAATCACGGCGCGGAGCGCCAGCACTGTCAACTTTCCCATCGCTTCCCCTTCAATCGAACCGCGATGGAAATCTATCGATAATCGATAGGCGTGACAAGCTGCTCAGGCGTGTTCGGAGTCTTGCGGCTCCTGAGCGCCCCCGGTGCCCCGTCGAGCCCGGCCGGCGGTCACCTTCGCCGGGCCCGGAAAGCTGTCGATCCGACCGGCGCGGACGCCTACTGTGCCTGCATGGCACATGCGAAGACCTCGTACGTCTGCCTGCCCTGCCGCGCTTCGTACAAGCAGCACCACGGCAGTGACCGGCGGCGGATCTGCCCGCGGTGTGCGGAAGAGATGGTCCATGTGGGGTCGGCCTTCGCCACACCGCGACGGCGCGACACCGCGGCGTGGCGGACGCTCGCGGTGCTGCTGAACGCGGGCGTGCGCTTCCACATGAGTTGCTGCGGGGGGCCCGGTTACCGGCCCCGTACCCTGCGCGAGGTACAAGAGCGCACAGCGTTCGCGCAGCGATCCGGCACGACCTTCGCCGAGGCACTCGTACTGCGGGACCTGCCATGACCGGGTGCGGCAGCCTGACGCGGCTCGTGACGCCGCCGGCCGCACCCGTCGACGCCCGTGGCGACTGGACCGCCGCCGAGACCGCGCTGGGCGTTCGGCTTCCCGACGACTACAAGTGGTTGGTCGACACCTACGGACGCGGGGAGTTCTGCGATTTCCTCCACCTCCGGACACCCTTCGGTACCAGCCGCCACAACGGCATCGAGTGGCAGCGCGGTCACCTCTCCGGATCGCCCCGGGACCGAGAGTGTTACCCGTATCCGCTGCACCCCGCTCCGGGGGCGCTGCTGATCTGGGGCGCCACGATCGACGCCGACAGGCTGTGCTGGCTCACCGACGGGCCCTTCGAGGAATGGCCTGTCGTGGTCTGGGACAGGGACGGCCGCTACGAGACGCATCCCCTGGGAGCGGCCGGATTCATCGAGGGCTGGGCCGGCGGACACGTCAGCTCGCGCCTCCTTGGAGAGATGGAGCCGGACCTCGCGCCGTGGTTCAACGCCTCCCGTCGCCGCATCCATCGGTGTCTGCGCCTGTCGGAGGGCCGCTTGCCCCATCCCGAACGCCTGCGTCTCCTGCGTGAGTCGCTGGCTCCGACCACCGACCGGGGCACATGGCGGTCGCAGGCCGACGGGACGGGACAGGACCACTTCGCGACCGTCGACACCGACTGGCTGCTGACCTACGACATGTCCCATCCGCACCAGATCCGGATCGGCTTCCCGCCCGAGGACAGCGAGCAGGTCCGCCGGCGTCTCTTCGCCGCCATCGGGCTCATGGGGTGTCAGGTGCTCGAGATCACGACCGCGTACGGAACTTCCTTGCCGGAATGAGGCGCTGTCACGGCAGAGGAGCAGTTGTAAGAGCCGGCCGGGCACGGCGCGGCCGAACGCGCCGCGCCGTGCCCTCGAGCGTCCCGCCCGCGGAACGTGCCCTGACGTCCCGTGATGGGATACGCCGCATGAGCGAGTCGTCCCTGCGTGACCGTATAGAGCGGTACTACGCCACTGCCCCACTCCTGTTCGCGGAAGCCGAGGAATTCGGTCCCCTGCGCCTCTTCGTGCGAAGGGAGCCAGGCGCGCCCTATTACGGCGGCCCCGGTCATGCCCGCCCCGCCTGGGCGAACTCCGCCGTCACCGCCGCCGACATCGCCCTGGTGCGCGCCCGGCAGCGGGAGCTCGGAGTGCCGGAAGCGTTCGAGTGGCTCGCCGAGGTGACGCCCGCGCTGCGTGTACGCATCGAGGAAGCGGGACTCCCGGTCGCGGAACGCCCGCTGATGGTCCTCGATCCGCACCGCCCGCTGCCCCCGCAGCCCCTCCCCGATGGCGTCACGATCCGTGCCCTGGACGCCGACGATCCCGCTCTGCCCGCCGTACTCGCCCTCCCCGGGCTGGCCTTCGCGGCAGAGGGCACCTCGCGAGGGGAGGCCGGTCCCACGGAGTTGGCGACAGCGGCCGAAAAGCTGGCGGCCGACGACACGCCGGCAACGATCCGCCCGTCCCTTCGTGCAGGTCACAAGGCGCTGGTCGCCGCCTTCGCACCGGATGGCACCCCGCTGGCCGCCGGCCACTACCACCCGGCCGACGGCACCACCGAGATCGGTGGAATCGGCACTCTTCCCACTGCCCGCCGTCAGGGTCTCGGCGCCGCTTGCATGGCGGCCCTCGCCACTCACGCCCGGGACCACGGGGTACGCACGGTCTTCCTCGCCTACGCGGAGGAGGCGGTCGCCCGCATCTACGCCCGCCTCGGCTTCCGTGCGGCCGGTACGACCCTGTTGATCGCCAACCAGCCGGCGCGCGGGCAGTGAGGCCGGCTGTCTGAGACAGGCCCGCGGGCGGCGACTTCGCTGCCTGAGGGCCGCGCGGGCGGTGATGTCGGCCGCCCGGGAACAGGGCGCGGACCCGCAAGACGGGCATGCGCCACAGCACTCCCGGCCGGGTCGCGGAAGGCCCGGCCGGGCGTCGGGCGGTGAGTCGGAGGGCTAACGACGGCCTGTTCGACATGAAGGACAACACCATGTACGTGACCCTGTCCGCCCACCCCGACCCGGCCCAGCGGGACCAACCTCAGCGTCGGAGCCGGCTCCGACGCACGAGCAAGGCCGATGGGACGAGCTACGGCAATGTGCGGGACGGTGACATGAGCACCTACTGGTCGCCGGCCGGTTCGACCGGTTCCGTCTCGGTCAAGTGGGGCTCCGCCACCACCGTCTCGAAGATCAACATCCGGGAGGCGTCGGGCTCCGTGGGCAGCACCGGATCGTGGAGGGTCGTCAACCACGACACCGGCGTCGTACTGGCCTCCGGCAGCGGCGCGGGCGTGATCACCTTCCACCCGACGTCGCTGCAGAAGATCACCTTCGAGATCACCGGCTCGACGGGGACGCCGCGGATTGCGGAGTTCGAGACCTACGCCGGTTGACGGGGGCGCGCTGCCGTCGGCCGGTCCGGGGAGCCGGATCCGCCGGACGGCAACGTCGGCGCGCAGTCGCGGCCGGCCCGGACCCGATCGGACTGTGCCGCCTGCGTGTTCGGGGCGCACGGAAGATCGTTCGCCTTACGGTGGGCTGATGCGATCTGTTCCAAGGTGGACCCTGATCTCGTCGGGGTGCGCCCCTGTCGTCCTGGTCGGAGGCTGGACGGTAGCCGCACTGCTGCAAGGCCCTGCCTATGACCCCGCCACTCAGACGATCAGCGTTCTGGCGGCCTACGGGACCGAGGGATTCTGGGTGATGACCGGAGCGCTCCTCGCCCTGGGCGTCTGCCATCTGTTCACCGCCTGGGGACTGCGCCCGGCCGCGCTGGCCGGACGTGTGGCACTGGCCGGAGGGGGAGTGGCGGCCTTCGCGGTGGTTCTGATCCCCGCGCCGAGCAGCGGCCGATCCTTGCGGCACGGGTCGGTCGCCGCGGTGGGCTTCGCGCTCCTCGCGGTGTGGCCGGTGCTGGCCACCGATCGCGGCGGAGCCGCGCCATGGGGGCTAAGGCCCCTGCCTTCGCTCGTGGTGACCGTCCTGATGGGCGTCGGTGCGGTCTGGTTCCTCATCGAGACGAACCGCCACGGTGTCGCAGGCATCGCCGAACGCCTGGTGACGTGCATGCAGTCCGCATGGCCTTTGGTGGTCGTCGCTTCCTGCCTTCTGTATCCCGACGACGACGGACCCTCGAGATGACCGCGGCCGGCCGTCGGACTCGACGGGGGCCGGCCGGGACCGGTGTCTGCGCCACAGTGCGGCGTCCGAGGCTCGTCAGGCGCCCTTCTTGCCCAGGAACCGGCGCAGCCTGGTCAGCGGCCACGTGTTGATGACGTCTTCCTTCGTCAGCCAGCCACGCTGCGCCGTCGCCACCCCGTAGCGCATGTACGGCAGATGTGTGATCGCGTGCGCGTCGGAGTCCACGGCGAACTTCACGCCGTACCGCTTCGCGCGCAGGATGTCCTCGTCGCACAGGTCGAGGCGCTCGGGATGAGCGTTGATCTCCAGAGCGGTGTCCGTCCGCGCGCAGGCGGCGAAGACGGCGTCGAAGTCGGCGTCGATGCCCGGGCGCTTGCCGATCCGGCGGGTCGTGGGGTGTCCGATGACGGCGACGTGCGGGTTCTCGCAGGCGCGGACGAGACGACGGGTGAGTTCCCGCCTGCTCTGGTTGAAGTGCGAGTGGACCGAGGCCACACAGATGTCGAGATCCGCGAGGAACTCGTCGGGCCAGTCCAGGGTGCCGTCCGGACCGATGTTGAGTTCGGTGCCGTGCAGCAGCCGCATCCTGTGGTGCGTGCCGTCGAGCGCGCGGACCCGCTCGCGCTGGGCGAGGATCTTCTCCTTGGTCATGCGCTGCATGTACAGGTTGGGGGCGTGGTCGGTGACGGCGTAGTACGCGTAACCGCGGGCGGCAGCGGCGGCGACCATGTCTTCCAGCGGGGCCAGCCCGTCGGTGAAGTCGGTGTGCGTGTGCAGATCCCCGCGGATGTCCTTCTCCGACAGGAGGTCCGGCAACTCGCCGTTCAGTCCGGCCGCGATCTCACCGCGGTCCTCGCGCAGCGTCGGCGGGATCCAGGGCAGACCCAGCCGGGCGTAGATCTCCTCCTCCGTCTCGGACGTGATCCTTTCCCCGCTCTCGGCGTCGAAGAGCCCGTACTCGGACAGCTTGAGCCCTCGACGCACCGCGATCTCACGCGTGCGGATGTTGTGGGCCTTGGAGCCGGTGAAGTACTGCAGCCCCGCGCCCCACGAGGCCGGAGGGAGGACCCGTAGATCCACCTGAAGCCCTGTGGTGGTGCGCACCGACGTCTTCTTCTCCCCGTGTGCGATGACCTCGGCCGTGTGGGGCAGGGCCGTGAGTGCTTCCATGAACGGGGCCGACCGGTGCGCCGCCACCAGGATGTCGACGTCCCCGATCGTCTCCTTCATACGGCGCAGGGACCCCGCGTACGCGCACCGGACACAGCCGCGGACGTCCGACAGCTCGGCGACGAGCTGTTCGGCGACGTCCATCGCGGCGTTGACGAGCATCCGGCCCTCACCGGCCTTCTGGAGCACCGATATGCCGTGCAGGAGGTTGCTCTCCGTACGCTCTCCGAAGCCCTTGAGATCGCGCAGCCGTTCCTGGTGAATGGCGTCGAGCAACTGGTCGACGGAGGCGACCTCGAGCTCCTCGTACAGGACCAGCGCCTTGCGGGGCCCGAGTCCCGGAATCGTGATCAGCTCCCGCACCCCGGCCGGCACGGACGCCCGGGCCTCCTCGACGACGGACATACGGCCGGTCCGCAGGTACTCCATGATCTTGTCGGCGACGGACCTGCCGACGTTCGGGATCTCGCGCAGCCCCTCGGCATCGAGGTTCGAGACGTCCTCCGGGTGGCCCCCGACGGCGCGGGCGGCCTTCTCGTAGGCGCGCGCCTTGAAGGCCTCCCCGCCGCGGATGGCGATGAGGTCGGCGTACTCCTGGAGCAGCGCCTCGACCTGGTCGTTGGCTCGGGCCATGTCTCCAGGGTGCCCCCGGCCGCCCTCGGTGGGCACGCCGGCAGACGGGGCGAGGGCCCGTGACATCGGAAGCACCTACCGACACGTGGGTCGATGCGACCGGCACATGGCATCCCGGCGGACCTTCGGGACCCGTCGGCGGCGTTTGCGCTCGATGCCACCAGCATCAAGCGCTCCGCACCGGTGGACCCCCGCACATGGGACTGAGAGGGCGAACCCAGGTGATCAGGCGCTCGGATTCTGGACCCGAGGGGGCGGTTCGCGTTGATCAAGTCGCGCCGGTGGCGCGGAATCGGCGGGCGGCGGGCACGTCGGCACGCTGAGCGCTCAGCGTTCCGGCTGCCGCTTCCGATGCCAGTAGGCCTGCGAGTTCCCGGCCGAGGGCCGAATCCCGCCTGACGGCCAGGTCCGTCGCACCGGCACCCCCACGCGGGCCTTTGGGCACGAGAGCCAGTATGTCGCGCATCGCCCGTTCCCCGACTGCCGCCTTCTTGTAGGCGTCCGGGTCATGGACAAAGGCGAGGGTTGCTGCGGCGAATACGCCGGGCACGTCCCGCCGGCCGGACGAGAGGCGGCTGCGGAGCCTGTCCCGGGAGTCCGCGAGCCCGTTGGGCCGACGGAGACCGATCAAGGAGGCCAGTGTCCGGCCCCCCAGTTCTGCGAAGCCCTTGCCGAGCAGGGCCGCAACCACGGCTTCCGCCTCCGAATCGGTGGGCTGCGGCCGGCCAGGGAGGGCGGGCAGCGGGCCGGGCTCGTCCGCGGTGAGGCAGGCCCGGCAGACCAGTGCCCGCATCCGGGGTGACGGATACTCTCCGGCACCGGCGTGGGGGTCGGCCCCTGCGGTGGTGAGCGCGTCCGTCAGCGTCCACACGTAGGCCGTCCCGCAGGCGAGTGCCGCGCACATGTCGGCGAATGCCTCCCCGATCCACGGTTCCCACACAGCGATGCGCCCCTGCGCCAGTCCCGTGTCCTCACGCAGTCGTGTCACGAGGGTCGCGGTGAGACCGAAGTCGTCCTCGATGTGGTGGCCCGTTTCGTGGGCGACAGCCAGCAGGGACGGGATGTGGCGACTTGTCGACCAGGGAATCCCGATGACCGGAAAGGGCAGATGCCGACTGGCCCGGCGGCCTGCGCCGGTCCGTTGCCTGCCAGGGGCCAGCAGGGCCTCGAAGTCGCTACCACGTGCGGAGGCGAACGGAACCGGCTGCCGGTTCAGGAAGGTCAGCGGCGGCTCTTTGCACACAGCCCCCGCTGTTCCCGTCGCTGTGTCCCGGACGGGGCGGTAGAGGGCCCAGGCCAACTCGTCGGCGACGGTCAGCCACGCCCGGTACGGGTCGTGGTGGCGCAGCATCAGTTTGCCGCGGAAGAAGTCCCACACATGGTGCAGGTCCAGGACGATCTCGGCCCCCTTCGTGTCCTGATCGGCAGGCAGCATGGCGGACACGTGTTCCAGCGCGGTTGCCACGACCCTGGCGGCGCTCTCTACCTGCGATCGGTGCGTTGCCATCGGGGCACTCTGCGCGATCTTCCGCCAGTCGTCGAGTTCGGACGTCAGCGCTTCCATGGCCTGACGGACCTCGAACCGGCGCCGAGCGGCGTAGCCGGGGTCCGGGTCTTCCATCAGGTCCGCTCCGGGGTACGCAGGGCGGCCGGGGTGGCGAAGAGCGCGGCGCCGAGGGTCTCGATGACGTCTTGGCCCCAGTCCACTTCGGCCGGAAGCGTGATGGGGCTCGTTGGTGGGCTGCCGCCGGTGGGCGCCGATCTCAGGGCGCGGTGCAGTTCGTGCAGCGGTTGCTCTTCCGCGACTGCTTGCGCGAGGAGCGTGGTCTGGTGGAGCGGTTTGCGGATCAGTCCGCATCCGACTACCGCCGGGGCGATACCCGAGGCGAAGAGGGTGGCGGCGAAGAGATTGCGGAGCACGAGCTGGAGGGGGATGTCGGCCGGTGAGGCGGGGCGTGGCGGATCGAGCACGATCAGGGGTTGTGTGCCGGGTGCGAATCCCGCAAGCCACTCCACGAGACGGCTGGGTTCCAGATCTGATCCGGACGCCTTGCTCTTCAGGCGGTCACCATGGCTGAGTCCGGCGGGCGACAGATCGAAGTAGGGAATGGAGCCGCTCTTGAGTCGCAGGGGTGCGCTGACGTGCAGCAGGGCCGGGGGGCCCTTGCGTGGGGGTGGAAGGGCTGCAGGCGCCCGCAGTCGCCGCACTGTGCAGCCGTGATTTTCGAAGACCTTGGCCGGTGCCCGTCCGAGTGCTGAGTGCGCCGATGCATCGCCGGCGTCGCAGTGGAGCATGAGGACCGACTTCGCCCCGTACTCCGACCTCGCCGTTTCGCGCAGTGTCCACAAGGCCGTGGCGACGGCGACCGATACAAGTGTCTTGGACGTACTGCTCATGTTCTTCGGCAGCGCTGCGACCACTCCTGCGGTAATGGCCGCGTCGGTGAGAGCACCGAACACTCCGTCGATCACCAGGTCGACTCCGTGCCCAACCTTCAGCGCCGTCTGGAGAACGCGCGTGTCTGCCGACTCCGCTGCGTCAGGCAGTGTCCGGTAGAACACTGCGGCCCTTGCCTCGCTCGGCAGATCGACCAGTTCCCAGGGGAATGCGTGCAGAGCCGTGTCGTCGGACTGGAGCTGCAGGGCCGACAGCGGGGGGCGGCCTCGGTGAAGGACCTGAAGGCGTCCGCAGCCGGCTGCTGAAGCGTGACGCCAATCGTCCAACAGCGAGCGCGCGATCAGTACGGGGTCGGAGTCACCGTCCCGCTTGAGGGTGGGAGAGACGACGCGTTCGGTCTCGGACGGAACACGGAGAGGGGTGTGCCGTTCGATTTCCGGGGAGTCGACGGGATGACCGAGATGGAATGCCATCCGGTTGGCGATCTGCTGGGTCGACGTGTCACCGAGCAGGGCGGCGCTGGAGTGCAGGATACGAGCGGTCCACGCCGAAGGACGGTGCACCTGGCTGAGGAACTCGGTCGCGGCTCGCAAAGGATTCTCTCTACTGTCGGCCGGCTCGGCAGAAGCATGCAGCCAGTGCGCCACCGCCGTCAGCAATGGAGCGTCCTGGGGGCTTGCTGAGCAGAGGAGCCGGGTGAGTTCCCGGCCGGGCACGAGTTCGAGGCGCGAGTGGGCACGTGCCTGCCGCCATGCTTGCAGCGGCTCACCGGCAGGTGTTCGGCTGAGCTCTTGGTCGGCCTGGACGGTGAGCTGGAGCGCCTGGTTGAACTGCCCGCGGACGCGCGCGAACTCGGCGAGGTACCTGCATTGCATCAGTTCGTCGGAGTTCAGTGGTTCAGGCCTGATGATGTCGTCGAAGAGGGGCTGGAGCAGCTCGAGCCCGGCGCGTTCACCGTCGGCCGTGCCGGGGGAGGGACACCAGGCGAGGTCTTCCAGGACGGCGAGGCGTGCCGCCGGTGGCTGCATCTTCGCGAGCGCAACAGCGAGGTCACTCACCCGCTCGGGGGCGGTGAGTACGGCGGCCACACCCCCTTGGAGCAGGTCCTGTGGTGATGTAAGGGGTACCGCACGCAGCGCATGGTCCACTTCGTATCCCTGACGGTGGAGTTCGGACCACAGCAGGGCACGTTGTACGGCCCATGTGCCGGACACATCGGCGGTTCTCAGGAGGGTGAGTGCGGTGGCGGCCTGATTCAGATCACCGAGATCGCGGGCGAGGAAGCGGGCATACAGCAGCAGGCACTCGGGGTGGCCGTGGGGAAAGCCGAGGTCGCTCCACAGGCCTGCCGCACGATCGAAGGCGGCTTGGGCGGTGTCCACGGCGAGGAGTTCACCGGCCAGAACGCCTCGGGCCATGAGGTTCCTCGCCAGGTGACGGTACTTGGCCGGGCCGCCGGCTTTCGCCAGAGCTGTGTCGGCTTCGTCCAGGGATGCGAGTGCAGCACGGGAGCGGCCCAGCTGCCGATACGCCTGGGACAGTGAGAGGCAGGCTTCGGCCTGTTCGAGTGGAGAGGCGGCGTCCGGGTCCAGTCCGGTGAGGGTGGCGATGGCTCCGGTCGGTGTGAACGTGCGGAGTTGGTTGCGGGCCTTGCCCAGGAGGGCCCGTCGCTGCAACGCCGTCAGTTGGACGTTCTCGGCGGCAGGATCCGTTCCGGCGGCGGCCCCGAGGTTCACCGGGGCGGCGTCCATGGCGAGCACCGAGTCCTGCAATGCGAAGGCCTGGTCGAGACGGGTACCGCGTTCCAGTTCCTGAGCCAGCTCGAGGGCGATCAGTGCCTCACTGGTCGCGGCTCCGCGTTCTCGAGCGGTTACACGTGCTCGTCGGTACGTGGATTCTGCGCCCGGGTCCGCGAGCGCCGTCTGGATACGGGCGAGAATCGTCAGCAGCCGCTCACGCCACTTCCCGTCGGCCTCGATGTCCAGTCCCGACCGGACAAGTGCCGCGGCCTCGACGTGCATGCCCTGGCTGCTTTGCAGGCCGGCGCGGAGAATGACTTCGGCGCTGCCGGTGGGGACCGGGTCGGGTGCGTGCTCCCGGAGCGTGTCGACGAGGGCGAGGCGGTGTTCGATCTCGTTCCACATAGGGTCGGCTGAGTTGAACGTCGGATTGTCGGCCTGCTTCAGGGCCAGGGACATGGCAATGGCCAGATGCGCCTGTACCAAGGTCGCATGGCTGATGAGCGGTTCTCCGTCCAGACGGAGTCGCGGTCGCCCGCCGTCCACGTACTCGGGTCCGAGGATCTCCTCGCTCAGCTCCCGCACGGCCTCGACGCGGTGATGATCCTGCATTCGTTCCACCGCGGCCTGCCACACCTGGGCGGCGTTGCCGGCGTCGATCTGGAACCGGTGATACAGCGCCTCCTTCGTACAGGCCACCCATTGCTCGGCATCCGTCTCTGCCAGGGCCTCGAAATGCTCGATGAACGCCTGGTGCAGGTGTTGGGAGACAGGCTGGTCTGCCACCAGTTGGCGCATGGGGGCGAGTACGTTGGTGTGGAAGACCACCACGGAGTCGTCGCCCGCGTGACGGGAGACCCAGGAAGACGTGCTCGCATAGTCGAGCAGTCGCCGCCATGCCTGGCGGAGATCCTGCTCCGTCGGCGCTGTCGCCGCGGTCGGGAAGATGTCGGCGCTTCCTTGCCGGTGATGGCGGTCGTTGCGCGGATTGTCGGCGCCGCTCCTGCCACTGATCCCCGCTGCCAGCCAGGGCTCCATGACAGTGAGTGCCTCCTCCAGCCGTAGTCGGCGGGGCACGACTCCGTAGCGCAGCAGCCACCGCACAGCCGGGTCGTCGATGCGCTGGACCACGCGGTCGATGAGGTAGCGCAGATGGGGCTCGTCGTGACCGCGTAGCTCCTTCTCCGTGATCGTGGGTTCTTGATCGATGGCATCGGCGTACAGGGCCAACTTCAGGGGGAGACCGCCTGCCATGTCGGCCGCCGCGTGAGCTAGCTTGTTGTCGCGAATCCCACGGAGACGGAGGTATCTCATCGCCTGCTTTACGCTCAGCGGTGCTACTTCGCTGTGCTTGGTCTGGCGTTTACCGAGCGCGTCCATGGCGTGCGGCAGCGTCTCGCGCAGATCGTTCCGGCTGGCGAGCGCGAGCCGCAGTCCCGGGCAGCTTTCCAGCAGCCGTCCGAGCAGTCGCAGAAACCGATCAGCCTCCTGCCGGCCGTGCAGGAGCAGCTCCTCCATGGTGTCGACGACCAGCACCACCGGGCCTTGTGGACGTGCGCGGTTCAGCCTCTCGGCGAAGGCGGTGACCAGCTCCTCCTCGACGGCGGCGGAGTCCAGGGATGCGATGTTCTGAGCTGCTTCCCTGGCTGGTGGGGAGGGTCGCCGTGCCAAGAGGATCCGGTAGGCGGCGTAGTCGTCCAGCCGTTCGAACGGCCGACCCGGGAGCCGTCTGTCGAACTGGTCGGCGATCTCCAACAGGACAAGCCATGGGTGCCGTCCCACGGCACGGGCGCTGATGACGTCGAAGTCGATCCGGGCACACGGTACGTCATGCGGTTTCGGTACGCAGTACCGGGCGACGAGCCAGCGCAACTGCATGGTCTTCCCGGCCCCGCCCTGGCCGTAGAGCTGCCAGACGCGCCGCCGGCCGCCCAGCCACCGTTCGATGTTCTTCTCGAGTCCTCTGGGCAGCAGGAACTGTGCCGAGCGTGCGTAGTCCGCCGCCCAGTACGAACGTGCTCGAACGTAGCCTGCCCGATCCGCAAGGACTTCCTGCAGTGCGTTAGGAAGTCGGGGACGGCGGTCGGCGTCGCCCAGGACGTCGATGAGGTCCTGGCAGGCAGGGAAGTCTCGCAACCGGTCGGCTTCGGTGAACAGCCGCTCGAACGTCGAGCGGGCGGTATCCGGTAAGGGGAGCAACAGGTGGCGTAGCTCTTCGGTTTCGTCGCCGGTGGTTCGTAGATGGTCGGCGATGCGTTCTTCGAGCTGGTGCAGTCTGCCGGTGAGCTCGGGGCGGCCGGGGTCGAACCACTGGTGGAAGTAGCCGCTGCGCACCTCGTCAGCGAGCGCATAACTTCCGGGTTCGCCGGCGACCGGGTGCACCGTGCTGGTCGAGAGCAGGTCGTCCAGGGAAGGAGTGGCGGTCTCTTCCGCCGCTGCCCAGGGGTGCAGCACCTCGTCGTAGAGGACGGAGGTGAAGGTACGGGCGACGGCGCAGGCCCGTAGGACGGGTGCCCAGGAAGGAGGCACGAGGGAACGGCAGATCGTACTGGGACTTTCCCCCGTGGCCAGCCTGCGTGCGATCTCCAGCAACGTGTCCGTGCCGTTGGTCATCGGCGCACCCCCAGGGCGTTGGCCGCTTCGAGCCACTGCGGCACATGCGGAGTCAACGTGTGGAACAGGTCGACGGCGAAGAACTCGCCCGCGGTCTCCTGGTAACTCTGCAAGAAGTTGAGGACCTTTTCATCAGGGACATACCCGAGTCGGCTGCTGTAGGCCCGCGCCAGCCGTATGAGCTCTGATGTTCTGAAATCGCCGACCTGGACTCGGCCGATCATGTGTGCGTCGGACTCGCGCAGGGCGGGGCTCACGTTCTCCTCGCGAGCGACGATGACGAGTCGCACCAATGGCGGCTTGCCGTACGCAATGGGCTGGATCAGGCCCTCGTAGAGTTCGCCCGCGAGAGAGTCCGGCATGATGCACTCCGTGTGGTCGAGAGCCAGCACCAGCCGCTGGGCACCCGCGGCAGCGGACAGAGTGTCGAGGAATGCGGCGAAGATGCCGGCCTTCCGCTCGTCGGCCCGCGCCGCGTCGTCGTTGAACCCCCGCCCCTCGTCGACTTCGGGTTGATGCCCGTTCGGAGCCGTTCTCGCACTGCCGAGGACGAGCTGGTTGAGCTCCGCATTGAACTTCGCGAAGGCGTCCTTGGGGATCGGGCACAGCTGATCGGGAGAGGTGGCCTGGTCACGGATCATCCGTAATACGGTCAGCCAGTCCTTGTTCCTCACGCCGCCCCCCGGCCGCCCCCCGGCCGGACCCGACCTACCGGCCAGGTCCACGGAAACAATGTGATGTCCCCTCAGGAACCAGGTCAAGAGGCACCAATGAGCCAGCCATGTCTTGCCTGTCCTGTGATGACCGGTCTGCGAATGGCCGCTGATGACGAGCACTGAGCGATCCATGGCGGCGGGCGAGGCGTGCGGGGCGTCCACCGCCCACCAGGCCTGCCTCCGCTCCTCGGAACGGCCCACGAATCGGCGCAGCTCGGCGTACGGCCTGCTCCGCAGAATGTCGCGGAGGACGCCGGCCGCGGGGCGGAACGCGACGGGCAGTACGGCATCGGGTTCGCAGCAGGTCAGGAGCACCGGCAGCGCCCATACGCCGGTCCTCACGGGCATCCGGGCGAGCGCTGCACGAGCCGCGGCCACGCACATGTCCACGGGGCTCGACTCCGCCAGGCGTGCATAGAACGTGTCCGAAAACACCACCGCGGCATCCGACTCGATGTCAGCTTGCATGGACACGACGGCCCGTGACCCGGCGTCGAGAAAGGCCCTGGCCACACCACCGACCCAGTCGGCAGGGTCCGCTGCTGAACGGCATGCGTTGAGCACCACCAGTCGAGGCTGATGGTTGGCCAGAGCGGGTACATCGTCGGCCGTGAGGGACCAGGGTTCGCCGCACGTAGGGGTGAAGACCAGTTCGGGACCGCCGATACCCGGGCGTGGCATGCCGTGAGCGATGAAGTGGAGGATGTGGGGTCGCAAGCGGTCGATGGCGTCCGACAGCGCGGCGGCGCTCGCCGGATCGTCGAGCACTTCCAGGTGAACGCGTGCCGGAGCGCTCTCCAGAGCCCCGGACATGGCCGCGAGCTCCTGCTCCGCCAGCAGCTCCTCATCGTGCGCGGGAGTGCCGATGACGACCAACACCCGCAGCGGCCCCAGCTCCTCCGGGCCGGCCTCGACCGTTGCAGCCGTCCCACGTCTGATCAGCAGTTCAGGCCTGTTCCACAGCCACCATCCGTGCTGCCGCATCAGTTCCCACGGCAGCCCTCGCAGCTCGGGGGGCTCGACCTCGAGCACCACGCGAACGGGGTCCTGCCGTGTTGCGCCGCCGCGGAGTTGGTCCCATTGCGCCGCCAGACCTCCGTCGAACAACGCACGGCACAGGACGTCTCCGGCATCCCGGCGGAGACCCTCATCGGCGTCACGATCGAAGACCGTGTCGAACCCATGCTCAAATTCGATACTTCCCAGCGAACAAAAGCTCTCATGACCCCCGTCCACCGACAAATGAACCGTGTAGTCGCCCTCCCTGCCTCGCCCTGAGCCGAACGAGCCGGCGATTCGCAGAACAGCCTTGCTTGCCATCGTTTCTCTCGCGCAGCGCTACTGGTCGGTGGTGAAAGGCTGATCGTCCGCATCGAGAAAATCGATGACTGATCGGGGGTCTTCGTGTGCGTCTTCGACCAGCGCAGGAGGAACCGGAACCGGGCCTGCGCCGCGTCCCGGCTGCCGTGGACCGTAGTCCTGCTTCACCTTGCCGAACCAGCCCTTCTTGAGGCCGACGACACGGAAGAACGGAGTGCACCCCTCGTGGTTCGTCCAGTGCAGGCCGAGGCCTTTCGCCCGCGCCACCGAGACGCGGCCGGCAACGTCGGCGAGGCCGAGCTGCGCCTGTCCGGCCCCCGCCTGCAGACGCAGTTCGGCGGCGGCGCCGGTACCTGCGGCCGTCAGGACCGTGCCCGACTCCGCGGCGATCACGTGCGTCACCGCGAGCAAGGTGTCGTCCCACGCCTCCCACGTGAGGCGCACGAGTGCTGCAGCGATGGCGCGCTCGTCGGTCACGCCGTTCTCGACCAGCCCGCGGTAGACGATGAGAGCGGACTCGTCCTTCTCGAAGGTGACCAGGGCCCCGAGATCCGCAACAGCCAGCGCGGTGACCCCGTCCATTGCGACGCCGGCCGTTTTGAACCGCACAGACGCGGAGCCCTGCGTGGCGTACATGTAGTCGTTGTGCGGAGTGCCGCCGCGTCCAGTAAATGTCACGCCGCGATCGGAGAGGGTCCCGGCCGGTCGGACACGGCTGTCCGAAAGATGAAACACATCCCCCAGGTGAACCGGCTGCGACAAAGGCCACGTTGTCCACCAGCCCCGCCACACATCACGCACCGCGTCCCGATACACCTCGTACGACTTTTTCACCCGTCCCCCATCCCCATGCCGAACCGTGTGATGCACAGTACTGGCGTCAACACGCTGTGTGTCCGGACTTACGCCAAAAAGGAGGTGCCGGCGGTGCAGTGGCGCTGATGCCGCTCATGCCGGACCGGTGCGTTCCAGGCGTCAGAGCCCGCGTCGGCCCGGGATCCATCTGGGCGGGGGGCCTCGTCGCAGCCCTGCTGCGACAGATCGACTTGCGTGACGCGAGTGAACTTGACGGCGGCCTGATCGCAGAGCCGCGAAGCGGACCTGGTGCCGGTCGGTCCTGACCGGACGGAAGTTCGCCACGGGCTGCCGTAGTGACAGCGATCACTGCGAGCCTAGGAGGTGCGTTGCGTAGGCTGGCGACGTCGTCGCGGTGGAGGAGCGGTTGGGGGCGGCGCAGCCCTCCGAGCCCGACCTGGCGACGCGTCAGGAAAGTCAGCGCGTGGGCAGCATGAGGCCTGGGAAACCTGGGGATTGCTGCCCCGGCATGCGACTCGTTGTAGGGTAGGAAAACCGCCCTTGACCTGCATAAACGCAGGCAGGGAGCCTATATCCAGGAGTGCCTCGATGATGCGTACAATGTTCAAGTCCAAGATCCACCGCGCCACCGTCACCCAGGCCGACCTGCACTACGTCGGGTCCGTGACCGTCGACCGCGATCTCATGGACGCCGCCGACCTGCTGCCGGGCGAGCTGGTCCACATCGTCGACATCACCAACGGCGCGCGCCTGGAGACCTATGTCATCGAGGGGCAGCGCGGCTCCGGTGTGATCGGGATCAACGGGGCCGCCGCGCACCTGGTGCACCCCGGAGACCTGGTGATCCTCATCAGCTATGCCCAGGTCGAGGACGCGGAGGCCCGCACCCTCGTACCCAGCGTCGTGCACGTCGACGCGGAAAACCGGATCGTGGCGCTGGGCTCCGACGCCGCCGAGCCGGTCCCCGGCAGCGACACCTCGCGCAGTCCCCAGGCGGCAGCCGCCCTCTGAGCGCGCGGGCGAAGCCTGCCGCCGGGGAGCAGACTGGGAGCAGAAGTGTTCCGGCCCGGCGGTGGGCACGCGTGCAGCGTGGGGCGTGCGGTGACCGCGGCGCCTCCTGCGGCTTCGCGGCGCAGGACCGCGGCGCCGCCCCTGTGAAGCGGGGGTTTCGGAGACCGCCATGACTGTTCACAAGGTCGGTCAGGACATCAGCGTCATCAACGACTGCCTCGAAGTACCCGGCATCGGCTACCTGGCCGTCAACGCCTTCGTGCTCCACGCGGCGGAGCCCGTCGTCGTCGACACCGGCGTCGGACTGCCGGACCGCGACTTCCTCGGCGCGCTCGCATCGGTCGTCGATCCCGGGGACGTCCGGTGGATCTGGCTGACGCATCCCGACCGTGATCACACCGGAGGGCTGTTCGCGCTGCTTGACGCCGCGCCGCACGCCCGCCTCGTCACGACCTTCCTCGGCGTCGGCATCATGTCGACGGAGCGCCCGCTGCCGCAGGACCGTGTGTATCTGCTCAACCCCGGCCAGAGTCTCGACGTCGGCGACCGAACACTCAGGGCGTTCCGGCCGCCGCTGTTCGACAATCCGGCGACCACCGGGTTCTACGACGACACGTCGCGCGCCTGCTTCAGCTCCGACTGCTTCGGCGCCCCGATGCCGAACGCGGAGCTGGCGACCTCCGACCACGCCGGCGACGCCACGGACGACGAGCTGCGCGACGGGCAGCTGCTCTGGGCCACCGTGGACAGTCCGTGGATCCACAACGTCGACACCGCCAAATACCTGGCCACCGTCCAGGCAGTACGCGAGATGGCGCCGGAGGCGGTCCTCAGCACGCATCTCCCCCCGGCCGTGGGCATCGCACCGCGGATGATCGACACCATCTCCGGGGCCCCGAACGCCGACCCCTTCGTCGGGCCGGACCAGGCCGCGCTCGAGCAGATGCTTGCCTCGTTCGAGCCGGAGGGGACCCCGTCGGCCCCGGTCGTGCCCGGCTGAGGCCGTCCACCGCGTTCAGCGGCGGCATGTGACGGCGCTAGCATCGCGATCATGCTGGCGCTGCTGCACACATCCCCCGTCCACATACCCGTCTTCGACGCGCTGAGGGCCAGCGGCCACCCGTCCCTGGAACTACGGCACCTCGTCCACGCCGACCTGCTCGCCCGCGCGATGGCCGAAGGCCCGCAGGCCGTCGCCGCCGCGGTGGACGCGGTCCTCGCCGGGGTGGTCGCCGAAGGCGCCAACGCGGTGCTGTGCACCTGCTCGACCATCGGCCAGGTAGCGGAGGCCTGCGCGCCACGCCTCGGCGTCCCGGTGCTCCGGGTGGACCGCCCGATGGCCGCCGCCGCGGCCCGGTACCGACGGATCGTCGTCGTCGCGGCGGTGCGCAGCACCCTTGCACCGACGGCCGCCCTCATCAGGGAAGAAGCCGCCGGGCGCGACATCGACCTGAGCACGCGGCTCGTCGACGGCGCATGGGCGCGTTTCGAGGCGGGGGACCACGACGGCTACCTGGACGCCGTGGCCGGGACCCTCGACGTTGTGCGCGACGCGGACGTCATCGTGCTCGCCCAGGCCTCGATGGCGGGCGCCGCCGGCCGCGCCAGCAGCGCGGTGCCCGTCCTGTCCAGCCCCGGGACGGGCTTCCGTGCGGCCGCTGCCGCAGCCGGCACCCGATCCGCGGGCGCCGCGGCGTGACTGGATCGCGCCTGAACGGGAACGCGGTACGGGACCGCGGAACGAAACGATCCCTCACGCGGATCGGTCCCGCGGAACCGGAAGATCCATGACGTCCCCCGGGAGGCCGGCATGACGCACCCGAACCCCGTCCCCGCACCCCCGGTGCCCACGCCCGACCCCGGGCCGCCACCGGACCCGGGTCCGATGCCGGGTCCGGTGCCCACTCCGAGCCCGCCGCCGGTGCCGCCGCCGGATCCGATCCCGCAGCCGCCGGGGCCCGGCCCGCAGCCCGTTCCGGACCCGGAACCGGAGCCGGGACCGGCCGGCGTCTGACAGAACCGTCCGGAGCCGCCCCCCGAGCGGGGAGGGCGGCTCCGGACGTGTGTCAGTCGGCCGCCACCTCCGAGCGGTCGCCGCCCCAGAGGGTATGGAAGGACCCCGCCCGGTCGGTCCGCCGGTAGGTGTGCGCGCCGAAGAAGTCCCGCTGGCCCTGGGTGAGCGCGGCGGGCAGCCGCTCCGCGCGCAGCGCGTCGTAGTAGGCCAGCGCGGCGGCGAAGCCCGGTGTCGGCACGCCCTGCCGGGCGGCCGTCGCGACGACGTCCCGCCAGTCGTCCTGGGCCGCGCCGATCTCCTCGGCGAACTGCTTGTCGGCGAGCAGGCTCGGCAGGTCCCGCTGCTCGTCGTACGCCCCGCGGATACGGTCGAGGAACGCGGCCCTGATGATGCAGCCGGCACGCCAGATCGCGGCGACCGAGCCGGCGTCGACGCCCCAGCCGTACGCCTCGCTCCCGGCCTGCACCTGGTGGAAGCCCTGCGTATACGAAACGATCTTGGACGCGTACAGCGCCTGCTCCACACGGTCGGCGAAACGGCCCGCCTCCTCGGCGTCGAGGGGCTGCGGCCGAGGGCCGGGGAGCGAACGCGACACCTCCCGCAGATCCGCGTGACCCGACAGCGAACGCGCGAAGACGGCCTCGGCGATGCCGGAGACGGGCACGCCCAGGTCGAGTGCGATCTGCACCGTCCAGCGGCCGGTGCCCTTCTGCTCAGCCTGGTCCATGACGACGTCGACGAACGGCTTGTCCGTGGCAGCGTCCGTGTGCGCCAGCACCTCCGCCGTGATCTCGATCAGATACGAGTCCAGCCGCCCGGTGTTCCAGGTGCGGAAGGTCTGCGCGATCTGCGCGGGGGAGTAGCCCCCGACCGTACGCAGCAGGTGGTAGGCCTCCGCGATGAGCTGCATGTCGGCGTACTCGATGCCGTTGTGCACCATCTTCACGAAATGGCCGGCGCCGTCCGGCCCGACGTGCGTGACGCACGGTGTGCCGTCGGGGGCCTTCGCCGCGATCCTTTCCAGCAGCGGGCCGAGCGAGGCGTACGACTCGGCCGAGCCGCCCGGCATGATGCTCGGACCGTGCAGGGCGCCCTCCTCGCCGCCGGAGATCCCGACGCCCACGAAATGGATGCCGCGCTCCCGCAACTCCTTCTCGCGGCGCCTGGTGTCGGCGAAGTGGGCGTTGCCGCCGTCGATGATGACGTCGCCCTCCTCCAGCAGCGGCGCGAACTCCTCGATCACCGCGTCCGTGGCGTCACCGGCCTTGACCATGATGACCAGACGGCGTGGCCGCTCCAGCGCGGCGACGAACTCCTCCGGCGACTCGGCGGCGACGAACGTCCCTTCGCCCCCGAACTCGTCCACCAGTGCGCGCGTCCTGGCGGCGGTACGGTTGTGCACGGCCACCGTGAAGCCGTTGCGGGCGAAGTTACGAGCAAGGTTGCGGCCCATCACCGCGAGACCCGTGACGCCGATCTGAGCTGTTCCACTCATGCGTGTGCTCCTGGAAGTCCGTAGGAATATGCCGCCCCTACGCATACGCAGGGACACGGCAGGCCATTCATCGATCCTCGAGCCGTGCGGAGGCTTCCGCACGCGATCATTGTGGGCCCGCGGGCGCCGTTCGGGCAGCGTGTCGCCCCAAGCGGGCGGCGCCCGGCTCCGCTCCGGACCGCCGCACCCGCCTGACCAGCCGGGACGCGTTCTTGAAAACGGGCAGGAACGGGCACGGCGTGCGCCGTGGAGACGCTGGTCGAGCGGCCTCGATGGCTTGTACGAACGACACACGGGCCCGGACGGATGCCTGCGGACAAGCAGCAGAGCATCAGCACCACATGAGCAGGGATGTGTGCCGTGGACACCGAGGAACGCCGACGGGGAATTCTCGACACGGCCCGGCGTGACGGGTCGGTCGACGTCAACCGGCTGGCCGACCGGTTCCGGGTGACCAAGGAGACCATCCGCCGCGACCTCCACACCCTGGAGGAGCACGCGTGGCTCGCCGCCGTGGCCTGGAGTCTCGACCTGCCGGCGGACCGGGCAGAGGCGATGCCCGGCCACGCCTCCGAGGTCGGGGCGTCGGTCTGCGCGCAGGCCGGCACCGAACCGGTGGTGCCGGTCCGGGTACAGGTGCGGCTGTCGCGCTGACGCGCCCGCGCACTCCCGCCGGCCGGTGTCACAGCCGGCCGGCGGGGGTGCGCCCCTGTCCGTGGAGCAGCGACACCGCCGGGTATGTTGCGTCCAGGGAAGGAGCACCATGGCGGACGGCAAGAGACGGACAGTGCGCGACCTGCGACGCGGCAACCGCGCCCTTGTCCTGCAGCGGCTGTACTTCGACGGCCCGCTGAGCCGCCAGGAACTCGGACCGGCCACCGGGCTCAGCTCAGGATCCATCAGCAACGTCGTCTCCGAGCTCGTCACCGAAGGCCTCCTCGAAGAAGCCGGCATCGTCGACTCCGACGGCGGCAGGCCACGGACCCTCCTGCGCGTCGCCCCCGGCAGCGGCCTGCTGATCGGCATCGACATCGGCGAGACCCGCGTACGGGCCGAACTCTTCGACCTCTCGTTCACCGAGCTGGCCCGCACCGAGCGGCCGCTCGCCCAGCACGGCTACGACGTCGACCGCATCGTCTCCCACGTACACGCCGCCGTCGCCGATGTCCTGCAGGACGCCGACGCGGATCCCGGCCTGCTGCTCGGCATCGGCATCGGTGTACCCGGCATCGTCGAGCACTCCTCCGCCGAGGGTGCCGTCGTGCACGGCCAGACCATCGGCTGGAATGCCGTCCCCTTCGAGCAGTTGCTGCGCAAAGCCGTCGAAGTCCCGCCCGAGTCGCCGCTGTTCATCGACAACGGCGCGAAGACCCTCGGGCAGGCGGAGATGTGGTTCGGCGGCGGCCGGGGAGCGGCCTCCGCCGCGGTCGCCCTCATAGGCTCCGGAGTCGGCGCGTGCGTCGTGCACGCCGCGACCCCCGACGAGAGCGCCCGCACCGACGCCCTCGAATGGGGCCACACCGTGGTCCACATCCGGGGGCGGCGGTGCCGGTGCGGATCCCTCGGCTGCCTGGAGGCGTACGTGGGCGCGGAAGCACTCCGCGAACGCCGACGGGAGGCCGGCGGGGCCCCGACGGCGGGCGACGGGGGCGACACGTCCGGCACCGACGACGAGACCGCGCTGGCCGCGCTGCTTGCCGCCGCGTATCCCCCGGACGGGCCGGCCGACGCTGCGGCCCTCGCCCTCCTCGACGAGACGGCCGAGTACCTGGGCGCCGCGGTCGCCGACCTCATCAACCTTTTCCGGCCCGAACGCATCCTGCTCGGCGGCTGGGCCGGACTCCAGCTCGGCCCCCACCTCCTCCCCCAAGTGCGGCGCTACGCGGCCGAGTACGCACTGGAACACGCGGCCACCCGCACGACGATCGAACTGGGCCGCCTGGGCGCGGACGCGGTCACGGTGGGTGCGGCGACGCTGCCGCTCTCCGACTTCCTCACCCGCGGCGGCACCCGCCCGTCACGGATCCCTTAGCGGCACCACCCCCGCTGCGGTCGCCCTGCCGGGCGTGGCCCGGCTCCGGTGAGCGTTGCCCTGGGACGGGCCAGGCAGGCCCCGGTGGGGCGTGGCCTGATGGCCGGGCGTTGCGCCCCTGCGGGGCGTCCGGCACGAGGTGTGCCCCAGGGGGCGTGACTCGGCGTGGGTGGTGCGCCCTCGCGGGCGCGGCTCGGCCGCGTTGCGCCCTTGCGGGCGGGGCACCGGACGGGCGCGTCCTGTCTCAGGGGGTGTGGCGCCCCTTGCGGGGCCCCGCGCAGCGGCAAGGGCCGCGGCCACGACCGGGCCCCGCGGGGGCAGTTCGTGTGATGCGGGGGCGCCCCGGGGGAGGGGCTGGGGCGGCATCCCCTACGGGGGCCCGGGGCCTGCCCCGGTTCGGGAAGGGGCGGCGTAGGGGGTAGGGCCCCGCGCAGCGGCAAGAGCCGGGCCGCGCGTATGGGGTGTTCGTGGTGCGGGGGCGTCAGCCGATGGAGTCCTCCCCCCGACGGAGAGGGCGCGCCGGGGCGTCGGCTCCCCACGGGGCCCGGGGCCTGCCCCGGTTCGGGAAGGGGCGGGGACGGGGAAAGGCGTCGCCACCGTCCGGTATCGGCCAGCTCTCCGCTGAGACCTTGTCACTGTCCGTTTCCGCAGCCTAAGTTGGCCGACTGCGACATGACCTGAAATGCGTCCAGGGGGAGCCCGCCATGGCCGGAACCGGTCGACACCGCAGATATCAGCCGAGCCGCATCAACCGCGCCTCGCTGACCGTCACGGCCGGCGGCGCCGGCCTCGCCCTGCCCCTGGTCGGCGCGGGGTCGTCGCACGCCGCCTCCGTCGACGTGTGGGAGAAGGTCGCGGCCTGCGAGTCGACCGACAACTGGCGGATCAACAGCGGCAACGGCTACTACGGCGGTCTGCAGTTCAGCCAGGCAACCTGGGAGGCGTACGGCGGCCGCCAGTACGCCCCACGCGCCGATCTGGCCACCAAGGACCAGCAGATCGCAGTTGCGGAGAAGGTGCTCGAGGCGCAGGGGCCGCGCGCCTGGCCGACCTGCTCGGTGAAGGCGGGGCTGACCCGTGGCGGTGAAGCTCCGGAGATCACGCAGCCGCGGCCCCAGGACGCCGCCCCGCCGAAGCGGATCGCGCCGAAGGCCGCAGCGTCGCCCACGACCGTTCCGACGCAGCGCGAGGGCTACACGGTCGCCCGCGGCGACTCCCTCTCCCGGATCGCCCGCACCGAGCGGATCGAGGGCGGCTGGCAGCAGTTGTACGCGCAGAACCGCACGGTGATCGGTGACGACCCCGATCTGATCTTCCCCGGGCAGCGGCTCGCCCTGCGGGGCAAGACCGCACCGAAGGAGGATCGGCGCCCCGCTACCACCAGGCCGGACCGCCCGGCGGAGAAGGTGCGACCGGACGCGGCACCGAAGCCCGAGCCGAAGACGGCGCCGAAGCCGAAGCCCGCGCCCGCTCCGAAGCAGAAGACCGCCCCCAAGCCGGCGCCTGTACAGAAGCCCCGCACCGAGGCCGCCTCGTTCGCCGCGCCCGTCGCCGCCGGCCCGTCGACCGCCTATCGCAAGACGGGTTCGTCCTGGTCGAGCGGCTACCACACGGGCGTCGACTTCGCCGTGCCCACCGGAACGTCCGTGAAGGCGGTCGCCTCGGGCAAGGTCGTCTCGGCCGGCTGGGGCGGCGCCTACGGGTACGAGATCGTCATCCGGCACGGCGACGGCCGCTACAGCCAGTACGCGCACCTGTCCGCGCTGACCGTGCGTGCGGGCCAGCAGGTGAGTGCCGGTCAGCGGATCGCCCGTTCAGGATCCACCGGCAACAGCACGGGACCGCATCTCCACTTCGAGATCCGTACGGGCCCCGGGTACGGCTCGGACATCGACCCCCTCGCCTACCTGAGGGCGAGAGGTGTGTCGGTATGATCCCGCGCCCGGAGCCCCGCCCATACGCTCGAGCGTGAGAAGGATCAGGCCACCCGCCGCGACCACACCGCAGGCGAGCGCCAGCACCGTTCCCACCACGCCGTAGCGGAAGTCCTCGCCGAACATGGTGATGCCGACGACCGCCGCCACCACCGGATTGACGACGGTGACCGTCGCCAGGGGCGCCGCGAGGCCGGCGCCCCGGTAGGACGCCTGCGACAGGAGGAGGCCGCCCGTCGCCAGCGCGGCGATGACCGCCAGGCTCGGCCACTGACCGAGCGGTGAACCCCACTGCCAGTCCACGGCGACCGACTTGGTGAACACGGACGCGATCCCGAAGGCGACGCCCGCCGCGCCGGCCAGCAGGACGCTGCGCATGATCGGCCGGTGCATGCCCTGCGCCATCAGGAAGAGCAGCGCGACCGTGCCGAGGGTCGCCACCGTGAGGACGCCGCGGCCCGCGGTGCCCAGCGAGCGGGATTCCGCCTCCCCCGTGAGGGCGAGGAGCCCGGCGAGTCCGGCGGTGGCCATGATGGCCCCGCGCCACGCCGTGCGGCCGGCTCTGCGCCGGACGAAGAGCGCGGCCATCGGCAGCGCGAAGACGATGGTGAGGGCTCCCAGCGGCTGGACCAGGCTCAGCGGGCCGTACGCGAGGGCCACCACGTGCAGTACGGCTCCCACGCTGTTGAGGGCGACGGCGGCCCACCAGCGGCCCTGGTGCAGCGGGGCGTACGGCCTGGAGGGCGTCGTGGTCGCCACGTGTTCCTGAAGGATCGCCCCGGCCGCGTAGGCGACCGCCGAGACGAGTGACAGGAGCACGGACAGCGCGAGGGAACTCATGGTGTCCACCCTGTCCCGTGTCCGGCTTCACGTCGTCGTTCTTGAGCAGGCACTTGTGCGTACTACCGACGTAGTACGGGTGCAGTGCCGAAGTCCCCCTTCCGGCGGGGGCGCGCTTTCCCGGGACGACTGCCGGACCGGTCGGCGCGCACGCGGTTCACCCTCAAGTATCCGTTCGGGGACCGTCACCCGCATGCTTCTGCAACGTTGGAGAGGGCTCATGTCACCAAGAACCTGGTCCGCGTGTCGGCGGAAGGCCCCGACAGGGCATGCCGGACCCCCATCCGGCATGCCCTGTCCCCCCTGGAAGTGGCCGGAGCGCACACGGCGACCGCCACGTCGGACCTGACGGATCACATAGTGAGGCCCGTCCCCGCCGCTCTGTGTGGGAAATGTGAAACCTGTCGCAAAACGGATGTGCTGTGCGAGGGCTTCCACCGCCGCCACGTCGGCGCGAGGCGCGTCGCCGGGGCAGTGCGGCCGTGGGTGGTCGGGGCGAGGCGGCCCTTGGGGCGCCAGTGGTCCAGTCCGGTCCAGGCCCTCGACGATCATCTTCAGGATCGACGAGATTCGGCCATCCGGCGCACCGCGTCGCCGGTGGGCCGAAGGTCCGGCGAGTGGACGTGACGGCCGACGTGACGGCCGTCATTTGGCCGACCACTCGACTCTCAGTACAGTCGTGCTTTTGAAACGTGGCATTCGAGTGACCGAGGAACGGCAACCAGCAATGACGGTGACAGAGGACAGCCCGGTGGCGTACGGGCCGGGCATCGACCCGGAGCGGCTGGCCGTCTGCCTGAGCGTGCTCGAGGAGCTCGACAAGCTCGAGGTCGACCATCCGGACGCCATCGCGGTGCGCCGCGCCACGGCCGGGATCTACCGGACGGTGAAGCAGCGCCGCCGCCAGGAGCGGCGGGCCGCCAAGACGGCGCACGACAAGGCCGTGACGGAGGCGACCGCGACCGGCTCCGCCGCCCGGATCGACGACGAGACGCAGGGCCTGCTGCCGTCGTCGTCCGTCATGGGCGAGATCGCCGGGATACTCCGCCGCCCGCGCTCCTGCTACATCTGCAAGGCGCGCTACGTCGAGGTCGACGCCTTCTACCACCAGCTGTGCCAGTCGTGCGCCGCCGAGAACCGCGCCCGCCGCGACGCGCGGACGAACCTGAGCGGCAAGCGGGCCCTGCTCACCGGCGGCCGCGCCAAGATCGGCATGTACATCGCCCTGCGGTTGCTGCGGGACGGTGCGCACACGACCATCACCACCCGCTTCCCCAACGACGCGATCCGCCGCTTCAAGGCGATGCCGGACAGTGACGAGTGGATCCACCGTCTCAAGATCGTCGGTATCGACCTGCGCGACCCGGCGCAGGTCGTGGCCCTCGCCGACTCCGTCGCCGCGGAGGGCCCGCTGGACATCCTGATCAACAACGCGGCCCAGACGGTCCGCCGCTCCCCGCAGGCCTACCGGGAGCTGCTCGCCGCGGAGAGCGCGCCGCTCCCCGCGGGCGAGCTGCCGCCGGCCCAGGTCATCGGCACCTTCGGCAGCGGCGCGGTCGAGTCGGTGGCCGCCCTGCCGTCGTCCGTCGGGGACGGCCTGACGGCCCAGGACGTCACGGACCTCGCGCTGGTCAGCGGCTCCGCCTCGCTCGAGCGCATCGCGGCCGGGACGGCCATCGACGCGGGCGGCCTGGTGCCCGACCTGCACGACACGAACAGCTGGATCCAGACGGTTTCCGAGGTCGACCCCGTCGAGCTGCTCGAGGTGCAGCTCTGCAACTCGACCGCGCCGTTCATCCTCATCAGCAGGCTCCGCCCGGCCATGGCTGCGGCGTCCGGCAAGCGGAAGTACGTCGTCAACGTCTCAGCCATGGAAGGCGTCTTCAGCCGCGGCTACAAGGGAGCCGGTCACCCGCACACGAACATGGCCAAGGCGGCGCTGAACATGCTGACCCGTACCAGCGCCCAGGAGATGTTCGAGGCGGACGGCATTTTGATGACGGCCGTCGACACCGGCTGGATCACCGATGAGCGGCCGCACCCCGACAAGATGCGGCTGGCGGACGCCGGCTTCCACGCGCCGCTGGACCTCATCGACGGCGCCGCCCGCGTCTACGACCCGATCGTCCGCGGCGAGGGCGGCGAGGACCTCTACGGCTGCTTCCTCAAGGACTACGCCCCGGCGAACTGGTAGGCGTCCAGGCGCACATCGCGCCACTGTTCCAGGCGTGGATCGCACGGCGCTCGAGGCCGGTGCACCCGAAACGGGTGCACCGGCCTCTTGTTGCGGTTCGGACACGGTCTTGGCCTGATTCGAGCGGAACTGGAGGCCCCATCGAGCGCGGTGGTGCTCATTTGGTTAACCTGGGGTCAATGGACAGCCACCAAGGGATCCACGAAACCCCTTCGGCCGTCCTGGGACAGGTCTGCAACCAGGCTGCGGTCCCGCCCGAGTGACGGCGCCACCGCGACCGAACTGCCCTGTTCCAGTTACGCGACACAGAGGAGTGCGCGGTGACACAAGATGTGAAGCAAGACCAACGACCGCCGGAGCGCGGCGTCGAACGGGCCGGCAAGGCCGAGGAGATCCGCAATCTGGAGGTCTGGGCGCGCTCCGCCCCGATCCGGCTCGCCGGATACGAGGAGGACCTCGCCGAACCGCACATCCTGCAGGGTATCGACTGACCTGACCCGCGCTTCGATCCGTGTGCCCCCTGCCCGCTCCGGCCGGGGGCACACGGATGACGCCCCGTCGTCGCGGTCGTTCACGAAAGCCGTGTGGGCGCCAGGAATTCGCGGACGTATGTGCGGTGCCACCATGCCCCGGTGTCGCGGCGCTCTTGCCCCGTGGTGAACCGGTAGCGGTAGAGCCGCGCCCGCACATGGGCGGGCGGCCCGTCGGGGAAGGGGTTGCGGTGGAGCAGCCGCAGCGTGTCGCGGTCCCCTTCGAGCAGGCGTTCCACGAAGGGCAGGAACCACGACCGCGCGTAGGCGGGGGAGAGCGCGGCGAACCACATCAGCCAGTCCAGCCTCAGGTGGTAGGGCGCGAACTGGCGTGGTAGCCGGTGTACATCGCCCGGCTTGCCCTTGAACCCGTACTCCCGCCAGACGGTGTCCGCCTTGAGGGTTCTCTCGTCGGTGCCCTCGACGACCAGTTCCAGCCTGACCCGGCCCACCGTGCCGAACGCGCCGTAGGTGTTGACCAGGTGCAGCGGGTCGTACGAGCGGTTCATCGCCTGCCGTTTCGAGAGCAGGTTGCGCGCCGGGCGGTAGCTGAGGACCAGCAGCAGCGCGGTCACGGCGATCACTACGATCTCGAACCAGAGTGGTGCCCCGGGAAGTGCGTGGTCTCCCGTGACGAGCGAGCCGTCCAGCGCGGACAGGGCGAGGACGATGGTCAGCCAGTTGAGCCAGGCGAAGTTGCCCGACACGACGAGCCACAGTTGGGTCACCACGATCAGCCCGGCGGCCACGCTCGCCACCGGCTGCGGGGCGAAGAGCAGGACGGGGACCCCGAGTTGGACCACGTGGTTGGCCGCCGCCTCCACTCTGTGGGCGGCCTTGGGGAGATGGTGGAAGTACCAGCTCAGCGGGCCAGGCATCGGCTGGGTCTCGTGATGGAAGTACAGGCAGGTCAGGTTCCGCCAGCACAGGTCACCGCGGATCTTGATGAGCCCCGCTCCGAACTCCACCCGGAACAGCAGCCAGCGCAACAGCCACAGCACCAGTACCGGCGGCTGGATGTGCTCGTTGCCGAGGAAGACCGCGAGGAAGCCGGCCTCGAGCAGCAGCGTTTCCCAGCCGAATCCGTACCAGGTCTGGCCCACGTTGACGATCGAGAGGTACAGCAGCCACAGCACGGCCCACCAGGCCATCGCGACCGCGAGTGGCAACCGGTCGGCGGCACCGGCGACCAGGGCCGCGGAGAGCAGACAGCCGGTCCAGGCGACGAGTGCGAAGAAACGGTCGGAGTAGTGCAGCCTGAACAGGGTCGGCGTGTCCTTGGCGGGCACCCGGCGCAGGAATTCCGGCACAGGGAGCATGCCCCGCTCGCCGATCAGCGCCCGGAACTGCAGTGCGGCGGCGAGGAAGGCGACGAGATACACGGCGGCGAGAGCCCGCTGGAAGACCAGCCTGCTCAGCCAGTAAGTGTCGTCGCCGAACCATTCCATCACTTCCAGTATCAGGCCGCGGCGATCCGCCGCAGTGTGTGGCCGAGCCGCCGGGCGTACCAGTGCTGAAGCACGGGCACCACCGGACCGCCGAGCCTGCTGTACCAGGCGGCGGGCCTGCTGAACGCCAGGACGGTGAACCACACGGACCCGTCGTCGTGCAGGTCCACGACGAACGACTCCTCACCGGTCTCCGGGTGCCCGGCCAGGCTGCCGTAGGCGAAACCGGTGCGGTCCTTCTCGTACACCGTCCAGATCACCTCGCACGGGGCGGTGATGCGGAGCGGGCCGACGCCGACGGACACCTCGACCCGGGCCCCTGGTTCGGCGCGGCCGGCCGATGCCCGCAGCCCGGCGCCCGCCCCGCGGTGCATCCGCCAGGTCGTCACAGCGGTGCCCGCCGCCTCGAAGACGGCCCGGCCCCGGCCGATCCGGGTGGCGTGATGCAGGTGGTTGTAGCCGGCCGGGAGCGGCCCGTGCCGCGTGGCGCCGACCTCCCGGTAGGTGAGCCGTCCGGTGGCCCTGTCCGCGCCGCTCATACGGCACTCTCCTTCATGTCCTTGATCCTCCGCCAGGCGAGTACCGAGCAGAGGGCGAAGCCGAGGGCGTTGCCCAGCCCGTGGGTGGCGGCCATCCATGTCAGGCCGGGATGCGGGATGTCCGCGGCCCGGCCCACCGCCCAGCTCAGCGCGAGCAGCATCGTCACCACCAGTACGGCCGCCGAGACGGCCAGCAGTGCGCGTATGTACCGGTCGCGCTCCGCGCCCCGGACGTCACGCCAGGTCAGCAGCGCCACGGCCCACATCCCCGCGGTCAGCACCAGCGCGCCGGCCAGTTCGGCCCAGTCGTCGACGAAGTACCCCGCGAGGACGGTCAGCGTGCCGAGCGGCACGCTCAGGGCGGCGAAACGGGCGAGCCTGCCGGCGGCCGCGCCACACACCAGGCCCGCCACGAGCGCGGCGGCGAATCCGGCGAAGTGGAAGTGCGGCACCGTCAGCGCCAGGATCGGCAACGTGAAGCCGAACAACTCGTACCCGGCCCGCTCGGCGACCAGTGCGAGGGCCGCGACGGAGGGTGCGGCCAGCGCGGTGAGCACCGCGATCTCGCTGGGCGCCACGGAGCGGGTGCGCACCAGCCGCCGCGGCGCCTGGGCGGCGAGCAGCAGTGTGCCGAGCGCGTAGACGACGGCGAGCGCGGTGGCGAGGGAGCCCCGCGGCAGCCACAGCGCGACCGCGCCCGGCACGGCGAACAGTGGCCACGTCCGCCGAACGGGCGCGAGCCGTACGGGGTCCACAAGACGCAGCCCGGCAGGCACGACCACCAGCATCCCGAGCATGACGATCAGGTTGACCAGTACGAACATGCCGCACCCCCCATGGGTTGAACGTGTTCAAACCTTCTGGCGTCGACCTTATGCGCTGAACTGAACGCGTTCAAGTCGCGGCTACAGTGATGATCCGTCAGAAATTGAGGAACATCTCGAGTTGCGGGAGGCGGGAGATCTTGGTGCGCTCACCGATGCGTGGTCTGTACGCGGCGGCCACCGTGCTGTGCCTGGGGCCGCTGGCCGCCGGCTGCGGCGGCGACAGCGGGGCGGCGGAGCCGGGGGAGATCCTCCTCCAGTCGTTCGCAGCCCCGGGACCGGATCCCTTCACCGTGTCGACCGCCACGGCCGGGGCGCCTCCTGCGCTGCCGGGTGTCGCCAGTGCGCCGAAGAGCCCCTCCGGGGGCGGGGTGACCCTCCGTACGATGTCCGGGGCGACGCCGGGCCTCTATGCGGGCATCCAGGAGGAGGCCGCCTGCGACGTCGGACGCCAGGCCGGCCTGCTCGCTGCGGACAAGCGCAAGGCGCATGCCTTCGCCGAAGCGGTGGGCGTCGAACGGTCGGGCGTCGCCGCGTTCCTGCGCGGCCTCACCCCGGTCGTGCTCCGCGCCGACGTCCGGGTCACCGGCCACGGCTTCCGTGACGGTTCCGCAGTCGCCCGGCAGTCGGTGCTCCAGGCCGGTACCGCCGTACTGGTCGACGAGTTCGGGGCCCCGCGGGTGCGCTGCGCCTCCGGAGCGCCGCTGGAGCAGCCCGTGGCGATCAGGACCGCGCTGGTCAACAAGGGCGTGCCCTGGCCCGGATACCGGGCGGACCGGGTGATCGTGATCAAACCGGCGGCACAGGCGGTCAACAACCTCCTGCTCGTCAGCGTCGTCGACAGCGGCTGGATCGAGCGTCCCGGCGGCACGGAGGGCGAGGAAGACGCGAGACCCGCCGTGCTTCCGCCGGTCGACCCCGACGAGGTCTTCGTCGACCCCGGTCGCACGGATCCGGGGGGAGCGGCGGACTCGGCGGGTGCGGAGCCCGCCACCCCCGAGCTCGGGCCCTCCGTCGCCCCGCCGCAGCCGCCCGTGGAGCCGGCGCCTGTCCGGCCCGAAACTCCGGTGGTGCCCGAGGCGCCCGCAGCCCCCCAGCCCGACCTGCCCCCGGACCCGGACCAAGGGGTGCTCGACCATGCGGAGCCCGAACCTGTCGACCCTGGTCTTTTCGTGGGGTCTGAGGCCGGGGTGGATCAGGATCCGGTCGGCGCGGAGCCGTTCGGTCCTGCCGGTCCGGGTGAGGAATCCCTTCCGGAGGCGGGCGTGCTGCCGCACTGAGCGGTACGTCCGACGGCTCGTGGAAGACGACAAATCATGACAGAGTGGCTCCATGGTTGATCGGGCAGCGGGTGCCCTGTCGCTCCCCGACGACTGGCCGGCGCACGCGGACGTGAGCCTGCACCTCAACCGCATGGGCACCTTCGACTGGGACCTTTCAAGCGGGCTCATGCACATGGACGGGCCCGGCCTCGAGGTGTTCGACCTGCGTCCCGAGGAGTACGACGGCCGTCCGGAGAGCCTGGGCATGCGGGTACCGGCCGACGAGGCCGTCCGACTGGACACGATGGTGGCCCAGGCGCTCAAGAGTGGGAACGACAACTACGGCGCCTACTTCCGTATCCGGCGGCGTGACGGCACGCTGCGTTGGACCCACACCCAGGGGTTCGTGCGACGGGACGAGACGGGCCGCCCCGTGCGCATCATCGGCATCGTCCGGGACGCCACACAGGAGCTCGCCGACTCCACGGCCCATGTCGAGGTCGACCTCGAGCGCCGCAGGCAGACCAGCGTCGTCGAGAGCACCACGGCCGCCCTCGCGCACGCCAGGACCGTGCAGGACATCATCGAACTGCTCAAGAACACCCACGGGCTCGAGCACCTCGGCGCCACCAGCCTCGTCATGGGACTGCTCGAGTCGGGCCGGATCCACCTCGTGGCCGAAGGGCCGGAAGGCTCCTTCGTGCCCGGCACCCGCTACACACGGGTCGACGAGCAGTACCCGATGAGCGAAGTCGTGCGCACGCTCACCCCGCGTTTCATCGAGTCCAAGGCCGACTTCGCCCGGTCCTACCCGATCCTTTGGCCGCACATCCGCGGACTCGGCATCACCGCCGCGGCCTACCTGCCCCTGATCGCCCAGGCCCGCCCCATCGGAGCGCTCGGGCTCCTCTACAGCGACAAGACGGGCTTCAGCGCCGAGGAGCGCAATCTCCTCGTGGCGCTGGGCAGCAGCATCGCCCAGAGCCTCCAGCGGGCCATGCTCTACGAGCAGGAGCACGACCTCGCGGAGGGGCTCCAGCAGGCCATGCTCCCGCGCCGGATCCCCCAAGTGCCCGGAGCGCAGATCGCGGTGCGCTACCGTTCCGCCCGCTTCGGGCGGGACATCGGCGGCGACTGGTACGACATCATCGCGCTGCCTGGCGGCCGTGTCGGGGCGGTCATCGGGGACGTACAGGGCCACGACACCCACGCGGCCGCGGTGATGGGTCAGCTCCGCATCGTCCTGCGCGCCTACGCAGCGGAAGGCCACACACCGGCCACCGTCATGGCCCGGGCCTCCGTCTTCCTGCACGAACTGGACACCGACCGCTTCGCCACCTGCACCTACGCCGAGGTGGACCTGTCCACCGGGGTCGTGCAGGTCGTCAGGGCCGGGCATGTCGACCCGCTGATCAGGGAACTCAACGGCAGTTGCCGCAGGCTGGCGCTCCAGGGCGGGCTGCCGCTGGGGCTCTCCGCGGAGTTCGGCCGGCTCGAGTACCCGGTCAGCACCGTCGAACTCGACCCCGGACAGACGCTGGTGATGTACACGGACGGCCTGGTCGAACAACCCGGCGCCGACCTCGACGACGGGATGCAACTGCTCGCCCGGCTCGTGAACGGCGGCCCGCGCGACCTCCAGATGCTGGCGGACCGGCTCTGCGAAGTAGTGGATGAACGCGGGGGCGACGACGACGTGGCGCTCCTGCTGCTGCGCCGCAAGGGCGCCTACACCGCCCAGGCGGGCGGCCGCCTCCAGCAGCACGTCGGCCAGGGCGACCCGGAGGCGCTGCGCTCGGCCCGGCACATGGTCCGGGCGGCCGTACGCGCCTGGGGCGCCGGCGATCGGGCGGACGAGATCGAGCTGGCCGCCGACGAGATGATCACGAACGCGCTGATGCACACCGACGGCGGGGCGATCGTCACTGCGCGGGTCCTGGCCGGCGCGGAACGGCGGCTCCGGGTCGAGGTCGAGGACCGCTCCAGCGCGCTGCCGCGCCGGCGCGATGCCGGCGTGGCGGGCGTCTCCGGGCGGGGCCTGATGCTGGTGGACCGGCTCTCCGACAGCTGGGGCGTCGAATCCCGCGGCAGCGGAAAGTGCGTGTGGTGCGAATTCCGTATGCCGGACCGGCTCAGGCCCTGACGAAACGCTCCCGCGGGCCGTCGGGTCACGGCGGTGGGCCGGACCGGCCGCGGAGCCTGTCCAGGCGGCTGATGGCCGGGGTGGCCGCGACTCCGTGGAGCATGACGGACGCCAGCACGGTGAAGGCGACGACGGACCACAGCTCCTCGGCGTGCGCGGCGAAGTGGCCCTGGCCCAGGGCGTACGCGAGGTAGAACAGCGAGCCGATGCCGCGGATACCGAACGCGGAGGTGACGAGCCGCTCGCGGATGCCTGTACGGAAGCCCCACAGGGCGACCCAGCCCGTGACCGGGCGGATCACGAGAACGAGCAGCACACCGAGGAGCGCGCCCGGCCCGCCGAGCGCGCCGAGCCCGCCGGTGACCAGATAGCCGCCGAGGAGGAAGAGCAGGAAGGCGGTCAGCAGACGCTCGATCTGCTCGGTGAACTCGTGCAGGACCTTGTGATAGCCGTGACTGCGCTCGGCGGACCGGACGGCGCATGCGGTGACGAAGACCGCGAGAAAGCCGTAGCCGTGCAGCAGTTCGGCCACGCCGTACGACAGGAAGGTGGCGCCCAGGGCGACGAAGCCCTCCATGTGCTCGGACAGCCGCAGGGCCGGGACCTTGGCGCGGAAGAACATCCGTCCCAGCAGCATGCCGGCCGCCAGGCCCGTCAGGACCCCGATGGCGGTCTTTCCGAGCAGGTCGGTCCGCAGCCAGCCGCCGACCCACTCGAGGGGCCGGCCGGAAGCCGCCGCGGAGGCCCCCAAGGCCGCGAAGACGGCGTCCGAGAACATCATCCGCACCATCCTCACCCAGGGCTCCGGCGACGGGGCCGAGCGCGCGCCGACTCAGGAACCGCCGGACGACGCGTCCGCGGTCACCCCCTTGAGGGTCCGGCCGGTGCGGGCGGACCGGGCCCGGCGGGGCTCCGGCGCGTGGTGCGAGGAGGCGTGCCGGTCGTGTTTCTTCACCAGCAGCCACGTCTCGCGTGCGCCGTCCCGCCCCCCGCGTGTGCGCGTCAGCGCGTAGCCGCCGTGCAGCTTCCGGCCGTCGAGCCAGAACGAGGCGTGGCCCGCCGCCAGGGCGTCGGCGAAGGGCATCTCGTTGCCGCGCCGGTCTGTGGCGAGGCTGTGGTAGGTGCCCTCGTCCCAGATGATGACGGCGCCGGCACCGTACTCGCCGGGCGCGATCACCCCTTCGTAGTCCGCGTACTCCAGCGGATGGTCCTCGGTCGGCATGGCGAGGCGCTTCGCGCCGGGGTCGGCGGACGGGCCCTTCGGGACGGCCCAGCTCTTGAGGACGCCGTCCACCTCGAGGCGGAAGTCGAAGTGCATCGTGCTCGCGTCGTGGATCTGGACCACGAACGAGAGCGCCTCGCGGTCGCGGGGACCGCCTTGTCCCGAGGGCTCGCCGGTGCGGTGGAAATCGCGCTTGCGGCGGTACTCGGCCAAGGCGTCGCGGGCAGGCATGGGATCTCCTTCGGTGCGGCCCGGTGCGGATCGCGGGTACCCGGCCGCCGGGCGCTCAAGCACCGGCCTCGCGGTTCTCCGTCCGGGAAGGCGGTCGGCGGCCGCGGTCCGGCGTTCCTTCGGCATCGAGGAGCTCAGGCCCCTGGCCCCGTGCGGCGGGGGTGCGAGCCACCGTGCTCGTCCAGACGGTGTGCGCCGAGGAGGAGACCTCCGAGCTCCTCGCCCTCGCCGCCGTCGACAACCTTGTCGCCGAGGTAGTCGGATGGACCGACCTCACCGCTCCCGACGTGCCGGCCGCCTCGCCGCCCTTCGCGAACTCCCCGGAGGTGACCGGCTCGTCGGCGTCCGCCACCAGGTCCCGAGCGAACCGGCCCCCACTGGCTGCCGCGCCCCGACGTGCTGCGCCCCCTCGCCGCCGTCCCGAAGGCCCGACTCGCCTGCGACCTCGTGGCGCTGCCGCACCAACTGCCCGCGGCGGCCGGGGCGGCAGCGAGGGTGCCCGGCCTCACCTCCGTCCTCGACCACCTCGCCCGTCGCCTCGGCCGAACGCGGGCCCTGGGCCCGGGCGGTACGCGCTGTGGCGGCGCAGCCCAACACCGTCTGCAGGCTCTCCGGTCCGATGACCGAAGCCGCCTGGTCCCCCTGGAGCGTCGCCGGCCTTCGCCCCTGGGCGGACACGGTGCTGGAGGGCTTCGGACGAGACCGGCTGATGGTCGGCTCCGACTGGCCGGTGTGCAACCTCGCCACCGGCTACGCGGAGGTCCTCGGCGCGGCCCGGGCGCTGACCGCCCACCTCGGCGAGGAGGAGCGGCGAGGCGCACGGTGACGCGCGTGTACCGCCTCCGAGTCGCGGCCCGTGCAAAGGGCCACCGCGGGATCCGGTCCGGCGCGCGGCGCGCCGCCCGCTGCGGCAGGGTGGTGGTATGCCCGAACTGCCAGAGGTCGAAGCGCTACGGGAGTTCCTCGACGCCCGACTCGTGGGCCGGAGGATCGAACGTGTGCTGCCGGTGGCCATCAGTGTGCTCAAGACCTACGCCCCGCCGCTCTCCGCAGTCGAAGGAACGGAAGTCACCGCCGTTCAACGGCACGGCAAGTGGCTCGACATCACCGCGGGCGGCCTCCACCTCGTCGCCCATCTCGCCCGCGCCGGCTGGCTCCAGTGGAAGGACGAACTCCCCGCGCAGCCGCCCCGCCCCGGCAAGGGTCCGCTGGCGCTGCGAACGGTACTGGCCGGGGGCGGCGGCTTCGACCTGACGGAGGCGGGGACCACCAAGCGGCTCGCCGTGCACGTCGTCCGGGATCCCGCCGAGGTGCCGGGCGTGGCGCGGCTCGGACCCGACCCGCTCTCGGACGACTTCGACCGCGCCGCCTTCGCCAGGGTCCTCGAGGGCGAGCGACGCCAGATCAAGGGTGCGCTGCGCGACCAGAGTCTGATAGCCGGCATCGGCAACGCGTACAGCGACGAGATCCTGCACGCCGCCAAGATGTCGCCGTTCAAACCCGTGCAGAACCTCGGTGCCGAAGAGACCGAGACTCTGTACGAGGCGCTGCGGACCACCCTCGCCGACGCCGTGGAACGTTCACGGGGACTGGCGGCGGGCCGGCTGAAGTCGGAGAAGAAGAGCGGCATGCGCGTCCACGGCCGCACCGGTCAACCGTGCCCCGTGTGCGGTGACACCGTCCGTGAAGTGGACTTCAGCGACTCGTCGTTGCAGTACTGCCCCACCTGTCAGACCGGGGGCCGCCCGCTGGCGGACCGTCGGCTCTCGCGGCTGCTCAAGTGACGCCTGCCGCTCTCCCGCCGAACGGTTGACGCCCGGCGGGAAGCGTCAGCCGCCGATCGACAGCAGCCGCTCCCCGCTCTCCGCCCGGACCTCCCAGCGGCCGATCTCCGCCGTGTGCAGCCCGGTGCTCGCCTCGAGGTCCAGCGGCCCCTCCCGGCCGGGTCCTTCCCTTACGCCGTACCCTCCCTCCGGTACCCACCAGCTCAGGACCGGGTGCTCCACCCCGTCCTTGCCGATCGCAACGAGCCGGCAGGTGCGCGGTCCGGCGAGCCCGGTGAGCCGCATCGCGACCGCCGTGCCCCAGCCGTGGTCCTCCAACGCCACGGAGGCGGTTACGCCCGTCGCCGGATCCGACGCGACGACCCGCGGCGTCGCGGGCTCCCCGGTGCTCCGGACCGTCATCACCGCGGTGGGCAGCGCGACGATCAGCGACGCGGCCACGGCCACCAGCGCCAGCCGTCGCCGGCGGTCACGGCGACGCCGCACCGTGACCGCGCCGGTGAGCCGCTCGAGCAGTGCGGGACCGGGGCGGGCGTCGATCCGGCCGGGGCCGGCGAGCTCGGACAGAGCACCGGCGAGGGCGGTGAAGTCGGACAGCCCCACGGCACACGTGACACAACCGGCAAGGTGCTCCTCGAACCGGAACGCGTCGGCCGGTTCCAGGATGCCCAGCGCGTAGGCGGCCACATCCAGGTGCGGCTGCTGCCGGCTCATGGGCGGTCCTCGATTCCTCAGGTGTTACGGGCGGTCACCCTGGAATACGCAGCGGGAAGGCGATGCGCTCAACCCGTCGGCGAGGCGAGCGCGATCGCAAAGCCGGCCGTCCCTCCGCGGCCGCGCCGGCCACCCCTCCCGGGGCCGTGGCCTCATCGCGCGGACCATGCCTAGACTCCGCTGCATGCTGCGCGTACTGGCTGTCGACGACGAGAAACCGGCGCTCGAAGAGCTGCTCTACCTCCTGCGTGCCGACTCACGGATCCGTAGCGCCGAGGGCGCCACCGACGCCACGGAGGCGCTGCGCCGCATCGGCCGGGCCCTGGAGGCCGGACCGGACAGTGAGGACGCCATCGACGTCGTCTTCCTCGACATCCACATGGCGGGGCTGACCGGGCTCGACGTCGCCAGGCTGCTCGCGGGGTTCGCCAGGCCGCCGCTGATCGTCTTCGTCACGGCGCACGAGGGGTTCGCGGTCCAGGCGTTCGACCTCAAGGCCGTCGACTACGTCCTCAAGCCGGTCCGCAGGGAACGGCTCGCCGAAGCCGTGCGCCGGGTCCGCGACCTGGTCGTTCCGCTGCGGGAACCGCAGCGGCCGGTCGTGTCGGTCGCGCCGGCCCCCCTCCCGCCGGACGCGACCGCGCCGGCCGCGCCGAACGGCGGGGGAGCGGAGCAGATCCCCGTGGAACTCGGCGGAGTGACCCGCTTCGTCCCAGTGGACGACATCACCTATGTCGAGGCACAGGGCGACTACGCCAGGCTCCACACCGCCGCCGGCAGCCATCTGGTCCGTATCCCGCTTTCCGCCCTGGAGGAGCGCTGGGCCTCCCGCGGGTTCGTCCGCATACACCGCAGCCACCTGGTGGCCCTGGGCCGCATCGACGAACTGAGACTGGACGCCGGCACCACGACCGTACGCGTCGGGGACGCCGAGCTGGCGGTCAGCCGCCGTCACGCCCGTCAACTGCGTGACCTGCTGCTGCGGCACGCGCGGGGCTGAGGCGACCGTTCGGCGATCATCACCGACCGTTCGTCGCCCGGACCGGGCCGCACGGCGACGCGGCACCGTGACCGGCCACCGCGGAAGCGGCACGCGTCTAACGTTGAACGGGCCGGGAAGAAGGGGCCTGATGCGCGACATCGAAGCACTGCTGGACGAGCTCCGCAGGCTCCCGTCGAGCCGGCCGGCCGACGCCAAGGACCTCGAAGCGCTGCTCGCCACCACCAGGAGTGCCGCCGGCCGCTGGGCGGACGTGCTCTACGAGATCCGGGAGTCGGCGCGCGGCCTCGCGGGCCCGCGCGGGGAAGCGGCCCTCGAGGTCGCCTTCCGCAGGGCCGAGGAGTCCTACGTGGAGCTGGAGATCGCGCTGAGCGACTGCGCCCGGAACACCGGCCGCTGACGGGGCCGAGTACGGCCGGGACGCGTGCGCCAAGGGCGGGGCCGTTCCTCTCTACCGTCGGTAATCGTCCCTGCGTAGACTCCACCATCTCCCCGAGTTCGCCGAGAGACGCTGGAGCGGACATCCATGTCTGCAGACCAAACGCCACGCCGTGAGGTGGTCACCGGTGTGCCGCGCGGCGCCCGCCGCCCGCCGGGTCATGCCCCGGCCCGCTCCGAGATCAGCGAGCAGACCACTCTCGGCACCACCTACGTGCGGTCGCTGATGCGCAGCCAGCTCCGGGCGGCCCTCTACGCGCTGTGCACGCTCGCCCTGCTCGTCGGCACGCTGCCCCTGCTGTTCGCACTGCCCGCGGCACTCGGCGGTACCCCCGGGTCGCCGGAGCCCTTCGTGTGGATCGCGCTCGGCGTGGGGGTCTACCCCGTCATGTGGCTGATCGCCCGCTGGTACGTGCGCCGGGCCGAGCGCAACGAACGCGACTTCAGCAGGCTCGTCGAAGGCCGCTGACGGTGCCGGCGGGAGAAACCACGTGAACCAGACCTACGCGGTGACCGCCGTCACCGTCGTGGTGCTCGCCACCGTGCTCGTCGGCGCGCTGGGCCTGCGGATATCCCGCACCACCTCGGACTTCTACGTCGCCTCCCGCACCGTCAAGCCCGCCCTCAACGCGGCCGCCATCAGCGGCGAGTACCTCTCCGCCGCCTCGTTCCTCGGCATCGCGGGGCTCGTGCTCCTCCAGGGCCCGGACATGCTCTGGTACCCGGTCGGATACACGGCCGGCTATCTCGTTCTGCTGGTGCTCGTCGCCGCCCCGCTGCGCCGGTCCGGGGCGTACACCCTCTCCGACTTCGCGGAGGCACGCCTGGAGTCCGCCCCGGTGCGCAGGCTGGCGAGCCTCTTCGTCGTCGGCATCGGCTGGCTCTATCTGCTGCCGCAACTTCAGGGCGCGGGCCTGACCCTGCAGATCCTCACGGGCGCGCCCGACTGGGTCGGCGGCGTTGTCGTCGCGGTCGTCGTCACCGGGGCGGTGGCCGCCGGCGGCATGCGGAGCATCACCTTCGTGCAGGCCTTCCAGTACTGGCTGAAACTCACGGCGCTGCTGGTACCGGCGCTGTTCCTCGTCGCCGCGTGGGTCGGCGACGACGCCCCGCGGGCCCGGTTCGACGCACCCGCCGTCTTTCAGGAGCACACTGCCGTCCGCGTCGACGACACCGTCCGCGTCGACTTCGACGGGCCGCTGACACTCACCGTCTCCGGCACGGTCGACGGCGTGCGGCACGACGGCCGGCCCGTCGCACTCGACGAGGGGACCCACCGCATCGAATCAGGCACGACCCTCCAGTTCCCCGAAGGCGCCGAGGTGCCCCGGCGGACCACCGAGGGCTCAGACCCGCTGAGCTGGTCGCAGCCGCTGTCCGGCGGCCGTGACGGCTACCAGTTGTACGCCACGTACGGCCTGATCCTCGCCACGTTCCTCGGCACCATGGGCCTGCCGCACGTCGCCGTCCGCTTCTACACCAGCCCAAACGGACGTGCCGCCCGCCGCACCACCCTCGTCGTGCTGGGGCTGATCGGTGCCTTCTACCTGCTGCCCCCGATCTACGGCGCACTCGGCCGCGTCTACGCGCCCGAACTGGCACTCACCGGAGCGGCGGACGCCGCCGTGCTGGTGCTGCCGGAACGGATCATCGGCGGGCTCGCCGGCGAACTGCTGGGGGCACTGCTCGCCGGGGGCGCGTTCGCCGCGTTCCTCTCCACGGCCTCCGGCCTGACCATGTCGGTGGCCGGTGTGATCACCCAGGACGTGCTGCCCTCGCGGGGAGTACGGCACTTCCGGGTCGCGACACTGCTCGCGATGGCGGCGCCGCTGGCGCTGAGCGTGGTGGCGACCAATGTGCCCGTCGCCGACGCCGTCGGACTCGCGTTCGCCGTCTCCGCCTCCTCGTTCTGCCCGCTGCTGATCCTCGGCATCTGGTGGCGCCGGCTCACCCCGCCGGGAGCGGCCGCGGGTCTCGTCGTCGGAGGAGGCGCGGCGCTGACCGCGGTGATGGCCACGCGCACCGGAATGGCCCCGGAGGGCTGGACGCACACGCTGATGGCATGGCCCGCGGTCTGGTCGGTGCCGCTGGGCTTCCTGACCATGGTGGGCGTCTCCCTGGCCACCCCACGCCACATACCGGCCGGCGCCGCGGCCACCCTCGCCCGCCTGCATCTGCCGGAGGACCTCGTGGGCCGGCCGCAGACCGAAGGAGTACCGCGGTGACCGGGACAGGGGTCGCCGCGCTGGCCGCGGCGGGGATCGTGCTGCTGGCCGTGGGCGTGGTGCTCGGGCGGCTGACGGCCGGACGTGGCGGACGAGGGGACCTCGATCTCGGGACGCCCGTCGAACGGGCCACCTTCCACACGCTGCACACCGCGTCCCTCGCCGCGCCGCCGCTGCGGGCCGGCCTGACGGAGGACACGGCCCGCAAGGCGGCGCGGCGGCTGCGCCCGCTGCTCGGCACGGAGGCGCTGTGCCTCACCGACCGCGACGCGGTGCTCGCCTGGGACGGGCCCGGCGCCGACCGGCACCGGCAGCAGGTGATGGACCTGGTCGCGGAGATGCTCGACTCCGGACGCAGCCGATGTGTCCACACGGAGTGCGACGACCTGGAGTGCCCGCTGCGATGGGTCGTCATCGCGCCGCTGACGGGGGAGGAGGGGGTGCTCGGCGCGCTGGTCGCCTACGGCTCCCGGGAGTCGGCCGTACTGGTGCGGGCCGCCACAGAGGTGGCCCGGTGGGTCTCCGTACAGCTGGAACTCGCCGAACTCGACCGGTCCCGAACCCGTCTGATCGAGGCCGAGATCCGGGCCCTGCGCGCGCAGATCTCGCCGCACTTCATCTTCAACTCGCTCGCGGCGATCGCGTCCTTCGTCCGTACCGATCCCGAGCGTGCCCGTGAGCTGCTGCTCGAGTTCGCCGACTTCACGCGCTACTCGTTCCGGCGGCACGGCGAGTTCACCCAGCTCGCCGACGAACTGCGCTCCATCGAGCGGTACCTGGCGCTCGCCGGGGCACGCTTCGGCGACCGGCTCAAGGTCACGCTCCAGGTCGCCCCTGAGGTCCTGCCGGTCACCCTGCCGTTCCTGTGCCTTCAGCCTCTGGTCGAGAACGCCGTCAAGCACGGTCTCGAGGACTCGAGGAACGAGTGCCGCATCATGATCGCCGCGCAGGACGCGGGCGCGGAGGCGATGGTGACCATCGAGGACGACGGCGTCGGCATGGACCCGGAGGTGCTGCGCGGCATCCTCGCGGGAGAGCGCTCCACCGCGTCGGGAATCGGCCTGAGCAATGTCGACGAACGGCTGCGCCAGGTGTACGGGGACGACTACGGCCTGGTCATCGAGACCGCCGTCGGCGCCGGTATGAAGATCACCGTCCGGATCCCGAAGTACCGTGCGGGGGTCCACTCCTCGGCGGGCCCGCGGCCCTGACCATGGCCGGGCTCACCACAGATGGACGGCCAGGTGCCCGAGGGGGAGGCCCAACTCCCAAGAAGGCAGCCACACCTGGGCCGCCTCGTCCGGTATCGCGTCCGGAGGGCGGGAGGGATGCCACGGCTCGAGGCCGCCGAGATCGGTGGCCAGCAGTTCGGTGTCGCACAGCCGGCGCCAGGCGTCCGCGGCGAGCGCCAGGTCCGGGTCCTCGCCGCCGTGCCGGACCCGTTCGGTCCGCACCCCGAGCTGTTCCCGTACCCACTGCGGCCAGGGGTACCCGTAGGACGTGACCATCAGCCAGTGGTCGATACGGGCCGCCGTGGACCCGCCGGACAGCGGTTCCCCGCCGTCGCACAGATGGATCGTGAGTGCGAGCGTCTGCCGCCCGGCCCGGAACTCGAGCGAGTCCGCCTCCACGAGGGCGCCGGTGCGCAGCATCTCGTCGGCGGTGTATTCGGCGCAGAGCCACGCCATGGGGACCGCGAGCCCGCCTCCACTGGTTCCGTTCGTGCTACCGGGCTGCACGCTGCTTCACCTTCTCCCGTACGACCGCGCCGCCGTCCGACCAAGAGCCTCCACCGTCAGACACGGCAGCGAGGGCGGGTTTGCTCAACTGGCGCGTGACGTTTTACATATGGCCGTCCGGCTCCCGTGACCGGTGGGGGCGGCGGCCATCACCGAGGCGTCCGGGTCGGAAGTGGTGCCGCGCCTGCTGTACCCGGGCAGGCAGCGGGCGAGCGCACGGAGCGCGTAGTGCGAGCGTGACTTGACGGTGCCCGGCGGGATGCCGAGCGCCTGGGCGGCCTCGTTGACGCTCAGCCCGTGGAAGTAGATCTGGACGAGGACGGCGCGGTGTTCGGGGCTCAGCTCACCGACCGCGGCGCGTACGTCCAGAGCGGCCACCGCGCTCTCGGTGACGTCGGCCGGGTCCGGCGTCATGGCGAGCACGCCGTCGCCGATCTCCGTGGGGCGTGCCAACCGTGAGCGCCGGGCGTCGATGGCGAGGCGGCGCCCCACGGTGAAGAGCCAGGGCCGCATCGACTCGTACGGTGCGTCGAAGGCCTCGGGGTGCTGCCATGCCCGTACGAGCGTCTCCTGCAACAGGTCCTCGGCGCGCTGCTGGTCCCCGTAGGTCAGTCCCAGCAGGAAGCTCAGCAGTGCGGGGCCGTGTTCGCGCTGGAGCTCCGTCATCGCCTGTTCGTCGGTTGTCGCGGTCGCCGTCGCCATTGCCTTCACCCTTCTGCACCGAGGTCCGCTGCCACGTGGCGTATACGAACGCATCCCGCCACGCGGCGACAGACGGCGTGCGGCGGTCTGTCGGCGAACGGTCGCACCGAGCGGCGAGTGGTGCGATGAACGGTCGACCGGGCCGACGGAATGCGCAGGTCCGTTGAGGCGACCACGTCGGCTGTGTCGCTTGACTCGGCAGTTCCTCCCCTGTGGATTCAATTCGTCGGATAAGCCGTTAATCACACAAATTGGGAGGTCGGTCGACGATGACACGCGCGCGACCCGCACCACGGGCCACGGCGGCCCTATGTGCCGTGCTGCTCGCGGGAGCCGCCGGGTGTGCCGGACAGCAGGACCCCGGTCCGTCGGCACCCCGGAAGGACCCGGACCGCCCCCCGCCCTCGGCCGCGGCCGGCGCCCCCTCCGCCCCGCGCGGCTTCATCCTCGTGGCCACCGGGGACGTCCTCCCGCACGCCTCGATCATCCAGCAGGCGCAACGGGACGCCGACGGCGCCGGCTACGACTTCCGCCCCATGCTCGCGGGCGTCGGCCCGGTCGTCTCTCGCGCCGACATCGCCCTCTGCCACATGGAGACCGTCTACGGCGAGAACGGGAACTACACCGGCTACCCCAACTTCAAATCGCCCCCGGAGATCGCCACGGCGCTCGCCGGCGTCGGTTACGACTCGTGCTCCACGGCCTCCAACCACACCCTCGACGACGGCGTTGCCGGTGTGCGCCGCACCCTGGACGTACTCGACCGCGCGGGCGTCAAGCACGCCGGCTCCGCACGCACCCCGCAGGAGGCGGACGAACCGGCGTGGCTGACGGCCCGCGGCGCCAAAGTCGCCCACCTGGCCTACACGTACGGGACCAATGCCGAACCGCTGCCCGACGAGGAGTCCTGGGCGGTCGACCTCATCGACGAGCAGCGCATCGTCGACGACGCCCGTGCGGCGAGAAGCGCCGGAGCCGACGTCGTGGTCGTCAGTCTGCACTGGGGCACCGAATGGCAGACCGACCCCGATCAGCAACAGCTCGACCTCGGACGCTCCCTCACCGCCTCCACCACAGACGGACGCCCCGACATCGACCTGATCCTCGGCACCCACGCACACGTCCCCCAGGCGTACGAGAAGGTCAACGGCACCTGGATCGTCTACGGCATGGGCGACCAGATCGCGGGTGACATGATCAACAACGACGGGGTGCAGGACCCGCGCGGGAACCAGGGCACCATCGCCCGCTTCTCCTTCGCGCCGCCCGCCACCACCGGCGGGCGCTGGGAGGTCATGAAGGCCGAGTACATCCCGCAGTGGATGGACACCGGCGCCGGTCGCGTCGTCAATCTGCCCGAGGTGCTGCGTCGTGAAGGGCCGCGCGGCGACCGGCTCGAGGCCCAGGCCGCCATCACCTCCGCCGTGCTCAGCCGCGGAGCCGCCCAGGACGGTCTCACCATGGGCCGCTGACCGCGGTGCGAAGGGGCCGGGCGGTTCAGGGGACGACGGTCACCGGCCACCGCCCGGCCTTCACCAGCCGGACCGCGACCGAGCCGATGAACCGGTGGCCGGCCGACTCGGAGGCGCCCACCACCACCGCGTCCGCCTTGAGCTCGTCCGCGGCCGTCAACAGACCGGTGTACGGGTCCCCGCGCACCGTGTGGAACTCCCAGCGCACGTCCCAGATGCCCCGCACCCGCTCGGCGGCGGCCCGGACCTCCGCGACCAGCTCCTCCGCGATCTCCCCGGTCGTCTCCGCGACCGGCACGCCGAAAGCGGCGCCCGCCGGCATCACCGGCTGCACGTACACGACCGCGAGCAGCGCGCCCTGCCGCCGCGCGAGGCCGCTCGCGTACGCCGCCGCACGAAGCGAGGAGTCCGAGCCGTCGAGGCCCGCGACGATCACCTTCGGGCCGTCGGTGCCGCGTTCGAACCGGTGGAGCGGGTGCTCTGTCACACCTACGAGGTTATCGGCTCCGGCCCGCCGCCCTGCGGCCCGCCCGGACCGGCCGCAGCACCCCTCCGCGGCTGCTCCCATCGAGTGCTTTCCCCGCTGGAACCGGTGTTGATCAGGTTGTGGCCGCATGAGCCGTGCGAGCAGTTGGCCATGAAGATGGATCAGCCGCTTCCTGGTCGCCGCGTGATGCTCCGCATCGCCGCATGCCTCGGCGCCGCCGCCGTCGGCGGACTCCTCGTCAGCGAGCGGGCCGAGACCCCGGCACGCGTCCCGGCCGGCGCCGGACCGGTCGGCGAGGGGCCCGCCGCGGGCCCGTCGGCCGCCGCCGGTCCGCAGACGGCCACGTCCTACCGGTTGCAGCCCATGACGGCCTTCGCCCCGCCGGTCCTGTGGCGGGCGAAGCCGCCCGTGCGCAAGCGGCCCTTCCTCGAGATCCCGGACACGGGCCGCGCCATGGTGCTCACCTTCGACGACGGCCCGGACCCCCGCTACACCCCCGACATCCTCGCCATCCTGCGGAAGCACGAGGTGCGGGCCATGTTCTTCGTCTGCGGCGAGATGGCGACCGACAATCGCGACCTGCTCCGCGAGATGGCGGCCGACGGCCACGTGGTCGGCAACCACACCTGGTCGCACCCGATGATCCCGAATCTGCCGCCGTCCAGGATCCGCGACCAGCTGGGGCGCACCAGCGAGGTGATCGAGAAGACGCTCGGCGAGGCGCCGCTCTGGTACCGCGCGCCCTACGGCGCCTGGAACAGGCACTCGTTCGAGATCGGCGCCGATCTCGGCATGGAGCCGCTGGGCTGGACCCTCGACACCCTCGACTGGATGCCGCCGGGCACCTCGACCATCGTCCGACGGGTCCTGCGGGGCGCGGCGCCCGGCGTGATCGTCCTCTCGCACGACGCGGGCGGCAACCGGTCGCAGACAGTGTCGGCGCTGCGCCGCTATCTGCCGGAACTGCTCGGCGACGGCTACCTGATCACGGTGCCGCACCGCTCATTCTTCCTCAGACGACCTTGACCTTGACCATACGGGCGAAGACGACGACGTTGCCGTCGTACCCGCCGGCCTTGGAATAACCGCCGCCGCAGGTGATCACCCGCAGTTCCGGCTGGCCGGTGTCCGCGTACACCCGCACGCCGGGGAAGTCGTTCTTGGCGAACACCTCGACGCCGTACACCTCGAAGACGGCGACGCGGCCGTCGAAGCGCGGTACGTCGATCAGCTGGCCCGTCTTGACGGACCCGAGGCCGTAGAAGACGGCGGGGCCGGCATGGTTGTCGACGTGGCCCACGATGACGGCGGTGCCGCGCTGCCCGGGGGAGATGCCGTTCTGGTACCAGCCGGCGAGGTTGGGGTCGTGCGGCTCGGGAGCGGCCACCCAGCCGTCCTGGTCCAGTCCGACGTGCACGATCGGGGCGTCCACCTTGATGGAGGGGATACGCACCCGGGCCGCGGCGGCGTACGGCAGCGGCTCGAGCGGCACGGGCAGGAACGTCTCGCCCGCCCGGTCCTGCGACGCGGCGGCCGCCGGCTGAGGCGGTCCGAGGCCCACGTCCACACCGTTCTTCACCATCGCGATTCCGGTGAGCATCACGAGAGCCAGTACGCCCCAGGGCGAGCGTCTCCTCTGTTCCCTGCCGTACCTGTCCTGGCCCATGGTTCTCCCTTCGCGCGCTTGTGGGCACGCTAAGCGGGGCGCCGCACTCCGGCGAGGGGGGAAGCGCGAACGGGTGGCCGGTGCCACTCGTGATGGCCCATCCGGGTACTCGGCCCGCAAAAACTTCTGACGGTCTGTGACCTGCGACTCCGTCAGACCAAGGTGTTCACCGTCGGCGTGTCGTCTCACCGGGGTGGACCAAGGCCGAAATGCGATGAAAGCACCATCCGGTGATCGTTCGTCATGGAAGACGTACTCGTCGAATATCCCGGAGCACGGCTTTGGGGCGTCTTTCCTCTGGAGGTTCAACGATGCGTGCCTCACGCGCTCTCGCAGCGACGGTGACCGCCTTCGCGACCGTCGGACTGTGCGCTCCCATGGCCGCCGCCGGTGGCGGCGACGGCCCGAGGAACGTGCAGGTCCACCCGTCGTCCGTCTTCCCGGGCGGCATTCTGACCATCACCGTCGACGGTTGCCGGCGCGGTGGCGTGGTCAGTTCGAACGCTTTCCCCGACGCTCCGCTCTCCAGTGCCGGCAGGGACCACGGCGGTGACCGGGGGGCGGGTGGCAGCGGTGGCGACGGTGGTGACCGCGGCGCCGGTGGCGACGGCGGTGACCGGGGCAACGGTGGCGTGGGTGGTGACCGGGGCGATGGCGGCGTGGGTGGTGACCGCGGCGCCGGTGGCGACGGTGGTGACCGGCGCAACGGTGGCAGCGGTGGCGACGGCGGTGACCGGGGGGCCGGTGGCGACGGTGGTGACCGGGGGGCCGGTGGCGACGGCGGTGACCGGGGCAACGGTGGCGTGGGTGGTGACCGGGGCGCGGGTGGTAACGGCGGTGAGTCGGTCGCCACCGCCCGGGTCCGCAACAACGCGACGCCCGGCAACTACAGTCTGACCGTCCGGTGCAACGACTCCCGGGAGACCGCCAGCGCGTCCTTCCGGGTTCTCCCGGCGCGCGGTGCGCAGGGCGGTCTCGGCGGATCGATCGGGCCGACCGACGTCGAGATGGCGATCGGCGCGGGTCTGGTGGCCACGGCGGTCGTCGGCGGCACCCTCTTCATCGTCCGCCGCCGTCGTTCGGTCGGCGGTCCGGCCTGACCGGTTGAACCTCCCGGTCCGGGCGCAACCGCCCTTCGCCCCGAGTCCTTCAGAAGGACTCGGGGCGAAGGGCGGTCGGCGCCTGTTGCGTTGGGGCGAGCAGGGGCGCCCGGGACCGGCCGGGCCGGGGCGGTGCCGTCATTAGTGCTGGCGGTTCGTCGATCGCCTGCGCACGACGAGCACGGTCGCTGTGGCGGCTGCCGCGACGAGAGCGCCGCCCGCCGCGATCTCCGCGATGTTCATGCCGTCGAAGCTGCCGCCCTCGCCGCCGCGCACACCCTGTGGCGGTGCGGTGGTGGCGGCCCTGGTGGAGCCGGTAGTGGGGCTCGAGGTCCCGCCGGCGATGGTGAGGTCGAGGGTGCCGATCCGGCCGATGCAGTTGAACTGCACCGAATACACGGCACCCGGCCTGGCGTCCCAGTCGACGGTGGCCGTCGCCGAGGTGTTGCGCTCGATCGTGACGGTGTCGAAGACACCGGAGGTGACGGTGGTGTCCCCGGGGCAGCCGCCCGCGGTCAGGGTGACACGACCGCCCGCCACGACGGTTGAGGGCGTGACGTTGAAATCGTACGGAGTGTCGTTGACGGCCGCGGCTGTAGGGGCCGTCAGGGCGAGTGCGGCCGCTCCGAGCAGAGCGGCGGATGCGGCACGTATCGCGCGCATGGTGGTCCTCCGGTTCCGAGGAGCAGTCGCGGAACGATTTCCGCGTGGGTCGGAAGTGCACCTCGATCACCGAAACGCTAAGAGCGGTGTTTGTCCCCCGCGATCGCTGTAGGGCAAACGGGTCATTTCTGGCTCCAGCGGATGCGGTTCTCCGGTGATGTGCTGGCGCTCGGTCATCGTCGGCGCGTTCCCGGCGCGGCAGGAATGGGCGCCGCGTCCGCGATGCGCCCGCATGGGGCGCCGGCGCAGCGCCTCGAGCACCTCGCCGATCAGCGGCTCACCGGGAACGGGAGCTCCGCCTCGAAAGCGGCGGCGGCCGCCGCGGTGGCCTGACGCTCGGCGTCCGGTGCGGGCATGAGGGGTCCGGCCTCGGCGGTGAGCGTCGCGATGCGCCGGCGCCCGTCGCTGCCGGGACCGACGATGGTGAGCCCCTCCTTGAGGAGTCGGGCGACCGTCCGGCCCCCGCCGAGTGCGTCACGCCGGTCGTCCGGGCGAGGTCATGTAACGAGCTCTGGCCGTGGGTGGACAGTGTGCGCCGGGGGTGCAGGCGCCCCGGGCCCAAGTCCGCGGAGACCGCCGCGCCATCGGGGTCGAGGAGGTTCAACAGGAGGCGCGGGCGGGTGCCGAGGAGTTCGGGGCCGGGGAGGGGGTGGCGGCGGTGTCTTGGTCGGGCGATGCACATGAGGCTAATGTAACAGCGCTGTTGTAATCGTAGGGAGCCGGGAGGGGTGTCGGGCCATGGCAGAGCTGTTCTTGCCGATCGAGCCGTACGAGCAGGGGATGCTCGACGTGGGGGACGGGAATCTCGTCCACTGGGAGGTGTGCGGCAATCCGCGGGGAAAGCCCGCGCTCGTCGTGCACGGGGGGCCGGGCTCCGGGTGCAATCCCCGTATGCGCCGGTACTTCGACCCGGAGGCCTACCGGGTCGTGCTCTTCGACCAGCGCGGCTGCGGGCGCAGCACCCCGCACGCTGCGGACCCGACCGCCGACATGCGGCACAACACAACCGGTCATCTGCTCGCCGACATGGAGCAGTTGCGTGCCCACCTAGGCATCGAGCGGTGGTTGCTGTTCGGCGGGTCATGGGGGTCCACACTGCTCCTCGCCTACGCCGAGCGGCACCCGGAGCGGGTCTCCGAGATCGTCGTCAACGGCGTCACGACCACGCGCCGCCGCGAGATCGACTGGCTCTACCGGGGCGTCGGCCGGTTGTTCCCGGAGCAGTGGCACCGCTTCCGGCTGGGTGTGCCGGAGGCCGACCGTGCCGGTGACCTCGTGGCCGCGTACGCCGGGCTCATGGAGAGCGAGGACCGGGCGGTGCGGGAGAAGGCGGCCGTCGACTGGTGTCGTTGGGAGGACGCCGTGGTGTCGCTCGAGCCGAACGGGGGACCCGACCCGTACGGTGGCCGGCCCTCGAAGGCACGGATCGCGCTGGTGCGGATCGCCGCGCATTACTTCGCGCACGGCGCATGGCTCGAGGAAGGAGTGCTGCTGCGTGAGGCCGGCCGACTGAATGGAATTCCCGGTGCGCTCTTCCACGGCCGTCTGGATCTCAGCACGCCGCTCGAGACGCCTTGGGAACTCAGTCGCATCTGGACCGACGCCGAACTCGTGGTGGTGGACGACTCGGGCCACAAGGGGAGTGCCACGATGCGGGACCGGGTGATCGGCGCTCTGGAGCGATTCAAGTACACCGAGTGACTGGTGTGCCGCAGGGGGCAGTTGAGATCCGGCCAATTCCACGGAGGCTCCACATGGGGTGAATTCACCTGTTGGAAGCGGGATTTCAACCATTCGCGGTTGCGACTCACAAGATTTTTTCGAAGACGTTGAACAGACGCCGCCCTCCCGTCCGTACCTAAGGCCATGAACGGCGCTCCGGGCGCCGGAACCGGATGGATGAACACGGGAGTGGACATGAACACCTGGCGGAACGCCTCGCTCGCGGTGACTGCGGCGGCCGTACTCGCGCTGACGACGGCGTGCGGTCAGGAGACGGGCACCGAGACGCCCAACGGTCAGGCGGTCGGCGCGGCCAACCCCGCGCAGCCCGGGAACGGTTACGGCTCCGACGCCGGTTACGGCTCCGACGCCGGCGGCGAGGCGGCGGCCGCCTCGCCGGCGGGGCAGCTCGCGGTCTGGGAGAGCAAGGAGCTCGGCAAGGTCCTCGCCGACAGCGCGGGGCTCACTCTCTACCGGTTCGACAAGGACACCGCGGAACCGCCGAAGTCGAATTGCGAAGGCGACTGCGCGAAGACCTGGCCGGTCGTCGCCGCCGGCGGCGCCTCCGCGGCTCCCGGGGTCGACCCCTCCCTGATCGGCGAGGTCACCAGGGCGGACGGCACCAAGCAGCTCACCATCGGCGGCTGGCCGATGTACCGCTACGCCAAGGACACCAAGGCCGGTGACGTCAAGGGCCAAGGCGTGGGCGGTACTTGGTACGCGGCCGCCCCCGATGGCAAGAAGGCCGCACCGGGCGCCGGCGGGGAAGCGGGCGGCGACGAGGGCACGGAGCCCGCCGACCTCGCGGGGCTTTCCGTACGCAAGGACCCCAAGCTCGGTGACATCGTGGTCGACAAGAACGGAATGACCGTCTACCGCTTCATGAAGGACTCGGCCTGGCCGATGAAGACCGCCTGCACCGGCGACTGCCTGAAGAAGTGGCCGGTCGTGGAGCCCGTCGACAAGAACGACACCGTCGGGATCCTGAAGAAGGGCTTCGTCACCTTCGACCGGCCCGACGGGATCGAGCAGCAGACCATCGACTGCTGGCCGATCTACACCTTCGCGGGCGACTCCAAGCCGGGTGACACCAACGGCCAGGGCGTCGGCGGCACCTGGTACGCCGTCTCGCCCGAAGGCAAGCCGGTCGGAGCGCCCAAGTAGTCCCCACGCTGCGCCTCCGGCCAGCGTCGGCCCGTCCCACGCCCTTGCGCGTGCGGCGGGCCCGACGCATGTGCGGGAGCGTTTGCCGGACGCATGTGACGACGTCGCGTTCCGGTGGCGCATGACGAACAGGTGTGACCAAGAACGGACCGCTAATTTCCGTTTGGGCTCGCCCTCTTGGCGGGCGATCAGTAGCCTCGGCTCGAACACTGGCCATGGACATGGCCGAACTCCCCCGTGGCGACTTGTTGGAGACATCGATGGAGCGTCCCGCCTGGGCCCCGCAGGGCATCGACATATCGGTGCCGAGCGTGTCCCGCATTTATGACTTCTACCTGGGCGGCTCCCACAATTTCGAGGTCGACAGGGCGGCCGCACGCAGGGCCATGGAGTTCATGCCGGGACTCCCCAAGATCATGCAGGCGAACCGTGCCTTCATGCGCCGTGCCGTCAATTACGCGGTGGGCGAGGGCATCACGCAGTTCCTCGACATCGGCTCCGGCATTCCGACCTTCGGGAATGTCCATGAAGTCGCCCGCAGGGCCAGCCCCGAGGCGAGGGTGCTCTACGTGGACCACGACCCGGTCGCGGTCGCGCACAGCCGGGCCGTCCTCGACGGGGACACGCAGTCGGACGTCGTCGCCGCGGACCTGCGCAAGCCGCGGGAGATCCTGGAGAGTCCCGAGGCGAAACTGTTGGACCTGGAACGGCCCGTGGCGCTGCTGCTCGTCGCCGTGCTGCACTTCCTCACGGACGAGGACGAGCCGTGGCAGGCCGTGGCCGAGCTGCGGGACGCACTGGCGCCCGGCAGCCTGCTGGTGATAACCCACGCCTCCTTCGAAGGCATCCCCCTCCCGGCCGAGCAGGCCGATGGGACGGTCGGTGTGTACCGGGACATCCGCAATCCGCTCGTGATGCGATCGCGCGAGGAGGTCGGCCGGTTCTTCGACGGGTACACCATGGTCGAACCGGGCCTCGTTTCCATGCCGGACTGGCGGCCCGACGGGCCCGTCGACCAGGAGGATCCGTACGCCTTCTCCGGCTTCGCCGGGGTGGGGCGCAAAGCGTGAGGCAATCGTCACGGGCGTCCGGGTCCGAGGGGGACACGGACGTGCTGGAGGACCGGCTCAGGCGGTTCGCGACCATCTGGAGCCGTGCCATCTTCCCCGCTACGGCAACGTCGCTCACCCGGCCCGAGTTCGAGCAGCACCTGCTGCCGCTGGCACGGGAGTTGAACAGCGCGCTCCATGCCCGCCCCTTCACCGCACAGCCCGCGCAGCAGGTGGGGGCAGCCCTCGTCGGCGTGCACTGTACCGATCCGGACGCACTCAGCCGCACCCTCGGTGTCGTCGACGCCTATTTGGTGCTCTACTGCGGCGATCCCCAGCAGACCGCCGAGGAGAACCGGGCCCGCTGCGCCCGCCTCCAGCACGCCCTCGCCGCCGGCTTCGCCCAGGCGCTGCGGGAACGGACGCTGGCCGAGCAGGAGTCCATCGCCCGCTCGTCGCTGCTGGCGCGCAGTGAGGCGCTTCAGGCCATGCACGCCACGGAGGCACGCTTCCGCGCGGTCTTCGAGGGCGCCGCGATCGGCATCGGGATCGCCGACCTCGAGGGCAACGTGCTCGAGGTCAACGACACGCTGACCCAGATGTTCGGCGGTCTGGAGAACCACGTCCGCGGGCGCAAGGTCACCGATTGGGCGCACCCGGAGGACCGGCCGCAGGTCTGGAAGCTGTACCACGAGCTGGTGACCGGGGAACGCGAGCACTACCGGGTCGAGAAGCCGTTCTACCGCAACGACGGCACCGTCCTGTGGACGAATCTGACCGTCTCCCTGCTGCGCGACGCCGACGGGGAGCCGCAGTACCAGCTGGCGCTGTTCGAGGACACCACGGAGCGGCGGCTGCTCAATCTGCGCCTGCGGTACGAGGCCACGCACGACGCGCTGACCGGTCTGCCCAACCGGACCCTGTTCTTCGAGCGTCTCGAGAAGGCCGTCGGCGCGGCGGCCGGCGCCCGCTTCGGGCTGTGCTACCTCGACCTCGACGGCTTCAAGACCATCAACGACAGCCTCGGCCACGCCACCGGCGACCGGCTGCTGGTGGAGGTCGCCGACCGGCTGCAGAGCTGCGCCACCGCGCCGGGCGAGATGGTCGCGCGGCTCGGCGGCGACGAGTTCGTCGCGCTGACGACCGGGCCCGACACCCAGAACGCCGTGGACGAGCTGGCCACCCGCATCCTGGGCGCCCTCGCCACCCCGATCCGTGTCGACGGGCGGGAGTTCACCGTCCGCGGCAGCATCGGCATCGTGGAGGGCCCCGCCGGGGAGCGCACCAGCGCGGAGGTGCTGCGCAGCGCCGACATCACCATGTACCGCGCCAAGTCCGCGGGCGGCAACCGCTTCGAGATCGCGGACCCGGAGGCGGACGCCCGCGCGATCACCAGGCACGGGCTGACCAACGCACTGCCCGCCGCTCTGGAGCGCGGTGAGTTCTTCATCGAGTACCAGCCGCTGGTGCACCTCGGCGACGGCAGCGTGCACGGCGCCGAGGCGCTGGTGCGCTGGTGTCATCCGCAGCACGGGGTGCTCGGCCCCGACCGGTTCATACCGCTGGCGGAACGCACGGGGCTGATCGTGCCGCTCGGCCGCTGGGTGCTCCAGGAGGCCGTACGCCAGGCCAGGTTCTGGAGCAGGCGGCACACGGACGGCGGCCCGCTGCGGATCAACGTCAACCTCTCGCCCGCCCAGCTCCAGCATCCCGGTTTGGTGGCCGACACCGTCGACGTGCTCGAGCGCTCGGGCCTGGAACCGGGCGCGCTCTGTCTGGAGGTCACCGAGTCGGCGCTGATCGGCGCCGACGAGGACCGGCTCAAGCCGCTGCGGCAACTGGCGGAGATGGGCGTCGACATCGCGCTCGACGACTTCGGAACCGGGTACTCCAACCTGGCCAACCTGCGCCGGCTGCCGGTGAGCGTGCTGAAGTTGGATCGTTCCTTCACCCAGGGCATGCAGCGCCATCCGGCCGACCCCGTCGACCTGAAGATCGTCGAGGGCATCGTGTCCCTCGCGCACAGCCTGGAGCTGGCCGTCACGGTGGAAGGGGTGGAGACCGGCGCCCAGGCCGAGCAGTTGAGGGAACTCGGCTGCGACACCGCACAGGGCTGGTACTACGCGCGGCCGGGCGCACCCGACCGGATTCACACGCTGGTGATGGCCGACGCCGTCTGACCTCCCGCGGCGGCCAACGAGTCCAGCAGCACCCGCTGCAGCTCGCGGGCCGCCCGGGGCGGCGCCACATCGCTGCGGTGCGCCAGCGCGACGGTCCGGCGCAGGCCGGGTCCGGCGAGCGGGGTCACCCGCAGGTCGCTGCCGGTCCGCTCGGCGACCGTGCGGGGCACGACGGCGACGCCGAGCCCGGCCCGTACGAAGCCGAGCACCGCGTCCATCTCGCCGCCCTCCACCGTGAAGGTCGGCTCGAACCCCTCCGCCCGGCAGGCGGCGACGGTCAGATCCCGCAGGTCGTAGCCGTGCCGGAACATCACCAGCGGCTCGCCGGCGAGGTCGGCGATCCGCACCGGACGGCGGGGCGCCCGGGCCTGCGGCGACGACACCACGACCAGATCCTCCTTGAGCAGCTCGACGGTGGTCAGCGCGGGGGACGGCGACGGCAGGGGCGAAACGACGAGGGCGAGGTCCAGCGAGCCGCGGGCCAGCTCCCGCACCAGGTCGTGCGAGCCGGACTCCTCGATCACCAGCTCGATACCGGGATGCATATCGTGGAAGGTGCGCAGGACCTGGGGCAACAGGCCCGTGCACAGGCTCGGCGTGGCCCCCAGCCGGACCCGCCCCCGGCGCAGCTGGGCCAGCTCCTGTACCTCGCGGCGGGCCGTGTCGGCGTCGGCCAGGATGCGCCGGGCGAGGGGGAGCAGGGTCTCGCCCGCGTCCGTGAGGGCGATGTTGCCGCGGGCCCGGCCGAACAGGTCCGCCCCCAGCTCCTTCTCCAGCGCTCTGATCTGCTGGGACAGTGACGGCTGCGAGACATGGACGCGCTCGGCGGCACGCGTGAAGTGGCGGGTCTCCGCGACGGCGACGAAGTAGAGGAGCTGCTGCAGCTGCATCCGGCCACGATAGACCATGCCTATGGACATGAGCTGGATCATGTCTTGGACCTCTGGACCCACCCGCCCTAGCGTCGACGGCATGGCACTGGGAACGAGGACGGAAGAGAAGCAGTCGAGGAAGGACCGGCCACCGTCCGGCATACGGCTGTTCTGGCGGTCCACCGTCGGCAAGAAGACGGTCATGGCCGTGAGCGGCCTGATCATGCTCGGCTACCTCGTCGCCCACATGATGGGCAACCTCAAGATCTTCTTCGGGGCGGACGAGTTCAACGCGTACGGGCACTGGCTGCGGACCATGGGCGAGCCAGTGCTCCACTACTCATGGGCGCTGTGGCTCGTGCGGGGGGTGCTGCTCCTCGCCGTCGTCGGGCACGGCGTCGCCGCCTACCAGCTCAGCCGCCGCGACATCGCGGCCCGCCCGGACAAGTACGTGCACCGGAAGCGGCGTTCGAGCTACGCGACGCGCACCATGCGCTGGGGCGGGATCATCCTGGCGCTGTTCATCGTCTGGCACCTGCTGGACCTGACGACCCTCACCGTCAACGAGAACGCCCGGCCCGGCCACCCGTACGAGAACGTCGTCGCCACGTTCTCCACCTGGTACGGCAACGTCGTCTACATCGTCGCGATGCTCGCCGTCGGACTGCACATCCGGCACGGCTTCTGGAGCGCCGCACAGACCCTCGGGATGGGCAACGCCACCCGTGACCGCATGCTCAAGACCACCGCCGAGGGGCTGGCCCTGCTGCTCACGGCCGGCTTCCTCTCCGTACCCGTCGCCGTCATGACCGGAGTCGTGAGCTGACATGGACTACCTCGACCACACGACCGGCACGCCCCTCGTCGACACCAAGGCGCCACAAGGCCCCGTCGAGCAGCGGTGGGACCGGCGCCGCTTCGAGGCGAAGCTGGTCAACCCCGCCAACCGCCGCAAGCACACCGTCATCGTCGTCGGCACGGGCCTCGCCGGTGGCGCGGCGGGCGCGACGCTCGCCGAACAGGGCTACCACGTCGAGCAGTTCTGCTACCAGGACTCCCCGCGACGGGCGCACTCGATCGCCGCGCAGGGCGGCATCAACGCCGCCAAGAACTACCGCAACGACGGCGACTCCGTGCACCGCCTCTTCTACGACACCGTCAAGGGCGGCGACTTCAGGGCCCGCGAGTCCAATGTGCACCGCCTCGCCGAGATCTCCGTCGAGATCATCGACCAGTGCGTGGCCCAGGGTGTCCCCTTCGCCCGCGAGTACGGCGGCCTGCTCGACACCCGCTCCTTCGGCGGCGTCCAGGTGTCCCGCACCTTCTACGCCCGCGGCCAGACCGGCCAGCAGCTCCTGCTCGGTGCCTACCAGGCACTCTCCCGTCAGATCGCGGCCGGCACCGTCACCATGCACCCCCGCACCGAGATGCTCGACCTGATCGTCGTCGACGGACGGGCCCGCGGCATCGTCGCCCGCGATCTGATCACGGGCCGGATCTCCACGTACTTCGCCGACGCGGTGGTCCTCGCGAGCGGCGGCTACGGCAACGTCTTCTACCTGTCGACGAACGCGATGAACTCCAACGCCACCGCCGTCTGGCGGGCCCACCGGCGCGGGGCCTGGTTCGCCAACCCCTGCTTCACCCAGATCCACCCCACCTGCATCCCGCGCACCGGCGACCACCAGTCCAAACTGACGCTGATGAGCGAGTCGCTGCGCAACGACGGCCGCATCTGGGTGCCCAAGGCCCGTGGCGACGAGCGGCCGCCCAACGAGATCCCCGAGGACGAACGCGACTACTACCTGGAGCGGATCTACCCGTCCTTCGGCAACCTCGTCCCCCGCGACATCGCCTCACGGGCGGCGAAGAAGGTCTGCGACGAAGGACGCGGCGTCGGCCCCGGCGGACAGGGCGTCTACCTGGACTTCGCCGACGCGATCCGGCGGATGGGCCGCGAGAAGGTGGAGGAGAAGTACGGCAACCTCTTCGAGATGTACGAGCGGATCACCGCGGAGAACCCGTACGAGGTCCCCATGCGGATCTACCCCGCCGTGCACTACACGATGGGCGGCCTGTGGGTCGACTACGACCTGCAGACCACGATCCCCGGCCTCTTCGCCATCGGTGAGGCCAACTTCTCCGACCACGGCGCCAACCGCCTCGGCGCCTCCGCCCTGATGCAGGGCCTCGCCGACGGCTACTTCGTCCTGCCGTCCACCGTCAACGACTACCTCGCCCGCGGCACCTTCGACGCCATCGGCGCCGGCCACCCCGCCGTCGCGGAGGCCGTCGCCGAGGTGGAGGACCGGCTGAACCTGCTGCTCGCCGTCGGCGGCGACCGCACGCCCGATTCCTTCCACCGCGAGATCGGCGAACTCATGTGGGAGTACTGCGGAATGGCCCGGACCGACGAGGGACTCCGCAAGGCGCTCGACCGGATCCCGCAGATCCGCGAGGAGTTCTGGCGGCGCGTCAAGGTGCCGGGCACGGGCGAGGAGTTCAACCAGTCGCTGGAGAAGGCCAACCGCATCGTCGACTACCTGGAGCTCGCCGAGCTGATGTGCCTCGACGCGCTGCACCGCACCGAATCGTGCGGCGGCCACTTCCGGGAGGAGTCCCGGACCCCGGACGGCGAAGCCGCCCGCAAGGACGACGAGTTCGCCTACGCGGCCGCCTGGCAGTTCACAGGCACCGGCACCCCTCCCGTCCTGCACAAGGAAGACTTGGTCTTCGAGTACGTCCACCCCACCCAGCGGAGCTACGCATGAGGCTCAACCTGCGCATCTGGCGGCAGAAGAACGCCGACACCCCCGGCGCCATGGCGACCTACGAGGTGGACGGCATCTCGTCCGACATGTCGTTCCTGGAGATGCTCGACACCCTCAACGAGGACCTCATCCTGCGCGGCGAGGAACCCGTCGCCTTCGACCACGACTGCCGAGAGGGTATCTGCGGCGCCTGCTCCCTCGTCATCAACGGCGACGCCCACGGCCCGGAACGCACCACCACCTGCCAGCTCCACATGCGTTCCTTCCGCGACGGCGACACCATCGACGTCGAACCGTGGCGGGCATCGGCCTTCCCGGTCGTGAAGGACCTCGTCGTCGACCGCTCCGCATTCGACCGGATCATCCAGGCCGGCGGCTACATCAGCGCTCCCACCGGCTCGGCCCCGGACGCGCATGCCACTCCCGTGCCCAAACCGGACGCCGACCTCGCCTTCGAGCACGCCGAGTGCATCGGCTGCGGTGCGTGTGTGGCGGCCTGCCCCAACGGCTCCGCGATGCTCTTCACCTCCGCCAAGGTCAACCACCTCAATGTGCTGCCCCAGGGCGCCCCGGAGCGTGAGACCCGGGTGCTCGACATGGTCGCGGCCATGGACGACGAGGGCTTCGGAGGGTGCACGCTCACCGGGGAGTGCGCCACCGCCTGCCCGAAGGGGATCCCGCTGCCGTCCATCGCCGCGATGAACAAGGAGTGGCTGCGCGCAACGCGCAAGGTCAGGCGGTGACCGCCGGCCGCATGTCGGCGCCGTAGAAGGTCTCGTAGTCGGGCACGACGATCCTCGAGGTGGGCGAGAGCGTACGGACCAGGTCCGTGAAACCGTCGAGGTCCATGACCGGATCACGCTGCGGCGGCAGGCTCAGCGGCCTCTCGAAGTTGTCCCAGTGGACCGGGACGACGGTCGCGGGGTCGCCGAGCGCGCCCAGCAGCCTCTCGAGGTAGCGGTACGTCGCCGTGCTCGACGGGGTGGCGGCCATCAGCACATCGGGTCGCAGCCCGCTCGCGGCCCGCTCCTCGAAGTCGCTCGCGCCCATGAGGAAGACGGACGGGCCGCCCCTGACGCTCACCTGGAAGGCGAGCGTGTCGCCCTCCGGGAGATCGGAGATCGTCCGCGGCGCGCGGCGCGGCACGGTGTTCAGCGTGCCCGGCGCGAAGTAGGAAAACTTGGCGTTGCGGCTGTGCCGGCTCGCGACGACCTCCACCGTGAAGCCGTCGAAGTCGAGCACCTCGCCGCCCTTGACCACGCTGATCTGCCCGGCGTCCACGCCGAGCGCCCGCAACACGTGGTACGTCGTCTCGGTGCCGATGACGCGGGCGCCCGTCGAACGCGCGATATGAGGTACGTCGTTGATGTGGTCCCAGTGGGTGTGGCTGACCAGCACCAGCTCCGGGCTGCCCGCGTGCCGTGTCACCAGCTCCTCGTCGCAGAGCAGCGGGGTGGCCGCGTCGAAGCTGCCCTTCGGGCCGAACAGGCCGGTCGGGAAGCGGGTGATGTACGGGTCGAACAGGACGGTCCGGTCGCCGATCCCGATGCGCCAGCCCGAGGTGCCGAGCCAGCGCAGGGTCGCGGAGCCGGCGGATACCGCGGCGGCCTTCCGGGATCCGGCCGTCGAAGCAGCCGCAGTCCCGGCCGGCAGCAGCGGCGCCGCCGCACCGAGCGCCGCTCCGCGGAGCAGGGTCCGCCGCACGAAGGTCCTCCGGCCGCCGTGCTGAGGGCCGTTCACGGGGTCACTCATGTGTTCACTCGGGTGTTCGCTCATGAGTCAGAGGAGATCAGGAACGGGCGGGTCCCGTCCAAGACCGTTTCGGCGCACCACCGATACCCGAATGGGCATGACTGCCCTTCGGCTCTCCTCAGGTCGCCAGCGCCTCAGCGGTGGCGCGGACGAACGCCTCCGGGTTGTCCAGCATGATGTTGTGTCCGCAGTCGCGTATCGCGACGACGGACACCCCTGCTTCGGTGAGTGCGTCGGCGCCCGGGAGAGGGCCGTCGGCCTCGGGCAGCAGGAAAGTGCGGGGAATCCTCAGGTCCAGGAGGAGCTCGCGCATGGTGGGCACGGTGCCGCGGGTCAGGTGGACCGCGCTGCGATGCAGTGCCTCGAGGCCGGCGAGGCGCATCGTCGACCACCAGTGGGCGCCGACCCGGTCGCGGACCTCCCTCCATCCGTCCGCCAGGAATTCCTGCTCGGAACAGGCGGCGATGCCGCTGCTTCCCGCAGAAGCGGGCCTGCGCGGGAGCGGGTCGAGATTGGCGTCGATCAGCACCAGGCGGGAGATGAGGTCCGGATGCCGGGCGGCCAGGACGATGGCCACCGAACCTCCCATGCTGTGCGCGATCAGCTCCGCGCCGGTGACGCCCGCGGAGGTCAGGGCCACGGCGAGCGCGTCCGCGTGGGATTCCAGGGTGTAGTCGAAGTCCGTCGGCCGGTCGCTGATGCCGTGACCGAGCAGGTCGATCAACAGCGAACGGCGGCCGGCCAGCAGAGGATGAACCGCGACCTCCGTGAAGTAGGCGGGCGAAGTGGCGCCCAGACCATGCACGTACACGCGTGGCGGCTCCTGGCCCGGCAGCTCGACCCAGCGGATCCGATCGCCTTCGGGTGTCACGGTGGCACTGCGCACAGTCTGCTCCCCTGCAGTCAAGATCGTGGAGAGACGAGAGTAGCCACGAGAGCCGGGTGTACCGCTCTCGCCCGCCGATACGGGCCCATCGGGTCAGGACCGGTGCTCGGGCTCGAGGCCGCGCAGCAGGTCCACCGCCGTCCGGGCCGCCGCGCCGATCGCCACGTCCGTTTCCGTATGGTTCGCCTGGAGGCCCGGAGTGCGGGCGAACACGGCCACCGCGTACCTGCCTCCCTCCGGGAACTCGGCCACCCCGACCTCGTTGTGCAGTCCCGGCAGGGTGCCCGTCTTGGCCGCGACGCGCGCGCGGTCGCCGAACCCGGCGGCGAGCCGGTGGCGAAAGACCTGGCGCCTCATCAGGTCCCGTACCTGCGCGCACGCTTCGGGCGGTCCCGCCTCGTCCCGCCACACCATCCGGAGCAGGCGTGTCATCTCGCGCGGCGTGCTCGCGTTCGTACGGGCCGGGTCGTACACGCCGAGGCCGCGGACCTCGGCGGCGGACAGCGTCGGGAAGACCGCGGCGAATTCCCGCTCGTCCCGCGCCCCCACCTCGTCGAGCATCGACTCCAGTACCTGACGGGGGCCGCCTACGATCCGGGTGTTCGCCAGCCCGAGCTCCTTCGCCAGCATCGCCACCGTGTCCGGACCCACCCGCTCCATCAGCAGGTCCGCGGCCGTGTTGTCACTCACCGCCATCGCGAAGTGGGCGAGGTCGCGCAGGGACAGCTCCACGTCGTCGAGACAGCCCCCGGTGCCCCAGCCGCCGAGGCGCCGCTCGCCCGTCACCCGGACCCGCTCCCGGGGATCGAGCTGGCCGGCGGCCGACTGCCGGGCGAACTCCAGGACGAGCAGCACCTTGAACACCGATGCGACGACGACCGGTTCGTCGGCGCCGTACCCCGCCTCACCGGGGCCGTCGATGTCCACGGCGTGCAGGAAGCCCTCGGCTCCCGCCCCGGCGAACACCGCTCGCAGTCTCTCCTCGATCAGCATTCGGCCACCGCTCCTGTCGCCTAGGGTCGTCCCGTGGATCTCCTGCGCCACTTGCGTATCTTCGTCGTTGTGGCCGACGAGTTGAACTTCGGGCGGGCGGCCGATCGCCTCGGCATGGCCCAGCCGCCACTCAGCCGTGCCGTGCGCAGGCTGGAGGACGAGCTCGGCGCGCAACTATTCGACCGTTCACGGCGGCAGGTGCAGCTCACCCCGGCCGGGTCCGTGCTCGTGGACCAGGCGCGGGACCTGCTGGCCCGTGAGGAGCGCACCAGGGCGCTCGTCCGCCGTGCCCGCGACGGCGGTCTCGGCACGCTGCGCGCGGGCGTCCCGCCAGACACTTCCGCGGCGGTGCTGGGGGCTCTGGTCGCCGAATGCGGGGTACGGGCCCTGCGCGTCGACCTCCAGGAGCTGACGACGGACGAGCAGCTCCGGCTGCTGGCCGCCGGGGGTCTGGACATCGGCCTCGTCCAGCAGCCGGCGGACGTCGGCGGCCTGGAGCTGGGTCCGGAGACGCGGCTCGAGCTGGGTGTGGTGCTGCCCCGCACCTCGCACCTCGCCCGGCTCCCGGAGGTCGCGCTGCCCGACCTGGAGGGCCAGGACCTCGTCCTCTTCCCGAGGGTCTCTGCCCCAGGCTGGTACGACACGACGCTCGAGATCTGCCGTGCCGCCGGCTTCGTTCCCCGTGCGGTGCGGCAGGCCCGTAACCCGGAGTTCCTGATCGGCCTGGTGGCGGCCGGCCACGGAGTCGCCTTCGACCAGGGGCCGGTGGCCCGCAAGGAGCCCAGGGTGGTCTGGCGGCCCCTGGCGGGCCGGCCGCTCGCGCAGCGCATCCGCGCGGCGTGGCCGGGGCAGTCGCCGCACAGGGCCGCCGCGGAGTTCGCGGCCGTCGCCGCGGACGTCCTTGCCCGCGACCGCACGCCGGCCCTCTGCGCCGTGGCACCGGCTGCCGAGGCCTCGGCCGGCGACGGGCCGCGCCCCTGGTCGGTGGTCTTCGGGTGAGTCGCGGGCGGGCTGGGTCGCTGGTCAGGGCCTTCGGGAGGGCGCGGGTGGACCGGGCCGCGCCGGGGCCGGTCGGGCACGCGGTGGTGCCCGGCAGGTCAGGCCGCCGCGCCGGTCAGCTCGTGGGAAGACAGGCCGGCCAGCCGCGCGAGACGCCGCAGCGAGTCCAGCAGCGCCACGCGATCGTAGGTGCTGGTCGTGACGAGTACCTCGTCGGCCCCGCTCTCCTCGACCGCCGCCCCCAAGGCGTCGGCGACCTGGTCCTCGGTCCCCGCGATGTGGCCGCTCAGCCCCGACTCGTAGAGATCGCGCTCCTTGGCGGTCATCGTCAGCGCCTCGACGCGTTCGGGCGGCAGGAGCGGCGGGAACGTCCCGTGCGTGCGGGAGTACGCCATCGACCACGCCTCCGGCATCAGCAGCCGGCGCGCCTCCTCCTCGCTCCCGGCGACGGCGACCGTCCCCGCGGCGACGACGTACGGCCGCTCCGCCCAGGCGGAGGGGCGGAAGTCCCGCCGGTAGCCCTCCACGGCCCTGAGCAGCCGGTCCCGGCCACGGAGATCGCCGATGACCAGCGGAAGACCGGCACGGGCCGCGATCCCCGCGCCCTCCCCGGTGGCGAGCAGGAACGGAGGGACCCTGAGCCCCTCCGAGGGGCGGGCGTGGACGTGCCGATGCGCCGCCCGGTCGCCGGTGAACCAGCCCAGCAGTTCCTCGAGCCGGGCCTCGAAGTCCTCCGCGTCCTGCTTGTCGCGGCCGAGTGCGCGGCGGATTCCGTCCGTGAAGCCGAGGGACCGGCCGAGCCCCATGTCGACCCGGCCGGGGAAGAGGGACTCCAGCACGCCGAACTGCTCTGCCACGACCAGGGGTTGGTGGTTGGGCAGCATGACCCCGCCGGTGCCGACGCGGATCGAGGTGGTCGCGGCGGCGACCGCCGCCGCGAGCACCGTCGGCGCCGAACCCGCGACGCCCGGGACGCCGTGGTGCTCGGAGACCCAGAAGCGGTGGTAGCCGAGGGCCTCGGCCTGCACGGCGAGGCTCACGGTGTCCCGCAGCGCGGCAGGGCTTTCGTACCCGTCGCGGGTGCGGGAACGGTCGAGGACCGACAGACGGACGGTGGACGCGGTCAGTGAGCTCACATCACGGTTCAACGCGTTCAGCGCGCGAGGATTCCCGATGTGCCGCCCGCGCCACCTCCGCCGGGCCCGTCCTCCCGGCTCCCGGCCCCGTCCTCGGTTCCGCCGTGCCCCCGTCCGGCAGGATCCGGCGGCGAGGGCCTAGGGTGACCGGCGTGACCCAGAGCAGCAGGCCACTGGCCGTATTCGACCTCGATGGAACGCTCTCCGACGCCGGGCACCGCCAGCATCTGCTGGAGCGCAAGCCACGCGCGTGGGACGCCTTCTTCGCCGCCGCCCCCGAGGACCCGCCGCTCGCCGAAGGCGTGGCGCTGTGCCTGAAGGCGGAGAAGGAGTGCGAGGTGCTGTACCTGACCGGCCGACCGGAGCGCTGCCGGAAGGACACCGTGGACTGGCTCGCGGCAAAGGGGCTGCCGCAGGGGCGGATCTTCATGCGGCGCAACGACGACCGGCGACCCGCCCGCAGGACCAAGCTCGAGATCCTGCGGCAGCTCTCCCGCGACCGGGAGATCAAAATGCTGGTGGACGACGACGAACTGGTGTGCCAGGACGCGGAGCGCGCCGGTTTCCGGGTGGTACGGGCGGTCTGGGGCAGGGCGAGCACGACGCCTGCCATGCATGAGGCGCAGGAGCGTGAGGGGCGCACCTGAGCGGGCCGGTCGGCCACGTACCTGAGCCCGCGGGTCAGCCCCCTGAGCCGAGCCGGTCACGTCAGGACCTGAGCGGGGCCGCTTGTCGAAGTGGCGGCGTCGAAACCGCGGAGGCCCGCGTCCCGTGACGCATCGAAGTACAGGACCGAGCGGGCTCCGGCGGAGACCTGGTGGAGGGGCTCGACGGAGCCGAGGAAGCCGCACAGGTTGCGGCCGCAGCGAGGGGCTTGCGGTCGGCCCGCGGCGCGACCGCGCGCTGCTCGGCACCATCATCGAGCCGGCCGAGCACGGGCCGCGCGTTCCGCGCCCGTGCCTCGTCGCCGACCGCCGCGGGCCCGGTCTTCACGGCATGGGGAGCTTCGGCGGGTCGAGGAGGGCGGGGTGCGGCCGGCCTCCGGCCTCTTTGAGCAGGCCCCTGAGGCAGCGCGCGAGCAGGATCCAGTTGCGGGGACTGCGCAGGTTCAGGCCGCCGAGGAGCTGCTTCAGCAGCGTGAGGCTGTCGAAGTAGATGCGCTCGCAGACGAGGTTCTCGTTCTCGACACCATCGGCGTTCAGCCCGAGAAGCAGCTCACGGACGAACTGGCGCGCCGAGCGCACCGACAGTGAGCCTCGGCAGTCGATGCGGGGCGCCATCCCTCCGTACGGGGAGGGCTTGGGAGGTGCGGCGGTTTCCCGAGGGCCGACTCTTCAGTCGCCGGCCGGGTCAGGTCCCAGAAAACCCTGGGCTCAGCGGCGTTCGGCCGCGGCGACGACGGGCCCGTGGGGAGGGACGCTGCGGTCCGGGCCGACTTTCCCATTTCGCGGCGGATCCGGTCGCCGAACTGGTCGCGGATCTGACCGATGACACCGGCGGCGCCCGGCGGGCCATGAATCTCCGGGCGGTCCGCCAGGGCGGGGAATCCGCGGGTAGAGCCACCATTTACCGCCGTGTCCACGACTCAGCGGATCGCGTCGACGATCTCGTGGCGGGGGTGCTTCTCCGGCCGGCAGCCGCGGCCGGTCCCGCAGGCGGGGGCGGCAGCAGCGGCTCGAGCAGGGCCCATTCGGTGTTCGTGGTGTCCGAGGGACAGCGGTGTCGACGCATGCGGTGGCAGATCAGTGGCGGCCGGCCATTGGGCCAGGCTCGTCCTTCAGTGCCGCGAGACCGGACCGCACCTGGCTGGACGAGAGGTCGCCGGCCCGTGTGCTCAGTCGCCGTCCTCGAGACGGAAACCGACCTTCAGACCGACCTGGTAGTGCTCGATCCGCCCCTCGACGATGTGCCCGCGGACCTGCGTCACCTCGAACCAGTCGAGGCCCCGCAGCGTCTGCGAGGCCCGGGAGATGCCGTTCTTGATGGCCTGGTCGACCCCGTCGGGCGAGGTGCCCACGATCTCGGTGACGCGGTAGGTGTGGTTCGACATGGGTGTCGTGCTCCTCTCGGTGCCTTCACTCCACCGTGCCCCACCAGTCGGCTTCCCGCGAGGCGTCGGGCGCGGGGCGGCCGTCCCCCGTGGGACCGAGCGAAAGCCGGGAGAGGATGCGGTAGCGGTCCCCGCGGTAGAGGGAGCGCACGTACTCGAGCGGTCGGCCCTTCGGGTCGGAGGTGACGCGGTCGAAGAGCAGCGCCGGCGACAGGACGGGTACGGCCAGCAACTCCGCCTCGGCCTCGCTCAGCACGGTGGGCTCGATGGACTGCTCCGCCCGGGCGGCGACGATCCGACGCTCGGCCCGCAGGTAGCGGTAGAAGCCCGACTCCATCCAACGCGGGGTGAGATCGGGGGCGAGCTCTGCCGGGATGTGCAGGTATTCGAGTCCGACCGGGCCGCCGTCGACCAGCCGCAGCCGGGCGATGTGGAAGATCTCCGCGGCGGGGGAGAGCCGCAGCCTGCGCCCGATACGGGCGCCCGCGGCGGTCCTGCGGAACTCCAGCACGCGGCTCGACCAGGTCCCCGGTGCTTGCGGGGCGGCGGCCGGAGCCGAGTCGCCCACCAGCTCCTGGGTGATCTTGGTGGGTGCGACGAACATCCCACGGCCGTGCTCCCGTACGAGCACCCCGGTGGCGACGAGTTCGTCGACAGCGGCGCGGAGGGTGGGGCGTGAGACGTCGAGGGCGGCGCAGAGGGTGCGTTCGGAGGGGATGGCGTCCCCGGGGCGCCGGTCGTCCACCAGTTCCAGCAGATACGCCCGCACCCGCTCGCGTTTGAGCGCCGCCCGGGGCGCGCCCTCGTCCCTCATCGCCGTCCCCTCCCGGGAGCCCGGGCCGTAGCCGTAGCCGGAGCCCGTGAGCTTGATGGGCCGAGGATACGGCCCTTTCAGGCGGCGGCCCGCCCCGACCGGAAGGCCACCACGGACTGCCGTGCCTGCGGCGATCCCATCCGCACGAACTTCCGCACCGCCGCGGCGAGTTCCGTGAGAGACGCGGCAGGCGCGCGGCTGGGACGGAAGCACGCCTTGTCGAGCCACCGGGTGGGCGGGGTGCCCCGGGCCTTGCTCGTCGCGGGGCCCTGCACGGTCGCTGCGGGACGGTCGGGGCGGCGAGGGCAGGTTCAGTACGCGTCGCCGGTTGTCGACGACGTGATGATGTCGCCGTGTGCGAAGTCGCCCGGGGGGATACCGGGATGGTGGCCCGCCGGGCGGTCGCCAGGTGCGGCGGACGGGCCGAGCGCGAGACGGGAGACGATGCGGTAGCGGTCGCCCCGGTACACCGAGTGGACGTACTCGACCGGGCTTCCCGCGGTGTCCGTCGTCAGGCGCTCGACCAGCAGCGCGGGGGAGAGGACCGGCACGTCGAGCACCGCGGCCTCCGCCTCGTTGACGACGGTCGGCTCGATCGACTGGACGGCCTGGTCGACGTGGACCTGATGGTGCTCGCGCAGATGGTCGTAGAGGTCTCCGGCCTCGAGCTCCTGAGGGGTCAGGGAAGGCACGAGCCGGGCGGGGATGTGCAGGTGCTCGATCGCCATGGGGGCGCCGTCGACGAGTCGCAGCCGGGCGATGTAGACCAGTTCGGCGGCGGGGGACATCCGCAGCTTGCGGCCGATCCGGGCGCCCGCGGTTATGGTGGCGAGCTCCAGGACACGGCTCGACCAGGCGCCCGCCGCGCGGGGGACGGCGAACGCCGCGTCGTCGGAGACGAGTTCCTGGGTGATCTTCGCCGGTGCGACGAACATCCCGCGGCCGTGTTCGCGCAGCAGCTGGCCGGTGGCGACGAGTTCGTCCACGGCGGCACGCAGGGTGGGGCGGGACACGCCGAGTTCCGCGCAGAGGGTCCGCTCGGAAGGGATGGCGTCGCCCGGCCGGCCGGCCTCGATCAGGCCGAGCAGGAACTCCCTGACCCTTTCCCGCTTCAGTACGGCGCCCGAAGAGCTGCTCTCCATGGACCCTGCCTCTCTGCTCCGCGTCTGCGATAACTGGTCAGATGGTAAACGAAGCTGCTTACCAGTGATCTGCACGGTCCCACGGTCGCCTGCTGAACAAACCAGTGTTTTCAAAGGCCTTGACGTCAACATTGGTCCATGCCACCTTCTAGCCACGCCGTTGGCCAGTTTACCAATTGGTCAACTCACTTCAGAGGTGGATCAGTTGAAGAATCGCTCCGCCGCCGCTGCCGCCGTCTTCCGCCGCGCCACCTCCCCGCCGCTCGCGCCGAGGCTGCCGGCGACGACGCTCTTCGGCTTCATCACCGCGTGGAACGGGTTCGCCTTCGCCGGCATGCTGATCACCAAGAACCAGGACGACCGCACCCTGCCCGTCCGGCTCTCCTCGTTCTCGAGCGTCCTCGGCGCCGACCGGGGCGCCACGACGGCCGCTTCCACACTCTTCGCCCTGCCCCGTACTCGTCCTCTTCCTGGTGCTTCAGTGCCGGGTCTCCGCCGGGTGACCGGCGGCGCGGTCAAGGGATAGGAGAGCCGACACATGCCCGCACCCCGTACCGGAACCATCCCCACCGGACCCCCTCGCACCGGATCGCGCACCGGCCCCGCGCTGATCCCCCGTCCGGCTCAACTCGCCTTCGCCCCCAATGAGTTCGTACTCGACAGCAATACCGGCATCCGCGCCACCCGCGGAGCCGAGCCGGCCGCCGCGCTCCTGCGGGCCCACCTCGCCCCGGCCACCGGCCTGCCGCTGCCCCTCGTGTCCGACGGCCGTGTCGTCCTCGCGCTCGACCCCCAGCTCACCGGGCTGGGCGCGGAGGGCTACGGACTCACCGTGGGGACCGACGCGGTACTGCTGCGCGCCGGCCGCCCCGCGGGGCTGCTCCACGGCATCCAGACCCTGCGCCAACTGCTGCCTCCCGCCGCCCTGTCGGGCACACTCGCCCCCGGCGCGCACTGGTCCCTGCCCTGTGTGCAGATCACCGACCTACCGCGCTTCCCCTGGCGCGGCGCGATGCTCGACGTGGCCCGCCACTTCCTGCCCGTGGCATTCCTCCGGCGCTTCGTCGACCTGCTGGCGCTGCACAAGCTCAACGTGCTGCATCTGCACCTCACCGACGACCAGGGCTGGCGGATGCCCGTCGCCGCCTACCCGAGGCTCACCGAGGTGGGAGGACTGCCCCACGGCGGCGCCTACACCCGGGCGGAACTCGCAGCCCTCGTCGCCCACGCCGCCGACCGCGGTGTCACCGTCGTGCCCGAGATCGAGATGCCTGGTCACGTCCGCGCCGCGCTCGCCGCCTACCCGCACCTGGGCAACCGGCCGGACCGCCGACTGGACGTGTGGCAGCAGTGGGGCGTCTGCGACACCGTCCTCGGTGTGCACGACGAGGTCCTCGACTTCTGCCGCACCGTCCTCGACGAGGTCATCGACGTCTTCCCCTCCCGGCACGTCCACATCGGCGGCGAGGAGTGCCCCACCACCGAGTGGCACGCCTCACCCGCGGCGCGACTGCGCGCCGAACAGGAGGGCATAGGCGGCCCCGAGGCGCTGCACGGCTGGTTCATGGGGCGGATCGGCGCCCATCTGCGTGAGCGGGGGCGGCAGCCGCTCGGCTGGACGGAGACCGGTCTCGACCTGCCCTCCTCGTTCACCGCAATGATGTGGCGCGACGAGGCCCACGCTCTGGCGGCCGCCCGCCGCGGCCAGCACGTGATCATGGCCCCTTACCGCTCCACGTACCTCGACTACCCGCAGTCGGCCGACGCCGGCGAACCGCCCGGCCAGCCCGGCGCGGTCGTCGATCTGCGGGCCGTGTACGCGATGGAGCCGGCCCCCGCCCACTGGGAGGCGGAGGTCGCGGACCGTGTGCTCGGCGCTCAGGCCCAGTTGTGGACCGAGTACGTGACCACGGCCGAGCACGCCGAGTACCTCGCCTTCCCCCGGCTGTGCGCCCTCGCCGACACCGCCTGGAGCGGTGGCGGCGACTGGACGGGATTCAGCGCACGGCTGCACCGCCACAGAGCCCGGCTCGGCGCCCTCGGCATCCCGGGCCGACCCCCCACGACCACCCCTTCCGAGAGGAAAACCAGGTGACCAGCACCAGCATGAGCACAACGGCGCGTACCGGCCGGACCCGTACCCGCCCCGCCATCCGGGCACGTGCCGCACTGGCCGCCGCCGTGGTGGCCGGTCTCGGCTGCGCCACCCTGTCCGCCCTGCCGGCCGCGGCCGCCGACGCCTCGGTGAGGGTCCAGTACCGCCAGAGCTCGAGCGGCAGCGATCAGGCGGAGCCGTGGTTCAAGGTCGTCAACTCCGGCAGCACCACGCTCTCCCTGGGAGAGGTCCGCATCCGCTACTACTTCAAGGCCGACGCCGGGGCCTCCTACACCTTCGCCTGCTCATGGGCGGTACGGGGCTGCGCGAACATCACCGGCACGTTCGGCACGCTCGCCGCCCCCACCGCCGACGCGGACCGCTACCTGGAGATCGGTTTCCGGGCGGGCGCGGGAAGCCTGGCGCCGGGCGCGGACACCGGGGACATGCAACTGCGCTTCCACCGCTCCGACTGGCGCCCCCTGAACCAGAGCGACGACTACTCCTTCGGTCCCGGCCGCACCTCGTACGGCGACTGGACCAAGGTCACGGCGAGCGTCGGCGGCCCGACGGTGTGGGGCACCGCCCCCGCCGGCGCCGACCCCACCGACCCCACCGACCCGCCGGCGGACGGCCCAGCCCTCTTCGACGACTTCGACTACACCTCGCACACCGACCCGGCCATCGGCGCCCACGGCTGGAACGTCCGCTCCAACGCGGGCGGCCCCGGGGTGCCCGGGGCGACCTGGGCGCCCGAGAACGTCACCTTCGCCAAGGAGGGGACCAACTCGATCATGAACCTGGAGACTTCCACCGCGGGCAGCGGTGCGAACACGGAGCACACCGAGATCCTCACCAAGGACATGAAGTTCAAGAACGGCACCTACGCGGCCCGGGTCCACTTCTCCGACGCCCCGCGGTCCGGCCCGGATGGCGACCACCTCGTCCAGACGTTCTTCACCATCAACGACCTCAAGGCCCCGATGGCGGACGACTACGCCGAGTACGACTTCGAGTACCTGCCCAACGGCGGCTGGGGCGAGCCCGCCAACATCCTTTACACCACCTCGTGGGAGACCTACCGGCCCGACCCGTGGGAGGCCGTCAACCAGCACTCCGAGGTCCGGGCGAGCTACGCCGGGTGGCACGACCTCGTCCTGACCATCGACGACAGCGGCATCGTCTACTACGTCGACGGCCAGGAGTTCGGCCGGCACGACGCGCGCTACCTCCCCGAGCGCACGATGAGCATCAACTTCAACCAGTGGCTGATCGACCTGGCGGGCCAGGGCAGCACCACGCCCCGCTCCTACGATCAGAAGGTCGACTACGTGCTCCACGTCAAGGACCAGGTCCTCACCCCCGCTCAGGCCGCCGCGAAGGTCGCCGCGTACCGGTCGGCGGGGGTCGGCTTCGAGGACACCGTTCCGCCCACCGGGTGAAGATCTTGTGAGGGGCGGGTGTTGTTCCCGCACCCGCCCCTCCCGCTGCCCGGCGCGTTCCCGGACTTGACCGGACCTGTGGTACAGACCAAAATCCAGCCACAACCCGTGCGAGCGTCGCTCGCTTCCCCCACGTCGGGTCGATCCTCCGTGCCACGCAGAAGGTGACCTACGTGAAGAACCGCTCGCTCGCCCTGCCCGCCGCGCTCGTGTGCGCCGCCACGCTCGTCGGCTGCGGGCTGGTCCCCGGCGGTTCACCCAGGAGCACCGTGGACATATGGCTCATGAAGGACAGCGTCTCCGACGAGTTCCTCGAGCGTTTCACCACGGAGTACGAGAAGCAGCACCCGTCCGTCGACCTGAAGGTGACCTTCCAGGAGTGGACCGGCATCGGCAAGAAGGTCATGGCGGCGCTGGAGAGCGACGACGCCCCCGAGGTCATCGAGGTCGGCAACACGCAGGTCGCTCAATACGCGCAGAGCGACGCGCTGCGTGACCTGACCCTCGAATCGGTCCGTGACCTCGGTAGCGAGGAGTGGCTGCCCGGTCTCGCGGAACCGGGCAGCATCAACGGCTCCCAGTACGGCATCCCGTGGTACGCGGCCAACCGAGTCGTCATCTACAACAAGGACCTCTTCGCCCAGGCGGGCATCACGGAGCCGCCCCAGGACCGGGCCGAGTGGCTGGAGATCTCGGAGAAACTGGACAGCCCCGGCCGGCAGGGCATCTACCTCTCCGGCCAGGACTGGTACACCCTCGCGGGCTTCGTCTGGGAAGAGGGCGGGCAACTGGCCGTCGAACAGGGCGGGAACTGGGAGGGCGCCCTGCACTCAGAGGCGTCCCTGCGGGGCATGGACTTCTACAAGCGGCTCCAGTCGCACGGCAACGGGCCGAAGGACGCCGACGAGGTGACACCGCCCCAGACGGACGTCTTCGCCAAGGGCGACGTCGCGCAGATCATCGCCGTGCCGAGCGCGGCGCCCCTCATAGAGAAGGCCAATCCGGCGCTCAAGGGGAAGCTGGGCTTCTTCCCCGTACCGGGCAAGACGTCCGAGGCGCCCGGCGCGGTCTTCATCGGCGGTTCCGACCTGATCGTGCCCGAGAACGCGCGGGAGAGATCCGCCGGCGTCGAGGTGGTGAAGGCGCTCGCGAGCGAGGAATGGCAGACCGAGCTCGCCCTCACGATGAACTACGTGCCCAACAAGACCACGCTCGCCGGTGTCATCGAGGGCAGCGAGGGCACGGCCGCGATGGCCGCCGGCGCCGCGAAGGGCAGGGCCACTCCCAACTCGCCGCAATGGGCGGCCGTGGAGGCCGACAACCCCATCAAGCCCTACATGACGGCCGTCCTCCAGGGGCAGGACCCGGCGCGCGCGGCACGAGCGGCGTCGGACGAGATCACGGCGGCGCTGCTGCCCTGACCGGACGGGCGGATTCGAGGTCGCGCGTCCACGGCCCCGGTCGACGGCACACGGACCCACCAGGGCATGGACGGCAGCGGTCGAGGCACCCTGACACGGATCCGCGGCAGCGGACGGCACCCGACCCACCGGGACTTGGATCCACCACCGCGGTCGACGGCACACGGACCGACGAGCGCGTCGGCCCGTGCCAAGGGAGCGGCGGCGTCCGCTCCGCCGCGCATTTCCCGGCATTCAGCGTCCTCACATCCGCTCTCCGCCGGGCGGTCATGTCGAATCCAGCCGGCCACGGAAGAAACAAGGAGCCGGGCCGCCGCACCAGTGGTCCGCCCCCTCCGTCCGGCACAGGAGACAGCCATGCCCGCATCGCCGCTCGTCGTCCCCGCTCCGCTGCCCGCACAGCCGACCGCTCCCTTGACTCCCCACCACGAGCAGCCCCGGTACGTCGTCTCACTCGCCCGCGACCAGGAAGAGGTGCGTGCCGCGCAGCGCCTGCGCCACCAGGTGTTCGCCGGGGAGATGGGAGCGAGGCTCGACGGACCCGAGCCCGGTCTGGACTCCGACGCCTTCGACGCCTACTGCGACCACCTGCTCGTGCGCGAGGCGGACACCGGTGAGGTGGTCGGCACCTACCGGTTGCTGCCGCCCGAGCGGGCCCGAGTCGCGGGTCGCCTCTACTCCGAGGGCGAGTTCGACCTCACCCGTCTCGACCCGATCCGCGACGACCTCGTCGAGGTCGGCCGCTCCTGTGTCCACCCCCTGCACCGCAACGGCGCCGTCATCGCCCTCATCTGGGCCGGTCTCGCCCGCTACATGACCCGCACCGGCCACAACTGGCTCGCGGGCTGCTGCTCGATCCCCCTCGCCGACGGCGGCGTCCTCGCCGCGGGGACCTGGGACACCGTGCGGGCCAAGAACCTGGCGCCCGAGGAACACTGGGTCACCCCGCACAAGCTGTGGAACGCGGAGGGCGTCGCACGCCCCACCGGCCGCACCGAACTGCCGCCCCTGCTGCGCGGCTACCTCAGGCTCGGCGCGTGGGTGTGCGGGGCACCCGCCCACGACCCGGACTTCGACGTCGCCGACCTCTACGTCCTGCTGTCGCTGCGCCGCACCGACCCGCGCTACCTGCGGCACTTCCTCTCCCTCGCCCCCGTGCGATGAGCGCCTGGCTGCCCTGCGCGCCCTGCACACCCGAGGGCTGCGCGACCCACCACGGGCCCGTCGCCGGGCCGCTCAAGGCCCTCGCCCGGCTGCTGGCGGGCCTGGCGACCGTGGGCTGCGGCCTGCTGCTCGCCCCCGTCGCGGCCCTCTTCGGCGTCCTCGTCGGCGCGGCGTTCCGCCATCGGCTGACCCGTTTCTGGTCGCGCGCCGTGCTGCGGGCGTTCGGCGTGCGGGTGAGCATGGTCGGGCTGCCGCACGACCTGCGGGCCTCGCTTGTCGTTGCCAATCACATCTCATGGCTGGACATCCCCCTGGTCGCCTCGGCCCTGCCAGGACGCATGGTCGCCAAGAGCGAGGTCCGCTCATGGCCGGTCCTCGGGCCGCTCGCCGCCCGCGGCGGCACCTTCTTCCTGGAACGGGACCGGTTGCGCGCGCTGCCCGCCGCCGTGGCGTCGATGGCAGGCGCGCTGCGCGGCGGGGCCCGGGTCGTAGTCTTCCCCGAGGGCTCCACCTGGTGCGGGCGCGGCCGGGGACGGTTCCGGCCCGCCGCGTTCCAGGCCGCGCTCGACGCGGGCGCCGCCGTCCAGCCCGTACGCGTCACCTACTCGCCCACCGGGGCGGCGGCGTTCGTCGGCGACGATCCGCTGCTCGTCTCCCTGTGGCGGGTCGCGGCGGCCGAGGGGCTCACCGCGGAGGTCCGGCTGCTGCCGCCGATCCTCCCGGGGAGCCACCCCGACCGCCGCTCACTGGCGCTGGCCGCTCAGCTCGCCGTCGCGAGCGACAGCGCGAACCTGCCCTCCCCGTCCGTCCACCAGTGCGTCAGGTTCATTCCCGCACCCGCGAGTTCGGTCCGCACACCGTCCTGACGGAACTTCGCGGACACCTCCGTCCGCAGTTCCTCACCCTCCTCGAAGGGCACGACCAGATCCAGCTCGGGAATCTTCACCGTGAGGGCCGAGCGGGCCCGCAGTCTCATCTCGATCCACTCGTTGTCGCGGTCCCAGCGCGCCACATGGTCGAAGTCGCCGGGATCCACGTCCGCTCCGAGCTCCCGCGCCAGCACCGCGAGGACGTTCTTGTTGAACTCGGCGGTGACGCCCGCGGCGTCGTCGTAGGCGCGTACGAGCACCGACTCGTCCTTCACCAGGTCCGTGCCCAGCAACAGGAAGTCGCCGGGGTTCAGCATGGCCCGCACGGACCGCAGGAAGAGCGCCCGCTCGCCCGGCAGGAGGTTGCCGATCGTCCCGCCGAGGAACGCGACCAGCCGGGGCCCCGGCGTCACCGGCAGCTCCGGCCCGCGAGTGAAGTCGGCGATCAGGGCGTGCACGTTCAGGTCCGGATGGTCGGCCAGCAGGGCCTGCGCCGCACCGTTCAGTGCGCTCTCGCTGACGTCCACGGGTACGTAACTGCGCAGCGAGGGCAGGGCGTCCAGCAGGAAACGGGTCTTCTCGGACGAGCCTGACCCGAGCTCCACGAGCGTGCCCGCCTTGGTCGCCGCGGCGATCTCCGGCGCCCGTTCGGCGAGTATCTCCCGTTCGGCCCGGGTCGGGTAGTACTCGGGAAGCCGGGTGATCTCCTCGAACAGTTCGCTGCCGCGGGTGTCGTAGAACCACTTCGGCGGCAGTGTCTTGGGCGCACGGGTCAGGCCGTGCAGCACATCGGCCCGCAGCGCGGCGTTGGTCGCGTCCTCGGGCAGGGTGCGGGTCAGCAGGAACGGGCTCACTGGGTCGGCTCCTTGAGCTCGGTCAGCAGGACGTCGGCGCGGGTCGCGGTGAGCAGCGTCCGGTCCGGCACCTCCTGCCACAGCGGATCGTCGTCGTACGGTTCCGAGGCCACGACCGTGCGCAGGCCGGGCTCAGTGAGGTACCAGAGGGTGTCGCCCCAGGCGGTCGCGGCGATCATCGTGCCGTCCGTCAGGAGCAGGTTCAGCCGGGATCCTGGCGCGGCCGCGGCGGTGTCCCGGACGGTGTCGGCCAGTGCCTGGGCGGGCGAGTCGCCCGCGCGCAGCCGACGCAGGGCCAGCGCCCACAGCAGCGCCGAGTCGTTGCGTGCCTCCATCGACAGCAAATCCTCCGCCGGTAGCGCGGCGGAGAGCGGGCCCATCGAAGCCGGCCAGCCGCGCACCGCCCCGTTGTGACTGAACAGCCACGGCCCGGAGGCGAACGGCGCCGCCGCGGCCTCGCCGTCCGCGCCGGGTGCGGTGGCGTCCCGCACGGCGGCGAGCACCGCCTGGCTGCGCACCACCCGCGCCAGGTCGGTGAAGGACAGGTCCGCCCAGATCGGCCCCGCGCGCCGGTACCTGGCGGGAACCGGGTCGCCGTCCGCGTACCAGCCGATCCCGAAGCCGTCAGCGTTGACCGTGCCGTAGCGCTGCCGGCGCGGCGCCCACGACTGGCGGAACAGCCCGTGCTCGGGGTCGGCGAGCAGGGTGGCGAGCGCTTCCGGCGGCCCGAGGTATGCGATATGACGGCACATCAGCGAAGACCCCCGTCCGGGCCGGCGGGCTGTCGCGCGTCCCGTGCGGTACGGAAGCCGGAGAAGATCTGGCGGCGCACCGGCAGGTCCCAGTTGCGGAACGTGCCCCGGCAGGCCACCGGGTCGACGGCGAACGAACCACCGCGCAGCACCTTGTGCTCGCTCCCGAAGAACACCTCCGAGTATTCGCGGTAGGGGAACGCGACGAACCCGGGGTAGGGCAGAAAGTCGCTGGACGTCCACTCCCACACGTCGCCGATGAGCTGCCGTACGCCCAGCGGCGATTCTCCCTGCGGATAGCTGCCGGCTTGTGCGGGCCGCAGATGGCGCTGGCCGAGGTTGGCGTGCGCCTCCGTCGGGTCCGTGTCGCCCCACGGGTAGCGACGGGCCCGGCCGGTCCGCGGGTCGTGCCGGGCGGCCTTCTCCCATTCGGCCTCGGTCGGCAGCCGCCGGCCGGCCCAGCGCGCATAGGCGTCCGCCTCGTACCAACTCACGTGCAGCACGGGCTCGTCCGGCGGGACCTCCTCGGTGACGCCGAACCGGCGGCGCAGCCACGTCCCGCCCTCGCGGCGCCAGAACAGCGGCGCGCCGATGTCGTGCTGCCGGATCTGGTCCCAGCCCTCAGCCGCCCACCAGCGGCGCTCGTGGTAGCCGCCGTCCTCGATGAACGCCTGGTACTCGCCGCAGGTCACCGGGGTCGTGTCGATGTGGAACGCGGGCACGACGCGCCGGTGGGCGGGCCGTTCGTTGTCGAGCGCCCAGGGCTCGGTGGAGGTCCCCATCGTGAACGCCCCGCCGGGCACCAGCACTTCCCGCGGCAGCGGACCTATGGCGTGGGCGGGTGGCTCCGGCGCGGACAGGGCGGGCGGCCCCTTCCGCAGCTGATGGGTGATCAGCATCGTTTCGTCGTGTTGCTGCTCGTGCTGGGCGATCATCCCGAAGGCGAAGCCGGCGTCGACGAGAGGGCCGCCCTCGAACGCGGTGCGCTCCAGGATGTCCAGCACCCGGCCGCGCACGTCCGCGGCGTACACCCGTGCCTCCGCGGGCGCCAGCAGCGGCAAGGAGGGACGGGCCGCCCGGGGATGCTCGAACGCGTCGTAGAGGGAGTCGATCTCGGGCCGGAGCGCCTCGCCCTTGCCGACCTGGCGCAGCAGCCATTGCTCCTCCTGATTGCCGATATGGGCCAGGTCCCACACCAGCGGCGACATCAACGGCGAGTGCTGGGCGGTCAGATCGCGATCGTCGACGCACGACGTGAGAGCGGCGGTGCGGTCACGGGCACGGGTCAGCGCATCGAGTGCCAGACTCCGCAGCTGGTCGGTCATGTGCCGGGCTCCTTCACCACGGAGGCGATCAGGTCGTCGGCGGGGCACCGGCCCCGCAGTACATGGCGTTCGTTGAAACGGGCCACCTCGTCGAGCACGGTCGTGGACGCGCCGAGTCGTACCAGCGCCTCCAGAGCCGCGGCGAAGCACGTCACGGCGGCGCTCCGCAGCATCTCGTCCGCCGGTCCGTGCCGCGCCGCCGCCCTCCACAGTGCGTTGCGCGGCGCGGCGCCGGCGCCCGTGGACTCGGCCAGCGGCTTGAGGGAGCGGTACACGGTCTCCGCCGCCTCGGGATCGTCGAAGAGCGCTGCGGCCACCGCGAGCGGCACCATCCAGCCGTTCTCGCCGGGCTGCGCGTCGATCATGCGCAACTCCAGGTGCCCGCGCGGCCGTACGGGCGGGAACAGCGTGGTCAGGTGGTAGCGGAGGTCCTCCTGCGTCGCCGGGCGCGGCCCGCCGGAGCGCAGCCAGCGCCGGAAGGTCAGGCCCTCGGGGAGCGGCCACGCCCCGTCCGCCATCCGTACGCACATCACGGGTGCGTCCAGCGCGTGCGCCGCCCACGCCGCCCGCGGCTCCGCCTCCAGGGGAGGCGCCATCGGGCGCACCGGATCCAGTACGTTCCACACCGCCTGCCGCGTGGAGCGCCAGCCCGTGGGACGCCCTGCCAGCATGGGCGAGTTGGCGAAGGCCGCCAGCAGGACGGCGCCCAGCAGATGGGCGAGCCGCCAGCGGCGGCCGTGCCCGAGCGGACCCGGCTCCTCCTCACCGGTGTCGAGCGACACCTGGACGGAGGCCGTGCTGCACATCATGGAGCGGCCGTAGGGGCCGGAGCGGTCCAGGCATCTCTCCAGTGCGTCGTAGCGCGGTTCATGGAGGAGCCGGCGGGGCGGGTGCCAGGGATCGAGTCCCATGCCGTTCAGAGTGAGGCCTGCCGGACGGAGAGCCGTTCGTACGGCGTCCAGGTCGGCGGCTGTGGAGTCGATGCACTCCATCAGGGAGGCGGCGGGGCGCGAGCTGAGTTCCAGCTGGCCGCCGGGCTCGAAGGTGAGTACGGATGTCAGGGGCAGGGCGCGTATGTCGTCGAATGCGCTCCCCAGGCGGTCGGGTGCCACGGGTTTCCCGGGCTGCTCCAGGTCATGGACCAGCCATTCCACCTCCACGCCCAGGGTGCGGGGCGGACCTGTCTTGAAGCAGATACATCGAAGCAGGTCCTCGGCCTCGTCCTCGGACATCGGACGGCTGAAGTCGCCCGTTCTCGCTCGGTGCATGATCGGCTCCTCCTGTCGAAGGGACTTCTGTCAACCTAAGGCCACCGCTGCGGGTCCGCACAAGAGTGCCCCTGAGGAGCGAAAATGTGTTTGCCGCCGTCACCTGGGTTTCCCGATGATGTAGGGCATGAGCGCACGGCTACGGGGAATCGCCAAGCAGACCGAGGAGATCGTCGGGGCCGGGGGGTACCGCCTTCCTGACGGGCGAGAGGTACGGATGGGGCAGCAGCTCGCCACCGCACTGGCGGGCACACGGATGTACGGACCGGAGCCCCTGGCCGTCTCACCGGACACCGACCGGATCACCCGCTTCGAGGTCACCAACGAGAGCAGCACCGAGGCCGCCCGGCGGCTCACCGGGGCCGGGGAGGGGCCGGTCGCCGTCCTGAATTTCGCCTCCGCCCGTAATCCCGGCGGCGGTTACCTCAACGGGGCGCAGGCCCAGGAGGAAGCGCTGTGCCGGGCGTCCGCCCTGTACACCACGCTGCTGCGCGTGCCCGAGTTCTACGAGCACCACCGGTCGGAACGCAGCGTCTTCTACACCGACCGGGTGATTCTCTCGCCCGGTGTGCCGGTCTTCCGCGACGACCGGGGTCGGCTGCTGGAGCAGCCGTTCACGGTCGGCTTCCTCACCTCTCCCGCACCCAACGCGGGAGTCGTCGCACTCCGCACACCGGGCGAGGTCCCCCGCATCCCCGCCGCGCTCGCGTCCCGGGCGGAACGGGTCCTGGAGACCGCGGTGGCCGGCGGCTACCGCCGTCTCGTGCTCGGCGCCTGGGGCTGCGGCGTCTTCCGCAACGACCCCGCAGCCGTCGCCGGCGCCTTCCACGCCCTGCTGACCGGCGGCGGCCGGTTCGCCGGCCACTTCGAGGAGATCGTCTTCGCCGTGCTCGACCGGGCAGGCACCTCGCCGACGCTCGCCGCGTTCCGCCGTGCCTTCGCCGACCGGACCGGCGCCGCCGGGGCTCAGCTCCAGCCGTAGCGCTCCCGCAGCCGCCGCACCACACGGTCGAACCGCGCCCGGTCCAACGCGCACGCCTCACGGCGCATCCCCGTCTCGTGCACCCGCAGCACACGGTCCAGATCCACCCACGACTCGCGTTCGGCGCCGTCCCACGGCCCCGCACCGATCGGCACCCACTCCCGGTCGTGGTCGTGGCGCCTGCTGGACAGCTGGACGGCCAGCAGGGTGCCGGCCGCCTCCCTGGCCACGACCAGGACCGGCCGGTCCTTGCCGCGGCCGTCGTTCTCCTCGAACGGCACCCACGTCCAGACGATCTCGCCCGGATCAGGATCGCCGTCCCGGTCCGGCGCGTACGAGGTGCGGACCGGCCCGGCGCAGAGGGGATCGGCCTCGGTCGTGGCGGCCGGGCCGCTGCTGCCGGGCGAATGCACAAAGACGTCGGAGCGCGTCGAGCCGTGCGGTCCCCGCGGGCCGGGCGAAGGGGCGGTGGAGTGCGTCATCCGGTCACGGTAGTGCCCACCGGGCGACATGCGGGCGCGGCGGTGGATGTCTAGCGTCGCCTGCATGAACACACAACCGCAGCGCTTCGGGATCATCGTGGTCCCCGAACACGTCGAAGGGCACGATCCCGCCACGCTCCTTGAGGACGTCATCCGCTCCGCCGTCGTGGACTGGACGGGAGAGCTGGGCGCGTCGGGCTTCCCGCGGTACGTCGGCGACGGCGTCGAGGTCGACATCGACCCGGAGACCCGCGCGGTCGAGGCCCTGCTGGTGGACGGCGCGGAACTGTCGCTGGGACTGGTGGCGCGGGTGGTGGACGCGGGGGAGGCGTAGCGCCGCCCCTCGAGCATGCGCCCCCGCCACGCACCGACGGCCGCGCCGGTACGCGACAGCGAACAGCCGGGGTCCGGCCCGAGGAATCGGGCCGGACCCCGGCCGGACGTATGCGGGGATCTGTGCACGAGAACGGTCAGGCGGTTGCCTGGCCACCCTCGGCGGCGCCCTTCTGGGCCTCGTCGATCGACTTGCGGACCGCGTCCATGTCCAGCGCGCGCGCCTGGCCGATGACGTCCTCGAGGGACGACTCGGGCAGCGCACCGGGCTGGGCGAAGACCGCGACATTCTCGCGCACGATCATCAGAGTCGGGATCGAACGGATCTCGAAGGCAGCCGCGAGCTCCTGCTGCGCCTCGGTGTCGACCTTCGCGAACACCAGATCGGGGTGACGCTCCGACGCGCCCTCGAAGACCGGCGCGAACTGGCGGCAAGGACCACACCAGGAAGCCCAGAAATCGATCAGGACGAAGTCGTTGTCGGTGACGACCTGATCGAAGTTTTCCTTGGTGAGCTCAACGGTGCTCATGACGTGCTACCTCTTCCTGAGGTCCGGGGGACTCGCCCCGCACAACGGTGCCCGGGGCCGTGCTATTCCTGCCCCTGCCCATGTGGCCAGGACGCACACCCCGGATCAGACTGGCCCTATGACCCATGCTGTGGAGTACGACGTCGTAGTGCTGGGCGCGGGCCCTGTCGGGGAGAACGTGGCGGATCGGACCAGAGCGGCGGGCCTGAGTACCGCGGTGGTCGAGAGCGAACTCATCGGCGGTGACTGCTCCTACTGGGCGTGCATGCCGAGCAAGGCGCTGCTGCGCCCGGTGATCGCGCGGGCCGACGCCCGCAGACTGCCCGGCGCGAGCGCCGCCGTGCAGGGCCCGCTGGACAGCAAGGCCGTACTGGCCCGCCGCGACGAACAGGCGGCCCACTGGAACGACGAGGGGCAACTGGCCTGGCTCGATTCCATCGGCGCCCGTGTCTACCGGGGCAAAGGAGCCCTCCACGGCCCCAGGAAGGTGGTGGCGTACGGGCCGGAGGGCGAGCACTACTCACTGACCGCCCGGCACGCCGTCGTCGTGAGCACCGGAAGCCGCGCCGTACTGCCCGACATCCCCGGCCTCGCCGGAGCTAAGGCGTGGACGAGCCGCGAGGCCACCAGCGCCCGCGAGGCACCGGGCCGCCTCGCGGTCGTCGGCGGGGGAGTGGTCGGCGTGGAGATGGCCACCGCCTGGCAGGCACTCGGTTCGCAGGTGACCATGCTCGTCCGCGGCGGCGGCCTTCTGCCACGGATGGAGCCCTTCGTCGGCGAGCACGTGGCGGAAGGCCTCAGGGAGGCCGGCGTCACCATCCGGACGGACACCGACGTCACCGCCGTCGAACGGCCCGGCGGCATCGGCCCCGTCACCCTGGTACTCGGCGACGGCGAGCGCATCGAGGCCGACGAGGTGCTCATCGCGACGGGCCGCGCCCCGCGCACCGACGACATCGGACTGGAGACCGTCGGACTGGATCCGGGCTCGTGGTTGACGGTCGACGACAGCTGCCGCGTGCAGGGCACGGACTGGCTGTACGCGGTCGGCGACGTCAACCGCCGTGCGCTGCTGACCCATCAGGGCAAGTACCAGGCCCGGATCGCGGGAGCCGCCATCGCCGCCAGGGCGCAGCGGGTCCCGCTGCTGGAGACCGACCGCTGGGGCGCCCACTCCGCGACGGCCGACCACGCGGCCGTGCCGCAGGTGGTGTTCACGGACCCCGAGGCAGCGGCCGTGGGCCTCTCGCTCGCGGAGGCGGAAGGGGCAGGGCACCGGGTGCGCGCCGTCGACTACGACCTCGCCTCCGTCGCGGGCGCCGGACTGTACGCGGAGAACTACCGCGGACACGCGCGCATGGTCGTCGACCTCGACCGCGAGATCCTGCTGGGCGTCACCTTCGTCGGCGCGGGCGTCGGCGAACTGCTGCACTCGGCCACGATCGCGGTGGCCGGGGAAGTGCCGATCGACCGGCTGTGGCACGCGGTTCCGTCCTTCCCGACCATCAGCGAGATCTGGCTGCGGCTGCTGGAGACGTACCGGGCGGGCTGACGAGGGCACGCGAGTGCGTGATGCCGGGGCCGGCAGGGCGGCGTTCCCGAACCTGCCGGCCCGAGCCGTTCACCCGCGCCCGTTCCTCCGCGAAATCCGTCCGTGCGACGGTTCCCCCTCGCGTCGGCCCGGCCGAGGGCGGCCCTGCCGCGATGAGTTCCGGCCGGCTCGGGAGTCTTCCGGTGAGCGTCGCATGACGCCGTAGGACACAGTCCGGCACGAGACACCACGGAGGACCCCATGACGACCACACCGAGTGACCCGAGCGCCGCGCTGCCCGGCCGCCCGCCCGTCGTCGACCTGGCCACCTGGCAGGCCGCCCGTGACGAACTCCTGGTCCGCGAGAAGGCCCACACCCGTGAGGGCGACGCCCTCGCCGCGGCGCGTCGCCGGCTTCCGATGGTGGAGTTCGACGGGACGGTCGAGGTCGTCGGACCCGACGGTCCGGTCCCGTTCCTGGAGTTGTTCCAGGGCCGCGACGAACTCCTGGTGTACAAGCACATGTGGTACGACGGCGCGCCCCATCAGGGTCAGTGCGAGGGCTGCACCACCACGGCCTGGCACATGAAGGACGCCGTCTACCTCAACGCCCGCGGCGTCTCGTTCGCCATCGTGACCACGGGCCGGTGGCGCGAGGTGGCCGCGTACGTCGCGTTCATGGGCTACACCCAGCCCTGGTACTCCGTGCGCGACGTGGACGCGCCGGTCGGCGGCGAAATGGGTTACCTCACCTGCTTCCTGCGCGACGGTGACCGCGTCTTCCTCACCTACTCCACGACGGGCCGTGGCAACGAGCCGGTCAACGGGTCCCTGGGCCTTCTCGACATGACGCCCTACGGCCGCGGTGAGGCGTGGGAGGACAACCCGAGGGCCGGCCCGACGGGCACAGCCCGTGCTGGTACTGGCGCTCGGACGCGGACGGGAACGCCACCTGGGGGCCGACCAGCCGTCCCGTGCCCCAGTGGACCCGCCCCGGCGCGACCCCCGTTGAGACCCTCGGCCGGCACGGCGACCACCACTGACGCGCTTCCCGCCGCGCGTCCGGACCGTCGGCGGGGCCGCCGGCCCGCGTCGGCACAGGTGTCAGGTGTTGGGGCGGAACCTCCGCACGTGAGACAACTCCTGCGTGAATTCTTGACGGCGGTCCGGCGCGGCCCGATTCTGAGAGCGCTCTCAAGCGTCTGTCCCTCAGGCCAGGACTTCTCCTTCGACGAGTCCGGCCAGGGATCGTCCGACCAGCATCCGACGACGGTCCGACAGGGATTCGTCGAGGATCCGATCAGGAGGAGGTGGAGGGTGCCTGTCCCACGGAAGTTACTGGCGCTGGCGTTCACCGCGCTGCTGTGCGCCGCCGGCGTCACCGCCAATGGGCCCACCGCGACGGCGGAAGCCGCGGTGCCCGCGACCATCCCGCTCAAGTTCACCAACAACTCGGGCCGCAGCGAGCCGGTCTACATCTACAACCTGGGCACGGAGCTCAGCACCGGCCGTCAGGGCTGGGCCGACGCGAGCGGCACGTTCCATCCCTGGCCCGCCGGCGGCAACCCGCCGACCCCGGCCCCCGACGCGTCGATCGCCGGCCCTGCGTCCGGCCGTTCCGTCACGATCCGGATGCCCAAGTTCTCCGGGCGCATCTACTTCTCGTACGGGCAGAAGCTCGTCTTCAAGCTCACCACCGGCGGCCTCGTGCAGCCCGCGGTGCAGAATCCCGGCGACCCCAACCGCAATATCCTCTTCAACTGGTCGGAGTACACACTCAACGACTCCGGCCTGTGGATCAACAGCACACAGGTGGACATGTTCTCGGCCCCCTACGCGGTCGGCGTCCAGGCCGCCAACGGCACGGTCAAGAACACCGGCCACCTCAAACCCGGTGGCTACAACGGCTTCTACAACGCCCTGCGCGGTCAGCCCGGCGGCTGGGCGAACCTCATCCAGACCCGCCCGGACGGCACCGTCCTGCGCGCCCTCGCCCCCGGCCACGGCATCGAGGCCGGCGCACTGCCGGCGAACATCATGGACGACTACATCAACCGCGTGTGGACCAAGTACACGACCTCGACGCTCACTGTCACGCCCTTCGCCCACCAGCCGGGGATCAAGTACTACGGCCGGGTCTCCGGCGGGGTCATGAACTTCACGAACGGTTCCGGGACCGTCGTCACCTCGTTCCAGAAGCCGGACTCCGACAGCGTCTTCGGTTGCTACAAGCGGCTCGACGCGCCCAACGACCAGGTGCGCGGCCCGATTTCGCGCACGCTGTGCGCCGGCTTCAACCGCTCGACGCTGCTGGTCAACCCCAACCAGCCGGACACCGGTTCCGCGAACTTCTACCGGGACGTCGTCACCAACCACTACGCCCGCAAGATCCACGCCCAGATGGCCGACGGCAAGGCGTACGCCTTCGCCTTCGACGACGTCGGCGCCCACGAGTCACTGGTGCACGACGGCGATCCGCAGACGGCGTACGTCACGCTGGACCCGTTCAACTGACGGCAACCACTCCCGCCCACAACCCGGAACGACGCGCACCGGGACGACGGCCGCACCCGTGACCCCCGCCGACAGGACTCCCCGGAGGTCCGCCTTCGTAGGTCCACCGGCCCGAAGCCCACCGTCCCTCGAACTTCGCCGCCCCCGGAAGCGCGCCTTCCCGGGGGCGGCGGAGAGGTCTTGATCACCGTCGGGCATGCTGACCCGGTGACCGTGCTCTCCGGCTTTCTGCCCATCTGGGCGATCACCGCTGTCGGTTGGGCGGCCGGCCGGTTCGACGTACTCGGAAAGCAGGCCCAGTCGGTGCTGGGCCGGTTCGCCTTCGCGTTCGCCATGCCCGCGCTGCTGTTCGTGACACTGGCGCGGGCCGACGTGTCCAATCTCCTCAGCCCCGGTGTGGCCGTCTTCGCCGCCAGTGTGCTCATCATGCTCGCCCTCGGCCTGCTGATCGGCCGATGGGTCTTCCGCCGCGGACGCGCGGACCGGGCGATCGGCGCCATGGCGGGCGCCTACGTGAACTCCGCCAACCTCGGCATCCCCGTGGCTGTACATGTGCTGGGTGACGCCTCGTTCGTGGTCGCGGCAGCCCTGTTCCAGACGTTGTTCGTGACCCCTCTGATCCTGACCTTGATAGACCTCGACGCGGGCCGCGGCGCCGACGGCCGGAACCGCTTCCTGTGGCTGCCGCTGCGCAACCCGATCATCGCCGCGTCGGCCGCGGGGGTGACGGTGTCCGTACTCGGTGTGCCACTGCCGGAGGCCGTGACCGCGCCCGCCCAGATGCTCGGCGGCGCGGCGGTCCCGGCGGCGCTGTTCGCGCTGGGCATGTCCCTCGACTCCCGCGCCACGGAGCCCGGCACCACCGTCCTGGCGGACGCCGTGTCCGCCGGGCGTGCGGAGCGACACGTCCTCGTCCTCCTCAAAACGGTCGTCCAGCCGCTGCTCGCCTACGCCCTGGCCCGATGGGGGTTCGGCATCGAGGGTGACGAACTGCTCGCGGTGGTGCTCTGTGCGGGCCTCCCGACCGCCCAGAACGCGTTCATCTTCGCTTCGCAGTACCGCCTCGACACCCGACTCGTCAGGGATGCCGTCGTGTTGAGCACCCTGTTCTCCATGGGATCCCTGTCGCTGATCACCTGGCTTCTCGCGTGAGCGGCAGGGCTGTGGGGAACGCCCTGAGGACGTTCCGCGGGAATCGGGGCGCGGAAGGGGGACCCGGGACGCCCGCACCGGAATAGGTTTGGCCCCATGAGCAATCTCGATCGTCAGGCCACCCTCTCCGTATGCGGCGGGCGTGGGTTCGTCGTCGCCGAACCCGTCAGGGAGCTCCTCAGCCCGCGCCGCGTGCGGCTCGGTGAGTCCACCGAGGTCCGTCGGCTGCTGCCCAACCTCGGGCGGCGGATGGTGGGCGCCTGGGCCTTCGTCGACCACTACGGGCCCGACGACATCGCCGACGAGCCGGGCATGCAGGTGCCGCCGCATCCCCACATGGGCCTGCAGACCGTGAGCTGGCTGCACGAGGGCGAGGTACTGCACCGCGACAGCACGGGGGCGCTGGCCACCATCCGCCCACGGGAGCTCGGTCTGATGACCTCAGGGCGGGCGATCAGCCACTCGGAGGAGAGCCCCCGTCCGCACGCCCGCTTCCTGCACGGCGCCCAGCTGTGGGTGGCGCTTCCCGCGGAACACCGCCGTATCGAGCCGCACTTCCAGCACCACGCGGAACTGCCGGAGGTCACCGGCCGCGGTCTGAGCGCCACGGTGATCCTCGGCAGCCTCGACGGAACGGTCTCACCCGGTACGACGTACACGCCCCTCGTAGGGGCGGACATCACCCTCACCCGGGGCGCCGAGGGGCGCCTGCCGCTCGACCCGGATTTCGAGTACGCCGTGCTCTCCATGTCCGGCGAGGCCCACGTCGACGGCGTTCCGGTACTCCCCGGCTCGATGCTCTACCTCGGCTGCGGCCGCTCAGAACTGCCCCTGCGCGCCGACTCGGACGCGGGCCTGCTGCTGCTGGGCGGCGAGCCGTTCGAGGAGGAGATCGTGATGTTCTGGAACTGGATCGGACGCTCCCACGAGGAGATCGCCCAGGCCCGAGAGGACTGGATGCACGGGTCGAGGTTCGGTGAGGTGAAGGGCTATGACGGCCCTCCGATTCCCGCTCCCGAGCTCCCTCCGACCCACTTGAAGCCCAGGGGAAGGGTGCGATGAGTTCGAGCAATCACCTGAACCGGCCTCGGGCGTGACGGCTTTGGCATGAGTGCCGTTTCCAGGCGACTCGTAGCCGGCTGCCGGAGGGGGACGGTCGGCCGCCCTGTCAGTCCAAGAGGTGCAGTGCGGTGTCCGGTCGGCAGTGGGCGCAGGCTTCCACTCCGTCGGTCAGGGCGCGGATGGCTTGGGCGCGGTCGATGGGGTGCTGCCGTTTGCCGGCCATGTGGCAGCCGCCGATGTGCACATAGAGCGGTTCACGGCGCTGTCCTATCCCGGTCTCGATGATCCAGTCGGGCGCGGGCGGGCGGACGGCGGCGCCGTGCGCGTGCTCGCGCTGCCTCTGCTCGAGGAAGCTGATCCGCTCACGGACCCGGTCGAGGCTGAGGGTGAGCCAGTGCTCCAGGGTGCGCAGTCTCGGAAGGTCGGGCGGAAGGTCGGACATGACGGTGGCCGGGTGGGTTCAGGCGGCCCGGGCGACATCGACCGCAGGCGTCGGGGACGGGCGGGGGACCGCCCTCAGTGCGCTGCGGGTCTCCTGCACCCGTTGCTCCTCGAGCGTTGCCCAGTACAAGTGGGTGGTGATCCGGATGGACAGGTCGGTGCACTCCGGCCTCAGCCGCTTCACCGTCAGCTTCTGCTCTTCGCTCCAGCCGGGTGTGTCCTCGCGGCAGCCGGTGACCTCACCGGCGTGCGGGTGCTCCGTGCCGGGCCAGCCGGGCATCGGCTCCACACTCCACGGCAGGGTGCGGCACAGCGCGGCCGGCTCAGCCGTCGCCTGATGCAGGCGGACCTGCGCGGCACGCAGATCCTCCGGGAACTGTCTCTCAGCCATGACAACCCACCTTTTCGATCATGTTCAGCACGTCAGCCAGGCCCGCCGACGGGCCTCACCCCGGCGCTGGACCGCCCCCACCGCCTCGAGCCGCTCCAGCTGGTACAGCACGCTCGAAGGCGACGACAGACCGACACCGGCAGCGATCTCCCGCAGCGACGGAGCCTCGCCGTGAACCGCCACGTAGGTGCGCATCCAGCGCAGGATGCGCACCTGCCGCTCGGTGAAGTCACCCATGCCGCCCCGCCTCCTTTCCCTCACGGCGGCGCGCCTGGTGGCGCAGCTCCGCCCAGCCGGTGCTGGGCCGGTTCGTGCCCAGATGCGGGTCGGTGAAGATCCGCGCCGACAACTGCAGCAGGCGTCGGCGCAGCTCTGCCGCGCCGTGGGGGCGCGGCTCGGCGAGCGCCCGATAGACGCGGTCCCACTCGCGCTGGACCTGCATCAAGTCATCGGGGAACGTCGATCTCGCCATACCCGCAGTAAAACACGTGTTCGATTTACTGCGCACGCCGGACACCCGGCACGAGGGCAGGTGAGAACTGAGCGGGACGGTTGGCGCTTGAGCACGCCTTATGGCGGCTGAGTGCGACAGCCGGCGCGCAGCAGCCGGCACTGGCTGCGCCCTGCCGCGACCGGCACGGCTTCACGGCCGCGCCGCGCATGTCCCTGACCCGGTGGTGTGCGCTGTCTCCGGCTACGAAGCAGCCAACGACCTGGCGCGCACCCCGGCGTACGCGAACCTGCCGCTGCTGGGCACCCCGATGAGTCGCGCGGTGGACCGGCTGTTGTCGGCGCGGATCCGGCAGAAACGCGGCCACGTGGGTCAGACCGAGGGCGGCTACCTGGGGACGTTCTGCGCTTTGGGCGCGGACGAACGGAGCGGCGTGCAGACCGTGATCACCCGCATCGCACAGCGGAAGGATCACAGTGGCGAAAGCCGCGGTCAGGGAGCCGTACGCGCTCTGGTGGGCTCGTCCACCTCGTTGTTCCTCAGGGTTGGGAACAGGCTGTGCGCAGTTTCTGTGTCGGGCGCGACAAGGACGCCGTCATTGCCGGCTGATTCGCAGATGCCCTCGGGCGCGAGGGACTGGACGGCGAGGGTGAGCTGGACGCCGCGCCTGGTGGCCTCGACGGCTATGTCGAAGCCGTGGCGGACGGGTTCGATCACCTCTGCGGTGCGGGCCCCGAAGCTCTCGGCGAGCAGGCGGTGCTCGGCGTCGGGGTCGACGTACAAAACATCGGAGGCGCCGAGAGCTCGGGCGATGTCGCAGACGTAGAGGCCGATGCTGCCGCGGGAGACGACCAGCACCCGGGCATCGGGGCGGGTCCGGAGGTGGGGTGCGACCAGGCGCCAGGACAAGGACCAGTTTGTCGCTCGCTGCGGCCATGGCGACGGGGTCGAGGCCGTCGGGCAGGGGCACCGGCATCACGTCCGCGTAGGGGACGCGGACCAGGTCGGTGTCGACCCGAAGCGGGCTGTGATCACCAGGTGCAGCCCACACGCATGGTCGCCGTCATCAGCACCCACGGAACGCGCAGCTCGATCGGTCCGACGCACGTCCGACAGATGAGTGATCAGTTGTCCCTTGCCCCTATGCCTTTGGTAGGGGAACGAGGGTGCGTTGGCTCGAAGAGGCGGGCAGCATGGCCGCCGTGGATATCAAGACAGAGCTGTTGAGACTGATGAAATCGTTGACCGACGGCTCGCGTGTCAATGGGCGAGTTGCCGCCGCTGGTGCAGATTTCGTCGCCGAGGAGGTCCATCGGCTCGCCGCGAAAGTGCAGAAGGCATGGGCACGTTATGCCGTGCCCGGGGCCGAAGGGCCGGGTTCTCCGGCGGAGGTCGCTGACGTACTCGTTGAGACGACTGGACGACGCGCGGTGGAGCTCATGACCTATCTGTCGACTGTCGACCTGGTGTTCCCGGGGCAGCTTCGGCCCAGCCGCGCCCATGCTCCTCGAGCCGCCGAGCGCCTCGTGGAGCTCCTGGGTGATGAGTCACGGTGGTGGACAAACGTCGAGGACTTCACCGCCGGCGTCCGAGCATGGACGCCCGTGACCCGACAGTCCTTCGACGGGGTCGTCGCGGGTGCCGGGGGAGGGCTTGTTGTCGTGCTGCTTCAGGTGGGCGAAGACTGAAGCAACAGGTAGGCAGCAGGGCCTACGTCTCCCACGACACTGTCGCCATGTGGGCGACAGCTCCCCATCTGGCCCGCCGCCTGGGCCGCCACGCGGGCGGTGTGAGCGACGTGGTCTTCACCCCGGACGGCCGTTCGCTCGTCGCCGCCGGTGGAGGCAAGGTCCTTTTCCGGGACCTCGGCGACTACCCGGCCATCGCCGCCGACACGATACTGGACTCGCCTGCCGAGCGACCGGCGGCGGGCTGGAGGCCTGGCAGTGGCATGTCTAGCCCCTGACGTCCCTACCAGCGTTCGTGCCTGTCCTGTTGACGGCATGGCCGGAGCTGAAGGGCCCGGAACCGAAGAGGGGATCCGCCCGACATGGTGAACGCTGTGCGCACATCCGCCTCGGCCTGGAACTCGACCTGGCCTGCAAAGACCTAGGACACGCCGGCGTGCCCGGGTTGTGGGATCGCTTCCACCTCGAGGCCCGGTCGGCACCGAGAGCAGCGCATAACCGTCGACCGACGAGGCATCCAGTGCGCCGGGGTCCGCCGCGACGAAGGCGTCGTCGCCTCCACGTACCTGCGACTGCGCGCGTACGGTCGCCGTGAGAATGGTAGATGCCGCTACCGAGAGTACGGCGGCCGACGGACCGTTGACGTCGCACGTCGCGCCCTGATCTGCTGCCTTGATCAACGTAGAGACCAACGCAGCGAACGCAGATGCCGAGCAGGGAGCTGAGATGACGCCCTCGCACGCACCGGGCCCGTCCGCCTTGGTCGTACAGAACACCAGGAGCGGCGGTCCCGGCCGGGTCGGGGCCTGGCTGGGCGAGGCGGGGATCGGCCTCGAAGTGCTGCGCCCCTACGAGGGTGATGCCCTGCCCCAGGCGCTCGACGGCAAGCCGCTCCTCGTGCTCGGCGGCGGCTTCCTGCCGGACGACGACGAGCGCGCGCCCTGGCTCCTGGCAACCCGCCGCCTCGTCTCGCAGGCGCTGGACGACGGCACGCCCGTCCTCGGCATCTGCCTCGGTGGCCAGTTGCTCGCACAGGTTGCGGGCGGCAGCGTGCGGGCGCGGCACGGAAAGCCCGAGTTCGGCAGCACACAGATCCGGATGCGTTCCGAAGCCGCCGACGATCCGCTGCTCTACGGGCTCGGCCCGGCGGTTCCCGCGATCGAGCGGCACGTCGACGCGGTCACCGAACTTCCGCCGGACGCAGTCTGGTTGGCGTCCAGCGCGGCCTGCCCCCACCAGGCATTCCGAGTCGGCACGCGGGCCTGGGGCGTGCAGTTTCACCCGGAGGCAGAGGCCGAGCGGATCGCCGGGTGGGACCGGGAGGAACTGGCCCGGCAGGGCTTCGACAGGGACCGGCTGCACGCCGAGGCCGTGGCCGCCGAGGGCGCGGCGGTCGCGGTGTGGTCGGTGTTCACGCGGAGGTTCGCTCAGGTGTGCGCGAGATTGCCGTGACCGGCGGCGCCGCCTTCCCGCCGACGCGACGACGCTGGTGAGCACGCCCGCCAACAGCAGCACGCGAGGAACCGGCCGGCGCCGGGCCAATCGTGCCGGCTGTAGACGGCTCCGCTGTCGGCGAGAAGGCGGTCGAATTCGCCTTCGCCGAGGCGGCGCTGCGCAAAGCTGTGATTCTTGCCGTGCACGCGTGGCGGCCGGACTACGTGCCGCCCGGTACGGCCCCGAGAGCGCCGAGCATCTGCTGGCCCAAGTACTCGCAGGCCGCGCAGAGAGGTATCCGGACGTCACGGTCAGGCACGAAGTGCTGAGCGGTGAAACCCGCGAGGTACTGATCGAGACGAGCAGGACTGCTCAACTCATGGTCGTCGGTGCCAAAGGACGCGGCGGTTTTGCCGGACTGCTCCTGGGTTCGGTGAGCCAGGCGCTGCTGCACCACGCGCACTGCTCCGTGACCGTCGTCCGCGGCAAGGCCCGACCGGACCGCGTGGCGAGGGATGCCCGCCGCGTATAGCGGTTACCCACCCCCGGCCGCCGTTGAGCCGAGCCGCGGTCTGCCGGACGCCGCCATCTGTCTGCTTGCCGGTGAACACCCTGCCGCCGAGCCGCTCCGGGCGGCATGCCGGGCGTGAGGCCGCGTCCACCGGATTCCGGCGGGGCGCCGTGCTCACCGCGGAGCGCCGCCGGGCGGCGCGAGCACCATCTCCCGGCGTTGCAGCGCCAGCCGCAGGAGCCCCGCCGCAGGCGCCGACACGCGGTCCGCGGGGAGGTCGACGACGGTGGCCTCGGTGAACGGCAGCCCCACCACGGCGCCGTCGGCCCGGCGCCCGCTGATCACACTGCCCTCGTCGTTTTCTTCCACGGCCTCCGCGAAGACCGTGTCGAAGGTACGGGCCTCGAAGACCGCCACAGTCAGTACGCACACGGCGAGGTGCAGTGGCTCCAGTGCCACCCCGAAGCACCACACCCGTAGCGAACCGTCGTCCAGCGCCGCGTCGAGCAGGCTGTACGGGGGCCGGCCGTAGTCGACCTCGGTGCCGGTGTCGCCGGCCGCCTCCGGAGCACCGGGGTGCACTTCACGCGTCCCCAAATCTCAACGAGGAACCCGGCCCGGCGTCACGGCCCCTCGCATCCCCCGCCGGGCAGTCGGGTTGGGCTGTTTGCATCAATAAGGTCACCCGTGCCAGACAAGAGTCATTGTGCCGGTGAGCTGCACTTTCACCCCATTGTCAAGCCTGATGGGGGATGGGTGGGCGTGCCGTTGTCCGGGTTTGTGCCGAGGGTGGTGTACGGGAGGCACGAACACCACCGGAGCCATGCCGGTGCGGGTTCTTCCACGGGAGGAGTGTCATGCGCAGGTTGTCACAGGCCCGGATCGTCCTGGCCGGAGCCGCCGTTGTACTGGTGTGGTCCTCGTCCGCAGCGTTGGCTGATGGCACGCCCACGGGCGCGGGGCCCTCGAATGTGAGCGTGAGCCCGTCGCAGGTCCATCAGGGCGCGACGTTGAAGGTCACGGCCTCGGGCTGCACCGGTGGGGGCACGGTCACCTCCGCGGCATTCCCCACCGTGCAGTTGCCCGCCGGGGCCACCTCGACGGCGACCGCACGGGTGACCAACACCGCCACGCCCGGCGCCCACACTCTGACGGTGCGGTGCGGCAACCGGACCGCGAACGCCTCGTTCACCGTGCTGGCCGGTACCCCGGCACGGGGCGGTCTCGGCGGCAGTCAGGGTTCCAGCACGGCGGTGACCGCCGCGGGCGGTGCGATGGCCGCACTGGCCGTCGGCACCGGAGCCTTCCTGATCACGCGCCGCCGCCGTGCCCAGTGATTGCGGGTGACACATACCGGGCGCTGCGACGCCGGAACCGGGAGCGGCCGAGTCGGGTCGTGTACCGTCCGCCCCTTTGACGTGTGGTTCCGGGCCGGCGAGGCGAGCGCCGCCCGGAACCACACCCCGCCGGCGAGGGGCTGGCGGGTCGGGTAGCGGTGTCCGGCGACCGGGGCCCTGTCAGGTGGCCGACAGCGGTCGGTTCCCGTGCGGGCGCAGGCGGTCGGTGAGGAAGGCGAGGATCTCGTCGCGGGCCCGGACCGTGGGGTGGCCGGCCTCGTCGACGAGATGCGCGGTGACGACGCTGTGCGGGGTGCCGACCAGATCGGCGAAGAAGGGCGGCGGGGCCGGGTTGGCGGCGCTGTCGGGCAGGACGCGCCCGTCGAAGGCGTCGCCCAGCAGCGAACGGTAGGCGGCGAAGCGCTGTCCCGTGCACCAGCGGTCGCCCTCGAAGCGGTAGGCGAGGACGGTGAGTCTGTCGCGGTCGAGCCGGTCGCGCACCGCGCGCGCGTCCGCCGCGTCGAGTTCGAGTCCGCCGGGGTCGTCGAGCGGCAGCGACGGGTGGTTGACCACCGGGGCGATGACCGCGGGCTCCAGGGCCATGGTGAGGGCGAAGTTACCGGTGAAACACAGGCCGATCGCGCCCACCCCGGGTCCACCGCATGCGGTGTGGGCCTGGCGTGCCAGGCCACGCAACCAGGTCGTCACCGGGCTGGTGCCGCCCCCGGCGAAGGCGCGGAACTCGGCGCTGACACAGGCGCGGCGGACGACTTCCCGGCCGCCCTCGACCGTGGGGAAGGCGCCGTCCGTCCCGAACAGGGAGGGCACGTGGACGGTGAAGCCCGCGTCCCTTACCCAGCGCGCGAGCCGCAGGACGTCGGGGCTGATGCCCGGCATCTCGGGCAGCACCACGACCGCGGGCCCGGCCCCGGCTACGTACACCGTCTTCTCCACCCCCTCCACGGCCACGCTCCGGCGGGTGAAGTCTGTGATCTGGTCGTCGTCGCTCATGGGGCCAGCCTGGGCCCCGGACCTGCCGCCGGGTGAGGGGCGAGATCGCCAAGGCCAGGGGTAATCTCGCCAAACGCAAGGGAGGCGAGTGGTGCGCCGCCGACCGGGGCCGGGACACCAGGGGGTGGGGGAGCGATGGAGGCGGAAGGTGCGGATCGGGGTGCAGGGCCGGGTGAGCTGCGGGTCGGGATCCTGGCGTACCCGGACTGCTTCGCGTCCGAAGTGTTCGGCGTCCCCGACCTGTTGACCATGGCGGGCCATGTCGCCGGACCGGACGCGCCCGGCTACCGGGTCTCGGTCGTCTCGCCCCGCCGCCGGGTCACCGCCTCGGGGGGCGCGAGCCTGGACGTGCGTCCCCTGCGCGAGGTCGACATCCTTGTGGTCCCCGGCTTCGAACTGCGCCCGGACACCGACCTCGACGCGCGGCTCGCGCGGCTCGCCCCCGAGATCGCGGCGATCCGCGCGCAGGCCGTCGCCGGCACCGCCGTCGTCTCACTCTGCGTCGGCGCGTTCCTGCTCGCCGAGGCCGGGCTCCTCGACCGGCGCCGGGCCACCACCTCATGGCTGCACGCCGGCGAACTGGCCATGCGCTGCCCGGACGCCGACGTGCGGCCCGAGTGCCTGGTCGTCACCGACACGGGGGTGACGACGACCGCCGCCTTCAGCGCGATGTACGACTTCGCACTGGACCTGATACGCAGGCACAACGGAGTCGGGGTGGCCCGCACCACCGCACGGTTGGCGCTCGTCGACGACGCGCGGACCTCGCAGACCCCGTACGTCGACCCACGGCTCCTCCCGCAGCCCGGCCGGGAGTTCTCACAGCAGGTCATGCGGCGGCTCGACCAGAACCTCACCGAGCGGTACGACCTCACCGCTCTCGCGGACGCCTTCGGGGTCAGCACCCGCACCCTGCTGCGCCGCTTCGCCGAAGAGACCGGACGCAGCCCGCTGGCCCATCTGCAGGCCTCGCGGGTCCGCCGCGCCCGCCATCTTCTGGAGACCACGGACCGCACCGTCTCCGCCGTCGCCGCGGCAGTCGGATACGAGGACCCCGGTACGTTCGCCGGCCTCTTCGCCCGCCACACCGGCCACCGCCCGAGCGTCTACCGGGCCGCCTTCCGCCGCCCTGCCCGGGGGTCCGCCCTGGATGACGGCGTCCGGACCGGCTCTGTCTAGGAGTTGTACGGGGCGCCTGAGAGCTCACTGCGCGCCGGCGGTCGTGGGCTCCAGCCGGACCACGATGCTCTTGGCGGTCGGCTGGTTGCTGGTCCCGGCCACGCTGTCCAGCGGCAACAGGACGTTGGTCTCGGGGTAGTAGGCGGCGGCGCAGCCGGGTGTCGTCGGGTAGGGGACAACCTCGAAGCCCTCCGCGCGGCGCTCCGTGCCGCCGTCCCACACACTCACGAGGTCGACACGCTGTCCCTGTGACAAGCCGAGCCGGGACACGTCCTGAGGGCTCACCAGGACCACGTGACGGCTTCCGCGGATGCCCCGGTAACGGTCGTTGTCCGTGTAGGGGATGGTGTTCCACTGGTCGTGGGAGCGCAGCGTCTGCAGCAGCAGGTGCCCCTCGGGGCATTGCGGCATCTGCCATGCGTTGCGGGTGAACAGGGCCTTGCCGGCGGGAGTGGGGTAGACCCCCTCATTGACCGGGTTGGGCAGCCGGATGCCGCCGGGACGGACCACCCGGCGGTTGAAGTGCTGGAGCCCTGGCACGACGCGGGAGATCCGGTCACGGATGGTCCCGTAGTCCGCTTCGAACTCGTCCCACGGGATTCCGGCCCTGCCGTCAAGGGTCCGGCCGGCGAGCCGGCACAGAATGGCGACCTCGCTGAGCAGGATCTTGGAGGCCGGTGCCAGGCGCCCGCGGGAGGTGTGCACCTCGCTCATCGAGTTCTCCACGGTGACGAACTGCTCGCCCGTGGCCTGGACGTCCACTTCTGTGCGGCCCAGGGTCGGCAGGATGAGCGCCGTCCGGCCACAGACGGTGTGGGACCTGTTGAGCTTGGTGGAGATGTGGGCGGTGAGGCTGCATCGCCGCATCGCGTCCTCCGTGACGTCACTGTCCGGAGCGGCGCGGACGAAGTTGCCGGCGACGCCGAGGAAGACCTTGATACGGCCTTCCCGCATGGCCTTGATCGAGTTCACCGTATCGAGACCGTGGGCGCGAGGCGGCTCGAAGCCGAACTCCTGTTGCAGCGCGTCGAGGAAGGCGTCGGGCATCCGCTCCCAGATGCCCATCGTGCGGTCGCCCTGGACGTTGCTGTGCCCACGCACCGGGCAGGCCCCCGCTCCGGTCCTGCCGAGGTTCCCGCGCAGCAGCAGGAAGTTGACGATCTCCCTGATGGTGGGGACCGCGTGCCTCTGCTGGGTCAAGCCCATGGCCCAGCAGACAATGACGCGTTCGCTGCGCAGTACCTCGTCCCGGACCTTCTCGATCTCTTCTCGCGTCAGTCCGGTCGCGGTGAGGATGTCGTCCCACGCGATGGTGCGGGCATGCTGGGCGAACTCTTCGAAGCCGCTGGTGTTGGAGCGGATGAAGTCCTGGTCGAGCACGGTTCCCGGCCGGGCGTCCTCCGCCTCCATCAGGAGCCGGTTCAGGCCCTGGAAGAGCGCGAGGTCGCCACCGCTGCGGATGTGAAGGAACCGGTCGGCGATCTGGACACCGTGCCCGATCACGCCCCGAGCCTTCTGCGGGTTCTTGAAGCGCAGCAGTCCTGCCTCCGGCAGGGTGTTCACGGCGATGATGCGGGCGCCGTTGAGCTTGGCCTGCTCCAGCGCGGAGAGTTGCCTCGGATGGTTGGAGCCGGGGTTCTGCCCGACAAGGAAGATCAGCTCGGCGTGGTGGATGTCCTCCAGGCTCACTGTCCCCTTGCCGGTGCCCAGGGTCTCGTGGAGAGCGAAGCCGCTGGACTCATGGCACATGTTGCTGCAGTCGGGCAGGTTGTTGGTGCCGAAGGCCCTGGCGAAGAGCTGCAGGACGAATGCCGCCTCGTTGCTGACCCTGCCCGACGTGTAGAAGACCGCCTCGTCGGGCGAGTCCAGCGCCTTCAACTCGTCGGCCAGCAGCCCCAGGGCGTCGTGCCAGCTGATCGGCTCGTAGTGGTCCGAGTCGGGACGCTTGACCATCGGCTCGGTGAGCCTGCCCTGCTGGTTGAGCCAGTGATCGGACCGCCGGCCCAGTTCGGAGACCGGGTGCCTGCGGAAGAAGTCGGCCGTGACGCGCCGGGACGTCGCCTCGTCGTTGATGTGCTTGGCGCCGTTCTCGCAGTACTCGTTCCGGTGCCTGTGGCCGGGGGACGGGTCGGCCCAGGCGCAGCCGGGGCAGTCGATCCCGTCCACCTGGTTCATGGTCAGCAGCGTCACTCCGGTTCGCCGGGCCGACGTCTCCTCGAGGGAGTACTCCAGAGCGTGGGTCACCGCCGGCACTCCCGCCGCCCACGTCTTGGGCGGGGTGACGGTGAGATGTTCGTCCGGCTCTTGGCTCGGTGGCTTCTTCATCGGGGGTGTTTCTCGCTCTCTTGCTCTCGAGTGGGCGGCTCAGCCGACCGGCCAGTGAGGAACCCGGCTTCTGGGCGGCTCCGCGTCCCGGTGCTCCACGTGGCCGCCTCGGATGACCCCCCGCCAGGCCCCGCCCTCCTGCCCCACACCCTCGATGAACTCCTTGAAGTGACCGAGCTCGGCGCGGACCACACGCCGAGTGAACCCGGAGGCATGGACAAGGCGGCCCGTGACTCCGTGCGGTGTGATGCTCATGCGTACCGAGACCGCGGTACGGTCCGATGCCGTCGCACGGAACGACACTTCACCGCGGTGGCCGGAGCGTCTGCCCAGGCTCCGCCACGCCACGAGGGAGTCGGGCACCTGTTCCACGATCTCGGCGTCGAACTCGTGCCGCACGGGACCGAACCTGATCACCCAGCGGGTGAGATTGGGGCGGACCTGCTCGACCTTCCGCACCGCGGACATGAACCGCGGGAAGCTCTTGAACTGCGACCACTGGTTGTAGGCCGTACTTACCGGTACCGCGACTTCGATCGTCTCTTCAACGGTGTTCATGGCCCCACCTGTCTTCGGGCGCTGACTTTTCTCAGTGTCACCGCGTGCCCGGCAGGCCGCCACGTGGAGGCGATCATCCGGACCGGGAAGCGGCTCGGCGCGGTAGGGATAGTGACGACGGCGGCGAGCTGCTGAGCGCCTCGGCCGGCAAGGCGGTGCGCTTCGCCGAGCCTGCGGCGTACGGCGGACCGGCGAGCGTCGAACGCCGCACCCTGGCAACCGACCGGTAACCGATGCGTGGCCACGGCGGCGCTGTCCCCCCACACGCGGAGGGCGGGCCGGGTGCAGCCCGGAGGACACGACGTCCCGCTCGTCCGCCGGATCGGAGGCATGGTGACGGCCCGACCGAGACCGCGCGGAACCGTGCCGCTGGGGGAAGCGCCGACAGGGCCGGTACACCGCTCGTGCCGCTGCGGATGCCCAGGGGCGATCGCGCAGCGGCACCGGCGCGATCGCCCGGTCAGGACCCGAAGGACCTCACCGCGGGAGCCGCTCCAGCAGGGCAGCGAAGTCGGTCCCGGCAGGCAGCGTGCCGAAGGCCAGGCCCTGGTCTCCTGCGAGGCGGGATGCGCAGAACGCTTCCGCGACGGCCGCCGGGGCGTGGCGGACGAGAAGGGAGCCCTGCAGCACCAGCGCGGCGCGCTCGATGAGGCGACGGGCCCGCAGCGGAGCGTCCTCGGTGAGGACGAGGTCGCCCTTCAGTTCGCGCCATGCCGCGTCAAGTCGGCTGTCGGCGCCCGTGGCGGCCTCTACCTCGGTGCGGAAGGCGTCGAGGGAGTCCGGCTCGCGGGTGAGGGCGCGCAGCATGTCGAGGGCATTGACGTTGCCCGAGCCCTCCCAGATGCCGTTCAGCGGGGCCTCCCGGTACAGGCGCGGCATACCGGACGCCTCGTCGTAGCCGTTCCCGCCGAGGCATTCCAGCGCCTCCGCGACGGCGACGGGCTGGCGCTTGCACACCCAGTACTTGCCGACAGCGGTCGCGAGCCTCAGGAAGGCACGCTCCTGTGCGTCGCCGCGCTGTGCCCGGTCGACGGCGCCGGCCAGGCGCAGGGCGAGGGTGGTGGCGGCTTCCGACTCGAGGCTCAGGTCGGCGATGACGTTGCGCATCAGCGGCTGGTCGATCAATTTGGCCCCGAATACCGCGCGGTGGCGCACATGGTGCGCGGCCTGGGCGAGCGCGGCACGGATGCCGGCGGCGGAGCCGAGCACGCAGTCGAGGCGGGTCATGGTGACCATGTCGATGATGGTGCGCACGCCCTTGCCCTCGGCGCCCACGAGCCAGGCCACCGTGTCGTCGAACTCCGGTTCGCTGCTGGCGTTGGAGCGGTTGCCGAGCTTGTCCTTCAGGCGCTGGATGCGGAAGGTGTTGCGGCTGCCGTCGGGCAGTACGCGCGGCACCAGGAAGCAGGACAGACCACCGGGGGCCTGGGCGAGCACCAGGAAGAGGTCGTTCATGGGCGCGCTCGTGAACCACTTGTGTCCGCGCAACCGCCAGGTGCCGTCGGCCTGTTCCGTGGCGGTGGTGGTATTGGCGCGGACATCGGTGCCGCCCTGCTTCTCCGTCATCCCCATGCCGGCGAGCAGGCCGCGCTTCCCGGCGGGTGTGCGCAGGCCCGGGTCGTAGACGCGGCTGGTGAGCAGCGGTTCGTACACCTTGGCGAGGTCGGGCGCGTGGCGCAGGGCCGGGACCACGGCGTACGTCATGGAGACCGGGCACAGGTGCCCCTGCTCCACGGTGCTCGCGAGCATGAAGCTCGCGGCGCGTGCCACATGGGCGCCCGGGCGGTCGTCGGCCCAGGCCGCCCCGGCAAGGCCCGCGCCCACGGAGACACCCATCAGCGAGTGGTACGCGGGGTGGAACTCGACCTCGTCGATGCGGTTGCCGTAGCGGTCATGGGTACGGAGCACGGGCTCGATGCGATTGGCCTGGTCCGCCCAGAGCTGGGCCTCCTCGCCGCCGACGAGCCGACCGAAGCGGTGCAGGTCGTCGAGATGCCACGCTGCGCCTTCGCGGCGCACGCCCTCGATCAGCACCGGGTCGTCGGCGACGTCGTGACCGGTCAGCGGTGGGGGCTGGTTGGTCACCTCGTGCGTGGCTGCCGTCGGATTGCTGCCTGGTACGGCGGGCTCGGTCATGGGATGTCCCTCCCGGGCGGTGGGTCGGTCACGGTCGCGGCGCCCGCGCAGCGCAGAGCCATGGCGGTGAGTTCGGCTAGGAGCCCGTCGGTGTCGTCCTTCTCCGGCGTGCCCAGCGGCGCTACCAGGACCTCACCGATCGCGCCCGTGAGGGCGGCGGCCGTGATCTCCGCGCTTTGCGGCGGCAGGAGTCCGTCCGCCATGCCCTCGCGGACGACTTCCGCGAACAGGGCGCGGTAGCGGAGGCGGAAGTCGAGACGTTCGGCGCCGACCGCCGGCTCGGCCGGGGCGGCGAGCAGGGCGTAGGCGAGCCCACGGTTCTCCAGGGCACGGCGGGCGAACACCCGGACACCGGCGACGAGTCGTTCGACCGGGCTCCCGGAGCCGTTCAGAACCTCGCCGAGGACCTCGACCTCCCGCCCCGCGGCGCGCCGGAAGACCTCGACGGCCAGCGCTGACTTGGACGGGAAGTGCTGGTAGACCGACCCGGCCGAGATGCCGGCTGCCTCGGCGACCGCCGACACGGAGGCGTGCGCCCACCCTGCGTCGGCGACGACGTCGGTGGCACGGGCGACGAGGTGTTCCCGGGCCGCCTCGAGTCGGCGGATCTCGGCCGGGGTCTTGCGGTAGGCCATGGAAGAAGTGAACCATCATTCATACTTTCCGGACAAGGGCCGGGGCCACCGGCTCGGAACCCCGTGGAGGACGTGGGCGTCTCTGCGCCCGGCCGGGCAAGCGGCACCCGCCTGCCCGCCCGAGTTCCGACCGCCGGTGCGACGGCGGTGGCCTGCCGCCTGCCGCCTGGCGTTTGCCGATCAGGGCGGTCTGACCACGGCGAACGCGGGGGGCTCATCGCATCGACGGGAAACAGCCGCGACGGCAGCGGGATGATCCCTGCCGGCCAGTACACTCGCGCCGCGACAGACTCACGGCGGGGCCGGCGGTCCTGGAGCTCGGATTCGCGCGCGGGGGAGCCGATCGGGCCGTGCAAGGCTCAGGGCCGCGGTACGGAGGTCTTTCCGCCACGGCCGGAGCGCTCGGCGCGGCCCGTCGCCGTACCCGATGCGACCGACCGCACTGCGAGGCAGGCACCTGCCGGCGCGTACGACGGCAGGGCTCGGGGCCTTGGAGTCAGGGGAGTTCCGTCACCAGGACGACTTGGTCACCCCGGGCAGGAAGCCGGCGTGGGCCTGTTGGCGGGTGCGGACCCTGGAGAGACCGAACTTGCGCAGGTAGCCGCGGGGGCGGCCGTCCACGCTGTCGCGGTTGCGTACGCGGGTGGCGCTGGCGTTGCGCGGCTGTCGGCGCAACTCCGCCAGCGCGGTCAGGCGTTCGTCCTGGGTCGACGAGGGGCGGCGGACGATCTCCTTGAGCTCGGCCCGCCGGGCGGCGTACCGCTCGACGATCGCTTTGCGCTTCTCGTTCTGTGCGATCTTGCTCTTCTTCGCCATCAGACCTTCCCCCCGCGCGCCCGGATCCGTGCCACGGCCGTCTCGATGCCGATCGCGTCCACCGTCTTGATCGCCTTGGCGCTCAAGGTCAGACGGACGTTGCGCCCCTCACTCGGGAGCCAGTAGCGCCTGCGCTGGATGTTCGGGTCGAAGCGGCGCGAGGTGCGCCGGTGCGAATGGGAGATCGTGTTGCCGAAGCCCGGCTTGGCGCCGGTCAGTTGGCAGTGGGCGGACATGGGAGTTACCTGCCTCTCTCTGCGGCATCCACTACTTATTGGTAATGGAAATCGTTCCCATATACTAGCCTCATGGCGCAACGGGCCGAGAGCGGTGTCGAACAGCTCCTCGGCCCGGCCCGCCCCTCTGAGTACTCCCACCAGCCCGAGGAGCAACGCCCATGGCCCGCCGCCAGGAAACCCGCAAGCCCGGCAAACCCCGACCGAACCCGCTCGACGCGGCCGAAATCGCTTACATCGACTACAAGGACACCGACCTGCTGCGCAGGTTCATCTCCGACCGTGGCAAGATCCGCAGCCGCCGCGTCACCCGCGTCACCGCGCAGCAGCAGCGCCGACTTGCCGCAGCCATCAAGAACGCCCGGGAGACGGCCCTGCTGCCGTATGCCGGCAACCCCGGGGGGCGTTGACTCCTCGATGGCTGTTCCCAAACGGAAGATGTCCCGCAGCAACACTCGTCACCGCCGCTCCCGGTGGAGGGCCGGCACGCCGCAGCTCGTACCGGTCACGGTCGCCGGCGTCAGCCACCTCGTGCCTCAGCGGCTGGTCCGGGCGTACGAGCGCGGCCTGCTGCACCCCGAGAGCCGAGCGCACGCCAACGACTGACCGCGGCGCGATCGGGCCGCGAAGCCGGGGATGACGTTCGGTCGTCGACGGGTGCGAGCCGGCTTCTGCCCCGGTGAGGCCGAGGCCGTTGAAGGGACGGCTGTCGTCACGCCGACAGGGGCGCCCCGCATGCGCGTTCGCACAAGCGCGGGACACCCCTGTCGGTCCGGTCGGAGGGTCAGTTCTCCTCGGTTTCGAAGGTGCGCAGCAAATCGGCCGCGACGCTCACAGCGATTGTCGCGGGTTCCTTGCCGGTGATGTCGGCCAGCCCGATCGGGGTCTTGATCCGATCGACGGTGGCCTCGTCGTGACCGCCCTCGGTGGTGAGGCGCTTGCGGAACCGCACCCACTTGGCTGCCGATCCGATCAGCCCGATGGAGCCGAGACGGGTCATGCGCAAGGCAGCATCGCACAGAGCTGCGTCCTCGGCGTGATCATGGGTCATGATCAGGATGTGCGTGCCGCGCGGCAACTCCGCCAGGACCTCCTCCGGCAGCAGCGGCGTGTGATGCACGTGCACCTGCGCCACCGAGTCCGCCAGCACGTCGAGCCGTTCCTTGGTGAGCATGTCGGAGCGACTGTCGATCAGATGGAGATCAAGGTCTTGACGTGCCAAGATGCGAGCCAGCTCCAATCCGACGTGCCCCACGCCGAAGATCGCCACCGCCCTTACCACCGGCAGCGGTTCGAGCAGCACCGAGACCGTGCCGCCGCAGCACTGCACGCCGTGCTGGTTGACCACCTTGTCGTTCAGCGCGAAATCGATCAGCTCCGGCTCCGGCTTGGACGCGGCCATCATCTCCCGGGCCCGGTCGATCGCGACGGCCTCGACATTGCCGCCACCGATCGAGCCCCACGTCTCGGTCCGCCCCACGACGAGCTTCGCACCGGCGTCGCGCGGGGCATGGCCGCGTACGGTCGCGACGGTCACCAGCACGCCGGACTCCCGGCGGGCCCGCAACCGCGCGACCGCGGCGACCCACGTCATGTCAGGCACCGCTCAGCGCTTCTGCGGCGGTCCGGTCCTTGCCGTGGAGGACGTTCCCGCTCAGGGACACGCCGCCCTGGCGAGCCGCCTCGATCGCCCAGTACACCGCCTCCGGGGTCGCGGGCGAGGCCAACTCGACGCTGACCCCGCTCGGCCCGAACGCGGCGGCGGCCTGCCGCAACGCCTCTCGGACCGAGAACGCCAGCATCAGCGGAGGCTCACCCACCGCCTTGGAGCCGTAGACCGCGCCCTGTTCGGTGGCGTTCGTGAGCAGCGTGACGTTGAACTCCTCGGGCATCTCCGAGAAGCTCGGCAGCTTGTACGTGCTCGCCGCCTGGGTCAGGAGCCGTCCTCGGTTCGGCCCGTCGCTGGTGTCCCAGCGCAGCTCCTCGAGCGTCAGCCAGCCCGCGCCCTGCACGAAACCACCCTCGATCTGACCGATGTCGATCAGCGGAGACAGGCTGTCGCCGACATCGTGCACGATGTCCACCCGCCGGATGCGGTACGCGCCGGTGAAGCCGTCGACCTCCACCTCGGTCGCCGCGGCGCCGTAGGCGAAGTACTTGAACGGCGAGCCCCGGAACGACTTCGCGTCCCAGTGCAGACCCTCGGTCCGGTAGAAACCGGCCGCCGACAGCTGAACCCGCTGGAAGTACGCGGTGTGAACCAGGTCGTCCCAGACCAGCTCCGTGTCACTGCCCAGGGCGCGCGCGACGCCGTCGACGATGCGCACATCCGCGGCGTTGGCGCCCAGTCGGCCGGCGGCCACCTGCAGCAGCCGCTCGCGCAGCTGCTCACAGGCGTTCTTGATCGCCCCGCCGTTGAGGTCCGCACCGGAACTGGCAGCGGTGGCCGAGGTGTTGGGCACCTTGTCGGTGCGCGTCGGGGCGAGGCGCACCTTGTGCAGCGGGATGCCCAACGTGGTCGCGGCCACCTGCATCATCTTGGTGTGCAGCCCTTGGCCCATCTCGGTGCCGCCGTGATTGATCAGGACCGAGCCGTCCTTGTAGATCAGGACCAGCGCGCCGCCCTGGTTGAAGGCGGTGAGGTTGAACGAGATACCGAACTTGATGCCGGTGATCGCAAGAGCCCGCTTGGTGTGCGGGTGCGCGGCGTTGTAGGCGGCGATCTCGCGCTTGCGGTCAGCGATGCCGGCGTCGTCCAGCACCTGCTGCCATACGGTCGAGATCCGTTCGGGCTGGGTGACCGGCTGTCCGTACGGGGTCGTCTGGCCCTGACCCGGCTGGTAGAAGTTGCGCTCGCGCAGCTCCATGGGATCCAGGCCGAGCTTCGGCGCGCAGCGGCCCAGGATGTCCTCGATCACCAGCATGCCCTGCGGTCCGCCGAAGCCGCGGAAGGCAGTGTTGGAGACCGTGTTGGTCTTGGCGACGCGACCGGCGACGCGCGCGTTGGGGATCCAGTACGTGTTGTCGATGTGGCACAGCGCGCGGGCCAGGACCGGTTCGGACAGGTCCAGGCTCCAGCCGCCGTCCGCGATCAGGGTGGCGTCGAGGGCCTGGATACGGCCGTCGGCGTCGAAGCCGATCCTCCACGTGGCGTGGAACCCGTGCCGCTTGCCGGACATGGTCAGGTCCTGGGTCCGGTTGAGCCGGAACCGGACCGGCCGACCGGTCAGCTTGGCGCCGAGCGCGGCGACGGCCGCGAAGCCGTGCGGCTGCATCTCCTTGCCGCCGAAACCGCCGCCCATCCGCAGGCACTGGACGGTCACCTCGTGGGCGGGCACGCCGAGCACGTGAGAGACGATCTCCTGGGTCTCCGAGGGGTGCTGGGTGCTGCTCTGGATGAACACCTGCCCGTTCTCGTCGACCTGGGCCAGCGCCGCGTGGGTCTCGAGGTAGAAGTGTTCCTGACCGGCGAACTGGAACTCGCCGGTGAACACGTGCGCGGAGTCGGCGAAGCCCGCGTCGACGTCGCCGTGCACCATCAGGGGCCGGGCGCCGTGGTAGCTGTCCGCCGCGATCGCGTCCCGCAGCGTGACCAGGGCGGGCTTCTCGTCGAGTTCCACCTCGACGGCCGCCGCACCGAGGCGGGCCGCCTCCAGGGTCTCGCCCAGCACCCACGCCACCGCGTGGCCGTGGAACATGACCTCGTCGGGGAACAGGGGCTCGTCGTGCTTCATGCCGGCGTCGTTGACGCCGGGTACGTCGGCGCCGGTCAGCACCCGCACCACACCGGGCACGACGAGCGCGGGCTCGGTGCGCAGCGCGGTGATCCGGCCATGGGCCTTCATGACCTGGACCGGGTAGGCGTGCAGCACGTCCTTGGTGCGCTGGACCAGGTCGTCGGTGTAGAGCGCGGTGCCGGTGACGTGCAGCGAGGCACTCTCGTGCGGCATCGGAACGCCGACCACGGGCTTTTCGGGGCGCTCGGACAGATGACTCATGACGACACCGCCTCGGGGGTCTGTGCGTGCAGCTTCAGCAGGCTCTGGCCGAGCATCGCGGAACGGTAGAGGGCGCTGGCGCGATGGTCGTCCATCGGCGTGCCCTCGCCCCGCAGCACGCGTGCCGCGGCCTCGACGGTCTCCGCCGTCCACGGCCTGCCCTCCAGGGCGGCCTCGGTGTCGAGGGCCCGGATGGGGGTGGCGGCCACGCCGCCCAGGCCGATGCGTGCCTTGCGGACGATCCCGTCCTCGACGTCGAGCGCGAAAGCGACCGCCACGCTGGAGATGTCGTCGAAGCGCCGCTTGGCGATCTTGTGGAAGGCCACGACCGGTGACAGCGGCAGCGGGATGCGCACCGCGCGGATCAGCTCATCTGCACGGCGCACGCTCTGCCGGTAGCCGGTGAAGTAGTCCGCCAGCGGCACCTCGCGCTCACCGTCGGCGTCGGCGAGTATCAGCGACGCCTCCAGTGCGAGCAGCGCCGGTGGGCTGTCACCGATGGGGGAGCCGGTACCCAGGTTGCCGCCGAGGGTCGCACCGTTGCGGATGAGACGGGAAGCGAACTGCGGGAACAGCTCGGCCAGCAGCGGGACGTCGCCGTCGAGGCGGCGTTCGATCTCGGTGAGCGTCAGCGCCGCCCCGATCTCGATGTGGTCGGACTCGACCCGCAGCCGGCGCAGTTCGGGCAGTCGGTCGATGGCCACGACGCAATCCGCCCGGCGGGAACGGATGTTCACCTCCACCCCCCAGTCGGTGGAGCCGGCGACCACCACGGCGCCGGGCCGCTCGCGCAGCAGCTCCAGCGTCTTTGCCAGCGTGCTCTTCCGCAGGAACGCGCTGTCGCCCTGGGCGTATTCGGTGGCGACCGGTGCGGGCGGGGCCTGCTCGCGTCGCTGCGCCAGTGGGTCGTCCTCGGCGGGCGGACCGACAGCGAACGCGGCATCACGGATCGGGCGATAGCCGGTGCAGCGGCACAGGTTTCCGCTCAGCGCGTGCAGATCGAAACCGTTCGGGCCGTGCTCGTGACCGGTGTTGTCGGCCGGGTCCGGCTCCGGGTCCGCGTGTGCGCAGCGGTCGGGTCGGTAGTACTCGGCGGCCATGCTGCACACGAATCCCGGTGTGCAGTAGCCGCATTGGGAGCCGCCGCGGACCGCCATCTCCTCCTGCACCGGGTGCAGGGTCGACGGCGTGCCGGGTCCGCCGGCACTGGCGAGACCTTCTGAGGTGATGATCTCCTGACCGTCGAGCGCCGCGACCGGGACCAGGCAGGCGTTGACCGCCACCCAGTCGGTGGGCTTGTTCACCCCGGGACGGGCCACCAGGACGGAACAAGCGCCGCATTCACCCTCGGCGCAGCCCTCCTTGGTACCGGTGAGGCCGCGCTCTCGCAGAAAATCGAGCGCCGTGGTGTGGGGCGCGGCCGGGGAGATCGGTGCTTCTTTACCGTTGACCGTGATCCGCGCCGCTACCATGACGGGCCACCGTTTCGGTGCGCGACGGGTCGGTTCATCATGTTCGCCAATTTCAGGCAGCTTTCTGTGTTCAGACGCGCCACGTGAGAGAAGCGGGCGCACAACGGCACGCAGCAGCGACGTGCCGGAAGATCGTGAAGGGAAAACCGGAAGGTACGGGAAACGCGGACTGTGCCACGGAAGGGCACATCAGAACGGCGTGTCAGCAGCCGTGCGCGATTCGACCCGGAATCCAGACCGTGCACTGGGCGAGGCGACCAAGATCAGAGCTGGTGTACATCTGCTGGTCGCCTCCTTTCGGTCATGACGGGTCGGCGTCCACCGCAAAGTAGTGGCTGGCGTCACAGAGGTCAAGAGCCCAAGTGGAACAACGGAGCCGAGGCTGGCGCCTTGCTCTGGTCGCAGCGGGACGCAGGGGCCCGGGAGGCCATTTCGGAGATCTTGCGCGGCGCACCGGGCGGCTCGTCACCCGTGTCGGCGGCCAGGACAGGGAACGCCGGCCCGGCGGAGCGAACTGCGCGCCCCGTCCTGACCGGCGTCCGTGGATGTCCCGGCCGGTGATCGGAGGGCCGGGACATCGGGCTCAGGCGAGGTCGAACCGATCGAGGTTCATGACCTTGTTCCACGCGGCCACGAAGTCACGCACGAACTTGTCGCCCGCGTCCTTGGACGCGTAGACCTCCGAGACGGCTCGGAGCTGGGAGTTCGAACCGAAGACGAGGTCCACGGCGGTGGCGGTCCACTTGACCTCACCCGTGGCACGATCACGGCCCTCGAACACGTTCTCGGTAGAGGTCGATGCCTTCCACTCCGTGCCCATGTCGAGCAGGTTGACGAAGAAATCGTTGGTCAACGTTCCCGGCCTGTGAGTGAAAGCGCCGAGGGGGGAGCCCTTGAAGCCGGTGTTCAGGGCCCGCATGCCGCCGATCAGAACCGTCATCTCGGGAGCGGTCAGGGTCAGCAGGTTGGCGCGGTCGAGCAGGAGCGTCTCCGGCGACAGCTTCTCTCCCGCCCGGAGGTAGTTGCGGAAGCCGTCCGCCGGGGGTTCGAGCACGGCGAACGACTCCACGTCGGTCTGCTCCTGCGTGGCGTCCGTGCGCCCCGGTGCGAAGGGGACCGTGATGTCGTGCCCGGCGTCCTTGGCGGCCTGCTCGACGGCCGCGCACCCGCCCAGGACGATCAGATCGGCGAGCGAGATCCTCGTTCCGCCGGCCTGGGAGCCGTTGAAGTCCTGCTGGATCTGCTCGAGGGTGCGCAACACCTCGGCCACCTCGGGCACGTCATTGACCGCCCAGTCCTTCTGCGGCGCGAGCCGGATGCGTGCCCCGTTGGCCCCGCCGCGCTTGTCGGTGCCGCGGAAGCTCGCCGCCGACGCCCAAGCGGTGGTGACCAGCTGCGACACGGACCGGCCCGAATCGAGGACCTTGCGCTTGAGGGCGGCTGCGTCCGCTTCGGACACCAGGTCGTGATCGACCTCGGGCACGGGGTCCTGCCACAGCTGCGGCTCGGGAATCCACGGGCCGAGATAACGCGTGAGGGGACCCATGTCGCGGTGCAACAGCTTGTACCACGCCTTGGCGAAGGCTTCCGCGAGCTGGTCCGGATTCTCGTGGAACCGCTTCACGATCGGCCCGTAGACCGGGTCCAGCTTCAGCGCGAGGTCCGTCGTCAGCATCATGGGGGCGTGCCTCTTCGACGGATCATGGGCATCAGGCACAGTGCCCTGTGCCGAGGGATCCTTGGGGGTCCACTGCTTCGCGCCGGCGGGGCTCGTCGTCAGCTCCCAGTCGTACCGGAACAGATTATCCAGGTAAGGGCTTGCAGATCATTAACACGTTGTCTTGATCATGCTGCTGGCGTCGCTGCTCAGGGCTCGAACCCGAGCCTGGAGGGCTGTGAGGGCGGAGGGCGGAGTGGCCGCCGGCGGGATGATGACGCTGTGCGCCTTGAGCAGTGTCCTGATCTTCAGCAAGGTGCGGTGCATGGCGGTCCGACTGCTGTCGAACAGCACGGCGAGGGGTTCCGCGGCCAGGGCGACCCGCAGGTGAAGGACGGCTGCCAGGACCTGGTCGGGGAAGGCGAGCCGGGGCGGGCGGCCGCGCTTGACGTCGCCGGCGAGAGCCAAAGTGTCGGTGAGATCGCTCAGTTGCTGCCGGGACATGCCGGTCAGGGCGGGGTCGGACAGGAGATCGTGGTCCCACTCTGGGACCGGTTTCTGCGGAGCCCGGGGTGCTGGGACGGCTGGGCAGGGCTGGGGGTGCAGGGCATAGTTCCAGTCGCCGTGGAAGGCATGGCGGGTCAGTGGCAGGGCCGCCATCTCTGCTTCGCCGATCTGGACTCCGGTGGGGTAGACGTTGGTGTCCAGCTCGGCCATGACACGTAGTCCGGTGCGGGTGGTGGTCGCGGCGATGGACTGGACAATGACTTCATGGCTGGTCAGCGGGCGGCCGCGCCAGTTCATGGTGATGTGCGAGAAGAGCCGGTGCTCGATCTTGTTCCACTTCGACGTGCCCGGCGGCAGGTGGCACACGGTGATCGTCAGTCCTGTTTCGGCCGCGAGCCGGGCGAGTTCGAGCTTCCAGGCCCGGGTGCGGTAGCCGTTCGAGCCGCCCGCGTCGGCGGTGATCAGCAGCCGAGTTGCCTGCGGGTAGGCGACCCGGCCCTGGCCGTGCCACCAGCGGCGAATCGATTCCACCGCGAACGCGGCGGTGTCGTGGTCGGTGCCCACGTTGACCCAGCCGGTGTTCGCCGCGAGGTCGTAGATCCCGTACGGGACGGCCTTGCCCAGCTGGGGGTCGGCGAAGTCATGGACGTTCACCGGCGCCGGATCAGCCGCAGGCCGCCACTGGCGGCCGTTGTTCTTGAACTCGCCGACGAGCTCCTTCTTCTTGGTGTCCACGCTGATCACCGGCTGGCCGGCGTCCCGGTAATCACGAACCTGCTCGTTGAGATAGCGGAACTGGGCATCTCGATCTGGGTGCTGGCTTCCCTCGATGGTCTTGGCGTTGGCCTGCAGACTGAAGCCTTCCTCCCGCAGCAGGTCGGCGACGGTGTCCGCGCTGACTTTGTGCCCGGTCCGGGCCAGCTCCCGCGCCAGCGTGCGGGTCGACTTCACCGTCCACCGCAGCGGCGACATCGGATCGCCTCGCTCGTCCGGCTCGACCAGTGCAAGGAGGGCCGGCCGCAGCCCCGGATCAAGATCTGCGACCCGCTTGCGGCCTCCGCCCGGTCGCCGCACCCGCCCCAGAGGCTCCTCGCCGGTCTCCAACTCGGACACGCCCTTGCGGACCGTGGTCTCACTCACCGCGGCCGCCCGTGCCACGGCCCGAACACCACCATGTCCCAGAACACGGGCCTCTGCGGCCATCAGTAGCCGTCGCTGCCGCTCATCCAGATGCGGGAACAACACCGCGAACTTCATGGCGAGTTGAGTACAGGTCTCGTCCGAGATGCGCATACCACATCAACGAGCCATGAGACAGGAAGCAACACCTTGATGATCTGCAAGCCCTAACCGTTGTCCCATTTCGTCGGCTCCGTGGTCCATGCGCCCTCGAGCCCGCTGGTGAGCGTGTCCGCGCCCTTGCCGCTGCCGGAGGTGTTCCGCCAGCCGATGCCTTGCTGCTCGACGGGCGCGGCCTCGGGCTCCGGACCGATGTAAGAGGGATCGACCGCGCCATGGCATTTGCCGAACGTGTGGCCGCCGATGATGAGCGCGGCGGTCTCCTCGTCGTTCATCGCCATACGGCTGAAGGTCTCGCGAATGTCCCTGGCGGCGGCGAGCGGATCCGGGTTGCCGTTGGGCCCTTCCGGATTGACGTAGATCAGGCCCATCTGCACGGCGCCGAAAGGACCCGTGAGTTCCCTGTCGCCGCTGTAGCGCTCGTCTCCGAGCCAGGTGTCCTCGGGTCCCCAGAAGATCTCCTCGGGTTCCCAGATGTCCTGCCGCCCGAATCCGAACCCGAACGTCTTGAAGCCCATCGATTCCATGGCACAGTTGCCGGCGAACACGAGAAGGTCGGCCCAGGAGATCTTCCGGCCGTACTTCTGCTTGACAGGCCAGAGCAAACGGCGCGCCTTGTCGAGGCTCGCGTTGTCCGGCCAGCTGTTGAGGGGGGCGAAGCGCTGGGCTCCGCTGCCGCCACCGCCCCGGCCGTCGGCGATGCGGTACGTTCCCGCGGCGTGCCAGCTCATCCGGATGAAGAGCGGCCCGTAGTGGCCGTAGTCGGCGGGCCACCAGTCCTGTGACGTCGTCATCACCTCGAAGACGTCCTGCTTCAGCGCGTCGACGTCGAGGGTCGCGAACTCTGCTGCGTAGTCGAAGTCCTCGCCCATCGGATTGGACAGAGGCGAGTGCTGGTGGAGAACCTGAAGATCCAGCTGATTCGGCCACCAGTCCCGGTTCGTCCTGGGACGAGTCGGCGTGGGGGTCGGGGAGGGGATTACCGGGTTCTCGCTTTCGCTGCCGGACACGTCCGTCCTTCTTCCTGTATCGGTCCTTCTGCTGGCTCATCGCTCTTGACGTCTTTGCATTGCCGGTGTCGAGAATCGCGACCCGCGCTCTGGCGCGCCATGCAGCCCGCCGGCCGGAAACACCTGACCGCACCCGCACGGAACGCGCCTCGGCGGCCGGCGAGGACCCGTCGTCATGCACGACGCCGATGATCGAGTCTGTGTCGGCGTCCGTATGGTCGCGCACCGCGGGCCGCACCGCTAAGAGAACACGCAGGGCACCCGCGCATAACATCAGCCTAAGTCGAAAGCCGTTCGGGTATTGCCTCATTTCCTCTCGACATTCCAGACCTCCGGGGATGCGGCAGAAGGAAGACTTCTTATCGCCACAATCACCCTGCCGGGCGACGGGAGCGGACACGTGTATTGCCGGCCCGGCATGCAATGGAAGGGTGAAGCCGCGCAACAGAATTCCTGATGACCACCGTCGCGAAGCTCTGGCGCGGCGCCGCATGAGCAGCGCCGCCGGTCGTCGCCGAACGCGATCCGGCCCCGGCGCAGTGACTGCGCCGGGGCCGGATCAATTTCGTCGTCAGAGCACGGTTTCGCCGGACATCGCCGCCGCCATCCGCAGATGCGGCGCAGCCTCGTCCGCCCGTCCCTGCCGCTCGAGGGTGCGGCCCAGCATCAGGTGCGCGTAGTGCTCGACCGGGTCGCGTTCCAGCACAGCCAGCAGCTCGCTCTCGGCCTTTGCCAGCCGGGCGGAGTGGTAGTACGCGCGGGCCAGCAGCAGCCGCGGCCCGACCTGCTCGGGCACCTCGTCGACCAGGCCCCTGAGGATGCGCGCCGCCGTCACGTACTCCTTGGCGTCGAAGAACATCTGTGCCCGCTCCCACCGCTCGGCGGGCGTCCCGAACTCGAAGTAGCTCTCGCTCACCCGCGTACCTTTCGCCTCGCCGGCCGGTCGTTGGCCGGACACCCCTGCGAACACGGTCGTGCTGCCCGGCATTCCGCCCGTGTGCACGCGTCGCCGCACCTGCCATCCGGGCGGGGCCGGCGCCCCAGGCGCAGCGGACGCCGTCAGTCGCTCAGGTCGGGTTTGCCGAAGAGGACGGCGTAGCCGGAGGGGAGTTGGCTGATGATCTGGTTGAGCTCGCCGGGGGAGACGGCGTCGGCCAGGGTGCTGAGTACGGCGCTGGCGTCCCACTGGGCGGTCCGGGGCCGGGCCCCGGTGCGTTCTGCCACCCGTCGGCAGAACTCCTCGACGCCGTACGACTCGGCCCGCTGCTCCCCGTCGACCCTGAGAGCCTCCTTCAGCGCGGCGGGCAGCTGCGCCGACAGGTCCTTCGCCTCCCCGGGCGTGATGCGGTGCGCCAGGATCTCCAGGACCGCAGTGGTGATCTCGGCGGCTTCCGCCTGATCCGCGTACTCACCGCGCTCCCGCACCCGAGCCAGGAATTCGTCATGCCTCATCGATCTCTCCTCGGTTCGACAGCGGCGCACGGACCGATCCCGTTCTTCCCTTGTCAGAGCCAGGGCTTCATCCCCGTACAGGGGGCCGGCGTCCGGCGTGTCGGCCCCCGCACCCTGATCCTCGAGCCGTGCGGCTGTGCCTGTACCCGTCGCACACGACGGGTGACAGCGCATCCGTGCAGTCGCACAGGACGGGTGACACCGCACGCGTGCGGCCAAACGGCCGCCGTCGAAGCGGGCGGGCGAAATCCGGCGCGAGGAATTGCCGGCTACGCCCGTCAAGCGGGTGTCACACCCCGCTCGGCCAGGTCTCTTCCTGGCCCGTGTCGGCGGGAGGCATGTGCCTACCGGAGCCGAAATCCGCGGGCCGGGAACGGGCTGCGCTGCGACCGGCCTCGGGCGCGGCCGTAATTCGCTTGCCCTGGCGAAGCGGCAACGCTGCACTGTGGCGGGGCCACGAGCCGTGGTGCCGGCATCACACGGAAGGCAGCGGCAGCGATGGAGATACGTCCCACGACCGACCAGGACCTCGACGTCTTCGTCGACACACTCCATGCCGCATTCGGACGCTTCCCGGAAACCCCGGCCGATGACGGCGGCGGGGTCTGGTGGGCGGCGCTCGAAATGGACCGCAATCTGTTCGCCATGACGGCGGACGGGCGGCCCGTCGGCACCGCCGGCGCGTACTCCTTCGAGCTCACCCTGCCCGGCGAGATCCTGGCCCCGGCCGCCGGGGTGAGCGCCGTCGGCGTCGTGCCCTCGCACCGGCGCCAGGGCGTGCTCAGGGCGATGATGCGGCACCAGCTCACCGATCTGCGGGCTCGAGGGGAGTTCCTCTCCGTACTGCTGGCCTCCGAGGCCCCGATCTACGGCAGGTTCGGCTACGGCCCGGCGACCCACACGCAGCGGCTGACGGTGCCGCGCCACCAGGCCGTCTTCGCCCTCCCTCGGGCGCGCGGCCTGACCCAGGCCCCCACGAGCGGCCCGGACACCGGATCGGTGGAGGTGCTGCGGCGGGCCGAGTGCGGCGACGTCCTGGAGGAGCTCTACGACCGCTACCGCCGTGCGCAGCCCGGCGCGCTGTCCCGGCCACACCGCTGGTGGGCCCTGGGCGCGGGGCAGCCCCCGCTTTCTCCGGCGCCGCGCTACGTCGCCGTCCACCGTGACGCCGACGGCGTGCTGGACGGGTACGCCAGCTACTCGCTCGGCGAGTCCGGCGCCTTGACGGTCGACGAGACCATTACAACCGACGACGCCGCCTTCACGGCCCTGGCCCGGTTCGTCCTCGGACACGACCTGGTCACTCAGGTCGTGTTCAAGCACTTCCCACCCCAGCACCCTCTGCGCTGGCAGCTCGCCGACTTCCGCGCCGGTGAGGTGAGCGGCGACACGGACTGGCTCTGGGTGCGGCTGCTGGACGTACCGCGTGCGCTGACCGCGCGGGGCTGGTTCACGGACGGCGAGCTCGTCCTCGACGTCGACGACCCGTTCCTCGGCGAGCGCGGCCGCTACCTGCTGGCCGTCCGGGACGGCAGGGCCGACTGCGTCCCGACGGACCGGGAGCCCGACCTGTCCCTGGACGTGAGCGACCTGGGCTCCGTCTACCTCGGCGGCACCGCCCCGAGCACGCTCGTGCGTGCCGGACACATCCGGGCCCACCGCCCCGGCGCGGCCGCCCTCGCCGACGCCCTGTTCCGCGCCGAGCGCCCGCCGCACTGCCTGCACTGGTTCTGACCCGCACACGCCGGACCAAGCACGTCGCCCACCGGCGACTCCCCCTGGGGGAGGGCGGACGGCCACATGCATGCCGCCGAAACCGCAGGTCGGATAGGTCGCCCGCCCTGCGTGAGCACCGGCCCCGATGGACTCACCGACCGCCGGGCGGCCATCGTCGCCTTCATCGAGCGGGAAGTCGCCCGGAAGGGCTGTCCGCCGTCGATGCGCGAGATCGGCCAGGCGGTCAAGCTCAAAAGACACCTCGTCCGTGGCGCACCAGCTGATGGCCCTGCAACGCAAGGGCGTGCTCTACCGCTACCCGCACACGCCGCGCGCCTTCCACCCCGCCCGGTTCGTCGGCGGCGAGGTCGCGCAGGATGGCCCAGTGCCGCTGCCGGTCCAGCGGCCAGGCGCGTCCAGTCCGGGTCGATCTCCTTGAGCTGCGCGGCCCGCTGTTCGGCCCGTTCCGGGTTCTTGCCGAGTCCGTGGGGCGGCGGAGGTTGACCAGGTGCTGGCCGATGGGCTGCTCGTGGCGTTCTCGCCCTGCCACAGTGCCTCGGGTTTGGGGGCGAGGTGGCCGTGGGCGCGGTGGTAGGAGCGGAACAGCGCAATCTTTGCTTTCCCAGGCTTCGTCGCCCGGCTCCCAGACCATGCCCTGCTCGTCCAGGCGCTCGCGCCGGTGCTCGTCGAGGGTGCCCCTGCCGATAGGCGCGCCGCTGCTCGTGGACCCACCGCCCAAGCGGAAACTCCCGCTCCTGCCCGGTGCCTTCGCCTTCTCCTGTGTCGCCGGGGCGGCGGTGCGGGCGTGGGGGACGGTGGTGTCGTAGGGGACGGAGTAGCGGCAGGTGATCTCGTTCTCGGCGCGCCAGCGGCGCAGGGCCTGCCAGCCCTCGAACCAGATGGTGGAGTCGGGGCGGATGACGCGGGCGCGGACGAAGGCCGCGATCGTGGACGGGGCGCGGGGGAGGCGAAGTTCATCATCACGCTCGTTTCCGTCGGCTCCGCCGCTTCTTCATCGGAGGAGCCTTCGGGGTTGACGTGGCGCTTCTTCTCCCAGCGCCGTTCCCGGGTCAGCGAGGTGGAGGCCAGTCGTTCGACGATCGATTCGTGGTGCGAGGGCAGGCCTTGGAGAACGTCGACGAGGGGCTGGTAGCTCGCGCTGGCGACCATGTCGGGGGGGTCTCGCCAGGGGCGAGGAAGATCGGCACGATGATGCGGCAGACCTTCGTGCTGCCGTCGGGGTCGGGGCGCAGGCCGCGGCCGATGTTCTGCACGATCTGCACCATCGACCCGCGGGCCGACGATGCAGACGGCCTCCACGCCCCGTTCGCCGACGATGTCGACGCCCTCTCCGAGATCCGGACGCTGGCGAGGAACGCGCGGTGCATCCGCCGGGCACGGGCATCGATGCCGTTGGCGAACTGGTGCAGCACCTGGCGGGTGGGCGATGGGGTGGTCGCCGCACAGCCAGTCGGACAGCCGCTCGGCGACCCGCTGTCCGACCGGCAGCGGATCCCACGGCGACTGATTCACGAACTGCTGCAGGGCCTGCATGTTCCCGTCCGGCAGACGCTCGGCCATCGGCTGGACCGACTTGCGCCGGCCATCCAGCATCAGGCCCCGCAGATAACACTCGCCCCACCGCCGCTGATCCCGCCGCGGCACCGAGGCGAACACATCGGCAACGAACTCCGATAACTCACCCCGGAGTCGTTCCACTTCCCCCCAGCCTCATGCCAAGAAGATGCCCAACACCACGCGAGATCACCCGACGTAACGAAGCACTACTAGAAGAGCCTTTTGTTCCCCTCCTGTGGTTCTCCTTCCTCGTGGCCGAAGGGCTGCTGCTGCCCGGCCACCCCCCAGGCCCGGTACTGAAACCACATCAGCGCGGCCAGCACTGTCATGCCCACCGCCCCGCCCGTGGCGAATCCGGCGACTGCCGAGTGGCCCGAGGCGAGCGCGGCGAGCAGGCCCGCAGCCGAGCCGGTCAGGACCGCGGTGACCACGCCGATCATCCCGGCGACCGTCCGGAAGACCTGCCCGTACCCGCCGTGCAGGCCTTGCAGGACGAGCCGTCGCCGGGGCGGGGCGGTGGCCAGGTAGGCGGTCAGCTCGGGGGCGGCCTCGAAGTAGTAGGCACGCAGCCGCTCGATCCGTTGGGCGTATCGCAGGTCCTCGATCCCGCACTGGAGCACCCGGTCGAATGTGACGAAGCCGATGAAGGACAGTGTGGACAGCAGGATCAGCCCGAAGGTGTAGAACACGGTGCCGACGCGGGTTGCCGTGGCGATCAGCCCCAGGGCGACCATCCCGGCGGACATCGCGCCGAGGAAGATCGTAGCGCGGCTGGTTGCTTCGGTGATCGTCGCCGCCCGCGCCCCCTGCAAGGTGAAGTGCTCGGTGGTCACGAAGGACACGGCGGCCTGCCGGGGCTCTTCGTCGTCTGCCTCGGCCCTCGTACCCCCGTCGGCGCTCGTAAGACCACCAGCTTCCTGGACGCGACCCGCATACTGTGTCGATGATCTCCTGAGACCCGTGGGTCCATCCAGCACCGCCTGCCGCATGTCGGGTCCTTGGCAGCCGTCTGCGGACGGTCTCCGGCGGTACTCAGTCGAGGCGGGAGGCCTCGTCCGATGAGAGTGTTTCGGCGTCGCGGGAGAGGCGCTTGCCCCTGCTGCGTTCATGCAGGGCAGAAACCCGGCCAGACGTTCCAGGGCTCTGCGCGAGCGGCTGACGAACGATCTGTCGACTCACCGGCGACCAGGCGCGGGCAAGCCGGGATCAGCGCGCCGGTGCTGAACAGAGCGATCGGCCGCTGACACGGCAGCGACCAACCGGGGAGCAATCTGCGGCGCATACGCCGGGCCGGAGTGGTGTTCGAGGACCGCCCGATGGAGCGGAGTTGCTGCCCAAGCAGCCGTCCATCCATGACTTCTCCGGTCTGGTCGCCGCGATCGGAAGGCACCGCGTGAATACGCCGCAGGCCGACCAGGACCCGGCCGAGTGGCTCCCGCCGCGTCCGACCAGTACCGCCGCTGCATCGGCCAGTGGATCGGCACCAAGCTCAGCCGTCGACAAGGGCGAGCGCGATGCGCACCCGCACTGGCGCTGCTGCCACCGTCGCCGACCGAGGCAAGGTACAGGACAGCACTCACGGTGAGCGACTTCTCGGACTCCGCGATCACCTGTGAGGCCCGTCGCAGCCGTGGGGTGAAACGCCCTATCCGTCTGTGATGCCTGTGAGGTGGGGACCCTGTTTTCCGAGCCTGGGGCGTCTGTGTCAGGCGAGGTCCCGGCGGCGGCCCACCGGGACCGCGAGCAGATACAGCGGCGGCAGGAGAGCGGCCGTGCACACCGCCCACAAGGCCGTGTGCGTCCCCACGTACGTGGCGAGCAGGCCGGCGGTGAGGGCGCCGAGCGGCTGGGCGCCCCAGGAGACGAAGCGGACGGTGGCCATGACACGGGCGAGGAGCTCAGGCGGGGACTCGGTCTGGCGGTGGGTGCGGGTGGCGATCGACCCGATGACGACGCCGAAGGCGAAGCCGGCGTTACCCAAGGCGAACCAGTACGCGTCGGCTGCGGACGTGGTCAGCGGGGCCAAGAGGGCGGCAGCGCCACCGGCCAGCGCGGTCCCGACGAGCCCCCGGGCGGTGCCGAACCGCCGGGTCAGTCGGACCGCCACGGCGGATCCGGCGAGCGCGCCGATTCCGTCCATGGCGAGCACCACGCCGAGCTGTACGGGCGTCAGTCCGGCCTCACGGACCAGGTAGAGGGGTGTGAGGGCGACCAGGGCGGCGCAGACGAAGTTGGTGGCGGTGGCCCAGAGCATGCAGGGCAGCATCACTGGGTGCCGCGTCACGTACGTCCAGCCCTCGCGGATCAGCCGGAGGGTGCCGTCGTCGGTGCGGGCGGCGGGACGGCGCTCGGGGAGCGTACGCAGCAGCAGGGCTGAGAGCAGGTAGCTGCCCGCGTCCACGAGGAGCGCGCCGACCGGGCCCGCGGCGTGCACGAGGAGGCCGCCCCCGGAGGGCCCTCCGGTTTCGGTGACGGCGTGCGTGCCGGACATCAGGCTGTTGCGGGCGGCGAGCTGCCGGTCCGGGACGATGGCGGGCAGAAAGGTCGAGTTGCCGATGTCGAAGAGTACGGTCGCGGCGCCGGTGACCAGAGCGGCGAGTAGCAGGTGCGGATAGGTGAGCCGGTCAAGCCACCAGGCGAGCGGGAGGGATCCGACGGCGGCGAACCGTACGAGATCGAGGGTGACCTGGAGGCGGCGGAGCGCGACGCGCTGGGCGATCACTCCTGCCGGGAGGCTGAGCAGCAGCCAGGAGATCTGTCCGGCGGCGGCGAGCAGGGCGGCCTGGAGCGCGGTGGCGTCGAGGACTGTGAGGGCGACCAAGGGTAGAGCGAGGGCGGTGACGGCGGTGCCCGCGTTGCTGACGGTGGCAGCGGCCCAGTAGCGCCAGAAGACGGCCGGAGGCGAGGTCCCCTGGTGGGTGCTGCGGCGATCGCGCTCCGGGACCGTCGGTGTCTCGCTCATGCGACGCCCATCCTTCAGTGAGTCTCTTATGGGAACTTACTTTGTTTGCGACTCAGTTCCTATACGGAACTGTCCACATGGCGCAAGATGGTTTCGAGGCCGGACGTTGTATTCGTCAAGACAGGAGAGCCATGGGCAGGTCGGTACCCGAGCGGGACGCCGCCTGTGCGATCGCGCAGGCGGCGGCGGTGGTCGGCGACTGGTGGAGCCTGCTCCTGGTTCGGGAGACCGCGCGCGGGCGCCACCGGTTCGACGCGCTTCAGGCGGAGTTGAGGATCTCCCGGAAGGTGCTGACCGAGCGCCTTGCGCACCTGGTGGATGCGGAGGTCTTGGAGAAGGTTCCGTATCAGAGTGGCCCGGTGCGGTACGAGTACCGGCTGACGGAGAGCGGGCGGGGGCTGCTGCCCGTGCTGCTCTCGATGCAGGACTGGGCGGACCGCTGGCTGCTCGGCGACGGCTCGCTGAGCGGCACGGCTGACGAGGAGAGTGCGGAGGCGGTGCGGGTGGCGGGCCTGGTGGGCGAGTCGCTGCCGCGCCTCGAACTGCCGGGACACCGGGACGGTGAGCAGCTGGACCCGGTGGCCGAGGCTGCGGCCACCGTCCTGTTCTGCTACCCGGCGACCGGTCGCCCGGGCCCGTTGCCGGACGGCTGGGCCGACATCCCGGGCGCCATCGGCTGCACGCTGGAAAACCGGCTGTTCCGGGACGCGTACGACGACTTCCGCGCGGCGGGCGCCGAGGTGCGCGGCGTGAGTACTCAACGCCTGGAGGAGCAGCGGGTGTTCGCGGTCGAGGAGGGCATCCCCTTCACCCTGCTCTCGGACGTCGACCTGCGCCTCGCCGCCGCTTTGCGGCTGCCGGTGTTCCGCGCCGGGCAGGCACTGCGGCTGAAGCGGGCGGTGCTGGTGGTGGACCGCGAACGCGTGGTACGCCAGGCGCGCTTCCCGGTGACGGACATCCCGGGGGCAGTGTGCGAGGCGCTGGCGGTGGTACGGCGGGTGGCGGCGGGGAGCTGAAGGGCGCGGGCGCGGCGACGGCCCTGGACATGCCCGCCGCGTCCGTCAGGGCGACAGTCATTCCCACCCGCCGGCCGCCCCCGAGCCGCTCGTGCTGGCGCTGGAGTGTGGGTGACATCCGGTTACCGGTCGGGCTCCGCGTCTTCGGGGCGGCCCGTTCCGAGGCTTCGTCGCGGAGTCAGCGATGCGGTGGGGCGCACTCCGAGGGTTCCGCGGGCTCGTAGCTCGTCCAGATCTGGCAGGTGGACGCCGGGCAGTGCGTCGAGAAGGTCGGCCTGGGCGGCACGGAGGTGCGCGGGAGTCTCGGGGCCTGGGCCGAGGTTGCGGCGAGTGGTCACATGATCATCGTACGGGCGGGCCACGGCGTCAGCGGCGCTGTTCGTACCTGTGCACCGCTGTCACCGTTCCCCTGGCAGAAGCCCCCCTTTGTAGCGGTCCGTCCAGGTGACTTGCGCCGTGTCGGCGGGTCGGCGGTGCGAGGGACAGTGGGACGGTGGCTGCGTCAACTCCAAGCGCCTCTTTGGGATTGTCGAGCGAGAGCCCCCGTAGTGGCCGGCACGTCCCGCCGCGGGGGCTCTGGCTTGTCTGCGGTGCTTTCACCGGAGCTCTGTCGGTCTTCCGTCGCTCCGCATTGCGCCCGTGACTGCCGCGTGACCGATCGGTGCGGCTACCAGCCGGAGCAGGGCCAGCTATTGCCCCCTGTGCGAGCACGCGCGCCGCAAACTCGAACGCGAACGCAGCACCGAGGAGGCGGCCGGGCCGGCAGGCGGCCTCATGGTCCGCCTGCGCGCACCCGCCGCCGAACGCTAGGCCGCGCGGTGCGGCATGGTGCTGACGGCTCTCCCGCTGCACTCCTGCGGAACCGAGAGACACCGTCTCGGTGCTGACAGCTCTCCCGCTCGCGGCCGGGAGTCGGATGCGGATGGTTTCGACCATGCCGGGGCTGCGTGTGAAGGCCAGGTGCCTGGTGAGGCGGCGGATCATGTGCCAGCCGACCCTCTCGGTGACTGCGCCACTCAGTGGCCTGACCGGAAGGTTTGGATCCGCTTGCACAGCGCAGTAGATAAATGAACTCAGCCGTACATCCCGGGAGAGGATCATCATGGGCATCATCGCCTGGATACTCATCGGCTTGCTCGCCGGAATGATCGCGAAGCTTCTGATGCCTGGCAAGGACCCCGGCGGCATCATCATCACCATGCTCATCGGCATCGTCGGCGGCCTTCTCGGAGGCTGGCTGGGCAAGGTCATCTTCGGCGTCGACTCGATCGACGGCTTCTTCGACCTCTCCACGTGGATCGCGGCGATCGTCGGCTCCCTGATCCTGCTCGCCCTCTACCGGCTCTTCACCGGAAGCAGGCGCTCCCACCGGCACGTCTGACGAGAGCGAACTTGACCTCCGGTTCACCGGATCCGCAACCGGTCAATCGCCGCGACTTCGCGACCGCCCTGACCAACTACTGGGCCAGCCGGGCAGGGCAGGGCTCAGCGGAGCTGCAGGCCTGCCGGGCCCGGGCGATCGACGCCGGGCGCACATGGGTCATCCACCGATCGGCAGCGTGACGGAGGTGAAGCGAGGCGGCCCCGTCCAGCACATTGGACGGGGCCGCCTGCGATTGCCTGCACGAACTCGACAACACTGCTCCGCCCATGGCCGGACCGCACGGCGCGCCTGTCGCGCGACCGGGACGGCCGGTGCCTGTCGCCCGGCGGCGTGGTGGACTGCCGAAGTTCACTACCTGCTCCGGCACAGGGGAACGTCTGGCAGTGGTCGTCCGGGTGGCTGATGTAGATGTTGGAGACGTATCCGCCGTACTGGGGCAGGTACGCCCACCATTCATTGGTGTACGGCGGCACCGAAACGGTCTGGCCCTTCTGGCAGCCCACCAGCACCTCGACGCCTGCGGGAAGTCGGGTCAGAACATTGACCCCGAGGACAGGTCGGCTCCGGACGTTGACGTGTGAACTCCACGTTCCGTACCACTCACCGGACGGCGCGACGCCACCGGGAACATTCAGAGAGCCGGTCAGCCTGCCCATGTCGGTATAGGCCTTGCCGTAGGCGGTGCCCGTCGGGTGCAGCATGAAGACGGCCACGATCGAGGGGGGCCGTACCGGTGCGCAGCGCAAGACCTGGCGTGGTGGCGGTCAGTGGGCCAGCGGGAGGACCGCGGACACCGTCTTGCCGCCCGGTCGGATGCGGACCCGCACCTCAGCGGCCAGAGTGTGCACCAGGTGCCAGCCGAACCCGCCGGGCCGCCCCGCGTCCCGGGGTAGCGGACGTGGAGCGACACGGCTGGGGTCGTCCACCGACACCGTCACCGTTCCGGGGCCCGCCACCAGGCGGAACCGGGTCACGCCGCCGGCATGCCGCAGCGCGTTGGTGACCAGTTCGGACACCACCAGCAGCACCGCATCCACCTCGGGCCTGCTTGCCGGTGCCATCGCGGCCACAAAACCCCGCGTCGCATCCCTTGCCCGTTCAGCGGTCTGCGGGCGGGCCGTCAGGGACTCGCTGTCCGCCTCGGGTGGCTGCATGATCACAAACCCTCCGTCGGAGTTCTTGGACCTTGAATCGCATGCCCCGAGATGTGTCGGTCATCCCCGATGCCCGAATGCGCCCGCGGCAGGGCCGCAGGCTTGCGCCTGCGCAGACTCCGGCCACTTCAGTCGCGCCGGGCCGGGGGTCCGTCGGTTCCAGAGCCCTCGTTCAATTGGTGCCACCGTGGTGTCATCGCAGTGCCACCGCGCGCCATTCTGTCGCTCCGTGCGGCTCCGTGACTGTCGATTCCAGGAAGAAAGTGCAGCTCAAGGACGCGCGCCCCAAAGGTGAGCCACTTTGGCTCGCCGTGGCGCCATTGATGTGCCATCATGGCGTCATGGACCTCACGCCCTACGTCGACAACCTCCGGCACGAACTCGCCGTCGCGGCGGACGCGGGCGGTGACGAAGCCCGCGCCCTCGCCGAGCGGCTCACCGCCCCCCTCGAATCCGCCGCACGTCTCACCTTGCTCAACGCGCTGTCCGCGGCCATGGGCGAGGTCACCCGGGATCTGGCACCCGGCTCCGTCGATGTGCGGCTGCGTGGGCTCGACCCCGAGTTCGTGGTGACGCCACCGCCCGTGCCCGAGCCGTTCCGGGAGGCGCAGGTGCCGGTCGCCGCGCCCGCCGCAGCCGCTCCGCCGCCCGCGGACGCCGACGACGGCGCCATGGCGCGGATCAACTTCCGCCTCCCCGCCCACCTCAAGGCCCGCGCCGAGGACGCCGCCGCGGCGGAGGGCCTGTCGGTCAACGCCTGGCTGGTGCGGGCGGTGTCCACCGCGCTCGACGGCGGGGAGCGCGTGAGCCCGGGCCGCGGCAAGGAGTCGGGCGGCCGGAGCTTCACCGGCTGGGTCCGCTAGGCCGCCGGCCCGCCGTACCCCACTCCACCGGCGGAGCTGATCCCGCCGACGTGACCCATCACCCGCCTCACCGGCGGGATCACCCACCCAAGCCAAGAGGACGGGACAGCCATGCCTGCTTTCGACACACCCGAACCGATCTCCGCCACCTTCGAGTTGGAGGTCGGCACCGCCCGCGTCACTGCCGGCAGGCGCACCGACACGGTCGTGGAAGTCCTGCCGCGCAACGGCGCCGACGACAACGACGTACGGGCCGTGCAGCAGACCCAGGTCACCTTCTCGGGCGGCAGGCTGACGGTCAGGACTGCCAAGAAGCGGTCCCTGTTCGGCAAACCGGGCGCCATCGAGGTGAGCGTCGAACTGCCCGCGGGATCGGATGTCCGGGGCAGCACGGCCATGGGCGGTTTCTTCTGCGAAGGCCGCCTCGGTGACGCCGTGCTCAAGACCTCGTTCGGCGACCTCCAGGTCGACGAAGTGGCCGGCGCCGAACTCAGGACCGACCACGGCGACATCCGCCTGGCCCGCTCGACGGGGGACGTCGAAGTGGTCGGCGCGGGCCGCATCGAGATCGGCACCGTCGTCGGCACGGCGACCGTCAAGAACGGCAACGGCGCGACCGAGGTCGGCGAAGTGACCGGCGGCCTGAAGACCAGCGCGGCCAATGGCGATGTCTCCGTGGGCATCGCGCACAGCAGCGTCGATGCGAAGTCCGCCAACGGCAGGATCGAGATCGGCGTCGCCCACGCCAGGATCGACGCGGTGTCCGCCAACGGCCGCATCCGTGTCGGCGACGTCACCCGCGGCCGTGTGGACCTGCGTTCCTCCGTCGGCGACATCGAAGTGGGCATCCACCAGGGCACCGCCGCCTGGCTCGACGTGCACACCAAGTACGGCACGGTACGCAACTCGCTCGGCTCCTCCGCCGGCCCCGCGGACTCCGACGAAACCGTCGAGGTGCACGCCCGGGCCGGAGTCGGCGACGTCATCATCTGCCGCGCCTGACCAGGCGTACCCCCGACTCCCGTCCCAGAAAGGAATGCGGCATGACTGCTACCCGGACGACCGGGCCGATCACCGCGAACGCGTCGGCGCCGGCGATCACCGCCACCGGACTGCGCAAGTCCTACGGCGACAAGCTCGTCCTCGACGGCATCGACCTGAACATCGCCGAAGGCACCGTCTTCGCCCTGCTCGGACCCAACGGCGCCGGCAAGACCACCACGGTGGAGATCCTCTCCACGCTCATCGACGCCGACGCGGGCGAAGCCCGGGTCGCGGGCCGCCACCTCACCCGGGCCGCCGACGCGGTGCGCTCCGTGATCGGCGTCACCGGCCAGTTCTCGGCCGTCGACAGCCTGCTGACCGCCGAGGAGAACCTGCTCCTCATGGCGGATCTGCACCACCTGGACCGCAGTGAGGGGAAGCGGCGGGCCAAGGACCTGCTGCGCCGCTTCGACCTGTCGGAGGTGGCGGACAAGACCACCGCCACCTTCTCCGGCGGCATGCGGCGCAAGCTCGACCTGGCGATGACCCTCATCGGCGATCCGCGGATCATCTTCCTCGACGAGCCCACCACCGGACTCGACCCGCGCAGCAGGCGCACCATGTGGGAGATCATCCGCGACCTCGTGGCCGACGACGGCGTGACCATCTTCCTGACCACCCAGTACCTCGAAGAAGCCGACCAACTCGCCGACCGCATCGCGGTGCTGGACCACGGCCGGCTGATCGCCGAGGGCACCGCCGACGAGCTGAAGCAGCGCATCCCCGGCGGCCACATCCGGGTGCGGTTCGCCGACGCCCGGAGCCTGGACACCGCCGCGGGCATCTTCGGCATCGCGACGCGCGACGAGGACTCACTCACCCTGCAGATCCCCAGCGACGGCTCCATCCCCAATCTGCGGGCCGTCCTCGACACCCTGGAGGCCATCGCCGTCCAGGCCGAGTCGCTCACCGTGCACACCCCCGACCTCGACGACGTCTTCCTGACCCTCACCGGTCAGCCCCGCCCCGCCGGCACCGTGGCATCGCCCAAGGAGAACGCCTGATGGCCACCATGTCGTACGCCGCGCGAGACTCCAGGACGATGCTGCGGCGCAACCTCAAGAAGGCGCTGCGCTACCCGTCCCTGACGGTCACCGTCGTCGCGATGCCCCTCGTGATGCTGCTGCTGTTCAACTACGTCTTCGGCAGCGCCCTGGGCAACGGCATCAGCGGACTGCCCACCGGCAACGGCGACTACATCGACTACCTGGCGCCGGGCATCATCCTGATGGCCGCCACCTCCGGCGCGCTGACCACGGCGATCAGCGTGTGCGTCGACAAGACGGAGGGCATCGTCAACCGCTTCCGTACGATGCCGATCTCCCATGCCTCGTTCCTGACGGGCCATGTCGTGGGCAGTGTGATCCAGACGATGACCAGCATCACGCTCGTCATCGGCGTCGCCCTCCTGATGGGTTTCCGCCCCAGCGCGACGCCCGTCGAATGGGTCGCCGCCATCGGCCTGCTCACCCTGCTCACGCTCGCCCTCACCTGGATCTCCGCGGGCATCGGCCTGATCGCCAAGAACGTGGAGACCGCCAGCAATATCCCGATGCCGTTGACGTTCCTGCCGTTCGTCGGCAGTGCCATCGTGCCCACCGAGTCGATGCCCACCGGTCTGCGCTGGTTCGCCGAGTACCAGCCCTTCACCCCGATCATCGAGACCCTGCGAGGCCTGTGGCTCGGCACCGGGATCGGCTCCAGTGCGGTCGTCGGCCTCGCCTGGTGTGCGGCGCTCTCCCTCGTCGGATATGTGTGGGCGCGCCGTACCTTCAAGGTCGGCGCCAAGCGGTAACCGCTGCCCTCGTCGAGCCACTTCACCACCTCGCACCACCTGCACACCGCCCGACGATCGCAGGAGGAACCCATGTCGTACGACCCGACGGCCGCCGGCACCACCGCCGAAGAGCCGCCCACCCTGCCCACCGACCGGCGCACCGGCTGCCCCTTCGACCCGCCCGCCGAACTCACCGCGCTCAGCGACCGGCCGCTGCGCCGCATGCGCTACGCCGACGGACACATGGGCTGGCTGGTCACCGGACACGCCGCCGCCCGCTCGATCCTGGCCGATCCGCGCTTCAGCTCACGCTACGAACTCCTCCACCCGCCCATGCCGATGGAGGGCGTGCAGGGGGAGATGCCGCCCGCGCCGGTCGGCGACATCATCGGCCTGGACGCCCCTGAGCACACCCGCTACCGGCGCCTGCTCACCGGTGCCGATGCGCGAACGCTCCAACATCTACGGCGTGATCAGCCTGCCGGTCACCTGGGACAAGGAATAGCCCATGAGCGACCCACGATTGCCGCTGCGACTCCGCGTCGACCGTGACCGCTGCGCCGGCGCCGGCATGTGCGCCCTGACGGCACCGGCCGTCTTCGACCAGGACGACGACGAGGGTCTGGTGATGCTCCTGAACCCCGCACCCGACCCCGAGCAACGGGCCGCCGCCCGGATGGCCGTGGGCCTCTGCCCTGCCGGAGCCATCGCCCTCGACGACCCGGATTCCACGGACCTGTAGTGCCCGTGGCGCGGCCCGGACCGAGAACCCCGCACCGCGCACCGGTGGGGGCTCTCGCGTGTTCGGACCGCCCATCACTTTGCCGCGTGCGAGGTGGAGCGGGCGCCGATGACGGCACGGACCCGTGATGCCGGTGTCGACCCGGCCTCGCTCGCCGCCGATTCACCCGCACCCGGCCACCGCCGATACCTACGGCGACCGCAGCAGCGGGCGGCGCCTTGTTCCCTCCCACGTCAGGTGGCCTGGCACGCGTCTGACCCGTTCAGGATTCGAAGGGCGCGCCGCCAACGGCTACCCGGGGGAGGGGCATTCGCTCGGACGGGAGCAGGCGGACGCGCGGGAGGAAGCCCCCGGTCAGAATGCGCGGCCCTGCGGTCTCGAGCCTTGCGGTTCGAGGTCACCGATCGCTGGTGGGCGGGCCGCAGCCATGACCGCGGTCGTGGTCAGCCGAATGACGGAGAGGGGGAGTACGCCTTCCCAGCCCAGAATCCTCATGGCGACGGTGCCGGTCGCGTCCGTTCGGATCTCGAGACCGAGGGTGTCGGTGCTGTTCCATGTCGCTTCGCGGTTGTCCATGGTCAAGGATGACGCCGACGAGCTCTCCCGCGGTGAGGCACGCCGATGGAGCCGAACGGCGAAACGTGCCCGGCACTCCGGCCGCCCTGTGCGCGTGCGCCGGGCGACGGCCTACGCGGCTGTGCCATCGTGGCTACCGGCAAGTGCCACCGGCGGCCGGTGGAACGGCGGGAGGTGAGGGCCACGCCATCGAGGACAGGTTCGCGCGGGTCCGCTGCTCGCCGAAGTCGCCGGTAGCCTGTGCGGCGCAGTCGGCACGGCCCGCGGAGCCGCCGGCCCCGTCCTCCGCGAGGCCGTGGGCGCCATCTCCTGACCCCGGACAGCCGGGCAGCCGGAAACGAGGTTCGACGTGTCCGTGAACGCAGACGGTCCTGCCGACTCCTGGTGGAGCGAGGCGGTGGTCTACCAGATCTATCCGCGCAGCTTCGCCGACTCGAACGCGGACGGCGTCGGCGATCTGCAGGGCATCGCGGATCGCCTCGACCACCTCTCGGAGCTCGGTGTCGATGTGCTGTGGCTCTCGCCGGTCTACCCGTCGCCGCACGACGACAACGGCTACGACATCAGCGACTACCAGGACATCGACCCGCTGTTCGGGACCCTGGCCGACTTCGACCGCCTCCTGGCCGCCGTCCACGAGCGGGGCATGAAGCTCGTCATGGACCTGGTGGTCAACCACACCTCCGACGAACACCCGTGGTTCACGGCCTCCCGTGACGGCGGGCCGGACGGGCCGCAGCGCGACTGGTACATCTGGCGGCCCGCGCGCGACGGCATGGAACCGGGCACACCGGGCGCGGAACCCAACAACTGGGGCTCCTTTTTCTCGGGCCCGGCGTGGACCTACGACGAGACGAGCGGCGAGTACTACCTGCACCTGTTCTCCCGTAAGCAGCCGGACCTCAACTGGGAGAATCCGGCCGTGCGCCGAGCGGTGCACGCCATGATGCGCTGGTGGCTCGACCGGGGTGTCGACGGCTTCCGGATGGACGTCATCAACCTGATCTCCAAGGCACCCGGGCTGCCGGACGGGGTCGTGCATGAGGGAAACCGCCACGGGGACGGCAGCCCCCACTACATCTGCGGCCCGCGGATCCACGAGTTCCTCGCCGAGATGCACCGCGAGGTCTTCGAGAACCACCCGCGCAGGCTGCTGACCGTCGGCGAGATGCCCGGTGTCACGGTGGAGGAGGCCAGACTCTTCACCGACCCCGCCCGCCGTGAGGTCGACATGGTCTTCCAGTTCGAGCACGTCGGTCTCGACCAGGGCCCGGGAGGGAAGTTCGACGTCCGGCCCCTGGAACTGACCGACCTCAAGGCCAGCCTCGGACGGTGGCAGGCCGGCCTCGGCGCCACGGGATGGAACAGCCTGTACTGGAACAACCACGACCAGCCGCGTGTCGTCTCCCGCTTCGGCGACGACGGCCCCGCCCACCGCGACCGCTCCGCCAAGCTGCTGGCCACCGTGCTGCACCTCCACCGCGGCACGCCCTACGTCTACCAGGGCGAGGAACTCGGCATGGCCAACGCGCCCTTCGCCTCGATCGACGACTTCCGCGACATCGAGTCCCTCAACCACCACCGCGAGCAGATCGCCCTCGGCGCCGACGAGAACAGCGTCCTCGCCGGCCTGCGCCACCGCGGCCGCGACAACGCCCGCACCCCGATGCAGTGGGACGACACCGACCACGCCGGCTTCACCACCGGTACACCGTGGATCGCGGTCAACCCCGACCACCGCACCGTCAACGCCAAGGCCCAACTCGCCGACCCCGAATCCGTCTTCCACTACTACCGCCGCCTCATCGCCCTGCGCCACACCGAACGCGCCCTCACCCACGGCGACTTCCACATGCTTCACCCGGACCACGAACAGCTCTACGCCTTCACCCGCCACGACTCCGCATCCGGCACCGAACTGCTCGTCCTCGCCAACTTCGGCGCATCCGACCTCACCGTCGACCTGCCCGACGGCTGGGAGCACAGCGAGACGCTCATCGCCAACGTTCCCGCGCCCACGCCTCTCGGCGCCCGGCACACCCTGCGGCCCTGGGAAGCCCGCGTCCACCGCCGCAACGTCTGACGCTGCCGCCGAAGACTCAAAGCACCAGCGGACCGCCCCCGTCCCGGTCCCGGAAAGCGCGGGGGCGGTCCGCTGACGCTCAGTGCCCGTACTGCGGGCGTGCCGCCCTCAGGACGGGCCGGGCTGTTCGCAAGGCTCCGGACCCGTTCCTCGCGGGAGTCGCTCCACCGGAGGACGACCGCCACCTGCTCTCACGCCCGCCCGGCACGCCGCGTCCGAGCATCGGCGCGCTCTACGGTGTGTGGGACGCTCGCGGCGCCGCCACACGCCGCACTCCGATGTGACGTTGTCTTTCGATCGGGTTCAGACGTGCGTGAGGAGGCGCTCCAGCGGCCGGGGAACGCGTTCGAGGTCCAAGTGGGTGATCAGCGCCCGCGCGTAGAGCGCCTTGCGGCCGCTGTGCGTGCCCATGAAGCGCCGCAGTTGGTGCTCCACGGGCCGTTCCCGCTGCGCCGGCTGGCCCTGGAACGTGTGGAAGGGGCGCATCTCGCCCTGGTCCTTGATCACTTGCTGCACACCCTCGGCCCCGAGAGCGCGGATCAGCTCGTCCTCCAGGTCGGCGACGCACACGTGGAACCCGAGTGGCTCCAGTGCGGCCCGTGTGAGACCGGACCCGAGGCCGACCCGTTCCAGATGACGACGGAAGTGCCGCTCCTCGCCGATGTCGCACAGACCGGCGAGCGGGAGGCCGAGCCCGGGGGGACCGCAGACGTCCAGGAACCGCCCGATGTTCGTCGCGCCTCCGAGCGCTACCACCGCGACGCCCTCCGCGCCGAGGTCGCGGCCGTAACGTGCGGCCAGCGCTTCGAGTGCGACGTGATCACTGCTGCCCTCGACGAGCACGATCGTCCGTACACCGCCGGCCAGTTCCCGCGCCGCCGCGGCCGCCGCTCCCGCCTCCGCTCCGCCGGCCGCCCACGCGACCAGCGCCAGGCGGAACCGCCTCAACTCGTCCACGAGACCTCGCTTTCCGATGTCATCCTGGCACGGCCGAGATCCCGCACGCACGTACGTTTTCCGCGGGTACGGCCCCCGGAAATCGGCAGCTCCGCACTACCGGCCGCGGGCGTCTCCGGCTTGACCCGGCTGCGTGCCTGCCGGCCGGCACGCAGCCCCGTCGCATCAACCGCAGGACAGAGCCGATGAGTCCCGGTAGTGGTCCCGGACCTCGGGGCGTTGCCGGAAGCCGGCCGACGTGTAGGTGGCGACGGCGCCGGCATTGGAGCTGGGGGTGCAGACGAGCGCGCTCGACGAGCCCAGTTCCTGGAGTGCCGCCGCCGCGGCGACGGTGATCGCCTTTCCGTAGCCGTGACGGCGATGCTCGCGGTGCACGCCCATCGGCTCGAGCAACCCGGGCTTCCCCGGACCGGCCGACCACACCGTCACCGCCGCTACCGCGTTGCCCCGGTCGTCGTACGCGACGAGACAGCGGGCGTCGGCGTACGGCAACCCGGCCGCCATCGCGTGCCAGCGCTCGTCCGTGAACCTCGACCCGTCGAACGCCGCCCGCTGTACGGCGGCGAACACACCGGCCTGCTCGGGACCGATTGCCTCGATCCGCACGCCCGGGTCGTTCACCGGCTCCGTGAGGTCGCGGAGCAGCGGCGTCCACGGCTCGTCGGCGTTCCAGCCGTCCTCGAAGAGCAGATCCTGGACCAGCGCGCCCATCGGCGCCTCGATGTTCGCCTTCCCCTCGGGCAGCACGCGCTCCGGCTCGGTCACGTCCTCGACCAGCTTCCGGGCCAGCTCCTCGTCCTGGTGGGCGTCCGGCGCGATCGTCAGGCGCAACAGCCCGGGACCGTCCAGCAGCCCAAGGGCGAGAATCCGTCCGCCCCGGCTCCATGTCCTGACCGCCGTGGCGGTCGCTTCCGCACCTGACCGCCAGTACCAGCCCAGATCCCCGGGATGCAGTTGCATGGGCGCCCCGTCGTACTGCCACTCCCGCAGCACGCCCACAGCCTCGCTCAGCCCCTCCACTCCCGGCATGCTCAGCACAATCGACATGCCCCGATCTCACACCACAGCGCCGGCCCTCCGCACCCGGTTTCCGGCCGGTGGGCGCGGTGGGGGCTGAGGGTCCTCGCGCGGCGGCCGACGGGAGGTCCGGTGGGCCGCCTGCCGCGGTGGGGCGGGGCAGCACTCGTCATCGTTCCGGAGCACGGCGTTCCGCCGCTCCTGTCAGGCGCGGCGTTCCGCCGCTCCTGTCAGGCGGCGTCACTCCTCTGCGGTCCGGCGTCCGACTCCGGGCGCCGCAGGCGTGCTTCAACACGGCCGCCGGTGATGCGGGTGTCGAATGCGGGCTGCGGCGCCGTCGCGGGGCCGCGTACGTTCCAGCCGTCGGCCAGGCGGAACACGCTGCCGTGCCAGGGGCAACGGACGCAGCCGTCGCTGATCGTCCCTTCGGAGAGCGGGCCGCCCATGTGACTGCACGTGTCGGCGAGAACGTGCACGGTGCTGCCGCTCTCGCGCACCACCAGGACCGGCACGTCGTCGATCTGCCGACGGACAGCCTGGCCGACGGGGAAGTCGGCGACGGCGCCGATCACCTGCCACCCGGACTTCACGAGATGCGGTACCGCTTCCGCATGGTTGGCGCCGGATGCCTGCCGGTAGGCCAGGTGACCGCCGAGCGCGCCCCCGAGACTCACGGCTGCCAGCCCGGCGAAACCGAGTGCCTTGCCCAGTCCGGTGCGGCCCTGTGTCCGGGCGGTGAACGACCCCGCGTACAGCGCCACGGCCGTGACGTTCGTCGCCGCGTGCACGAGTCCCACGCGCATCTGCTGTCGCTGGAGATCCGCCCAGTCGACCCAGCCCGCCACGGCGGCAGGGGGGACCGCGGCCAGCCCCACCCCGACCAGGGCGCGTGCTCCACGGTGCTGTCCGGGAAGCAGATCGAGCACCGCCGCGGAGAGCCAGCTACCGATCGGCACCTGCACCATCAGGGGATGCACGGGATGTCCCAGCCACCTGCCGTGCAGGAAGTCCCTGCCGCGTCCCAGGGGTAGCCCGTGCACGGTCCGCTGGACCCGGTCGATCACCGGGTCGTTGCGCGGACTGCGCTCCAGGCGGTCGATCGCCGCAAGGAAACGGCCGGGGCCTGCCGACGACGAGAAGAAACGCTTCCGGAGTTCGGGCCGATCGCTGCCCGGTGATGCGTCCCATCGGTTCATAGGAGCTGGGTAACCACGAACGAGGACACGAAACCGCATCGAGGCGCCGCCGGGCCGACAGGGCTGCCGGCAGCACGGGGTGCCACTGCCCTGATGGCATGCGGCCGACGCCTGGGAGGACAACGATGAAGCCGTACGCCGTCCATCAAAGGAAGGAAGCGGGCCATGTCCGACCAGGAAGAAGAATCCGTGACTCCCGAACCGGAGGAGGAGCCCGACTTCGCTGACGAGCACTCCCGTCCCACCTATGCCGATGAGCCCTCGACGGAGAGCCCCGACGAGTCGGTTCCGTCGGGGGAGGGCGGCGACGGTGGAATGGACCCCGCCTGAAAAGGCCGATAGATGGTCATAAACGTATAATCAGGCCCATGGCGCATCGGCCGGCGGAGAAGCCGCGACTGCTGTCGGGCGGCAATCCGCAGATCCCAAAGGGCGACGGAGACGGCCCTGTCCAGGCCTATATAGAGGCGATGCCGGGCTGGAAACGCGAGGTCGGCCGCCGTCTGGACGACCTCGTCGTGCGGACCGTTCCCGGCGTGCGCAAAGCGGTCCGCTGGAACTCGCCCTTCTACGGCGTCGAAGGCAACGGGTGGTTCCTCGCTCTCCACTGCTTCACCAGGTACGTGAAGGTGAGCTGGCTCAACGGCACATCGCTGGATCCGCTCCCGCCGGGCGAATCCAAGCATGAGCGCGTGCGCTACCTCGACATCCACGAGGACGAGGAGTTCGACGAGGAACTCGTCGTCAGCTGGATCCGTCAGGCCGCCGACCTGCCCGGTGACGACCTCTTCTGATTGCCGACGGCCATGCCGTGGCGGGTACGGCGAGTTCGGCCTCCCCGGTCGGTGGTGAAGCCGCCGTGGCTCAGTGACTCGTCCGTGCCCGCCTTGCCGCCAACCAGGCAGTGACGAGCGCCCCGCCCACTACCGCGGTCGTCCGGGCGCCTGAGCTTCCGGCGACGGCTCCGGCCATGTCGCGAGTCCGGTCCAACGCGCTCAGCGGCACTCCGGCCAGTACGTTCGCCAGAGGCCGGCGAGGTGCGGCCGGGTGGGGATGCGTGGGGGCGGTACGCCGCACCGTCTCCCACGTGGTGCCCAGTCGCCGCAGCCGTGCGCGGTCATGGCCCAGCGCCTCCTGCAGCCGGGGCAGGAGCATTTCCTCCTCGTCGCGGATGTCCTGCCGTATCAGGGCAAAGGCCCGCTCGACGAGTTCGTCGTGGCGGGGGTCGGCCGGGTCGGTGTGTTCGACGGCGGCGACCAGGTCGTTGATTTCCTGGTGCTCCTGCTCGACCCGAGAGGTCAGTTCCTCGCCGTCGTCCGCGAGCCGCCGCAGCGCCGGCCACAGCACGGTCTCTTCGGCGAAGGCGTGGCTGAAGGTCAGCTGGATGATGTCCTTCAACGTCTGCTGCCGTTCCTCCGGGGGCCGCCTGCCCGATACATAGCGGTTCATGAGGCGGTCGAGCTTGGCGTGGTCACGCCGCTGCCGCACCAGGACGCTGGCCTCGCCGCCGAGCTCCTCGACACTCTGCTGTGTGATGGAGGTGGACATCGGGGCCTCCTCAGCCCGTGTGGTGCCCCGGGGGGCCGGACTCGTTCGGCGGCCCACTCGGGGGCTCGTCGCCTTCGCCGCCGGTCCCGCGAGTACCCAGTGCCTCTCGGAAGCACTCCTCACCGGGCCCCGCTCCGGCCGGCTGTTTCACCTGGCAGGCGGGCCCGTCACCTCCGTGGGGAATTCCTCGACGCCCAGTACCAGCAGCAGCTCCAGCCGCTCGCGGGCCTCGCCGTCCGCCGGGGTGAGCACGAGCAGCAGCTGACCCTGGTCGGGAGTCACGAGGGTTTCGCAGTCCATCAGCAGGCGGCCCACCCGCGGGTGCAGCACGGTCTTGCGGTCGGCGCGCCGGACCGCCACCTCGTGCTCGGCCCAGAGCCGGCGGAAGTCGGCGCTCGCGGCCTGCAACCGGTCGACGAGCCCGGCGACCGCGGGATCGCCGGACCGGCGGCCGGCGACCGCGCGCAGGTCGGCCACGAGCTGCCGGGCGTGGTGCTCGTGCTCCTCCGGCGGGTGGACGGCGCGGGTCGCGGGGTCGGTGAACCAGCGGTGCACGAGGTAGCGCCGATCGCCGGACAAGCCGGTGTGGTCGCCCGTGAGCAGGACGGCCGCACGGTTCTGGGCAAGGACCTCGCCCAGGTCGGACAGCACCAGGGCCGGGGTGTCGCCGAGCAGGGCGAGCATGCGCACCAGACCGGCGCGGGCCAGTCGGGCCACTCCGTCACCGGGCGGGGGCCGGTGGCCGGCCAGGTGGAACAGGTGGTCCCGTTCGTCGTCGGAGAGGCGCAACGCCCTGGCCAGCGCGCCGAGCAACTGGGTCGAGGGCTGACTGCTGCGGCCCTGCTCGAGGCGTACGACGTAATCCACCGACATGCCGGCGAGCATGGCCACCTCTTCCCGGCGCAGGCCGGCGGTGCGGCGGCGGGGGCCGTCGGGGATGCCGACCTCGGCCGGGCGGATCACCTCGCGGCGGTGGCGCAGGAAGTCGGCGAGTTGCTCACGTTGCATGGCTCCATGGTCCCCCGCCGCAGGCGGGCCGATCCAGGGAGCGGCTCTCCCATGATGAACGCTCCGTTCCCGTACGCCGTGGCGCACACGCAAGGTGGGTGACGGATCCGACGACGAAGGAGAACGTGATGCAGACGCGAACCCTGGGCAGTACCGGCCCGACCGTTTCCGCGCTGGGCCTGGGTGCGATGGGCATGTCGGACGTTTACGGCGCGGCCGACCGCGCGGAGAGCATCGCCACCGTGCACGCCTCGCTCGAGGCCGGCGTCACCCTCATCGACACCGGCGACTTCTACGCCATGGGCCACAACGAGCTGCTGCTCGCCGATGCCCTGCGCGGCCGGGACCGGGACAGTTACCAACTGTCCGTCAAGTTCGGCATGCTGCGCGGACCCGGCCACGACCTCGGCGGTGCCGACGCACGTCCCGAGGCGGTGAAGAACTTCCTGGCCTACTCCCTGACCCGGCTGGGCACCGACCGCATCGACATCTACCGTCCCGCCAGGCTGGACCCGGCGGTTCCCATCGAGGAGACGGTGGGCGCGATCAAGGAGATGATCGACGCCGGGTACGTGCGGCACCTCGGCCTCTCCGAGGTCGACGCCGCGACGATCCGCCGGGCGCACGCCGTGCACCCGGTCGCCGACCTGCAGATCGAGTACTCGCTGATCTCCCGCGGGGTGGAGGCGGATATCCTGCCCACGCTCCGGGAGCTCGGCATCGGCCTGACCGCGTACGGCGTCCTCAGCCGCGGCCTCATCTCCGGGCACTGGGCCGCCGGGCGCACCGCCGGCCCCGGCGACTTCCGCGCCTTCAGCCCGCGGTTCTCGGCCGGGAACGTGGAACACAACCTCGCCCTCGTGGACGCTCTGCGCCGGGTCGCCGAGGCGAAGGGGTGCACCGTCGCCCAGCTGGCCATCGCCTGGGTGGCCGCACAGGGCGACGACATCGTGCCGCTGGTGGGCGCCCGTACCCGCGAACGGCTGGCCGAGGCGCTGCCCGCGACGGAGCTGACCCTCACCGCGGACGACCTCGCCGAGATCGAGAAGGCGGTGCCGCCCGGTGCGGCGCGCGGCGACCGGTATCCGGCTGCGTTCATGTCCGGTCTCGGCGTGGGGAACTGAGTCCGTCTCTCGGGCGGCGCCCGGCTCGAGTGCCGCCGGGAAGCGGGCACCTGGGCCACGAGGTTGTGCCCCGTGGGGCGCGAGCCGATTGCCGGAGCGTCCGTCCTCGATGGTTGCCGGGATGTGTCCCTCCGTGTCTGATCACTGATGCGACGTGGGACCGGATCGAGCCGCTGGTGCCCGCCGGGAAAACACGTTGGCCGGCTGCCGCCGACCTGCGACGATGCCCCTGTTTCCCGAGCGGAGGGCATTTGTTCGTTTTCGTTTGCGCAGGGTGCGACGCCGAGCTGACCGCCCCGTTGTCCCAGGTCGCCCTGCCGGTCCACACCTATCAGAAGTACGGCAACGGACTTCAGCTCCCGGTGCTCATGGAACCGGGGACGTTCGCCGTGGAACCGGAGCCATGGGGGCCGCCTTGGCGGAGGTGGGAGGAGATCGATCCGGACGAGGCGGCGGCCCGTGGCGTCTACGCGCCGGTCCACGCCCTGTCCGACGGCGCGCCCGGTGCGGTTGTCATCGCCCCCGGGGACATCCGCGGCGCCGTGCTGATCCCGGAGAGGCGCGGCGGCGCCTGCTGCGGCCTCGACGTGGCAGACGGCCCCAACATGGCCTGCGAGGCGTGCGGTCTGCCGGTGGCGAGCCGGATCGACGACTGCTCCCTCTGGCAGGCCATGTGGCTCGCCCCGGACGCCGTGCGCCGCGTCCAGGCCGGCGGCTCCGACCTCGGACCGCTCTCCTGGCCGGAGCTGATGGAGGAAGGGAAGGGCGTGCCCGCCTTCGAGCCGATCTCCCTGTGGGGATCGCTGTCCGGGGCGAGCCGGCGGTGGTCCTGGAGCCCGCAGTGGGAGGCGGCAGCCGGGCGGGCGCTCGCCCACTTTCTGGTGGCGTCGGAAGGCCGGGCGGTGACCGTCCCGGACGGCCTGACCGCGGAGGTGTTCCAGCACGCCCTCGACGCCCTGCTGCCGGCCGGTCCGCCGATGCGGCGCGCCGTCCTCGCCGGACCGGGGCTGTCCGCCCCCGACGCGGACGCCGGCATCCTGCTCGTCCCGTCCCATCCGCAGACCGGGGAGGTCTGGACCCCGGCCGCTTCGGCCGCCCGGACGTACTCGGTGCCGCTGCCGTTCGGGGTGTGGCTCCGGCTGGTCTTCCCTGAGTCGCGGCTGCCGTCCCCGCGTCGAGTCTCTTGCCCGCGGACGTTCTGCGCGACGACCCGCCCGCCCCGAGTGTCGATGACGTGTTCCGGATGGACGTGGGAGTGTTCCGGCGCACCCTGGTCCGGCTGCCGGCCGTCCGCCGCCCGTGGCTGCGCGAGATCCTCCAGCACCCCGCGTACCCCGCGTGATCCATGCGGGCGGCAGTTCCAGCCGGCCGGCGGAAGGGGCGACCCGCCGCCCGCGCTGTCACGTGACCCCCTCGCGTGCGTAGGGGTTCCGGCGGGGCGAGTGGTGAAGGTGCCGACGCGGCAGCGGGCAAGGCAGGAGACGGTTCCGCGCCCGGCTCAGCGGAAAACCGCGTATCGACGACGGCCGGGCACCGCGGTCACGTCGCCGACCGCATCACCAGCCTCTTCGACGACCTTGGCGAACCACACCACGAGCCGACCGACCAGTGCGCCCGAGGAAGCACTGGTCGAACAGTTTCGCCCAGTACCAGGATGCGGCTGTGCGTTACGCCAACGAGGACTCCGAGCGCTCGCTCTCGGGCAGGAGCGAGAAGTCGGCCTAGTGGGCCGCGAGTCTCTCCACCAGCCCGATTCCCCGTGCCAGCAACTCCCACTCCTCGTCAGTCAGTTCCGCCTCGATCGCTCGCGCAAGCCAATCCGCCCTGCGCCCCCGCTCCTCCTCCAGCAGCGCCCGCCCCGCAGAGGAGAGTTCGACCAGGCTCTTGCGGCCGTCGGTCGGATGTGCCCGGCGCGTGATCAGCCCTTGGTCCATGAGCAGTCCGACGGCTCGGGCCATGGACTGCGGGCGTACCCGCTGATCGGCCGCCAGTTCGCTGGTCGTCATCGCGCCGCTGCGGTCCAGCGCACCGAGAACGGCCACCTGACCCAGCGGCATCTGGTCCTCGAGCTTCACCCGCCGCGTGAGCTTTCCCATCGCGGTGCGCAGTTACCGGTGACGACGTGTTCTGCACGAACGAGACCCTCCTGCGCGAGGGCATCGCCTCCGGCGTCGCCAACTCGGTCCTGGTGAAGTCAACCAGATCGGCACCCTGACGGAGTCCCTGGCCACCGTCGACGCTGCGCACCGGGCGGGCTACACCGTCGTCATGTCGCACCGCTCGGGAGAGACGGAGGACACGACGATTGCGGACCTGGCGGTGGCCACGGGCTGCGGCCAGATCAAGACCGGATCACCGTCCCGCTCCGACCGCACCGCCAAGTACAACCAACTCATCCGCATCGAAGAGCAGTTGGGCGACAGTGCCCAGTACGCGGGCGCGGAGGCGCTGCGCCGCCAGGAGGCACGTCCGCCGCTCGGACGGAACGTGTGCCGGTTCTTCCTGGACAGAGCCCACCGCCCGCCTCAGACCCTGGACATGGCGTCGACCGCCCTCGCCCCGCAGTCCGAGCACCTTCCGGACGACCTGGTGGCAACGAACAGATGCCGGTAGACCGCCACGTGGCGCCGAGGGATGCCGCAGAGTGTCGCCTCGTCCGCCAGGGCGTGTTCCAAATCCCTGCCGCCTCTCTCGCGGCATGCCGCGAAACGCGTCGGGGCAAGACCGACAGTGAGTTTGAGGGATCGGAGGCTGTGAAGAAGGCGCGGCATGGCCACCACTCTCGCACGTGGCCCGAGCACCGGGAAGTCGATGAAGCGGCGCCCCTAGGAACGGCCCTCGGGCGGGTTGTCCGTGCGGAGCATGCGCAGGACGGCCCGCTCGGCGGGCCCCCGGGTGGCGGGAATACCGTACGCGCCCTCGTCGCCGAGGCGTGGCAGGGCGGCGGCGATGGTGATGCCCTCTTCGTACAGCTCGATCACCCGCGGGTTGATGTAGGAGCTGCGGCAGATCGCAGGGGTGTTGCCGAGGTATCCGGAGACCTCGCGTACCGCGCGGGCGATGGCACGGCGGCGGGCGGTCTCGCTGTGCGCGGCGGACTGCGCGACGGCGGCCATTACCGTGGCGTGCCAGGTGCGGAAGTCCTTCGCGGTGATCTCCAGGCCGGCGATCTCCTGAAGGTACGCGTTGACGTCGGCACTGCTCACGTCGTGCCAGGCGGGCCGCTCCCAGTACGCGAGGAGGCGGTCGCCGCCGCCCCGGCGCCGCAACAGCGCGGTGAGGCTGCGGCAGACGGCGGGATCGGCGACGGTCTGGACGATCTCCTTGCCGTGCTTGCCGGTGTACGTGAACAGGACTGCGCCGCCCCGGCAGCTGGAGTGTTCGCGGAGCAGCGTGGTCAGGCCGTAGCTGTTGTTCAGTTCCGTGTACTGGTCGCTGCCTATGCGGAAGAAGCCGAGGTCGAGGAGGCGTACGGCGGTGGCGAGGACCCGCTTGCGGGTCAGGCCGCGGTCGCCGAGATGTCCCTCGACGGCCTCTCGTACGGCGGGCAGGGCCTCCGCCGCGTCGAGGACGTGCTCGTGCTTGGCCTGCTCCTGTTCGGCGCGGAACTGCGGGTGGTACAGGTACTGGCGGCGGCCGGCGGCGTCGGTGCCGACGGCTTGGAGGTGGCCGTTGGGCCGGGTGCAGATCCACACGTCGTTCCAGGCGGGCGGGATGACGAGTGCCCGGATGCGGGCCAGCTCGGCCGGGTCGCGCACCGGCTGCCCCTGGGCGTCGAAGTACCGGAAACCGCGCCCGTGGCGCTTGCGGCTGTAGCCGGGGTCGGTGGGCCGGCTGTGGTGAAGACGCAACCCCGCCTCCTCGGACGCGATCGGCCGTGGAGGTGAACGGCTGATCGTCCAGGTCCATGTCGCCGCGACGCGAGTTCTCACGAACGGCGCTGCCGCGCACCACGCTTCTGTCCGGATGCGCCGGCCACAAACCCGCCCCGCCCGGAGCCGGAGGCTCACCGGTTCTCTCGGCGCTCGAGGTGGATGGACGTGAATACGGCGACCTTGGCGCGCAGCGCCCAGGGGTCGAAGGGCTTGCTCATGTAGTCGACGGCGCCGGCCGCGTATCCGCGGGCGGAGTGCTCCGGATCGACGCCCATCGCGGTCAGGAAAATGATGGGGACGTCGCGGGTCCTCGGCCGGCGCTTGATGTGCGCGCAGGTCTCGTAGCCGTCCATCTCCGGCATCTGCACGTCCATGATGATCACGGCGAAGTCGTCGTGGTCGAGCAGCGCCTTGAGCGCCTCGCGGCCGGAAGAGACGGTAACGAGCTCCTGATCGAGGGTCGCCAGCACCGCGGTCATGGCGAGGAGGTTGTCCGCCTGGTCGTCGACGATGAGGATCTTGGGCATGTCCTGTGGTGCCGATACGGCCGGCAGAGCCGCCGGCCGCTCCACGGCCTCCAGTTGACGTTCCAGGAGATCGCACCGTGCCTCGGCGGCGGCACGCTGTTCCCGTGCCTGACGCAGCTCGTTGTCCAGGCGGGAGACCTCCATCTCCAGGTCGTTGCGCTCCTGGAGGAGTTCCGTGACGTCGGAGTGGGCGGCGGCGAGCTTGTCCGCCCGCTCCCGTTCGGCGCTCCGGTCGGCCTCCAGCTGGTTGAGGCGTACCTCCAGATCGGCGATGCGATGGGTGCGGTCGAGGAGCGCGTCGCCCAGGACGTCGCCGCGGACGCTGGAGCGCCGGGACACCCGGTCGGCGTCGGCCAGCTGCTGCTCCAGGAGCTCGACCGCGTGCTTGGGGGAGGAGGCGGCGTCGACCGCCGAGCCGTACAGGCCGCGAACGAACTCGATGGCCTCCGTCGTGACGGCGGTTCCATGGTGCTCGGCAAGGTCCGTGAAGAGGTCCATGATCACTTGCCAAGGCGGTAAACGAGTTCCGTTCAGGTAGCGCGAGAACGTCCCGGGATCGCGTTGGCGCCGCGCCGCATAGCGTCGTACGGAGACCTCCATCCCTTCGAACAGCTCCCGCAGCGCCTGGGCGAGAGCGCGGGACGCCTCGGTGAGATCGTTGCCGAGAGGTCGCAGCTCACCCACGGTCTTCCGCCTCCCCGGCACCGGCGCCCAACGCTTCACGGCAGCCGGCGGTCTCGGCGGCGATGAGGCGGTTGAAGAAGGGCACCGACAGCCCGGCGGTCGCGAGGCCCGCGAGGACGCTGCGGGGGGTTCCCTCGCCGGCGAGCGCGGTCAGCACTCCCGCGGTCACGCCGCCGATCAGTGCGAGCAGGAACACCAGGGTCGCTCTCTGAGACAACAGAGGCCGGTCCACCAGGATCTCCGTCCATCCAACCCGTGCCAGGGCAACGGGGCTTCACGCTTCCGGCGGATTGCCGGAGCGGGGAATCACAGAATGGCGGGCGGTGGGACCGATGCGCTTCGCGACCGGAGAAGAAGTGCAACAGCGATCGATGTTGGCACCGGCTCTCTCCGCGGACGGCGCCTGTTCCCGCTGGTCGGAGCGGCATGCGCGTAACCGTTGCCCGGCGTTGCCCTGCAACGCTGCTGACACGTTGCCACGAGCACTGCGGAAACCCCGCTCGCAGGCCGTTCGTCCGGAGCTGCCGCAACTCCACCCCTTCGGGGCATCGGGCGGCGCGTTGGTCGGCGTTTTCAGTGGGACGCCCATAACTTGGCCGCGAAGACACGCCTCTCTGCCTGCCCGAGGGTCGGCGACCGGCCGCCGCGGGTTGGCCGGCACGACCCCTGGAGAAGTTCCGTGAGCGCCTACGGCTCCACCCCCCTGTCCCGGCGACCGATGCGGCGGAAGCTGCCGCAGGTCCTCATCGCGGGGCTGATCCTCGGCACCGCTTCCGGTTGCTCGTACAACTGGGAGGACTTCCCGCGGCTCGGTATGCCGACCCCGGTGACGGAGGAGGCGCCGCGGATTCTCTCCCTGTGGCAGGGCTCGTGGGCGGCTGCGCTGGCCACGGGCGTGCTGGTCTGGGGGCTGATCCTGTGGAGTGTCATCTGGTACCGGCGCAGCCGTACGAACGTCGACATCCCTCCGCAGACCAGGTACAACATGCCGATCGAGGCGCTGTACACCGTGGTTCCGATCATCATCGTGTCGGTGTTCTTCTACTTCACGGCGCGGGACGAGTCGAAGCTCCTGGAGCTTTCCGAGAAGCCGGCTCACACCATCGGTGTGGTGGGCTACCAGTGGAGCTGGGGTTTCAACTACGTCGAGGACGTGGACGGCAGGCCCGAGACGGGCGACGCGCAGGGGAGCCCTCTCCTGGGCACGGTCCCGGACCGGTTCCGCAATGACTTCCCGGCGGGTGCGGAGGGTGTCTACGACGCAGGTGTCCCCGGCATCCGGAACCCGCAGAACGGCAACCCCGGTCCGACGCTGTGGCTGCCCAAGGGGGAGAAGGTCCGCTTCGTTCTCTCCTCGCGTGACGTCATCCATTCGTTCTGGGTGCTCCCGTTCCTGTTCAAGCAGGACGTCTTCCCCGGTCACAACGTCAACGCCTTCGAGGTCACGCCCAGCAGGGAGGGCACTTACAGGGGCAAGTGCGCCGAGCTCTGCGGCGTCGACCATGCCCGGATGCTCTTCAACGTCAAGATCGTCTCTCCGGAGCGCTACCAGCAGCACCTGAAGAGCCTTGCCGCGAAGGGGCAGACCGGGTTCATCCCGGCGGGCGTCGAACTGACCGACCCGGCCAGGAACGCGGAGCCCAACAAGCTGTGAGCCCATGCTGAGCAGCTGAGCAACGGAGCATGCGTGCGGTCCCGGGCCGTCACGGCACGGCCGGGCACCTGGACGGAGAGCGTCGTGGCGGCTCTCGTGCCGCACGGCAGCCCGGCCGTCACGCGGAGTCGGTCCACAGGCCCGTAGGAACGCCTACGGTGCGTAGCGGGACGGCGGTCACAGGGTTCACGTCGCCGGTCACGGGCACCCGCGACGGTGTCCGCCTCCCTTGCGGCAGGAGCAGATCGTCGTTGACCGGTCAGATGTCTCAGGCAGGGACGAAGCTGCCCGTCGGCGTCAGGCTCGCCGCGCGGGCTGCACGCGGCATCGCCCGCCGGGGGGCCGAGCAGATTCGCCCCACGGTCGTGACGTCGCCCGGCGTTCCCGGACGGGTTACAGATGAAGACACAGGAGATCGATCCGGCCGGGGCGCGCCGTGCGACCCCGGAGGAGCGGCCCGCGCCGAACGGAGCGGGGCCGGCCCGCGGAGAACGGAGGCGGTGATGATGACCGAGGGCAGCATGGCGGACGACGTCTATCAGCCGACGGGCAGCAACGAAGAGCAGGAGGACGCCGCACCACTGGACCTCCAGAACACGGTGGGCGAGCGTAGCTACGACGACATCCTCGACGAGGGCTATTCGCCGCCGGAGAGGCCGCTCGGGGTGGAAAGGACCGGAACCACCGCAGCAGAGCAGCACGACGGCGAGACCCTCGACCAGCGGCTGGCCCAAGAGATGCCCGACGGCGGAGAGGACGAGTCGGACGGCATCGGCGACCTGCCCGGTGGTGAGGGGGAGCCGATTGATCCCGAGGCGGGGACCGAACGGGCGGGACGGCTGGTCGCGCCGGACGAGGGCGCCCACCCGGACACCGACAAGGAGCTCTTCGCCTCCGACGTGGGCATCGACGCGGGCGCGGCCGGCGCCGAGGAGGCGGCCATGCATGTCGTGCGCGACAACGACCTCGAACGGTCGGAACGGGACCTGGACAGAGGAGGGACGTGAACCCCTCCGGGGCCTGTGCCGCGGGCACCCGCAGCGATCGGCCGTCGCGAAACGCTGCGCTGCGAGATCGGTGCGTCCGTCGTGCCGGGCACACTGACGAGGAGCAGGAGTGTACGAACGTACCTTCTGGAGTGTACGGTCGTACGCATGGCGACGGACTACTTTGCTGACGACCCGCGCACCAACCTCGAGCGCATGCTGGCGGGCGACCTCTACATCGCCGACGACCCGGCGATCACCGGCAGGCAACAGCAGGCCGTGCGGCTCGCCGCCCGCTACCGGGCCGCCCACCTCGAGGACCCGGCGAAGGCGCGGCCGATCCTCGAAGAGCTGCTCGCCTCCGCGGGCGAGGACGTCGAGGTGCGCCCGCCGCTGTACGTGGACTACGGCAGCAACATCACCATCGGGGCCCGCACCTTCGTCAACTACAACCTGACCGCCCTCGACGTCGCCCGGATCACCATCGGCGAGGACTGCCAGATCGGCCCGAACGTCCAACTCCTCACCCCCACCCACCCGCTGGAGCCGCAGCCGCGACGCGACAAGCTGGAGGCCGCCCTGCCCATCACCATCGGCGACAACGTCTGGCTCGGCGGAGGCGTCATCGTCTGCCCCGGCGTGACCATCGGCGACAACAGCGTCATCGGGGCCGGCTCCGTCGTCACCAAGGACGTCCCCGCCGACGTCGTCGCCGTCGGCAACCCCGCCCGCCCGATCCGCAGCCTCTGAGGCACGGCACCCGATGGCCACCGGACACACCGACCCCCAGCGGCGCGAACGGATCATCGCCGCCACCCTCGACCACATCGCCGAGGAGGGCATCGCCGGCGTTTCGCACCGCAAGATCGCCACCCGCGCAGGCGTACCGCTCGGCTCCATGACTTACCACTTCGCCGGCATCGACGACGTGCTCCGCGAAGCCTTCACCCGCTTCGCCGACCACTTCGTCGCCGTCTTCGAGCACCACCTGGGCCCCGTCGACAGCCCGGAACAGGCGCGTGAGGCCATCACCGACCTCATCCACACGCTCTCCGAGGGGCCGCAACGCGACCTGGTCCTCACCCATGAGCTCTACACCCTCGCCGCTCGACGCCCGGAGTACCGGGAACTGACCCAGGCGTGGATGCTCCGCAGCCGGCACCTCCTGGAACGGCACTTCGACCCCGATACCGCGCGTCAGCTCGACGCACTCGTCGAAGGACTCACGCTCCACCGGGCCCTCGACCGCGCACCGCACGACCGCGCACTCACCCGCGAAGCGGTCAAGCGCATCACCGCCGTCTAGCAGCGGCCACCGAGCAGCCTGTGGGGGCGCCGGCCTGACACCGGGCCCCCACAGGCACGACGCGTCACCGCTGCTTCCGCGGGAGCGGCAGGCCGAAGCCGCACCGCGCCCGGTCCACGCGGCGCCCGGAGCGTCGCCCCGCACGGAGGTCTCGGTGCGGGAGGGTCTCAGGCTCCGAGTTTGCCGACGGCGTCGCGCAAAGACGCTGCTACCCGCGCCACGTCCTCCTGGGTGGGGGACGAGGTGCCCAGCCGGTCCACGAGCTCCCCGCGCGACAAGAGCACCGCTGCGCCGCGAAACGCGTCGCTGCCGAGGGCGGTCCGGTCGACCACCCGCGCCGTCCCTTCAAGCAGCACCAGAGCAGCGTCGTCATCGGTCGCATCCAACAGTTCCTGGACGACAGCTTCGTCGATCACCGCGTCTTTCCTTCCCGTGGTCCACCCGGCCCGCAAGGCACTCGTCAGGCCCATGCTTCGCCCCCTCGGACGCGCCCGCGAGCGCACACGCCCGGGTGGGCGCAGCCGCGGCCCGAACGGCGCAGCCGGGGGGCCGTGGGGGAGCCCGAGGCGGATGTCCTCCGGTCGAACATCGCGCTCCCGGATTTACCGAGCGGTGATCGCGGTCCCGCCGGGTGCGTTCCTGGGGCGCGTGCCGAACAAGAACCGCGTCACCCGGGTCCTTGGCACCGCCCACTCGTACACGACGAGGATCACCGCCAGTGAACCCGCCACGATCACCGCGTACTTGACCAGCATCGGCGCGTGCCATCCGACCTCCGCGTACGCGTACGCGAAGGCGACCACGACCGGCTGGTGCAACACGTACAACGGCAGTGCGGCGAGCGCGAGATGCTCCCACGCCCGTCCGTCCTTGCCCGAGGAGAGGCCACCTTCACGCAGCTTGTCTCCAGCAGTCCCGGGATCGCCACGACCCAGCACCACCCTGCCGCCCCGAACAGCGCCCGGGTGGCCGGCGCGAGCGGGCTCCAGGCGGTGAACGGGTCGTCCCCCGCCATGAATCCGGGCGCGGACGCGGCGAACACGGCGAGCCCGAGCAGGCCGACCGGCACGGCGAGGCGGCGCAGGGCGGCGCGGAACCGGGTCCTCCTCCATGCCCAGCAGCGCGTCCAATTCGCGGCACCGAGGACCGGGCGCCGTCTCCGCTGTCTTGCTCCCTGCCCTCGGCCCAGTCACATCCGTCTGCCCCGTCTCGCACGGCTCGCCCCCTGATGAGCCTTCGCCGAGGGGACTCTTCCCCGGAAGGGACGTCGAACGCAAGTGCAGCAGGCCCGTATCGAGCGGAGAACCCCTCGTGTCCGGTTGACGACGGTGAGGGGTCCGCTGTTCCGAGGGCGCATCCGCTACTTCTGCTGATGCTGCCTCGACGTGTCCTTGAAGCGCCCCAGAGCCTTGATCAGGGCGTTTCGTGGGGAGCCTGCCGGCTTGGCGGCCGTGTCGTCCGGGGCCGGGCGCGGCATGCTGTCGGAGCCGGTCGCCTCGGCCAGCGCGGCCTGCGCGAGTTCGGCTGCTTCCCGGTACAGGTCCCGCGACCTGGTCATGGCCTCGAGCGCCTCGGCGTACTTGATGACGAGCCGGCGGGTGTGGGCCAACTCCTCCTCCAGGGTGAGCAGGTGCCACCGGTGGCGCAGGCTGTGGAGGGCCCCTTCCGCCTCGGTGGTCAGGGTCCGCGGCAGCTCGGCGAAGGCGGTGACCTTGTCGACGAGTTCCGTCGGCTCCGAGCCGTCCAGGAAGACACTGCGGACGGAGAAGCGGTCCGCGTCGTACTCAGAGCCCACCAACGCCGTGGGCAGGACCACCGCCCCGCCGCGTGGCACCCGTACGTGTAGGTCCCTCATCGCCCAGTTGACGATCTGGAACTGCTCCGGCGAGGCCCGGTGCTCCACCACCCGATGGCGCAGGCCAGGCGGCAGGAAGGGTGTCAGAGGCCGGCGGCCGGGCGCGTCGGGCGTCATCGCCTCGTGGACGACGATGTGGATGTTCCAGCTGACGCGGCTGCAGTCCTTGAGGAGACGGCGCATCTCCTTGTCGTCGTCCGGCAGCCGATTACTGGTCCGCAGCCGCAGACCGGGAACCGTGTCGTGGTCCCAGTCGACGCGGTCGCTGTCGGGCCAGAACATCGTCGCGGGGGAGGGCCACCGCTGGTCCCAGGTCCGTTCCGCCTTCGCGGCCAGCACCCAGCCGACCGCCTCGCCGTCACGTTGCCTGCCGTGGGAGTCGAAGCAGGTCAGCTGGGCGCGCACGGTCACGTCGTTGTCCACGCGCCAGCGGGCCTCGAAGAGGCGGCGGGCGGAGGGGTCCGGCGGGGCGGCGCTCTCGTCCGTGCCTGGTGGTCGGGGGAGGCCGCTGACGCCCGCACCGGCCGTGAAAGCGTCAGCGGCATCGGCGGGAGCGAGGTCGAGGAAGTCGTCTATGACCCCGGCGGCCTTGAGCGCGATGAGGTTGCGCCGGACGTCCTGCTCGGGCGTCGGCCCGAGGTGGCGCCCGTGCCCGAGCCACGTCGTGGCGGGGGCGGTGGTCAAGGAGGTACTCGTCTTCGGCATGGAGTCGTTCTGTCAGGGGGTCGCGGGCAGCTCCAGTATGGTGCGGACGGCCGCCGGAAACACACGAGGGTGAGGCCCGACACTCCTGATTCACGGTGGGTTCTGTTCGTTTACGTGGTCGCGGGAGCTGCCGGCGGCGGCCGGCTCAGGGCGGCCCACGCGGCGAGGAGTCGATGTTCGAGAGGAAGTCGGGCCAGTAGCCCGCAGAGGCGGGGGCCAGGGTGGAGAGCATCTTGACCGGACCCGCCAGGTGCTCCTCGGCCAGCCTCGCGTGGGCGCATCACCGCCAGGCGGCGAAGACGGGCAGGCCGCGCCGCGGCGTGGTCAGTTGGTGCAGGCCCAGCAGGGTCTCCCAGACGGGGTCCGGTTCGCGGGCCGGATGGACACGGGTCAGGTCCCTGTCCGTGAGATGAATGCGCAGCATTCTTGACTCCCCCCCAGTGTGTTCGGTCGGCACGGACACGTTTTCCGGTCATTTCTTTCCGGGACGCGCGGCTTGGCCGTCGTCGGGACGTGGTCCGCATCCCGGTCCGGGTGGCAGCGGGCAGACCGCCGTGACGCTCCCGCCCGCGGCTGTCACTGTCCCGGGGCGGCAGGCCCGATGGGCCCGCCGCGGCTCCGACGGACGTCCCCTGCCCACTGGCCCCTGTGCCGGGCCGCGGATGAGCCCAGGGTCCGGACCCGGAACCGCGGGTCCGGCACCGGCCGTGCCTGGGCGGCGCCCTCGGCCGTCACAGTGACGGCTGTGCCTTCTCCGGTCCGGGCGTCGGACCCGCTCCGCGGGCGGCGGCGTCGGTGTGCGGGGCGGCGGGGCGGCGCGCTCACGGCCTCCGCCGGCCCGGCTCGGCGGCGTCAAAGGCCGCCCGGCACCGGGCCGTTACCGCGCAGGGCGCAGGCGCGCCGACGAAGTGGCCGTCGTACGGAAGGCGGCCTGCGGGCAGCGCACGGTACGCGGCAGAACGCAGGCGCGCCTTGGTTCACCCTTCCCCCATTCCCCGTGATTCCGCGTGTGCTGTCGTCCCCGCCCGTCCCGGTGGTCGGCCGGTCGGCGGAGGGGCACACACAGCGTCACACGGCGAAATCGCGTCTGCCAGGGAGGCGGCGATGAGTGCCAGGAGACGTCCAGGGCCGCCAGGCCCTTGCCGGACTGGAAAAACTCCTCGACCCGCCACCTTGATCCAGCGACGCGCACAAGGGTGGTCAGCGGCACTGCGGCAGGCGAGTAGCAGCGGTAGTAGGCACGTTCGCCGGTGCTGCGGCTGCGGCGGATCAGCAGCTCCCGGCTCCCGGGCCGGGGATCGGTGAGGTCGATGACGGCCCAGTCGTAGAAGCGGTGGCCCTTGGCTCCGGCCCCTGCGGCCAGCTTCTGCCAGGCCCTCTTGGGCACCTTCCTGGCCAACATGTCGGCAACGAAACCTCCCGGCGCCTGTGGTGACTTCGTGCGAGCAGGCCACCGCGAGGACGTAGCCGGTGCCGCGTTCCTCCAGCGCGGGTGCGCAGCCTCAGGTTGCCGCCGTAGACCTCGTCTGCGGGCCCGGCGTCGGGATTTCGACCCGTGCGAAGCGTCCCGCTATCCGGCTCATCAGGCCCTCGAACGCCTCCTGCCGGCAGGCAGGGTCTACGCTGTGACCTGCGGTCACCGCATGATCGTTTGTCTTCACACACCGATGATCAACGGTGGCCGCACCCGTCTCCACACCGCGTCAGGTCGCGCAGCGTCTGCCTGCCGTCCTGTGTATCGGAGGGCTTGTGCAACGTGGCGAAGTCTGGTGGGTCCAGTTCGACGAGCGGAGGTTGGTCGTACTGCTGTCAGGAGACGACGCGTCCGGGTTCCAGGTGATGCAGGTCGTCGCTCCGGCTGGCCTCGACATCAGCGGTCTGGGCATCGAAGTGACGGTCGGCGCCGGTGAAGGGCTGCCGCTGGAAGGCGTGCTGCGGCTCGCGTTCCCGCGTCCAGGCTTCACCCCGTGCACGTGGCTGACCAACGTGTCCCGGGACGACCTGATAGAGCGGGCGGCCGTCCTGTCCTCCAGGAAGCTCAGCGAGATCGACGATGCCCTCCGACTCGCTGAACAAGCACAGGAGCGGACCCCGGCTGCTACGACCGCAAAGCTCAGCGAGATAGGGGACGCCCTCCGTCGCGGTGAACTCGGGTAGACGGAGAAGGAGCCGACGCCCGCGACGGCATGGGCGATCTCTATTGCCCTGTGAGCTTGGGGACGCGGCTGGCGGGTGGTTTGCCTGCGAGGGCGGTGTGTCCGCGGTGGGGGGCTGGAGCCGCACCGACGGAGCCCGGGGACACAACTGCGATGAGGCGTTTGGGCCAGGCTCTTATCAGGTCACATCCGGCGGTCCGCCGATGCAGCGGCATGCGCTCTCCCGGCCGGCCGACACATCGGCAACAAGGCACGAACGGCCGGTTGGTCTGTGGGTCAGACCGGCCGGAAGGGCGCACTCGAGATCCTCGCAGTTGGTCTGGGGCCGGTAGGTGCCGGGTTCGCTTGTATGCGATCCCGGCCGCCGCCAGCGTGTCGCGCCAGTTGCGTGAGCGGTAGCAGGAGCCGTTGTCGGTCAGCACGCGTTCGACGGTGATGCCGGCCTGGGTGAAGTACGCCTGGGCTCGGGTCCAGAAGGCGGTGGCGGTCTCCTTCTTCTCGTCCGCGTGGATCTCGCTGTAGGCGAGGCGGGAGTGGTCGTCGACGGCGGTGTGGATGTAGCTGTAGCCGGCGTTCGTGCGGTTCTTGCGGCCCGCAGGCGGGCCCGGCACCGTGTGGCCGCCGCCGTCGGGGACGTTGCCCAACTTCTTGACGTCGACGTGGATCAGCTTGCCGGGCCTGTCGCGTTCGTAGCGGCGTATGGCTGGGCCGGTGGCTCGGTCGAGGTGGGTGAGCCCTGTGGCGCGTCGGTCCCCGGCCAACAGGTCACCGTGCCCCGCAACCACGGCAGTTCTCCGGTAGGTCCGGGGACCTACGGCGCCGCCGCGCCCAAGTACGCACGCACCATTCGTGACGACAAGAAAGGCAAACACTGTGCGCAAGCACGTTCTGACCGCCCTGGCCGGAGCCGCCGCGCTGGCACTGATGATCACCGCTCCGTCGGCCAATGCCGAGCCCAACCCGCCCGGCTGCCCGAAGGGATACTTCGGCGCCTACTCCGAGCCGGACCAGGGCGGAACGCTGCTGATGAAGACTGCCGGTGACTGGTCCGGCGAGATCCACCACGTGGGTTCTGTTTTCAACAACGGCTACGTCTTCCCCGGCGCCGACCACATCGACCTGAGCTACGGCGACACGACCTCGGTCCGCCATATCTGCCTGCAACTACAACCCCGGTCCGGGACAGTACAAGGCCGACATCATCTACGCCACGATCGGGACGGTGAAGTGGCTGGGCGAATGCTGAGCCGTACCGGCACAACCGTCTGATCCTCAGGGTCCGTCCTCGGGCCGCGATCGAAGCCGCGTCGCCCCGGCCGCCGGGCAGGCAGGCCGGGGCGGCAGCAGTGCCCCGCTTCCGGAAGGAACGGTTCTCCCAACGCTCACTTCCCGTTGGGAAAAGGCGCGGTGTTCGCTCCTAGGGTGACCGGTGCCGCTCCCCAGATCGTTGCATCGAGAGGACTCCCATGACAGGCACGTCCGCAGGAAGACCGACAGGTCCCGGTTTCGAACGACGCACTCTCCTGCGCGGGGCCGCCGTGGCCGCGGCGGCTTCCCTCCCCTTCCAGGCACTGGCCGCGCGGACGGCGGCAGCCGCGCCGGTCAAGCTCGGATCCGACGCCGGGTACGGTCCGCTCGGCCCGGTCAGGGACCAGGCGACGGGCCTGGAACTGCTCCAGTTGCCCCAGGGCTTCGAGTACATCTCGTACGGCTGGACCAACGACCTCATGGACGACGGCGTGCGCACCCCCGGCGCGCACGACGGCATGGCGGCCTTCCGCTACGGCGACAAGGTCCACCTCGTCCGCAACCACGAGCTCGGCGCCGGGCCCGCCTTCACCGCCCCGTCCTACAACCCGGCCGCCGGCGGCGGTACGACCACCATGGTCTTCGACCCGGACGCCGGCCAGTGGCTCGAGTCCTACGGCAGCCTCGGCGGTACGATGCGCAACTGCGCGGGCGGCCCCACCCCGTGGAACACCTGGCTCACCTGCGAGGAGACCTTCTCCACGACGGCCGGCAAGCGCCACGGCTACATCTTCGAGGTGGCCTCGGAAGGCAAGGGCAATCCCGAGCCCTACAAGGCCATGGGCCGGTTCAACCACGAGGCCGTCGCCGTCGACCCGGCGACCGGCTACGTCTACGAGACCGAGGACCGCGGCGACGCGTCGCTCTACCGCTTCGTCCCGGCCGTGCCGGGCGACCTGTCCAAGGGCGGCCGGCTCGAGGCCCTGCGCATCGGAACGACGACGTACGACACCCGGTCCGACGGCGAGAAGGCGTACGGCACGGTCTCCTGGGTACCCGTCGGCGACGTCGACCCGGCGACGGACACGGTGCGGCTCCAGGCGCAGGCGAACGGTGCCGCGGTGTTCAGCCGCCTCGAAGGCGCCTGGTACGGCAACGACCGCATCTCCGTCATCACGACGGACGGGGGACCCGCACGCCAGGGCCAGGTGTTCGAACTCGACCCGGCCACCGACGAGTTCCGGGTGCTCTTCGCCTCCCCGGGATCCGAGGTGCTCAACGCGCCGGACAACGTGTGCGTCAGCCCCCGCGGCGGTCTGGTGCTGTGCGAGGACGGTGGCGGCACCGAGTACGTCCACGGGCTGACCCCGGGCGGCGAGATCTTCCGCTTCGCCGCCAACGACGTGGATCTCCGCGGCGGGACCGCGGGCAAGAACGTCACGGCGGCCGACCACAGGGGTTCGGAGTGGGCCGGTTCGGTGTTCGAACCGAAGAACGGGAACTGGCTGTTCGTGAACATCCAGAGCCCGGGCATCACGCTCGCGATCACCGGCCCCTGGGGCCGGGGCGCGCTCTGATCCGTCAGCAGGGCCGCGGTGCCGTGCTGCCGCCGTGCCGTGCTGCCGCCGTGCCATGCTGCGGCCGGGTCGCGGACGCGTCCGGCCGGGCGCTGCTCCGGCTGAACCGGCCCGCCGCGAGCCGGTCGCCGGGCGGCTGATCAGCAGGCGGTAGAGCAGTGCACCGATCAGACCGCCGATCAGGGAGCCGCCGGGCACTGCCCTCACGGGTCGGCCGGCGTTCACCGCCCGCCCGAAAACGGCGCCCGGGCGCCGGTTTCCGTCGTCCGCGCCGGCACCGACCTGCCCGGTCGGTGCCGGGGCGCCCTTCGTTCCAGCTGGCCGCTGAAGCCGGGCAGCCTGGCGCGCGTCCCTTCGCCCCTGCTTCGTTCGATCACCGGACTCCGCGGCGTTCACCCGAATGGCCTGCTCACCTGTGAGAGTGGAGGGCCGGGGCGCAAGGTGGTCCCATGTGGTCCCGTCGGATCGTCCTGGGTGCCGGGGTCGTGGTGCTGGCTCTGCTCGTGCCGCGGGACGCCCCGTCCCGGCCTGCCCGGCCCGAGCACGTAGCGGTCGGCCCGGTGGTCCCGCGACCGCCGATCGTCAGCCGGGAGGCGTGGCAGGCTGACGAGGGGTTGGTCAGGGAGCGGGCGACGTACACGGGCGCGGTGAGCGCGGTCTTCGTCCACCACACCGGTCATCTGAACGGTTACGACTGCGCCGACGTCCCCCGCATGCTGCGGGAGATGCAGAGGGACCACGTCGAGAGCGACGGCTGGGACGACATCGGCTACAACTTCGTGGTGGACCGCTGCGGAACCATCTACGAAGGCCGGGCCGGCGGCGTCGGGCGTCCCGTACTGGGGGCCCACACCAAGGGCTTCAACGGCGACAGCATCGGCATCGCGGCGCTCGGCACCTTCGGTCCGGGTACGACGGTCCCGCCGGCGATCGAGGCCGGGATCGTGAAAGTGGCCGCCTGGAAGCTCCGGCCGGGGGCCGATCCCCGAGGCACCGTTCGGCTCGTCTCGACGAACGACGAGAGCACCTACAAGAAGGGCGAGGTGGCCCGGCTCCACGTCATCTCGGGCCACCGCGACGCCTTCCGCACGGACTGCCCCGGCGACGTGCTGTACGAGCGGTTGCCGGTGATCAGAGAGGCCGTTGCCCGGCTGCGCAAGAGCGCGGAGTCCGCTCGGTAGACCGTCCGTACGCACCACGGTCCAGGGCGGGACGAACCGGGCGACGGAGTGCTGCGCCTGTCCTGCCGGACCGGCGTCGACGAACGCGGCCTCGACGGGTGCCGCCCCGCCGCATCCGCCGGGGCCGATCGGTGCGCCGACCGTGGAGGTACGGGGTCGCACGCCTGCGCACGAGCCGCTCGGTGGCGGACCCATCTTGCCGTTCCTATCGAATATCGATAGATTTCGATCGTCATTCGACCGGTTCCCGGTGGTGTCACGCCAGCCTGCGCCTTCGCCGCATCGCCGACGGCCGGCGTACACCCGCGTACCGGGTGCGACCGATGACGGACCCTCATGAGGAGCAGAGCATGACGACAGCCGACCACCCCTACCGCCTCCCGGCCGCGGAAAGTGCCGACGTACTGGTGGTCGGGGCCGGACTGGCCGGGCTGCACACCGCCACGCTGCTGGCCCGCCAGGGTCACGACGTCCTCCTGGTGGAACGGCGAGCCGGTCTCGCCGGCGCGATCCGCACCACGGGGATCTTCGTACGGAAGACGCTCGACGACTTTCCCCTGCCTCCCGAATGTCTCGGGCCGCCCATCCGGCACGTGGTGCTCTACCCGCCGAACCTCCGCCGCCCCGTCGACCTGGTCAGTCCGCGCGACGAGTACCGCGTGGGCGACATGGGGCCGCTCTACGAAGCGTCGGCCGCCTCCGCCGCTGCCGCCGGCGTGCGGATAGCGCTGAGCACCCGTTACCACGGCCGGCACGGCGACACCTTTCACCTGGCCGGACGCGACGGGACGACGACGGTCCGCGCGCGGTTCGTCGTCGGCGCCGACGGCGCACGGTCGAAAGTCGCCCGTGACCTCGGCCTCGACCGCAACCACCATCTGCTCGTCGGTGCCGAGGAGGTCTTCGAGCTGCCCGGGAGCGACGAGCCGCCGACCTTCCACTGCGTGCTCGACCCCTCGCTCGCCCCCGGCTACCTGGCCTGGGTCGTCAACGACGGGCAGCACGCCCATGTCGGGGTCGCCGGCTATGCCGACCGCTATCCGGAGGGCCTTCGCCGGGCGGTGGAGCAGTTCAGCGCATCAGCGCCCGGGCTCGCGGGAGTTGACCGTCCGGAGGCCGTGGAGCGGCGCGGGGGCCTCATTCCCGTCGGTGGCCTGCTGCGTCGGATCAGCTGCCCCGACGGTCTTCTCGTGGGGGACGCGGCAGGCGCGGTCTCTCCCCTCACCGCCGGTGGCCTGGACCCCTGTCTTCGGCAGTCCGAGCTCGCGGCCGAGGTCCTCGACGACGCGCTGCGGGCCGGGAAGCCGGACGCGATGCGCACTTACGACGGGGCCGCTCTGCGCCCCCACTTCAGGGGAAGGCTCATGCTGCGCAGGGGGCTTGCCCAGGTGCGGACGCCGGCTGCCGCGGCGGCGGCGTTCACGCTGCTGCGCACACCGTTCGGCCGGGCCGCGGCCGGCCGGGTCCTGTTCGGTGACAGATCCTTCCCCGACGCGGTACGCGGGTGAGTCCGCCCCACCGACGCCTCGCTGCCCCCGTACGCAAATGTCCGGGCCGGCCGGTTCGGCCGGCCCGGACATCACGGTCGGGCCATCGAGCTCGCGTCGGACGTCAGATCCCGCCGATCACGTCAGGCGATGTCGAACCGGTCGAGGTTCATGACCTTGTCCCACGCCGCGACGAAGTCGTTAACGAACTTCTCCTTGGCGTCGTCGCTCGCGTACACCTCCGCGAGCGCGCGCAGCTCGGAGTTGGAGCCGAAGACGAGGTCGGCACGGCTGCCGGCCCACTTCACCTCGCCCGTGGCGGCGTCGCGGCCCTCGAAGGTCGTCTGGTCCTCGGACGTCGCCTTCCACGTCGTGCCCAGGTCGAGCAGGTTGACGAAGAAGTCGTTCGTCAGCGTCCCGGGCGTCGTGGTGAGGACGCCGAGCTGCGACTGCTGGTGGTTCGCGCCCAGCACGCGCAGGCCACCGACGAGGACGGTCATCTCGGGGGCGCTGAGGTTGAGCAGGTTCGCCCTGTCGAGCAGCAGGTACTCGGCCGGCAGGCGGTTGCCCTTGCCGAGGTAGTTGCGGAACCCGTCGGCGGTCGGCTCGAGCGCGGCGAACGACTCCGCGTCGGTCTGCTCCTGCGAGGCGTCCACCCGGCCCGGCGTGAAGGGCACCTCGACCGGGAAGCCGGCCTCCTCGGCGGCCCGCTCGACGGCCGCGACGCCACCGAGCACGATCAGGTCGGCCAGGGAGACCTTCTTGGCACCGGAGTTGAACTCCTGCTGGATCCCCTCGAGGGTGCGCAGCACCGTGGCGAGCTGGTCGGGGTCGTTGACCTCCCAGGTGCGCTGCGGCTCCAGGCGGATGCGGGCGCCGTTGGCACCACCGCGCTTGTCGCTGGCACGGAACGTCGAGGCCGACGCCCACGCGGTGGACACCAGCTGAGAGACGGACAGCCCCGAGTCGAGGAGCTTGGCCTTGAGGGCCGCGATGCCCTCGGCGTCGAGGACCTCGCCCTCGGCCTCCGGCAGCGGGTCCTGCCACAGCAACGTCTCCTCCGGGACCTCCGGGCCGAGGTACAGCGACTTCGGGCCCATGTCACGGTGGGTCAGCTTGTACCAGGCGCGGGCGAAGGCGTCCGCGAACCGGTCGGGGTTCTCCAGGAAGCGACGCGAGATCTGCTCGTAGACCGGGTCGAACCGGAGCGCGAGGTCCGTCGTCAGCATCTGCGGGGCGTGGGTCTTCGACGCGTCGTGCGCGTCGGGGACCGTGCCTGCCCCGGCACCGTCCTTCGGCCGCCACTGGTGGGCGCCGGCGGGGCTCTTGGTCAGCTCCCACTCGTAGCCGAAGAGGATCTCGAAGAAGCTGTTGTCCCAGGTGGTCGGGGTGTTCGTCCATGTCACCTCCAGACCGCTGGTGATCGTGTCGCCGCCCTTGCCGGTGCCGTAGGTGTTCTTCCAGCCGAGGCCCTGCTCCTCCAACGAGGCGGCCTCGGGGTCGTCGCCGACGTTGTCCGCCGGGCCCGCGCCGTGGGTCTTGCCAAAGGTGTGACCACCCGCGATCAGGGCGACAGTCTCCTCGTCGTTCATCGCCATCCGGCGGAACGTCTCACGGATGTCACGGGCCGCGGCGAGCGGGTCCGGGTTGCCGTTGGGACCCTCCGGGTTGACGTAGATGAGGCCCATCTGAACCGCGCCGAGGGGGTTCTCCAGCTCGCGGTCGCCGGTGTAGCGCCGGTCGTCGAGCCAGGTGGTCTCGGGACCCCAGTACACGTCCTCCTCGGGCTCCCAGACGTCCTCACGGCCGCCGCCGAAGCCGAAGGTCTCGAAGCCCATCTGCTCCAGTGCGACGTTGCCCGTGAGGATCATGAGGTCGGCCCAGGAGATGGACTGGCCGTACTTCTTCTTGACCGGCCACAGCAGTCGGCGGGCCTTGTCGAGGTTGGCGTTGTCCGGCCAGCTGTTGAGGGGCGCGAAGCGCTGCTGACCGGCCCCGGCGCCGCCACGGCCGTCGCTGATCCGGTAGGTGCCCGCGCTGTGCCAGGCCATACGGATCATCAGCGGGCCGTAGTTGCCGAAGTCGGCGGGCCACCAGTCCTGCGAGGCGGTCAGCACCTCGGCGATGTCCTGCTTCACGGCCGCGAGATCGAGGTTCTTGAACGCCTCGGCGTAGTCGAACTTCTCACCGAGCGGGTTCGCCACGGCCGGGTTCTTGGCGAGGATCTTCAAGTTGAGCCGCTCCGACCACCACTGGCGGTTTCCGCCGCCTTGGGTCGGGTGCGGGGCGCGCCCGTGCGCTACCGGGCAGCCGCCGCCTTGGCCCTCCGTCTTCGGGTCTGTGACGATTGCATCCGGGTTCTCGGACATGGGAATCCTTTCGGGCGGAGCGGGATCGTGGTGCTCGTGAAGTGCCGGCGGCCGAAGGTGGGGGCACATGTGTCCCTGACAAGGGGCCGGACTGCCGGGACGGCACGGCAGCGCGGCATGGGGAAAGGCCCGTCAGTCGCGGCCCGTCAGCTTCGGCGGTGGTCCCGTCATGTCTCAGTCTCCTGCCGTAACCGGAGATGCCGGCTCCCTTGGCTGATGCCGGAAACGATCCTACGATGGACGCTGTCCAGGTCAAGAAGTTTGCGCGTTTCATATCCCATCGGGTTCCGGACACCTGCCGGTAAACTACGGGTATTCCGCCAAGCCTGAATAGGTGAACCGATATGAGTGACCTGCTGGAACGGCTGCGAGGACGCGGCTGGCGGGTGACCTCCCAACGGCGTGTCGTCGCGGAGGTCCTCGACGGCGACCACGTGCATCTCACCGCCGACGAGGTCCACGCCCGCGCGGCACAGCGATTGCCCGAGATCTCACGGGCGACCGTGTACAACACGCTGGGCGAACTGGTCTCTCTCGGTGAGGTACTGGAGGTCTCCACCGACGGGCGCGCCAAGCGCTACGACCCCAACGCCCACCGGCCGCACCAGCACCTGGTCTGCTCACGCTGCGGCACCATCCGCGATGTCCACCCCACCGGGAATCCGCTGGCGGACCTCCCGGCGGAGGAGCGGTTCGGCTTCACGGTGTCCGAGGTCGAGGTCACCTACCGGGGCGTGTGCCCCTCCTGCGCCTGACCTTCGGCCTTCAACAGACGGACTCACGGGCCGGCTTCCCCTGAACAGCCTGCGCGCGCCACCGTGTGGGGCGGTGGCGCGCGTGGGCGCCGACTGCGGTCGGACCCGGAAGTGGCCTGTGGGTGGCGGGAGTTCCGGCCCGCCCGGACGATGCGCGGCCGCCGTCGGCCGCGGGCGTCAACGACCGGGCCGGCGCTCCACCATGACCTCGAGGGGAGCCCGGAAGGACAACAGACCCAGCATCGGCGGGCGTGCCCCTTCCGGCGCGAGCCGGATCTCCGGCAGACGGCGTGCCACCGCCCGCAGGGCGATCGCCGCCTCCGTGCGTGCGAGGGACGCGCCCGGACAGCGGTGGCGCCCGGCACCGAACGCCAGGTGGTGGCGAACGTTCTCGCGATGCGGACACATACGCTCCGGCTCGGCGAACACGGCCGGGTCGGAGCCGCTGCCCATCAGCATGAGCAGCAGCTGCGCGCCCGCCGGGAGTCGCGTACCCGCCAGTTCCACCGGCCGCGCGGTGACCCGGCGCCAGGTGGTCACCGGCGGCTCGCGCCGCAGCACCTCTTCCACCCAGGCCTCGGCCAGGCCGGCTTCCGGCACGAGCCGCGGCCAGAGCCCCGGTTCGCCGAGCGCGCGGCGCAGCACGGTGGCGATCAGCTGTCCGGTGGTGGACTGCCCGGCGATGAAGATGAAGAAGCAGGCGCTGACCGCGGTCGCCGTGTCGAGCGGTTCCCCCTCGGGGAGAAGGTGGCGGGACAGGGCTCCGATGAACGACTCGGCCCGAACGTCCGGCGACGATGTGGCTCCGCGTACGGTGTCGGTCAGCCATCGGTGGAACTCACCGACCAGCTCGGCCAGTTCGAGCTGGCGTTCGGCCGAGGGCATGCCCCAGAACAGCTCCAGCGACGCGTCGCTCCAGCGGATCAGCGTGCCGGGCGTGACGCCCCGGACGCCGAGCAGTTCCATGAGGACCCGGCACGGCAGGATCTGGGCGTAGGAGGCGAACAGGTCTTCGCGGCCGTCGGCGTCGATCCTGGCCTGCGCCGCGTCCAGCAACTCCTCGGCGCAGCGCTCGATCACGGGGACGGCGGCCGCCACCTGCCGGGCGTTGAAGAACCGGTTGACCAGCCTGCGCAGCCCGGCATGGCTGCTGGTGCCGTTGTTGGCCAGCGCGGGGGGCAGGGTGAAACCTGCCTTCGCGAGCCTCCGCAGCGCGGCAACCGGGAGCGGGGCGACTGCGTGCTGGGCGTTGTCGGGCAGGAAGACCGACGCGTCGGACAGCACCCGCCGCACGTCCTGGTGGCGGCTGACCAGCCACAGACCCGTCGCCTCGTCGTGGTGCACGGGCGCCTCGGCGCGCAGAAGGTCCAGCCACGGGTAGGGATCGCGTACGAAGTCCGCACCGAACAGGTCGAGTCGATCGCCCGGCACCGGAACATCCCGGGCCCCCGCCGACGGCGCCGCGGCTACGGAACCAAACACGCCGTGAGCCTCGGGCTCCGCGGTCGCGGTTCCCGAGGTCGATACGTCGCCGGCCGGAAAAGTCACGCGCGGACGCTAACACGCACCGTGACCGTCCTCGACGGCCTGTGCGCGGTATCACTCGGCCGGGCATACGGTCCGCCGTGCCACCACCGCCGTACGCGCCCGGCCCCGCCGCACCGATGCCACCCCGCCGACGGCATCGTGCGCGTCGCCGCGGTGGGCCGATCACACGCCACCTGGTCGTCGACGCCTTGGCCGGGCCGTTCCGGGGGCGGCACCGGGCCTATGATCGACCCGGCCGTGGGAGGCCGGAGGGGGCAAGACACCGTGGACGAGCACGCTTCGCTGAGTGAGGTCGTCTGGGGGCGGGATCTGCCTCTGCGCTTCGCGCTCGTCAGCGAAGAGTGGGACGGGGAGCAGACGGTGTGGGCGCGGTGCGTCGATGCCGACGGGCTGTTCCTGGACCGGGCCGTGTTCCGGCAGCGGCTGACCCTCCTCGGCTGCGCCCCCACCGGCAGGCTCCTCAAGGCCGCCGAACGGTGCGCGACGAACGCGCGTGTCCCCTTCGGCGAGCTGAATTTCACGGTGCACGACGTGGACGCCGAGGATCCGTACACCTACGACTACTGCGCGCTCGACGACGCCGTCCTCATCGACGCCAGGCCGTGTGCGAAGGATCCGGCGCTGCTCGACCTCGTGCTCGAAGGCGTGGTCACCGAGGGGCCGCCCTACTCCCGCAAGGAGCCCGCGAGGACGGATGTGGCACTCCTGAACGGCACCAGCGGCGGCCCGCTCGGGCACTGCCGCCGGGTGGAGGGCGTGTACGGTGACCGGCCGGACCCCGTCCGCCGCCCCGTACGCCTCATCGGGTGCGAGCCCGCGCCGAATCTGGTGCGCCGGTTGGTCCGCCCCGGCGGCGGGGGCGACCACATGAAGCTCTGGCTCCTCGACCGTGCGGGCAGGCCGACCGCGGTCGAGGAGCACATCACGGCGGATGTCGACGAGTGCCGCCCCTCGGCGCTGGGCGGTGCGCTGATCGACGTGACGCTCAAGAGGGGGCTCTTCCGCCGCATTCCCTTCCCGCCCGCGGCCCGGACCGTGTGGGACGCCTGGTACGAGGGTCCGCCACGGGAACGCAACGCATGGGCACAATTCCCGACCGAGGGGCGCAGCGAGTGGCTGCGGTTCACGGAAGTGTGCCGGGGACCCGAGCAGGCCGGTGCGGTGTTCGAGATGGACGGGCGGCACGCCACGGACATCCCGGGCCTGCACTGCGCGATCGGCGAGGCGATCGGCGGCCCGGGGCGGCGGTGGCACCAGTGCTGGAACGCGCTGCGCGGCTGCCAGTGCCACGGCGAGGCGCCGCCCGCGCCCTTCACCCTCGTCTGGCACGACGCGGACGTCGCCCGGCAGCACTTGGCGGGCGTCAGCGTGGACACGGACGGCGAGACGGGCTACTTCGACGCGGTGGTGCCGTTTCTGGAGCGGATGGGCGTCACCGTGGTGCTGCGCTAGGTGTACACCGAACCGGCAACGGCCGAACAACTGGAGCGGGTGGCCGCCGCGCTGCGTGCGGGCGCCTTCGCGGCCGAGATGCGGAACCGCGCCAGGGTGCGGCACCGCGCTGCTTCTCCGAGAGGGCATCGGCTACTGACCCGGCCGGCGGACGCGAGGGCGGCCGGGGCCGTCCCGGGACTCGGGTGGCCCGGGCCGTTCACCGTCCATGGCCGGTGACCGCCCGGAGCAGGAGGAGCGCGATGTCGTCCGTGTTCTGCCGGGTGGGGCGGAACTCTTCCAGGAGATCGTCGATGATCAGGTCCAGGTCCAGGCCAGCGGCGCGGTCGAGGCAGTGGGCAAGTCGTGCGAGGGAGTCGTCGAGGTCGACGCCCGGTGACTCCACGAGGCCGTCGGTGTAGAGGGCCAGCGTCAGACCCGCGGTGAGGGGGATGTCGGTGACGGGATAGGTGGCATCGGGATCGACACCGAGGAGGGGACCGGGGGAGACGTCCAGGGGGACGGTGTGCCGGCCCGGCAGGCACAGAAGCGGCGGGGGATGGCCGGCGGTGGCGACGCGCAGGCGTCCGCGGGCGAAGTCGAGGTGGGCGTAGAGACAGCTGGTGAACAGGCCGGGGTCGAGGTCGGTGAGGAGCCGGTTGGTCCGCGAGAGCACCTGGTCGGGCGAGGTGCCGAGGGTGGCGTGGGCATGGACACCGGTGCGGACCTGCCCCATCAGCGCGGCGGCGGCCACGTTGTGTCCCTGAACGTCACCGATCACGGCTGCCGCGGCGGTGTCGCCGAGGCGGAGCAGGTCGTAGAAGTCGCCGCCGATGTCCATACCGCGGGTCGCGGGCAGATAGCGGGCCGCGACCCGCAGGCCGTCGACCGCGGGAAGGGCGTGCGGCAGCAGGGACTGCTGGAGGCCGTGGGCGAGCTGCTGCTTCGTGTCGTACAGGCGGGCACGGTCGAGGGCCTGTGCGACGAGGCCTGCGAGCGAGGTCAGCACGGCGCGTTCCTCGGCCTTGAACGCATGAGGGTGGTCGTAGGACAGGACGCAGCAGCCGACGGGTCGGCCGGAGATGATCAGCGGCAGGAAGGCCCATGCCTGCTTACCGCTGACCGTCGGGGCCTCGGGGTAGATGCGCCGCATCTGATCGGGGTCGGAGAAGAACGAGGGGATGCCCGTGCTGAGGGTATGGCCGGCGGGGGTGAAGGAGGTGTCCAGCGGCAGGCCGTCGAGGCGTTCGACGACGTGGGACGGATAGCCGCGATGCCCGGTGATCCGCAGCCGCCCGGCGTCGGCCGCGGACAGGACCAGGCCCTGGGCCCCGAAGGCCGGCATGATCTGGTCGGCGATGAGGTCGACGACGTCCTGGACACCCACGACCTCCGTGAGGGCGGCGGCCAGGTGCACGAGCTGGTACAGCTGCCCGGCGCGGGCCGGTGAGGCGGTGTTCAGGGACTCCTGGGACGGCGCGGGGGACGGCGACCGCGCCTCTGTGGGAACGATGCGCACGCTGATGCCGCTCGCGTCGGGGTAGAGCTGGAAGTCCAGCCACCGGTCCGGTGGGCGGCACGCGGTGAAGGCGACGGGCTCGCGGCTGATCACCGCGGCACGGTAGCGGTCCTCGTACGTGGCGTCGTCGAGCCAGGGCAATGACTGCCACGGCAGCGTACCCAGCAGCTGACCGGCGTCGCGGCCCAGCAACTCGGCGGCCCCGAGGCTCAGATAGGTGATGCGCCCTTCCAGGTCCAGCGAGCAGGAACCGCCGGGGAGACGCTCGGCGAAGTCGGCGGCGGCCAGCGCCGGAGTCGCGACCGGCCGCCCGGCCGCGGCGGGCAGGATGCGGGGCCCGCTGCCGTGGACCGGACTCCCGGATTCGGCGGCCTCCTCGAGCAGCCGGGCCAGATTCCCGCAGGCGGAAGTGATGTGGCCCCGCTCCCGCGGGGTCATCCGCGGCGGGCGGGTGGCGGGCCACATCAGCAGGAGCGAGCCCCACCGCAGGACGCCGGTGACAGGTGCGGCGGCCAGCGCGAGCGGATAGGGGAGCGCGACCGCCGTGCGGGGATAGGAGTGGGCCATCTCCTCCTGGCTGCCCACCCAGATCAGGCGGTCGTCGCGGAGGGCGTCCGCAACCGGGGCCGGAGCGGCCACCGGCACTCTCGCCCAGGGGGCGGCGAACTCGGCCGGCGCACCGCACAACACCTCGAGATGCAGCACCTGTCGGTCCGGCGCGAGCAGATAGAGAGCACCGATCGCGGCACCAGTACGCCGTACCGTCTCCGCGAGCGCGGCATCCACCGCGCCGACATCGACTCCGGGGTCGCCCGTGCTGGTCACGAGGCACCTCCAACGTCGCCTATACGGGACGTTACGCCGACCCGGAGGGCAAGGCACATTCGTCTGTGCCGGGGCGAGGCCCGGGCCTCCGCCGGTGGGTGGCGCCACGGCGTACGGACCTGTCGGCTCTCGAGCGGAACGACCCCGGCGGCGGCCGGGGCTCCGTCAGCTCTCGAAGCGGCGGCGGGAGGCCTCGATGTGGCCGAGGTACCGGTGGGTCCAGCCGCACATGCCGCTGACCGTCGCGCGCAGGGCCTGGCCCGGTTCGGTGAGGGTGTACTCGACGCGTGGCGGCACGGTGGGGTGCACGTCCCGCTCGACCAGGCCGTTGCGCTCAAGCATGCGCAGGTTCTGGGTGAGCATCTTGTGGCTGATGCCCTCGATCTCGTTCCGCAACTCGCTGAAGCGCAGGGTGCGTTCACCGAGAGACTCGATGATCAGGAACGCCCACTTGTTGGCGACGTCCGAGAAGATCTCCCGGGCCAGGGAGTCCGCGCGCGTCAGGTCCGCGTCCTCGGGCGAGCCGTTGAACTGCTTGGTCACCATCAGGTTCCCCAGTCACTGAAAAGTGCCTTCTTCCAGGTCAGCGCTCACTCTCCTACAGTTTCTGAGTAACCACAAGAGACCACGGGCGGGCTCGCTCCGTGGGAAAGGAGCCCGCGGGCTCTCATGACAAGGAGGCGGGCAGCATGGCCATCACCCTGGTGAACCCCGGCGGACTGCCGGAGATCGATGCCTATCGGCAGGTGTCCGTCGCGACCGGGTCGAGACTGGTCTTCGTCGCAGGGCAGGTCGCATGGGACGCCGACGGCGTGACGGTCGGCGAAGGCGACCTCGCCGCTCAGGTCGAGCAGTGCTACCTCAACATCGGCACCGCCCTGGCCGAGGTCGGTGGCTCCTTCGACGACGTGGCGAAACTGACCGTCCACGTCGTCGACTGGACCCCCGACAAGATGCCCCTGTTGCTGGAGGGCGCCGCTCGGGCCGCGGCGAAGCTGGGGGTCACGCCGGTACCGCCCGCCACGCTGCTGGGCGTTGCGGCACTGTCCGTACCGGACCATCTTGTAGAGGTCGAAGCCACCGCGGTCCTCGACTGAACAGGCTCCTCGCCGAGGGACCCCGCCTCGACGGACGTCCCTCGGCCGGAGCGCGCTCTCGTGTCACGGCAACGAACGTGTCAGCCAGGCCACTTCACCGCTGTCCTCCATGGAGACGTGATCCCGCTCGAACCTGAGCTTCTCAAGGACGCGGAGCGACGGTGTGTTCCACGTGCCGACGGTCGACCAGAGCCGTTTCCGCCCGGTCGCGATTGCGGCATCGAGCACTGCCCTGGCCGCCTCGGTGGCGTAGCCACGCCCATGCGCACGCTGGAACAACTCGTACGCGATCTCAGGCTCCTCCAGGGTGGAGCGGCCGATGATCAGCCCGCAATAGCCGATGAAGTCGCCTTCGTCGCGGCGCTGGATGGGCAACAGGGCGATCCCCGTGGTCGCCGTCGCGGCGAGCAGCTCCGCGATGGACGTACGGATGTGCTCGACCGTAGGGGTCCCCTTGCCGCGTTCGGCGAGGAGGGCGCAGAACTCAGCGGCGTCCGACTCGGCCCACGGCCGCAGTATCAGCCGCTCGGTCTCAAGGTGGAACGACATCGTCTCGTACGTAGTCATGTCCCCACTCTGTCCCACTGATCACGAACTACAGCCGGAGCACCAGTCGTAGGCGGGAGTGGCAGTGATGGTCCGGCCGCGGCCAAGGCGGCCGGCCGGCGCCCCGCGTAGTTACCTCGTACGTGACGTCCGCAACCGCGGGGAATTCAGACGCGTCTCCGACCGTGCCGGCCGCGTCCGCGGGCCGGTGTGCGGAACAGATCGGGGGGACCTGCGGTGAACGGAACAAGAGGCCTGACAAGACGGGGATCGTGGATGATCGCCTCGCTCGTCCTGGCATCGGTGGCAGTGGGCTGCCAGGACACGGACGGCAACGGCAACGGCCCGGGAGCCGAGTCGCCCGACCGGGGCAGTTCTTCGCAGTCGCCCGGTGGCGGTGCCGGCCACGATGACGGCAAGGAATCCGCCGAGCCCTCGCCCCGCCCGTCGGACAGGCCGGCCGGTGGGCTGACCTGTGACCGGCTCCGCAACGCGGAACTGCAGAACTCCGAGCTGCGGCTGCCGGACGCCCCCGCGGGATCCATCTCGTTCACCGACGGGCGGTGGGAGGGCGACGGCATCGTCATCGAGCTCCAGCCGCAGTGCGACATCGGCGACATGACCGGCGACGCGGCGCCGGACGCCGTGGCGCCCATCAAGGTGACGACGGAGGGTACGGGCAAGTTCTACGCCGTGGTCACCTGGCGCAACGACGCGGGCACGCCGGTGCCCGCCGCGGCGGTCTCGCTCGGGGACAGGACGCCCGTGGAGTCCGTCGAAATCTCCACGGCGCCCCCGAGGCAGGCCACCGTCGTCCACCTCACCCGCGGTGACGACGACCCTGCCGCTGTGGTGACGATCAGGCGGACCGCCGTTTACCGGGTGGCGGGTCCCGTCATGGCCGAGCTCCACCACAGCGACGCCCCGTACACCCCCTGAGCCCACCGTGAAGGCCGCGGCGGGCTGCCGCCGTACGGGCGGCGGGGGCCGAACCGCACGGACGGGGTTCAGCCAGGGATCCGTACGGCCAGCAGCGCCACGTCGTCCTCGTTCTGCGGTGGTCGGGACCGCTCGAGCAGATGGTCGGTGAAGGGCTCCAGAGGTCGGTGGGCCAGGGACGCGGCGTTCCGGCGCAGCCGCTCCAGACCCTCGTCCAGGGAATGACCCGAGGCCTCGATCAGGCCGTCGGTGTACAGCACGAGGGTCGACCCCGGCGGCAGAGTCACGGTCGCGTCGACGCGGCCCTTCGGCGCCTCGTGGGCCGCGACGCCCAGGAGAAGGCCGTGGCCACCGGTGAGGAAGTCGGCCACGCCGTCGTGCGTGACCAGCAGAGGCGGCGGGTGGCCGGCGTTGGTCCAGGTCAGCTCGGGCTGCTCGTCGTCGGCCACCGTCATCCGGGCATAGATGAGGGTGGCCATGGAGGCTTCGGCGATGTGCAATGACGCGTGGTCGAGACACTCGACGATCTTGCTCGGCGGTTCGTGCTGCGCCCAGGCGTAGGCGCGGAGCATGTTGCGCAGCTGCGCCATGCCGGCGGCGGCGTCCAGGTCGTGGCCGACGACGTCGCCGATGGCCAGGGCCGTGGTGCCGTCGCTCAGGGAAAACGCGTCGTACCAGTCGCCGCCGACCTGCGAGGCGTTGGGCGCCGGCACGTAGCGGGCTGTCATCTCCAGCCCCGGCACAATCGGCAGCTGGGGCAGCAGATGACGTTGCATGGTCTCTGCGACCTTGCGCTGCCTCTGGTAGAGGCCGGCGTTCGCCAGGGCCAGGCCGGCCCGGCGCGCGATGTCCTCCAGCAGGGCGACGTCCGCCGCGGTGAAGGGCTCCGGCCGCTCGGAGCGGCCCAGGGTGACGGCCCCGAGGATCTCCCGTACGCCGCGGATGGGCGCGATGACCGCCGAGTGCATGCCGGTCGCGTCGAACAGGCGGCGCTGCTCCACCGCGATGCCCGAGTCCGGCGGGCCCTGGTACGTCTCCGGCCCGGCCAGCGCGGACGACACGCCGCGCAGAGCCCGGGACAGGGGCATCGGGGAACCTTCCGGTACCGGCGGCATCGGCCCCTGGAGCTCCTCCCGGTGCACCAGCGTCTCGTCCTCCACGTGCACGACGGCGCGGCGCCACACCTCGTCGCGCTCGGTTATCAGGTCGACGACGGCCCAGTCCGCGAGGCGGGGCAGCACCAGGTTCACGAGTCTTCGCAGCGCCTCGTCGACATCCAGCGTGGAGGTGAGCGTCGTGGTCGTCTCGGCCAGCAACGCCAGCCGTTCGAGCTCCGAGAGCGACGCGGAGGGCCGGTCCGGGACCGCGGCCGCCGGATCCGGGACATCGTGGGGATGGAAGATCACAAGGGTGGCGGTGGTCCGTTCATCGAGCAGGCAGGGCGTGGACAGCCACGACACCGGCAGCATCGAGCCGTCCCCACGCACCATCCACTCGCCCGTTCCCTGCGCCGTGCCTCCGGCGAAGACGGCCTGCCGCACCGGGCACTGGGCCCTCGCGATGGGTTCGCCGTGGCGGGTGCGGTGCAGCATGTCGTGCGCGTCCTGACCGAGGAGCTCCGCCGCGGTCCGGTCCAGAAGCTGCTCGGCCCCGGAGTTGACGCCGATGATGCATCCCTCGTCGTCCGTCAGATAAGCGCCGGTACGCAGGGCGTCCAACGCCACGGTCAGCGTCTCCAGCGCCTTCTCCGGAAACCGACCGGCGACCGGCTCCACCGTCTTGGGGTCCGTCATGTTGTGGTTGCCTCCCCTGGCCGAAGGGCCCATTCCGCCGTCCGTCGTCCGTCCCTGCCGTCTCTCCACATGCCCCGACGGGCGGATGTGACGCTCGCGGGTCCACGGCACCCCAGGGCCTTGCCCCGGATTCGACGGGTTCGCCCTGACCTGGTGACGGCATGACCGGCAGGCCGGAGAAGGACGAGGTCCACGGTATTCGACGCAGAGGCCCGCCGACCTGCCGGAGGTGCGCCCGAGGCCGCTCAGGAGCTCGGCCCGTCGCCGTCAGCGGGCGTCGGTGACCACGGTCTTCCCCGCCTGCCGGCGTCAGCCGCCGGCCGTGGTCCTCACCCGTGTCGGCCAGGTCGAGGCGTTCCGCGGGACGGCGGAGGACTCCGGTGAATCCCAGACCGGCCGGGACGGCGCCCTGGCACGGTCGGCCGGGTGGTGGACGACCGCGCCGGCGTACCGCCGCTGGGCACCGGCGGCCGCCCCCGGGCGGCGTCGGGGGGACGCCGCCCGCCGGCCACCGCACCGTGACAGTGGCGGACGGCCCGGCCGGAGCACCCCGGCCGCACGGGACCGGGCGTACCCCTCGGGCGACCAGTGCCGCGGCACCGCCCTGGCGAGGGGGTGAACGCGGGAGCATGCTGGAGGAGTGCCGGCTCCGCGGGGCGGTCGTACGGCGAAGGGCGAGTGAAGGTCCCCATGGACGAAGACATGAGCGGCCGACAGGGCCCCGGAGGGGACGGTCCCCCCGGCCTGCCGTGGTGGATCCTCGAGCAGCTGCCCGTGCCCGTGGTGTTCTTCGACCGCCGGGCCCGACTCGTGTCCGCCAACGACGCCACCCTCGAGTCTGTGGCCATGAAGCCGGAGCAGCTTCTCGGGCTGCGGCCGGGCGAGGTGGAGCCGGGTGTGGTGATCAGAGGTGCGGAGGGCCTCGAAGCGGCGGTCGAAGAGGTGATCGCGAGCGGCGAGCGCCGCAGCTACGAAACCCTGATCCGCCCCGACATCGGCCGCGAGGGCGTGTGGACGGCGGTCATCTCCCCGGTCAAGGACGGCGCGGGCCTTGTGCAGGGCTGCTCGGTGGTGACCCTCGACACGACCGAGCAGTACCGCGCCCGCGCACGCATGACCGTCCTGGCCGAGGCGAGCATGCACATCGGCAGCACGCTGGACGTGAGCCGTACGGCCGAGGAACTGGCCGAGCTGGCCACCGGGACCTTCGCCGACTTCGTCACCGTGGACCTGCTCGCCCCCGTGCTCGCCGGCGAGGAACCCGGCACCGTGGAGCCGGGAACCGCCCTCGTGTTCCACCGGGCCGCTCAGCACTCGGTCCTGCAGGACTGCCCCGAGCCGGTGCTGCCCGTCGGCGCGCGGCACACCTTCGCACGGGAGTCGGCGATGGGGCGCGTGCTCGTCAGCGGCAAGGCAGCGCGGTTCACCGTCGACGAGGAGGCGCTGCGCCTGGGGGAGGCGGCCGACCCCGACCGTGTGCACAGCATCCGGGAACACGGCATCCACTCCTCGGTGGTCGCTCCGCTCACCGCGCGCCGCATCACCCTCGGGATGGCCGTGTTCTCACGGCACCGCACGCCCGAACCCTTCGACGACGACGATCTGCTGCTCGCCGGGGAACTCGCCGCGCGGGCAGCAGTGGCCGTGGACAACGCCCGCCGCTACACCCGTGAACACGCCACCGCCCTCGCGCTGCAGCGCAGCCTGCTGCCCCGGCGGACGGCCCGGCAGCACGCCGTCGAGGTCGCCTCCCGCTATGTGCCCAACACCGCGGGCGCGGGGATCGGCGGTGACTGGTTCGACGTCATCGCCCTGTCGGGCGCCCGGGTCGCCCTGGTCGTCGGCGACGTCGTCGGGCACGGCGTCCAGGCATCGGCCACCATGGGCCGGCTGCGTACCGCCGTACGCACGCTCGCCGACGTGGACCTCGCACCCGACGAACTGCTCACCCAGCTCGACGACGTGGTGCTGAAACTGGACAGGGAGGAGTCGGTGGACCCCGCGGGAGGCTCCTCCGTCACCGGTGCGACCTGCCTGTACGCCGTGTACGACCCCATCTCGGGGCGGTGCACCATGGCCCGGGCCGGCCACCCGGAGCCGGTGCTCGTCCGTCCCGACGGCAGCGCCGCCCACGTCACGCTGCCCGGCGGACCGCCGCTCGGGGTGGGCGGACTGCCGTTCGAGGCGGCGGAGTTCGACCTGCCGGAGCGCAGCATCCTCGCGTTGTACACCGACGGTCTGATCGAGACACCCGGACGGGACATCGACGCCGCGCTCGCCATGCTGCGCGAGACGCTCACCCGCTCCACCGGCTCTCTCGAAGACACCTGCGACGCCGTGATGGCGGCCTTGCTGCCCGAACGGCCCGGCGATGACATCGCGCTGCTTCTCGCCCGCGCATGCCGCCTCGACGCCGAACACCATGTGTCCTGGGACCTGCCCGCGGACCCGTCCATCGTCTCGCAGGCGCGTAAGCACGTCGCCGCACAGCTGGAGCAATGGGGCCTGGAAGACGCCGTGTTCACAACGGAAGTGGTCGTCAGCGAGCTGGTCACCAACGCCATCCGCTACGGCGGCGCCCCCATCCGGCTGCGCCTCGTCCGCGACACCGCCCTCATCTGCGAGGTGTCCGACGGGAGCAGCACCGCCCCCCATCTGCGCCGCGCCCGCGCCTTCGACGAGGGCGGCCGGGGACTGCTGCTCGTCGCGAGCCTCACCGAATGCTGGGGCACCCGGTACGACCCCACGGGCAAGACGATCTGGGCGGAGCAGGCCCTGCCGGGCGCGTGACGCCCCGTCACACGCCGGGCAGGAGAGGCATTCCGTCCGACGTCGATGTCGGATTCCTGCCGGACAGCGACGACCGGGCGGTGTTTGACTGCCCACATGTTCACCACCCGGCCGGACCAGGCCCGCCGCTTCCGCTCCCTGCACACCTCGTCCCGACCCCTGGCACTTGCCAACGCCTGGGACGTCGCGAGCGCCCGAGTCATCGAGGCCGCGGGCGCTCAGGCGATCGCCACCACCAGCGCCGGCGTCGCCTGGTCGCTGGGCTCACCGGACGGTGACACCCTCACCCGCGAGCGCGCACTGGAACTGATCTCCCGGATCGCCGCCGCCGTCGCGGTCCCGGTCACCGCCGACATCGAAGGCGGGTACGGCAAGGACGCGGCCGACGTCGCGGAGACCGTCACGGGCGTGCTCGCGGCGGGCGCCGTCGGCGTCAACATCGAGGACGGCGCCCGGCCCCCCGGCGAACTCGCGGCACGGCTGGCCGCCGCCCGGCACGCCGCCGACCGGGCCGGCGCGGACCTCTTCCTCAACGCCCGCATCGACACCTACCTCTTCGCCCTCGGCGACCCGGACACCCGGCTCGCCGAAACCCTGGACAGGGCACGAACGTACGTCGACGCCGGCGCGGACGGCATCTTCGTCCCCGGTGTCACCGACACCGCCACCATCGCGGCCCTGGCCCGAGACATCTCCGTACCGCTGAACGTCATGGCCGGCCCGGACGCACCGAAGGTCGCCGAGCTCGGCGCCCTCGGCGTGGCCCGCGTCAGCCTCGGATCGGGCGTGGCGCAGGCCGCGTACGCCGCCGCCCGCCGCGCCGCGCAGGAACTCCTCCACACCGGCGGCTACGGCTCCCTCGCCGACGGCATCGCCTTCCCCGAGCTCAACGGGCTGCTCTCCGGGCCCCGCTGACCGGTCCACCCGCGCGCGGCGGTACGAGAACCTGGCCGCGCAGGCAGCCGCCCAAGCAGGTAGGTCGGTACGGGACACGGTCTCCCGCGCGCGGCGGAGACGTGAAGGCATTTCCGCGTCGCACCGCTCCCGGGGCCGTTCGCCCGGCCGGGGCTGGCGTGCCCCTGGACGCCGTCGCTCCGCCGCGAGCCCGTCCGGACCCGCACGGCTCGCTGCGCGGAGCCGCCGCGCCCCGGTACGGCCGGGCTGTGCGGACCCCGTGCGCGGGGCGTGACAGCATCAGGTGCATGGTGGAACGGATCATCGCCGCGTGTGACGGGGCGTCGAAGGGTAATCCCGGGCCGGCGGCCTGGGCGTGGGTCGTTGCCGGTACGGACGGTCAGGTGGCTTCCTGGGAGGCGGGCCCGCTGGGGAGGGCCACGAACAACGTGGCGGAGCTGACCGCGCTGCGCGAGCTGCTCCGGGCGACCGACCCGGTCGTTCCGCTCGAGGTGCGCATGGACTCGCAGTACGCCATGAAGGCGGTCACGACCTGGCTGCCGGGCTGGCGCCGCAAGGGATGGAAGACGGCCGCCGGCACGCCGGTGGCCAACCGGGACCTGGTGGTCGCGATAGACACGCTGCTGACCGGCCGGGACGTCACCTTCGTGTACACCCCGGCGCATCAGGTCGACGGAGACGCGCTGAACGCGGCCGCCGACGCCGCCGCGAGCCACACGGCCCGCTCCCAGGAGCCGGCCGGGTCGGCCGCCGGCTCCGCCCTGCCCCCGCCGGAGCCGGTGTCACGGCCCGCGACGGCGGGACGCAACAGGCGGCCCGCGGAACGGCGCTCATCGGCGGCGGGCACCTCCTCCCGTGGTTCGGTCGCGGCGAAGTTCCCCGGCCGGTGCCGCTGCGGCCGGCCCTACGCCAAGGGAGAGACGATCGCGAAGAACCCCGACGGTTGGGGCCACCCGGCATGCGCCACGGACGGCGGCTGAACCGGGGCGCGCGCCACCCCGGAGCGGCGCGCTGGCGGCGGCGACGCCGGCCAGGTCGACGGTGTCCGTGTCGTCCACGCGTCACCGCGCTCGCGCCGTCACGCTGATGGCCTGCACCGCGGTGCCGCCCTCTGTGCCGTGGTCCCGGACAGGGAGCGCTCTCCGTACGTGCGGCAGGCGCTCCCCGGCGGGAGCAGCTGTCCCGGTCGTTCCCCGGACGGCACGACCTGGCCGTCACCGGCCGCGGGTCCACGGGCCGTGGGCGACTTGCGGCTCAGTAGGTGACGTGGATGCGGCGCGCCGGGCCGTCGACCCGGATCCGTCCTCCGACGGGGACGACGAGTTGCGGGTCGGTGTGGCCGAAGTCGACGTCGAACACCGCCATGGTGTCGGGGGCGTACCGGTCGAGAGCCCGTAGGACGGCGTCGCGCTGCTCCCGGCGGAAGCGCGCCCGGGCCTGCGGGTCGAGCGGATTCTCGAACGACCAGCTCTTCGCCCTGGCCATCAACAGCGCAGGGAACTGCCGCAGCAGCCCGCGTTCACCCATGCTCCTGAGAATGAAGAAGACGTCCTGAGCACGCGGCATCTCCTCCGACGTCTCCAGGAAGAGCACGTTGCCGGCGTACGGGTCGACCGGTTCACCGATGCGGCCCGCCATCAGCAGCCAGGACAGGATCTCCAGGTTGCCGCCCCAGCCGGCTCCTTCGACCACCCGGTCGCCGTTGTGCCAGAACCAGCCTTCGGCGGGCTCCGTCGCCGGTTCGGTCTCGAAGGTCCGCGGGTCGTCCCAGGGCCGGTTGACGTCGCCGTACGTGGGCGAGGGAGTGAGCTCGTACTCGCCCGAGGTGAACAGCGCCGCCCGGAGCGAGTCCGCCGTCAGCGGGTGTATCGCGCCGGGTCGCCCGAGTTCGACCATCACCGAACCGCCGTGGTAAGCGACCATGCCCAGGTCCCGCAGGTACAGCAGCAGGTTGGTGTTGTCGCTGTAGCCGAAGAAGGGCTTCGGGTTGGCGCGGACAAGGTCGCCGTCGAGGTGAGGGAGGACGGTGATCTGGTCGTCGCCGCCGATGCTCGCGATGACCGCCTTGATGTCGGGGTCCGCGAAGGCCGCGTGGATGTCGGCGGCCCTCTCCTCGGGCGTCGCGCCCATCTTCCGGGTCGTCGGGTATTCCACCGCCTTCAGCCCGAAGTCCTCCTGGAGCCTGCGCAACCCCAACTCGTGGGGAAGGGGAAGGTGTCCAGGCAGACCGGAGGAAGGGGACAGCACCGCGACCCGATCTCCGGGGCGGGGCTTGGCTGGGTGAAGGGGGGCCGTCATCTCATGATCGTAGGACCGGGCGGACCCGCGGCCGAAACGATTTGCTCGGCGGTGTCCTGCACGTTCGCCCTCCGTCGCGGACGGCACGCGGTCGGGCGGGACATGTGGTGGGGGAGACCTGCCCGGCGGGCCGGACAGGTCGAGCAGAGCGCCGACTCGTGACGGGGCGCGCTGTTGCCGGCCGGCGTGCGGTTGTGGACGGGCACCGGTCCCGGAGCGCACGACGGGCCGCGGCCGGAAAGTGGCCGGCCGCGCGTCGTGCACCGGATCGCGGGCACCGGGGCCCATGGTTGTGGTCGTTGCCGCGTCGCGCCGCCGGGCGCGCCGGCGCGGGAGGCTGGAAGGTGGCCGCAGACAGCGATCCGAAGGAGGAAGCCACCATGACCGGGCATGTGACCGTCGGTCTGGACAACTCGCCCGAGAGTCTCGCGGCGGCGCACTGGGCGGCGCGGGAGGCTGCCCTGCGCGGTGCGGACCTGTTCCTGGTGCACGTGGAGGAGTGGCCGCTGCCGGTGGCCGTGGCCATGCCGACCGTCACTCGTGACGACCACCGCGACTGGGCGGACCGACTGCTGGAAGGCGCGGTGGACGAGTTGCGGCTCGCCCACCCGGGACTTCGGATCTCCGGGCGCCGGATGTCGGGGCGGCCCGCCGGTGCACTCGCCGTCGAGGCCGCGGACGCGGACCTGCTGGTGCTCGGATCACGCGGGCTGGGGACCGTGATGGGCGCTCTCATGGGCTCGGTCGGGCTGGCGGCCGTCGCCGCCACCACGGCACCGGTCGTCGTCGTACGCGCCGACGGCAGCGAATACGGGCACGGGCCGGACAAGGAGGTCGTGGTCGGGGTGGACCTCCACCGGCCCGCCGGTCCGGTCCTCGCCTTCGCCTTCGAGGAGGCGGCACGGCGCCGATGCACCCTGCGCGCCGTGCACGGCTGGAAGCTGCCCCTGATGTTCGTTCACTCCGACCAGGCCCGGGCAGAGGCCGGACGCGAGTCGGCGACGGCCCTCGGCGAGGCACTGCTGCCCTGGCGGCAGGCGCACCCGTCGGTGGCCGTGCTGGAACGGCCCATGATGGGCGCGGGCGCGCAAGTGCTGGTCGACGAGGCCGCCGACGCGGGCCTCGTGGTGGTCGGCCGGCACATCCGCCGCGCGCCCCTGGTCCCGCACATCGGCCACGTCGCGCATGCCGCGATGCACCACTGCAGGGCGCCGGTCGCGGTGGTCGCGCACGAGTGACAGCGATGCGGCGCGCACTCCATGGAGCGGCCACGCCGACGCGGGCAGCGCCGCCCGCGCCGCCGGCGTACGTACGGGATTCCGGGCGGTCAGGCGCCATCGGACCGTGTGGGGGCGCCGCGGGCCTCGTCGCGGCGTCCGAGGTGGTCAGGACCGGTCGTCGGCGAGTTGCCGGGGGAGCTGGACCAGCAGGAGACGGGCGTCCGCCCGCACGTTGCACTCGCTTATGGTCCGGCGGACCTCCGCGGTGAGGCCGCTCCTCGTCAGAAGACGCAGCGCCACCGTCACTTCGCCGAGCCCCTGCCGTGGGCCGTCCTGTTGCTGGAAATGCCGGTAGAGACTGTTCGGCCAGCGATCCGGGTCGGTGTCCCGCCAGAGCCGGGGCCCATCGGTACTGAAGCGGCAGTGCTGGCCGCCGTGCGGTTCCTGGAGCAGCGAGTGACTGACCGGCACGGTGCTGAACAGGGGCACGAGCCTGACCCGCAGATCGTCGTTCTCGACGAGGCGTTGCTGCTGCCAGTGCCGGTTGCCGGAGACCGCCATCCGCAGCGCGGCGAGCACGTACGGGTGCCCGCTGGGTGCCATGACGGGGTACTCGTCCTGCCACTGGGGCCAGGACGCCGGCGGGTGTGCCGCCGGCAGCGCGCCGGGCCGGTGCGTGCTGCCCCGCAGGGGCACCACATGGTCGTTGTCCACGGCGGGATTATCACCCGAGTGCGGGGTCCGCGTCGTCACGACGTCCATTTCGGGGCGACCTTGTCCGGTCTCCCGATGGAGGGCCCGCACACGACCGCACCCGCCGCGGATATGTGGCGGTCCGGTCGTGTTCTCCGGCACCCCGAAGTCCCAGGCGTACGCGTTGTACGGGCCGGTGTGCGAGAACGTGCCTTCGGGCCTGGATCACCCCGTACGACTCGCCTGCCGGGTAGGGCAGTTCGTACCAGTAGTCGGCCGCGGCGGCGGGTGGTGCGCCGCGAGCGCGATGGCCGTGACGGCGAGCACCGCGCCCGCCACCGCGGACGTCTTGCGCAGCACCGTTCTCGTTCTCCTCACCATGCGTCTCCGTCCTGGAACCGATCGGGATCTGGGCGTGCGTGCTGGAATTGGTGTGTGCCGCGTTTCAACTGACCTTTTCATGCGGGATGTTGCTTGACCTTGCCCAGGAAAACCCGTAACACCGGACCGGCTGACGACATCCGCACCAGCCGTCGCTCCGGAGCCGTGCTCTCGGTGCGAGGATGAGAAGTGGTGCCGGGCGCGCCGCCCGAGCGACAAGACGCCAGGAGATCCCGTGTACGACGACCACCGGACGGCAGAGCGTCCTGAGCGGGCGTTCCCCACCCCGAACAGCCTCACCGGGGTCGGTGTCGTCGTCCTCGACGAGGGCGGGCGGCGGGTGCTGCTCGGACTCGGCCACGACGGGCGATGGGAGCTGCCCGGCGGGAAGGTCGACCCCGGGGAGGGATTCGAGGGCGGCGCGAGAGTTGGCGGAGGAGACGGGCCTGCGGGCGGAGCCGGCGGCAGTACGCATCGGGGCCGTGCTGGTGGACGGGGAGCGCGGGCTCACGCGGGTGACGGGCGCCGCCCTCGTCACACGGGCGGCCGGTACACCGCGAGTGCGGGAGCCGGACAAGATCGTGCGGTGGGAGTGGTTCCCGCCGGAGGCTGTGCCGGAGCCGCTGTTCGCGCCGTCCGCCGCGGTGCTGCGGAGCTGGCGAACGGGGCCGACGGCCGCGGCCGACGACCGGTTCCGCCGCTATCCCGTCTTCGCTGATCCGGAAAGCGGCGGCTCGACACCGTCAGCAACGTCCTCCAGCTGACCGTCGTCCTGCTCGGTCCCGCCATGGCCGTCCACGCCACCGACATCCTGGTACGCCGCAACCGCTACGACGGGCCCGTGCTCATGGACGAGACCACCGGCAGCCCCTTCTGGTACACCGCCGGCGTCAACCCGGCGGGCGCCGTCGCCCTCGTCTCCGGCGTCGTCGCGGCCGCCCTCAGCGTGAACACGCTCTACACCGGGCCCGTGGCGCGTGCCCTGGGCGGAGTGGACCTCGCCCTGCCCGTCGGCATGATCGTCGCCGCTGGCGTCTACGCGCTCATGATGCGGAAATCCGACAACGCGCGCGCCGCGCGGAGTCTGACGGCGTGAGCGACCCGGACCCTGTGCCGGGCGCTCAGGTCGGCCGGGCCGTGACCGAGCCGTCCCGCTCGGCCTGCACACGGACGCCCAGGCCGTGGCTGATCCGGCCCAGGACGTCGTGCACGAGACGGCAGTCGGACGCGGAGGCGTGCGTCAGCCGCAGCCGCCGGGCCTGCAGGGGAACGATCCTGACCTCGTGGAGAGCGCCGGTGGCGGGATCGATCGAGGCGAGGTGCAGCAGACGCAGGTCGTCCCGGTACCGTTCGTAGCCGCCGATGCCCTCGTAGTCGTTGATCAGGTCCCCGCAGCCGTAGAGGACGAGTCGGCCGCGGTACACCTCCACGGGCCGCGGATGGTGGGACGAGTGCCCGTGCACGATGTCCGCGCCGCCGTCGATCAGCGCGTGGGCGAAGCGCACCTGGCCGCGTGGGACCTGGTAACCCCAGTTGGAGCCCATGTGCACGGACACGACCGTCACGTCGCCCGGCCGCCTCACCTCGCGCAGCCGAGCCGTCACGTCCGCCGCGACGGCGGGCGACGGGTCGGCCGCGAAGTGGACCCCACTGCGCCGTGCGGTGGCCGCCCACTCCGGCGGGACACCGCTGGACTCCATGCCCAGTGAGACGACGAGAACCCGCCGGCCGCCGTCCAGCGGGAGGCTCGCGCACCGCCGAGCGGCCGCCAGGTCCCGCCCCGCGCCGGCCGTGCGCAGGCCCGCGTCCGCGAGGACCGCGAGTGTCTCCTCCAGCCCTTGGCGGCCGTAGTCCAGGACATGGTTGTTGGCGAGGACGCAGACATCGGGACGGGCCGCCGTCAGGCAGGGCAGATTCGCCGGGTTCATCCGGTAGAGGACCTCTTTGCCATCGGTCGCGTCGTCGCTCCGCGTCACTGAGGTCTCCAGATTCAGCAACCGCACGTCGGGCCCGGCTTCCTCGAGCACCGGCAGTGCGTCGCCCCAGGGCCACGAGAACGGGACCGGGCGGGGAACCTTGCCGTTCACCGCCTCCGCCATCTCGACGTAGGCCCGCGCGTCGCGGACGTAGGGCTCGGACAGGGCCGGATCGCCGGGGTGCGGAAGGATCTGGTCCACGCCGCGGCCGAGCATCACGTCACCGCTGAGGAACAGGGTGACGAGGCCACTGCCCATGACTCCACGGTAGTCCGCCCGGTCACGGTGCCGTCCCGGCCGCTTCTGCCGTCCCCCACGAGCGGATCATGCACGAGCGGATCAGGCCGGCTCGCGCCGACCGGTTACCGTCGGGCGGATGCCGAAGCTGAAGGAGAACCGATGAGGCGGGTACTGGTCACGGGAGCGTCGCGAGGGATCGGCCGCGCCGTCGCGGTGGCGTTCGCGGAACAGGGCGACACCGTGGCGGTCCACTACGGGGCCCGGCGCGAGGACGCCGAGGAGACACTGCGGCGGTTGCCCGGCCACGGCCACACTCTTGTCGCCGGCGATATCAGCGATCCGGGCGTGGCGCGACGCATCGTCGACGATGCCGTGGCGACGCTGGGCGGGGTCGACGTCCTGGTCAACAACGCCGCCCTCGCTCCCTCCGCCGACAACCGGCACTCCGTGGCCGACGTCTCCTACGAGGATTGGCAGCGGTCCTGGCAGCGCATGATCGACGTCAATCTGCTCGGCGCGGCGAATCTGACGTACGGCGTCGCCAGGCACCTCATCGACCGGGGCGCGACGGGCAGCATCGTCAACGTCGGCTCCCGCGGCGCGTTCCGGGGAGAGCCCGACTTCCCCGCGTACGGCGCGAGCAAGGCCGCGCTGCACGCGTTCGGGCAGTCGATGGCCGTCGCGCTGGCGCCGCACGGGATCTCGGTGACGTCCGTGGCCCCCGGTTTCGTCGCGACGGAACGGCAGGCCGCGAAGCTGGTGGGGCAGGGCGGCGAGGCGCTGCGTGGCGAGAGCCCTTTCGGGCGTGTCGGGACGGCCGAGGAGGTGGCGGAGGCCGTGCTCTACCTCGCCTCACCCGGGGCCGTCTGGTCGTCGGGCGCGGTGCTCGACCTCAATGGCGCGTCGCATCTTCGTACTTGAGGGTGAGACGCGAGGGGACGCCGGGCGCGGTCGCGGACGATGACAGGCCTTGCGTGGGGCTCGCCGCAGCCGGGGCCGTGCAGGGCCGACGGGCCCGGGACGGTGGGGGTCGCCGTGCCCGGCCCGACACACCGCCGACCAGGCTCGAACGTCATCGGCTCCCCTCCACCACGCCGTCCCCGTTCCCGGTTTACGTCGCCGGCTGGCCGCTGATCTCCTCACGCAGCCCGCTCGGCACACGGACGGTCCGGCGTTCGGCCGCCTCGGCGGTCAGGTCCCGGCTCCAGCGCCGGCTGTTGCGGGCCGCCGTGCGCACCTCCTCCTCGCGAGCAGCGGCGGTGCCGACCGTACAGCGGGCGCGGTCGGCGGCGGGCAGTTCCTGTTCCAGGGCCCGGCTGGCGGTCAGCCTGTGGGCGGGGCTGTCGCGCAGGAGACGGCAGAGCCGCAGGTGCTGCGGCGCGACGACCGATGGTGGCGGTCTCCTGAGTGAGCGCGCGGGCACGCTTGCGAACGCCCGGCACACCGCCGGACGCGGACGACTGTGACCTGACGTCCGGCTCAGGAGACGCCCGTGGGGCGGAATTCCAGCGGCGCGGTGGGTCCGGCGGGTCGGGCCCACCGAGCGGGAGCCGGGCCCCTGCCGCACGTCCGACCGGATCTCGTAGAAATCTACGGACAGCCTGCGGCCGCTTTCATGTCTTTTACTCCTGGCACCTTCCGCTCGGGTGCCTGTGTACTCCTCAACAAGTTGCAAGGAAGCAAGAGATGAGTGCCGTGGATTCCCTCCGGCCTGCCGCGGGGGAGCGCCGCCGTTGAGGCCGGCATCGGGAAAGAGGAGCGACCGTGACCGCACACACCCAGGAAACGAGTATCCAGGAACTCGAGCGCGGCTGGATGGACGAGGCGATCAGATCGGCGTGCAACAGCGTGACGAACGGCGGCGGTCCGTTCGGCGCCCTGGTCGCCAAGGGCGGCGAGATCGTCGCGATCAGCAACAACCAGGTCACCGCGACCCTGGACCCGACGGCGCACGCCGAGGTGAGCGCGATGCGCGCCGCCTGCAAGCAACTGGCCACCTTCTCGCTCGAGGGCTGCGTCCTGGTCACCTCGTGCGAGCCGTGTCCGATGTGTCTCTCCTCCGCGCTCTGGGCGCGCGTCGACCGGATCGTCTACGCCGCCGACCGGCATGATGCCGCGGTGGCCGGCTTCGACGACCGCAGGTTCTACGACCTGTTCGACAAGAAGCCCGCGTCGATGTGGCCGATGCCGGTCGAGCGGCTGGACCTGCCGAACCGCACGGCGCCGTTCGACGCGTGGCTCGCCAAGTCCGACCGCATCGACTACTGACAAGGAAGTTCTCTCGGAGACTCGGTGACGAGCCTGAAGCGGCTCTTGTTGCCGTTGATGTCCCGCTCGTCCGGGAGTTCGGGCAGTGGCCCGTCCAGAGGCAGACCCGTCAGGTCGGTCCCGAGAATCCCGGAGAGCTGGGCCACGCCGTACTCGGGCACCTGGAGGTCCGTGAGCTGCTGTGTCAGGTCCCGGGTCTCCGCCTCGGTCGAACCGATCACAGGGCAGACGCCGGGCAGGATCCTCACGTCCTCCTCCGCGCGACCGTGGCGTGCCGCCCGGCTCCTGAGGTCCTTGTCGAACTCCTGCGCGTCGGCCAGGGTCTGCTGCGCGGTGAACACCGCTTCCGTGTACCGGGCGGCGAACTCCTTGCCCGCCTCCGACGATCCCGCCTGCACCAGCAGCGGGCGCCCCTGCGGAGAGCGGGGCACATTCAAGGCCCGCGCACCTGGAAGTGCGTTGTCTCACATGCCGAATAGCTGGCCATGCGCCTGAAGTCCGCCGTTCACAAAGCGCATTCGCAGCGCCGGGATGCGGTGAATCGCCCGCAGGCTGCGACGTGGGGACACCCCCGTCGGAGCCCGCGGCACCGGACCCCTTACACAGCTGACCGGCCGGCGCGCAGTGCGCGCCGGCCGGTCACGAGGCACCCGTGTCGATCGGGGCCACAGGTCCACGGGGAAGCCGAGCCGCTGTGCGGCGTCGTCGCGGTCGCGCGCCGGCATCAGCCGGACGCGTCGGGCCGCGGGCGCCGGCGCCTCGCGAGGGGCGTCACACGTCGCCCGGTGCGATCCGGCCGCGCCAGCCGCCGGACTCGCCGCCCTGCTTCTCGATGTAGTCCTTGAACCTCCGCATGTCTCCCTTGACGCGCCGGTCGATGGTGCCGGTGACATCGGCGACCTTCTCCGCCGGACCGGACGGTTCGATGTCCATGACCAGCTCCACCCGCGTGTGCGTGTCATCCAGACTCTCGAAGCGGACGGTGCCCTTCTGCTGTGTGTCGCCACTGACGGTCCGCCAGGTGATCCGTTCGTCGGGGAACTGGTCGACGATCTCCGTGTCGAACTCGCGACGCACGCCGCCGATCTTGGTCGTCCAGTGGTTGTGGCGGTCGTCGATCTGCCGGATCTCCTCGACGCCCTCCATGAACTGGGGGAACTCCTCGAACATGGTCCACTGGTTGTACGCGGTCCGCACCGGAACCTCGACCTCGACGGCTTCCTTCACGGTGCTCATCAGTGCCTCCTTCTGTTCTGCGGCGATCCCTCTTTCAGCACGGCGACCAGCCGGTGTCGTGCCCGGACCGCCCGTGCTGATCCCCGGGTACCCAGTTACGCCCGCTCCTCACGTCGCTCTTCTCCGCACCCCGGCGCGACCGCCGGAATCGCCGCACCGGGCGGCCGCCGGAGCACGGCTCGTGGTCCCGGCTCCCGCGGTGTGCAGGCACGACTGCGCCTCGGCCGGGACCACGATCGGTCCCGGCCGATACGCGGACCACGACGGGTCCCCCTGGGAAGTGCTCCCGCGATGATCAGTCCCGGGCCGGCCGCCCGGTCATCGTGTCCTCCTCCCCGAGGCCCCGGCGGGCGCGCCGTCGATCACGAACTGTGAGCCCGTTCCGATGACCACATCGCCTTCGGCCGAGTTCGTGACGGTCACGAGCGTCGCGCTGCCACGGGCGCCGCCGTGCGCCAGGATGCCCGGCGAATAGCGTGATGGCGTCGAACTCCTGCGCCTCGCCCGGAAGGCCCCGCCCGTGCGGTGCGAAGCCGGGGTGGTTCATCGTGTCGGAGATCAGGTTGTTCTCGGCGGTGTTGCCGTAGCCGCCGTAGATCGCGATGCCGTCGGCACACCAGGGCAGCCGGACGGTGTTGTTGCGGAAGTGGTTGTCGTGGCCGACGCCGGTGGCGGGATCCTTGACGTACCGGCCGGCCCACACCGCGAGGCGTCGTCACCGGTGTTGCGGAACGAGGAGTTGAACACCGGCGAGTTGCGCGTGCCGTTGGCGAGGTCGATGCCGTCGGCGTACGTGTTCCTGATGCGCGTCCCGGTGAACTCGAGACCGTCTTCCGGACCCCACAGCTCGATCGAGCAGGATGGCGCCCACCATGGCCCACCCGTCGGACTGCCGGTCCTTCGCCGCCCCGGACTCGTCGTCCGGCGACAGCAGCGTGATCTCCTCGTCCAGCGTGACCGCCATGCGTGTTCCCCCTGGATCCAGTGGTTTCCTGATCGGAGACCGCCGGGCGTCACGCTCAATTCCCCCGAGGTGGCGTCCGAGGACTCGCGCTGCCGGCAGTCGCGGCAGTTGCCCGCGACCGTCGATCCGAAGAAGCGGCCGCAGTCCTCGCACTCCTGGAGCGGGACGACGCCGACCGCCCGGCGGCCTTCGGCAGCTCCGGCGGCATTCAGTGCTCAAGGCGGTACGCGGGGAGCCGCGACGGCCGGTACGGGGTGCCTGCGGATAGCACGGCGGCGGGCATACGGGGCGACCCGCGGCCCAGGTCACGGTCAGACACGTCGTGACGGCCGGGACCAGGCCGGCGGTGCCCCTGGGCGCGCCGTGCCCCCCGCGGAGCCGGGACACGGTCATGAAGCGCTGACTACGGCCCGATCTCGAACTCCGGCGGTTGGAGACCCGCGAGGCATCCCGTGTTCGGCGCGGTGGGACTGTCGAAGAACGAGGCGGTGATCGCTTGCGCACACGGTGACTCGGCGAAGGCGACATGCGCGACGTAGGGGACCGTGACGGAGGTGGACCTGCTCAGCGTACGGGCGGCGTACGCACCGTTGCTCGCCCCGGTCTGGGCGTCGAACCCGGCTGACACGACCAGGGTCGGGATGTCGCTCCGCGTCACTTTCCGGATCGGGCGCGATGCCGCGGGGACCTCCCAGGCGCGGCAGTCGTCATGAAGGAAGGGGAGCTGCGGAGCGTTGGCGAGCACGGAGCGGGGGAACGACGGGAACGCGCGCCGCCCCTCCCGGATCACGTCGGCCTCGCTCTCGAACGGTGTCCACTCGCTGCAGAAGACGCCGTAGGCGAGCCCGTGGGCAAGTCTTCCGACGGCTTGCGGGCTGAGCTTGCCGCCCGCCCACTGCTCGGCGATGCGCTGCGGGTTGCCGTGGGCCAGCTCGTCGACGGAGCGGGGCACTCCGGCCGCCAGGTGGGTGGCGGAGGTCAGCCAGTTCACCAGGACCCCGCCGTCCAGCACGACTTTCGCCGGCGTCGGGCGGCCCGGGACGGTGACGGTGGTGGTGAGCGGTCGGGCTTCGAGCTCACGGACGAGGCGCTCGAAGGTGCCCGACAGGTTGGGATAGCGGCGGTTGCAGGCGGGCTGCTCCGCACACGCCTTGAACAGACCGTCGAACCCCTGCCGTGCGGCGCTCCAGGTCAGGCTCGCCCCTGCCAGGGACGGCGGCAGGACGCCGTCGATGCCGACCGACCGGATGCCCTTCGGGTGCTCGCGCATGTAGGTGAGAGCCAGGTCGGTGCCGTAGGAGATGCCGAACACGTTCCACTGATCGATGCCCAGCGCGGCGCGCAGGGCTGCGTAGTCGGCGGCGCTCTCGGTGCTGTTGTAGGCGCTGCGGTCGGCCCGCTTCGCCGACTGCTCGCGGCAGGTCCGCGTCGCCTCGACGTGCAGGCGCCCGGTGGACGGCGCACCGTAGACGAGGCCTACGGAGCGTGCGTTGAACTCGTCGATGTTCGGACAGGTGAGCGCCGGGTCGGCCGAGTAGGCGCCCCGCTGGGACATGAAGATCACGTCCCGGTCACGGTTCAGGCCGCCGTCGATCGCCAACGGGACCTCGGAGACCGCGTCGTCGCCGGGCCCGCCGGCGAACCACACGATCGGGTCGGGCGCCGGTCTGCTCGTGGCCGCCGGCACGATCGCCACCCCGAGGGTGATCCTTCGGCCCTTTCCGCGGGAACGGTTCTCGGGCACGGTGAGCGTCCCGCAGCGGGCCCGCTCGAGAGCGGGGATCGGGTCCGCCGTCCTCGGGCAGGGGCCCGGCACGAAGCGGGCGTCGCCCACCGTCCGGGCGACCGTGCCGAGCGGCGCTCCGGCACCGCCCCCGGCACGAGCGAGCGTCACGGCGAGGCCGACGACGAGGACACCGGCCGTGGCCCCGGCCAACGCGGCCGGGAGCCGGCGCGCGGTGCGCCGGTGGTGGTGGGGCGGGCGGACGGACATCATGCGCTCTCCGGGTCAGGGGTGATGGTGAACGGTCTCGGCGTGAGTCCTGCCACGCACGATCTGTCGGGCGCGGTCGGATGCGTGAGGAAGGAGGCCAGGACGCTCTGCGCGCAGGGGGACTGGGGGACCACCCAGTGGCCGATTCCGGGAATCCGCACGGCGGTTGAGCGGGGCAGCGTACGGCCCGTGTACGGCCCCCAGCGCGCTCCGGTCTTCGCGTCGAAGGTCCCGGAGACGATGAGTGTCGGCACCTTGCTGACGGTCGCCACCCGCTGGACGGACGTGCGGTCCGGGACGTTCCAGACGCGGCAGACGTCGTGCTCGAAGGGAAGCTGTGGTGCCTGGGCCAGGACTGTGTCCGGCCACCCGGGGAAGGCACGGCGCCCCGCCTTCAGCAGGTCGGACCGCGAATAGCCCGGCACCCACTCGCTGCAGGCCACCGACTGGGTCAGGCCGTGGGCGAACTCGCCGATGACGGGCTTCGCACCGGCGGCGCGGGCCTGCGCGAAGCGCTCAGGGCGTCCGTGGGCGAGTTCGTCGAGCGCCGCGGGGACGTCGACGGCCGGGACGGCGTTGGCCACCAGCAGGTTCACCAGCGCGCCCCCGTCGAGGACGACCTTCACCGGGTTTCCGCCGCTCGGCGGCTGAGCCGTCAGCGTGAGGGGGTGCGCCTCCAGCCGTCGGACCTGTTCCGTCAGCGTGAGCGGGAGGTCCGGGTAGCGGCTCTTGCAACGGGGCTGGGCCTCGCACGCCGCGAAGATCGCCCCGATCCCTTCCCTGGCGCTGTCCCAGGTCCACGGCAGGCTGACCAGCTGCGGCGGTACGACGGAGTCGATCGCCACCGAGCGAATCCCATAGGGGTGCCGACGCAGGAAAGTGAGGGCCAGGTCGGTGCCGTAGGAGTACCCGTAGACGTTCCACCGGTGGATGCCCAGTGCCTTGCGCAGGTCGGCGAAGTCGGCGGCGTTCTCGGTGGTGTTGTAGGCACTCAGCTCGATTCCGTCGGCCGTCAGACGATCCCGGCACTTCTTCGCCGCGCGCGTCAGGAGGCGCCCGGTCGACGGTGGGTCATAGCGCAGCCCCACGGCGGCCGCGTAGAACCGGTCGATCTCCGGGCAGGCGAGGTTCGGCTGCGAGTGGAGCGTTCCGCGCTGGGCCATGACGATCAGATCGCGATCCCGGTTCACGCCGGCGTCGACCAGGAAGGGGATGTCCCCGATCGCGTCGCCTCCGGGACCCCCGGTCATGAACACCACCGGGTCCTCGGCCGGCGTCTTCGAGGCGGCCGGAATGATCGCAACGGCCAGCCGGATGGTCCGTCCTCCCCGGTGGGCACGGTTCTCGGGCACCTCCAGGAACCCGCACCGCCCCGGGACCGGCTCGGGCGTCTTCGGGTAGGGGCCCGGGCACGAACCGCTCCGGGGGGCCTGACACGGGCCCGCCGCCGGGTGCCGGCAGCGCACCGGTCGGTGTCGTGCAGGCCGCTCACAGGAAGGCCAGACCGGCTGCGACGAGCGCCATCGTGGTGTGCGCCCGCCGGTAGCGTCGCCGCGCGTACCGGTGTTGCGCCTGCCTTCGCACGGACCTGCCGCTCCCGTGAACGGAGGGCGGACGACCTGGACCGGTGCCCTGTTCCGTCATGTGATCCCGTCTCTCTGACATCCCCGGCCGCCCCGACCGGGGACGACGCCGCGTGGCCCGGCCCGCCGCCGCATGGTCGGGGCGGGCACTGCGTACGCCAGCCTGAGCATGCGGGGAGACGTCCACCACTCGTGCGCTCCGTTCGGGCGTCGGCGGAAGCGGCGATCGCCGGCTTTGGGCGCGGGGTCGTCGCACGCCCTGCCTGCACCCTTGTCGCTGCGGCTGTCTGCGCTGCGACTGCGAGGCGGACTGTGCGGCCCGGGAGGCGCTGATCGCGGTCTGTGCCGCACGGGCCGCGCCGCGTGCGGGCCAGGCTGCCGTATCCGGCCGAGCCGGGCGTCGACGCCATCTGGTTCACGCCCTGGTACTTCTTGCCGCTGGCCGACGGTGGCTACGACGTCGCCGACTACCGCACCATCGACACTGCGTTCGGCACCCTTGCCCAGACGGAGAAGCTGATCGCGGAGGCCCTCGAGCTGAACATCCGCACCATCGTCGACATCGTTCCCAACCATGTTTCCGACCAGCACGCCTGGTTCCGCGCCGCACTCGCCGCGGGACATGGCAGCCCGGAACGGGACGACGCGGAATCCGTCCGGCACCCGCCGCACACACGCCTGCTGCTCGCCGCCGGCTCGCTGACGACGGCGGACGGCTGCCGCAGGACACGGCGGTGTGGCTGCGGACCTGACGGTCGCACCGGCGCCGGCCGGGGGACGGCGAGGGCCCGGGACGCGTCGCGTCCCGGGCCCTCGCCGATCGGTCAGGCCGCGTTACCGGCGCTCATCGCGCGGTGTGCCCGGATGATGTCCGTGTAGCGGTGGCCGCTGCCCTTGATCGTGCGGCGCTGCGTGGCGTAGTCGACGTGGACGAGGCCGAAGCGCTTGTCGTAGCCGTACGCCCACTCGAAGTTGTCCAGCAGGGACCAGGCGAAGTAGCCGGCCAGCGGGGCGCCCTTGCGGACGGCGCGGGCACAGGCGGCCAGGTGCTCCTCCAGGTACCGGGCACGCTCCCGGTCGTCGATGCTGCCGTCGGCACGGACGACGTCCGGGTAGGCGGAGCCGTTCTCCGTGACGTAGAGCCTGCGCGCGCCGTATTCGTCGGTGAGCCGCAGCAGCAGCGCCTCGATGCCGTTCGCGTCGATCTCCCAGTCCATGCCGGTGCGCGGCACGCCGGGACGCTCGACCTGCCGGGCGAACGGCGCGGGACCGGTGGGGTCGTCGGTGACGACCGCGGGGAAGTAGTAGTTCAGCCCCAGCCAGTCCAGCGGCGCGGCGATGGTCTCCATGTCACCCGGCAGTTCGGGCAGTTCGACGCCGTACACCTCGAGCATGTCGACGGGGAAACCGCGCCCGTGGACGGGATCGAGCCACCACCGGTTGGTGTGGCCGTCCATCCGCCGGGCCGCCGCGACGTCCGCGTCACGGTCGCTCACGGGAGCCACCGTGGAGAGGTTGTTGACGATCCCCACCTGCGCGCCGGGCGTCGCAGCGCGGATCGCCCCGGCGGCCAGGCCGTGGCCGAGCAACAGGTGGTAGGAGGCGCGGACGGCGGCGGTCAGATCGGTCGCTCCCGGGGCCATCCGGCCCTCCAGGTGCCCGATCCAGGCGGAACACAGCGGTTCGTTGAGCGTGGCCCAGTGCTTGACGCGGTCACCGAGCCGCTCGGCGACGGCGGAGGCGTACGCCGCGAGGTGGTGCGCGGTGTCCCGTTCCGGCCAGCCTCCCCGGTCCTGGAGGGCCTGTGGCAGGTCCCAGTGGTAGACCGTGACGGACGGGGTGATGCCCGCCTCGAGCAGCCCGTCCACGAGCTGGTCGTAGAAGTCGAGGCCGTTGGCGTTGACCTCACCGTCACCGCCCGGCACGACTCGGGGCCAGGCGACGGAGAGGCGATAGGCGTTGGTTCCCAGCTGCTTCATCAGCGCGATGTCCTCGCGCCAGCGGTGGTAGTGGTCGCAGGCGACATCGCCGTGGTCGTCGCCCGCGATTTTGCCGGGGGTGTGCGAGAACACGTCCCAGATGGACGGCGACCTGCCGTCCTCGGTGACCGCGCCCTCGATCTGGTAGGCGGAGGTGGCGGTGCCCCAGGCGAAGTCCTGCGGGAGGGCGTCAAGGTCGGTGAACTCGGTCACGGACGTCCTTTCTGGCAAGGGATCAGGGAATGGCGCGGCGAAGCGCCGGTCACTTCACGGCGCCGGCGGTGAGTCCGGTGACCAGATAGCGCTGGAGGAGGAGGAAGCCCGCCACCACGGGGACGGAGACCACGAGGGACGCGGCCATGATCTGGTTCCAGTACACGTCGTTCTGCGTCGAGTAGCCCTGGAGGCCGACGGCGAGCGTGCGCGTGGTGTCGTTGGTCATGACGGACGCGAAGAGGACCTCTCCCCACGCCGTCATGAAGGCATAGACGGCGACGGCGACGATGCCGGGGACAGCCGCCGGCACGACGACCCGGAAGAGGGCCTTCAGCGGCCCGCAGCCGTCGACCAGCGCGGCTTCGTCCAGTTCCCTGGGCACCGAGTCGAAGTAACCGATCAGCATCCAGATGGAGAACGGCAGCGAGAACGTGAGGTAGGTGAGGATCAGCCCGCCGCGTGAACCGAACAGCGCGACACCGGTCGTGTTCCCGATGTTGACGAAGATCAGGAACAACGGCAGCAGGAACAGGATGCCGGGGAACATCTGCGTCGACAGCACGGACACGGTGAACAGCCGCCTGCCCCGGAAGCGGTACCGGCTGACGGCATAGGCGGCGAAGATCGCGATGATCACCGAGCAGACGGTGGCCGCACCCGCCACGATCAGGGAGTTGACGAAGTATTTCGCCAGGGGGACGGTCTCCCAGATGTCGAAGTACGGGCGGATCGTCAGCCCGCTCGGCATCCACCGGAACTCGCTCGACACGTCCTCCAGGGGTTTGAGCGAGCTGGAGACCATGACGTGCACGGGCAGCAGCACGAAGCCCGTCAACAGGGTCAGAAAGATCCGCCGCGACCACACGAAGGACCGCGGCGCGGCCATCGGGGACCGGGGCACGGCGGTGCCGGTTTCGGGAGAGCTATGCATCGGTGGCCTTCCTCCCGCGGGAGGTGAAGAAGAGGTAGACGCCCGTCACCAGCAGCAGGAAGAGCAGCAGCAGTACGGACATGGCCGCGCCGGCGCCGAAGTTCCAGGTGGCGAACGACGACTGGTAGATGTGGATGGAGATGAGGTCGGCGGCTTCCGGCGCCGACTTGCCGAACAGCACGAACGGCGTGTTGAAGTCGTTGAACGTCCACAGGAAGAGCACCAGGACCAGCACCTGGTTGACGCTCCGCAGCGACGGCAGCGTGATCTTGCGGATCTGCTGCCACACACCGGCGCCGTCGAGCGCTCCCGCCTCGTACAGCTCGCTGGGGATGTTCTGCAGACCGGCCATGACGATGAGGAAGGCGAACGGCCAGCCCTTCCACACGGAGACGATGAGCAGTGCCCAGAAGCTGTTGTCCCCGATCAGCCAGAAGGAAGGGCTGTCGGTGAGCCCCAGCTGGTCGTGGAGCACATGGTTGATCAGTCCGTTGTCGCGCTGGAACATGAACGACCACGTGATGACGGCGGCGTAGACGGGCAGCGCGTAAGGCACCAGGAACAGGGCCCGCAGGAAGCCGCGGCCCTTGAACGTCTCCTGCATGAAGACTGCCGCAGCGGTGCCGAGCAGCCAGCACAGGCCGACGGACAGGACGGTGAACAGGCACGTGGTCGTGAACGACCTGAGCAGTGACTCGCCGGCCGGTGCGTCGAAGTCGACCGCGAATCGGAAGTTCTCCAGGCCCCGCCACGGGGCGGCTCCCCAGTCGCGCAGGTAGAACTGGGTGAGCTCCTTGAAGCTCATCGCGACGCCGATCACGATCGGCAGCAGGTGGATCAGGATCTCCAGCAGCAGCGCCGGGAGCAGCAGCAGGTAGGGCAGCGCCGTGCGGCGGGTCCGCCTGGAGCGGCGCGGGCCGCGCGCCGCCCCGGGGGAGTTCTTCCGCACGGCCGGTTCCCCGGTGGCCGGGACGACGGTCGTGTTCATGAGAGTGTCACTCATTGCTGGGGCATCTGCTGCTGGGCCTTGGCCAGTTCGGCGTTGACGGACTCGGTGGTCACCTCGCCGCCGTCGGCGGCGGACGCGAAGAGATTCTTGACCGCGGTGCCCACGACCGTCTCGAACTGCGACTCGCTCGGGACCTGGGGGAGCGCCTCGGCGCTGGTGGCGAGGGTGTCACGCAGCACCTTCAGCTCCGGCCGGTCGAACGCGGGGTCGCTCTGTGCGGCCTTGACCGGCGGTATGGACCCGTAGGTCTTGCAAAGCAGCTTCTGCTCCTCGTCGCTCGTCATGAACTTCACGAACTCCAGGGCCCCGTCGAGGTTCTTGGTGTTCTTGAAGACGGCCATGTTGATGCCGGCGACCATGGAGTTGACGTTCTTGCCCTGGCCCGGAGCGCCGGACCGGACGGGCACCGGCGCGACGCCCCACTCGTCGTCGCTCATGCCCTGGGACTTGAATGTGGAGGCGGCCGCCTGCCACAGCACCATCGCTGTCTTGTCCTTGGCGAAGTCGCTCAGCGACTGGTTCTGGGCGTACTCGGCGTTGCCCGGGGCGATGATCCTGTCCTTGGCCATGAAGTCCACGTACTGCTTCACGGCCGCGACGGCGCCCTCCGAGGTGAAGTCGGGCTTGCCCTCGGCGTCGAAGAAGGCGGCTCCGTGCTGCCGTCCGAGGACGAACACCTGGTGGATGTTGTTGGACAGGTTCGCACCCTCCGCGCCGAGGGCCCACTTTCCGTCCTTCGACAGCTTCTTGCCGGTCACGACCATCTCGTCCCAGGTGGTCGGCGGCTGCTCGATCCCGGCGTCCGCGAACATCTTCTTGTTGTAGTAGAGCGCGTAAGACATCGAGTACAGCGGCACCGCGGCCGGGTCGGTGCCGGCCGCGCCGGTCGAGCCGAGCGCGGCCTCCACGAACCGGTCCTTGCCGCCGATCTTCGAGAAGTTCTTCTCGTCCCACGGCAGCAGCGCGCCGGTGGACTGGAGTGACGCGGACCAGGTGTTGCCGATGTTCAGGACGTCGGGGCCCTGGCCGGAGGTGGTGGCGGTCATGATCCGGGTCAGCAGGTCCGACCACGGAACGACCTCGAGCTCGACCTTGATGCCGGTCTTCTGCTCGAACTTCTTCAGCTCCGGCTCGAGGATCTTCTTGTCGGCCTCGATGTTCGGCCCCTGGTTCGACGCCCAGTAGGTGAGGGTCTTCGGCGACTCGTTGGAACCGCCGCCTCCGGCGGGCGAGCCGCCGCCGCACGCGGTCGCGGTGGCGAGCAGGGAGACGGCGACTGCACCACTGGCTACCGCTCTGTATCTGCGCATGACTCCAGGTGTCCCTTCCGGAGGTGTGGTGCCGCGGGGAGGTCCGACAGGCTGCGGCTTCGAAGGCCTCACGGCTTAATTTAGGACGTGAGTTAAGCTGCCGCGGGCGGCACCGTCAAGAGGTGGAACCCAGCGCACTTCCGGGGGAGCGCAGGCCGAAGGAGCGAAGGATGTCTGGACGAAGCGGGCGAACGGTCAATGACCTGCGGCGAAGCAATCGAGCGACGGTGCTGCAACGGTTGTATTTCGATGGCCCGATGAGCAGGCAGGCCCTCGGTCCCGCCACGGGGCTGAGCTCCGGCACCATCAGCAACGTCGTCGGCGAACTCATGGGCGACGGCCTGGTGGAGGAAGCCGGCAGCATCGAGTCCGACGGCGGCCGCCCCCGAACCCTCGTCCGCGTCGCGCCCGGCAGCGGATGCCTGATCGGTGTCGACGTCGGTGAAACCCGGGTGCGGGTGGAGCTGTTCGACCTCACTCTCACCGAACTGGCGCGCACCGAAAGGCCCTTGAACGGAGCCGGATACGACGTCGGCGTCATCGTGGAGCACATCCGCCACGCCATGGAAGAAGTGCTGCACGCGACGGGAGTCGGTGTCGACGGACTCCTCGGTGTGGGCGTCGGCGTGCCCGGCATCGTCGCCGCCACACCCGGGAGCGGGGCGATCGTCCACGGCCAGACCATCGGCTGGGACGCGGTCCCGTTGGAAGCCCTGCTGCGTGCCTCCTGCCGGCTGCCCGACACGGTGCCGTTCTTCATCGAGAACGGCGCGAGGACCCTCGGTCAGGCGGAGATGTGGTTCGGGGCCGGCCGGGGGGCGCAGAGCGTGGCCGTGATCCTCTTCGGCTCCGGCGTGGGCGCCTGCCATGTCACGGACACCGTCGAACAGGGCAGGGCCCTGGAATGGGGACATCTGACGGTCAACGTCGGTGGCCGCCGCTGCCGTTGCGGAGCGCTGGGCTGCCTCGAGGCGTACGCGGGGGCGGAGGCCCTGGTGGACCGGTGGCGCGAGGCGGGCGGCCGGCCACCGGAGGGGGCCGACGAGGAGAAGGCACTGACGGCGCTGCTCTGCGCGGCGTACCCGGGCGACGGTGACGGGACGCACCGGGGCGACGGTGACGGGGCGGACCCGAACGGCGGTGAAGGGGTTGGTGGGGGCGGCGGTGAGGGGACGTACCGGGACAGCGGTCAGGAGGCGGATCCCGTGGCGCTCGCGGTCGTGGAGGAGACGGCGGAGTACCTCGGTGCCGGGCTGTCCGGCCTGATCAATCTCTTCCAGCCCGAGCGCATCCTCATCGGCGGATGGGCCGGACTCCAGCTCGGCCCGCGCTTTCTCGCCGCCGTGAGGGAGCACGCCACTGCGTACTCGCTCCGCTACCCGGCCGGACGGGTGGCCATCGACCTGGGCCGACTGGGGCCGGACGCGGTCACGGTCGGTGCGGCCACTCTGCCGCTGGCAGGCTTCCTGGCGGGCGGTGGCAGACGGGCGAAGGCGGGGCGCGAAGCCCAACCGCCGGCGTGGCGGTCCGCGTTGGACGGCCGGGTGCCGAGCTGACAGCGGGGGAGCGGAGGGGGCCAACCGCACCGGGCCCGGCCCAGGCTCGGGGCGCCGGCCGCCGGGGCCGACCCCGGCTCTGCCGTCGGGCTCGAGACAATGGAGCCGCACGCCCCTGACCCACTGCTGAGGAGGTCGCCGTGGCAGTCGAACCCGACCGGCCCGCCCGCTCGCAGGCCGGGACCGTCCGGATCGTGGTAGCGGACGGCGGGCACGCCGTCCTCGTCCTATCGGGTGTCCTGGACACCCACGCGCTGCGTGAGCTCGAGGAACGGCTCCTCGACCCACGGCTGCGACAGTCGGGCACCTGGGTGCTGGAGATGAGCGGTCTGGATGGCATCGACCTCGCGTGCGCCTACGGCCTGCTCCGCGCCGTGACCGTTGCGTCGGAACCGGTCGGCATCACCGTCCGAGGCGCCCGCCGCGGCGTGGTGCGGACCTTGCGCCACGCGGGAGTCGACGCGGTGGCGACGATCGAGCCCTGACCGGCCACGCCTCGCCCGTGCTGTGCCATGCCGACTCGGAGCCCAATGCGTCGGCGCCCTGCCGTGACGACCCCTCCCTCACCGCCGGCCCATCATGGACCCGGCCGCTGGACCGTGTGCAGGCCCGCAAAGGGCGCCGCACGGCCCGGCAGTCTCAGACGCGTTCCATCGGACGGTGCGGGCCCGCGGGCAGCTCGACGGCGATCGTGTCGCCGGGGCGGACGGTACCTCCCTGCCGGACCACGCCCATGATTCCGGACTTGAAGGTGAAGTCCCCTGTCGTCGCGTCGAGTTCGAAGACCTCTTTCAGGAGGCCCTTCTGGAACGTGTTGATCTGTGAGCACGGATTGCGCAGCCCCGTCACCTCCACGATCGCCTCCTCACCGAGGCGCAGCAGCGCCCCGGTGGGCAGCCCGAGCAGGTCGATCCCGCGTGTGGAGACGTTCTCGCCGAGCTCGCCCGCGGCCACGGTGAAACCCTTCGTGGCGAGCTCGTCGAACAATTCCTCGTGCATGAGGTGCACTTGGCGCAGGTTGGGCAGGTGCGGATCGTGCTGCATGCGGAACCGGTGCTTGACCGTTTCCCCGGCGTGGACATCGCCCTCCACGCCGAGACCGGCGAGCAGCGTGATGCTCTCGCGGTTCGGCTTGCTGAACGAATACGTCCCGTTGCTGCTCACAGCTGTGACCCGCGCCATCGTCGTGCCCACTTCTCCTCGCCCGGTACGACCTTCGGTACGGCCAGCGTACTCAACGGTGAACGGCAGTTCGCCGGCGTGAAGCCGGGGAGCGGCGGCCGTTCGGCAGGACCCTCGTCGAGCGGGCCGCTCACCCCGGTCTGCCGGGCCGGCCGCCAGGTCCCGGGGTTCAGGTCCTCCTCGGCCGAGAACCCTCCGCCGGAGATCCCGCTCGTCTCACGATCACGGCACGCCCCGTCACACCGGACGTCCAGGCAGACCTCAGGTGCCCGGTGACCGAGGCGTGTCCGATCAACATCAGAGCGGGTTGAGGCGGGCTTTGAGCAGGCAGAACTCATTGCCTTCGGGGTCGGCCAGAACATGCCACTGTTCTTCGCCGGTCTGGCCGATGTCTGCCGGGCGCGCACCGAGCTTCAGCAGGCGTTCGAGCTCGGCGTCCTGATCGCGGTCCGTGGCGTTGACGTCGATGTGCAGCCGGGACTTCCCCTTCTCCGGTTCGTCCCTGCGACTGAGGAAGATCGTCGGCTGTGGACCGCCGAACCCTTCGCGCGGCCCGATCTCCACCGAGCCGTCGTCCTCGCGATCGAGCACGACGAAGTCCAGGACCTCGCACCAGAACCGTGCCAGCGCCTCAGGGTCGCTGCAACCGAGCACCAGTTCACTGATACGACATGCCATTGACGAAACCTCTTCTCCGCCCGGGAACCGCCGGGGAGGCCACACGCGAACTCGTGGCCCCAGCAGCGAAAACAACCCCGCGACCGTACCGGACCAGGCGATCACGGGCGAGGTGATTTCCGGGCCGGCCGTGTCCGGGCCGCAGCCGCCGGCACCGTCGGTCCGAGCCGACTCCGGCTGCGCTCATGATTCGTCGCACGGCACTTGGCCGTCCCGCACCCACGGCCGCAGCTTCTCGGGATTGCGGACCGCCCAGATGCGGGTGACGCGGCCGTCGGCGACAGCGAACGACGCCACGGTCATGACGGCTCCGGTGCGCCGGGCCACCAGCCCCGGCGCACCGTTGACCGAACGTTCCAGGAGTTGCAGCCCCGCGGCCTTGTCGGCGATGGCGACCATGTACTGGGCGATGCGCGCACCGCCTTCGATCGGACGCAGGACGGTACCGACCATGCCGCCGCCGTCGGCGGTCATCACGGCGGCCGGGTCGAGGAGGTCGACGAGGGCCGGGATGTCCTTGGCCTCCCAAGCCTCTTTGACACGCCGTACCGCGTCGGCCTGTCCGGCCGCCGTCGCCGGAGCCCGAGCGACACGCACCCGTCGCCGGGCGGAGGCCGCGAGCTGCTTGCAGGCGGCAGGGGTCCGGCCGAGGATGTCCGCGATCTCGGCGAACGGGTATCGAAAGACGTCGTGCAGGACGAACGCCACCCGCTCCGCGGGCGTCATCGACTCCATGACGACGAGGAGGGCCATGGCCACCGATTCGTCCAGGACCATCTGGCCGGCGGGGTCGGTGCCATGGCCGTGGTTCCGCTCGGCGTGGTCGGGCAGCGGGTCGGGCAACCATGCGCCGACATAGCGTTCACGCCGCGCCCGCGCCGAGCCGAGCACGTCCAGGCAGATGCGGCCGGTCACCTTCGTCAGCCAGGCCCCCGGGGACAGGATGTCGTCCTGGCGGCTTCGTGGCAGCGCGTACCAGCGCGCGTACGCCTCCTGCACGGCGTCCTCCGACTCGGCCAGCGATCCGAGCAACCGGTAGGCGACATTGATCAGTTGACGCCGCTCACCGGCTATCTCATCGGTGCTCGTCCCAGCCGTCCCCATGCTCCCGACCGCCTCCTCGCCTTACCTTTCGCAGGCCCGCGTCGTCGGCCTGGTGAGACCTTATCGATCTACTGCCCCCAGGGCGGAAAAGGGGACCGCGGCATGGCAACCCGGACGACGGCACAGCGCCGCTTCTCGTTCCTGCAGATCGCGATCACTCTGCAGATCCTGACGCTCTTCCTTCAAGCGGTCTCCGCCGGGCTGCTGCTGACCTCGTCCTACGGAGCGACGCTTCACAGCGTCGGAGCCCGCGTGATGTACGGGGCGTCGATGCTGTATCTGTTCGCGGCGGTGGCGGCGTGGAAGCCGGGTGGCGGCTCGCCCCGGCCCGTCCTGCACGCCTCCGGCTTCCTCGTCCTCGCCTCGGTCCAGGTCGTGCTCGGCATCGCGCACGTACCGTCGCTCCATGTCCCCCTGGGCGTCCTGATGTTCGGACTGAGTGTGCTGGCACTGGCGCGGCGCTGAAGTTTGAGCCGGGGCGTACAGGGGACCAGCCGCGGCCTGCCCGGCGGATGTGGCACGCGAGGATCCCCGGCGAGCGGTCGGCACCGCTCGCCGGGGACCGTTCAGCCTTTGAGGCTACGGCTTCTCCCCGGCGTGGAGAGCGCTCACCTCCGCGCTCAACGGAGTGCTCATCGCCCGCGCGGGCATGGCCCGTTCATCGTCACCCTCGCCTCCCTGCCGGGCGCCCGCGGGCTGCTGCTCGCCATCACCGACGAGGGCGCCACCACCTGTCTGGTGCCCAAGGACTCGGCGTTCGCCGGGCTCGGCCAGGGCAGCGTTCCGGGCTTGGGCTACCCGATCCTGATCGCCCTGGCGCTCTTCGCCGTCGGCGGCGTGGTGCTCCAGCGCACCTCGTTCGGTCAGACGCTCTTCGCGGTGGGAGGCAGCAGCGGCGCCGCCCTGCTCATGGGCTTCCCGTGTCATGGCCGAGCCGCGCAGGGCGGGACCCGGCTACCGGCTCGTGGTGCGTGAATCGACCTTCCGGAGACGGACCGGCCCACGGTGGTCAACCTCTGCAACCACGCCTACTTCAACCTCGCCGGAACCGGCGACATCCTGGCCCACACCCTTCAGGTCGACGCCCCGCGTACCTGCCGGTCCGCGACGACGGCATCCCGACGGGCCCGGTATTCGACGTCGCGGGCACGCCCTTCGACCTGACGGCACCCACGCTTCTGGGGGACCGGCTGTCGGCACCGGACGCCCAGATGGAACCGGCGGGGGCTTCGACCACTGCTGGGTCCTGTCCGCAGCCCCAGCCGGCACACTCCGGCGCGCCGCCCGGCTCACCGCCCCGGCCGAGGAACGGATCACGGGGGTGTGGACGACGGAACCAGGACTGCAGGTCTACTCCGCCAACCAGCTCAACGGCTCGCTCATGGACGGCCACGGACGCAGCCTCGACCGCTGCTCCACGAGCAGCGCCCGTCACGGCAGCGCACCTTTGTGGTGTCACGAGATGTCCGCGCCCCGCAGCAGCAGTTGAACCACCGCCAGCGCGGCCACAGCGATCGCGGCCCGGAAAGGCCACTTCCTGTTGCCGTGCCGCACGGCCGTGGCAGCCACCGCCGCACACCCGGCCGTGGCGGCGACTGCCCGTCCGATCATCCCGGCCGTGCCCGGAGGGCCGGCGGTGAGCACGCCGAGAGCCGTCAGCATCACCGCGGGAGCGAGCCACCGGCACGCGGTGGGACCCAGGCGCTGCGGCAGGCCCCGGACACCCGTCGCGAGATCGTCGTCGATGTCCGGCAGGACGTTGACGAGGTGTGCCCCGACGCCGAGCACGGCGCTCCCGACGGTCGCCCACCAGGCGGGCCACGGCTGGGACGGCAGTCCGAGCGTGACGAACGCGGGCAGTGAGGCGAACCCGAGGGCGTAGGGGAGCGGGGAGAGCACGGTGCCTTTCAGGAGGAGGTTGTAGGCCCAGCCTCCGGCCACCACTCCGGCGAGGTGCACCGTCGCCGCCGTCACCCCGCTGAGCAGGGACAGCGGCACGCAGAGAGCCAGCGCCGCCGCGGCTGCCCTCGCCACCACGTGCTGCGCCAGGGTGCCGGCGGCCACCGGCTTGTCCCGGCGGCCGACCGCGGTGTCCCGCCGCGCGTCGACGGCGTCGTTGCACCACCCGACGGAGAGCTGTCCGGCCAGCACCGCGGCCGCGACGCCCAGCGAACCGGCGGGCCCGCGGCCGGCCGACAGGGCCAGCGCGGTGACGAACACCGTCACGGCGACCGTCGCCTCCGGGTGGCACGCACGCAGCAACACCAGTAGCCGGTGTGTCGCCCGAGGGGAAGTCGCGCAGGGGTATAGAGACACGGGTGCAAGGTAATGACCGGATCGACCGTGAGGAGACATCCCGGTATGCGTGTCCCCGCGCTCGACGAAACGGCCCCCGCCCCCTCCTCCGCGTCGAACCGGACCACATCCGTCGTCTCTGTGCGGACCGCTCTGCCGTCGCACCGGTACGCCCAGAGCGACCTGACCGAGCTGATCGGTGATCTGTGCCTGCCGCCGGGCGAGGACCGGGGCCTGCTGCGCCGCCTGCACCGCTCGGCGGGAGTGCGTACCCGTCACCTCGCCCTGCCCATCGAGCGGTACCCGGGGCTGACCGACTTCGGGCGGTCCAACACCGCCTGGATCGAGGCCGGTCTCGCGCTCGGCGAGGAAGCGTTGGTGGGCGCCTTCGAAAGCGCCGGGATCACGGCGGCGGACGTGGACCTCCTGGTCTGCACGTCCATCACCGGAGTGGCCGCTCCTTCGCTCGACGCCCGCCTCGCCGTTCGGATGGGAATGCGGCCGGACGTGAAAAGGATCCCCGTGTTCGGTCTGGGATGCGTTGCGGGCGCCGCGGGTCTGGGCCGGATCCACGACTACCTGTGCGGCCATCCGGAGGACACCGCGGTACTCCTCAGCGTCGAACTCTGTTCGCTGACCCTCCAGCAGCGCGACGGATCGCTCGCCAACCTCGTGGCAGGGGCACTCTTCGGGGACGGTGCGGCAGCAGTCGTCGCACGCGGCGGCCGGGCGGCGGGGCCGGACGCCGGCCGGCCGCGGGTGGTGGCCACGCAGGGCAGGCTGTACCCGGACACCGAACACCTGCTGGGCTGGCAGATCGGCGCCGGCGGCTTCCGCGTCGTCGTCGACGCCGGCATCCCCGACATCGTCCGGGCCCGCCTCGGCCCGGACCTTCGGGCCTTCCTGGCCGCCCACGGCCTCGGCCCGGACGACGTCGGCACCTGGATCTGCCACCCGGGGGGCCCGAAAGTGCTCTCCGCGGTCGCCGACACGCTCGACCTGCCCGAAGGCGCTCTGGAGTCCGCCTGGAGGTCCCTGGCGAGCGTGGGGAACCTGTCCTCCGCCTCCGTGCTGAGGCTTCTCGAGGACATCGGCACGACGGGGCGCCCCGATCCCGGGACCTGGGGCGTACTGCTCGCCATGGGGCCGGGGTTCTGCACCGAGTTCGTCCTCCTGCGCTGGTGAGGAAACGCTGATGCTCTGGTACACCGTGCTCGTGTCCGCCGTCGCGGCGGAACGCGTCGTGGAACTCGTCGTGGCCAGGCGCAACGCCGCCTGGACCCTCGCCCGTGCCGGCGTCGAGCACGGCCGCGGACACTACCCCGTCATGGTGGCCCTTCACACGGCTCTGCTCGCGGGCTGCCTGACCGAGGTGGCGATCGCCGGCCGGCCGTTCGTCCCCGCCCTCGGCTGGTCCATGCTGGGCGTCGTCGTGCTGGCCCAGGCACTGCGCTGGTGGTGCATCAGGACCCTCGGCCCCTACTGGAACACCCGTGTCATCGTCGTTCCCGGAGCGCGCCTGGTCCGGGCCGGCCCCTACCGTTTCGCCCGCCACCCGAACTACGTCGCCGTCGTCGCGGAGATCGCGGCCCTGCCACTGGTGCACTCCGCGTGGCTGACGGCCGTCGTGCTCACCGCGGCGAACGCGGTACTGATGGGCGTCCGCGTCCGCTGCGAGAACACCGCCCTCGCCCAGGCCGTGCCGGCATGAGCCCGGCTCACGACCTCCTGGTCGTCGGAGGCGGGCCCGCCGGCCTGGCCACCGCGCTGCACGCCGCGCGGGCGGGCTTCGACGTCGTCGTGGCCGAGCCGCGCACGGCACCGATCGACAAGGCGTGCGGCGAGGGACTCATGCCGGGTGCGGTACGGGCGCTGAAGGCGCTGGGCCTTAAGGTCCCCGGCCAGCCGATCGCCGGCATCCGTTACGTGCAGGGCACGCGCGCGGTCGAGGCCGCGTTCCGGCACGGTCACGGCCTCGGCGTGCGCCGCACCAGCCTCCACATGGCCCTGCATAAGGCGGTCGTCGACGAGGGAGTCCCCGTACTGCCCCTCCGGGTCAAAGGCGTGTCCCAGGACGCCACGGGTGTCACCGAGTGCGGCACCGGCCTGCGCGCCAGATGGCTGGTCGCCGCGGACGGCCTCCACTCGCCGGTGAGGCGGTCGCTCGGACTGGTGACCACCTGCCGCGGCACGCCTCGGTACGGATTGCGCCGGCACTACGCGGTGCCGTCGCGGTCCCCGTACGTCGAAGTGCACTGGGGCCCGCACGGGGAGGCCTATGTGACACCGCTCGGCCCCCGGCTGGTGGGCGTCGCCCTACTGACCTCCCGGCGCTCGCCGTTCGGCGCGCAGCTCGCCGGCTTTCCCGAACTCGCCGCCCGGTTCCACTCCGGGGCGGCCGTGACGGACGTCCGCGGCGCGGGCCCGCTGCGGCAGTCGGCCGGCGCCCGCGTCCACGGTCGCGTGCTGCTGGTGGGCGACGCCGCCGGATACATCGACGCGATCACCGGGGAAGGTCTCTCGCTGGCCCTGACGGGAGCCGAAGTGCTGGTCGACCATCTGCGCCGCGGGACGCCCGCCGCCTACGAGTCGGCCTGGCGTGCGGCCACCCGCCGACACCGCCTCCTCACCGAGGGGCTCGTGCGGGCCCGGCAGCAACCCCTGCTGGCCCGGCTGATCGTTCCCACGGCCAGAAGACTCCCGGGCGTGTTCACCGCCGCCGTGAACGCCCTCGCGTGACCGGATGCCCACCCTCGACGCCGTCCCGCGAGTGCTGCGGCCGCGCCATCAGCACAGCGACGTCGTCCTGCGGGCGTACGGGCAGCAGCTGCCGCAGGACGTGGTCACAGAGTTCCTCCAGCGGCTGCTGATCATGGTCCCGCAGCGCATGGGCGAGTCGGCCGAGGCCCTGATCGAGGTCCCGGCCGCGGGTCTCGATGAGGCCGTCGGTGTACAGGACCAGCAGACTGCCCGGAGGCAGCGGGATCCGCTCGGCCCGGAAGTCCTGCCCTCCCGTTCCCAGCGGAGTGCCCGGTGGGCCGTCCAGGTAGGTGATCGCTCCGCCGGGCGACGCGACGGCCGGCGGAGGGTGGCCGGCCCTGGCGATCAGGCATCCGCCCGAGACGGGATCGTGGACGGCGTAGACGCAGGTCGCCATCTCGTCCTGTCCCATGTCGGCCACCACGGCGTCGAGCGAGCGGAGTACCTGGGCGGGCGGGATGTCGCTCCGCGCGAGCGTCCGCACCGCCGTGCGAAGCTGCCCCATGACGGCCGCGGCGTGGATGCCGTGGCCCATGACGTCTCCGATGACCAGGCCGGTTCTGCCCCCGGGCAGCGTGATGACGTCGAACCAGTCGCCGCCGACATCGTGTTCGCTGGCGGGCAGGTAGCGGCCGGTGAGCTCGAGGCCGCCGACCGTTGGGAGCTCGCTGTTCGTCAGGCTGCGCTGCAGAGTGAGGGCCGCCGCGCGCTGGCGGGTGTACATGAGCGCGTTGTCGATGTTCAGTGCCGCTCGTGCGACGAGTTCGTCGATGAGCACGCAGTCCTGCTCGTCGAAGGGCTCGTGACTGCTGAGCCGCGTCACCACGACGGCCCCGAGCACCTTGCCCCGCGCGACCAGCGGGATCAGCCGCGCCGAGCCGAGGGTCTTGAGATACGCACGCAGGTCGTCGGCCCGGGGATCGGTGATCAACGCCGGCACGTCGGAGCGGTACAGATCGGTCGGACGCCCGTCGGCGATGACACGTTCGTACAGGGATCCGTGCGGAATCCGGGACGTCGTGCCGGGCACGAGATTCGCCGTGGGGGCGGACGGATCCGGGAAGGCGGCGGCCATCCGGCGGACCACACCGTGCGTGGACGCCGCGGACTCGTCCGGTTCGATGAGCTCTTCGAGGAGTTGCACGTCGGCCGAGTCGGCGAGCTGGGGCACCAGCACCTGCACCACCTCCTCCGCGGTCTGCCGAAGGTCCAAGGTGGTGCCGATGCGGGTACCGGCCTCCGCGAGCAGGGCGAAGCGGCGCCGGGCGCGTTCGACCTCGATCTCGGCCTGCTGGCCCTCGGTGATGTCGATGAGGGAGGCGATCAGCCCCAACGTCCGGCCCGAGCCGTCGACGAGCGGGGCGTACGAGCAGGACCAGGTCCGGTCCCGCTCCGGGTCGGCGGCGGTCCGGCCCGTACGGCGGACGTCGACGACCGCGGTGCCCCGGTCCAGAACCTCCCGCATCGTCGATTCGAGCCCTGCGGCGTTGACGCCGGGCACCACTTCCGAGAGCCGCTTGCCCAGATGCTCGGCGGCGGAGACACCGTTCATCCGTGCCAGGGCGTCGTTGACGCGCAGGAAACGCAGATCGGTGCCGAGGGTGGCCAGGCCGATGGGCGACTGGGTGAAGAGACTCTCCAGTGCCGCCAGCGATTCCCGCATGCGCAGCACCTGCGAGGTCTCCACGGCGACGAGGAGGGCCCCCGGCTGTCCCTGCGCGTCGGCGGCCGGGACGATCCACATCTCCATGGTCACGCGGTGGCCGTCACGATGGCGCACGGAAAGGGTCCCGACCACGGTCTCCCCGGCGTGGACGCGGCGCGTCAGCTGATCGGCCAGGGGGCCGTTGCCCTCGGGCACCAGCAAGCCGGACGCGTGTCGGCCGAGAATGTCCTCGGGCGGGTGCCCGAGCAGGTCCTGGGCGGCCAGGGACCACTCCATGACGCGTCCCTCCGCGTCTTCCCTCCACAGCGCGATCGGAAGCAGCTCGCGGAGCACGCCCGCGTATCCGACTGCGCCTACGGGCGGCACCTGGCCCGCCGAACGGTGAGCGTCCAATATGAGACCTCACTACAAATGGATCGTTTAATACCAAATCACCCTATCCGAGACTCCGTGGTCGGGCCCGGCCCGGCACGGGTCCCGCCCTACTCGGGCACGGCGTCGGGATTCTGCGCGGCGTCCTTGCGGCCCTGCGGTGTCGGTCTCGCGTGGATGTACAGCTGCCGGCGGTCCTCCACCTCGACGTGCCGGGGCAGCGGTAGCTCGAAGCGCACGGGGCGGCCGTGGTCCGCCATCTGCCGCGCGGGGTTGTAGACCCGGTTGAATCGCCACAGCATCCGGGCGAAGTTCGTCTGGCCCCGGGCCAGGTTGGCCGCCAGGATGCGCCCCGCGCCGAACGCGGTCCGCAGGCCGAGGTGCTTGCGGTTGATCACCGACTGCGTGCGCACCAGCTCGCGGTAGAACTCCTCCAGGGGCAGCGTCGTCGGCACGACCGCGTGCTGGATGTCGAAGAGCCGGTAGTCGCGGGTCGTCAGCTTCCGTGCCTCGGTGTGCCAGATCTCCGTCCCCGGATACGGAGTCATCACGGTGAGGTGGACGATCTCCGGAACAGAAAGGGCGAATTCCCGGACGACCCGGAACCGCTCCCGGTCCCAGGCCGGATCGACGATCAGGTTGATGGCGACGGTGATACCGAGCTTCCGCGCCGTCTCGAGGGCGTGGAAGTTCTCATCAGGGCTGATGCGCTTCCGGTAGAGGTCGAGCCCTTCGGCGTCGATCGCCTCCATACCGAGGAACATGTATTTCAGACCGAGCCGTGACCAGCGCTCGAAGATCTCCCTGTTGCGCAGCAGAACATCGGCGCGGGTCTCGAGGTAGTAGCTCTTGCGGATACGGCGGCGCTCCAGCTCCGCGGCGATACCGTCGCCGTGTTCGGGACGGATGAAGGCGACGTCGTCGACGATGAAGACGTTCCGCTCCCGGATGCTCGCCATTTCCTCTGCGGCGACCTGCGGAGAAGCTTTTCGGTAACTGCGGCCGTAGAAGGTCCAGGCGGAGCAGAAAGAGCAGTCCCAGGGGCAGCCGCGGGTGAATTCGATGGAGGCGCAGGGGTCGAGCTCGCCGATGAAATAGCGGCGGCGGTGCCGCAGGAGGTCGCGCGCGGGGCGAGGGGAGTCGATGCTGTGCAGCATGGCGGGCGCCGGGCCCCGGCCCTCCAGGGTGACCGCCCCGGGCACGGAGGACAGGCCGCCGTCGCGGGCGGCGTCGAGGAGCGGCCCGACCGCCGTCTCACCCTCGCCGCGGGCCACCGCGTCCACGGCGCCGTCGGCCTGCTCCAGTACGTCGTCGGCGACGAAGGACACGCTGTGTCCCCCGAAGAAGACGAAGACGCCGGGCATCCTGCGCTTGGCGTCCTGGGCGATCTCGATCGCCTCAGGAATGTTCGCCAGGTAATTGAGAGAAACGCCGATGGCCTCCGGCCGGAAGGATTCAAAAAGGCGCGTCAGCGCCGTATGCGACTCGGTCTGCAGGTCGATCACCCGCACCTCATGACCCGCTTCCCGTGCCGCACCCGCGACACGCTCGAGACCCAGCGGCTCAAGACGCAGGAAGATCTCCGAGTACATGAGCGCGCTCGGATGAATCAACAGCAACCGCATGCCGGCCTCCAATTCGTAGAAGAGGAAAACCCACACCCTTGTGCGAGCACTCCGGGCCTGTCGGTCACCCTCGTGGCCGCGCTGCTCGGAGTGCGAGACGGTGGCATGAGATGTCGGCAAGCAAACACCTCGTCACATCCGAGTCGCGGGACCTGATGGAGGACAGCGCCCTTCGTGTCTCGTTTCCGACTCGCATGGCGGCACGTCACGGGAGGAAGCGGGGGCGGCCGCGTGTACGGCGGCAGGCGTCCGTGTGAGCGGTGGTGGCCGTCGGCCCCTGCACGTCCGTGTCGGACCCGTCATCCGGCGCAGGTGCCGCACGGCACACACCGGGCCGACGGGACCGACGAAGGGCGGCCGTGTCGATCGGTGCCAGGACGCTTCTCGTACACGAGCAGGGCCATGTTCGTCGTGACCGGCGTGAGTCGTTGTGTCCCGGGCGGATGACGGCAGGATGACGCTGGACTGACAGCAGGTCCGTAGCCTTGCGAGTGTGATTCGGGGACCGCTTCTCCGTCCTGCCCACGGGCGAGCCGGCGCAAAGGCCCGCACGTTCGGTCGGACGGCCGGCAGACCGGGGGTGTGCTCCTCGGGCCACCGCGGTGCGTTCTCGCGACGCGGTCGCACCACCGGGTCCTGCCCCGCCGGGGGTGTTCGACTGGACGCTCCCGTTACGCAGCGACAGGTGCAAGTCGCCCCAGGAGCACCGGTTATCGGCGGGACCCGAGTTGCCGGCGGAGCGGAACCGGCGGACGCTGAGAGCAAGGAAAGCTGCGACTTGGCCACCGTCAGGGCCGGTTGGGCCCAGGTATCCGGTTTCCCTTTCCCGTGGAGTCGCCGCGAGTCGCTGTCCGCGTACGCCGGGCGTTCGCGACACCGGCCTCTCCACTGTGCGGCGCAGAGAGGCCGACACCATGCACCACACCGTCCGCGACCATCGGATCGCGTTCAAAGACCCGCTCGAGGGCCGATCAATCGCCATGTGTCCACGGCTCCGGCCCCGCACGGAGGCGTTCCGCACCGAACAACGCCCCGACGGCGCCCAGTTCGCCTCCTGGTCGGCCAACGCAAAGCTGGAGGGAGATGCGCCATGCCCACCGCCACGATCGTAGAGCTCTGGTGTCTGAAGCCGGCCACCGGTACGGACTTCGGCCATCTGACCCCGCATGTGCAGGGTCTGCTCTCGGGCTTCGAGAAGATCTTCATCGATGAGGCAGGCCAGCTGGCCACTGCCACCGTCCGGGCCATCCCCGGTCTCGTGCAAGCACTGGACGAGGTCCAGGCGGACCCGGACAACGTCTACCTCACCGTCAACGCCTCGAGCGGGCTGGACAACTCCGTGTGGCCGGGGAACGGGGAGACGCGCGACATGAACAAAGACCAGGTGGAACACCCCTCCGTCACGATCCCGTTCGACTTCTCCGCGTCGCTGACACTCTGGGACAAGGACTCCGGATTCCTGAACGACGACGACCCGCTCGGCACGGTCAGGATCGACACCGACGACACGGACCGGGGGCACGTCGCCCAAGTCGCCTCTTCGGACGTCGAAGGGTCCTTCTACTACGTCACATACCGGGTGGACTCCTGACCGCGGGAGAACGACGGAACGGGTGATCGACCGATGGCAGAAGACGAAGGCACGCGGCTGCTCCGACTCCTGTCGCGCACGTTCCTGGACGCGCTTCAGGACGCTGCCTCCGCCGTCCTGCAGGAACTGACCGGCCTCGCGGTCGACGAGAGGTTCGCCGCGTCACCGTACGCCGGAAGAATCCTCCAAGCAGTCCATCCGGACCACCCGGTGCTTGCGGTTCTCGACCGGCTGAGCGCCGATTCGGGCCCCGCTCACGTGGGGCTGCACGGTTGGAGGGAGGCGGCGGCCGACGACGCACCGCACGGGCTGGCGTGCGTCGCGTCGTCCGGGACCGGCGCCTTGGCGCTCCTTTCCGTGGTGCCCGGGGGGAACCCGGCAATCACCGCCCGCGCGGCCGGATTCAACGACGGTTCGATGCCGCCGCTGCCCCTCCCGGGCGGCTTCACGCTCGTCGTCGGTGGCAACACGCCGGGGGAATTGGCCGTCGGTCTCTCCTCCGACACGTCACCAGCCCTGCACCAGCTCGCCGTCGGCTCGCGTGTCGAGCTCGAACTGACCCGTACCGGCCCGGCGGAGCCGCTGGGTGTCGAGGGCGGACCGGCCGTCCAGTTCGGTGCGGTGAGCGCCGGGGCCTTCGTCGCCGCCGGCCCCGCCGGAGAACTCGAACGCGGTGGGCACCTGGTGCTGACGGGCGGGGAAGTGGTTCTCGCCCCGGGGTTCCTGCGCGGCCTGCTCCCGGTCGACCTGGCGTTCCCGCTCGAGCTCGACCTGCGCGCGTCGCCCGGGACCGGTGTCGTCATGGGCGGCAGCCCTTCGCTGCGGACCCGCCTGTCGGGGTCCGCCGGGCGCTGGCTGGACCTGGCGCTCGAGGTTCCCGACACGGCCGACGCGACGGCCGTCCTGGCCTCGTTCGAGACGTCGCTGACCGCCGCCCTGCCGGCCGCGCCGGTCGAGATCCAGGTCGGCGGGCTCGGATTCAGCCTCCCGCTCTCGCTGGAGCTCGGCACACCGCTGCTGCCGAAGCCGACGGAGCTGCTTCCCGCGGTCCCCGACGGTGCGGGAGTCTCGCTCGACCTACCGGTGGTCGCGGGCTCGGGCGTCCTGGCGCGGATCGGCGACGACCTGGCCGGCGCACTGTCGGTACGCATCCCGCCGATGTCCGCCGCCGCCTTCGGGGTGCTCTCCCCGGCACGGGGCGGTGACCCGCTGTCCTTCCTCGTCATCATGGGGGCGACGTTCCCGCCGCCCGGCGTCCAGATCGGATTCGGGTTCGCGATAACCGGAGTGGGCGGCGTCGTCGGCGTGAACCGGCGGATCGACCGGGACGCCCTGATGCGCGCGGTCTCGGACGGCACCGCCGCACAGATCCTCTTCCCGTCCGACCCGGCCGGTACCGGGCGCGCTGCGATCGAGGCCCTGCCCGCGGTCTTTCCGGCCGCGCGCGGCTCCGTCGTCACCGGTCCGATGTTCCAGATCGGTTGGGGCGGCCGCATGGTCACAGGCAGTGTCGCCGTCCTGGCCGAGTCAGGCAGACAGGTCCGGCTGACCATTCTGGGCAAGGTCGTGATCGCGCTGCCCGATCCGGCCGCCCCGCTGGTCTTCCTGCAGGTCACGTTCGCAGGCTTCATCGATCCTGCCGAACCGGGGGTCATGTTCGTCGCCGGCCTCACCGGCTCCCACATCGTGGGGGCGCCGCTGACGGGCGATCTCATGGTGCTGACCCGCGGCGGCGACGACCCGACCCTCGTGATCAGCGCGGGCGGGTTCCACCCGGGCTTCCCGGTGCCGCGCGGCGTCCCCCCGCTGCAACGCCTGTCGATGGACCTGTGTCCGGTGCCATGGATCGAGATGCGGTGCGAGTCCTACTTCGCGCTCACGACGAACACCCTGCAACTGGGGGCAGCCCTCGAACTGGTCGCTGAGGTCTCCGGCTGCGGACTGCGCGGGTTCCTGGAATTCGACGCCCTGGTGCAGTACTCCCCGTTCCGCTTCGTCGCCGACATCAGCGCGGGGATCGCACTTCGGGCCTTCGGTCGGACCCTCATGGGTGTCAGCCTCACCTTCCACCTGGAGGGCCCCGCGCCGTACCTCGCCCGGGGGCGGGGCTCGATCGACCTGTTCCTGTTCGAGGTCTCGTTCGACTTCGAGATCGGCTGGGGTTCCCCCGCGCCGGAACTGACCGGCGGCGATGTCGGCAAGGATCTGCGCAAGGCCCTCGCCGAACCGGCCGCCTGGCGCACGCGTGGGTCCGGCCGGCCGACATTCGAGCTCACCGCGCAGTCCGAGAAGGCTCTGGAGGACGCCACCGTCGTGGATCCGTACGGAACGGTGTCGGTGCGCCAGGAGGTCGTCCCGCTCGGGGTGGAGATCCAGCGGTACGGCGGGGTTCCTGTGCCGGCTCAGCGGTGGGACCTCACGGGCGGGGAGTTCGCCGACGGGGAACCCGCCGAGCACACGGTCGAGACCAGGGCCGACTTCGCGCCCGGCATGTTCGTGCCGAGCCGGTCGGACGACGAGTCCATGACCAAGGAAGCCTTCGTGCGCCTGCGGTCCGGGGTGGAGCTCCATCCGGCGGGCGCGTCGGGCTCCGAGCTCCGCCCGGTGGACCTGGTGTGGGAGGAGCGGGTGCTGGCCCGGGACATACCGATGCCGGCGCCGTCGCCGGTGGTCGGGCCGGTTGCCGCAGGAGCTCTGATGTCGGTGATCACGGCATCGGTCTTCGGACACCGCCGCTGGTGGACGCTCCCCGAGATGGTCGTCACCGTCGCGGCGGCTCCTCCGGTGGCGGCGGCGTCGACGTGGTCGATGGCCGCGAGCGAACTCGGCGCGGAGACCGGCCTGGAACTGGCACAGGCGGTCGCGGCCTCCGGCGGAGCGCTCATGGCCGTCGAGGCGTGGGAGATGTGACCCGATGGCAGACCTGGAGTTCGGTTCGTATGCCCAGGGGCCGCTGGGTGAAGCGATCAAGACCGTCGACACCATGGGCACGCTGCCCCCTCCGACGTTCGGCCCGTCGGTGACGCTGCTGGGACCGGGGGAGGAGACGGACGTCGTCAAGGGCCCCGAGACGCGCCTGCTCGGACCCGGCGACATCGCGGCCCTCGCATCCGGTTCCATCGTCCGGTCCGAACCGGCCGCAGGCGCCACGGACGTGGAACCCAACTACCTCGCCTCCGTCGAGGTGACCCCCGCCGAACTGCCGTGGGTGCTGACGCCGGCGCGGGCGAACGAGGGCAGGCTGCGCCCGTGGATGGTGCTCGTGGTGCTGGAGAAGGCAGGTGCTCCGCTGACCGAGGGGCCCGGGCTGCCTTTCGTCGAGGCCGACATCGGCCGGCTCCCGGATCTACGTGACTCCTGGGGATGGGCACATGTCCAGTCGGCGCCGGGGGAGGGCATGACCGCCGGCGGCGGGGTGCAGGCCGACCCCGCCGTGGCCCGGCTGGTGTGCCCCAGGCGGCTCGCGGAAGGCGTGACCTACCGGGCATGTCTCGTGCCGGCCTTCGGAACCGGCGTCGCCGCCGGGCTCGACCCCGCATCCGGCACCGGCCTGGAGGTACCGCCGCACGAACCCGCGTGGAACGTCGACGACACCGGAACGGTCCGGCTGCCCGTCTACCACGAGTGGTCGTTCACCACCGGCCCCGCCGGCGACTTCGAGCAGCTCGTCACCCGGCTGCGGCCCGCCGACCCGGAGTTGCTGCGGGTCTCCGCCGCCCGGCCCGTCGACGTCCGGGCGCCGTGGCCGGGCAGCGCCCCGCTCAGCGACACCGCCCGGACGATCGGCGTCCAGGGCGCGCTGATCCCCTTCGCCGACCCGCCGGAACCCGCCGACGCGGCGGCCCCCGAGGTCACCGGCGAGCTGGTCCAGCGACTGCGGGCCCAGTTGGACGCTCCCGAGCAGCGCCTGCTCGGCGCGCCGCCCGACGACCGGACCGGGGCGCTCGCGCCGCCCCTGTACGGCGCCCGGCACGTGTCGCAGGAACGCCTGGTGGACGACCCGGCGTGGATCGCCACACTCAACACCTCCGTCGCGAACCGCATCGCCGCAGGGCTCGGGGCACAGTACGTCCGCACCCATCAGGAGGACCTGATGGCCAAGGCGTGGGAGCAGGTCGGCGCGATCCGTGAGGCCAACCGCCGTCACGCCACAGTGGAGTTGACCACGGCCGTCACCGAGCGCATGCACGAGAGGCACGTCGCACCCCTGCAACACGGGGAAGTGCTGGCCCTGGTGGCTCCCGCGCAGGCCCGTCTGCGCACCAGCGACTCGACCACGCTGTCCATGGAGCTGCGCATGAGCCGCCTGACCGACGGGGTCTCGAGTTCGGCCTTCGCGCGACGCCTCCGACCCGGCGCGAAGCTCGCACGGCGCTCCGGTGTGTCGGTGTCCGGGATCGTGCCACGCGGCCTCGTCGGAGAGGTGGACGTCCCGGCGGGCAGCCGGCTCGTCCCGTCGACGCCGCCGGTCGATCCGGCCGGTTCCGTGACGGTGATGTCCCGGGCGGCGGCCGGCCAGCTGATGGTGATCAGCGCTCTGGCCGACGTGGCGAATGTCAACCAGGCCGCCGGCGGCGCTGATCTGCAGGCCCGCGTGAGCGCCCTGCCCCTCGTGGCCGAAGTGGGCGGCCTCATCGCCGCCGGCGACGTCGGGTCCCTCGCGGCCGCGATAGCCGGAGAGATCGGCACGGTCACGGCGGCGACCGGCCAGGTGCTGACGGACATGACCGAGCACCAGGCTTTCAGCGACGTGTCGGAGAGCGGCGTCCCGATCGCCGCCGCACAGATCGCCGGGCGGGTCCACGGCGGGCTCCTGCCCGGAGCGAGCCACTGGAACCGGCTCGCCTCACAACTGGCGATACCCGAACGGCTCACTCCGGCCGACGCCACCGACCCGGTCATGGCGTGTCCCCGGTTCCCCGTGCCGACGGCACTGGCCCTGCTGGACGACGACCCCGAGTGGCTCATGCCGGGACTGTCCGGGGTGCCGGGGAACCGGGTCGCCCTGCTGCGGCAGAACTCGGCGTTCATCGAGTCCTATCTGGTCGGCATCAACCACGAGATGATGCGGGAGTTGCTGTGGCGCGAGTACCCGACGGACCGCCGCGGCACCCCGTTCACCACCTTCTGGCCGCGGCCCGACGGCTCACCGGACATCGCGCCGCTGCACACCTGGACCGGCCCGGTGGCCCTGGGCGACCGGCTGCTGCAGGACGAGGCGCTCGCGGTGCTCCTGGTGCGCGGGGACGTGCTGCGCCGCTATCCGGGCACGGTCGTGACCGCCGTCCGCTCAGGGCCGCCGGACAGCGCGGGCCGCCACCGTCCCCTCGAAGGCGGGGAGGCGCTCGTACCGGCCTTCGTTATCCAGGTGGACGCCCAGACCAACGCGTACGCCTTCGAAATCCCTGAGCAGGAGCTGTTGGCCCCGGCGACTGCGGAGGCACCCGGGTGGTTCTTCGTGTTCGCCGAGAACAGCTACCGGATCCGTTTCGGATTCGACGCGCCACCGGAGCCACCGGCCCCTCCCGGGAACCTTGCGAGCTGGGCCGACGCGACCTGGCCGCCTGACGGGGGGCCCACCCCCACGAGCGTGCCGGTCGTGCGCGCCCACGCGATCGCCGGGCTCCCGTTCGGGCCGCCGGGCGATGCGGCAGCCGACGGGCCCCGGTGGAACCGCGACGCCGCCGACATCGCGCGGATCGCCCTGCAGAAGCCGTTCCGCGTCGCCGTCCAGGCCGATCTGCTGGTACAGCACAAAGGTGGTGCGTGATGTCCGAGATCACGGAGGCCCGGTTGGCCCTGGCCGCCACCCGGGCCGCGCGTGAGGTCGCACTGCGGAACATGCACACCGCCGAGGCCGGCGCGCTCCGGCTGCGTCAGCGGGACGGCAGCCTCCCCGTCGTCGACGCGAGCGTCCCGGGGAACGAGGAGTTCGCCGCCAGGGTGCAGGCGCTCGAGGCGTCGCTCGACGCCGCGTCGGCGGCGCTCGCCCATGCCGAGGAGGCCCATGCCGGGGCGGCCGCGGCCTACGACGCGCTCGCGGGCCTCGCCCCGCTGTTCCCCTCCGACAACCTCGGCCCGGTCCTGCTGCTGCCGGTGAGGGTCGAAGCCGTCTACGGAACCCGTGACGACGGGACCCCGGAGCTGCGCATCCGGGTCTACCCCGACGACGTCCACGTGGACAGCCACGAGCCCGCCCTGACCGACGGCGAGCGGGTGGCCGGCACGGCGTACTGGCGTGAGGTGTTCGCCGCGGGCGACGACACGCAACGGCGCCGGGCCGCCTGGGCCGCGCTGGTGGCGGCGACCGGCGGTCAGCGGGCGACGTGGGTCGCGCAAGCGCTCACGCCGGTGAACGAACCGCCGGGTGACCCGGTCCTCCCCGAGGTCGAAAGCCGCCGCGAGGCGTGGAACAGGGCGGCACGGACCGTTCTGCTCCCGGACCGCCTCGAGTTCTCGGCCTACCGCGACGGCGCCCTGGTCTGGCGCACGACCGGCGCGGACATCCCCGACACCCTCCCCCTGGGGGTCGCACCGCGGCCGGGCGACGCCGACGAGGAGACGGACGGCGACACCGCCGACGAGAACGACGCCCTGCCCTTCGACCGGAACAGCCGCTGGCTGGTGGACTTCGAGGCCGCGCTTGCCGTCGGAATGGGTCTATCCGTCCCGCTCGAGTCGCCCACCGACCGGTTCGATCTGCTCACCGTGGTCGGTGTCGGCGGCCAGGACGCCGCCACCGGCGCCGAGCGTGTCCAGGACGCGCTCGCTGCCCGGGTGTTCACGGAGGGCCTGTCACCGCTCCCCGTCGGAACCCCTACCAACAACACCCCGGAGAGCAGGAGCGGATGGCGCACCCGCGGAACCCCCACGGACCCGGAGGTGGCGAACGCCTGGCAGGCGGCGTACGACCCGTCCGGCCCGCAGGAGGCCGCACGACTGGCGCGGGCGCTCGGGATCGACGGGCACCCGGTCCTGGCGCGGGTCTGCGACCCGCAGGGCGGCGACGAGGCCCTGTTGGAGAAGCTGCACCGGCTCCGGGCGGAAACCGCCGCCTGGTCCGGGGTCTGGCATCCGGCCGTGGACAGCAACCAGGACCACCGCCCCCTCGCCGACCCTTGGTACGCCACCGCCGCGAACCACTTCACCGCCCATGTCCGCGCGCGTGGCCCGCTGCCCCTGCTGCGCATCGGGCGGCAGCCGTACGGCATTCTGCCGGTGAGCTCGCTCGATCTGTGGCGAGGCGCCGACGGCGACGACCCGGTCGCCTGGCATGTGGGATCCTTCGCCGCCGCCTTCGCCGAGCACGTCGACCGGGCGCTCCAGGTGGGTGAAGGAACGGATCAGGACGCGGTGCTGCTGGACCTGCTCAGCCGCGAGGCGAGCCCGCAGGAGATCGCGAGGTGGTCGCACTCCCTCAACGGAACGGACCAGCCGCCTCCGCCGGCGTCGGCGGGTTCGGTGCCGCCCACCCTGGGCCTCGCCTGGCAGCAGCAGTTCAGGTTCCCCTCCGACCCCGCGGCATTCCCTCAGGAGGCGGAGACGATCGCACCCTTCCCGGACGAGATCCCCCCGGACCTGCGGACGTTCCTGGACGCCCGGCCGCTGGCCCAGCTCTTCGTGCTCTTCGACGAGGCCCTCGCCCACATGCGTCAGACCGGCGCCGCGCCGGTGCCGGAGGAGTTCGTCGGACAGTACGAGCCGATCGCCTCGACCCTGTGGCAGCTGGGCAGAGAACCCACCGTCAGCCTCTTCTACAGCCATGCCGAGTGGGTCTACAACGCGATCTCCAACACCCTGCGTTCCGGGCCCGCGCTGCCCGACGCCGTCAACCGGGCCGTCATCGAAGCGGAGAAATGGCTCGGCCTGTTCGGCGCCTACGTGGCACTGGAGGACGAGGCCGTGGAGGACCTCTCTCGCGTCGAACGGCTCTTCCGCGAGACCCTCCAGCCGCTGTCGCACCGGGTCGACGCATGGGTGTCCTCGCTGTCCACACGTCGCCTAGAGGAGCTACGGGCCCAGCTGCCCACCGGGATCCACACCGGCGCGTACGGCTGGCTGACCGACGTGGAGCCCACCGATCCGAATCCGCCGCGCGAGGGATACGTCGTCACCCCCTCTCTGCATCACGCCACGACCGCCGCGGTCCTGCGGTCCGGGTGGCAGGCGCACTCCGCGAAAAGCTCGTTCGCGGTCGACATCCAGTCCGCCCGCGTCCGCAGGGCCCAGGCCATGGTCGAAGGGGTGCGCGGCGGGCAGACCGTCGCGGCGCTGCTCGGCTACCAGATCGAGCGGGCACTGCACGACGCCCGGCTGGACCGGTTCGTCGCCGGTCTGCGCCGCGCGTACCCGTTGGCACCGCTGGTGGAACCGGACGGCCCCGACGTACCGCAGGCGCAGGTCTCGATCGGCGCGCGCAACGTCGTCGACGGGCAGGCGCTGCGTCGCGACCGTACGAGACTCGACGACGACGCCGCACTCGCCGCGGCGGTCGGTCAGGATCCCGGGGAGGACGCCCCGGCGCTGCGCCGGCTGCTGGCCGAACTGGACGAGACCTTCGACGCGGTGGGTGATCTGCTCCTGGCGGAGAGCGTGCACCAGCTCGTCGGCGGCAGTGCGCTGCGCGCGGGACTGGCGGCCGACGCGGCCGGCCGGGGCCAGGAACTGCCCCAGGATTTCGACGTGCTCCGCACTCCCCGCGGCGGCATCGCGGTCACACATCACGTGGGGGTGCTCCTGCCGGAAACCGTTCCCGCGGGTTGGACCGACGACCGGCCACTGGCCACGCTGGAGCCCGGGCTCGAGGCATGGGTGCGCGGGCGCCTCGGCCCGGCAGGCCAGTGGCTCGTCGGACCGGACCTCGCCGGCCTCGGCCTGTGCGCACTCGACGTCCTCGTCACTCCGGTGCAGTCGCTGCACACCGCGCTGGCTGCCCGAGGTGCGGTGGACGAGCCGGTCTTCGACCGTCTGATGCTGCTGTGCGAGCGACTGCGGGCCGCGTTGGCCGGCGCGGTACCGCTCGCCGCGGGTCACTTCGATGCCGGCGCCGTGTCGCCGTCGAGGGGGTACGACCTCGGCGACCTGGACCGCCGGGTCCGACCGTGGCTGGGCCGCGTCAGGGCAGCGGCGGCGGCCCTGGCAGCCGCCCGCCCCACGGGAGACACCGGGCCGATCGTCGCCGAACTCGCCTCGCTGGGACTGCCCGCCGGCGCCGGCGGTCCGGAGGCCGACGCCGAGCGGCTGCACACCCTGCTCGAGAAGGCGGACCTGGCGGAACCGCTCTCGCCCCCCGATGCCGCGGCGGACCCCGCGGCAGCGGACCGGTGGCTGAACGGCGTCATGGAGGTCGTGTCCGGACTGCTGCATCCGGTGCTCCGCGTGGTGCCGAAGCTGACCGCCGCCCTGCCACCCCCGCCGGACCCCGAGCCGTCGGCGGACGAGGTGAGGGACTGGCTGCGGGACATGGCGCTGGTACGGCCCAAGGCGGACGCCCTCGACGGCGCGCTGGTCGCCGGCGAGGTGCTGGCGTCGTCCGCGCCTCCCGTGCTGCTCGTCGCCCAGCAGCCTCTTCCGTCGGGCGGCGCGGGTCAGTGGCTGGCGACCTCGGCACCGCGGGCCGGCCCGAGGGCACGGTGCGCCCTTGTCCTGGAGCGTGACGGCACCGGCGCGTCCAGCAGCGGTCTGGTGATGGATTCGTGGTCCGAGACGGTGCCGCGGGAACCGGGCCCGGACGGCCCGGAAGAGGTGGTGGGAGTGGCGTTCGACTTCGACCGGCCCGGCGCCCGTGCACCTCAGGCCCTGCTCATCGCAGTGCCACCGGATCTGACCCGTGGCTGGTGCCTGGAGGACGTGCACGCCTGTGTGGAGGAGACGTTGCTCATGGCTCGTATCCGCACGCTCGATCTGGCCGACCTGCCCGAACTGGCGCCGGTGCTTCCCATTCCCCTGAGGGTGTTCTGATGAGCCGCTACGAGACGCCGTCGCGCGGACACGGGATCGGGGAAGGCCTCGCGGCCAGGGCGCAAGACCCTTTGTGGCTGCTCGGCCGGCAGTGGCAGTTCGGCGAGTACCGGCACGAGAACGCCGCGTCGCCCGCCTGGGTCGAGATCTCGACACAGGCGCACGTGGTCGACGAGTGCCGCACCGCCGAGACGCAGTCGTGGCAGCCCTTCGACGTTTCGAGGGCGCCGCTGGAGCGGACAGTCGAGGAACACAGCGGCGGACCCTCGCCCCGGCTGCGGCTGGAGGGCGGCCTGCGGCTCCGCAGAACACTGGTCGCCGCGGGCAGGGCCGGTGACCTCGCCGCCTTCGTCGCGCACTGTCCCTTCCCCTCGGCGCCGATGGTCGACGCCTCTGACAGGGCACTGCGCTCGGCCCTGCCGGACGGTGCGCTGCTGGCACCGTGCCTCGAGAAGCTGGCTGACGACGGCACCCGCGACGGCGAGTTCACGGCGCTGCGGGGCCGGGGACCCGTCACCTCCACCGCGGCCCAGCTGGGCGAGCTCGCCCAGGAGTGGCTTTCGTGGTGGCGGCCGCGGGTGCCGGCGGTCGTCCCCGAGGCCGACGACTGCTGGGACGAGCACCGCTTCGAGCACCGCTTCGCACTGCGGGCATCGGGACTTCCCGAGCTGGAACTGCGGGGAAGTGAATACGCCGGCGGACGGCTGGACTGGTCCTCCGTGGACGCCGTCGCCGTGGACGGGCAGCCGGCAGGGCCCGCCGAGCCGTTGCAGGTGGACCAGGTGTGCGTACCGGCCCCGGCCCGATTCGGCGGGATGCCCGCCCCGAGGTTCTGGGAGATGGAAGACGCCAGGTTCGACCCCGGGTCGATCGACGCCGCCCCGATCGACCTGGGCAGGCTGATGCTGGCCGGCTACGCGACGGTGTACGGCAACGACTGGTTCGTGGCGCCCGTCCGGCTTCCCGTCGCGACGCTGAGCCGGGTGGTGCGCTTCGTGGTCCACGACGTCTTCCAGCGGACCACCGAACTCACCGCGGTCGCCGCCGACCAGGACGGCTGGAACCTGTTCGGACTGACGCAGGCCGATCAGCCGCTGACGGCGGATCAGGAACGGCCGACAAGTCCCTGGTTCTTCCTGGCGCCGTCGCTGCCCGGATCGCTGGAGAGCACCCCGACCGACATGGTGATGCTGCTCCGCGACGAGATGGCCAACGTCGCATGGGCTGTCGAGGCCGTCGTCTGCGACGACCAGGGCCGGCCCCGCGACAGGTTCGCGCAGTGGGCGGCCCGCGAGGTCACCGCGGCGGCGGAGACCGAAGTGCCCGCGTACCACGTGGCCTCCGAAGTGCCCGACCACTGGTTCCCGCTCGTGCCGGAGCAGTTCGCGAACCACGAATCGATCCGGCTGCGGCTTGTCCCGATGACCCGGATGGAGGGCGGCACCGTGACCCATGTCATGCCGACGGGCACGCTGTTGCCCGCGGGCGACGCGTGGCTGCACGAGGAAGAAGTGCCGCGTTCCGGCGTCCAGATCGTGCGCACCTGGCAGCACGCCAGATGGCACGACGGGTCCCGGCACCTGTGGCGTGCCCGACGCAAGCTGACCGGCCACGGCGAGGGCGACAGCGGGCTGCGCTTCGACGAGGTCCGGGGCTCCTGAGGGGGCGTCCCGGCAAAGACACGGAGGAAGGCTCATGGACGCGCAGAAAGGCTGGCGCAGGTGCATGTTGTGCCAGGTCCTGGTCAACCCGTTCGGCATCGGCGGCGGCTGCGTCGGGGGCGGGATGCACGTCTTCCACACCAGCGCCGAGTACAAGGCGCCGTGGGGTACGCCCGAACAAGGCGCCCAGACCGGGTGGGGGGCATGCCGGAAGTGCGCATGCCTCGCGTTCAAGGGCGGCGTCGGCGTGTGCAACGACGGCGGGGCCCACGAGTTCGCGGAGTTCGACGCCCAGTACTCCGTGCCCATGGGGACGCTGCCGGCGACGCAGCAGGGTTGGCGGTGGTGCTCCCGATGCCAGTGCCTGTGGGACGGCAACCACCCCGGCGGGCTGTGCTACGCCGGAGGCGCCCATGACCCGACCGGCAGCGCCGAGTACAGCGTGCCCGTGGTGGAGGCGGCGTTGCAGGAATGGTGGATCTGGTGCGACACCTGCCAGGGTCTGGTGGCCGGCATGCAGGCCGGTGCGTGCCAGGGCGGTGTCCCGCACACCGCGGGCGGCGTGAAGACCTACCTCATCGCCTTCGGCAACACCCCCACCGGCTCGCAGGCCGGTTGGCGGATGTGCGGCAAATGCCACATGCTGGCGTCCGAGGCCGGGGAGGGGGTCTGCTTCGCAGGTGGCGGACACGACTTCACCGAGAGCCTCGCGTACAGCGTCCCGTCCGGTGCCGGACCGGCCGACGCGCAACCGGGCTGGCGTGCCTGCGTCAAGTGCCGCACCATGTCGTACACCGGGTTCGACGTGGGGCCCTGCCCGGCCGGCGACGTTCACGATCTCAGCGGCAGTGACAGCTACAGCGTCTTCCCCACCTCCCTCCCGGGCGGACAGCCGGGGTGGAGGCGGTGCGGCAAGTGCCTGACGATGAACCTGGGCGCGGTCTCCGACGGGATCTGCCGGGACGGCGCTCCGCACGACTTCTCGGCCAGCAGCGCCTACTGCATCGGCAGCGGCGGGCCGCTCGAAGGCGCCGAAGGCAGTTGGAACTGGTGTCACCGCTGCCAGGGCCTCGCTCACGGCGGCCCGAGCTTCGGCGGGATCTGCCACGACGGCGCTCCTCATGACTTCACCGAGAGCGGTAGCTACGGTGTGCAGATCCAACCACCGCCGGAAGGCGGAGAAGCGGGGTGGCGGCGATGCGCCGTCTGCCACCAACTGACGTTCAACGCAAGCGGCGTCCCCGACGGGCTGTGCGCCGGCGGAGCGCCGCACGACGTCACGAACAGCCCGGCGTTCACGGTCGCGGTGCAGGCCCCCGCCGAACCGCCACCACCCGCCGGACCGTCCCTCACTCTGACCGAGTCCGCCGACGTGGTCGTGGTCGACGGAGCCTCCTTCGGCAGCGGTTCCGCGGTGGAGGTTTCGTTCATCGCAGGCGCGGTCACCACCAAGGCCGACCTGACGACGGACGGTGAAGGGGCGTTCCACCATGAGCAGCGGCCCGTGGTGGCGGCGCCGCCGGGAGGCGGGCTCATCATCGCGCGTGACCAGGGCGGGGCTGCCGCGAGCGGCAGGCTGAGGAATTTCGTCCCCGCGCCCATGGGGTGAACCCGCCACGAGTGCGCCGTGAGTTCACCCGCTGAGCTCACCGTGCCGGCTCAGCGGGTGCCGAACGTGGAGGCGCCCGGGCGGTCCTTGTGCAGGGGATCAGTGGGGGATGCCGTCGATCAGGTCCCGCGCGCCCTGGCGCAGCAGCGCGACCGCGACGGAGGTGCCCAGGGTGGCGGGGTCGAGGCGCCCGGCCCACTCGTGGGCGTTGAGGATCACCTTGCCGTCGGGGGAGAAGACCTTCGCCCGCAGGGACAGTTCACCGTTCCGCTCGCACCGGGCGTAGCCCGCGATGGGGCTGTTGCAGTGCCCTTGCAGCACATGGAGGAACATGCGCTCGGCGGTGACCTCTCGGTGCGTGCCGGGGTGGCCCAGGTCGCTCACCGTGCCGATCAGCGCCGAGTCGCCCTCCCGGCACTGCAGGGCCAGGACCCCCGCACCGATCGGCGGGCACATCACCTCGGTCGACAGCGTCTGAGTGATCACGTCCGCCCGTCCGATGCGCTCCAGTCCCGACACGGCCAGGAGCAGCGCGTCCGCGTCGCCCGCGGCCAGCTTCTCCAGGCGCCGGTTGGCGTTGCCCCTCATCGGCACGCACTCCAGGTGCGGGTGCGAGACGGCCAGTTGGGCGGTTCGGCGCACGGAAGAGGTGCCGATACGGGTGCCTTCGGGCAGCTCGTCGAGCGTCAGGCCGCCTGGGTGGATCAGCGCGTCGCGTACGTCGTCGCGCTCCAGGAACGCCGCGAACACCGTTCCCGCCGGCAACGGCCGGTCCGCGGGCACATCCTTGACGCAGTGCACCGCGAGATCGGCCTCGCCCGCGAGCAGAGCGGCGTCGACCTCCTTGGTGAACGCGCCCTTCCCCTCGACGAGGGACAGGTCGCCCATCCATTTGTCGCCGGTGGTCTTGACCGGGACGACCACGGTCGTGATGCCGGGGTGGAGCGATGCCAGCTCGGCGCGGACGCGCTCCACCTGGGCGAGCGCCATGGGGGAGTCGCGGGAGACGATGCGGATCCGGTCAAGGGTGGACATGGCGTCCACGATAGACCGCGGGACAGGGCGCTGCGGTCCCGGACACCGACGCGCCCCGTCCCGATACGGTCAGTTGCTGTGCCGGCGCCAGGACGCGGGCCGTCGTCCCCTGTACACCCCCGGCCGTCGCCCGCCGGTTCGCCCGCTGCGCCCGCGGGTTCGCGCGCCTGGGAAGGACCGGCCTGAAGCAACGGCCCGGACCCGGCAGCCCTATCGGAACGCGGCGGCGTAACGCCGCGACCAGTCGGCGAAGGTACGCGGCGCACGGCCGAGAACACGATCGACATCGGGGCTGACACGCTGTTCCGCGCCGGTCGGTTCGCCGAGGATGGCCAGGGTCGTCTCCACCACCGGTTCGGGCATGAACCGCAGCATCTCCTCGCGGGCCTCTTCGCGGGTCTGCTCCATGAACCGGACCGGTTCACCGAGCGCTTCGCCGATCGCCGCGGCCCGCTGCCGGGGCGTGCTCGGCGCGGGTCCCGTCAACTCGTAGATGCGTCCGCCGTGTCCGTCCTCACGCAGCGCCACGGCGGCGACCTCTGCGATGTCGTCCGGGTCGACGGTGGGCAGGCCGACGTCCCCGAAGGGTGCGGCGACGCTCCGGTGCGCGCGGACCGTCTCGGCCCAGGCGTAGGCGTTTGAGTTGAAGCCGCCGGGCCGCAGGATCGTCCACGTCATGCCGGACCCGCGTACGGCGTCCTCGATCGTGCGCGCGGTGTCCCCGTGCGAGGCCGACTGCGGCCTGGTCGCCACTCCTTGGGAAGACAGCAGGACGACGCGGCCTACTCCTCCGGCCTTGGCGACGTCCAGGATCTCGTACGGCTTCAGCAGGTGCGCGCTCGCACCGCCGTTCTGCAGGAACAACGCGTCCGCGCCGTCGAACACGGGGCGCAGGCTCTCCGCGTCGGTCAGGTCCGCCGCCCGGTGCGTGACGGCTTTCGGGACGTCCGCGTCCGTGATGGTCCGGGACGTCGCGGTCACCCGCTCACCGCCGGCCGCGAGGACCTGTACCAGCGAGCGTCCGACATTGCCGGTCGCCCCCGTCACTACGATCATGACAACTCCCCTGTATTCCAATGTGGTTACCGATGCACGGGCTACGGGTCGCAGTGCCGCCGACCTGTTGTCCGGGCGATGTGGGGACGCTAACACCGGCGGTATAGTAGGTACCTACAGGAAAGTGGCTAACCGATAGGGATGTGCATGGCACGCGAAGCGACCCGGACGCCACCCGCCGCGACCGACCCGGAACTTGCCTGCCCGATCGGGCCGGTCGTCGACATCGTGTTCAGCCGGTGGACCACGCCGATCCTGTGGAGCCTGCACACCTACGGGCGGCAGCGATTCGTCGAACTGGAACGGCGGATCGCCAGGATCACCCCGAAGGTGCTGACGCAGCGGCTGAGGCAACTGGAACGTGACGGCCTCGTCGTACGCACCTACCATCCCGAGGTCCCCCCTCGGGTCGAGTACGAGATCAGCGAACTCGGCCGCAGTCTCGCCCCGCTCTTCGCGCACCTGGCCGAATGGGCAGCCGACAACCTGGCCAAGGTCGAGCAGGCGCGGCACGAATACGACACCGTTCCGGTCCGCTGATTCACCGGGTCGGCGGTCCCGCCGCCGGGTCCCCCGGATGCCGGGCTGTGAGCCGCTGCCCGTTGCCCATCGCGCTGACGACCAGTTACACGGTGTGTCCGGACCGATGGATGGAGGCGACATGGGGATTCTCGACGGCGCGCGCGTGGCCGTTCGGCTGCCCGCGCAGGACCTGGAGCGAGCGAGGCGCTTCTACTCCGAGAAGCTCGGGCTCGAACCCGTCGACGAGCGCCCGGGCGGGCTGCTCTATCGCTGCGGTGGCGCGGACTTCGCCCTGTTCCGGTCCGCGGGAGCTTCGCCCGGGACCTTCACGCAGATGGCGTTGGAGGTGGACGACCTCCGGGCAGCGATGGACGAACTCGAGCGGCGCGGCGTGGTGTTCGAAGAGGTCGATCTGCCCGGCCTGAAGACCGTGGACGGCATCGCCGAGATCCAGGGGAACTATCCGACCAAGGGCGCGACGGGCGAGCTCGGGTGCTGGTTCCGTGACAGCGAAGGCAACATGCTGGGACTCGGCCAGCCGATCCACTGACGGACCACCGCGCGTACCGCTCGGCGATGCTGCGCTCTGTGGAGGCCGGTGGTGCTGGGCTTCAGGGCTGAGCAGCGCCCGCCGTCCGGTATCCCCGGCGTGGGCTGCAGACCCGACACGGTGTCGCCTACGTGGAATCGGCCGACGGGACGATGACGGTCGGACGCGTCGGCATATTCCGGATCCGGTGTCTGGAACCCTGGCAATCGCCTGATCCGCAGGACGGATTCCGGCCGACCGGGCACCGTGGTCGGTGAGCGCGGGGCCCGCCTGTCCGGCGGCCGGCGGCAGCGGCCGGCCATCGCCCGGGCGCTGATACGCGACCCCCGCGTGCTCGTCCTGGACGAGGCGACGTCGGCGCTCGACGCCCGCTCGGAGGCGCTGATCCAGCAGGCGCTGGCCCGGCTCGTCTCGGGCCGTACGGTGCTCATCGTCGCCCACCGGCTGTCGACCATCAAGAACGCCGACCGGATCGTGGTCCTCGGGCACGGCCGCGTCAAGGAGGCGGGCACCCACGGGGATCTGGCACTCGGCGGGGCCTACGCGCGGCCGCAGAGCGCCCGGATCTCGTGACGCCCCGCCGTCCCGAGGCACTGAACCGCCCCTGAGAGAAGCAGCGCCCGCCGTCGGCACCCACGCGGGGAGCGGCGGGTGTCACGCGGCGCGTGCCTGGCGCCGGTACCCGCCGGGCGCGAGCCCGAACTCCCGCTTGAAGGCCTTGGCGAAGGCGAACTCCGATCCGTAGCCCGTCCGCGCCGCGACCGCCGTCAGCGGGATGTCGGACTCGCGCAGCAACCGCGCGGCGGTCGTCATGCGCCAGCGGGTCAGGTAGGCCATCGGCGGCTCCCCGACCAGCACGTTGAAGCGGCGGGCGAAGGCCGCCCGGGACAGACCCGACCGGGCGGCCAGGGACTCGACCGTCCACTGCGTCCCGGGTGCCTGGTGGATCGCGGTCAGCGCGGGGGCGACAGCGGTGTCACGCAGGGCCGCGGCCCAGCCCTGAGCGGTGTCCGCCGGCTGGTCGTCCAGCCAGGCGCGCAGGATGTACAGGAGCAGCGAGTCGATCAGCGAGGGCACGATGCCGTCGGAGCCGATGCGCGGATTGTCCAACTCGGCCCCCAGGAGCTGCACGGCCGCGCTGAGCTCCGGATGGCGGCCGTGCCGGGTGGGCAGGTGGAAGATCGCCGGGAGCCGGCTGACGAGCGGATGCGGACGACCCTGGTCCAAGTGGTAGTTGCCGCACAGCAGGCTGGCGCGCGGGCCGTCGCCCCCCAGGGAGACGGACCCGATGGGCGATCCGTCGCTGTACTGCTCGGGCAGCGCCTCCTCGGCCGGCGTGGAGGGATGGTCGGCGAGGACGTGCCCGCGGCCGTCACGTACGAAGATCACGTCACCGGGGCCGAGCGGGACCGGCGGTGTGTCGTCCAGCGGGACGAGCCAGCAACTGCCGTGGAGCACCACGTGGAACCCCGCGCCCGCGACCGGCGGCAGCCGCAGCCCCCAGGGCGCCCGGCCGTCGGTACGGACGGACGCGGGACTGCCGGTGCGCATCGAGGCCAGCGCCTCGGTGAGGATGTCCATCGCCGCTCCCTTCTCCGCCGGGAACGATACGGGCCGCCCCCGAGGACGAGGGCGGCCGGTATCCCTGTCAGACCGTCAGCACGACCTTGCCCTGCACCCTCCCCGACTCGATGAGCTCATGCGCCTTGCCCGCCTCGGCCAGGGGGAAGGTCTCCTCGACGTGCGGACGGAGCCGGCCCTCGTCCACCAGCACGGCGAGCGCCTCCAGCGCCGCGCGGTCCGGTTCCACGGACACACCGGCGAAGCGCCGGCCGGCCGCCTCGACCGCGGCGGCGAGTTCGGCGTCACCGTGCTCGAGGATGGTCACCAGCATGCCTCCGGGACGCAGCACCCGGAGCGAACGCGCGCCTTGGGCGGTGGAGTCGAGGACGACGTCAGCGTCCCGCATCGCCTCGGTGAAGTCGGTCGTCCGATAATCGATCACCTCGTCGGCGCCCAGGCCGCGCACGAATGCGTGCCTCGCCGCGCTCGCGAGGGCGGTAACGTGCGCGCCCCGTGCCTTGGCGATCTGCACGGCGAGATGTCCGACGCCGCCGGCCGCGCGGTGGATCAGGACCCGGTCACCGGCCTTCAGGGCCGCCGCGTCCACCAGCCCTTGCCAGGCCGTGAGCGCGGCGAGGGGCATGGCCGCGGCCTCCACATGGCTCAGTGAGGCGGGCTTACGGGCGAGCTGACGCGAGGGGGCGACGACGTACTCGGCGTACGCGTTCGCCGCGCGGGGGAAGAACGGCATCCCGTACACCTCCTCACCCACCGCGAACCGGGCACCAGGGCCCGCCTCTTCGACGACACCGGACACGTCCCAACCGACACCGAACGGCGGCTCGCCGAGCAGTGGGTAGGCGCCCGACCTGACGGCGGCGTCGACCGGATTGACCGCGGCGGCGCGCATCCGGACGAGCACCTCCCCGGACATCGGGCGGGGGCGTCGGGCCTCGACGACCTCGAGTACCTCGGGGCCGCCGAAGGACTTCTGTATGACAGCGCGCATCAGGATCTCCCTGTGGATTCGGTGTGTTGACTTCACCGTAGGGAGATCGAACGAGCCGCTGTATGGCCGACCGTCTTGCTCACATGTCCGATCGTCTTGCGTCGCGAGCGCCTCGGTGCCACTTCCGCCGATCGGGTACGGGTACCTGTCACGCCCCCGTGCCCACCTTGTGGCCCCTTGCGCTCGTGCCGGAGCGTGGGGCGGCCGACGCGTATGTGCGACCCCGGGCCCCCTGTGCGAAGAAACGTGCAGAACTGCTGTTACCGGTACGGGAGTCGATGTCCTGGGTGGTGCGCGGGGTGGCGCGCCCGGTCGTGTGCGGCGGTGGGCGTGAACTTGCCGCTGCTCGGGGGCGGTCGACGTGGAGGTCAGCGAATGACGGGGTCACGGTGGCCTGGTCCGCGTGATCCCTACAACCGACAGTTACAGAAATGTCCGTAAACGGTAACTCGGTGGGTTCGTCGGGTCCCGGTGCCCGCCGCGGCCGCAGAGTCGGATCCGCCGGCTCGTCAGGGGCCGGTGACCGCACCGCCACCGCTGTCACAGCGGGTGGCGCAGAGTTTCGAGGAGACATCACCTATGTCTGCTGCTTCAACCTCCCGTCGCATCGCGGCGACCGTTCTCGCCGCCGGTGCCGTCGTCTCGGCCGTCGCGCTGCCGGCCTCCGCCCACGAAGGGGACCATCGGCACCGCGAGGACGCGCGGGTCGAGATCAGCGCCGTGCAGACCGGCGACCGCGGCCGCGACCACCGCTCCAACCGGGCGCTGAACGCCGAGTGGGTCGAGATCACCAACAACAGCCGCCGTCCGGTCAACCTCGACGGCTGGACCCTGCACGACCGCGACGGCAACCGGTACCGCTTCGACGACTACCGTCTCGCCGGCCGCTCGACCGTCCGTGTCCACACCGGTTTCGGGCGCGACACCCGCACCGACCTCTACCAGGACCGCCGCCACTCGGTCTGGGACGAGCGCTCCGACAGGGCGACGCTGCTCGACCACCGCGGCCACATCGTCGACACCGAGTCCTGGGGTCGTGACCACCGCCACTGAGGCGCGGCCGGTCCGGGCGGGCCGAGGCGTCCCACCTCGCCCGTTCCGTCGGCGATGCGTCTGACCGCCCGGCCCGCCACGGACCCGGCCGGTGCCCCGTGAGTCCCGCGAGGCACCGGCCGACTGCTGTACCGGGGCCGAGGTGCCCCGAGAGAGCAATCCCAGCCGGGGATGCCCGTCGAAGAGACGTTCGGCGACCGTGAGCGCCCCCGGCTCCCACCACGAGTCGTCGTCGCTGAAGGCCACGTACGGCGTACGGGCGTGACGGACGCCGAGGCTACGGCCGACGGCCCCGGGATTCCGGTCCGGCGTCAGCAGCGTGACCCCCGGGTGACGCCGGACGACGGCTTCCGCGGTCGAGTCGGTCGACGCGTTGTCCACGACGATCACCGGAGGCCTTTCGGGCAGCTCCATGAGCCGGTCGAGGGCGTGCAGCAGTTGCTCCCTGCGGTTGCGGCTGATCACGACGACGGTGGTGCGGGAGTCGGTGGTCATGGCGCGGACGTCTCTCCGGTGGTCGTCAGGTGTGCCGATCAGTGAAGGCTCATCACCTTTCCTTGCGTCATCACACCATGCATGTCCCGTCACCTATGGGGCATAAGTAGCGAACGGTAATGCCGGGGCAGCTCAGGCAGGCGCCCAGGGCGACGGGGGCGCCGCACCGGGCCGGCCGGTGAACCGTCGGAACGAGTCCGTGTCCGGGCCCGGACGAGTGAGGCCCCTGGACGGTCCTGGATTGCGGGGACAGGTGACTGGGCGTCTCATGGGCGGCAAGCCGCTGTCCACGTCTTCGCCCGGTGGGCGCGGCCTGCCTTGAGTCGGCCGGGAGGCACTGTGTCGGGACGGTGGTGGTGCGGCCGGGCGGCCGTGGTAGCGGCGCTCGTCCTCGCGACGAGCGCCTGCGGCTCGCTCGACGAGAGGCGCGACGATGTCACCGCGGAGGTGACAGCCTTCGAACAGGCTCTGGGCGCTGCTGAGTTCGCACGGATGTGCGCCGCCCTAGCGCCGGAGACACTGGAAGAGCTGGAGCAGTCGGGCAAGAGCCCCTGTGAGCAGGCGATCGGGGAAGCGGGGCTGACCGAGGCCGGTGCGGTGCGTCGCGTCGACGTGTACGGCGATCAGGCCCGTGTCGTGCTCGAGAAGGACACGGTGTTCCTCTCCCACTTCCCGACCGGCTGGAAAGTGACAGCGGCCGGATGCACGCCACGCGACGGGCGGCCGTACCAGTGCGAACTCAAGGGCGGGTGACAGAGGCCATGAGAACACTCTTCGTCGGAACCCTGGTGTTGATCGCCGGTGGTATCGCGTACTTCTTGGCGCTGGGGCTGATGCACCGATGAGCTCCAAGGCCACTGCCGACGAGGGCAGCGCACCGACCCGTCGTCCCGTATGGCGGTTCCTGCACCACAACAGCCTCGGTCTGGTCTTCCTGGCGGCGTTCCTGCTGGCCCTGGCAGGACAGGCGGTGGCGGGACACGCGGAGTTCAACAACCAGCTGATCGCCGACGGCCTCGCTCCCGTCAGCTTCGGGGCCTATGTGGCTTCCTCCGACTTCGCTGTCGATGTCACCGAGAACTGGCAGTCCGAGTACCTGCAGTTCTTCCTGTACATCTTCGGCACCGTCTGGCTGCTGCAACGCGGTTCACCCGAGTCCAAGGAACTGCACAAGGCGGGTATCGAATCGGACGAGGAGCAGATGGTCGGCGAGCACGCCAGGGAGGACTCGCCCCGCTGGGCCGCGGCCAGGGGCTGGCGGGGAACGCTCTACTCGCGCTCTCTCGGGCTCGTCATGGGCGGGATCTTCCTGCTGTCGTGGCTGGCCCAGTCCGTCGCCGGTGTCGCCTCCTACAACGAGCAGCAGCTGCGCGGGCTTCAGGCCCCGACCAGCTGGCCCGACTATCTCTCCTCCGCGGACTTCTGGAGCCGGACACTCCAGAACTGGCAGTCCGAACTCCTCGCCATCGGCTCCATGGCCGTCCTCGCCGTCTACCTCAGGCAACGCGGATCACCGGAGTCCAAACCCGTGGGCGCGGCGCACACGGCGACCGGTGTCGAAGGCTGAACGTCCCGCTCGGCAGCGCGTCCGGCCCTTCGTCAGCCGACGTACCGGCGGGCGGATGTCACGGCTCCCTCTCCGGAACGAGCCGGCCACAGCGGTGTTCCGTCCCGGACCGGTGCGATCAGGGCCGCACGCCCGCGCCGGGGGCGGGCTGCCGGACGACGGGCGGCTCGCCCGGTGCGACGACGGCGCGGCCGCCGCGTCCGCAGTGGACGACCCGCTCACCGAGGCCCCGCTCCTCGGCAGCGTGGAGGAAGTCGGTCAGCGGGGACGTCATCACGGTGTACTCCTCGTAGTGGACGGGCAGCAGCCAGCGCGGACGCAGCCGCTCGGCGAGCTCCACGCCCTGCGCGCCGTCCATGGTCACGAGGAATCCGCCCGGCAGACGTGTGCCACCGAGGTGGAGCACCGCCAGGTCCATGTCCGGATACCGGCGGCCGATGGCGTCGATGCCGTCGAACAGCAGCGTGTCGCCCGAGATGTAGAGCCGCAGACGTGCCGGGCCTCGCGGCGGGCCGAACTCCAGCAGGCTGCCCATCACCGGCGGCAGCAGGGGCCGCAGGGCTCCGCCGGCGTGCCGGCCGGGCAGGGCCGTCACGGACGCCTTGCCGTCCTCGCCGAACAGGGTGTGGCTCTGCCACGGCCGGAGCCCGTCGGCCCGGCGGAAGCCGTGCAGGAGGCGGAGGCGGCGGGAGGCGTGCGGCGTCGTGATCAGGGGCAGTGACCGGTCGAGGTGGCGGCGGGCCACACGGTCCCAGTGATCGCCGTGCAGATGCGAGAGCACGATCGCGGTCAGGTCGTGAGGCAGCTCACCGACCCCCATCGACGGCTCGGTGAGTCGGCGGCTGACGAGTCCGTGACCGAGATACGCGTGCTGCCCGCGGTGCAGGAAGTTCGGGTCCGTCAGCAGGGTCAGGTCGCCGTAGCGGATCAGGGTCGTGGCGTTGCCGATGAAATCGATACTGACCGGCAGGCCCGGGTCGGCGGACATACGGTCTCCTTCGGCCCGGTCTGCCCCGCGGCTCCGGGCGTTCGATGCGTCCCTGCCGCCACGGGTGCCCCTGCCGACCGACGTGAACCCCGGGCCCGGGTGACGGCCGGTCCACCGGAACCCGCGGCCGTCGTCGTCAGGCCGCGGACAAGGCCGAGAGGATCGCCGTGTCGGTGCGGGCGTGGACGACGAGCCGGGTGCCACCGCTGTCGGCGTTCGCCTCGAGAAGGCGTCGCGCAGGCGCGCTGTGCGTGGCGACGGCCATGAGGACACCGAGGTGGTTGCACATACGGTGGGCCTTCAGTATGGCGCTGACGGTGACGCCGCCGGTGGCCGGCTCCTCGAGCACGACCACGACCGGACTCGGCCGGTAGGCGTGCACCAGATCGCTGATCTCCTGCGACAACGCCGATCTTCGGCCGACGTCGGTGGCGTTGTGCAGGGTCACGACCAGAACGCCGTCCTCGAAAGCGTGGGACACCATCACTGCCTCCGATGCCGTTCGCCGCGTGGCGATCTCCGGTCAGAGGCTGCCCGCTCCGCGTGCCGTAATGCGCCCCCGGCCTCTCACGGGGTCTGCGCGTCGCGGTCCAGTGGGCCCCAGCGCCCCGGCTGCCGCTCGATCACCGCTGTCGCCTCGCTGATGACCTCGTCGGCGATCCAGCCGAGCGGTTCCACATCGCGGACAAGCGGTTCGTTGTCCGGACCGCGGCCCGCTTCCCGGCCGTGCAGGACCCACGGCCGCGCCCGTTCGTCCTTGACCCGAGGCAGATGGGAGTAGTCGTACAGCCGGCGGGCGACCCATGTGCGTATGGGCCGGTCACCCCACCACGACTCCATGTCCAGCGGGCTGGCGGACAGGCCCGGCATGGAAGCGCCCGTCAGGTCGTCGGTGCTGGAGACCGAGCCCAGGTCCGGCTCGGGTCCACGTGACCACCGTACGTAGAGCCCCTGCCGGGCCGTGACCAGTTCCGTCAGAGCCTCGATGCTCCCGAAGGTGGGCATTGCGTCGTTCTCGCTCATGTCCCCTCGATTCTTGCCCGGCACTGCCCGTTCTTGCCCGTCGGATGCGTGCGACAGGCCGCGAGCACGTCGCCGGATGAACGGCTGCGCCCTGCCGTGACCGTGCGGTCGGCCCAACTTCACCGTGACGGATCACCGCGACGAACGCCATCGAGCTGTCCGGCGGGCGTGGGTGCCGTGTGCCACGGGGCAGGGGGGAGAGAGCCGGGCGAGCTGGGAGCGGTCGGCGGCTCGCCGCAGGTGAGGGGGCAGGCTCAGGCGGTCATCGCCCGGCCCGCGCACAGGCGGGACAGAAGGGCCGGCCGGTGGAGCTCCGCGACGGGTTCGAGCAGGTCGGGGTGGCGCAGCAGGGCACCGGCGCGCCGGTCGTGCTCATCCGGATCCACCAGGCGGCGGAACCCGGCCGGCGTTCCGTCGCCGTGTCCGCCGTCGCCGAGCGCTGCCACCGCCGCCGATGCCAGGTCCGGGCTGGCGAGGAGGCAGGCCGCCCAGCTGGCGACGACCTCGTCGACCCAGGTGCGCCAGGCGTACTCCTCGGAGTCGTCGAGCCCGGCCCCGTCGGAGCCGGTGATCCAGTCCAGCCGGGCAGACCCTCCCGCACCGGCGACCGCGACCAGGGCCGCGTCCACGGGTGTGGGATAGCGCAGCGACGCGGCCACGGTCACGGCCTGATGCGCCTGCGCGTGGGAAAGGGCGGAATCCAGCACGCCACCTCCCGACGGGAAGGCGCGCGACATCCACTGGGCTGTCGCCGCTATCAGAGAGGTCAGGTCTGCGTGCACTGTGGCGTCCGATGTGGTCCTGGGGAGCGATGTGCGCCGCAACGCTATCCCCGCCGGTCACCTGGGGAAATGGCGTGGGTCACCACAAGGCAGTGGCTTCGCCCACACCGGGCGGGTGGACCGCTTCGCCCCGCGGACGCGCTTCGGCGCGTGCTTTCGTGCAAACCACTGTGTCGTCCACCGATCACGGCGTCCGTCCCGCGACACTGACCTCCATGGAGCCGGTGACCTTGGGCGTGGAAGAGGAGTACCTGCTGCTCGACGCGGAGACGGGGCTGCCGGTACCGATGGCCGAACAGGTGCGTGCGGCCGCGGGCCTCGAACCACTCGTCGACGAGCACGAACTGCAGTCCGAGCTGTTGCAGGTGCAGGTAGAGGTCGCCACCTCCGTCTGCACCCGGCTCGAGGAGGCAGGCGGCCACCTGCTGCGCCTGCGCCACGCGCTCGGCGCCGCCGCGGAGGCCCACGGGTGCCGCCTCGCGGCCTGCGGGACACCGCCGAGGAGAGGCCCGGTCAACGCGCCGGTGACCGAGCAGGCCCGCTACCGCGCCATGCGGGTGCAGGCCCCGCAGCTGGTCGCGGAGCAGCTGGTCAGCGGCATGCACATCCATGCGGCGGTCCCGAGTCCGGAAGTCGGCGTGGCCGTCCTGAACCGGCTGCGGGGCTGGGTGCCCGTCCTGGTCGCCATGTCGGCGAACTCGCCCCTGTGGGACGGGCAGGACACCGGCTTCGCCAGCTGGCGCACCTTGATCTTCGGCCGCTGGCCCGTGAGCGGCCCGCCGCCCGCGTTCCGGGACCTCACCGACCACAGGGAGCGGATCGAGGCGCTGCTCGCCAGCGGGATCATCTCCGACAAGGGACAGCTGTACTGGCAGATCCGGCTGTCCGACCGCTTCCCCACCGTGGAAGTACGGTGTCCCGACGTGCAGTTGCGGGCCGACGAAGCGGTCATGTTCGCCGGGATCGTGCGTGCACTGGTCGTCACCGCCATCCACGAGACGGCGGCCGGCACCCCGCCGCCCGTCATCGCTCCGGAGCTGATGCAGGCGGCGAACTGGCAGGCCGCCCGCTACGGTCTCAGCGGTCACCTGATCACGGCGACGGGCGAACGCCGTAGCGCCGGCGACGTCGTCGCGCAGCTGATCGAGCACATCACGCCCGCGCTGGACGCCGCCGGCGACACCCGTGAGGTGATTTCGCTCGTCCATCGCCTTCTCCAGCAGGGCACGCCCGCCGACCGCCAACGGCGGGCGCTCGCGGAGGGCGGCCTCAGGGCAGTGATCGACCTGATCACTTCCGAAACCACGGCACCGTGACCGCGGACCCCATGTTCGACCCGCGGTTCCCGGGTACTCGTGCGGCGTGACGCGACGATCGAACGGGAGGAGCGCCACGATGACCGTGCCCGAGGAGAACCGGCCCAAGACGCGAACGACCGACGAGGTCGTCACGGAGAAATCGGCGGAGGCCGACGGCTCCGCGACAGAGACCGAGCAGGGACGGAACGCGGCACAGGAGGAACGCCGGCCGTCCGGGAGCACCATGCGCGAGGCACTGGACGAGGCCGGGGTCAAGCCTGAGGACTACGAAGAGTAGTCGTGCGCGTGGCAAGGAGGTTTCCCACGGCGCACACCAACGTGCCGGAGGTGCTGAAAGCGATCAAGGACGTCGACTTCCCGGCCGACAAGGAGAAGCTGATGTCGGCGGCGCGCGGGGCAGGCGCCTCAAGGGAGGTCGTCAAGGCGTTGCGCGGTATTCCGCCCGAGCGGTGCGACAGCCGGGACGACGTGGCGCGTTCCGTCCGGACGGATTCGGACCTCGGACACAACGCGAGCCAGAAGGCCGAACAGGTGCGCAAGGGCGGCAAGCCGGGGCTGTCGGAGCATCTGCGTGACGCGTCGAAGACGCCGATCCAGGAGGAGCTGGACCGCTGAGCGGGTACCGCGGCCCTCCAGGACCGCGGCGAGCCTGGACGGCTGACGCCCCACGGCGGTGGGTCCGCCATCTGGTGCGTCAGCCGTCCAGTGGCGAGCGGCCGGTCAGTCCGGCGTCCCGACCCGCCTCGTCACGAAGCCGCCCTCCCCGTCGAACCGCACCTCCACCACGGCGTCGAAGCCGTCCGCGGTCGTCGGCTCGCGCAGGCGGCCGCGCGTGGCGTGGATGCCGACGTCGGGCACCCGCGCCCGGCCCTCACGCGCCGCGTTGCGTTGCAGGGACCCGGTGACGTCCGGGGGGAACCAGTAGGCCGTCACCCGGACATCGTGCGCACGGGCCGCACGGATGAGCGGGGTCCACTCCTCGGGCGAGGGGTTGGTGTTGTCGACGGCCACCGGGCTCCCGGACACGAGCAGGTCCTCGATGAGCCGCATCTGCCGTTGCTGCCTGCGCCGGGCCGAGCGCGGGAAGAGGTCCTTGCTGACCAGCGCGTAGCGTTCGGCGAGGTGCTCCCTGTAGAAGGTCGACTTCCCCGACGCCTGCAGTCCGACGAGGACCGCCATCTCCGGTCGAGTCCACTTCGTCGAGCCTCTCACCGACGAGGCCGGACGTCCGCTGCCCGGCGAACCGTCCTCGTGTCGGGACGCCCCGTAGGCATTGCTGCGGCCGCGCACTGCCCGGTGGGGACGGTGCGCGGCCGCGGTGCGGGACTGCCGCCGGGGGAACGGTGGGCTCAGGATTCCTTGCTGACCTCCTTGCTCACGGCGGCCGGCGAGTCGTACCTCTTGCTCGGCAGGGAGCCGAGGGCGGACATGATGTCCTTGCCCGCTCCGTGCTTGCTCGCCTGGTCGACGATCTCTTCCTTCGACGCCGGGTAGTTCACGCCGCCGAGGGCCTTCTGCATTTCGATGGGGTTCACGTCCATGCGCCGATGGATACCCCTGGCTGTCGCAGACGGACACCGGATGCCACCCAAGTCACCCCAATGGAGCGCGGCCCGCCGCTCCGGCGACGTGGAGGGGCGACCGGAGGCGGATCGACGGCCGTGCGTCGCCTCTGTCGCCGGGGATCGGTGTGGGACCGTGGAAGGACCAGGCACGGGGCCGGGCATCGTTCCCGACGGTGGGTGGGTGGTGACGTGAGCGACCGGGACGCGGACGTGCGGCGCATGCTGGTGGGGTTGCTCGCCGACAGTCATGTGATGTCCTTCGACGACCTGCCCGGGCTGGTTTCCCGGCACGCGGCCACCGCCGGTCTCACCGATGTCCTGATCTACCTGGGTGATCTCCAGCGCGATGTGCTGCGGCTGTTCCCGGCGGGGAGCCGGCCTCCCGAGGGGAAGCACCCGGCGGAGGTGCCCGTCGAGGGCTCGGTGGCGGGGCGGGCCTACCAGTACGGCAGTATCACGGCCGGCGCGACCGGCACGGACGGGGCACATGGCTGGTGGATCCCGCTGCTCGACGGCACCGAGCGCCTCGGGGTGCTGCACGTCGCCGCGCCGGACGACGACGAGAGCGCCCAGGAGACCATGCTGGCGCTGGCCTCGCTGGTGGCGATGCTGGTGGTCAGCTGCCGGGTCACGAGCGACTCCTACGCCCGTCTCAGCCGCAGCAGAGCGATGAACGTGGCCGCGGAGATGCAGTGGCAGCTGATGCCGCCGCGCACCTACGCGGACGGGCGGGTCACCATCGGAGCCGTGATGGAACCCGCCTACCAGGTCAGCGGTGACGCCTACGACTACGCCGCCGCGGGGAACGTCGTCCACCTGTCCGTCTTCGACGCCATGGGGCACGACACAGCGGCCGGTCTGACCGCGAACCTCGCCGTGGGCGCCTGCCGTAACCGCCGCCGCCAGGGAGCGGGCCTCGCCGAACTGGGAGATGCCATCGAGAAGGTGATCCTGGAACAGTTCGGGCACAACCGCTACGTCACCGGGATCCTCGCCGATCTCGACACCACCACCGGCGTCCTCACCTGGACGAGCAGGGGACATCATCCCCCGGTCGTCATCCGGGGCGGACGCTGGAGCAGCCTGCTGGACTGCCCTCCCTCCCACCCCATGGGAAGCGACCTGGACCTGCCGGTCACGGTGTGCAGGGAGCACCTGCAGCCGGGCGACCGCATCGTGCTCTACACCGACGGCATCACGGAAGCACGCACGGCGGCCGGTGTGGAGTTCGGACTCGCCGCCTTCGTCGACTTCCTGATCCGCCACCACGCCGACGGCCTGCCGGTTCCGGAAACCCTGCGCCGGCTGATGCGCGCGCTACGGCAGCACCACAACGACCGGCTCCAGGACGACGCCACGATCCTGCTGTGCGAATGGCTCGGCCCGGAAAGACTCTCCACCGCGAGTACCGCCCCGGTGGCCGGAGTGCCCCTGCCGGACCGGTGAGACGCCGACGGCGCGGCTCACCGGACGGTGGACGGACGGCTCGGCGGTTGGACGTGAGGGGGGCGGCGGGACGGCCGCGGGACCGTGCGTCCCGTCAGGAGCTCTCTTCGTCGTCCTTCTGTACCCCCTCCAGGGATTCCCCGCTGCCCGTACCGCGGGAGTTGTAACCCTCCGTAGCGCTCGCTGTCCCAGGAACCGTGCGCTCCTGTGGCTGCTGCTCGCGTCCCGAGTGGGCTCCCGGGCCGCGGTCGGCCTCCCTGCGTTCCTTGTCCTGGTGGCGTTCCCGGTCGTTCTGCGGAGACTTCTCGGTTCCGGCCATGGACGCTGCACTCCCTTCCCGTTCCGGACGGAGAGCCGTTCCTGCTTCTGACACGTGTGTTCGGTGTACCCCGTGGCCGAAGACGCATGTCCGGGCCGGCGGCAGGGAAGCGGCAGGCCCCGGCAGTCGTTCCCGGCCTGCGAGGTCGGCGACCACCTGCATCTGAACCCGAGGGCGTATCAGGCGCTCGCCTACGCCGTGCACGCGTCCCGGTTCCGGTAGCGACGCTGCCGCGGCACCGGGGAAGTTACCTTCAGGTATGCCGTGACTTCATGTATGCGCAGCAGTAGAACGTGTTCCCATTCACTCAAGAGTGAGGAACATCACATGAGCGCTGCACCCTTGTCGGGCCCCGGTGACAGAGGACCGTCACGTCGTCAGCTCATAGCCGGAACCGGTTCTATTCTGGGGGCCGTGATCATTACGGGTCACGGCCCCTCGGCCGCCCGCGCGACCTCCGCCCTCCCGGCCCCGGCCGCCGCCCCGATCCCGGACGGGGCACACGTCTCCGCCCTGGTCATCGGCACCGGATACGGAGGCTCGGTCGCCGCCCTGCGCCTGGCACGGGCGGGCGTCGACGTCCACATGATCGAGATGGGAATGTCCTGGGACACCCCGGGACCGGACGGCAGGATCTTCGCCAACACCACGAGGCCCGACCACCGTTCCTTCTGGCTGCGTACCCGGACCAAGCAGCCGCTCAGCGGTTTCCTCGGATTCCCGCTCGACAAGGACGTCCCCCGGTACACCGGCATCCTCGACGCGGAGGAGTTCGGCGGCATCACGATCTATCAGGGCCGTGGTGTCGGCGGCGGCTCACTGGTGAACGGCGGCATGGCCGTGACGCCCCGGCGCGAGAACTTCCCTGCCGTCCTTCCGTCGGTGAACGCCGACGAGATGTACGACGTCTACTACCCGCGCGCCAACACCGCGCTGGGCGTCGGCGTCGTCGACCGGGGCTGGTGGGAATCCGCCGCCTGCTACCAGTACGCCCGGGTCGGCCGGAAGCACGCCGAGCGTTCCGGCTTCCCGTTCGTCCTGGTACCGGGCGTGTACGACTGGGACTACCTGGAGCAGGAGGCCGCGGGCACCGTTCCCGCGTCCGCGCTCGCGGGCGAGGTCCTCTTCGGCAACAACCACGGCAAGAAGTCCCTGCCGAAGACCTACCTCGCCCGTGCCGCCGCGACCGGCAGGGTCTTCGTCTCGGCACTGCACAAGGTCACCTCGGTCGCACCGGCCGGCGGTGGCGGCTACACGGTCGTCATGGAGCAGCTGAACACCGGCGGCGACGTCACCGCGGTCAAGGCCGTCACAGCGGACAAGGTGTTCTTCGCGGCCGGCAGCGTCGGTACCAGCAAACTCCTCACCCGGCTGAAGGCCACCGGTGTATTGCCCGGCCTCAACGGCGAGATCGGAAAGGGCTGGGGCGACAACGGCAACGTCATGTGCGGCCGAGCCAACCACATGTGGGACGCGACCGGCAGACTCCAGGCGTCCATGCCCACCGCGGGCATCGACAACTGGCGCGCCGGCGGCGCGTTCGCCGAGGTCGCGCCCCTGCCCACCGGCATCGAGACCTACGCGTCCTTCTACTTGTCCATCACCAGGAACCCGCACCGCGCCGCCTTCTCCTGGGACGCGGCCGCCGGCAGGGTGGTCCTCGACTGGCAGACCGCATGGAAACAGCCCTCCATCGACGCCGCGAGGACGATCTTCGACAGGATCAATGCCAAGGAGGGGACGATCTACCGCACCGACCTCTTCGGCGCGTACAAGATCTGGGGCGACCACCTCACCTACCACCCGCTGGGAGGCGCCGTACTGAACCGGGCGACGGACAACTACGGCCGTCTCCACGGCCATCCGGGGCTCTACGTCATCGACGGCTCGCTGATCCCCGGCAACACCAGTGTCAACCCGTTCGTCACCATCACGGCGCTCGCCGAACGCAACATCGAAAAGATCATCGCCACGGACCTGTGACGGCGACGGCCGGTGCGACCGGACCGTCTCGGCCGGCTCAGTGACCGGGCAGGACGCACATGGTGTCCAGCCCCAGCACATGGTTGAGCCGGCCGAACGCCAGCCAGGCGCCGATGCTCATGCTCAGCTCCACGATCTCGGTCTGGCTGTAGTGCTCCGTCATCCGGCTCCAGAACCCGTCGTCGAGGCCGTGGTGGTCGGTGGCGTACCGCTCCGCGTACTCGGCGGCCAGCCTCGTGCGGTCGTCGAAGGCGTCGGTGGTGCGCCAGCCGATCACCGCGTCGGCGAAGCCGTCCTCGACCGTGCGGCCGTCGCGTTCCGTCCGCCAGTCCAGGCAGAACGAGCAGCCGTTGATCTCCGCGATCCGCAGCCGTGCGGCCTCGAACTCCCGCAGCCCGAGAGTGGTGTGGGCGTACACCGCCAGGGAGAAGTCGGAGGCGGCCTTGCCGATGCCGGGGACCATCTCTCCCCATACGTACTCGATCGGGTTCCTGCCCTCGGGGATGTCGATGTTCATCGTCGTCTCCTTCCCAGTCTGCCGATCGCCGGGCGCAGCGGGACGTCCAACGCGTCGTAGAGGCCCGGTGGCGCGTCCACGAGCCAGTCGACGGCGCTCACCAGCCGGCCCACCGCGGTGGCGTTGCCGCCCGCGGACCGGTTCTCGTCCTCGTCGGTCGCCTCGACCGTGACCTCGATGCGCGGACGGCCCTCGATGATCACCCGGTGTGCGCCAGTGCCGTCGGGCGGCGCCGGCCAGCCGGGCGCGCAGGACGGGTGGATGCGGGTGATGTGCTCGACGACGATGCGGGGTTCGCCACCGACGATTCCCTGCACCTCGAAACGCACCGCGCCCTGGGTGCCCGCCCCGAACTCGCCCATCGTCCTGGTGCTCACGGCGCCGTCCAGCGGACAGCGTTCCAAGGTTTCGCGGATCTCGTCGAGTTCGACGCCGAGGGCCCTCGCCATCAGTCGTATCTGTCCGCCCCACACCATGGTGGGGACCGTCGGCGCGAGCATCGGCGGCGCGTAGTCCATCGGCATCCCCATGCCGATCAGATACCGGACCGAGTCGGGCTGGTCGTAGGTGGAGTAGTCGAAGATCTCCTGGCAGCGGATCGCGTCCACGGTGGTGCCGAGCCCGCTGATCAGCAGCGGCAGTACGTCGTTGCCCCAGCCGGGATCGACGCCGGAGACGAACAGTGAGCCGCCGCCCGCCTCGACGGCGGCCAGCACCGGGTCCCGTAACTCGGCGGGGGCGTTCCGCGGGTCGTAGAGGGCATACATCGACGGGGTGACGACGACGGCCCCGGCCCTGATCGCCCGGACGACGTCGGCGAGCGCCTCGTCGGGGCGGACGTCCCCGGTCGCCGCGTACACCACCGCCCGCGGACCGGCCGCCAGCACGGCTTCGACGTCGTCGGTCGCCGCGATCCCCAGCCGGTGGCCGAGTCCGCCCAGTTCACCCGCGTCACGGCCGATCTTGGCAGGGTTGTGGACGATGACGGCGGTGAGCGCCAGCGCCGGGTGGGCCGCGACGGCACGGATCGCCGCACGGCCTGTGTTTCCCGTTCCCCAGACCACCGTGGAAATCATGCGCCGGAGGGTAACTCCGGCGCCTGAAGGTTCCTAGAGCCATGACTGCGGGCATTCGCCCGGTCGTCCTCCGGCGAGCCATGTCCGACCGTGCGGCGTACGGCCCGCGACGCAGCCGTCAGTCCGAAGCCGGCGCGAGAAGTGCACCCATCCGCTCGTAGTGCCCCGCCGGGATGCCGTGATGCTGTTCCCGCGCCGCCTCGGATGTACACCGGCCGGTCGACGCGTCGCCTGCGGCAGACCTGTCTGGCGGCCCAGGGGCCGATCGCCGGACGCCGACGTACACCGTCAGGACCGGACCTGAGCCTGGTGGTGGTGACACCAGGCTCAGCACACACTCCCTGCCTACTTGCCCGACCGCCAGGATGACCGGCATGAACCGACCCACCACTCTGATCACCGGCGCGACCCAGGGGCTGGGCCGCGGTATCGCGCTCGACCTCGCGCAGCGCGGCGGCACCGTGCTGCTCCACGGCCGTGACCGGGTACGCCTCGACGCGGTGGCGGCCGAGGTGCGGACGACCGCACCCGGGACCACCGTGCGCACCTACCTCGCCGATCTGGCGGACCTCAGCCAGGTGCAGGCGATGGCCGAGCGGATCCTGGCCGAAGAAACGCGGCTCGACGCACTGGTGAACAACGCCGTCGCCGGCGGCGGCTCCGAGCCGTTGCGGCGCGAACTGAGCGCCCAGGGACACGAGTTGCGCTTCGCCGTCAACCATCTGGCGCCGTATGCCCTCGTCCGTGGCCTGCTGCCGCTGCTGACGTCCTCCGTGCCCGCCCGCGTGGTCAATGTCGCCTCGATCGGACAGGAGCGCATCGACTTCGACGACGTCATGCTGGAGCGGGGCTACGAGGGGCTGCGCGCCTACTGCCGCAGCAAGCTCGCGCTGATCATGGCCACCTTCGAGCTGGCCGGGGAACTCGCCGGCACGGGTGTCACCGTCAACGCCCTGCATCCGGCGCACCTGATGGACACCCGAGGGGTGCGGGACTACGGCCTCAAGCCCGTCGTGGGCGTCGAGGAAGGCGTCAGGCCGACCGTACGGCTGGTCACCGACCCGGAGGTGGCCGGCGTGACGGGCCGCTACTTCGACCGCTTCACCGACTCCCGTGCCCACGAACAGGCTTACGACGCCGACGCCCGCAAGCGCCTGATGGAGCTGACGCACCGCCTCGTCGGAGAGCCGCACAAGGTGCGTTGAGAGGCCACCGGCGCCGGGGGCGGGCGACCCCGGACCCGATGGGTGTCGTGTTCACGTAATTCTGGGTAACCGGCCACCACGGTGGCGGCAGCGCGACACCGGCCCACTGAAGACTTCCCGGCGGTTCGTACCGAACAGCCAAGGAGGACCTTGTGGGCGTACGTCCCGTATCCCGGCGGCAGTTGCTCGGCTTCGGCGGCGCAGGCGCCGCCGCACTGATGCTCGGCACCGGCGAGTGGGGCTCCGGCTCCGCGTTCGCCTCGCCGGTCATGAAGGACGATCCGTTCTCCCTCGGCGTCGCGTCCGGCGAGCCCCGCTCCGACGGCGTGGTGCTGTGGACGAGGCTGGCCCCGGAGCCGTTCGCGCAGGACGGCAAGGGCGGCATGCCGGACCGGCCGGTCCGCGTGCACTACGAACTGGCCCACGACAAGCGGTTCCGGCGGGTCGTCCGCCGCGGGAGCGTCGTCGCCACACCGGAGCTGGCGCACTCGGTCCACCCCGAGGTACACGGGCTCCTGCCGGACCGTGAGTACTACTACCGCTTCCGTGCCGGTTCGTACGTCTCACCCGTCGGCCGCACCAGGACCTCTCCGCCGCCGTGGAGCACCCCCCGGGACCTGAAGTTCGCGTTCGCCTCCTGCCAGGCCTGGCAGGACGGCTACTTCACCGCCTACGAGCACATGGCGCAGGAGGACCTCGACCTGGTGGTCCACCTCGGCGACTACCTCTACGAGTACGGCGTCCAGTCCAACAGGCGCGGTGTGGTCACCGACCCCAGGTTCCACACGGAGACGGTCGACCTCGCCCGCTACCGCCTCCAGTACGGTCTCTACAAGTCCGAGGCGCCGCTCCAGCAGGCACACGCCCGCTTCCCGTGGATCATGACCTTCGACGACCACGAGGTCGAGAACAACTGGGCCGACGGCATCCCGGAGAAGGGCCAGGACCCGCGGGCGTTCACGCAGCGCAGGGCGGCCGCCTTCCAGGCCCTGTACGAGCACGCGCCGCTGCGCCGCGCCCAGTTGCCGCAGGGCCCCGACGTGCAGATGTACCGCAGGCTCTCCTACGGCCGGCTCGCCGATTTCACGATGCTCGACACCCGGCAGTACCGCGACGACCAGCCGTGCGGCGACGGCGCCTCCGCCGACTGCGCCGACCGCTTCGCCCCTGACCGCAGCCTCCTCGGCGACCGTCAGCGGGACTGGGTCCTGAACGGCTTCAGCCGGTCCGCCGCCCGCTGGCAGGTGCTGGGCAACCAGGCGCCGATGGGCCAGACCGACCAGGACCCGGGACCGGGCACGACCGTCTGGATGGACCCCTGGGACGGCTACGTCGCGGAGCGGAACCGTCTCCTCGCGGAGGCCGAGGGACGGGGAGTGCGCAATCTTGTCGTCATCACCGGCGACCGCCACCAGAACTACGCCTGGGACCTCAAGCGCGACTACGAGGATCCCGGGTCGGCGACCGTGGGCAGCGAGTTCGTGGGGACGTCCGTCACCAGCGGCGGCGACGGCGCCGACATGACGGCGGAGGGCACCAGGTTCCTCGCCGCCAACCCGCACATGAAGTTCTTCAACGCCCAGCGGGGCTACGTGCGTGTGCGCGTCGAACCCGAGCGCTGGACGAGCGACTTCCGCGTCCTGCCGTACGTGACCCGGCCGGGCGCTCCCGTTTCCACCCGCGCCGCCGTCGTCGTCGAGGACGGCGTACCTGGCGTCCAGGTCTGACGAGCGGCACCGCGTACCCGGGACCGGCCGGGTACGCGGTGTGGTCGGGTATGAGGGCATGGGCCGGACGGGCGCGCGGCACGGGCCGGGCCTAGCCGGTGGCGCGCCCGGTGAGGAGATCGCGGACCCGGTCCACCATGCCCATACCGGGAGCGAGCAGCTTGTTGGCCCGGGCGGTGTCCGGCATGGAGGGGTGCGGACGGGTGGGGGCACTCTGCTTGGCCCTGCGGACCTTGTCGCCCAGCTCCATCAGCAGGTCCGCGCTGCACGACTCGGCGAGCAGCGGGAACAGCCGCTTCTCCTCGTCGGCGACGTGCGAGGTCACGGCGGTCTTCAGTTGGGTGATCAGGGTGTCGAACCGGGGATCGTCGGCCTGGCAGCCCTCGAGATCCTTGAGCATGCGTTCGATCTGGGCGTGGTCGGAGATCTCCTCGTCCGCCAGGTCGTCGCCGTCGTCGACGAAGCGGCGGACCGCGGGATACAGGTACTCCTCCTCGGCGACGGAGTGCCGGACGAGTTCCTTGGTCAGTTCGTCCGCCAGCTCCCGGCGCCGCGCGTCTCCGGCGGCCTGGGCCTCGATCTCGGCGAACATCTGGTCGACCTCTCGATGGTCGGCCGTCAGTTCCTGGATGACGTTCCCGCCGTGTGCCATGTCCTGGCGTCCTCTCTCGCTTGCTGCGAAGGATCCCCCCACGGGCGTGGCTGCCGCGCCTCATCGGCGACACTAACGCGGGTACCCCGCTCCGGCGCGCCCACAAGGCGTCGGACACCCTGGGGTTCCGCCACCGGCGGGAAGTTTCCCCGGCGGCCGTTTCAGAGCTGTCGGACCGTCACGAGGCCTCCGGCGGCAGGCCGGTCCCCGCCGCGCGCAGTTCGCAGGCGTACGGAGGTTCGGCCCCGGGCTTCGAGCAGGTGAGCGCCGCGGCCCTGGCCGCGAATCCCAGCACCTCGCGCCAGCGGTCCGGTGACAGCGCCCCGAGCGCTCCGGGCGAGAGGAGTTCCCGCTCGGAGAGGGCGTGCAGGAGTGCCGCGTTCACGGTGTCGCCCGCTCCGATGGTGTCCACCACGCGGACCCGCTCCCCGGGGACGGAGAACCGGTCGCCGTCCCGGGTGAGGACCGTGAGTCCGTCCCCGCCACGCGTGAGCACCACCGCCGCGGGACCCGCGGCGAGCCAGGCCCCGAAGTCGGCCCCCAGCCAGTCGGCGTCCTCCTCGCTCAGCTTGAGCATCGACACGTGCGGGAGCCAGCTCCTGAACCGGGCGCGGTAGGCGTCCGCGTCCGGGATGAGGCCGGCCCGGATGTTCGGGTCGAGGGCGACGAAGACACCGCGCGCCGCTGCCTGTCGCATCAGCTCCTCGTATGCGCTCGCGCCCGGTTCGAGGACCAGCGAGCAGGTGCCGAGCGACAGGGCGCGCGTGGCGGCGGGCAGCTCCGGCGGCATCGTGAAGAGCCGGTCCGCGGTGCCCTCGACGTAGAAGGTGTAGGCGGCGGAGCCGCCGGGGCCGATCGCCGCGACGGCCAGCGTGGTGGGCTCGGGGCCGCGCTGCACGAGCGCGGTGTCCACCCCCTCCTCACGCAGCCGGCCGATGAGCGACTCGCCGAAGGCGTCGGTGGAGATCCGGGAGCAGAAGGAGACGTCGGCGCCGAGCCGGCCGAGCGCGACGGCGGTGTTGTAGGGGCCGCCGCCGCGTGCGGGCAGCAGAGGAGCCGGCAGCTCGCCACCGGTCTGCGGCACAAGGTCGATCAGCGCCTCACCGGCGACGACGATCACAGCGCCTCCCCTTCGGTCCGGCCCGCGACCGGTGACCGGCCGGCGGCGGCACGGACGATGGCAGCCGCCGCGGGGGCCGCGTCGAGCACCGGGGCGGTGGACCGCATGGACCGGCCGAGCATGAAGGCGCCTTCGAGCAGCGCGATCACCGACCGGGCCGTCGCACGGGAATCGGCGATACCGAAGGAGCCGTAGAAGGCGGCGAGGGCGTCGGTCCAGGAATCGAACACCTCGGCGGTCGCCACCCGCAGTGCCTCGTTGGTGCCCGCGATCTCCAGGGCGATCGTGGCGATGGGGCACGGGTCCGCAAAGTCGAGGTCGAGCAGCGTCCGCGCCGCCCCGGTGAACGCCCGGGCGGTCGTCTCGGCCGGGTCGGCGGCCCGGTCCTGGAACAGCTCGCCGATCAGCGCCAGGTAGGCGGCGCCCGACGTGCGGACCACGTCCTCCCCGAGCTCGCTCTTGCCGCCGGGATAGAAGTGGTAGGCGGACCCGTAGGTCGCGCCCGCCGACGTGAGGATCTGCTTCATGCCCGTGGCCGCGTAGCCCTGGCGCCGGAAGAGCTCGGTGGCAGCGGCCAGGATGCGCGCTCGTGTGTCGCCTGTCGTTCTCATCTCGGATAGTCTCTCACTAGATCGATCGATCCAGTAGGGGATGCCGATGCATGAGATCGAACTGAGTGCCGGGGTCGTGGAGTACACGGACACCGGCGGAAGCGGCGAGACCGTGGTGCTGTTGCACGGACTCGGCTTCGACGAGTCGGTGTGGCAGGCGGTGGTGGACGGCCTCCGTGCCGACTTCCGGGTGGTGGTCCCCGTCCTGCCGATGGGGAGCCACCGGCGGCCGATGTGCCCGGGCGCCGACCTGTCGGCGCAGGGCGTGGCGAACCTGCTGGCCGAGTTCCTGGAACGGCTCGACCTTCGGGACGTCACTCTGGTCCAGAACGACGCCGGTACGGCCCAACTGCTCGTCGGCGTGCGCGACGAGCGCGTCCACCGGCTGGTCCTGACCTCCTGCGAGGCGCTGGACAACTATCCGCCCGGAGTGCAGGGGAGAACCCTGCAGTTCCTGAGCCGGGTACCCGGCGGCATCTTCCTGCTGCTCCAGTCCTTCCGGGTGCCTCTCCTGGTCCGGCTGCCCAACTCGCTCGGCGGCATGGCCCGGCACCCGATCCCGTACGAACTGGTCCGTCGCTGGTACGGCCCCCTGCTCAGCGACAAGAGGATCAGGCGGGACTTCGCCGCCTTCCTCCACAGCACGCGGAAGGACACCTACCTGCGGGCGGCGGAGCGACTGCGAGGCTTCCGAGGCCCCGCCCTCGTCGCGTGGGGCGCGGAGGACCGCATGATGCCGCACGAGACCGGCCGCCGGCTCGCCGCCCTGCTGCCGCGGGGCGAGTACGTCGAGATCCCGGACGCCCGCACCCTCGTCCAGCTCGACAACCCCGGCGCCCTCTGCGCCGAACTGCGCCGGTTCATCAAGGAGTCACCCGTCCCACGCCGCGAGGAGACGACCGGCTGAGACAGTGGGTGCGTACGTCTGAGAACCCGTCGTGGAAAGGACGCACCCGTGACCGTGGCACCATCCGTCTTCGCCGGACTGGACGCACGACTCCCCGCCCTGCGCGAGCTCTATCAGGACCTTCACGCCCATCCGGAGCTGTCCTTCCAGGAGGTCCGCACAGCGGGCATCGTCGCCCGGTGGCTGCGGGAGCAGGGCTGGGACGTGACCGAGGGGGTCGGTGGTACCGGCGTGGTCGGCGTGCTCAGGGTGTCCGACGGGCCCGTCGTCCTGCTCCGGGCGGACATGGACGGCCTGCCCGTGCGGGAGGCGACGGGCCTGCCCTACGCCTCCACGCGCACGGGGGTCGACGCCGACGGCAGCGAAGTACCCGTCATGCACGCCTGCGGACACGACATGCACATCACCTGCCTGCTTGGCGCGACGGCTCTGCTGGCCGCCGGCCGGGAAGCCTGGCGGGGCACCGTCGTCGCCGTGTTCCAACCGGCCGAGGAGGTCAGCGGGGCGCAGGCCATGATCGACGACGGGTTCGCCGAACGCTTCCCCCGCCCGGACGTGTGCCTCGCACAGCACGTCGGCCCCATTCCCGCGGGCACCGTGGCGACCAGGCCGGGGGCGGTCATGAGCGCTTCCGACAGCTTCGCCGTGCGGCTCTTCGGCCGGGGCGGCCACGGGTCGGCGCCGGAGAACACGGTCGATCCGGTGGTGATGGCGGCTGCGGTCGTGATGCGTCTCCAGACGGTCGTGTCGCGTGAAGTGGGGGCGAACCAGGCAGCGGTCGTCACGGTGGGTTCCCTGCACAGCGGGACCAGGGAGAACATCATCCCGGACACCGCCGAGATGAAGATCAACATCCGCAGCTCCGACCCCGTCGTCCGCACCCGGGTGCTCTCGGCCGTCGAGCGGATCGTACGCGCGGAGGCCCTCGCTGCCGACGCGCCGAAGGAGCCCGAGTTCACCCGCCTGAACAGCTTCCCCCTGACCGTCAACGACGCCGACGCGACCGCCACCGCGGTCGCGGGGCTCGAATCGGTGCTCGGGGCGGGGCAGGTCTGGACGCTGCCCCAGCCCATCACCGGCAGCGAGGACTTCGGCACGTTCGGCTCCGCCATGGGGGTGCCTTCCGTGTTCTGGCACTTCGGTGGGGCGGATCCGGGGCTGTTCCCGGACCCTGATCCGGCGACCCTCGTCGGTGGCGGGCTGCCCCCGGGGGTGGCGTACAACCACTCACCGCAGTACGCGCCCCTCCAGGACCCGACCATCGAACTCGGCGTCCGGGCCCTGCTGGGCGCGGCCGGACAGTGGCTCGGCCCGAAGACGCCGTAACGGGGGCCGGCCGGGTCGTCGGGGCACTGTCCGTGACAACGGGTGCGGCGGCCGTCCCGGAACCCGGGACGGCCGCCGCACTGCGCCCCGTGTCCTACGCCAGGAGCTCGATCCAGATGTTGCGGTAGCGGACCTTGCTCCCGTGGTCCTGGAGGCGGATCGGGCCCGCGGCCGGCCCTTCCGGTGCTCCGCCGCCGGTGGCGCCCGCCACGGCCACGTCGTCATGGACAGTCGTGCCGTTCCACACCACGGTGACGCGGGCGTCCTCCGTCTTCCTGCCCGCCTCGTCGAAGCGCGCCGCGCGGAAAGTGATGTCGTAGGTCTGCCAAGTACCCGCCGGCTTCGCCGCGTTGACGTCCGCGGCCTTCCGCTGGTAGATCGCGGCCGCTCCGTCGATCTTCGGCGTCGTGTCGCCGTGGGAGTCGAGCACCTGGATCTCGTAGCGGTCCTGGAGGTACACACCGCTGTTGGCCCGGTCCTGTCCCGTCACGTCCGGCGGGAGCTCGGGCAGCCAGAACTCGGCGTGCAGTTTGAAGTCACCGAACGCCTGCTTGGTGCGGATGTCGCCGCAGCAGACCTCCATCGCGCCGTCCGTCAGGGGCCATTGCGCGGTGCGGCCGTCGGTCTGCTGCCAGGCCGACCGGTCCGCCCCGTCGAACAGGACGACGCGGCTCCCGTGGGGGTGGACGGTGATCATGTCGAGGTTGACGTGGCCGGTGTCGCCGCTGTCGTACCGATAGGTGACGGTGTTGGCGCCGGCGCGCAGCGGCAGTTGTTCGGTCCGTGTGGACCATTTGTTCCACTCGCCGGTGCTGAGCAGCTTCGCCTGTCCGATCCTGCTGCCGTTGACGTACACGCTCACGGTCTTGGTGCCGGTGAAGGGATGCGGCCCGTTGGCGTAACGCAGACCGACGTCGTAGGTGCCGGCCTCGTCGACGTCCACGTCGAAGGTGGTCGAGGCGCCCTCGGTGCCGTATCCGTCGACGAAGCCGCTGCCGGAGTGACCGGCGTGCTCCGTGTCCGTGCCGGCGCCGCCCGCGAGCCGCGCCTCCTCGGCCTCGTAGAGCGTGACCTTCGGTTGTCGTCCGGGCATGGCATTCAGTGTGTACCACGCCTCCGTGCTCCACAGCGCCTCGCCGCTCGCGGAGCTGAACGGGCGGGGCGAGCGCACGTGGACCACCCGGTCGGGCTTGAGGCCGGGGATGACGAGGGTGACCTTCTTGCGGTCGGCGGACAGCGCGGCGGACTGCACCGTCAGTCTCTCCTCGTCCACCTTCGGACCGCCGTACGAGTGTGTGGGGACGTATCGCCACTGTGCGACCTGGTAGCGGGCGGCCAGCGTGTCGGCCGTGGCAGGGGACAGCGGCTGGGTGTACTCCAGCTCGAAGCCGTCGGGCTTGGCGCGCATCGCCAGGATGTCGAAGGCGGCCACGCCGTTCGGTGTCAGCTTCTGCAGGCCGTGGGTGAGCTTGCCCTCCTGGCCCCAGTTGCCGCCCGCGCCCAGGCCGCCGGCGTAGATGGCGCCGTCCGGGCCCTCGCTGATCCGGTTGACGCCGGCCTCGAGTCCCTGGGTGTGCCGGAACACGGCGCCCTGGTCCTGGCCCTTGACCTTCTCCAGGAACGCGCGCTGGAGACCGCCGTAGGTGACGTCGCCGAACAGCAGCTGCCCCGCGTAGGGGCCCTGCGTGAGGTGGAGCGGTGTGCTGGGCGAGTTCGCGATCTCGTTCTGCGGCAGCCACAGCACGGGCTTGCTCACCGGGTTGGTCTCGAAGGGGCCGCCCGGGTTCGTGAAGTGGTTGAAGAAGCGGTCCTGCTTGATCCGTACCAGTTTGGAGGCGGGCAGCCAGCCGCCCTGGTTGTCCGTCACGAAGATGTCGCCGCCGGGGCCCCAGCCGATGCCGTTCGGGGTGCGCAGACCGCCCGCCACGTATGACACCTCGCCGGTCTTCGCGTTCACCTTGATCGTCGTGCCGCGGTTGCGGGCGGGCTGCGGATCGGTCGTCGCGCCGCCGTAGTTGATGGCCACGGACAGGTTGAGGTAGAAGAAGCCGTTGCGGTACAGCAGGCCGAAGGCGAACTCGTGGAAGTTCCCGCCGAAGGGCCAGGCCGCCACCGTGCGCCGTTCGTCTACGACGTCGTCCCCGTCGGTGTCGCTGAGCTCGGTCAGTTCGTGCTTCTGCGACACGTAGATCTTGCCGTCGACGGCCTTGATGCCCATCGGTTCCTTGAGGCCGCTCGCGACCTTCTTGACCGACACCTTGTCCGGCCCGGTGCCATGGGTGACGTTGCCGAGGAGGTAGACCTCGCCTGCGGTGTTGTCGGTGCCGCCCCACGTGGTGACGGCGAGCCGGCCGTCGGTCAGCCAGTCCATGCCGGTGATCTGCGGCTCGAAGCCGGCCGGCCGGAGGTCGGTCAGGTCGTAGCCGGGGTGGACCCCGGTCAGCGGCAGGCCGTCGCCGGGGGAGTCGGTGCCGCTCTCGCACTCCTTGCGGCCCGGCGCGGTCACGCGTACGACACCGGCGTCGGTGCTGAGGACCGAATTCGGCACGACGGAGTAGCCGGTGGCGCCGGGGGGCCGCCAGGCGAGCGTGATCTGCTGGCCGCCGGTGCGGTCGAAGTGGTCGATCCGCAGTGCGTGGTGACCTGCGGTCAGCTCCACCGTGCCGTCCTTGGGCTCGGCGCCGTGCAGACCGTCGTGGTCGATGACCGGCCTGTCGTCGATCAGGAGCCGTGAGCCGTCGTCGCTGGTCAGCCGGAAGGTGTAGGAACCGTCCCGGGGAACGTCGATGTTGCCGATCACCTGGGACACGAAGTGGTCGCCGGCGCCGAAGTCGTCGGTGGAGCTCCAGTCGATCGTCGGCATCAGCTTGTCGACGTTCGGCGTCTGTCCCGGCTTGACGGAGCAGATCTTGCTCATGGGGAGCCGTATGTCGAAGACGCGCAGGGTGACGCCGGGTTCCTGCGGCGGCAGGTCCTCGGCGGCGCCGGCCGCTGCGGAGGCCGGCGGCGACATCAGGCAGCCGGCCAGGAACGAGGCGGCGACCAGACCGGTCACCCGTTTGCGAAGTCGTTGGTGCAGCCGTGGATTCATGCATCCTCCCGGGCTCCCTGGCGGTGGGAGCACGTAACGGTGGTGAACGTGGACCACAACGCGCGGCACGATCGGCCGATGCTGCTCCGGAGGTTTCGAATGAACGCGGTTCGGATGAGAGCAGTGCAGAGGAACGCGGTACGGATGAGCGGCAGTGCAGAGGGCCGAGAACTCCCAGGAGTGCGCCGCAAACCCTAGGAGCCTTTTCCTGACGGTGTCCATACTTCGTCATCACTGAGAACAAACTTCGCCGTCGCACAGGTGAAGTGACGGCATGTCGGCTCGACTCGACGGTCCGAGCGAACAAAGTTGACGAGTTGTCACTTCTTGCGCCGGGGCCGGTTCGATGCTTGTTCTTGTTCGTAACGGCGCGCTTACGAACATCCATTGACACCCGACTGTCGACCCCGCCAGAGTCTTCCCCGCCAGTGATGCCGATCGCGGACCGAGGAGCGTTCCATATGCCCGAAATTCCCGCAGTCTCACGCCGCTTGCTCCTGGGAGGAGCCCTCGCCACCGGCGCACTCGCGGCCGGTGTCGGCTCCGCACAGGCCGCCCCTGTCATCGAGGCCGCCACCGCCCTCGACGCCGCACCGCGGCGCAGGCCGGGCCAGAAGTCGATGATCGACGTCGCCTTCGAGCCCTACCGGACCGTCCGGGTCGGAGTGATCGGACTCGGCAACCGCGGTCACGGGATGAGCGAGGGCTGGTCCGTCGTCCCCGGCTGCACCGTCACCGCCGTCTGCGACATCCGTGCCGAGCGCGCCAAGCGCACCGCCGACCGGCTGGTCGCCAGGGGCAAGCCGCGGCCCGCCGAGTACAGCGGCTCGGACGAGTCGTTCGCCCGGATGCTGGAACGCGACGACATCGACCTCGTCTACATCGCCACGCCTTGGGAGTTCCACTACCAGCAGGGCAGGGCCGCGCTGCTGGCCGGCAAGCACGTCATCGTCGAACTTCCCATCGCCACCGGCCTGGACGAGCTCTGGGACCTCGTCGACACCTCCGAACGGACCCGCAGGCACCTGATCCTCTCCGAGAACTGCAGTTACGGCCGCAACGAACTGGCCATGCTGAAGATGGCGCACGAGGGCCTCTTCGGCGACGTCACCAACGGGCACGGCGGCTACCTGCACGACCTGCGGGCCCTGCTGTTCTCCGACACCTACTACACCGACGCCTGGCGCCGACTCTGGCACACGCGCAGCACCGCCTCCTTCTACGCGATGCACGGTCTGGCACCGGTCGCCGCGGCCATGGACATCAACCGCGGGGACCGCATGACGGTGCTGCGCGCCACCGCGACCGAACCCAAGGGCCTCGCCGACTACCGGGAGCGCTTCGTCCCGCGCTCGCACCCGTCGTGGCAGGAGACCTACATCAACGGAGACCTGGTCACCTGCCTGATCGACACGGCCAAGGGCCGGGTCATCAGAGCCGAGCACGACGTCAGCTCACCCCGTCCGTACAGCCGCATCAACTCCCTCGCCGGCAGCCGCGGCATCTTCGAGGACTACGCGGGCACCTCGACGACCGGCGGACGCATCTACGTCGAGCCCGACCACAGCGGGCACTCCTGGCGCGACTTCGACACCTACCGCAAGGAGTTCGACCACTGGCTCTGGAAGAAGATCGGCGACGACGCCGCGAACAACGGCGGCCACGGCGGCATGGACTACGTCCTGCAGTGGCGCACCGTCCAGCTGATGCGGGCGGGACTGGTCCCCGACATCGACGTCTACGACTCCGCCGCCTGGTGCGCTCCGGTACCGCTCAGCGTCAAGTCGCTGGCCGCCGGCGGCCGTCCGGTCGAGGTCCCCGACTTCACCCGGGGCTCCTGGGTGAATCTCCGCACAGGTCTGGACTCCCGTACCTCCGAGATGCCCCCCGTCGCCTGAGTTCACCGCTCGGGCGGACCGACAGAAGGAGCAGACAGTGAGATCAGCCGGACGGACAACTTCTCTCAGAGCCATGGCGGTGGCGGCGGCACTGCTCGTCCCCGCGCCCGCCACGGCCGCCGCCGCGGCGGAGCCCGCGCCGACTCCCGCACGGACCGAGGTGACGATAGCGCCCGTCGACCTCGCGGGCCCCGCCGTCTCGACGGTGAAGGTGACCGTCAAGAACGCCGGACCCGACCGCATGCGTTCCTTGAAGGTGTCGTTCGCCGGGCCGGTGGGCTGGGCGGTCCAGCCGTCGGTCCACAGTGTGGACGGCACCTTCGCCGCCGGCGCCACGGCCGGCGCCGAGTTCCGCATCCACGTGCCCGAGCCACGGCCCGGATTCACGGTGCGGACCTTCACAGCCACGGCGACCTACAAGGGCGGCGACGGAGCCGGAACGGCGACGGCGACCCGCTCCCAGCGCAGCGGCACACCGCTGGCGGACCTCGCGGACGCCTACAACAACGTCGGCGTCACCGACGAGAGCAACACCACGCCCGGCAACTACGACGGCGGCGGCAACAGCTTCTCCGCCCAGAAGCTCGCCGACGTCGGCCTGACCCCGGGCGCCACGGTACGGGCGCTGGGCGCCGAACTGACCTGGCCGGAGGCGCCCGCGGGGACCAAGGGCAACGTCTCCAGCGCAGGCCAGGCCGTCACCCTGAGCGGCCGGGGCGGCAAGCTCGTCTTCCTCGGCTCCGGGGTCGGCAGCGGCGCGACCGGAACGGCGACCGTCTACTACAAGGACGGCAGCACCGGCACCGGCGCGTTCGGCTTCCCCAACTGGTCGTTCGACCCGGCGAACGCCCACGGCGCGACGCTGGTCGCGTCCTCCGACGGCCGCAACCGGCAGAGCGGATACGGGAACGCGGGGATCGCCTACCGCATCTTCGCCCACTCGATTCCGCTCGACGCGGCCAAGGAGGTCGACTTCGTGGTCCTCCCCGGCAACGGGAACATCCATGTGTTCGACATGGCCCTCGCTCCCTGAGAACCCCGGCCGTGACCCCCGGGCCCGCCGCGGAGGACGCGGGCCCGGGGGCCGCGTGCTCAGACGGCGTGGACCTTGATGCCCGCCTCACTGAGCCGGGCCGCCATCTCCGCTGGCAGCGCCGAGTCCGTCACCAGCACGTCGACGCGATCCAGGCCGCAGATCCTCGCGAAGGCACGCCGGCCCATCTTGGACGAGTCGGTCACCACCACGACCCGGCGCGCCCGCTCCGCGAACAGCCGGCTGATGCTCGCCTCGTCCTCCTGATGCGTCATCAGCCCCAGCCGGGGATCCACCCCGTCGACCCCGAGGACGGCCACGTCCAGGACGACCTCGTTCAGCACGCCCACGGTCAGCGGGCCGACGAGCTCGTAGGTCTGCGGACGGGCGACGCCCCCGGTGACGACGATCTTGATCTGGGGGCGTACGGCAAGCTCGCCCGCGATGTTGAGGGCGTTGGTGACGACGGTCAGCGAGGGCGCGGTCATGTCGGAGAGCTCTCTCCGCCCGCCACCGGCGGCCCGGAGCGCCAGGGCCCGCGCCACCTCGGTCGTGGTCGTGCCCCCGTTGAGGCCGACGACGTCACCCTCGCCGATCAGCTCCGCGACGGCCGCGGCGATGCGCTGCTTCTCGGAGGCGTGCCGGGACTGCTTGTAGCGCAGGGGAAGCTCGTAGGAGACGCCATGCGCGACGGCGCCGCCCCGGGTGCGCACGAGCATCTGCTGCTCGGCGAGCTCGTCGAGGTCCCTTCTGATGGTGGCGGGCGACACCTCGAGCGTCGTCGCGGCCTCCTCGACCTCCAGCTTGCCCTCGGCGGCAAGCAACTCCAGCAACCTGCTCCACCGCTCGTGCTTGGACATGTGTCGGACTCCTCCGGGGCCTGGATCCTTCGCTCCCACACGCTAAGGGACGCGGAGCGGCCACTTGCCCGAGGGGAGCATGCTGCTGGATACTGCGCGAAAGTATGCTTGTAGTTGCTCGAAAACTCGCCTGTTTGCGCAAAATCATGCAGGCGTCACCGGTCGGGGCAAGGGAGGCAGTACCGGGCCCCCGGCCCTACCCTCCCGCCACCCTCACGAAGGAGTTCGTCCCTTGTCACCCCACGCTTCCTCCCGCACCTCGGCCGAGATCGCCTCGCAGCCCGCCGTCTGGCGCCAGGCGGCCCGGTCGCTCCCGCGACATGCCGCCGCCCTGCCCCGCCGGGGGGAGCGCGTCGCGGTCATCGGCTGCGGAACCTCCTGGTTCATGGCCCAGTCCTACGCCGTGCTGCGCGAGAGCGGCGGCCACGGCGAGACGGACGCCTTCGCGGCCTCCGAGTTCCCGCACGGCCGCCGCTACGATCGCGTCCTCGCCATCACCAGGTCGGGCACCACGACCGAGGTGCTTGAGCTGCTGCGGCGGGTGAAGGGCACCGTGCCCAGCGGGGCGATCACCGCCGACCCCACGACGCCCGTCATGCAGGCGGCCGACGCGGTCGCGGTCCTGGACTTCGCCGACGAGGAGTCCGTCGTCCAGACCAGGTTCGCCACCGCCAACCTGGCGCTGCTGCGCGCCCATCTGGAGGCGGAGGACGCGCTGCCCGGGGGCGTACGCCCCCTCGACCGGGCGATCGAGGACGCCGAGCGGGCCGTTCTCGAACCTCTCGACCCCGAGGTGTGCGCCGCCGAGCAGTTCACCTTCCTCGGCACCGGCTGGACCTACGGCCTGGCGCTCGAGGCCGGGCTGAAGATGCGTGAGGCGGCCGGCGCCTGGACCGAGGCGTATCCGGCGATGGAGTACCGGCACGGGCCGATCAGCATCACCGGCCCCGGGCGCGTGGCATGGGCCTTCGGCAGGCTCCCGCGCGGTCTCGCCGACGATGTCGCACGGGTCGGCGGCACGCTCGTCGCCGGCTCCACGGACAGCGCCCGGGACCTGGACCCGCTCGCCGACCTCGTGCGCGCCCAGCGCCTCGCGGTCGCGCTCGCCGAAGCGCGCGGCCAAAACCCCGACCGGCCCCGCAACCTCACCCGGTCCGTCGTCCTCGAGAACAGCCATGCCTGAGCCGCGCGACCGCCGCTCCCGTACGACCGCAACCGTGGAGGAAGTCCATGCCGCTCACGCCCACTGAGGACATCGTCCGCTCCGCTGTCCAAGGCGGCGTGGGCGTCGGAGCGTTCAACGTCGTGCAGCTCGAACACGCGGAGGCCATCGTCGCCGGCGCCGAGACCGCCGGCCGGCCCGTGATCCTTCAGATCAGCGAGAACACCACCCGCTACCACGGGGCGCTGGAACCGATCGCGCTCGCGACCCTCGCCGTCGCCCGCGCCTCGCGTGCCCCCGTCGCCGTCCACCTCGACCACGCTGAATCGCCGGACCTCGTCCACCAGGCCGTCGAACTCGGCTTCACCTCCGTCATGTTCGACGCGTCGAAGCTGCCTTACGACGAGAACGTCGCCGCGACGGCGGAGATCACCGCCCACTGCCACGCCCGGAATGTCTGGGTGGAGGCGGAACTCGGTGAGGTCGGCGGCAAGGACGGCGCGCACGCGCCCGGCGTACGGACCGACCCCGCCGAGGCGCGCGCGTTCGTCGCCGCCACGGCCGTCGACGCCCTCGCGGTGGCCGTCGGCAGCTCGCACGCCATGCTCACCCGGGACGCGGTCCTCGACTTCGCGCTGATCACCCTGCTCCGGGACAGCGTGAGCGTCCCGCTGGTCCTGCACGGCTCCTCCGGCGTCGGGGACGAAGGGCTCACCAAGGCCGTCGCGGCCGGCATGACGAAGGTCAACGTCTCCACCCACCTCAACAAGGCGTTCACCGACGCGGCCCGCGCCTACCTCGACGCCCACCCGGGGACGGCCGACCCCCGCAAGTACCTGGGCCCCGCCCGGGACGCCGTGGCCACGGCCGTGGCCGGGCTGCTGGCCGTCCTGCACGGGGAGCGCCCCGGCGTGCACACGGCGACGGGAGCGGCGGTCACGGCAGTGGCGTCCCGCCCGTCGCGTTGACGATCTCGGCCGTGATGTAACCGGCCTGCGGGGAGGCGAGGAACACGTAGGCGGGCGCCATCTCCGCGGGCTGGGCGGGCCGGCCGAACAGCGACTTCTTGCCGAACTCGGCGGTGTCCGGCATGGTCGCGGGGATGAGCGGCGTCCAGACCGGCCCCGGCGCGACCGCGTTGACGCGGATCCCGTCGGACGCCACCATCTGCGCCAGGCCCTGGGTGAAGGTGACGATCGCGCCCTTCGTCATCGCGTAGTCGAGCAGGTGAGGGCTCGGTTTGTAGGCCTGCACCGAGGTGGAGTTGATGACGCAGCCGCCCCGGGGCATGTGGGGCAGGGTCATCTTCGACACCCAGAACATGCCGTAGAGGTTGGTGCGCATGACACGGTCGAACTGTTCCGTCGTGATCGCGCCGATGCCTTCCTGCTGCGACATCTGGTAGGCGGCGTTGTTGACCAGGATGTCGATGTGCCCGAACTCGTCCACCGCTCGGTCCACGAGCCGCCGGCACTGCTCCTCCTCGCGGATGTCGCACGGCACCGGCACCGCCTTGCGACCCGCGTCCACGACCAGCCGCCGTGTGGCCTCCGCCTCCTCGGTCTCCTCCGGCAGGTGGGTGAACAGCACATCGGCGCCCTCACGCGCGAAGGCGAGCGCCACCGCGCGGCCGATGCCCGAGTCGCCGCCCGTCAGCACGGCCTTCAGATCACGCAGCAGACCGCTGCCGCGATAGCTCTCCTCGCCGTGATCCGGCGGCGGGTCCATCGGCCCCGTCCAGCCCGGGTGCTGCTGCTCCTGCTTCGGGAACTCCGGCTCCGGGTGCTTGGCCCCCGGATCCCTGGCCTCCTGGTTCTCCTCGGGCACGGCCGACTCCTCCCTCGCTGCGGATGTGTGCCTCGGCGGGCTACCCCGCCTACCCTCCGGTGCCGCGGTAATGCCCGCAAACGGGACAGAGTGTCGCTGTTCGGCCCGTCCGGCGTCCGTCTCCGCGGCGAGTCGCGGCGCGGTGCGCGCCCGGAACGCGCAGGCGTTCGCCACCCGGTACGGGAAGGCCGGTCAGCTCGTCATGGCCTGGACAGGGGCGGGCCGGTGCGGGCGGGGACCGCCCGCGGCGGAGGCGGCCCTGGCGACGGCGGGGGACCGGCTGTCCGGCGCCGTTCACGCGCCCGGCCGCGCCTCGCGTGCCGGCCACCTTGGCGGGGGACGGGTTGCGGGGCGTGGGGCTGTGGGCCCCGGGGCGGGAACAGCCTCTCCTCGTAGCGGTCCAGTGCCAGCACCAGCCCGAGGAGCAACACGGGCAGCAGCAGCGCGACCACCATCGCGACAGCGCCCGCGGGACCCGCTGTCACGGCACCGGCTCCGTACCGGGGAGCGGACAACCGGCAGGCAGGTCTCTGGCACCCGCTCCCGGACGACGGGCCGCGCACACGCCGCGGTCCAGGAATTGAATGGGTTGCGTGGGCTGCTGCGGCAGCCGTGCGATGTCTGCCATGACAATGCGCCTGCCCCGCCCGGCACGGCTTACGCGGCCGCCACGCCGCCCGAGCGGCGCCGACCGGTGTCCGGGCGTTCACCCCTTCACGGCCGGGGTGACGCGCCGCGACGCATCGAGCTCCCGTGAGGGGGCACACGACAGATCTCGACCTCGGCGGAGAGTGGTGGGCATGCGCACGGTGGGCGTGGAGGAGGAACTGCTCCTCGTGGATCCGGACTCGGGCGAGCCGCGTGCCCTGGCCGCGGCGGTGCTCGCGTCCGCCGAGCGGGAGGACGGCGACGGCCGGGAGGTGTTCGAGGCGGAGCTCCAGCGTGAACAGCTCGAGTTCGCCACGCTTCCGCAGGGGTCGATGGACGCCCTCGCGGACGAGATCGGCCGCCGCCGTGCCAAAGCCGCCCACCACGCCGAACGTCTCGGCGCGGCGGTCGCCGCGCTGGCCACATCGCCGCTGCCGGTCAGTCCGTCGCTGTGGGGCGGCGAGCGCTACGGCTGGATGGCGCAGGAGTTCGGCCTGACCACACAGGAACAGCTCACCTGCGGGTGCCACGTCCATGTGGCGGTCGAATCCGACGAGGAGGGCGTTGCGGTCCTCGACCGCATCCGCCCCTGGCTCCCGGTCCTTGTGGCGATCAGCGCGAACTCGCCGTTCTGGCAGGGCAAGGACAGCGGCTACTCCAGCTACCGCAGCCGCGTCTGGGCCCGCTGGCCGTCGGCGGGTCCGGTGGAGCTGTTCGGGTCCGCAGACCGCTACCACGAGCAGGTCGCGGCGATGGTCGGCACCGGAGCCCTGCACGACCAGGGAATGATCTACTTCGATGCCCGTCTCTCCCACCGGTATCCCACTGTGGAGATCCGTGTGGCGGACGTCTGCCTGGACCCTTCGACGACAGTGCTCGTCGCCACGCTCGTCCGCGGGCTGGTGGAGACGGCGGCACGCGAGTGGCGGGAGGGTCTGCCGCCCGTGCCGCACGGTGTCGGTCTGCTGCGGCTCGCGGCGTGGCGCGCCAGCCGCTCCGGACTGGAGGAGCGGCTGATCCACCCGCTCACCATGCGCCCCGAACCGGCCGCCGACATCGTACGGGTGCTGCTCGACCACGTCGGCGACGCCCTGAAGGACACCGGCGACGCGGAGCGCGCCGCGGACGCGGTCGCCGCACTGCACGCGGTCGGCAACGGCGCCCGCTTCCAGCGCGACGTGCTGCACCGGACGGGAAGCCTACGGGACGTGGTCGCCGCCTGCGTGCGCAGGACCGCCGGTCACTGACGCCAGGGCCGGCCTCCGGATGCGGCCTCTGCGCCGCTCGCCGGTCGGCCGTCGAGGGACACGACTGCTGCCGAGGGCTTGGACGCGGCCCGCCGCGGCACCACGACCCACCGGCGCGGACCCGCCGCGCCGAGGACGCATGGATCTCCGTTCCTGGGGCATACGCCCATCGGGCCCCGCCGCGCATCCCCCGTCGCGGCGGGGTCTCCCACTGCCTCGGTTCCTTCGTGGGTCAACCGCTCCGGCGGGCGGTCACCAGGAGGTACTCCCACTCCATGGCGAAGCCTCCCGAGCCGGAGCCGTGCTCGCGGGCCAGCTCGGTGAGCGCGCTGTCCAGTTCGGCGACCCGGTCCGGGGATTCGGCGATGTTCCGGTAGACGGCGATGGTCGGCCCGTACACGGCCTTGAAGTAGTCACGGAAGGCTTCCGGCCGATCGAAACGGTCCACCCGCACCGTCCGCCGGCGCATCTCCAGGCCGGTCACCCCGTCGCCGAGGAGCGCCTCGACGTGCTCCTCCTTGCCCCACAGCGGTGGGGGCTGCGCACCCGGGGGCGGCGGTGGGGCGTACGGCTTCATCGCGGCGAACATCTGCCCGATGAACCCCTCCGGCGTCCAGTTGATCAGGCCGATGGTCCCGCCCGGGCGGCAGACCCGGAGCAGTTCGCCGGCCGTTGCCTCGTGGTGCGGGGCGAACATGATCCCGACGCAGGACATGACGGTGTCGAACTCGCCGTCGCGGAAGGGGAGGGCCTCGGCGTCGGCCTCGCGCCACTCCAGCCTTACGTCCTGCTTCCGCGCCTGCTGCCGTCCGGCCTCCAGCAGCTCCGGCGTGAGGTCGCAGGCAACGACATCGGCGCCGGCCTGCGCCGCGGGGATCGACGCGTTGCCCGTACCGGCCGCGATGTCCAGCACCTTGTCGCCGGCCGCCACGCCGCACGCCTCCACCAGGGTCGTGCCCAGCTCGGGAATGAGCTCACCGGCCAGGGTGGGGTAGTCGCCCAGCGCCCACATCTTCCGGTGCTTCGCCTTGAGCGCCACGTCCGCCTGGACGTCGGCCTGAGCCGCTTCGGTCGCGTCAGTCATGACAGACCTCCTAGGGAGAGTCTGGCCGAGGCCGTCGGGAAGCGGCCTTTCCGGCCGTTTTCACCAGCTCTGCCGCATTGCTGCCGGTTCTTCCCACGATAAAGAGAGATGAGTGGGCTCCGCCTGGTTTATCCGTCCATGCCCGGCGGCACCCGACCGGGATCGGTGCCGTCCGGCGTCGCCCCGTCACGGTCGGCGCGTTCGGTGCCGGCCCCTTCCGCCCCGCCCGACCCGAAGATTCAGGCGACCTCCAGCACGATCTTTCCGCGGGTGCGCCCCTCCGAGCTCAGCCGGAACGCCTCGCCCGCCTCGGCGAGGGGCAGCGCGTGGTCGACGTTCACGGTGAGGCTGCCCGAGTCCGCGAGCCGGCCGAGATCGGTGAGGTCGGCGGTGCTCGGCCGCACCCAGACGTGGTGCCCGCCGCGCTGTGTGACCGAGGCGTCCACGACGGACGCGACGCGGGTCCGGTTGGTGAGCAGCTGCCGGGAGACCTCCACGGCGTCCCCGCCGACGTAGTCGACGGCTGCGGTGATGCCGTCGGGTGCCAGCTCGCGTACCCGCTCGGCGAGGCCCTCGCCGTAGACGACGGGCTCGGCGCCCAGCGAGCGGAGGAAGTCATGGTTGCGTTCGCTCGCCGTGCCGATGACTCGGGCGCCCAGGGCCACCGCGATCTGCACGGCGAACGAGCCCACACCGCCGGCGGCGGCGTGCACCAGGACCGTGTCGCCACGCGTGACGCCGATGCGGGCCAGGGACTGGTGTGCGGTGAGCCCCGCGAGCGGCAGGCCGGCGGCCTGCCGCCAGTCGAGAGAGGACGGCTTCTTCGCCAGCGTGCGGACCGGGGCGGCGACCAGCTCGGCGAACGTGCCGTGCTGCACCTCGTCCTTCCGGACGTAGCCGCAGACCTCGTCCCCCACGGAGAACTCGGTCGCGTCCAGGCCGACCGCCTCGACGACGCCGGACATGTCCCAGCCGGGGATCAGCGGGAAGTGGACGTGCATGATCGGGTCGAGGTATCCGGCGACGATCTTCCAGTCGACGGGGTTGACACCGGCGGCCTTCACACGGACCAGGACGGCGTCGGGTGCGATCTTGGGATCAGCGGTTTCGGTGAGCTGCAGGACTTCAGGGCCGCCGTAGCGGTCGGCTGTGATCGCTCGCATGGTTCTTTCTACACCGCCGCTTGCCGCCGCCCCGATCGTCCGCCGCCCCGTGTCGGCGCCGCCCGGGCGGGTACCCGAGCAGCGTCCGGCACCCGCTGGAGACGTCCGACGAGGGAGGCGGAATGAGCGACGAATACCGGCCGGAGGGCTTCGAGGAAAGTGACGCCCCGCTGCCGCGTGACATGCCCGACCAGCAGGCCGGCGCGGCGGAGGAACCGTCGGCCGAGCAGGAATCGCCGGACCGGGCAGGGGGCGGCGGCGCCGGGGCGGGCGACGACGTGCCCGAGATGGACGAGGCGGGCGCCGGCCCGCGCGGAGCCCCCGGCGACGCAGGCGGGCCGTCCGGGACGCCGACACCGGACGAATCCACCGGCTGACCCACGACGCACCGGCGCCGACCCCGGTTGCCGCAGCGGATACGACCGCCCGGGGGCCGTTCCCGACCGCCCGTGGTCGGTATTCTCCTGCCGAACGGTCGAACGATCAGCGGTGATCCGGCAGGGGAGGCCACAGGGCATGCGGGAGCCGAGCGAGGTGCGGCGGCGGCGGATCCTCGCTGTGGTGCGGTCGAGAGGATCGGTGCGGGTCAGCGACCTCGCCGCCGAACTGGAAGTCTCGGTCGTGACCGCCCGCCGGGACGTCGAGGAGCTCGCCAGGGCGGGCAAGCTGCGGCGCGGGCACGGGGTCGCCCGCTCGATCGAGTCCGCGGCGCAGGCGCATGTGCCCTCGTCCGTTTCTTCGGACGCCGCGAACGATGCGGCGGTGGCTCTTGTCGTCCCTGAGCGGCACACGTACCTGTACGAGACCATGCACGGCGCCCGTACCGTGCTCGACGCCGCGGGGATACGGGTGGCCCTGCACATCACCCCGCAGGCCGCGGGGGCCGAAGGGCCGCTCGTGGAGCGCGCCTTGGCCGACGGTGCGCGAGGACTGCTCATCGCCCCGCGCTGGCGCACGGTGGCCGAGGAGGAGGCCGGCCATGCCTGGCTCGCGGACCTGCACGTGCCCACCGTCCTGATGGAGCGCAGGCCGCGCCGGGGGAGCGCGCTGCACGCCATGGACTCCGTCTGTTCCGACCACTGGTACGGGATGCATCTCGCGGTCGAGCATCTCGTGTCGCTGGGGCACCGCAGGATCGTGCTGGCCGCGCGGGACGACAGCCCGACGGCGCGGGCGTTGCGTTCCGCCTTCGCCCGGATCGCCGGGGACCGCGAGGAGGTCGAGGCCTGGGACGTCGTGCTGAGCGCCTCGACCTCGGAGTCCGTCGACACTTCCGGTCCGGCGCGAGCAGGCGATCGGGAAGGCCCCGTCTCCGGCGCGGGGCTCGCCCGCCTGCTGCGGGAGCGCGGCTTCACGGCTGCCGTGCTCCACGGCGACGTCGACGCCCTGATGCTGGTGCAGCAACTCGCCGAGAGCGGGGTGCGGGTGCCCGAGGACTGCTCGGTGGTGGCCTACGACGACGTCGTGGCGGCCTTCGGCAGTACCCCGCTCACCGCCGTCGCACCGCCGAAGGCCGCAGTGGGGCGGGTGGCCGCCGAACTGCTCGTGCAGCGGCTGTCCCGGCCGGGCGCCCCGCCTCGACGGACGGAACTCCTTCCCGAATTGAAGATCCGTGGATCGGCCCACGATCTCCGGCGTGATCGTTCGACCGTTTGAGTTTCCTCTGATCGTTGTATTGACCTTGATCGACCGGTCGATCAGGATGCTCTGTGTTCCGCGCTCCCGAGTCGCCCCGCTGTCTTCCTCCACAAGCGGTTTCTGTCCGGGCCGCGGTGGCCGGACAGAGCCGCGGCCCGCCCGCCCACCCCGCGAGGAGAGAGATGCCCCGCTCCACCGGTGCCGCCCCCTGCCGCTCCGCCCGCCCCCGTACCGCGCTCGCCATGGCACCGGACGCGGCAGCCGCCGTGCTCGACCCCACAGCCCTGGCCGCCCTCGCCGGCGTCTGTGATCTCGCGCCCGGACCCGCCCTCGACGACTTCTCCACCGGTCGGGCACGCGACGTCCTCCGCGACACCGAGGTCCTGGTCACCGGCTGGGGCTGCCCGCCGCTGGACCGGGCCGCACTCGACGCCGCACCCGGGCTGCGCGCCGTCGTCCACACGGCCGGGTCCGTACGCGGCCACATCACGGCGGCATGCTGGGAGCGCGGCATCGCGGTGTCCTCCGCGGCCGCGGCCAACGCTCTGCCGGTCGCCGAGTACACCGTCGCCATGATCCTCCTCAGCGGCAAGCGCGCGTTGGAGAGCGCCCGCGCACTGCGGTCGGAGCGCCGCCGCCCCGCGCTGCTCGGGACGCCGCGCGACATCGGCAACTACGGCCGGACAGTGGGCATCCTGTCCGCCTCCCTCATCGGGCGCCGGGTGATCGAGCTGCTGCGCGCGTACGACGTCGAGGTGCTGCTGCACGATCCGTACGTCGACGAGGACGACGCCACCGCGCTCGGCGTCGAGACCGTGGGCATCGGCGAACTGTTCACCCGCAGCGACGTCGTCAGCGTCCACACTCCGCTGCTGCCCGACACCCGCGGTCTTGTCGGCCGGGAACTGATCGGCGCCATGCGGCCGGACGCCGTCCTGATCAACACGGCCCGTGGAGCCGTCGTCGACCAGGACGCCCTCACCGAGGCGGCCGTCCAAGGCCGCATCCGTGCCGTGCTGGACGTCACCGACCCCGAAATCCTGCCGCCCGAACACCCGTTGTGGGACTGCGACAACGTCACGATCACGCCGCACATCGCCGGCTCACTGGGCAACGAATGGGGGCGGCTCGCGGAGTTCGCCGTCGCGGAGGTCGCCCGATGGGCCGGCGGCGGGGAATTCGCCCACCCCGTACTGCGTGAGAGGCTGGCCCGTCTCGCATGAGCCTGCAACTGCCCGGCGACGACCGGGTCCTGAGTCCCTGCACCGGGTACACCCGTGAGCACTGGGAGAGGGCGGCCGACGGCCTGCTGACGGCCGCCCGGCGCTGGTCGACCCCTGGGGGCGCCCTGCTGGACCTGCCAGGACGCCCCTCCGCCTCCGGGGTCCGCTCCGACGGACTCGAGGGATACGCCCGCACCTTCCTCGCCGCGGCCTTCCGGGTCGCGGGAGCGGGCGGCGACGACCCGCACGGATGGCTGGAGAGGTACGCCGAGGGCCTCGCCGCCGGAACCCGCACCCCCGGCCGGGACGACACCGAGTCCTGGCCCGTGATCCTCGGCCACGACGTCGCGGGCCAGCCCATGGTCGAGTCCGCGTCCGTGGCCCTCGGGCTGCGGATGACCCGGCCCTGGCTGTGGGACCGGCTCGAAGCGGACGTCCAGGACCGGGCCGAGGAATGGCTTCGCGGCGCCCTGCGCCACGTACCCTCGCCCAACAACTGGTACCTCTTCCCGTACACCGTGGCCGGGTTCCTGGAATCGGTGGGCCGCGGCGACGAGGAGACCACGCGTGCCCGCGAGCGCGCCCTCGAACTGCTCGACAGCTGGTACCGCGGCCAAGGATGGTACGCCGACGGCGACGGCCGGGCATTCGACCACTACAACGGCTGGGCCCTGCACCTGTATCCGGTGCTCGACTCCCACCTCGCCGGCGCCGCGGCAGACCCGTACGCGCAGCGGCTGCGCGAGTACCTGGAGAGCTACGGACTCCTCTTCGGCTCGGACGGGGCGCCCATCCACTTCGGGCGCTCGCTCACCTACCGCTTCGCCGCCGCCTCCGCGGTCGGTCTCGGTGCCGTCACCGGCAGCACCCCGCTCGAGCCGGGGGTCTCCCGCAGGCTGATCAGCGGGGCGCTGCGCTACTTCCTCGACCGTGGCGCCGTCGGCCGTGACGGGCTGCTCGCCCTCGGCTGGCACGGGCGGCACGAGGAGACGCTGCAGAACTACTCCGGGCCGGCGTCCCCGTACTGGGCGTCGAAGGCATTCGTCTGTCTGCTCGCCCCGGCCGGGCACCCGCTGTGGACCGCCACGGAACAGGCCGCGCCGAGTGAGGGACCCGACCGGGTGCTGGCGCTGCCGGCGCCCGGGCTGCTGGTGCAGAGCACCCGCGCCGACGGAATCGTCCGGCTGCACAACCACGGCAGCGACCATCTGCGCCCCCAGGAGGGGGAGTCGGCCGCCGACGACGATCCGCATTACGGCCGCCAGGCGTACTCCACCCGCACCGGCCCGACGTCCACCGCCAACACCGCCGACAACCACCTCGGGCTCGTGGTCGGCGGCGTGCGCAGCGTCCGCCGCCGCATCCACCCGCTGGGCGCGGGTGGGGGCGACAGGTGGGGTTGGGCCGCGTCCTGGCACCGGCCGGTGTTCCCCGCGGGGCCGCCCATGGTGCCCGGGCTGAAGGTGGAGAGCGTCACCGTCGTCCGCGGAGGGCTCGAACTGCGCGTGCACCGGGTGACCGGCGCTCCGCCCGGTGCCCGTGTCGAGCAGACGGGCTGGGCGACCGGTCCCGACGAGGCGCTGCATTCGGCGCTGCATCCGCTGCACGGCTGGCTCGAGAGGGACGAGGTACGCGCGCCGCACGGGACCGCGTACACGCCGTGGGCCGTGATGCCGCGGCTCGCGGCCCCGGCGCGGGGCACCGGTGTCCATGCGGCGCTTGCGGTGCTCTCCGGCGATCCGCAGAGCGCTCCCGCGGCCGATGCCGTCGCCGCTGTGACCGTGGACGACGCCGGCTTCGAGGTCCGGTGGGCCGACGACGGCTCCCGGACCCGGATCACCTTCGATCCCGTCTCCGTCACCTGCCGGGCCGCGCCCCGGCCATGACGGACGGGCCGGGCGGGCCGGGTCCGGGGTCCCGGCCCGCCCGCCCGGGGCCTTGACCCCGCCCGGCCGGCGGCGGAGTGCTCAGATGCCGAGCTCCGTGGTCAGATGCCGAACTCGGTGGGGGAGAGCCCCAGTACGGAGCAGGCCTCACGGATGATCTCCAGCTCGGACGGCTCGACGTAGCCGTCCGCGCCGGCGATGACGATGCCCGTCTGGATCACGGCCCTGGCCTCCGTGGGCTTCTTCGCCGCCTTGGCGACCTCCTGCATCACCTGCGCCTTGCCCAGCAGGAAGTTGGCGGAGAGCTGGTCGGCGTGCTTGTTGAAACGCTGGCGCAGCTGGTCCGCCGGGAAGTTCTGCAGGACGTCGTTGCCCAGGATCAGCGACTCGACGTGCTGCCGCTCCGCCTGGTCCACATGCCCGTCGGCCGCGGCGACCAGGGCGCACATCGCCATGCTGGCATCCCTGAACGCCCCGCTCTTCAACTCCGTCTTCAGCGAGGTGAGCTGTGTCTTCAGCGCGCTCACCAGCTGGGCGCGGGAGCCGCCCGAGGACCGTGAGCCCGTGCCGTGCCCGCCGGGGCTCCGGGTGCCCTGGCCCTGCTGCAGATTCTTGGCCTGGTCCTTGATCCGGTCCCACATTGCCACTGGTGCCACCTCGGCTTCTGTCGAGCGTCGTACGTGCGGCGACCGCGTGTCGCGGCCGCGTCACACTGCCAACGCTCGGGCACGCCCACACGTTCCGGCCCCCGGCGACCGCGTCCGCTTTCGGGCCGGTCACACCGCGGGCGGTTCCGAGAGGTCGAGTCCGGCGTAGTAGCTGCCCACACCGTCGAGATAGCCGGCGTCCGCCGTCTCGCTGTCCCTGCTGAACGGCGGGGCGTTCTTGATCTGCTCCTTCGTGGGGACGAGGGTGACGGTCCGCTGCTCGGCGTTGATCCGCCGGACGAACCCCGCGGGCACGAGAACGCTCCGCCCGAAGACCCACGCACCGGTGTCGACGACCAGATGCTGTCTGCCGGGCGCGTCGGACTGCCGATCGACGTGCCCGAGGACCCCGTCCGGTGTCTCCACGGTGAAACCGGTCAGGTCCCGCCCCGGTCGGTGGCCGATGCCGGGCGAATAGATCCACATGTCCTGCAACGTGAATCCTCCTGATCGTCGAATCGCGGTCGAATGACTGCCCCTGCGGAGCGCCGGGTGTCCGCACATGGATGCCCGTTCCGCAAGATTGTGCCCCTCCGCGGCGGCAGAGATGCCGTCGAGTCCCGGACACACCGGTCGAGCTCCCCCTGTGCGCGCTTTTCGACTCTTCCGGACCTTCACGCGGCTTTTTCGTACCGCGGGAGCCGTGCCCTGTGACGACTGACCTCAGTGCCCGGTCGTCCTCCCCTCCTGTGGTGCCCACGCCGGAACCACGGCGCCCCCGCCGTTGCGGACCGCCTGGACGACCGCGTCGTGCAGTGCCCGGCTGGCTTCCTCGGACGGGCACGGTGTGGGACTGCCGGCCATCGTGAACCAGTCCGTCCCACCCGTGAACTGCAGAGCGACCTGTGCGGTGTCATCGGCCCATGTGGTGTGGACGGTGAGGTTACCGGTCATCACCCCGGTCTCCTCCGTGAGGGCACCGCCGCGTCCTGTGTATACATCGCGAGTTGTCCATGACGCCCAGCTCATTACTCCAGACTCACACCATGACGGCGGATTCGCGAACGCCCCTCATTTCCAGCGCCGAGCGCTGTCCGAAGGACACCCCAGAAATCGCTTTCCGCATGTGACGGAAGGGAACCGGCGAGGTTTGAGGCGGGACCGATCGGAGAGCAGCCAGACATCAATGACGTCGAATACAGCTGGGATGTGAATTCCATGGCTGAGAAGAAGAAGACCCGCGCCAAGATGGAACAGGCCAAGGGCAAGGCCAAGGAAGCCGCGGGCCGTGCCGTGGGCAACGAGAGCCTCACAACCAAGGGGCGGGCGGAGCAGGCCAAGGGCGACGCCCGCCAGGCCAAGGAGAAGACGAAGGACGTCTTCCGCCACTGATCGAAGCATGCCGTCGGCCCGTGCGGCTCTGGTGCCGACGGGCCGGCCGGGACGGCTCCGGTGGCTTTCGTCCGGACCGGGCCCGGCCGGACCGGAACAAGAGGCCCTCTAGGGCAGAGCGGCGCCGCGCGCGGTGATCCAGAGCTCGTACCACTCCTCATGGGTGAGCTCAGGGTCCCGTCGCGCGGCGTCGGCGCACGCACGGATGCGTTCGGGCCTCGCGGTGCCGATGATCGGCGCGATCCGTGAGGGGTGCCGCTGGAGCCACCACAGCAGGACCGTCTCCGGGGAAGTGCCCTTGGCCTCCGCGAGCGACGTGACGAGCTGCGCCGTCGCCTGCTCCGCCAAGGTCTCCTGGCGGCCCGTGAAGCGTCCCTGCGCCAAGGCGCCCCATGCCTGCAGACGAATGGCGTTCGAGCGGCAGTGCTCCACCGTTCCCAGCGGGAAACCGGTCGACGCCGCCTCCGGGGTGTTCACGAGGACGCCTCCTTCGATCCAGTCCCGGCGGTGGAGGCTCATCTCGAGCTGGTTGGCGGCCAGCGGCAACCCGAGGAAGCTCTGGAGGAGCGAGATCTGCGGGCCGCTCATGTTCGAGACGCCGAAGCGGCGCACGAGCCCCTGCCGGTGCAGCGATGTCAGCGCCTGTGCGACGTCCTCCGGGTCCGCCAGCGGGTCCGGCCGGTGCAGCAGCAGTACGTCGATGACATCGGTACGCAGGCGCACGAGACTTTCCTCGACGCGCCGGACGATGCTCCCGCCCCGCAGGTCGTACATGCCCGGCCGTAGCCCGTCGGCGAGCCGGATGCCGCACTTCGTCTGCAGGACGATGCGTTCGCGCAGTCCCGGAGCCCGAGCGAGGACCTCGCCGAACACGGCCTCCGCCTTTCCGTACCGGTAGATGTCGGCGTGGTCGAACGCCGTGATCCCGCTGTCCAGTGCCGCCTCGACCGCCGCCTCGGCGTTCGCGATGTCCGCCGCGCCGTAAGGCGTCGTGTCCCAGGCCCCGCCCAGGCCCATGCATCCGTAGAGCAGCCGCTCCGCGCCCGTGTCCGCGTTCTTCGTCACGGGCTCAGCCTTCCACGGGCGGGTGCGGGTGCCCAAGCGGTATCCGTGGCGCCCGCTGCCGGACAGGCGCGGGCCGCGGGCCGGAGCGACGATGGAAGGAAGGTGCCGCGCGGCCGCCACGTGTTTCCCGGTCGCGAGGCGCAGGGACCGGGAGGCGGTCATGGAATATCCGGAGAGCTACGAACTCATCTTCCAGGCGGCGGCCGTGGACGACGTGGTCGTGGTGCGGCGTACCGACAAGAGCGGACCTGGTGGCAACCCGATCTACGAGGACGAGACGGGGATCGTACGAGCCGAGGTGAGCGGTCAGGGTGAGGTACGGATGCTGGCCAGCGGCGGTCATCAGGCCCATGAGCTGCCGGTGATCGCGCGGACCGCGCAGGTGTGAAGTGCGGTACGGACCACAAGGGCCGGGCCGTGCCGACCAGAAGAGGTGAGGTGCCAAAGGGCGTGAGGCGCGGACGGCTCTGGTGAGGCGGCGCCGGATTAAGCACGTCGTGGCACGACATGCGTTGCAAGGCGACGGTCGGCGGGCGTACAGGGCGACGGGCGGGCCGGGCACCGCGTGCGGGCGGTGGCCGCCGTCACACCCGGCGATCGCTGTAGCCGCAGATCCAGGCCAGAGCGGAGTGCACGCCGCGCACGTAGTCCCGCGTGGCGGGATCGCTCGCGGCCTCGTCCTCCCGAACCACCGCGGCGTCGATCTCCGCGGTCAGCAGTTCCATGTCCGGCACGCCGTCGACGCCTGCCCCGGTGACGGGCGATCGGGCGACCCGGCCCAGGGCCCATCGGTATCCCGCCGATACCCCGTCCCGGTAGCCGGGCGCGGCCTCCCGGGACGAGAGGAGCCGGGGCAGTTCGCGTTCCGCCGCCTCGGCCTCTGCGTAGGCCCTGACCCCCACGGGTTTCCCTTCGTCCCGCTGCGGTTGCGCAGGAGCGGTCACTGGTTCCACCTTTCCTTCCGGCCCGCTGGCCGTCTTGGCGGGCCGCCGGCGACACCCTCGTCACGGGGTCTCGCCGGCAGCGTGCCCATGTCGGGTACCCACGTCGGCCGTCGAGTCACGGGCGTTTTCCGGCGTACCTCTCAGCACGTACCGCCGCGCCCCGGACCCAGCAAGGCATCCGCCCGTCGGGTGATCGGCGGCGGCAGGAGGGGAGACAAAGGCGGCCCCGCCTCCGGGGGGAGGGAGGCGGGGCCGCAACGCCTCGCCGACGGCCAGGGGGGGTGGGCCGGGCGAGCGCTCGAGCTTCTCGTGCCCCGTTCACGCAGGGGTATGCACACGACTTTCCGGAAATCCGGAATCCGTCGGCCGGGCCGGAAGGAACCGGGCTGCGAACGGCCCCGGCGCGGCGCATGGTGGTGGCATGCGGCTGCTGCTGACCTCCGACACCCATGTGCCGAAACGGGCCCGGCAACTGCCCGGGGAGCTTCTGGAGGCCGTCCGCCGGGCAGATGTCGTGATCCACGCCGGCGACTGGGTCGACGCCGCGACCCTCGACCTCTTCGAGTCCCGCTCCGCGCGACTTCTCGCCGTGTACGGGAACAACGACGGACCCGACCTGCGGGCCCGTCTGCCGGAGGTCGCGGTGGCGGAGCTCGGCGGATTGCGCATCGGCGTCGTCCACGAAACGGGTCCCGCGCAGGGCCGCGAACGGCGGTGCGCCGAGCGGTTTCCCCAGCTCGACGTCCTGGTGTTCGGGCACAGCCACATCCCGTGGGACACGACTGCCTCCGGCGGGCTGCGGCTGCTCAACCCGGGCTCGCCGACCGACCGCCGACGTTGGCCGCACTGCACGTACATGACCGCCCAGGCGTCGCGCGGCAGGCTGTCGGAGGTCGAACTGCACCGTCTGCCCCGCTCCGGGGCGGCGGCCGTGAGCCCTTGAGGTCCGCGGCCCGCCCATGGCTCCGCGAGTGCGAGGGCCCGTGAGCCGTGAGCTCCGTGGGGCCGCGCCCGTGCCCGTGAGGTTACTCGTGCAAGTCCTCGATGCCCCGCGTCAGGAAGCCGGGGTACGAAGGCGCACTGCCCACCGGGTCCGGAGTGCTGCCGGTCGACCATCCGCTGCCCTGGCCGCGGGTGTCCACCACGAAGTGCGCGAATCCGGCCGACGCGTACAGCAGATGCGTGTGCGGCAGGCCACGGCCGCCGCCGTACCCGAGGAATCGACGACCAGGAGCAGCGGCTCCTCGGCCCCGGCGGGCAGCACGAGCCGGCCCTTCACCGGGTGGCAGCCGAAGCCCGCAGAGGTCGCATCGTGCACGCCCACCGTGCTGATGCCGGTCGCTACCCGCTCGAAGCGGGCGTCGAGGTCGTGGGCGCGAGCCTCCTCGAGCGTCTTCGTCCAGAACGCGTCGAAGTCCTCCGGTTCCGCGGAGGCGCTGCGGTAGGCGCGGAGATCCGGCAGAGGCGCCGGCAGGTGGAACGCCGAGCGCCGGAGGCGGGGACCCGCCCTTCCGCGGCGGCGCGTGGCGTCGCACCGGGCCGGAGGGCCGACCTGCCCGCCCGCCCTCCGTTCGGCCCCGCTGACCTGCCCGAACCGGCGCGCGCCCGCACGCTGGAAGCGGCGGACGGCCGCGTGCGTGAGCCGGGCCGCCTCTGTCGGACGTGCGGCGGGCGGAGGTCCTCGCTTTGTCATGCCCCTTGTGGCGGGTGCGCAGCCCCTGCTAAACCATCGGTTAGGAAAGTTTCCTTCCAATCATTTCTCGGCCGATTCGTCGGCCTGTCCGGCTATCCGCCCAGCCAACGGAGTCCCCCATGAGACCGGCACGGTTCTGGCTACGCCCCCTGGGCAGCATCGGCGCCCTCGGCGCCGCTCTGCTCCTCACCCTCACCACCGCACCGGCGGCCCCCGCACCCGCACCGCTCGCCCCTGCGGCCGCTGTCACCCACGAGGCCGAGGACGCGACCGTGTCGGGTGGTCTGGTCGAGTCCAACCACGCCGGCTTCACCGGCAGCGGCTTCGTCAACTACGACAACATGAGCGGCAGTTACGTCCAGTGGACGGTCCAGGCGGCCCAAGCGGGACGGGTCGGCCTCAAGCTGCGCTTCGCCAACGGCAGCACGTCCAGCAGGCCGATGGACATCACCGTCAACGGCGCGCTCGCCGCCGACAACCGCGCCTTCCCCAGCACCGGCGCCTGGACCTCCTGGTCCACGACCACCGTCACCGCGGACCTCAAGGCGGGCACCAACACCATCAGGGCGACCGCCGCCGGACCCGACGGCGGCCCGAACGTGGACCACCTCGCCGTCGAGACCACTCCCACCACCGGCGGCACCCCGGCCGGAATCAACGGGCAGCTGAGGGTCTGCGGCACCAAGCTCTGCAACCAGTACGGCAACCCGATCCAGCTGCGCGGCATGAGCACCCACGGCCTCCAGTGGTACAGCCAGTGCGTCACCAGCGGTTCCCTCGACGCCCTGGCCACCGACTGGAAGGCCGACGTCCTGCGGATCTCGATGTACGTCCAGGAGGGCGGCTACGAGACGGACCCGCGCGGCTTCACCGACAAGGTCCACTCGGTCATCGAGCAGGCCACCGCACGCGGGATGTACGCGATCGTCGACTGGCACATGCTCAGTCCCGGCGACCCGTACTACAACCTCTCGCGGGCGAAGACCTTCTTCACCGAGATCGCGCAGCGCCACAAGGACAAGACCAACGTGCTGTACGAGATCGCCAACGAGCCCAGCGGCGTGAGCTGGTCGAGGATCAAGAGCTACGCGGAGGAGCTCATCCCGGTCATCCGGCGCTACGACGCCGACACCCCGGTCCTCGTCGGCACACGTGCCTGGTCCTCACTCGGAGTCTCCGAGGGCTCGAACGAGAGCGAGGTCGTGAACAGCCCGGTCAACGCCTCCAACATCATGTACACGTTCCACTTCTACGCGGCCTCGCACAAGGACCAGTACCTGAGCGCCCTGTCCCGGGCGGCCGACCGGGTGCCCATGTTCGTCACCGAGTTCGGCACGCAGGACTACGCCGGCGAGGGTGCCAACGACTTCACCATGTCGCAGCGCTACATCGACCTGATGGCGAGCAAGAAGATCAGCTGGGTCAACTGGAACTACTCCGACGACAACAGGTCCGGCGCCGTGTTCAACAGCGGCACCTGCGCCAACAACGGCCCCTGGGCCGGCACCGGCTCGCTGAAGCCGGCCGGCGTCTGGGTCCGTGACCGGATCAGGACGGCGGACAACTTCCCGACCGGCTGACCCGGTCTGCCTGCCTGTCCGGTGCCGTCGGCGAGCGCTCCGCCCGCGCCGGCCACCCCCCGGCGCCCCCGCCCTTCCGCTGTGATCCACTGGACGGGCGGGGGCGCACAGGGAACAGGAGCAGCAGTGGCCAGCTACCGGCAGCCGGGAGTCGTCCTCACCGACCACCACTTCACCGTCCCGCTGGACCACGATGACCCGGCCGGGGAGCAGCTCGAGCTCTACGCCCGCGAGGTCGTGTCCGCCGCGCACCCCCCGGACACCGGCAAGCCGTGGCTGGTCTACCTGGAAGGCGGCCCCGGCAACGCGGTCCGCCGGTTCATCGGCAAGCAGGCCTGGCTGGGACGGGCCGTACAGGACTTCCGCGTACTCCTGCTCGACCAGCGGGGCACCGGCCGCTCCACGCCGCAGAACCGCCAGACCCTCGCACAGCGCGGCGGACCGCGGGCGCAGGCCGACCACCTCGCCCACTTCCGGGCCGACAGCATCGTCCGCGACTGCGAGACGGTCCGGCGGTGCCTCACCGGCGGAGCGCCCTGGACGGTGCTGGGCCAGTCCTTCGGCGGCTTCTGCGCGACGCACTACCTGTCCGCCGCGCCGGAAGGCCTGGACACGGTCCTGATCACCGGCGGCCTGCCATCCCTCGACGCGCACGCCGACGACGTCTACCGGGCCGCCTACCCGCGCATCCGGCGCAAGGCCGAGGCGCACTACGCCCGTTACCCGCAGGACGTGGAGCGCGCCCGGCGGATCGCCGCCCACCTCGCGGAGCGCCCGGCGCGGCTGCCCGGCGGCTACACCCTCACGCCGGAGGCCTTCCAGTCGCTGGGCATCCTGCTCGGCGGCGGGGACGGCAGCCATCAGCTGCACTACCTGCTCGAGAACGCCTTCGTGCGCACGGCATCGGGCCACGAACTGTCCGACGCCTTCCAGGAGGGCGTTCGCCCGGTCCTCTCGTTCGCCGCGAACCCGCTGTACGCGGTGCTGCACGAGGCCATCTACGCACAGGGCGGGCGTCCGACGGACTGGGTCGCGGAACGGGTGCGCGCCGAGTTCCCCGAGTTCGACGCGTCGGCGGCGCTCGAGGGCGACAGGCCGCTGATGTTCACCGGCGAGACCGTCCACCCCTGGCACTTCGAGGTGGACCCCGCCCTGCGGCCGCTGCGCGAGACCGCTGAGCTCCTCGCCGCCCGTACCGACTGGACGCCGCTGTACGACCCCGCCCGGCTCGCCGCCAACGAGGTGCCGGTGGCGGCGGCCGTCTACCACGACGACATGTACGTCGACACCGCCCACTCGCTGCGCACCGCCCGTGCCGTGCGCGGGCTGCGCACCTGGGTCACCGACGAGTACGAGCACGACGGAGTGCGGGTGAGCGGACAGCGGGTGGTGGACCGGTTGCTGGCACTCGCCCGCGAGGAGCTCTGACACATGATCAGTGGGTCCGTATCCTGCCGGACATGACCGATCAGAAGACCGAACAGCTCGAAGAGATGCCGGCCGACTGGCAGCGCGCGCTCGCGGTCGTCGCCCACCCCGACGACCTCGAGTACGGCTGTGCGGCCGCCATCGCCGGATGGACCGACCAGGGCCGCGAGGTCGCCTACCTCCTGGCCACCCGTGGAGAGGCCGGCATCGACGGCATCGCCCCCGAGGAGTGCGCGCCGCTGCGCGAGCGGGAGCAGCGGGCGAGCGCGGCCGTCGTCGGCGTCTCCGTCGTCGAGTTCCTGGATCACAAGGACGGTGTCATCGAGTACGGGACGGACCTGCGCCGGGACATCGCGGCGGCCGTCCGCCGTCACCGGCCGGAGCTGGTCATCACCCTCAACCACCGTGACACCTGGGGCGGCACGGCCTGGAACACGCCCGACCACCGGGCCGTCGGCCGGGCGACCCTCGACGCGGCCGCCGACGCGGGCAACCGCTGGATCTTCCCCGAACTCATCTCCGAGCAGGGCCTCGAGCCCTGGGACGGCGTGCGCTGGGTGGCGGTGGCGGGTTCAACCAGCCCGACCCACGCCGTCGACGCGGGCCCCGGCCTCGAGAGGTCCGTCGCGTCGCTGCTGGAGCACCGCCTGTACATCCAGGGCCTGACGGAGCAGGACCCGCAGGAGTACTGCCGTACGTTCCTGACCCGCATGGCCGAAATGGCGGCTCCGCGTTTCGGCGGCCGCCCGGCCGTCACGTTCGAGCTGTTCGGGCGCTGACGCCGCCGCCTCCCGCCGTGCGGTTTGTTCGTTTGACAAATGACGTTGCCGTTCCTGCAATGGGTGCATGAGTGATGACGACACGCGACTGGACGCCGTACTGAACGAGGTGGGCCCCCGGCTCCGCCGGATCCGGCGCGAGCGGGGGGCGACCCTCGGTGCGCTCTCCGAGGCGACCGGTATCTCCGTGAGCACACTGTCCCGACTGGAGTCCGGGGGGCGCCGCCCGAGCCTCGAGCTGTTGCTGCCGATCGCCCGTGCCCACCAGGTCCCGCTGGACGAGCTCGTCGGCGCCCCGCCGGTCGGGGACCCGCGGGTGCGCGCCAAGCCCATCGTCCGCGGCCACCGGACGATGTACCCGCTCACCGCGCGGCCGGGAGGGCTCCAGGCGTACAAGGTGATCCACAAGCCGTCCGGGGAGCAGCCGGAACCTCGTACCCACGAGGGGTACGAGTGGATGTACGTCCTGTCGGGCCGCGTGCGGCTGGTGCTCGGCGACCACGATGTGGTGCTGGGGCCGGGCGAGGTGGCGGAGTTCGACACGCGGGTGCCGCACTGGTTCGGGTGTGCCGACGACCGGCCGATCGAATTCCTGAGCCTCTTCGGGCCGCAGGGGGAGCGGATGCATGTGCGGGCGCGGCCCAAGGAGGAGTGAAGGGTCTTCACGGACGGGCAAGCGACCGCTTAGTATGCGGCGCAGCACAGAACTGCCCTACGTGTGGGAGGCCCCGAAATGCAGGCATGGCGAGTGCACCGCAACGGCGAGCCGAGCGAGGTGATGCGGCTCGAAGAGGTGGACCGGCCCACGCCCGGCGAAGGACAGCTCCTCCTCAAGGTCCGTGCGGCCAACATCAACTTCCCTGATGCCCTGCTCTGCCGGGGGCAGTACCAGGTGCGGCCGCCGCTGCCCTTCACCCCGGGAGTCGAGGTCTGTGGCGAGACGGAGGACGGCCGGCGCGTCATCGCCAACCCCGCCCTGCCGAACGGCGGGCTCGCCGAGTACGTGGTCGCCGACGAGGCCGCCGTGCTCCCCGCCCCGGACGCGCTCGACGACGCGGAGGCCGCCGCCCTGCACATCGGGTACCAGACGGGCTGGTTCGGGCTGCACCGCAGGGCCGCCCTCAAGGAGGGCGAGACCCTGCTCGTCCACGCCGCCGCGGGCGGCGTCGGCAGCGCCGCCGTGCAGCTCGGCAAAGCGGCCGGGGCCCGGGTGATCGGCGTCGTCGGCGGCCCGGAGAAGGCCGCCGCCGCGCGGGAGCTGGGCTGCGACGTCGTCATCGACCGCCGCACCGACGACATCGTCGCCGCCGTGAAGGAGGCGACCGGCGGACGCGGCGCGGACGTGGTCTACGACCCGGTGGGCGGCGACGCGTACGCCAAGTCCGCCAAGTGCGTGGCCTTCGAGGGCCGCATCGTCGTCGTGGGCTTCGCCAGCGGCGACATCCCTGCCCCCGCCCTCAACCACGCCCTGGTCAAGAACTACTCGATCATGGGTCTGCACTGGGGCCTCTACGCCACCAAGGACCCGCGCGCCATCGGCCGCTGCCACCGGACGCTCACCGACTACGCGGCCAAGGGTCTGATCAAACCGCTCATCAGCGACCGGGTCGCCTTCAAGGACGCCGCCGGGGCCGTGCAGCGCGTTGCCGACGGCACCACCACCGGCCGCCTGGTCGTCGTTCCGGACGGAGCGGGCCGATGACGGACGCAGCCGAACTGACCGACCGCACCAGGGAGCTGCTGGCCGCGCACCCGCCGGCCACCACCGACCGCGCCGACTTCCTGAGGGCACGCTTCGACGCCGGCCTCGCCTGGGTCCACTTCCCCGAGGGCCTCGGCGGCCTCGGCGCGCCCCGCTCCCTTCAGGCCGTCGTGGACGCCGAACTGGCCGCGGCCGGAGCGCCCGACAACGACCCGCGCCGTATCGGCATCGGACTCGGCATGGCCGCGCCCACGATCCTCAAGTACGGCTCCCAGGAGGTGAAGGAGCGCTTCCTGCGCCCCCTGTGGACCGGTGAAGAGGTCTGGTGCCAGCTGTTCAGCGAACCAGGGGCCGGCTCCGACCTGGCGGCACTCGGTACCCGCGCCGTACGCGACGGGGACTCGGGGGACTGGATCGTCGACGGCCAGAAGGTGTGGACCTCCAGCGCGCACGTCGCACGCTGGGCGATCCTCATCGCCCGCACCGACCCCGACCTGCCCAAGCATCGCGGCATCACCTACTTCGTCTGCGACATGACCGACCCCGGTGTGGAGGTCCGCCCGCTGCGCCAGATCACCGGCGAGGCGGAGTTCAACGAGGTCTTCCTGACCGGCGTGCGCATCCCCGACGCGCACCGGCTCGGCGCGGTCGGCGAGGGCTGGAAGGTCGCCCAGACCACGCTGAACAACGAACGCGTCGCCATCGGCGGCATGCGGCTGCCCCGCGAGGGCGGCATGATCGGCCCCATCGCCAGGACCTGGCGAGAGCGCCCCGAGCTGCGCACCCACGACCTGCACCAGCGGCTCCTCACGCTGTGGGTCGAGGCCGAGGTCTCCCGGCTCGCGGGGGAGCGGCTGCGCCAGCAGCTCGTCGCCGGCCAGCCGGGCCCCGAGGGCAGCGCGATGAAGCTCGCGTTCGCCCGCCTCAACCAGGCGATCAGCGGCCTGGAGGTCGAACTGCGCGGCGAGGAAGGGCTGCTGTACGACGACTGGACGATGCGCCGGCCCGAGCTCGTCGACTTCACCGGACGTGATGCCGGCTACCGCTATCTGCGGTCCAAGGGCAACTCGATCGAGGGCGGCACCACCGAGGTGCTGCTGAACATCGTCGCCGAACGCGTCCTCGGGCTTCCCACCGAGCCGCGCAACGACAAGGACGTCGCCTGGAAGGACCTCGCGCGATGACGGATCTGCTCTACTCGGAGACCGAGGACGACCTGCGCGCCGCCGTGCGGTCCCTCGTCGCCGCCCGCGGCGACACGGCGGCACTCGCGGCCCGCGCCGAGGCCGGCTCACCCTACGACCCGCGGCTGTGGAGTTCGCTCGCCGCCGAGATGGGCGCCGCCGGGCTGCTCGTCCCCGAGAAGCTCGGTGGCCAGGGCGCGTCCCACCGGGAGGCCGCGGTCGTCCTGGAGGAGCTGGGGCGCGGCGTCGTCGCCGCGCCGTACCTCACCAGCTCGGTCGTCACGACGCAGGCGCTGCTGTCGCTCGACACGGAGACGGAGGCCGTGGCCGCGCTGCTCGCGGAACTGGCGGAGGGCCGGCGCACGGCCGTCGTTGCCGTGCCGCTGTCCACGGCGCCGGACGGTCCGTTGCCGGACGGCGCCGGGCGCATCACTGGTGTCGCCGACGCGGCGACGGCCGATGTACTGCTGGTGCTCAGGGCCGACGGGCTGTACGCGGTCGAGGGGGCGCAGGCCGTCGTCGAGCCGCTGACCCCGCTCGACCTCACGCGTCCTCTCGCGGCCGTCACCGCCGGGGAAGGCGGCACGCGACTGGCGGACGCCGCGGCGGGCGCCGCTGCCGTGCGCCGCGGCCTGCTCGCCGGGGCCGGCCTGCTCGCCTCCGAGCAGCTCGGTCTCGCGGAGTGGTGTTTGGAGGAGACCGTCCGGCACACCGGCGAACGGCACCAGTTCAACCGTCCCGTCGGCTCGTTCCAGGCGCTCAAGCACCGCATGGCGCAGCTCTGGCTCGAGGTCGTCTCCGCGCGGGCGGCCGCTCGTGCCGCCGCCGACGCCCTGGCGACCGGCAGTCCGGAGGCGGCGCTGTCGGTGGCCGTCGCCCAGGCGTACTGCTCACGGGTCGCGGTCCACGCGGCCGAGGAGTGCGTGCAGTTGCACGGAGGCATCGGCATGACCTGGGAGCACCCCGCCCACTTGTACCTCAAGCGCGCCAAGGCCGACGAGATCGCGCTCGGCACGCCCGGACGGCACAAGGAGGCACTGGCGGTCCTCGTCGATCTTCAGGCTCCGTAGACCCGGGCAGTAATACCCACCGTTGGGCCGCGCCCCTGACATGCTGTGCAATGCGAAAGGTTTGCAACAACGGCTGATCTTCAACAGGGGCGGGCATTTCATGACGGTCCGATCGATGCGGGCTGCCGCTGCCAGGGCCGTGGCCGCCGCGCTGACCTTCGGCGCGGCGGCCTGCTCGAACCCGGGCGGCGGCGCCGCCGGGTCGCGCGCGAAGGAGTCGGCGGTCGTCGGTATCGCCTAGTTCAGCGACGGCACGCCTTTCAGCGCCAAGGACGTCGTCTTCACCTACCGCACCGTCCTGCTCCGAGGTGCTGTCGCTGCGCGCACGGCCGTACATCGACGCGGTGATCAGCGGCGGCGCGACCCGGTGGCGGGTCGCCGCACGGCATCTGCTGCCAGGGGTGCTGCCGCAGGCCGGACTCGCGGCCGTACTGATGGTGCCGCACGCGATGTGGCACGAATCGGCGCTGTCGTTCCTCGGCCTCGGCCTCCCGACGCACCAGGCGAGTCTCGGCAACCTGGTGCAGTCCGCCCGCGGTTCACTGCTCGTCGGCGACTGGTGGCCGACGCTGTTCCCCGGTCTGTTCCTGATCGTCCCCATGCTTGCCGTGGCCGGGCCGGCCGGTGCCTGGCGCGAACGGCTCGACCCCCGCCGCCGATCGGAGCTGATGCTGTGACCGTGCCGTCCACCGACCCGTCGCCGGCCGTGGGCACCGAGCCCCCGGCCGCCTCCTCCGCGTCGCGGCGCGTGCTTGCCGTGCACGGCCTGTCCGTGCGCTTCAAGACGCGCGACGGGGGGCATGTGGCAGCCGTCAACGACGCGACGTTCGACCTCGCCGCCGGAGAGTGCCTCGCACTCGTCGGAGAGAGCGGCTGCGGCAAGTCCATCCTCGCGAAGGTCGCAGCCCTCCTGCACCAGCCGGCCGCGGGCCGGGTCGTCATCGACGGCGAACCCGTGAACGGATGGCGCCACGCAGCCCCGCGCAGCCTGCGCGCCGCCGTCGGCGTCGTCTTCCAGCAGCCCCGGCTCTCCGCGGACCCACGGCTGCGGCTCCGCGAGGTGATCGCGGAGCCCTTGCGGGCCGCGGGCCGAGGTCGCGCCGACGCCGCCGCCCGCGCGCTGGAGACGGCGGAAACCGTCGCTCTCACCGGCGAACTCCTCGGCCGACGGCCGCACGAGGTGAGCGACGGCCAGCTCCAACGCGCCTGCCTGGCCAGGGCGCTGGTGCTGCGGTCGCGCTGGCTGGTCTGCGACGAGATGACGGCCATGCTCGACGCGTCGACGACCGCCGCGCTGGCGAACGTGGTCGAGGACTACCGCCGCGAACACGGGGCGGGCCTGCTCGCGGTGGGCCACGACCGCGTCCTGCTCGACCGCTGGTGCGACCGCACGGTCGAGTGGTCCCGCATCGCGCAGGCGTGAGCCCTGAGCAGGGTACGACCTTGATTCCCCGCCGGGCCGGCCCGGGACGGCGGACCGACGCGCCACATGACGGATGGCCGAACTCTTGGTGCCACCCTGCCCATTGGGGTCGGCCCGACGGATACTCACCGGTGTCCCTCCCGACCCGCAGAGCCCGGAGGTCATCCGTGCCGACCACTCGTCGCACAGCCGTCACCACGCTCGCCGCCGCACTCGCCGGTGCGGTCGCGGTGCCGTCCCAGGCCCGTGCCGCGGCACGCAGCGGCGCACCGTACGGCCCGGCGCCACTGCGCCGGGCCCACGCGCACAACGACTATCTGCACGAACACCCCCTGCACGACGCGCTGTCGCACGGCTTCACCAGCGTCGAGGCCGACATCTTCCTCGTCGACGGCGAGCTGCTCGTCGCCCACGAACCGGCCGGACTCGACCCCGCCCGCACCCTGCGCTCGCTCTACCTCGATCCTCTGCTCACCCGGGTGCGCGCCAACCACGGCAGCGTGTACCGGGGCCGTCGCCGCCCCGTCCAGCTGCTGATCGACATCAAGACGGACGGAGTCGCCGCCTACCTGGAACTCGACCGCCAACTGCGCCAGTACCGGCGCATGCTGAGCAGCTGCGCCCACGGGCACGTACGCCTCGGCGCGGTCACCCCGGTCATCTCCGGGGACCGCACGGCCCGCGCGCCGATGGAGGCGCAGCGGGTGCGGTACGCCTTCTACGACGGCCGCCTCGACGACCTCGCGGCGGCCGATCCCGCTCCGGCGTCCTTCATCCCGCTGGTTTCCAGCAACTGGACGCACAGCTTCAGTTGGCGCGGCACCGGTGAATTCCCCGGGGCGGAACGAGAGAAGCTGCACACACTCGTCGCCACGGCCCACCGGCGCTCCCAGCGGGTCCGTTTCTGGGCCACTCCCGACCTCGAGGGGCCGGCCCGCGACGCCGTCTGGCACGAGCTCCTCGCCGCCGGTGCCGACCACATCAACACCGACGACCTGGCCGGTCTGGAGCGCTTCCTGCGCGTTCACGACCGCGGCTGACCACCTTTCCGCCCGATCTCCGAGATGCACCCGTACGGCGGACACGCCAGTCGGCCGTACGGGACCTCCGCTGCGCCAGACTGGCCGCCGAATGCCGCAATTCCGGCGCGGCGAAGGAGGTTGGCGATGGCCATTTCGATCTCGGTGGTGCTGCTCCTGCTGGTGCTCGCAGTGATCTTCCTGCGGAGCGGAGGGCTGAAGATGAGCCACGCGGTCGTCTGCGCGTTGCTCGGCTTCTTCCTGGCGGGCACCAGCATGGCGCCGACCATCCAGGAAGGCATCGCGGCCACGGCCAACGTCGTCGGGAGCCTGCGTCCCTGAGTAAGCAGCCCGCAGGCCGGGCATCCGCACGGCGTACCGGTGCCGAACCGACGGCAGAGCACGAGGCGATGGGAAGAACGCAATGCCACTCGAGGGTGAGTACGAGCCGAGCCCCGAACAATGGGTCCGCGATCAAGTCGAGGAGTACGAGAAGTCCGGCGGTACGAGCGGCACCACGCTGCGCGGGATGCCGGTCGTCATCCTCACGACGCGCGGCGCCAGAAGCGGGAAGATCCGCAAGACACCGCTGATGCGGGTCGAACACGCAGGCGCGTATGCCCTGATCGCCTCGCTGGGCGGGTCCCACAAGCACCCGGTCTGGTACTACAACGTGAAGACCCACCCGCAGGTCGAGCTCCAGGACGGTCCTGTCCGCAGGGACATGACGGCACGTGAGGTGAGCGGCGCGGAGAAGGCCGTGTGGTGGGCGCGGGCCGTGGAGGCCTTCCCCGACTACGAGAGTTACCAGCAGAAGACCGAACGGGAGATCCCGGTCTTCGTCGTCGAGCCGCCGGACCGGGACCGCTGAACCGAGCAGAGGGCGCCGGATCAGGAGAGGTTGACGAGGCGGATGTAGCGCACCCAGTCCCAGTGGGGGCCCGGATCGGTGTGGGTGGCTCCGGGCACCTCGGAGTGGGCGATGATGTGCGCCCGGTCCTTGGGGATGCCGTACCGGTCGCAGACCGACGCGGTGAGCGCCGCGGACCGTTCGTAGAGGGCATGGGTGAAATACGCGGGCCGGTCGACCCGGCCCTCGTGCTCGATGCCGATGCTCCAGGTGTTGTAGTTCCAGTTGCCGGCGTGCCAGGCGACGTCGCGCTCCCGCACGCACTGCGCGATGTGTCCGTCGGAGGAGCGCACCACATAGTGCGCGGACACCCGCCGTGCGGGGTCGCGGAAGATGGCGAGCGTGTCCTCGTAGGTCTCCTGGCTGACGTGGACGACGACGTACCGCACCGGGTAGGCCGTGGGCCTGCTGGAGGCCGTGTAGTTGGCGGACGAGGCCGGCTGCCACTCGGCTGACGGGTAGTCCGTCACCGCGGTGGTGCCGGCCTGCGCGAGGGTCGCGGGCAGCAGGGCGTGGGCGGCGGCCGTCGCGGCGGCGCCCCGAAGCAGGGATCTGCGGTCCATGGGCCTTCTCCTGGTGGGGCGTGCGGGGACACGGCAGGACAAGGCCGGTGAGAGCCTTGGGCACCACGGTACTGGCGGCCGGGCGAACGGCGGAAGAACGCGACCTTTGCCAACAGTGGTCGTGCCAGTTGGAGTTGGTCACTGTCGGGGGGCGGCCCCCGGCCGTTCGCGCGGGTGCGGCGAGGGCAGTGCGCACGGACCGTTCCCGGCCGGTCGCGCGTACGGGCTCCGCGACTCCCCCGCCGTCATGGAGCCCGTACCCGACGTTGTCAGTCGCCCTCGCCCGACGCGCCCGCGAGGGCCTGTGCCGGGTCGGGCGACCCGGGTCCGGCCGGCGCCCAGGCGCCCCGTTCCGTGCGGAAGGGCCACCAGTTCCCGTCGCGGCCCAGGCGCAACTGCTCCCCGGTTCCTACGACCGTCCACCGCGCGGGGCCCGAGGGGCGCAGCCGAGGGCGGTCCGGCTCAGTCGCCCAGGCCGCCGCCAGTGTCGCCGCCGCACGCGTCTGTTGTTCTTCGTCCGGTGCGAAGTCCTCCTCGAGCGCCGCGAGTCCGGCGGCCCCGCCGTACCGCCACGCCCGTGCCGCGAGGTCGAGATCACCGCGGGTGCGTTCCGTGCCGGCGGCCAGCCGGGCGGCGATCACCGGTCCGGGGACCGACGCGGCCATCCGCACCGCGTCCTCGCCCCTTGTCAGGACGGGCTCCGGATGCTGCTCGGCATGGCCGGGCGCCAGGGCCTGGGCCAGCATCCGATGTGCGCGTGCCGCCGCGTCGGCGGCGAGGAACTCGAGCGCCGCGGCGTCCGGACCGCCCTCCGGAGCCGTCCCGGTGTCGAGGGCCGGAGCGGGGCCGGGCTCGTCGGGCAGCGCCGGCGGAGTGGGCAGCGGCGGCAGGATGCCGTCGGCCGCGAACGCCTCGTCGGCACGCACCCCGGCCGGCTCCGCCGCCTTCTCCTCGTCGCCCGCCCGGCCCGTCGGCGGGTTCGCCCGGGCGACGCTCCGCAGCTGCAGTTCGTCCAGTACGCGACGCTCCCCACGCCCGCGCATGAGCAGCAGTACGAACGGGTCCTGGTCCAGCAGACGACCCACCTGATAGCAGAGCGCGGCCGTGTGCGGACAGTGGTCCCAGGCGTCGCACGTGCACTTGGGCTCCAGGTCACCGATCCCCGGCAGCAGCTCCACGCCGACAGCCGTGGCGTCCTCCACAAGATGCGGCGGCATGTCCCGGTCGAGCAGTGCCGCGATGTGCCCCGCGCTGTCCGTGGCCACGTCGAGGAAGCGTTCCCAGTCCTGCTCGCCGAGTTCCTGGAGCAGTACGTCGCTGCGGTACGCCGTGCCGTCGCGGTCCCGGACCACCGCGGTGATCCGGCCCGGACGCACCGAGACGGCCCCGACCGCCCCCTCCCGTGCGTGCCGGCGCCCCCGCTTCAGCTGCTCACCGTCGAGTGCCGTGTCCTGAAGTGCCTTGAGCCAGGCCTGCCCCCACCAGGTCTGGGCGAAGCCCCTGCCGCGCGCCAGCGGGAGGGCGTCGAAGGTGCGCGTCGTTTCCTCCGGTCCGGTCATCGTCCCGCTCCTCGCAGTTCCACCAGGTCGGCCAGTTCGGCGTCGGTCAGTTCGGTGAGGGCGGCCTCGCCGGCCCCCAGCACCGAGTCGGCCAGGTCCTTCTTGCGTTCCAGCATCTGCGCGATGCGGTCCTCGATCGTTCCCTCGGCGATCAGCCGGTGCACCTGCACCGGCCGGTCCTGCCCGATGCGGTAGGCGCGGTCGGTCGCCTGTGCCTCCACCGCGGGGTTCCACCAGCGGTCGAAATGCACCACATGCTCGGCCCGGGTGAGGTTCAGACCGGTTCCCGCCGCCTTCAACGACAGCAGGAACACGGGCACCTCGCCGTTCTGGAAACGGTTCACCATCGCCTCCCGCTCGGGTACCGGCGTGCCGCCGTGCAGGAACTGCGTCCGCACGCCGCGCCGGGCGAGATGCCCCTCGAGCAGCCGCGCCATCCGCACGTATTGGGTGAACACGAGCACGCTCGCGCCCTCGGAGAGGATGGTGTCCAGCAGCTCGTCGAGCAGTTCCAGCTTGCCGGAGCGGCCCTCGACCCTGGGCCGTTCCTCCTTTAGGTACTGCGCCGGGTGGTTGCAGATCTGTTTGAGCGCGGTGAGCAGCTTGACCACCAGACCGCGCCGTTCCATGCCGCCGGCCTCGGAGATCGCGGCGAGCGTCTCGCGTACCACCGCCTCGTACAGGCCGGTCTGTTCGGCCGTCAGCGACACCGCGCGGTCGGTCTCCGTCTTGGGCGGCAGCTCGGGCGCGATGCCGGGGTCGGACTTGCGCCTGCGGAGCAGGAAGGGCCTCACCAGTGCGCCCAGTCGCCGGGCGGCGGCCGGGTCGGCGCCACCCTCGGCGGCCTGCGCGTAACGGCTGCGGAAGGTGCCGAGCCGCCCGAGCAGGCCGGGGGTGGTCCAGTCGAGGATCGCCCACAGCTCGGACAGGTTGTTCTCCACCGGCGTTCCGGTGAGCGCCACACGGGCCTTGGCGCCGATGGTGCGCAGCTGCCTGGCGGTCGCCGAGTAGGGGTTCTTGACGTGCTGCGCCTCGTCGGCGACGACCATGCCCCAGTCGGCCTCCGCGAGCCGGGCCGCGTCGAGGCGCATGGTGCCGTACGTGGTGAGGACGAACTCCCCGTCACCGAGCCCTTCGAGGGACCGGGCGGCGCCGTGGAAGCGCCGTACGGGCGTGCCGGGAGCGAACTTGCCGATCTCCCGCTGCCAGTTGCCCATCAGGGACGTCGGGCAGACCACGAGGGTCGGCCCGGCGGCCGAGGGGTCCGTCTGCCGGTGCAGATGCAGCGCGATGAGAGTGATGGTCTTGCCGAGCCCCATGTCGTCGGCGAGGCAGCCGCCGAGGCCGAGGGACGTCATCCGGTGCAGCCAGTTGAGGCCGCGCAGCTGGTAGTCGCGCAACGACGCACGGAGCGTCGCCGGCTGACCGATCTCCTGCGGCCCGCCTTCCGGTTCGGCGAGCCGCTCGCGGAGCCGTTCCAGGGCGCCGGACGCCTCCACCTCGACCGTACGTCCGTCGACCTCCGCGGTGCCGGTCAGCACGGCGCCGAGCGCGTCCACGGGGGACAGCTTGCGGTCCTGGCTCTCGCGGGCGCGCCGGGCCTCCGTCGGGTCGATCAGCACCCACTCGTCACGCAGCCGCACGACCGGCCGGCCCGCCTCCGCCAGCTGGTCGAGTTCGGCCCGAGTGAGCCGGTCTTCACCCAGGGCGAAACGCCAGTTGAAGGACAGCAGGGCGTCCGCCGACAGGAACGAGGGTAGCCCTGAGGACTCCTGGCCCGATGCCTGCGCGCCGTCGTCGGGCGCGCCGATCACGGCGCGGGCCGTCAGGCGCCGGGCGAGCTGCCGGGGCCAGTGCACCTGGACCCCCGTGGCGGCGAGGGCCCGTGACGCGTCCCCCAGCAGCTCGGTGACCTCTTCGTCGGCGAGGTCGACGGCGTCCGGCACGGGCGCGTGCAGCAGCGGCGTGAGCGAAGGCCAGGCGTGGGCCGCCCGGCGCAGCGCGAGTAGGGCGTCGAGCCGGGCCCGCGGCCCGAACGCGGCGGCCGAGGACCCGGAACCCGCCCACACGTCGGCGGCGTCGGCCACGAGCGCCGGGTCGCTGACGCTGTGGATCTGCAGGACGGCACGGAACCGGGGAGCGTCGTCCGCCGGGCCGGCGTCCTCCAGGCCCGGCAGTTCGACCCGCAGCGAAAGGCGTACCCCCGCGTCGTGCCCGGCGGCGATGTCCGCCGCCCAGGCCCGCAGCCCGGGCAGATGCTGCGCCTCCGGCGCCGCGAACGCCCTTCCTCCGGCGGCGAGCGGAGCGGCGGGGGAGCGGGGCAGCCCGTCCGCGACCGCGTCGAGGAACTGGCGCAGCAGGCGCTCCGGTCGTGGCAGCAGCAGCGTCCCGGCCGCGCCGTCCACGGGTACGGCGTGTGCGGCGGGCGGCATGGAGGCGGCCAGCGTACGCATCTGCTCCAGGTCCTCGGGTGCGAGCGGTCCCATCCGCCAGGCATCCATGCCGGTGGGGCTCAGGCCGGGCAGGAGGAGTCCACGCGCGGCGAGTTGGAGGGCGAGGAGGGAGGCCGCTCCCCAAAAGGCCGCGGAGCCGGAGGAGTCCGCCCCGGCGCGGGCGCGGGTGAGGACGGGCAGTGCTTCCGGAACGGGCAGCAGCAGTGCCGGCACGGTGGCCGTGCGGGGGCCGGGGACGACGACGGTGAGCGGGGCGGGCCCGGCGTCGTCGACGGGCAGCTCCTTGCCGTCGGAGCGCCAGAAGGCGAAGCGGCCCGTGCGTGCGGGATCGCCCGGGAGGAAGATCGCCGAGCAGGCGGCGAGGGCGTGGAGAACGGAGGAGTCGACAGCGGGGGAGGAGGTTGCCGAAGGGAGCACATGCACGACGATGACGCATTCCTCAAATTTGACTACCGCAGGACGGAAGCGCCGAGGGTACACCACCATCACGAATTCACGGCGGCCGTCACGCGGTGATGTGGCTCACTCCACGCTGTCGACAGGACTGCCGTACCGTCGGGGGTACAGCCAGCGCCACCCCGACGGGCGGGATTGCCCCCGCCGAGCCCCGGGTGGTGGCGCCATCGCCCCCAAGGGCCCCGGTCCATACGTTTATCAGGCCGGAACAGTCGGACAGTTCGCGCATCCGGCGCAGCCACCTTCTTTTTTCGCGCGCGTCCGGCACACCCGCCGTCCACAGACCGGAGACCCACCATGCCCCAGGGCATCGCCACCCTTCCCCCGCCCACTGCCGCCACCGAGGTCCCCCTGGGCCGCCGCTCCGGCGCGGGCAGCGAGTTCGCACCACTGCTGCGCACGGTGAAGGAACAGGGTCTGCTGGAGCGCCGCACCGGCTGGTACGCGCGTGGCATCACCGTGAACCTGCTGGCCCTCGCCGCCGTCGTCACCGGCGTGGCGCTGGCCGGTGGCTCCTGGTGGGTGCTGCTCCTGGCACCGCTGCTGGCGCTCTTCTCCACCCGCGCCGCCTTCTTCGGTCACGACGCCGGCCACGCGCAGATCGCCGCGGACCGCCGCAAGAACCGGATCATCCAGCTCGTGCACGCAAACCTGCTCCTCGGCATGAGCCAGGAGTGGTGGAACGACAAGCACAACCGGCACCACGCCAACCCCAACCACATCGACAAGGACCCGGACGTCGCCGCCGACGTCCTGGTCTTCAGCGAGAAGCACGTGTCCGGCCGCGCCGGACTGCGTGGCTGGCTCACCCGCCACCAGGCATGGCTGTTCTTCCCGCTGACCACCCTCGAGGGCATCGCCCTCAAGATCTACGGCTTCCAGGCGGTGTTCTCCCGCGCAGGTGGCCGCCAGAAGCCCGGGGAGCGTGTCCTCGAAGGCGCGTTGCTCCTCGCCCATGTCGCCGGGTACGCAGCCCTGCTGCTGACCGCCATGCCCGTCGGCCAGGCCGTGCTGTTCGCGCTCGTGCACCAGATGGTCCTCGGTCTCCACCTCGGCATGGCCTTCGCCCCGAACCACAAGGGGATGGAGATGCCCGACGAGGAGACCGGCAAGGACTGGGGCCATCTCCGCAGGCAGGTCCTCACCTCCCGCAACATCCGTGGCGGCCGCGTCACGGACTGGTTCCTCGGCGGCCTCAACTACCAGATCGAGCACCACCTCTTCCCGAGCATGCCCCGCCCCCACCTGATGCTCGCCCAGCCGCTGGTGCGTGCGCACTGCCGGGCGCTGGGCATCCCGTTCACGGAGACCGGGCTCGTCGAGTCCTACCGCCAGGCCCTCACCCACCTCCACGAGGTCGGCGAGCCACTGCGGCGGACCGCATAGCGGAAAGATTGCACGGGACCGCATAGTGGAACCGTGGGGCGAGTGCGCACGTTCTCACAGCAGGAGCGGCCACAGCCGCGGAGGAGGCGTCGAAATGTCGACACGTACGAAGATCGTGGTCGGGGGAGTGGCCGTGGGCCTGCTCCTGATGCCGCTGCTCGGATTTTGGCTGTCGCTGCTGGTGGTGCTCGGCGTGCCGGCGGTGGCGTACCTGATGCTGGACCCGAGCCAGCGCCGCAGGCTGCGGCGCGTCTCCCGCAAGGAGATCGGCCGCTGAGCACCGCCGTGGCGGCGCCCTGACGACCTTGAGGCCCGCTCCGGCCCCCGGCGACCGCCGGGGGCCGGAGCGGGCCGCGTCGCGTAGAACGGGAGCACGGGGGGGCCGGTCCGGTGGCGGTCATGGCCGGTGTGCCCCGGCGCGGGCGGGCCGTAAGTGGTCTCCGGCCGTGGCCGTGCGCTGCTTGCCGTACCCGAAGTGATCCCGTGGGCGGGGCCGAGGCGATCTCGGCGAGTCCGCGCTCGCCGTAGCCGACATGATCCGGTGGCCGGGCTCAGGAGGGGTGGACGGCCACTTTCTCCAGCGCCTCCAGCAGCCCGGGCAGCTCCGGGCCGCGGCCCACCGGCACGACCTCGCCCGGCTCCTCGTCCAGCAGCAGGAAGGCGATGTCGTCGGTCTTGGCGACCATCGACCAGCCGGGGCCGTCGGCGCGCAGCATCCGGGCTCCGCCGGGGGCGAAGGAGGAGCGCACCCGGCCGGGCGGTGGCGGGGACTCCACATAGGCCCTGGCCTGCTCCAGGACGCGGCGCACCTGCTCGCGCGGCCGGTGGCTCCCGCCCTCCGGAGCGTCCGCGGACGTCCCCGCGTCGGCGTCGTCGATCTGTCCCCGCCACTGTGCCCACCGCAGCGCCACCTCGTCGGCGCCCAGCCGGCGCTGGGCGGGACCCCAGGCCTCCATGTCCGGCGGGGCGAGCGGCGGCCGGTCACCCTCCTCGGGGGCGGGGTCGTGCGGCGCCGGCACCCCCGGCGCGGCGACCGCGACGGCCAGAGGCCAGCCCGGCAGTGCCGCGACCACGCTGTGCTCGTCGGGCGACAGGTCGTACTCCATACCGCAGTCCCACGAGGCGATGGCGACGGCCACGAGCGACACGTCGTCGACCACGACCGTCCAGCGCGCGCCGCGGGCGTCCTGCCCGAGGACCAGCCCGTACCCCTCCGCGTACGGCTCCAGGCCGAGGGCCTGGCAGGCGGCCGGGTAGTCGTCGCCGAGCACGCTCGGGAACTGTGCCGGCGTGAGCAGCACCGCGGTCAGTACAAACAGCGAGTCGTCGTCGACGGTGTCTTCCGCCCCGGCCACGGCCACCTCCCCATCCCATCGTTTCGTCGGCGCACCTTAACCAGTGGGTAACCCGCGCGTCGAGTGTCGGCGGCCGCTAATTCGATCCGGCGGGCTGGGCTCCGGGGAGGCCGAGAAGCCCGCGCGCGACCACCTCGACCGGCTCGTTCCGCTCGCGGGCGAGAGCGACCACGGCGCGGCAGGCGAGCTGGTTCACCCCGAAGACGAGAGCGTCCGGGGCGACCCAGCCGGCCGCCTCGTCCAGGCGGTCGTCGTCGTTCTCTATGGATGCCGTCACATAGGCCGCAGCGGCCTCGAACAGATTGTGCTGTCGCGCGGACGGCCCGGGGGCCTTCGCCCGGGACGGACGGGAGGCGAGGAGACTACGGAGCCGAGCGAGCACGTTGACCACCTTCTGCAGGGCGGCGGGACACCGCCGATCAGTTCAAGTGTTCCACCGCCGCAGCCCGTTCGAACGGCGATGGACCGTTTACGGCCGCGCCTCCCCGGCCGGTGCAGGACGCCGGTGATGCGCCGCCGGTCAGCTGCCCGGCAAGCTCTCCTGACGGACCGCCAGCGCGAGGAAGCGGTCGTCCTCATCGACATAGGACGTCATCCGCCAGCCAGAACCGGCCAGCAGCGGGCGAAGGTTGGGCTCGGCCCGCAGATCGTCGTCGGTGATCACGCGGCCGTGCCGCGCAGCCAGCGCGGCCCGGCCGACGGGGTGGAACAGGGCCAGCCGGCCGCCCGGCCGCACGACCCGGGCCAGTTCCCGCAGGTTCTCGGCGGGGTCCGCGAGGTGAGAGATCAGCCCCGCTCCGAAGACCACGTCGAGCGAGCAATCGGTCATCGGCAGCCGGGCCACGTCGGCGAGCAGCAGCCGGCCGCTCCGGTCACGTCCGGCAATCCGGGCCCGGTGCAGCATCTCCGGGGTCAGGTCGATGCCGAGGACCACACCGTTTGGACCAACGGCTGCCCGCAGGGGTTCGAGGGCACGCCCCGTGCCGCAGCCCGCGTCGAGCACCGCGTCCCCGGGGCGCAGCCCCGTCTCGGCGACGGCGGCGGCATAGGCGGGGCCGTCGTCGGGGAAGCGGCTGTCCCAGTCCGCGGCCCGGGCGCCGAAGAACTCCTGGACCCGGGTGTGGTCATGCGCTGTGCGGTCGACGGCCATGGACCCCATGATCCGCCATACCGGGCGAGTACGTCACGGCGGTGGCGCCGCCGGTTCTTGCCGGAGGCGGCCGCCCGTCCGGCCGTGGACCGCGGCGCCTGCGGCATCCGCGACGCGGGGGAGCCGCCGTCCGGCACATGACCGCACAGTGCACACGTTCGAGCGCGGCACGATCGTTCAGAAACATCTACCTGTCATATTCCAGCAGCTTTCGAACTGCGCCCCCGGCGCGCGCCCGCCTCGGGGCTAGCGTCCCTGGGCCATGGGACACCTGGACCACGCGGCCTTCGGCCTGCTCACACCCGTGCTGTCGTATCTGATGGCTGTCATCGGCGCCGCCCTCGGGCTGCGCTGTACCGTGCGTGCCCTCTCCGCCACCGGCCGATCCCGGCGCAACTGGCTCATCACCGCCGCGTCCGCCATCGGCACCGGCATCTGGACGATGCACTTCGTCGCCATGCTCGGCTTCGCCGTGCGCGGCACCGACATCCGCTACAACGTGCCGCTGACCATCCTCAGCCTCGTCGTCGCCGTGCTCGTCGTGGGTGCCGGGGTGTTCTGCGTCGGCTACGGCCGCAACCGGACCGCGGCCCTGCTGATCGGCGGACTCGCCACGGGGCTCGGCGTCGCCAGCATGCACTACCTGGGCATGGCGGCCCTGCGGCTGCACGGCACCGTGCACTACGACCCGCTCGTCGTCGCCCTGTCCGTCGCCATCGCCGTGATCGCCGCGACCGCGGCGCTCTGGGCGGCTCTGAACATCAGGTCGGCGATCGCGGTGGCCTTCGCGTCGCTGGTCATGGGAGCGGCCGTCAGCAGCATGCACTACACGGGCATGCTCGCCGTCGGCGTGGACGTCGCCCCGGCCGGGGGGAGCCTGCCGGGAGCCACGGCGATGCAGTTCATCTTCCCCCTCGCCGTCGGTCTCGGCTCGTACCTCTTCGTCACCTCCGCCTTCGTCGCGCTCTCCCCGACCGCCGGCGAACACGCCGCCCACACCTCCGCCCATCAGGCCGGGCCGATCGCTCCCACGCCGACCGGCACGACCACCGATCAGGGCACGTCCACCGCACGCACCACGCCCACGGCCACCGCCTAGCCGGTCCGGGCGGCGCTGCCGCGGCCAGCACGTATCCGGAACGAGGAGCCCATGCGCACATCCCGTACGACCCCGGACGGCGACTCGCCGGTCCCGCACCCGCCACCGCACGGGCCGGCGGTCCGCGGGCGGCGTGCCCATGCCGGGCCGCCCGCGGTCGAGCACACCGGCCAGGAACCACGCCCCCAGCAACCCCCGTGGCCCGTCTCCCCCCGGACTCTGTTCCAGCGACCCAGGACGGTCCGCGCCAAAGTCATCTCGCTGCTGATGGTGCCCGTCCTCTCGCTGCTGGCCCTGTGGGGCTTCGCCACGGTCACCACCGCCCAGGACATGGCGCGGCTGAGTCAGGCCCAGCGCATCGAGGACGAGGTGAGCGAACCCGTCACCCTGGCCGTGGCCGCCCTCCAGGCCGAACGGCGCGCCTCACTGCAACAGTTGAGCGGCCCTTCGAAGGAGCGGGCGTCCGCGCTCGCGCTCGAGGCCCGCCGTACCGACGACGCGGTGCGCCGCCTGCGGCTCGACGACGCACACACCGTCGCCGACGGCGGTGACACACCGCAGCCCGTCGCCCGGCGCCTCGGCCGCTTCGTCTCGCTGGCCGGAGAACTGGACACCGTGCGCACCGCCGTCCTCGAAGGCAAGACCACCTGGGACAAGGTCTACGGGGCCTACACCGACACCGTCGGCGCCGCGTTCGACGTGGCCGGAGCCGTCGCGGGCATCCAGGACCACGGGCCCGGCGCCGACGCGCGCGTACTTCTCGAGTTCGCGCGGGCGGGCGAGATGCTGGCGCGCGAGGACGCCCTCGTCACCTCCGCGCACATCGACGGAACCTTCGACGAGGACCGGCTGCGGACGTTCACCGGCACCGTCGCCGCGCGCACCGCTCTCGTCGAGGGCGCCGCCGCCGACCTGCGCGCCCCCGAACGTGAGGCATGGCGCGAACTCACCGCACAGCCCGCGCACCGGGCACTGCGCACGGCCGAGGACCGGCTGTCGGCCGCGAGCGCGGGACGCAACGCCGCCACGGCCGTCGCCGCCGGCGACTGGGACCGGGCGTACACCGCCGTCGGCGACGGTATGCGCGACATCGCCGCACAGGCGCGCCGCGGTGCGGCCGAGCGACTTGACCCGCTGGGCGGAGGCGTCTTCACCGTCGCGGGCGCGGCGGTCCTGCTGGGACTGGTCGCCGTCGCCGCATCGCTCGTCATCTCCGTCCGGATCGGGCGCGCCCTCGTCGTCGAACTGACCATCCTGCGCAACAGGGCCCTGGAGATAGCACGCCGCAAACTCCCCCACGCCATGCGCCGGCTGCGCACCGGCCAGCAGATAGACATCCAGGCGGAGGCCCCGCCCGGGGCGCCGGCGGAGGACGAGATCGGACAGGTCTCCGAGGCGCTCACCACCGTCCATCGCGCGGCCCTGAGCGCCGCCGTGGAGCGCGCCGAACTGGCCGGCGGCATCTCCGGCGTCTTCGTCAACCTCGCCCGTCGCAGCCAGACACTGGTCCACCGCCAGCTCACCCTCCTGGACGCCATGGAACGACGCGCGGACGACCCGGGCGAACTGGGCGACCTCTTCCGGCTCGACCACCTCACCACCCGGATGCGCCGCCACGCCGAGAGCCTGATCATTCTGTCCGGCGCCGCCCCGGGGCGGGCCTGGAGCAGGCCGGTCCCCCTGACCGCCGTCGTACGGGCGGCGGTGTCGGAGATCGAGGACTACGCCCGCGTAGAGGTGCGCCGGCTGCCGGAGACGTCCGTCACGGGCGCGGCCGTCGCCGACATCACGCACCTGATGGCGGAACTGGTCGAGAACGCCGCCCAGTTCTCCCCTCCGCACACCAAGGTGCGGGTCACCGGCGAGCCCGTGGGCAACGGCTATGTCCTTGAGATCGAGGACCGCGGGCTCGGTATGGGCAAGGGCGCGCTGGCGGAGGCCAACCGCAGACTCGAGGAGTCGGAGGCCCTCGACCTCTTCGACAGCGACCGGCTCGGCCTGTTCGTCGTCAGCCGCCTGGCCGCCCGCCACAGCATCAAGGTCCAACTCCGGGCATCGCCCTACGGCGGCACCACCGCCGTTGTCCTGCTGCCCACCGATCTGCTGCAGCACGCCCTGCCGGGCGCCGACGGTGAGCGCGGCACCGCCCGCGCGGAGGCGGAGCCGCCGCGCGGCGCCCCGCACCCCGGCCTCTCCACGTCGGCCTCGCCCGCGTCCACCTCCTCGTCGCCCGCCGCTCCGCCTCCCCCGCCCACCCCGCCACGGACCGCACCCACCGAACCGGTCACCGCTCGGGCCCACCGTCCCGCGATCGGGGCCCCGCCAGGGCAAGGGACGCCGCCCACCCTGAGGGCACTGAGACTGCGGGACACCACCACCGGGACCGGCGACGGTGAACTCCCCCGCCGGGTACGGCAGTCGCACCTTGTGCCGCAGTTGCGCGAGGCGCCACGGCCCGAGGAGCACCGCGACCCGGCGGCGGCCGACGACACCCCCGAGCACCGCACCCCCGAACTGGTCCGCGACCGGATGACCGCGTACCGCAACGGCTGGACCAGAGGCGGCGGCAGCGCACCCGGCCGGACCGGCCCAGGTAACGAAGGAGACCACGTATGACCGAGCACGAGACAGCCGCGGCCCACTACCGGTTCGGCGACCTCGACTGGCTGCTGGACGATCTCGTACAGCGCGCCGGGCAGGTGCGGCACGCCGTCGTGCTTTCCAACGACGGCCTGCCGGTGGGCGCGTCCCGTGCGCTGAGCCGCGAGGACGCGGAACACCTGGCCGCCGTCGCCTCCGGTTTCCACAGCCTCGCCAAGGGCGCCGGGCGGCACTTCCGCGCCGGAGGAGTACGGCAGACGATGGTCGAGATGGACGACGGCTTCCTCTTCGTGGCCGCCGCCGGCGACGGCTCCTGCCTCGCCGTACTCACCTCCGCCACGGCCGACATCGGCCTCGTCGCCTACGAGATGGCCCGCCTCGTCAAGCGCGTCGGCGAACACCTGCGCACGCCGCCGCGCGTCGAAGCGACATGAGCGGCTCGGCCAGCGGACCGAACGGCGTCGGGCCGAGGGACGTGCCGAGGGGCGTCGGGCCGAGCGGCTCCCTGGAGAGGGGCACGGGGCCTGCGGGCTTCGGGTCCGCCGGTTTCGGGGAGGCAGGCGCCGGTCCCCCGCCTTCCGGGCCGGAAGGCGTCGGGCCCACCGGAAGCCAGTGGTACGACGCGGAGGCCGGCCCTCTCGTCCGTCCGTACGCCATGACCGGCGGGCGCACCAGGCCGGGCCCCAGCAACGTACGGTTCGATCTCATCGCGCTCGTCGTCGTGGACACCGACGGCCCCGGCCCGGACGAGGAGTCCCTGCTCGGCCCGGAGCACCGGGTGCTGCTGACCCTGTGCCGCTGCGAGACCCAGTCCGTGGCGGAACTCGCCGCCGACGCCGATCTGCCCGTCGGTGTCGTGCGCGTGCTGCTCGGTGACCTGCTCGAAGCGGGGTTCGTGAAGGTCCGCCGGCCGGTGCCGCCGGCGCAACTGCCCGACGAGCGGATCCTCCGAGAGGTGATCGAGGGACTGAGAGCGCTGTGAGGGCCGGGGCCGACCGGCCGCACAGGGCCGTGCGAGCGGTACTCCAGTGTCAGGGCGTGCGTCTCCGTTCCCGTTCCTCGCGTCAGCGCGTACGCGACGGCCCCCGGTCCCGCCCCGCCCTTAGGGGCATCCGCTGTTCACCCGCACACCCACTCCGGAGAGAAGCGACCGATGGTTTCCCAGATCCTTGACGGCACCAGTGAGGACAGCACGGCCCTCGCGCTGAAGATCCTGGTCGCCGGCGGCTTCGGCGTCGGCAAGACCACCCTTGTCGGCGCGGTGAGCGAGATCCGGCCGCTGCGGACGGAGGAACAGCTCAGCAAGGTCGGCCGCACCGTGGACGACACGGAGGGCGTCGACCGCAAGACCACGACGACCGTCGCCATGGACTTCGGCCGCATCACCATCCGGTCCGGCCTGTCGCTGTATCTGTTCGGGACGCCCGGCCAGGACCGCTTCTGGTTCCTGTGGGACGAGCTGTCCCAGGGCGCTCTCGGCGCGGTGGTCCTCGCCGACACGCGGCGACTGTGCGACTGCTTCCCCGCCGTGGACTACTTCGAGCACCGCCGGATCCCGTTCGTCGTCGCCGTGAACTGCTTCCCGGGTGCGCGTACCTTCGCCGTCGAGGACGTTTCCCGGGCCCTCGACCTGGACGAGGGGACTCCCGTGGTGCTGTGTGACGCCCGGGAACGCGACTCCGGGAAGGAGGTCCTGGTGCGCCTCGTCGAGTACGCCGGACGCTTCCACACGGCCCGGCTCCTCGGCCCGGCGGAGCAGCAGAGGTGACAGCGGCCGCCCGGCGCACCTTGCCCTGCGCCGCGCCGTGCGAAAGGCTTACGGACGAACGCGGGGCCACGGGGAACGTAGGAGCGGGGAGGACGAACGACCATGGCGTTGGACAAGGGACTCGACTGGCTGCTGGACGATCTGACGAAACGGGTCGAACACGTCAGGCACGCACTCGTGCTGTCCAACGACGGGCTGGTGACCGGTGCCAGTACCGGTCTCGCGCGAGAGGACGCCGAGCATCTCGCCGCCGTCTCCTCGGGCCTGCACTCCCTCGCGAGGGGATCCGGCCGCCACTTCCGCGCCGGCCGGGCACGCCAGACGATGGTCGAGTTCGACGAGGCGCTGCTCTTCGTGACGGCGGCGGGCGAGGGCAGTTGTCTGTGTGTCCTCACGGCCGCAGAGGCGGATGTCGGCCAGGTCGCGTACGAGATGACCCTCATGGTCAACAGGGTCGGCGAGCACCTGGGCGTCGAGGCGCGCCAGCCCGGCGGCAGCCCGTTCTGACCCGCTCCGGCCTGCGGTGGAGCAGGTTGTCCACAGGGCGCGGCGGGATGTCTTCGCTTCCGGCTACGGTCGTCACCGAGAGTATCCACAGCTCACGGGGGAGACCGCCATGACGGTAGGGCAGACGTCCACGACCAGCCTCGCGCTCGGCAGGGCCGCGCAGGAACTGGCGCTGAAGCGGGGCGAGTTGGCGCTTGCGCTCCAGCTGGGTCAGGTGCGCGCGGCACAGGACGACAGCGGAGGGCCGCCTCGCGTCGAGCGGCGGGAGATCGACCGGCTGCGGGCCGGGCGCGGCTTCCCCGCCGCGCTCCGGGAGCGGCTGCGTACCGTCGGCACGGTGGACGGCGCGGAGCTGGCGTCCATCAGCCAGGGCCGCTTCCTGCGGCTGGCCCGTACCGGTCATCTCGCTCCGGTGCGGTTCTACGTCAACCGCTACCACGCCGTGGTGTGGCTCTATCTCGCCGAGGACGTGCTGGACTTCGCACGCGACCATGCGTCACTGCTCACCGGCCGGACGCCGCCGGAGCTTCGGGCGTTGCTGGCGGCGGGCGAGGACAGGCGGCCGCGTAATTGGCGGGGGCGGCGGCTCGGCCAGTTGCTGCGCGCGAGTTCCGATCCATGGCAGCGGGCGGCGGCCATCGCCGCGGTGCTCGACCCGGTGACCGTCGCCGGGGACGTTCCCGATCCATACGAGCGCTCCCGTCTGAGCGTCCTCCGCCCGGAGATGGTGTCCGCACCGCCGAAGTCGCCGCGCGGGAGGGAGATCGTGGAGCGGCTGGTGACCGCCGACCACCCGGACGAGATTCTGTGGCACAGGGCGAGTCTTGCCGAGGCGCTGGGGGAGGCGCGCGAACACTCCGCGGCCCCGCGTCGCGCACCACGTGCACCCGGTGCGGCACTCGCCCGCGCTCCTCACGGGGCCCTCCCACTCAAAGCCCTCCACTCATCGGCCCCGCATCCCGCCGTGGCCACGGCCGGACGCCCCGCCCTCGTGCAGGGCCCGAGGCGCTCCCGTCCCTGGAGCCGGCCTTCGAGCGTCCGGACCTCCGACGCGCGGACGTCGGGTCCGGGAGCCTCTGGTGTCCGGTCCGGGCGCCGCTCGCGGGGGACGGCGCGTGCCCTGCTGGGGCGGCTGTGGCGGACCCCGGCAGGGCAGGCATGAAGCTGCGCTGTTGGCCCGCTTAAGAAAACCTCGATGGACGTGACGCTCCGAGCTGGGCAAATTGGAGCCCGTCCACTGACCGGGGCCTTATTTTCGATATCCGGTCATCGCGACCGCCTGTCCGTCACCATGCCTGGAGCCGCACCGATGAAGGCACTTGTCAAGCAGCATGCCGAGCCGGGCCTCTGGCTCATGGACGTGCCGGAGCCGGAGACCGGAGCGGGCGACGTGCTGATCAAGGTGCTGCGCACCGGCATCTGCGGCACCGATCTGCACATCAGGTCCTGGGACGGCTGGGCCCAGCAGGCCGTGACCACCCCGCGTGTCCTCGGGCACGAGTTCGTCGGCGAGGTCGCCGCGATCGGCTCGGACGTCCAGGACATCGCCGTCGGCGACATCGTCAGCGGCGAGGGCCATCTGGTGTGCGGCAAGTGCCGCAACTGCCTCGCCGGCCGCCGTCACCTGTGCCGCAGCACCATCGGCCTCGGCGTCGGCCGCGACGGGGCGTTCGCCGAGTTCGTGTCGCTGCCCGCCTCCAACGTGTGGGTGCACCGCACCAAGGTGGACCTCGACGTCGCCGCCATCTTCGACCCCTTCGGCAACGCGGTGCACACCGCGCTCTCCTTCCCTCTCGTAGGGGAGGACGTACTGATCACCGGTGCCGGCCCCATCGGGATAATGGCCGCGGCGGTCGCCCGGCACGCCGGCGCGCGCAATGTCGTCATCACCGATGTCAGCGAGTCCAGGCTCGCACTGGCCCGCAAGGTCGGCGCGACCCTCGCGGTCAACGTCGCGGAGACCGACATCGCCGCGGCGCAGCGACAGCTCGGTCTCAAGGAGGGCTTCGACATCGGCCTGGAGATGTCCGGCCGCCCCGAAGCCGTACGCGACATGGTCGACAACATGACGCACGGCGGCCGCATCGCGATGCTCGGCCTGCCCGCCCAGGAGTTCGCCGTCGACTGGTCGAAGATCGTCACCTCGATGATCACCATCAAGGGCATCTACGGACGGGAGATGTTCGAGACGTGGTACGCGATGACCGTCCTGCTCGAAGGCGGTCTCGACCTCAGCCCCGTGATCACCGGCACCTACGGCTACCAGGACTTCGACGCGGCCTTCGACGAGGCCGCCACCGCCCGCAGCGGCAAGATCATCCTCGACTGGACCGTCTGAGTCCCGTATCCCCGCGTCCGAGCCCCAGACCTAGGAGAACCCCTCATGTACGCGTCCGTCCGCGACGACCTGCGTGCCACGATCGACGAGATCCGCGATGCCGGTCTCTACAAGCCCGAGCGCGTCATCGGCACCCCGCAGAGTGCCTCGGTCGCCGTCACCGCGGGCGGCGCCCCGGGCGACGTCCTCAACTTCTGTGCCAACAACTATCTGGGTCTCGCCGACCACCCCGAGGTCGTCGCCGCGGCAAAGGACGCCCTCGACCGCTGGGGCTACGGCATGGCGTCGGTCCGCTTCATCTGCGGCACCCAGGAGATCCACAAGGAACTCGAGCAGCGCCTTGCGGCGTTCCTCGGCCAGGAGGACACGATCCTCTACTCCTCCTGCTTCGACGCCAACGGCGGCGTGTTCGAGACGCTCCTCGGCCCCGAGGACGCCGTCATCTCCGACGCCCTCAACCACGCCTCCATCATCGATGGCATCCGCCTCTCCAAGGCGCGCCGCCACCGCTACGCCAATCGCGACCTCGCCGACCTCGAGCAGCAGCTCAAGGAGACGCAGGACGCCCGCCGCCGCCTGATCGTCACTGACGGCGTCTTCTCCATGGACGGCTATGTCGCCCCGCTCGCCGAGATCTGCGACCTTGCCGACCGATACGACGCCATGGTCATGGTCGACGACTCGCACGCCGTCGGCTTCGTCGGCGCCGGCGGCCGCGGCACGCCCGAACTGCACGGCGTGATGGACCGCGTCGACATCATCACCGGCACCCTCGGCAAGGCCCTCGGCGGCGCTTCCGGCGGCTACGTCGCCGCCCGCGCGGAGATCGTCGAGCTGCTGCGCCAGCGCTCGCGCCCGTACCTCTTCTCCAACTCCCTCGCCCCGGTGATCGCCGCCGCCTCCCTCAAGGTCCTCGACCTCCTGGAGTCCGCCGGCGACCTGCGGGACAAGCTCGCCGCCAACACCAAGCTCTTCCGCACCGAGATGGCGGCGGCCGGTTTCGAGATCCTGCCGGGCGACCACGCCATCGCTCCCGTCATGATCGGCGACGCCGCCGAAGCCGGACGCATGGCGGAGCTGCTGCTCGAGCGCGGCGTCTACGTCATCGGCTTCTCCTACCCGGTCGTCCCGATGGGACAGGCCCGGATCCGCGTCCAGCTGTCGGCGGCGCACTCCACCGAGGACGTGACGCGGGCGGTGGCGGCCTTCGTCGACGCACGCGCGACAATGGGCGGGTGATCGACCCCCGGCGGCTGCGAATCCTGCGGGCTGTGGCGGACCACCGTACGGTGACCGCCGCGGCCTCCGCGCTCTACCTGACCCCCTCGGCCGTGTCCCAGCAGCTCAACGCGCTGGAGCAGGAAACCGGCCACGCCCTGCTGATCCGCAGCGGCAAGGGTGTGCGTCTGACGGCGGCGGGCGACATCCTGCTCACCCACACCCACGCCGTCCTGGCGCAGCTGGAACGGGCGGAGGCGGAGCTCGCCGAGTACGCGGGCGGCGTGGCCGGTGAGGTGAGCGTCGCCGCGTTCGCCACCGGCATCGCCGAGGTCGTGGCCCCGGCCATAGACCGGCTCTCGCGGACCCGCCCCGGTATTCGGGTACGCGTGCGGGACGCCGAGGGCGACGAGAGCCTGCCGCTGGTGCTCGACGGGGCGGCGGACCTCGCGGTCGCGGTGGAGTACCGGGGCGCTCCCGGTGCGGGCGACCGCCGGCTCGCCCGGGTGCCGCTGTACGCGGAACCGTTCGACGCCGTGCTGCGCGCAGACCATCCGCTCGCCACGAGGGACCGTGTGGAGCTCGCCGAGTTCGCCGACAGTGACTGGATCGGGCCCTACCCGGGCAACCCGTGCCACGACATGGTGCTGCTGGCGTGCGAGCTGGCCGGGTTCGAGCCGCGTCTGCTGCATTCCTCCGACGACTTCCGTGCCGTCGTCGCTCTCGCCGGAGCGGGCGCCGGGGTCGCGCTGGTGCCGCGTTCCGCCCTGCGCGGCATGGAACTGCGCGACACGGTCGTGCGCCCTGTCGCGGGCCCGGCGGCCACCCGCCGGGTCTTCGCCGCGGTCCGCCGTGGCGCGGAGGACCATCCGCTGATCCGGCCGGTGCTCGACGCCCTGGCTCACAACGCGCAGGGTCTGTCCACGGACTGACCGACGGCGTCCGGCGCCGGACGGGGCGCACGTGCCGCGATCAGGGGGCGGCCCCACCGTGGCAGAACCGCCGGGGCCCTCCCGGCCCGGGGCGGGCCGGCCGGGGTGCCGGGGTCTTTCGTTCGGATCCGGCCTGATCCAACGAGAGGCCCTAGGAGACCTCGGCCTCCATCGCCCTCTTCAGGTTCTCCAGTGTCGTACGGATGTTGCGGCGCTGGAACTCGGCGAAGGTGTGCCCCCGCGTCGCCAGTTTGTCGAACGTGTTGGCGACGACGTCGGGCCAGGCGCGGCGGTCGTCGATCCAGGTCTCGGTCACCCGCGTCCCGCCGTCGGCGGCGCGCTCGAAGCGGTACTCCCAGGTGGCGATGCGTCCGGGCAGGACAGGCCGCCGCCTGCCGATGGCGCGTACCCGGAACGCGAACCGCTCGCCGGGATCGGCGGCCGTGACGGTGCAGCGGGTGGTCCAGCTCACAGGCCCGCGCGTGTTGCGGCCGTCGAAGACCATGCCGACGTAGGCCTGTTCGCCACCGCTGCGCACCGTCGCGCCGCGGTTCTCGGGGCTCCAGCGCCCCATCAGCGCGGGATTGCTCACATGCGCGTAGATCATTGAGGGGGCGGCGCCGATCACGACGCTGTCCGAGACGCTGAGTATGCGGACCATGCGTACGACTCCGATCATCGTGGGCGTCCGACGCTATCGCGCCGCGTCCCGGCGTCGTGCCGAGGGGCGGCCGTGTCCAAGTCGGTGCGCATTTCAGGTGGTTGGGCAATGCGGTGCAAACGCGTACGGCATACATGGGCGGCGGCCAAGGGTGTGGCGAGGACCGTGACCGGCCGTGTTCCGGCGCCATGACAGTACGGCGGACTGCCGCTCGGGCGAACAGAGGGGCCGGGGCTCGAGCGAGAAGTCTCGGCGGGAGCACGTCGTGGCGCTTTGCGGACCGGCCCCGTGGGCAGCTTCAATACGGCCAAACCTCTCATAAGGCGCGTGATCGGAGAATCGCGATGCTTACTCATGCGGTCGACCGGGGAGTCCTGGTCGTCACGATCCGCGTCGACATCGACATCACCGCCCGGGCGGTCACGGCGGAGAACGTCGCACGTCTCGTCCGCTGCCATCTGCCGCTGCCCGTGGTCGTCGTCCTTGCGGCGCCGATGGTGGGTGCCGCCACGCTCAGCGCGGTGCTCCGCGTCCATCGCACGTGCAGCGGTCTGAGAGTCCCCCTGTCCGTCGCCACGCCGAGCGCCGCCGCACGTCGGGTGCTGAGGGCGAGCGCCGATCCCTCCCGCTTCCCGCTGGGTGTGTTCGCCACGGCCGACAGCGCGATCGCCGCGGCCGCGGCCGCCGCCACCGCCCACGACGCCTCGGCATGACAGGCGGCTCCTCGGCCTGACGGCCTGACGGCCTGACGGCGTGCGGGGCGACGGGGTCACCACTGCACCCGTGTGCGGTCACCGCGATCACCACGGTCACGGCCGTCCCGACGGTCGCGGCGGACGGCGCGCTCCGTGCCGGCCGGCGTGAGGTGAGGGGGCGCCCCGGCGGGAGGCGTGGCTCGCGGCGGCGGGGGCCCGTGCCTGCGGGGCGGGGGATCAGCCGCGTCCTCTTGTCATCTCGCGGCATCGCTATTGCAGTTGACGTGCTCGCGGTGGACACGGTCTTCTGTTGCCGTGTCCCCACTCCGCATCCAGCAGGTGGACGGTGATGCCATGCTCCGTGACTGGCAGCACGTCCACAACACGATCATCCCTTCGCACCTCCTGTCGCTCGACGAGGTCCGTGAGCGCTCCGGGCGCCACCGTCTGACCGTGGCGTACCTCGGCGACGTCCTCGTCGGCTGCTCGACCGTTCGTCCGCCGGCGGACGGCACGTCGACCGCCACGGTGATCTCCAGGGTGCTTCCCGCTCACCGTCGCCAGGGAATCGGCGGGCAGCTCTACGAGCGGGAGTTGGCAGAGGCGCGCGCACTCGGCGCGGATGTGATCGAGACGGTCGTCCTCGCGTCGAACGAGGACGGGCTCCAATTCGCCCGGTCCCGGGGGTTCACCGAGATCGAACGGTATCTGCTGCCGGGCGACAGCGTGCCCTACGTCGACCTCCGGCTGACCTGAGGGCCGGCACGCCGGGCGGCGCACCGGGTACCACGCACCGTGCGGCGCTGCGCACGACCTACGGCCGGGACGGTGACGGGCAAAGTGCGCTCGCGCCAACGCGGTTGGCCAAGATTGATATGGGCATGCCAGCAGAGCCGCGTGCCCCACACCGCCGGCCGACCAGGAGGACGCATTGCGCAGCACATCACGTCTCAGCAGAGTCTCGCTCGTTCTCGGCAGCGCCGCCGTGCTCGTCGTGGCGTCTTCCGGCAGCGCTGTCGCCGCCCCGCCGACCGCCTTGCCCGCCAACGCGGACGGACTGGAGCAGACCTTCCAGCCGGCCTACGACTACGACACGGACGGTTGCTATCCCACACCCGCCATCGGACCCGATGGGACCGTAGCCACCGGACTCGACACCGCCGGTGCGGTCAACGGCCAGTGCCGGGACGCATGGGATCTCGACAACACGAACGGATACGCGCGCCACAAGTGCAACAACGGCTGGTGCGCGGTCATGTACGGCCTCTACTTCGAAAAGGACCAGGCCGTCGCCGGCAGTGGACTCGGCGGTCATCGCCACGACTGGGAGCACGTCGTGGTGTGGGTGCAGAACGGCGAGGCGCGGTACGTGTCCACGTCCGCCCACGGCAACTTCGACATTCACGGCCGGGACCGCATCCGGTGGGACGGCACCCACCCCAAGATCGTCTACCACAAGGACGGTATAGGCACGCACTGCTTCCGGCCGGCGGGTTCCAACGACGAGCCGCCGGAGAACCACTACCACGGATGGCAGTTCCCCCGCCTCGTCGGCTGGAACGGCTACCCGGCCGGCCTGCGCGACAAGCTGAGCCAGGCTCAGTTCGGCGGCGCCGTCTTCGGCCTGAAGGACGGGAATTTCAACTACCACCTGGAGAAGGCCAAACCTGCCGGTATCCCGTTCGACCCCCACGCATGAGGACGCCCCCGGGAGCGGACACCCGCTTCACGGAGCTCCGATCCGGCACCCGACGGGGATGATCACAGGCCCGCGGCCGCACATGCCTCGATGGATGCCCGGCCCGCGGGTTCTTCACGGGCGGCCCGGCGGACCGTGCGGTGGCGCCGCACCGGCCCGGCGGAGCGGCCGCTTCAGCACGTCAGCGGTTCATCTGGTGACCGTCCACTTCTGGTTGGCGCCCCCGGTACAGGTCCAGAGCTGGAGCCGGGTTCCGTTTGCGGAGCTGTTGCCGCCGGCGTCGAGGCACTTGTTCGCCTGGGGGTTGACGATGTCGCGCGCCGCGTTGGCGTCCCATCGCTGGGCCGCCGTGCCGTTGCAGTCCCAGATCTGCACGAGGGTGCCGTCGGCGGTACCCCCGGAGGCGGCGTCGAGGCACTTGCCGAGCGCCCGGATGGTGCCGTCGGTCCCCACGCTCCACCGCTGCGCCGCGGTGCCGTTGCAGTCGTAGAGCTGTACGGGGGTGCCGTTGGCGGTGTTCGCTTCCGCCACGTCCACGCACTTGCCGCCGATGCCGGTGATCGGCCCGCCGGTCGCCGGGCTGTCACCCGTGGTGACCCGCACATGATCCACGACGAGCTGCTGGGGGAAGACGGTGCTGCCGTCGGGGTCACCGGGCCAGTAGCCGCCGACCGCGAGATTCAGGATGATGAAGAACGGCTTGTCGAACACCCATTGACGGCCGCCCAGATCGGCCGGCGTGCGGGTCTGGTAGACGTTGCCGTCCACCGACCACGTCACCTTGTTCGGCGACCAGTCGACGGCGAAGGTGTGGAAGGCGTCCGCGAAGGCCTGGCCGCCGGGGAGCGTGTATCCGGCGCCGATGCCGCCGGACCCAGAGTAGCCGGGGCCGTGCAGGGTGCCGTGGATGGTCGACGGTTCGAAGCCGACGTTCTCCATGATGTCGATCTCGCCCGAGGCGGGCCAGCCGACCTGCCCTATGTCGTTCCCGAGCATCCAGAATGCCGGCCACATGCCCTGCCCGCGCGGCACCTTCAGCCGGGCCTCGACCCGGCCGTAGGTGGTGGTGAACTTGCCCGCGGTGTTCAGCCGGGCCGAGGTGTACTCGCAACGTCCGTACCAGCACTGGTAGTTGCCGGGGTTCTCGCGGCGGGCGGTGATGACCAGGTGGCCCTGCCCGTCGAGTGCGGCGTTCCGGTTGCCGGCCGTGTAGTACTGCCGCTCGTGGTTGTTGACGTTGTCGCCGGTCTCGATCTGCCACCTGCCGCTGTCGACGGCGGCGCCGGCCGGCCCGTCGAAATCGTCGGAGAACGTGACGGCGGCGGCCTCGGCCGCCGACCGGAGAGCGGGGGCGGCCTGGAGTGACGGTGAGGGCGCGCCGGTCGCCAGGCCGGTGCCGACCGTGGCCAGGGCCAGTACGGAGACGACGGCCGCGAGCAGGCGCCGTGGGGAGCGCGGGGAGTCCATGACTCTCCCTTCCGATGCGTGAGGGAGGAAGGGGCTCCTGTCATGGATATGACAGGCTTAGTTCATTATGTGATTTAAGAAGTGAACTAAGCGAGTGTCAAGGGTTTGGTACGGACCTGGACGGGGGCGGCCTCCGAGTGCAGCCGCTCTGCAAAATCGAGCGCTTGCAATCAAATGCGTCTGCAACTATTGTCGACGCTCGTAAGGCGCACTCACAAATCTCTGAAAGGTCCTCCCATGCCTCTTGCGCTGCTGGCCCTGGCTGTCGGTGCCTTCGGCATCGGCACCACCGAGTTCGTGATCATGGGGTTGCTTCCCGAGGTCGCGGCCGACTTCGGGGTCTCGATCCCCACCTCGGGTCTGCTGGTGACCGGCTACGCCCTCGGCGTGGTCGTCGGCGCCCCGTTGATGACCGCGTTCGGTGCCAAGGTGTCCCGCAAGCGGATGCTGATGCTGCTGATGGGGCTCTTCGTCGTGGGTAACGTCCTGTCGGCCCTGGCGCCCACCTTCGGCCTGATGCTCACCGGTCGGATCGTGGCCTCCCTGGCACACGGCGCGTTCTTCGGCATCGGCTCCGTCGTGGCGGCAGGACTGGTCGCCCCGGACAAGAAGGCCGGCGCGATCGCGATGATGTTCACCGGTCTGACCGTCGCCAACGTGGTCGGCGTTCCCGGGGGGACCCTGATCGGCCAGTCCATCGGCTGGCGCACCACCTTCATGATCGTCGCCCTGCTCGGCGTCGTCGGCCTGGTCGGCATCGCCCGGCTCGTCCCCGACATGCCGAGGCCGCAGGGCGTGCGGCTGCGCGACGAGGCGGCCGCGTTCAAGAACGCGCAGGTTCTGCTGGCCATGGCGATGACCGTGCTCGGCTTCGGCGGCGTGTTCGCCGCGATCACCTACATCGCGCCGATGATGACCGAGGTCGCCGGCTTCGCAGACACATCCGTCACCTGGCTGCTCGTCCTCTTCGGAGTCGGCATGGTCGGTGGCAACCTGCTCGGCGGCAAGTACGCCGACAAGCACCTCATGCCCCTGCTCTACACGACTCTGACGGCACTGGCCGTGGTCCTCGGCCTGTTCACCGTCACCGCGCACCACAAGGTCCTGGCCGCGATCTCGATCCTCCTGATCGGCGCCCTCGGTTTCGCGACCGTGCCCCCGCTGCAAAAGCGTGTACTGGACCAGGCCCACGGTGCCCCGACCCTGGCCTCCGCCGTCAACATCGGCGCCTTCAACCTCGGCAACGCGCTGTCCGCGTGGCTCGGCGGCATCGTGATCGCCGCCGGCATGGGGCTCACCGCCCCCAACTGGGTCGGCGCCGTCCTCGCCGCGGCCGCGCTCGTCCTCGCGGTCCTCTCCGCCTTCCTCGAACGCCGGGAGTCCCGCGGAGACAGCCGTGTCGTCGCCGGGTCCACCACCGCCGATCCGGCCACCGCGACGGCCGGCACCACGCCCGCGGCCGTGACGACCGCCGCACCGGCACCGGTCACCGCGGCGCGCCGCTGATCCGCAACACCCCGGCACCGCGCCGCGCAACCGCCGGAAACAACCAGCGGAGCCAGGCCGCACACCGCCCGACGCGGTCAGCGCAATCGCATCGCGGCAACCGCGGAAAAGCGCGGCAACCGCAGAAAACACCAAGTGGAACCGCACCGCGGGCGAGGACCTCGCCGCCTGACGGCCGCGGAACCCGGCCCGGCACACCCGCCGCCGCTGTGGCATCAACTGCCGCAGCGGCGGCGGCCCATGTCCGGCCGTGTCCGGGATCAGACCACGGCGCCCGAGCGGTCCCTCGCCCTGCCGTGCTCCTTCGCCGGTTTCGCGCGTCCGGCCCCGCCGCTCCCACGTGACTCGGGGTACCGGGACTGGAGTACGAGCGCCACGGGCATCGCGGTGAAGACGGTGGACGCCATCCCCATCACCACCCCCGCGATCAGGGCGATCGAGAAGTCGGCCAGCGAGTCACCGCCCAGGACGGCCAGCGCGACGAGGACGAACAGCGCGCCCATGCCCGTGTTGACCGTCCTGGGCAGCGTCTGCGCGACGGCCCGGTCCGCCAGCAACTCCAGCGGGATCGAGCCGCCGGCCCTGCGGAGTTCCCGCAACCGGTCGAGCACCACGACCGTGTCGTTGACCGAGTAACCGACGACGGTCAGCAGCGCGGCGAGGAAGACGCTGTCCATCGGCTTGCCGAGCCAGGCGAACAGGCCCACGACGAGGGCCACGTCCTGCGCCATCGCGACGACGGCGGCCGTCGCGAACGTCCAACGGAACCGCACGGACAGGTACAGCAGTTGTGCCGCCACCGCGACGCCGAGCGCGATCAGCGCGTACAGGCGCAGCTCGCTGCCCAGACTGGGCCCGATGAGATCGTCGCGTTCCATGGTCAACTGCCCTGCCACATCGTCCAGCGCGCCGCGGATCCGCTCCTGCTCGTCGTCGCCGCTTTCCTTGGTGCGTACGGAGATCCCGTCGTCGTCGGTCGACTGCACGACCGCGTCGGGGAATCCGGCGCCGACGACCGCCTCGCGGGCCGTGTCCGCGTCGACGGACCCTTCGGCCGCGTACTGCACGACCCGGCCGCCGGTGAACTCCACCCCGAACTCCACACCGCGCAAGCCGATTCCGGCGACCGCGAGGAGCAGCAGCCCCGAGCAGATCCCGAGCCAGCGGCGCCGGCGCCGCATCAGGCGCGGCGTACGCCGGGCGAGCCGCTCACGCAGCCGCCCCGGCCGGGCCATGCCGGTCAGCCCGGGACGGTGCCGGACGTACGGGACGCTCAGCGCCCACTCGGCGAGCAGCCGCGTGATCAGCATGGCCGAGACCATCGATGCCAGCACGCCGATCGCGAGTGTCACACCGAAGCCCTTCACCGGGCCGGTCGCGAACACGAACAACAGCCCGGCGGCCAGCAGCGTGGTGATGTTCGAGTCGGCCACGGCGCTCCACGCCTTGCCGAACCCGGTGCGCAGCGAGGACTTCAGGTCGCGCCGCCGGGCGCCGCCCCGGCCTCCGCGGCGGTTGAACTCCTCTCGTGCGCGTTCGAAGACGAGCACGTTGGCGTCCACGGCGATTCCGATGGCCAGCGCGAACCCGGCGAGTCCCGGCAGGGTGAGCGTCGCGCCGAGGGCCACGACGGCCGCGTACGAGATCAGCCCGTACAGCGCGAGCGCCACCGTGGCGAGGAGGCCGAGGAGCCGGTACACGACGATGACGAACAGGCCGGTGCAGAGAAGTCCGATCACCGCTGCCGCCGCGCTGGCCCGGACGGCCTCCGCGCCCAGGGTCGGCCCCACGGTGCTCTGTTCCACGGTCGTCACCGGCACGGGCAGCGCGCCGCCTTTGACCAGGGCGGCCAGGTCGCGGGCCTCGTCCGGGGTGAACCCGCCGGTGATCTGCGCGGATCCGCCGGTGATGCCCGCACCGCAGGGCACGCTGCTCTGCATGCCAGGCGCCGACACCACCGCGTCGTCAAGGACGATCGCAACCCTGCGCGCGGGATCGGCGGGCGCCGCGCAGGCCGCCTCGCCCGTGATGCGGGCCCACTGCTTCGCCGCGTCGCCGCGGAAGGAGAGGTCGACACTCCAGCCGCGGCCCTCGAGGGTGTCGAGCACCGCCTCCGCGTCCTCGACCCCGTCACCGGTGAGGGCGGGCGGGCCGAGCCGCAGGAACTGCCCCGGTGCGTCGGGGTCGGCAAGGAGGCGCGAGCCGTCCTTCACGGGAGCGCCCCCGGGCCCTTCAGAGGTGCCGGTGACGGGGTGGAAGGTCAGCTGCGCGGTGCGGCCGATGACCTTCGCGGCCTCACGCGGGTCCTTCAGGCCGGGAAGTTCGACGATGATGCGCCGCTCACCGGAGCGCGCGAGGGAGGGCTCGGTAACGCCGAGGCCGTCGACGCGCCGGCGCAGCACCTCCATCGCCCGGTCGGTGGCCTCCCGGTCGGCGGTCACAGTGGGGGAGTCCCGGGTCTCGAGGACGATGCGGGTTCCGCCCCGCAGGTCCAGGCCGAGCCGGGCCGGTGTGGTCAGGGCGACGTACAGGGACACGGCGACGACGGCGAGCGCGATCAGCGCCCGCCAGAACGTTGCGCGAGATGACATGGGTGCTCCACGGGCAGCACGCAGGCGCGCCCGGCGCCTGCGCTGAATGGGACGCGAGGAAGAGGACGTCACGCGCACCCGTCCGCGGACACGCCGCGGTGCCGGACGGCGGACGCCTTGGGGCCCTGGCGGCGGATCGGCCCGGTACAGGCCCCGGAACGTCAGCTGCGCCGGGTGGAGGGGGGACCGCGGGTGTGCCGCGGGTCGTACACGCCGGAGGGCGGAGCCCGCTCCTGGCGCGGGCCGGCCGTCTCACGGCCGTACAGAGGATGGGCGTGCGCGGACACCGGAGCACCCGGCAGCGCCGGGGGAGTGCCGGGCGGCCGCTCAGTGTTCTCCGCGGTCAGTAGTTGAGGGACCGCCGCGACAGGCCGGGCCTGGAGCGTGTTCGGCACGGTCCGGTGCGCCGCGACGGGGCGGAGGGGGGCTCCCGCGATCGCTTTGGCAGGCGCCACCGCGACGGGGCCGGCGACGGGCTGCGCACCGTGGTCGGCGGCGCCGGTGAGAAGGAGGAACACCGACCAGACGCAGAAGAGGGCCGCCGGCAGTGCGGTCCCGAGGACGAGCCGGACCCGTCTCCCCATCCCGCCCTCCCTCACACGTCGTCGCTCCCTGGGGACGTCCGGAATCCGGCCGGACGTCTGCCGCCGCTCAGCCTAGAGCCTGGCGGGTGGACCACCGCCGCGGGTGCCGGTCTCCGGGGAGTGTCCGAAGGGTGGAACACCTGATGGACGGCTCCGGCGCACCACGCGTCCCGTGGCTTACGATCTCGGCGGACGGTCGCGGACCGCGGCCTTCCGTGTCCCCCCACTCCTGGAGGTCATCGTGTTCGGGACGGCCAGCGGCCATCGCAGCCACCGCAGCAGCTTCCGCGTCCGCGCCACAGCCGGTGCCGTGGCCGCCGGGATGTTCCTCGCCGTCGGATGCGGCTCCTCCGACGAAGGACCGGGCGAGGCCGCGGGAGGCGTCCCCGTGGTCGAGAAGGGCAAACTGACCACCTGCACCCACCTGCCCTACCCGCCGTTCCAGTTCGAGCAGGGCGGCAAGGTCGTCGGCTTCGACGTCGCGCTGATCGACCTGGTGGCGAAGAACCTCGGCGTCGAGCAGAAGATCCTCGACACGCCGTTCGAGAACTTCAAGACCGGCGCGTTCCTCAACTCCGGGGAGTGCGACCTCGCCGCGGCCGGTATGACCATCACCGACGACCGCAAGAAGAACGTGGACTTCTCCGTCCCCTACTTCGACGCGACCCAGGCACTGCTGGCGACCAAGAAGAGCGGCGTGACGTCGCTCGACGAGGTCAAGTCGGGGAAGAAGAAGCTCGGCGCGCAGGCGGAAACCACCGGGGAGAGCTACGCCAAGAGTCAGGGCTTCGACCCCGTCGCCTTCGAGAGCTCGGACGCGGTGCTGAACGGGCTGCGCACCGGCCAGGTCGACGCGGTGATCATCGACTATCCCGTCGTGCAGGGCTGGCTCAAGGACGAGGCGAACGCCGCCCAGTTCGCCCTCGGCCAGAACATCGAGACCGGTGAGCAGTACGGCTTCTCGGTGAAGAAGGGCAACGACAAGCTGCGGGCCGCCATTGACAAGGCGATCCAGGACGCCCGGGCCGACGGCACCTACGACAAGCTCTACAAGCAGTGGATCGGCCCGCTGCCCAAGGCGCAGTCGTGACCTCACGCCTCACCCGCCGCCAGCGGCGGCGGGTGTCGCAGGGCATCCAGTACGCGGTCTTCGTCGCGGCGCTCGTCGTGATCGGCCTGCTGGCCGACTGGGACCGTCTGCAGAACCAGTTCGCGCAGAAGGACCTCGCCTCCGAGCTGTTTCCCGCCATCATCACCACCGCGCTGCGCAACACGGTGGTCTACACGGTGTCCGGTTTCGTCTTCGGCCTGGTGCTCGGTCTGGTCATCGCGCTGATGCGGTTGTCGTCGGTCGCCCCCTACAGGTGGGTGGCGGGCATCTACATCGAGATCTTCCGCGGTCTTCCCGCACTGCTGATCTTCATCTTCGTGGGTGTGGCCGTGCCGCTGGCCTTTCCCGGCACCGAGATCCCCGGCGGCACCTACGGCAAGGTCGCCCTCGGTCTCGGTCTGGTCGCCGCCGCCTACATGGCGGAGACGATCAGGGCTGGCATCCAGGCGGTGCCCAAGGGGCAGATGGAGGCCGCCAGGTCGCTGGGCTTCTCGCACGCCAGGGCCATGGTCTCGGTGATCATTCCGCAGGCGTTCCGGATCGTCATTCCCCCGCTCACCAACGAACTGGTCCTGCTCTTCAAGGACTCCTCGCTGGTGCTGTTCCTCGGAGTCACCCTCGAGGAGCGTGAGCTGACGAAGTTCGGCAGGGATCTCGCCAGCCAGACCGCCAGCTCCACGCCGATCCTCGTCGCGGGGCTCTGCTACCTCCTGGTGACCGTGCCGCTCAGCTTCGTGGTGCGCCGCCTCGAGACCCGCGCCGACAAGGCGAGGTGAGGGTTCACATGCCGGTCGGGTCACAGTCGTCGGGAAGCGGGAGCAGCGGGATCATGGACAGTTCGGACCGTTCCGAGATCGAGATCCGGGGCCTGCACAAGTCGTTCGGTGACAACCATGTGCTGCGCGGCATCGACCTCGACATCGGCAGGGGCGAGGTGGTGTGCGTCATCGGCCCGTCCGGTTCCGGCAAGTCGACGCTGCTGCGCTGTGTGAACCTGCTGGAGGAGCCGACCGCCGGCCAGGTGTTCGTGGGCGGCACGGAGGTCACCGACCTCGATGTCGACATCGACGCCGTGCGCCGCCGGATCGGCATGGTCTTCCAGCAGTTCAACCTCTTCCCGCACATCAGCGTCACGGAGAACCTCACGCTGCCGCAGCGGCGGGTCCTGCGCAGGGACAAGGCGAAGGCCGCGGAGGTGGCGCGGCACAACCTGGAGCGGGTGGGCCTCTCCGACAAGGCCGACGCCTTTCCGTCGCAGCTCTCCGGCGGCCAGCAGCAGCGGGTGGCGATCGCCCGCGCGCTGAGCATGGGACCGGAGGTGATGCTCTTCGACGAGCCGACCTCCGCGCTCGACCCGGAGCTGGTGGGCGACGTCCTCGCGGTCATGCGCCAACTGGCGGCCGAGGGCATGACGATGATGGTGGTCACCCATGAGATGAGCTTCGCCAGGGAGGTCGCCGACCGCGTGGTCTTCATGGACGACGGTGTGATCGTCGAGGAGGGGCCGGCGGAACGGGTCGTGGGCGACCCGCAGCACGAACGCACCCGCAACTTCCTGATGCGCATCCTGGATCCGGCCGCCGCGGAACAGCCGGGGGAGACCGGCTCGGAAGGCCCCGCCAAGGAGCTGTGATCCGCGCACGGGCACTGCCCGGTGCCCCGGCCGGGCGGGGGCGTTCCCGGCCGGGGCCGCGCGGATCAGCGTCCCGGGCACTCCTTCCAGGCCAGGTGATAGATGGTGCTGATGTCGCCGTCGGTGGAGTCCATGGTCATGAAGCTGGTCTGCGACGGGTCCGACGTGCCGGCATTGACCCGCAGTTCCGTGTTGATGTTGAAGTTGCGCTGGACACCGCAGGGCGCCCACACAAGCTGCGCCCAGTCCGTCTCGTCCGTGGCCTGCCAGTTGTCGTCGTACGGGCCGCGGAACGAGTGCGTGCGTGACTCGGTGTTCGGCGAGCCCTGGAAGTAGTACGACGCCTTCTCGGTGCTGCTCGCGCCGGGCTGGAGCGAGGCATAGCCTCTGTAGTCGGCGCTGGCGACCGCGTATGTGAAGCCGTGCGGCACGTGCACGATCAGATTGAGCTGGCAGTTCTTGCGGAACGCGGTGCTGGGGGCGCCGCCGCCGACCTGGGCGAGGTAGTCGCTGTACGTCACGGTGAAGGCCGTGTTGTCCTGTGAGACGGCGACGGCGGCCGTCCCCGCGGGACATCCGGAGCCGTTGACCGTCGCCACCTCGATCACGATCTTGTCCGGCGGGGGGTCGGTGATGACGGACGGGCTCTGTTGCGAGGGGATCGCGGAGGCGAGCAGCGCGGCCAACGCTCCGCTCACCAGCAGTCCACCGGTCATGGTTCTCCAATCCATTGCTGTCAGTGCCGGGCGGTCCGGGCATGGGGATGCCCGGCCGTCAGGTGGGGGGTGCGGCCGTCCGCTCGCGTGGCGTGGGCCGTCACGGACCAAATGCGCTGGACCGTCCTGTGATTCGGCCGTGCGTGCCGGACTTGTTGAAACGTCATGCACATGACATTAGTGGCCGAGGCTCCCGGGCGTTCGCGGCCCGGGAGTTGGTCGAATGGTAGAAACCCATGGGGGGAAGGACCAGAGCGATGTCCGGCCATTCGGCGGGCCTGCCCGGCGGCGGCCTTCGGCTCAATCCAGCAGTCGCAGAGAGGTGTCCGCGATGCCGAGCGACACCGACTGTCCCCATGTGACGCTCAGGGCGTCGCTCTCCATGCCGTCGCCGAAGACGACCAGCCGGTCCGACTCCACCGTGATCCGGAGCCGTTGCCCGCGGCCGAGCACACCGGCCACCCGGCGCGTCCCGGTCGTGGGGGACGGCCAGGCCTCTCTGACGAACCACGCGAGCCGCGCCTCCGCGGGACCGGGCAGCGCGAGGGTGCTGCCCCGCTCCTGCCACAGTGAGCGCAGCCAGCCGGTCGCGCCCGTCCCCGTGCCCACCAGCACGCCCGACGACGCCTGGGCCTCCCCGCCCGATTCCTTTCCTCCGGACCCCTCCCCGCCTGGTCCCTCGCCGTCCTCGTCCAGCCGGTAACGGGCGGTCTGGTGCCCGGGTCGCCCGAGATAGATCTCGTTCAGCGCCGGCAGCCGCTGGGTGTCGTCGGCGACCGCCTCCACCATGGTCAGCTCGTCCGCCGAGCGTCCGGGCAGCGCGGCAGAGCGGAGCAGCCGCCGGGCGTCCTCGACGCGATGGCGCACCAGGACCCCCGGATTGCGGCCCGGTTCCGTGTCGATCCCCACGACGGGCTGGCCCGACAGGTACTTGGCGGTGTTGGCCACCAGTCCGTCCTGTCCCACTACGACCACCACGTCCTCGGGTGCGAACAGGAACCGGTCGAGGTCGCCCCGCTCCACCCTGGTCTGCCGCCACTGGAGCGGAACGGCGGCCGCCACCGCCGCCAGCGCCTGCTGCGCCCGATGGTGCCGCCGGGCCACGTCGCGGATGCTCCGGCCCCGCGACGCGAGGAAGAAGTCGGCCTGGCCATGGGTCCCGTGCCGCGCGAGCAACTCCTCGTACTCGGTGGTCCGGTGCACCAGGACGGCCCGCGGGGCCAGACTCACGATCCGCCTCCGCCGCCGGCCCCGCCCGGCTGCTGCTGCCCGCCGAGCCGGGCGAGCAGGCCGGTGAGAACGTCGGGGGACAGGGTGAGACTGTCGATCCGCGGCAAATTGTCGGCGAGCCGGGTGACCGCCAGGGCGTGCAGGGTGGCGGGATCCACGTCGCCGTGCACCCGCAGCCAGGCCGCCTGGGCCCCGGCCCGTGCCGCGCCGACTGCCTCCGCGGCCTCGGCCTCCGCCCGGGCGAGGCGCACCTTCCGCTTCGCCTCCGCCTCCGCCCGCACCGCGTCGGCCGCCGCGCTCTCCTCGGCCTGACGTCGTGCGTTGGTGCCGTTCTGCTCGACCAACTGCTCCTCGCGACGGGCCAGTTCGATCTTGCTGGCGAGTTCGTTCTCCGCGATGGCGCGCTCGCGCTCCACGGCGACCGCCCTGCGTTCGTACGTCGCGCGGTCCGCCTCCTGCTGGATCTGCTCGCGTGCCGGGGTCCGCAGGGCGCGCTCGACCTCCGGCTCCGGCCGGATCGCCACGACCCGCACGGCCACCACCTCGATACCCGTCGCAGGCAGCCGGGGCTCCGCGGCCAGCCCCTCCGTGATGCGCCCGCGTACGGATGCGACTCCGTCGGCGAGCGCCGACGACAGCGGGGTGCGCGCGAGCACGTCGAGCGCGTGCTGCTGCGCGGTCTCCGTGAGCAGGGTGGCGATCTGCTCCAGCGGTGCGGCGCGCCACGCCCCGGTGTCCGGGTCGATGGAGAAGTCCAGACGGGCGGCGGCTGTCGACGGCTCGCTGATGCGGTACGTCACGGTGGCCTGCACCGAGACGTCCTGGAAGTCGGCGGTGCGGGCGTGGAACGCCACGGCCAGCTCGCGGTCGTCGACCGGTACTTCGGAGAGCGCGGCGGTGAGCGCGCGGAACCAGAAGCTCAGGCCCGTGCCGTCGTGGGCGAGGCGTCCGCGCCTGTGGTGGCGGACGTGGGCGGTGGGTGCGGCGCGCAAGTGGCGCCAGCCGAGACGTGCGGTGATGTCGGCCATGACAGGACCCCCTCTTTTCGTCTCTGTGACGATATTCGCTCGAAGGGTTATCGTCAATACGACGAAAGGTGGTGGTTGTGGTTGTGGCCGCAAGGAGCGCGGACCCCTGACGGTGCGCCAGGCGCTACGCTGAGCCGCGATGTTCACCGAACACGGCCCCACGCTGCGCGAGCTCGCCGTCCAGGCGCTCTCCTCCGTCGAGCACGGCTACGACCTGCTCGCCCCCAAGTTCGACCGCACGCCGTTCCGCACCTCGGACCGCCTGCTGGACGCCGTGGCCGGCACCCTGCGCCCGCTCGGCCCCTTCGCCGCGGGCCTCGACATCTGCTGCGGGACCGGCGCGGGCGTGGATGTGCTCCGCCAGGTGTGCCGGAAGCGGGCCGTGGGCGTCGACTTCAGCGCGGGCATGCTCGCCGCCGCGGCCTTGCGGCATGCCCCGGCCGCGCCCCACCTCGCGGCCGCGTCCGCCGTGTCCGCAGGGGACGCCGACCCGCCGGGCATCGGCCGGGACGGGCCGGCCGTCTCCTGGGTACGGGCCGACGCGCGGGCGCTGCCGTTCGCTCCCGCCTTCGATCTGGCTGTCAGCTTCGGCGCGTTCGGGCACTTCCTGCCCAGTGAGCGCCCGCTTCTGTTCGCCCAGGCGCACTCCGCGCTCCGCCCCGGAGGCTGCTTCGCCTTTCCCGTCATGGCACCGCCAGGGCCTGACTCGCTGCTCTACTGGACCCTGCTCGGGTTCGACGCGGCGATGCGGATCCGCAACGCCCTCTGGCGGCCGCGTTTCGTCATGTACTACCGCACCTTCCCGCTCTCCGCCGTGCTCGGGGACCTCGGCCGCGCCGGATTCGCCGTGGAACTCCTCCCGTTGACGCAACTGGGCCGGCTCCCGGACGGCAGCCCCCGCGCCCGTCTCGTCGTCGCCCGCAAACCGCGGGACGTCTGACCGGGCGGAAGGCTCCATCGGCCCGTGGTTCAGCCCCGGATGTGTCGCTCCGGCCTGCGCCGCCACGTCCCGGCCCGCCTGTCCGTCGGTGGTGCGGGTGGGTCGGCGGGGAGCGGTACCTCCGGCATGAGGGCCGCCCGACCCCTCGGGGCCGGCCGGGACGCCTCGGCCGGCCCGGCGGAGACGTCAGGCGACCGTGTGCACAAGCTGCGAGGTCAGCTCGTAGCGGGCGCCGACGACCGCGAGCCTCCCGGTGGCGATCCTCGCCGCCAGGTCGGGCTCCCGGGCGAGGAGGCGGGTGACCATCCCGACGTTGCGGGTGATCGTGGAGTCGACGCGCGCCGCGCCCTGCTGGGAGTGGTCTATGGCCGGCCGTATCCGGTCGGCGATGTACTGGATGTGGGCGGGGAGTTCCTCCCCGGTCTCCTCCGCGTGCACCGCCGCGGTCACCGCGCCGCAGGACTGGTGGCCGAGCACCACGACGAGGGGTATGTCCAGCTCCAGGACCCCGTACGCGACGCTGCCGAGGACCGCCTCGTCGAGCACCTCGCCGGCGGACCGCACGGTCATCAGGTCACCGAGACCCTGGTCGAAGACCAGCTCCGGCGGCACCCGCGAGTCGATGCAGCCGAGGACCACGGCGAAGGGTGACTGACCGGATATCAGCTCCTCGCGCACCGCAGCGGTCTCGTGCGGGTGCTGCTGCCGGAAGGTCCGCCAACGGCGGTTGCCGGCCGACAGCTCGCGCAGGGCCCGTGCGGGAGTGTCCGGCCGTGTTCGGCGGGCCGTTGTCGGCCCGGGGGACGCCGATGCCGGCGTGCCTCCCACTGCGAGAGCGCCGGAGGCCAGGGCCCCGCCCGCGACGGCGGCGCGCAGCAGGGTACGACGGCTTTTGCCGGCGGATGAGTTCGTTCCCGGTGTCTGCTTCACGAAGCGAACGTAGATCCATCGGCGGCCGGCCCGTTCGTTCATGTGTTTTCTTTGCGCACGCTTGATCAACCCATGCCCTGGCGGGCGGTGACAGGGTGTCAGGCCGGTGACTTCACCGACATCAGCAGATGCTGGTGGAAGTGCTGTCCGGCATCGTCGGCCGGCTGCGTGCCGACGTCCGACGCACCGCTGAGCAGGGCCCGTTGACCGGGCCCCAGCAGGCGGAACCGCACGCTGTCCGTGTCGAACGACGACAAGGCGTCCGCGAGGTAGGAAGGGTTGAACGCCACGGTCATCTCCGGGGCGCCGTCCAGGACGGCGGGCAGCCGCTGGGAGGCGACGTCGTCCTCGTAGCCGGCGTGGAGACGGACCGAATCCGCGGAGAACGACAACTGCAGCGGGCTGTCGCCCTCCGCGACCACCGAAACCCGCTTCACCGCCTCGAGCAGCGGCGCCCTGGCCGTGAGCGCCACGGCGCCGTCCGGCAGGGCGAAGAGCTTGTCGTGCCCAGGCAGCCGGCCGTCGAGGAGCCGGGTGGTGAGCCGCATCCCCGCGTTGTCGAAGCCGATCGTGCCGCCGTCCAGCGCGATGCGCACCGTGCCCGACCGGTCCAGCGACCGGGCGATGTCGCAGAGCCGCCGCGCAGGCACCACGACATCGGCGGACGCCCGCGGCGACAGGGGCTTCCAGCCGAGCGTGCGCACCGCGTACCGGTACCTGTCCGTCGCGGCGAGCGTCATGGTCTCCCCGTCCACGCTCAGACGGATGCCGGTCAGCACGGGCAGCGAATCGTCACGCCCGACAGCCACCGCCACATGCGCCACGGCGGCGGCGAACACCGCCGCGTCCACCGCACCTCGGAATTCGGGCAGCGCGGGCAGGGACGGACGCTCCTCGCACGGCAGCAACGACATGCCGAAGCGGGCGCCGGAGCCGCTCACCGCGAAACGTCCGCCGTCGGCCGCGCACCGCACCGTCCCACCCGGCAGTACCCGGCAGATGTCCAGCAGTCTGCGGCCCATGACCAGCACCTGTCCGGCCTGCTCGACGTCCGCTTCGACCTCGATCCGGGCCGAGGCCTCGTGGTCCAGCCCCGAGATACGCAGCAGACCGCCGGCGCGTGCCTCGAGCAGCAACCCGCCCAGCACGGGCACGGGGGACCGCGCCGGCAGCACCCGCGCCGCCCACGTGACCGCGTCCGTCAGTGCCTCGCGCTCCATCCGGAACTCCATGCCGGCCCTCTTTCCTCGGTGATGGGGACCGTAGCGGCAGCCACTGACAACGCCCGGTCGCGAAGCTGGCAAGATCGTCGGTCCGACGGGGAAACGGAGCAACGGCATGAACGACGCGGACGAGAACCGCACCGCGGGGCGCCGGGCCTTCCCGCAGCGGCTCGGCATCCGACTGCCGTCCAGAGGCAGTTGGGGTACGGACCACCGCGGTCACTCTCGTTTCCGCCGGGGACGCGTCCTGGCCGCCCTCGCCGTACTCGTCGCCTGCCTGCTCGCCTTCCACTCCGCCGTGCCCAACGCCGTCGGAAGGATCGGCAGCCTCCTGGAGACGTTTCTCCCATGGCTGGGTCTCACCGTCCCCCTGCTGCTGATCGCGGCTCTGCTGCGCCGTTCCGTCACCGCGCTCGTCGCCCTGCTGCTGCCCGTCGCCGCCTGGTCGTTCCTCTTCGCGCCCCTCCTGCCGCCCTCGTCGGGGGAACAGGCCGGCATCGTGGCGGTGCAGCACAACGTCAGCGACGTGAACACCGATCCGGCAGGCACGGCACGGGCCCTCCTGCGCGTACGCCCGGACCTCGTGGCCCTCGAGGAGGTGACGCCCGCCGCGCTGCCCGCCTACGAGAAGGAGTTGGCGCGGCGCCTGCCGTACCACGTGGTGGTGGGGACCGTCGGCCTGTGGTCGGCGCATCCTCTAAAGGACGTACGGCCGGTGGACATCAAGCCCCGCGGTTTCGGACCGGGATGGAACCGCGCGCTGCGTGCCACGGCCGTGACCCCGCAGGGCCCCGTCGCCGTCCACGTCGCCCATCTGCCCTCGGTGCGCCTGGGTCTGCGGCACGGCTTCAGTTCGGCGTCGCGCGACGAGAGCGCCCGGCTGCTGGGCGCCGCGCTCGCCGCGGAGCGGGAGGCCGGGGTGATCCTGCTGGGAGACCTCAACGGCACGGTCGACGACCGTGGTCTCGATCCGGTCCTGGCACAAGTGACGGTGACGGGACCGGGCTTCGCGTTCAGTTGGCCGGCGTCCTTCCCCGTCGCCAGGATCGACCAGATCCTGGCCCGGTCGGCGGCGGTGACCCGCGTCTGGTCGCTGCCCGCCACCGGCAGCGACCACCTGCCGATCGCCGCCACGATCACCCTGTGACCGAACCCGCTCCGCCGCGGCTCAGCGCACGCCGTCCCAGCCCCATCGCGGGGTCGGACCCGGGTCGCCGAGGTCCGTGCCGGCCGGGTCGGCCGAGACCTCGCGGGCGATCTTCGTACCCCAGTCGAAGTACTCCACCACCCGGTGGCGCAGCACGTCGTCGTCCGGCAGTTCCTTCGCCACCGCTTCTGTCATCAGCTCCATCCAGCGCAGCCGCTGCTCCTCCGTGATCGAGAGCCCGAGGTGCGCCCGGAGCAGCCTCTGGTGGCCGCCCAGCGCGGCAGTGAAGTCGGCAGGTCCGTCGAAGACCTCGGCCAGCCAGACCGCGACGTGCTCGATATGGGTGGGGGTGAAGTCGGCGAAGACGGGGGCGAGCAGCGGATCGGTGAGGACCGCCTCGTAGAAGGTGTTGCTCAGCCTGCGCAGCGCGTGCGTGCCGCCCACGGCCTCGTACAACGTCTCGGGACGCCCGTCGGGCCCGCTCATGACGACACCTCTTTCGCGGAATGATGCTGCGGAGTTGTGCTCCGTCCCAGGATTGCCGCGGCACGGCGGGCGGCACAGGCGTTTCTGCTTTCGGCGGAAGGGCACCCCGCCTCCCCGGTGCGGCGCCCGGCTGCGCGGTGAACCGCTCGCCGTACGGCTGCTGCCGTTCTCACCGGCCGGGCGCGTGAGCTGTACGAGTCGGTGTACGCGCCGCGCTGGAGGCGGCCCACCGCGAGGCGGCCATGCGCCAGGTGGCGTACCGGCGGTGACTGGTGCGGCACAAGAGCCCCCTGCTGCGGGCGTCCGCAGCTTGACCTCGAACGACGGTGCACGCGCGGATCGGATAGGTATCGTTCCGCGCGTGTTCGGCCGCACAGGGCGCCGTATGCGGAGGGGGAGAGACCGTGGCGACAGGTAGAGAACGTTCCCGAATGATTGCCACCGACGACAGTCACCGGGTGACGCCCGCCGAGCTGTTCTTCGACTTGGTGTTCGTGTACGCGATTACACAGGTAACCGCGCTGATGGCGGCCGACCCGACGCCACTGCGGCTGCTCGGCGCGACCGTGGTGCTGGCCCTGCTGTGGTGGTGCTGGTGTTGCTTCGCCTGGTTGGGCAATGTGGTGCGAGCCGACTCCGGCGCGATGTTCACCGTGCTGGTCGCGGTGATGGTGGTCGTGCTGGTCGTCTCACTGACCGTGCCGGAGGTGTACGCGGACCTCTCCGGCGGCTTGTACGCGCCGCTGGTGTTCGTACTCTGCTACGGGGCGGTCCGGCTCCTCCACCTGATCTCCTACTGGATCTCCAGCCCCGGTGACGAGGCACTCCATGCCACACTGCGCCGGACCGCGCTGCTGTCCATCGCACCGCCCTTCGTGCTGCTTCTGGTCGGCAGCACCCTGACCGGCGTCGCGCAGATTCTGGTCTGGCTCGGCGCGGTCCTGATCGACTACTGCGGCATCTATGTCACGGGGGCCTCGGGTTGGCGGGTGGCGTCGCCCGCGCACTTTGCCGAGCGGCACGGCCTGATCGTGATCATCGCCCTGGGGGAGTCGATCGTCGCGATCGGGGTGGGCGTGTCCGGCCTCCCCCTCTCCGTGCCGGTGCTGGCTGCGGCCGCCGCCGGGGTGATGGTCGTCGCCGGACTGTGGCGCCTGTACTTCCGGCAGATCAGCGAGAGGGCCGAGCACCGGCTGACCACGCTGCACGGCGACGCCCGCACGCGGCTGGCACGCGACGTCTACACCTTCTTGCACCTGCCGCTCGTCGCGGGAGTCGTAATCACTGCGCTAGGCATGAAGAAAGCGCTCCACCAGGTCGCCGACAGCAAGCACTACGACCTGTCCGAGCCGCTGCACGGGCTGGTGGCCTGGGCGCTCGCCGGGGGGGTGGGCGTGTTCCTGCTGGCGGCGGCGGCGATCCTGCTGCGCACCGACGGCCGCAGGTCCGCGGCCCTGGCGATCGGAGGGCTGGGCTGCTTGTGCGCGGGCGCGGTGGTCGTCCTGGTCCCCGCACTGCTCGCCTTGGGGCTGCTGGCGGCCGGGGTGACGGCAGGGGCGGTCCTGTACAGCCGGAGGGCGGACGTGACTCTCCGTACGTCCGCCTAAGGATCGTCCAGCCGCGGCGGTCACGCCCCCGACAGCTGTATCGACCCTTGACCCACACATATGAGATCTGTGCCCCGAGCAGCGGGAGCTCGGGGCACAGACGATGCCCTGTGCCGGGAACACGATGTGGGGGCCTGGTGCTTCTCGAGGCAGAGTCGACTCCTGGCCGGCGTCTGGTATCCCGTCAACAGCGTGAAAGGTGACGCTTGCGCGACAGATCGATCGATCCCCGGCTGTCATGCCGAGCTCGCCGGGCATGAAAGCCGGCGCGCTCTCGTCGGAAGCTCAGCGGTCACGTAGGTGCCGCAGGCGCAGGCGGCGACAACGGACTGGACCGACAGGCACTGGCCGAGGAGTCGCCCGGCGGCTGGACGGGAGGCGCGGCGCAGGACTTTTGGCGGCCGATCGCGCGCCCACATGCGGCGACGGGCGCGCGTACGCTGGTGATATCTCGCCGAACCGGAGCGGGTGCTATGAATCCAGTCACGAAGGGATCTTCCCGGCTGAATGGGAAGCCGTCGCGCCATCCGTTCGCCGGGCAGCCACGTGATCGTCCTCGCGAGTCACTGCTGAACCCGCGCAGCATCCCCGGGCGGGTATTCCTCGTGGAAGTCCTGATCGTCGCGCTGCTGGTCGCGGCCGGGCTGACGTCTGTGGTGCTTCAGGCGGCGCGTGACGCCCTGGAGCAGGGGCGTCGGGAGTCGGTCGTCGCGGCCCAGGCGTTCGCGCAGGCCCCGGGCGTAGTTGAAGCGCTGCGCAGCCGAAACCCGACGGCGGTGCTGCAGCCGCGCGCGGAAGCGGCTCGCAAGAGTGCGGGGGTGGATTTCATAGTCGTCATGGACACCAAGGGGATTCGCTATACCTATCCGTACCCGGAAGAGATCGGGAAGAAGTTCGTCGGCAGCATCCAACCGTCGCTGGAAGGCCGCACCACCATCGAGGAGGCGGGCGGACCGCCTCTGCCGGCGGGTCGGGGAACGGCCGTGCAGGCAGTGGTCCCGGTGACCGATGCCGGCGGCGAGGTCGTCGGCCTGGTGTCCGCCGGGATCACGGTCAAGAACGTGGCAAAACTGTGGATGCCGCAGCTGCCGATCACGTTGGGTGCCGGCGCCGCCGCGCTGGTGGTGGCTGCCGCCGGCACGGCTCTGGTCTCCCGGCGGCTGCAGCGGCAGACCCATGGCCTGGGCGCGGCCGAGATCACGCGCATGTACGAGCACCACGACGCGGTCCTGCACGCGGTACGGGAAGGGGTACTGATCACCGATGCCGACGGACGCCTGCTGCTGGCCAACGACGAGGCGAAGCGGCTGCTGAGCCTGTCGACGTACGCGGAGGGACGGCTCGTACGGGAGCTGGCCCTGCCCAGGGAGATCACGCACATGCTGGCTTCCGCGGAGGCCATCACGGACGAGGTACATCTGGTGGAGGGCCGGTTGCTGGCGGTGAACAAGCGGCCCACGTTCCCGCAGGGGGCCCAAGGGGGCAGCGTGGTGACGTTGCGGGACACAACGGAACTGGCGGCAGTGTCGGGGCGGGCACAGGCGGCGCGGGAGCGGCTTGACCTGCTCTACGAGTCGGGAGTGCGGATCGGGACCAAGCTCGACGTGGTGAGTACTGCACAGGAGCTGGCTCACGTAGTAGTACCGCGGTTCGCCGACCTCGTCACAGTCGATCTGCTGGATGCGGTGCTGGAAGGCCAGGAGCCAACGGCGGAAGAATGGCGGCATCTGCGGCGTGCGGCGATCAGCGGCGATCAGCAGATTCTGCCGCTGTACCCGGTGGAGGAAAAGATCAAGCTTTCGCCGGCGACGCCACAGATGCGCGCGTTGGAGCGGGGACTGGCGGTGCTGGAGGCGGACCTGCGACAGGCGCGGGAGTGGCAGGAGCACGATCCGGATCGCACCCGCGAGGCACTGGAGCACGGGGTGCATTCGCTGGTGACCGTACCCCTGCAGGCGCGGGGTCTGCCGCTGGGCGTGGCGAACTTCTACCGGACGGGGGACTCGCCGGCGTTCGAGCAGCAGGACCTGTCCTATTCGGAGGAGTTGGCCGCGCGGGCGGCGGTGGCTGTCGACAATGCGCGACGGTTCACCCGCGAGCATTCGATGGCGGTGAAGCTGCAGCGGAGTCTGCTGCCACGGGGGCAGCCGGAACAGGATGCACTGGAGGTGGCCTGGCGGTATCTGCCGGCGGAGTCAGGGGTCGGCGGGGACTGGTTCGATCTCATCGCGCTGCCGGGCGGGCGAGTGGCGCTGGTGATGGGCGATGTCGTCGGTCACGGCCTGCACGCGGCGGTGACGATGGGTCGGCTGCGCACCGCGGTACAGAACCTCTCCGCGCTGGACCTCCCCGTGGACGAGGCGCTCGGGTACTTGGACGACCTGGTAGTGCGCATGGACAACGAGGAGAGCACCGGCGAGGCGGCGGAAGCCCATGAGGGACAGGGGGTGACGGGAGCGACGTGCCTGTACGCGATCTACGACCCGATAACAGGAGCGTGCACGGCGGCCCGTGCCGGACACCCCGACCTGGTAGTGGTGCACCCCGACGGGACCGTGATCTGTCCGGACGTGCCGGCCTCGCCCCCGCTCGGAGTAGGTGGCTACCCCTTCGAAACCCGTGAACTGCAACTGCCCGAGGACTCACGACTGGTGCTGTACACCGACGGGCTGGTGGAGGACCGAACCCGCGACATCGACGTCGGGCTGATGGGGTTGCGCCGGGCGTTGGAAGAGGCCGGCAAACGCACACCTGAGGAAACCTGTCAGGCGGTGGTGGAGGCGATGGTGCCGACACACCCCTCAGATGACATCGCGCTGCTGGTCGCCCGTACCCGGGTGTTCCCGCCGCCGGCCGTGGCGGAGTGGGACGTGCCCCCGGACCCAGCGGCAGTGGCCTCGGTGCGGGCACACTGCAGGGAGAAGTTGCACGAGTGGGGGGAGGAAGAGATCGGGTTCACCACGGAACTGATCATCAGCGAGTTGGTCACGAACGCGATCCGGTACGGATCTCCTCCGATCAGGGTGCGACTGCTGCACGGCCGCTCTTTGACCTGCGAGGTGTCGGACGCCAGCAGCACCTCGCCGCGTCTGCACCGGGCGGCCACCACGGACGAGGGTGGACGAGGGCTCTTCCTTGTGGCCCAGCACGCTCAGCGATGGGGAACGCGGTACACATCCGGTGGCAAGGTCATCTGGACCGAACAACCACTTGGCGACCGCGCGTCCACCACCAGGGTCAGCACACCGGCCGACGTTCTCCTCGAGCAGTTCGATGATCCCACCCTCTAGCACTCCAGCAGGATTTCACTGTTCGAGCCGGAGGTTTGGCTGAGGGCTCCTGCCTCGTACGAAGCCGTCATCGGCGCAGTGTCGGGGGCGTCGTGGCAGCGGTCCGACCGTCGGCCTCGTCGTAACTTTCCCGCAGCTTAGGCGCGGTGGGCGCCTCTGTTTGCGTGGCCCTTCCTGTGGCAGATGGTTCGACGGCGCGCCGGGGGCCGACGAGGCGGGCCAGCAGGAGGGCGATGTCGTCGTTGCGGCGCGGTGCCCGGTGGACCCCGGCAAGGAGTTCGTCGGCCAGGACCTGGAGGTCGGCCGTCGCGGCTCCTGCCAGCCCTGCCAGAAAAGCTTCGATGGCCACGCCGATGTCTTTCCCGGCGGCTTCCAGGAGCCCGTCGGTGGTGACTGCCAGCACGCTGCCGGGGCGGATCGGGATCCGCTCGGTCGGATACTGGGCCTGCGGGTCGACACCGAGCGGGAGGCCACCGGCGATGTCGAGGAGGCGCGGTGGCTCACCCGGAGCGATCAGGGCAGGTGCCAGATGGCCTGCGGTGCAGGCCTCGAGCGTTTCCTCGGCAGGGCGGATCAACAGGTAGCAACAAGTGGCGAGCATCGCCCGGTCCGGATCCGGGTTGAACTCGACCAGCAGGCGATTCGTCCGTGCCAGAACGGCCGCCGGACCGTGACCCTCGCTTGCATAGGCGTGAATGGCCGTGCGGAGCTTGCCCATCAGCGAGGCAGCATGCACGCTGTGGCCTTGAACGTCTCCGATCACCAGTGCCACCGCGCCGTCGGGAAGGCAGATGGCGTCGTACCAGTCACCGCCGATCCACATGCCCGACGTGGCCGCCTGGTAGCGCGCGGCGATCGTCAGACCGGGCGCCGACGGAGGGCCGGGCGGCAGGATTCCGCGCTGCAGTTCCGTGGCCAGAGCGTGCTGCGACTCGTACATTCCCGCCCGCTCCAGGGACTGGGCGAGCAGTCCGGCAAGAGCAACCAGCAGTGCCCGCTCTTCGGGGCCGAACTCCTGGGGCGAAGGAAACCCCATCAGGCAGACCCCGGTCGGCCCCCGGGAATCCGCCATGGGAATCGCCGCCCATGCCCGGCGAGAACCTTCCGGGATCTGCTGCGCCGACTGCGGGTACGCGGCGGCCAGGTCGGTGACGGAGGCGACGAACACCGGAGCATGGCGTACAAGGGCGTCCTGTAACGGAGAGCCCGCACCGGTGTCCGCATCGCAGAGAGCGGCCAACTCCTCCTCGTAATAGCCGCAGGAGGTCACGATGGACAGTTTGTCGCGCTGGGACGCCACGACGGCGAGCCCGCTCGCGCCGAAGTCCCGCAGCCCCACCTGCATGGCCGCCATGATGTCCTTGACCGTCACGGCGGCCGCCAACGTGGCGGTGAGGTGCTGCACCCGCAGATTGCGGGTCGCCCTTTCGCAGAGCCGTCGCTTCTCGGCTTCCTGACGCTCATGAGCGGCCGTGGTGTCCATCACCACCCCGACCATCGTTGTCGGTACTCCCGCCGCATCAGCGAGTACCCGCCCGCGGGCCTCCAGCGAGCGCCAGCCGCCCTCACCCGAGGCGACGCGGTAGGCGATCTGGTAGTTGCCACCGGCCTCCGCCATCGACTCCAGCGCACTGATGACTTCGGGCAGATCGGATTCCGGGATCCTGGACAGGAAGGTCTCGAGATGAGCGGGGCTGTCCTCGGGCAGGCCGTGGAGGTGGAAGGTGGGCGGATCGCAGTCGATCTCCCCAGTGGCGACGTCCCAGCAGAAGAACCCAGCCTGGACCGGGCCGGCGCTCGGCTGGAACAGAGAGTTCGACGACTTGTGGTCGGTGCCGGTGCCCTGGGCACCGTGCTCACCCGTCCGCCGGGCGGGGGAGGGCAGCACGGAAGCGGTGTGCCCTGCGATGCTCTGGTCGGCGCTCGGCCAGGACTGGAATCCGACCCCTGTCACCGGTCACTCCCCGCTGTAGGCAACGACGTCTTCTGAGAGTCATGTGACGAGGTATCAGCGTAGAACCACCATGCCCGCCGTGCGGAGACGCGATCAACCGGACACCTGAAAGGATGATCCTGTCGCAGAAACTGGACTTTCTCGCCGGGGTTCCCCGAGTGCGGATTCTGTTCGCCGGGGCGCCGGTCCCGCGCCGCCCGGCCCGTAACCGCCCGCCCGCCCCCGACGGTGAACGCCCGCGCCGCCCCGCCCGTACAACACGGCAGCCGTCGAGCCCGAGGAGGTCAGCAGCCGATGACCGGACGTCGCCGTACCCCTGTTGCCGTCGCCGTCGCACTGACCGGCGCCGTACCGCTGCTGCTGGCCGCCGGCGGACCCGCCCTCGCCCACGGGACACCGACCGACCCGGTCAGCAGAGCCGCCGTCTGCGGACTCGACGGAGCACAGCGCGCGTCGGGCGCGTGCCGGGCCGCCGTCGCCGCGAACGGGGGAGCGGCGCTCGGTGCTTGGGACGATCTGCGGCTGCCCGGCGTCGAGGGCAGGGACCAGGAGGCCGTACCCGACGGACAGTTGTGCAGCGCGGGCCTCGACGCCTACCGCGGCCTGGACACCGTCCGCACCGACTGGCCCGCGACACCGCTGAAGGCGGGTGGCACATTCACTCTCACCTACCGCTCCAGCATCCCGCACGAGGGAACCTTCGAGCTGTACCTGACCCGGCAGGGATACGATCCGTCCACGCCGCTGCGGTGGGCCGATCTCGGCCCCCGCCCGTTCGCGACGGCCACCGACCCCGCGCTCACGGACGGCGCGTACCGGATCAGCGGACGTCTGCCTGCGGAGCACACAGGACGGCATGTGCTCTACACGGTATGGCGGAACACGGACACTCCCGACACGTACTACTCGTGCTCGGACGTAGTCCTCACACCCGGCGACGACGGGCAGGCCGCGACGCAGCAGGGAACTCCGCCCGCGCAACAGCCCTACGACCCGGCCGGCCGGACCTCCGGCCCGGCGACGCCGGGACCGCCCGCCGACCCCGCTCCGTCCCAGGCGCCCGGGGAACCACCGCCCGGCGCCCCGGCTCCGGCACCGTCCTCCGGCCAGGCCGTCCCGGCGCCTGCGGGCAGCGCCTTTGGCGACCGTCCCATGGTCCTGTTCGGTGCGGCAGCCGCCGCCCTCGCCCTCGTCTCCATCTGCGGATCGGTGGTCCTGCGGCGCCGGAACCGTCTCTGACAACACGCCACCGAAGGACCGCGAGAGAGACCGGCTTCCCGGCCGGGGCACGCCCTCCGACAGCTCAATTCCGGGTGACGAACAGGCACCGGAGCCATCATGAGAGCAACCTCCGCGGCCCGTCGGCCCTCTTCCCTCCATGCAACGGGCCTACCGGGAAGCACAGCCCGCCCGCACCACAGCTGCATGGAGTGACATGACAACGGTCCACACTTCGGTCGTCGTGCCGTGCTTCAACGAGGACGACGTGCTCGACCTGTTCCATCAGGAACTCGTCGCGGCACTCGAGCCGACCGGCACGGTATTCGAGATCTGCTACGTCGACGACGGCAGCGGCGACGGGACCGGAGCGCGCCTCAAGCAACTCGCCGCCGTGGACCCACGCGTCCGCTACACCTCCTTCAGCCGCAACTTCGGCAAGGAGTCCGCGATGCTCGCCGGACTGCGCATGTCCCGCGGGGACGCCGTCGTACTCATGGACGCCGACCTTCAGCACCCGCCCCACCTCCTGCCCCGCATGCTGGAGCTGCACCGCCACGGCTACGACCAGGTCGTCGCCCGCCGCGACCGCACCGGCGAAGGCACGCTTCGGACGGTCCTCAGCCAGGGCTACTACCGGCTCGTCCGCCGCTTCATGGACGTCGAAGTCCTCGACGGCGCGGGGGACTTCCGGCTGCTGTCCCGCAGGGCCGTCGAGGCCGTGCTGAGCATGCCCGAGTCCAACCGCTTCTCCAAGGGACTCTTCTCCTGGATCGGCTTCGACACCGTCAGCTTCGCCTACTCCAATGTGCAGCGGGCCGCCGGAAGCTCCAAGTGGGGCGGCCGGCGGCTGCTCAACTACGGCATCGACGGTCTGCTGTCCTTCAACACCCGCCCGCTGCGCCTGGCGATCCACACCGGCCTGTGGCTCTTCCTGTCCGCGCTCGCCTACACGGTGTGGATCATCCTCAACGTCGTCCTGGACGGCGTCGACACCCCCGGCTACGCGACCCTGATCGCGGCCATAGTGGGACTCGGCGGAATCCAGCTCGCCACCCTCGGGGTCATCGGGGAGTACGTGGGCCGCATCTACCACGAGACCAAGCGCCGCCCCCACTACGTGGTACGGGAGACCGAGGAGACCGGCGCCACGCAGCCCGGCGCGCCTGTCAGGGAAGCCGCTCTGAGTAAGTGACCTTGTCCAGGCGGTAGTAGTCGGCGACGCACTGGGCGGGCCACACCTTGCGCCCCTGTTGACCGAACGGCTCCAGCATCCTCGCCACCGGCGTGGGCGTGTACGGGAGTTCCCTCGCGCCCCGTGCCGCTCCCTCGCGCAGATACCGGTCCTGGCGGTCCCAACGCTCCGCCCGCACCTGCATGTCGCGGCCCAGATCGACCAACGGGCCCACCAGACTCAGTACCGTGGCCGCGCACACGGCGGCCACGGCGGCGACGGGCACCGCGGAGCGCCGGCTGCGTACGTACGGCAGCAGCGAGCGCCCCAGGAAGGCCCCGGCCACGACGAGGAGCCCCACGAGGAGCAGCAGGTAGTCGTTCCATGTCCGTTCGGTGGTCACCACCCGTTCCCCGAAGACCGGATAGGTGATGACGGTGCACAGCCAGCCCGCGACCAGGAACGCCGCCACGCCGAGCCCCATCAGCAGCAGCGGCCTCGGCAGCAGCACCGGGGCCCGGCCGGGCCGGCCCCGCGCCACCAGCCCCAGCAGCACTCCGGCGGCCACCGCGCCCAGATACTGCCAGGTGCCGAATACCCTCCCGAGGATCTCCGCGTAGCCGTGCAGCGAACCCAGCAGCGAGTCGGGGGACAGCATCGACGCGTTCTCGGCGCCGTAGCGCTCACGGCGGTTGCGGGAGCCGGGGGAGAAGAACAGCAGCAGGGTCCCGACCACGACACCGGCCGCGCCCGCCAGCGACCAGATCCGGGCGACGCGGCGCACCGGCTCCGCGAGAATCCGGTGTGCGAAGAGCACCACGCCCGCGAGCACCACAAGCGCGACGACCGACGCCTCCTCTGACAGAGTCCCCATGAACGCGCCGGCGAACGCGGCCGACACCACCGCGGAGATCCTGCCCGCACGGCCGCGTGAGCACAGCAGCGGCAGCACGGAAGCGCACGCGAGCACCGGCGCCACCGTGTGCGACACGGACGCGGCGGGCCAGTAGAACGTCTTGTACGTGTTGGGTGTTGCGAAGAGGAAGACGGCGCAGACCATCGCCGCGACGAACAGCGGCACACCGCGCGGCACCTCCTGCCCGGCCCTGCGCAGCACCTGTACGACCAGGGCCCACAGCAGCACCAGCATGACGAGCCCGCTGACCGATCCGAACCACTGGTGACCCGCGACCGGGAACTCGGCGTACAGACCGACGAGCAGGCCGTTGCCCAGCCGCCCGTTGTCGGTGAACCAGAACTTGCCGACCAGTCCCGAGATGCCGTCGTCCCGTACCACCGGCAGGAAGCACCACTCGTCGGCGCTGGGCCGCACATGACGTCCGAACCACGACGCGACCGCCAACAGCCCGAGTGGCAGACACGCCAGGACGAACGGCCAGACCCCGGCCCACGCCGCCGGACCACCACGCCGCCCCGCCGCCACCGGCTCGCCGTGGTCGTCCACTTCACTCGCGACGGTGACGCCCGATGCGCCGACGGCCATATCACCACTGCCTTTCCGCAAACACTGATCCGGCACCGAAGAGGCGAATTCCCGGTGCACCGTTCCATCAGCATCCAGTGGCAGCCGGCCGTGAAGCGGGTGACGCGCACGGGTGGACGCTCGGAGGAACGTCCAGCGGTGCTGATGCGGCATGCGGTGGCGGATCTGGAGGCGTCGCCGGTGGATGGCGAGCGGCACGTACGGATGGCGCATCTGCGGCTCACCGAGGAGCAGTTCGCGCAGCTGGGGGCGCGGTTGCAGGCTCTGGCGGACGAGTACCGGGAGCTGTCCGATCCGTCGCTGCCGGACGCGTCACTGGTCTTCGCACTGTTCCACCCGGCACCGCGCGAGCAGGCCGAGGGGGGCACCAAGTGACCTCGGTACGGAAGTTGCCGATCGGGTTCGGACGGCTGTGGACCGCGCAGACGATCTCCTCGCTCGGTGACGGGGTGTCGCATGCCGCGCTGCCGCTGCTCGCGTTGACGTTGACGCGGGATCCGATGGCGCTCGCCGTCGTTACGGCCGCCGGGACGCTGCCGTGGCTGCTCTTCGGGGTGCTCGGCGGTGCGCTGGTGGACCGCTGGGACCGCCGGCGCACGATGTGGGTCATGGACGCGGCGCGTGCGGTGCTGCTCGCGACACCGGCGGCAGCGGCCGTGCTCGACGTGCTGAGCATTCCGCTGCTCGCGGCCGTCGCCTTCCTGCTCGGCCTCGGCGGACTCTTCTTCGATACGGCCGCCACGGCCTATCTGCCGGATCTACTCGGCCGAGACCCCGCACTCCTGGAGCGCGCCAACTCCCGCTTGCGCGGCGCCCAGACCGCCATGTCCGGCTTCGCGGGGCCGCCTGCGGGCAGTGCGCTGCTCGCGCTCGGGCGGGCGCCCACCTCATGCCGGGTCGCCTCCACCTCCCGCATGCTGGCCATGTGCGCCGCCCTCATCGGGGCTTTCCTCGGCGGCTGGCTGGCCACCGCCTACGACATCCGCACCCCGCTCTACGCCGCCGCCGTCCTCCTGGCGATGACGGCCGTCACGGCATCCATGACCAGCAACCGCCGGGTCGAAGCGGTGCTGCGTGCCGCCGCCCCGGCCGGCGGCCCAGACCACCCGGCATCCAGGGATCCCGCCCAGGAGAGTGCACGTGACTTGTTGTGACGCCTGCCGCGAAGGCGTTACAACGAGTCGAGCGCCAGGCCCCGCGGGGCGCAAGGAGTGTCAGTGCGTGGCGATCTTCTCCAGGTTGATCTTGTTGTGGGCCGCGTCCTCCAGCAGCCCGTACCCGCCGGCCGCCTCCTCGCCGTCCGGCAGATCCCATGAAGGAGGGGGATGGGCAGCTACTGCCACTACAACGTGGATCCGACGTTCCGGCAGGACGACTGCTTCAAGGCCCCGGTCAAGCCCGGCGTGAGTTCCACAGCCTGCTGGTCGTCCCGCTCAGCGGCCACGGCCACTACGAGCACGTCATCGACGACATGGGCTCTCCCACGTCAGGGACCTCGACGGCGCCTTCGACCGTCGTCGACTTCCCCTGACACGGCGACAGGCGGGCCGGCGCCGACGGCCCGCGGCCGCACGGGAGGGAGGGGCGTATCCACCGGTACGGGCACGACGGTGCCCGTCCGGCGGGTACGCCCCTCGTCCACCGTCAGGGAGAGTCCTTACGGGCAGCGGTAGGTGAACCGCGCCTCCGCGGAGTGCCGGGACGGCGAGACGACCCTCAGTTCCGCACTCGCGCGGTACTCGCCCCGTCCCTCGAACGTCCACAGCAGGTGCAGCCGGGCCTGCTTCTGGCCGCGCACCACCCGCTCGCGCAGCATCCCCGAATCGGTGCCGTCGCTGCGCACCCAGCGGTAGGTCAGAGTGCCGGGCCGGCCGTCGGTCCGGACCACGCCGACGACGTCGGCCGTCCCGCCGCAGCCGGGCCCGTCCGGCGAGGTCCTGACCACCACGTCCCGGACGGCCACCCCCGGCCCGTACCGCTGCCAGGCGAGGAATCCGAGCACGGCCAGCAGCACGGCGGCGGCCAGGGCGTACCGGCGCAGGCCGCGTCCGCGCCCGCGCGGCCCGGGGCCGTCGGCGGGCTGCCCGGCGAGCGTCCCGTGCCACACCCCGGCGGCCGTGGTACCGCCTCCGTGCTGCCGCACGAACGCGGTCACTCCCGGGCCGAAGCGCAGGACGTTCCCCTCGACGCGGTCGGGGACCGGCCCCGGTTCGGGCCGTTCGAACCAGTGGCTGCCCAGGGCGGTCGCGCTGTACTCGTCCGCGTCGCCCGCGGGCGTGTGTGGGTCGTTCACAGGACCGGGCACCCCCTCCTGGTCAGGAGCTGCTGCATGGATGTGCCGCTCGCCGCCGTCGGATCGGTGCCGGCCTGCACGGCCCAGTAGCAGCCCGTGCCCTGGAACGTGTGGTCCAGAGCGAGGGTGTACTGCGTCGCGCCGCTCCGCTCGAAGGACTGTGTGCTCTCGACGGCGCCCAGGACCCCCTTCTCGTTGCTCGTGAACCACGAGACGACGACCTTCACGGGGCCGGTCCCGGAGGTGGCGACGTCGACGGTCGCGGCGGCCGTGGACGTGCCGGTCTGCCGGAAGCCCGTCACGGAGACCGACTTGACCTGCACCGGCGCGACGGTCGGCGGGGTGCTGGTCGTCGGTTGCGTGGACGGCTCGGTGGAGACGGTCGGAGTGGGGGAAGCGGCCGGCGCGGACGTCGTCGGCGGGTCCGGCGGCGTGGACGACGTCGCGGGCGACGGGTCCGCGGGCCCGGTGGTCGTGCTCGCCGACGGGGAGAGCGGGACACCGTCCGACGGCGACGGCCCGGGGCCGCCGTCCCCCTCCGCCACCGGCGAGGCCGAGCCGCCCGGCATCGCGCTGGTCGTCGCGACGGCCTGCGCGGTCGTCCCGGTGCCTGCGTCCTCACCGGCCCGCGCCGCGACGGTGATCACCGCGACCACGGCCAGCGCGGCGACGCCGACGAGCGCCTTGCGCAACGCCGGCGGCACATACCCGCCGGCGCCGATGCCCGAGCCGATGCCCGCGCCCGCGCCGGGACCGGCGCCGATGGACGTCGTCGCGCTGTCGGTGGTCCCCGCCGGCCCCCCGGCCGACGGGAACAGCAGGGGCAGCAGCGCGGCGAGCGCCGCGAGCTTGCGCTGGCCCCGCTCCTCCCAGTCGGGCCCGTACGCCGCCCGGGCGATCTTCTCGAGCTCGGCCACGAACGCCGCCGCGTTCGCGGGCCGTTCCGCCGGCGACTTGGCGAGCCCCCGCCGGATGAGGGGGCGGACCGGCTCGGGTGCGTCATGGTCGGGGACCGGCGCGCCGATGTGCTGCAGCGCCAGCTCGGCGAAGTTGTCGCCGCGGAAGGGCTTGCGGCCCGTCAGGCACTCGTAGAACGTGGCGGTCGCGGCGTACACGTCGGCGGCGGGCGAGGCCGGTTCGCCGTTCCACTGCTCCGGCGCCATGTACGCCGGGGTGCCCGCCACTCCCGGTGTGCTCCCTCGGTGCGCGGCGATCCCGAAGTCGACGAGCTTGGAGGAGCCGTCCGCCGCGACGAGCACGTTCTCCGGCTTGTAGTCCCGGTGCACCACCCCCGCGCCGTGCGCCGCGGCGAGGCCGAGCAACGAGCCCTTCAGCACGGCCAGCGCCGCCTCAGGACCGGTGGCGCCCTCCCGGAGCAGCAGTGTACGCAGCGCGATGCCGTCGACCAGCTCCATCACGATGGCCGCGCCCTGCGGCGCCTCGACGTACTCGTAGAGCCGCACCACGTACGGGGTGTCGAGGCCGCCCAGCAACTGGGCCTCGGCGCGGAACTCATGGACGAAGCCCGAGTCCGCGCGCAGCTGCTCGCTGAGGTACTTCACCGCCACCGGCACGCCGGTGGAGTCGTGTACGGCGAGTACGACACGCCCGCAGCCGCCCGCCCCGAGCTCCCGGGACTCGGTGTACCCGGGCACCGACCAGGTGTTCATCATGTTCCCCCTGCCACGCGCTGTCCCCACCACAGACACATTTCTTTCACGTCCGGTTCCCGCGGGGAGGCTGCGTGTGCGGCGCCCGCGAACCTACGGCGCGTACTTGGCATGGACCTGACCCTGGAGTTCCGCTACGCTCCGGCCGGGAGCGATGAGAGCGCTCTCAAACCGCCTCTCGACACGCGCTCCAGTACGGCCTGTTCCATCCCCCACGATGCTGGAACAACGAAAGGTCAACGCCTTGAGCATGACAGCCATACGTACGGGCCTGTCCGCACTCCTCCTCCTCGGCTCCTGGACAGCGGTCGGCGCCGGCCCTGCGGCAGCCTCCGCCCCCACTGCCGAGCCCAAGCTCTCCACCGGCCTGCTCGCGGCCATGCAGCGCGACCTGGGACTCGACGCGGACGAGGCGACAGCACGCCTCGCCGCGGAGAAGACCGCCACCGCCGTCGAAGGAAAGGCCCGCCGCGCCGCCGGAACGGCCTTCGGCGGCTCCTGGTTCGACGCTGACACCGGCAGACTCACGGTGGCCCTCACCGACTCGGGCAAGGCCCGTGCCGTACGGGCGACCGGCGCCGACACGGCACTCGTCCGCCACAGCGCCCGGCAGCTGGACGCGGTCAAGCGTGAGATCGACGCCCTGAAGGCGCCCGCGGGCGTGGCGAGTTGGCACGTCGACCCGCAAGCCAGCCGGGTCGTGGTGAACGTCGTCGCCTCCGAGCGCGGTGACAACGATGTCCGGGCCCTTCCTGGACCGCGCGAAGGACGCCGGCCCGATCACGGTCAGGGAGACCGCTCAGGCCCCGACGCCGTTCGCCGCCGGGACCGTCGGCGGCGACCCGTACTACACGGGCAACGTGCGATGCTCCATCGGCTTCTCCGTGCACGGCGGCTTCGTCACGGCGGGCCACTGCGGACGGGCCGGCGCGGCGGTACGCGGCTGGGACGGTACGCACATCGGCACCTTCCAGGGCTCCTCCTTCCCCGGTGACGACCACGCCTGGGTCAGCGTCGGCAGCGGCTGGTGGACCGTGCCCGTGGTCCTGGGCTGGGGAACCGTCCCCGACCAGCTGGTCCGCGGCTCCGCGGAGGCGCCGATCGGCGCCTCCGTCTGCCGCTCCGGTTCCACGACGCGCTGGCACTGCGGCAACGTCCTCGCCAAGAACGAGACCGTCAACTACAGCCAGGGAGCGGTCCATCAGATGACCAAGACCAGTGTCTGCGCGGAACCGGGCGACTCCGGCGGCTCGTTCATCAGCGGCGACCAGGCGCAGGGCGTCACCTCCGGCGGCTGGGGCAACTGCTCCGGCGGCGGCCAGACCTGGCACCAGCCGGTCAACGAGATCCTCGGCCGCTACGGGCTGCGTCTGCACACCGCCTGACGCACCCGCACCACACCCGAACGATCCCGGGAAGGCGCGGGCCACCACGGCGGTGGTCCGCGCCTGTCCCCGTCCCGCTGCCGGGCACATCAACGTGCCCGGTCGCCACCCGCCGGCGGCACGTCCGCCGACCCCCGGCCGCCGCCCGGGTCAGAGCCGCAGGACCTTGGCGAGGTGCGCCGACAGCTCGGACAGGGACGGCGGCGTCCGCCGCAGCGCCACGTAGCCGTCCGGGCGGAGCAGCAGAGCGGTCGTGCCCCGCACGTCGTAGACGCGCCCGAACTCGCCGCGAGTGTCCCGCCACCCCTGGGGAAACGTGCCGTCCGCACCGATGGGGGCCGCGACGTCGGGGTGCAGGACGAGAGTGGACGCCACCTGTCCGTGCGTCAGACGGGCGGCCTCGTCCGCCAGGCCCGCGCACGACTCCCAGTCGCTCCCGTCGTCCGCGTACAGCAGCAGCGTGTGCGCGTCGCGGCGGCGGAGCACGTCGAACAGCCGAACCGGGAACGTGGCGATCGGTCCCACCAGACCACCGCAGTCGGGCGCGCGGTCGCCCGCGTCGGGACCGGCGTGGCCGCTGCCGCGGGAGGCGACGACCGGGCTGTCCGGGTAACCCACGAGCAGTTGGGCCTCGCGCAGCATGACCATCTGCGGGTCCTCGGGATCCGCCTGGACGCCGCCCGCCGTCGCATGGCGCACGGTGCGCCCCACCACCTCCTCGCCCACCGGGCGACGCTCGGCGTCGTAACTGTCGAGCAGGCTCGGGTGCGCGGTCCCGGCAACGGCGAGCGCGAGTTTCCACGCCAGGTTGCAGGCGTCCTGGATGCCGGTGTTCATGCCCTGGGCGCCGGTCGGCGGATGGATGTGCGCGGCGTCGCCCACGACGAAGACCCTGCCCCGCGAGTAGCGGTCCACCAGCCGGTGGCTGATGCGGAACACCGAGGACCAGCGCAGCGCCGACGCCGTGGTGGGCTCCGGAGCCAACCGGTCGAGGACGGCCTGCACATCCTCCAGCCCTGGCGCTCTGCCGCCCTGAAGTCCGTGCGCCACGCTGTCGGCGTCCCGCTGCTGCCCGAGGGACAGCTCCGGCGGCACCAGCATCGACATTCGGTAACGGCGGTGTCCGGGCAGCGGGATGCACACCAGCAGATCGTCGGCGGCGCCGTCGCCGACATGTGCGGCCCGCACGCTGTAGCCCGGCGGCATGCCCCAGTCCACCTCGACGTCCGCGAGCATGTACTCCTCCGGGAAGGCACCTCCCTCGAAGGTGAGGCCCAGCGACTTGCGGACGACGCTGTGTGCGCCGTCGCAACCGGCGAGGTAACGGGACCTGATCTCCTCCCTGCGTCCGGACGGTGTGGTGACCGTGCTCCACACCCCGTCCTCGTCCTGGGCGAACGACACCAGCTCCGTCTCCCGTTCGACCCGGGTGCCCAGACGGGCGAGGTGCTCCTCGAGGATCCGCTCGGTCTCGCACTGCGGCAGGGCGGCGAAGCCGTACGGGACGTCCGGCGGCAGTTTGAGTTCGATCCGCATGCGTTCCACGCCGTTCACGTACGCCAGCTGGCCGCGCATGGGAGCGGCAGCGGCCAGGGCGTCGCGCGCGATCCCCATCCGGTCCCAGATCTCCAGTGTCCTGGGCTGGATGCCGACAGCCTTCGCATAGGGCAGCCGGGCCGGCAGCCGGTCGATGACACGGCACGTGACACCGCGTCCGCGCAGTTCGGCCGCCGCCGTGAGTCCGACGGGGCCCGCGCCCACCACCAGCACATCGGTCCGCTCCATATCCGGCATCTCCTGTCGGAGCCCCGGCGCGCGGGGCGATCGGCCCCGTTTCTCATGGTCGCCCCCTGGACGGGGCCGCGTCGACTCGAGCGACACGGCCTGCGCCGTTGCCCGGCGTGGCCTTTCCCGAGTGCGCTGAGGCCCGCCGCCGTGCTGTGCGCGCAGGCGGGTGAGGGCGGCCCGCCGGCCGGCCCACCCACTGTCAGTGGCGGCTGCGACGCTGGACACCATGGACGAGCAGATCATGCGCGGACGCGTCTACGGTGCCGACCACGACGATCCCGACCCCGGCCCGCGGCCAGGACACGACTACGTCGAGCTGGTGGGCGGACCGCTCGACGGGCTGTTGCTGGACGTCACCGGCTGGACGCCCCGGCAACTGCACGAAGGAGCCGCGCTGGCCACCGAGCTCGGCCGTTACGGAGCGGGCGGCCGCTCACTGTACGGACCGAGGAACGGCACGCCCAGGCTCTTCGACTGGGAGGAGGACACGCCCTGAGCCACCGGGCCCGACGCCGCCCGGTCCGCCCGCGCGAACCGTCAGGGTGCCCGAGTTGCGAGCAGGCGTCGCAGCGCCGTCGGCGTACGCCCCAGGTACCGGCGCTTGTCCTGCACAGGTGCGCCTGGTCGGCGAAGCCGAGATCCGCGGCGAGGTCGCCCAGGCTGCTCGCACCCCAGGCGGTCCAGGGCCTCGCCGGCCCCATCACGGAGACGGTCGACCAGGGAGCGCGCATGATCAAGCAGACGTTGGAGACGGCGCCCACCCGGGACGACTGGCCGAGCGGCCCTCAAGTGTGGCCGCGGCTCCGGCGGGGGCGGCCCCCGGAGAGGCGGGCCATGCACCCGCATAGGATCGAGCGCGTGTGCGCACACGTCATGGTCGCGGAAGACGACGAGAAGCAGGCCGAGTTGGTCCGCCGTTACCTGGAACGGGAGGGCCACACGGTCACGGTCGTACGCGACGGCCGCGCCGCCATCGAATCGGTCCGGCACCGCGCACCCGACCTGCTCGTCCTTGATGTGATGATGCCGCGGGCCGATGGCCTGGACGTCCTGCGGGTGCTGCGCGCCGAGGCCCGAGAGCTGCCGGTGCTGATGCTGACCGCCCGCTCCACGGAGGACGATCTCCTGCTCGGCCTGGACCTGGGCGCCGACGACTACATGACCAAGCCGTACAGCCCGCGTGAGCTGATGGCCAGGGTCCGCACCCTCCTGCGCCGTCCGCGGCTCGCCGCCGCGGGCGACGCGGAAGCCTCCTCCGCCCTGTCGGTGGGCACCCTCGTCGTGGACCCGGACCGGCACGAGGTGAGCGTCGACGGCGCCCCGGTCGACTGCACCCCCGGCGAGTTCCGCATCCTCCACGCGCTGGCGACCGAACCCGACCGGGTGTTCACCCGCCAGCGGCTGCTGGCGCAACTGCACGGCTTCGACCGCTACATCAGTGCCCGCACCGTCGATATGCACATCATGAACCTGCGCAAGAAGATCGAGGCCGCACCGCACCGGCCCGCCCGGCTGCTCACGGTCTTCGGCGTCGGCTACAAGCTGACCGACCCGAGCGCCTCCCGTGTCCCGTCCTAGGCCCCGCCCGTCCCGCCCCGGGCCTGCCGTGTCCCGCGGCCCTGTGCGGGGCGAGCGGCTGCCGCTCCGCAGGAGCCTGCTCGGCCGGCTGCTCGCCGTCTCCGCCCTCGTCGCCGTCTGCTCGGTCGGAGCGACCGCGTGGATCGCCGTGCAGACCACCTCCGGCGCCATCAAGCAGGAGCAGGGCCAGAACCTGGCCGACGACGCCCGGATCTACCACACCCTCCTCGGCTACGCGGCGACCCACCCCGGGTGGGACGGAGTCGAGGCGACCGTACGCGACCTGGCACGCCGGACCGGTAGGCGCGTGGCCCTTACCACCGAGGAACGGGAGCCGATCACCGACTCCGCCACAGGAGCCTCGCCGCCGGGACTCCCGCCCCGCGCCTCCGCGATCGTGGACGCGCTCTCCACGGAGACCGCCCTGGCTCCCGTGTCCGGCGACGGTTCCGAGGCCGGCGCCGACCGCATCGACCCGCGCGCCGTCGGCCCCTTCCGGCTGCCGGAACACGAACGCGTCGCGCTGCGGAAGATCGCGGAACGGACGGCCGACTGCCTGCGCGGGTACGGCATCGGCTCGGACATCGCCGCCGGCCCCAGCGGGCGTCCGCGCATCGAGGTCCTGGGCGACGACTTCGAACGCGTCCAGTCCACCACCGCGTGCGTCGCCCGGGAACTTGACGAGCCGACCGCGACCGAGGCCAAGGCACTGGCCGCGCTCAACAAGCTCACCGACGCGTGCCTGAGCCGCCAGGGCCGGGAACCCGTCAAGCTGACCCTGGGCCTGTCCTGGCGCAGCCCGCGAGCCGCGGCGCTACCGGGTGCGGACGGGTCCGCCCGTGTCACCGAGGACGCCGTGCCGGCGCCCGCCCCGACCGTGGCCCCCGCCCCGGCGGAGGTCCCGGCGCCCGCGGAGCCCGGCAGCGACGCCGACGACCGTGCGGTGGCGTCCTGCGTCACCACCGCACGCAGCGAACAGCTCAGCGCGTATGTCGCCTCGCCCGCCCTGCTGTTCATCGGGGACCCCGTCTCCACCACCGTCCCCGGTTTCGATCTGTCACCCGCGAACACCGCCCGGATCGCCGGCGCCGCGGCGCTCGTCCTGGCGCTCACCGTCGGGGCGTCCGTGCTGGCCGCCGCCCGGGTCGTACGCCCGCTCCTCGCGCTCACCGGCGCGGCGCAGCGCATGAAGGACGGCGGATACTCCGACGTGGCCCCCGTCCCGGTACCGGCCGGCGCCGTCAACGAGGTCGGGCGGCTGGCCGCCGCCTTCAACGACATGTCGGCGCACCGCGCGCGCATGGAAGGACAGCGCAAGGCGCTGGTCAGCGATGTCGCCCATGAACTGCGCACCCCGCTCAGCAACATCCGCGGCTGGCTGGAGGGAGCACAGGACGGCGTCGCCGACGTCGACGGCGCCTTCGTGTCGTCCCTGCTCGAAGAAGCGGTACAGCTCCAGCACATCATCGACGACCTCCAGGACCTGGCGGAAGCGGACGCCGGCGCGCTGCGCCTGCACCCCGAGCCGGTGCGGATCCACGACCTGCTCGGCCAGGTCGCGGCAGCACACCAGGGCCTGGCCGAGACGGCGGGCGTCACGCTGACGGTGGTCCCGGCTCCGGCCGGCCTGCCGGGGGAGTTGACCGCGGACCCGGTCAGGCTGCGCCAGGCGGTCGGCAACCTCCTCTCCAACGCCGTACGCCACACCCCGCCCGGCGGCAGCGTCACCCTGCGCGCCCACGAGGACGCGGGAACGGTGCTGATCGATGTGAGCGACACGGGTGAAGGACTGTCGCCCGAGGACCTACCTCACGTCTTCGACCGGTTCTGGCGCGCTGAGAAGTCGCGCAGCCGACGGACCGGCGGCAGCGGACTCGGGCTCGCGATCGTACGGAAACTCACCGAGGCGCACGGCGGCACGGTGCATGCGGTGAGTACCGAGGGGAAGGGTTCCGTCTTCACCCTGCGGATCCCGGCGGGCGGGCCGGCTGACAGCGGCCGTGGAGCCTGATGGGATGACGACAGCGTTCTGACAGCTTCCTCACAACTCCACGCCAGCATGGCGTTTGCCATCAAGGCACACCGAGTTGGAACGGAGCCACCCCACATGTCCCACCGTCTGTCCCTGCGAGCCTTCGCTGTCGCCACGGTCGCGGCCGGCGCGCTCGCGGTGCCGTCGACCGCCGCTCTCGCCGACACCAGTCCCGCCCCCGCCCCGTCGGTCGAGCCCCGCGAGGCTGCCCGGAAGACTCCCGCCCCCGCCGAGCCGACCGTGACGAAGGACAAGGAGGCGAAGGTGACACCGCGCGGCGGCGTCGACGCCGGTGAGCAGCCGGCCGGGACCGCCACCGGCGGCAGCAACGCCGTGACCCTGGCGGGAACGGCCGGGGGTCTCGCCGTGGTCGCGGGCACCGTCACCCTCGTGATCCGTCGCCGCAGCAACGGCTGACACCCCACGCCCGAACACAGCGGCGCCGCCCTCGGGCGGCGCCGCACTCGTGCCGACACGCCTGGAGACCCGGAGAATTCATGCCGCACACGCACCAACGGACTTGGTGGACCCGCCCCTTGGCCGTGGTCGCCGTCATCGGCTGCCTCGGCCTGGCCGGCTGCTCTGCCGACTCCGTCGACCCCACCGGCACGACGGCGACGCCCCCGGACACCCGGGCCACCCCACCATCTGACGGCTCACCGCCCCTGTCCGATTCGGCCGGTTCCGGTGCACCCGCGCGCGTGAGCATCCCCTCGATCGGCGTGGACAGCGCGTTGATCCGCCTCGGCCTCAACGAAGACGGCACCGTCCAGGTCCCATCCGCCGAACAGGGCATGACCGCAGGCTGGTACACCGGAGCAGCGGTCCCCGGCGAGCCCGGACCCGCCGTGATCATCGGCCACAACGACACCCGTTACGGCAAGGCTGTCTTCCACGACCTCGCCAAGGTCACCAAGGGCGCGGACATCGCCGTACGCGACGCCTCCGGCGAAACCGTCCACTTCACCGTCACCGCCAAGGAAACCGTCCGCAAGAACGCCTTCCCCACCGACAAGGTCTACGGCGCGACCGACGACCGCGCCCTGCGTCTGATCACCTGCTCGGGACGGTTCGACAGCGAAGGCCACCCGGTGGACAACCTCGTCGTCTACGCCGTACTGCGCTGAACAGTGCTGTTCACACTCACCGCTCGGGTCCGGCCGGCCTGCGCCGCTGTCGTCCGCGCGCGGCGCGGTCCGCCGCCCCTCGGGTGATGTCGGCGTAGAGGCGGAAGAGGGCCGGGCGGGCTTCGCCGCCTTCTTGTTCTCGCAGGGCCGCCCAGCACCGGGCGACGACCTTCCGGGCCTCGGCACCGGGCCACGGCCGGGGCAGGAGCTCGGGCGGCAGCAGCGGGTCGGGCTCCATGGCGCGGGTGAGTTCGGCGGCCAGTTCCACCGCGACGGTGAGGAGTTCGGGCGGGGAGAGACCGGCAGGGTCGGTCAGCCGGTCGAGGCGCGGCCGGGCCAGGCGGCCGAGGCGGTGGTAGCGGTCGGCGATCTCCGGCAACGGCCAGAGCGCGCGGGCGAGTTCGGCAGGATCCCGGTCATCGCCCCTGCGCAGGTCCGTCGAGGTGAGGAGCGTGAGCCCGCCATGGGCGCCGAGGCGGTGGGCCGCTTCTTCGACGTACGGTTCCCACGCGTTGGCGCACACGTAGAGCCCGCCCTGGAGCGGGGCGCCGCCGAGGTGGACGAGCGTCTCACGCAGAAGGTCCCGGGACGTGCGCTCCGATTCGGGCACCGCGAATGCGGCCAGGTGCCAGACACCGTCCCACGGCGCGAGCCCGGCGTCCTGGTCGAACGCGTGCCGGAGGAAGTCCGCGTTGGGGGCGAGGGCACGCACGGTGTCCAAGGTCGCGTGCAGCCGCGCCTTGCGGCCCCGGCCCTCGTGGGTGAACCGGCCCTCCGCCACGAGGCGTTTGACGCACAGCCGCACCTGCTGGTCGCTCATGCCGAGGGTGTTGGCGACTGTGTACAGCTCGTCCGCGTCGACGGTGCTGTCCTCGCGGATCAGCGCGTGGACGAGCATGCGGGTGGGGATCTCGATGCGGTCGGTCATGGTGTGCGCTGTCCTTTCGGCCCGTTCGCCTCGACAGGGCGGCGCATGCTGGTCACCGCGCCGAACCCCAGCAGCCCGCGCAAGTAGGGCGTCTGCTCCGTCCGTACGGCCGTGAAGCCGCGCCGTTCGTACAGGGCCCTGGCGCGCGGGTTGGTGTCGATCACGTCCAGTCTGATCTCCCGGCAGTCGTGCTCCGCCGCTACGGCGGCCACTTCCTCGAGGAGCAGACTCCCGACGCCGCGGCCGCGCATGCCCGGGTCCACCGCGATGCCGTCCATGACGAGCTGCCCGGCGGCCGGGTGGCGTTCGAAGAGGGCCAGCAGCAGGAGCCGGTGCAGTCCGCGCAGGTGTCCGTAGGCATGGAGCACGGCGGAGGCGGAGCCCCCGGTCAGGGCCCGGCCGTCGAGCTGGTAGCCGGCGAGGCCGACGAGTTGCCCGTCGAGGAGCGCGCACACCGCCCGATCGGCGTTCAGGTGAGCGGCGATGAAGGGCACCGCCTTTTCCGGCGGGTTCAGGGCGGGGCCGAGTTTGCGGCCGAAGGCGTCCCAGTACAGCTCGGCCGCCCGCCGCTCGGCTCCGGCCGGAACGCCCCGCCGGACCGTCACCGGCCCCGTAGCGGCGCCCGTCTCGTCCTGTCCCATGCCGTGCTCCCCTCGCTCAGTCCCGTCTCGAGGCTAAAACTATCATTCATGCGACGATCGTTCTTGCTCTGATAGTTTTATGAACCCGAGTAGAGGCGGATCTCATGAATCAGAAGACCCGGCCCCGACGGCGCCGTCCGGGCATCGCCGCGTGGTCACTCGTCATGGTCCTGGTCGTGGCCACCGGCCTCGTGGGCGTGGTCCTGTGGCAGAACTCCTTCGAGATGGACGAGCAGCGGGTCTCGATCCGCCACGGCGGCCACATGCTCAACGGCGTACTGGCCACGCCCAGGGACGGCCGCGAACGCCACGGCCTGGTCGTGTACATCCACGGCGACGGCCCCATCGACGCCACCCACGAAGACGGTTACAAGCCCATGTGGGAAGCGAACGCCAAGGCGGGCTACGCCTCCCTGTCCTGGGACAAACCCGGCGTCGCGGGCGCACCCGGCGACTGGCTCGAGCAGTCCATGGACGACCGGGCCGACGAGGCGGCAGCCGCCATGGCCTGGGCGCGAACCCGCCCGGACATCGACGGCGACCGGATCGGGCTCTGGGGCGCCAGCCAGGCGGGCTGGGTCCTGCCCAAGGTCGCCGCCAGAACGCCCGTCAGCTTCGTCATCGCCGTCTCACCCGCGATCAACTGGCTCCGGCAAGGCCGCTACAACCTCCTCGCCGAGCTGCGCGCCGACGGCGCGTCGCCCGCCCGCACCCGCGCCGCGATCGCCGAGAGCGACGCCACCCGCCGGATGCTGGCACGCCATGCCACCTTCGAGGAGTACGTCAGGGCGCGGGGCGGCGACGCGGACGGCATGACCGCCGGTCGCTGGGGCTTCATTTCCAGGAACCGCACCGCGGACGCGACGCAGGACCTCCGCGCCCTGCGCCGCGTCCCGGTGCTGCTGATCCTCGCGGGCCAAGACCGCAACGTGGACACCGCCGACACGGAGCGGGTCTACCGCAAGGTGCTGGACGCAGGCGGTGCGTTGACGGTCACCCGTCACCCGGACGCGACCCATACGCTGCTCAAGCAGTCCGTCGAACAGTCGGATCTCAAGCTCACACTCACCGCGCTCTTCGCCCCCCGCTCGCTCTTCGCGGACGGATTCCTGGACCGCCAACGACAGTTCCTCAACGGTCTCGGCCGCGGCGCTGACGCCACCCCATGACCCTGACGGCACACGCCCGTGGGCCCGCCCGCGTCGCACGGCCGGGGATCCGGCGGTGCCGCCCGACAGTCACCGGTGGCGCGATGCGGGTTCATGGACATCAGCGATTCGTCGTTGTCGCGCTGCCTGCGCGGCAGCAGTGCCGCCCCGGGGGGACCGTCCGCGATCTGTGCCAGGCCCTGAAGGCTGATCCGGCCGGGTACCGGCTGCTGCGGGAAGCGGTAGACCGGTCGGCGGCCCGGGCCGCACCGCCGACGGACCGCGCCACCGGTCCCGCGACCGTGGCGGGGACCGCGGAGCCGGCGGGGGAGCGGGGACGGCGGGGCCGCCTCCCGCGGCGTGCGCTGCGGCGCCGAGGGCCTGCGCCGCGAACCGGAGCGCTGGTGGGCCTCGTCGTAGGCGGCGACCTCGGCGCGCTCGTCCTGCCGCCGCCCGGCCCGACCGCCCCGCCCGCGACCTCGCAGGAGGCGCCGGTGCGGGGACCGCAGGCTCCCGCTGCAGGTCAGATCCTCGTCAACCGGGCCACCGGGGCCTGCTTGGACCACAGCCTCGACGAAGGTCCGTGCTCCTTCAAGTGCAACGCACTCAGCTACCGGAATTGGACGCTCAAAGCCGTCGACGGCACATCTGAGCCCGAGACTCATCGCCGCCGGGCGGCGACGCGTAGAGGACCTCGTCGACGACCCCGGCCCGCGGGGTCGTCACACGGCCGGGCGAGATGGGAGCGCTCGAGGACCCGCGCGCAACGGGGGGGGCACCGCCCCGAGCCTCACCGGATGCGGATCACGCCGCGCCCTGCGTACGGGCATGGGCGAGGGCCGACGGGGCCAGCCGGCCGACGATGGCGGGGGCCTCCCGGACGAGGGCGTCGTCCTCCACCGCGGCGACCATGAAGAGGGCGAAGTCCACGCGACGGGTCAGGTTGCTCGCGAGGACGGGATCACCGACGTGCCGGCTCCACACCGGCAGGCCCTCGCTCTCGCCCTCCTCCAGGTCGCTGCCGCGGACGACCGTCCAAGCGGTGTCGCTGGCGAAGATCGTCCGGCAGGCCTCCACCTGGTCGTCCAGGTCGGCCACACGGGCCAGCCTGGCCAACCGCCCGAAAACAGCCACGAACGCCCTGAGCTTGCGCGTGTAGACGTCCTTTCCGTCGCGGGTGATGTGCCAGCCGCAGGAGAACACCAGGCGCGCCCCCGCGGGCGCCGCGTCGAGCACGGCCCGGGCCGTGCCGGAGGAGTAGTTGTTCATCCCCCACGGAGCCAGCACCGTGAGCACGCCCTGACACCCCTCCACCGCCCGTGCGACGGCCGCACGGTCGTCGGTCGCCCCGGGGACCACCGTCATCCGCCCCTCGAACTCGGCGAGCTTGCCGACACTCTGCTCCCGGCACACGCCCACCACTTCGTAGCCCCGGTCAAGCGCGTGCCGCACCATGTACCGTCCGAGCTTGCCGGACGCGCCCACGACGCACACCTTCTTGCGCGGGCCCGCTCTTCGGGACTCCTCCGAGCTGTTCGGCTCCATGACCTTCGCCCTCCCCGTCCTCGCCCCAGCCTTACTTCGTAAGGGTGTGCCTTACGAAGTAAGGTTGTCAACCTGCAAGCAACCCGAGGAGGAATCCGTGGCCACCGAGCCCGCCCGCACGCCGGCACCGCGCCGCCGACCCCTCAGCAAGGACACGGTCCTGCGAGCGGCGCTCGCACTCGCGGACGAGGCCGGCACGGGCGCGCTCACGATGCGCAAGCTCGCCGACCGGCTCGGCGTCGAAGCCATGTCGCTCTACCACCACGTCCGCAACAAGGAAGCGATCCTCGACGGCATGGTCGACCTCCTCTTCAGCGAGATCGAACTCCCGCCCACGGACCTCCCGTGGCGGCCCGCGATACGACGCCGCGCCGTATCGACACGCGACGCGCTGATCCGCCACCCGTGGGCGATCGGCCTCATGGACTCCCGCAGCAATCCCGGCCCCGCGACACTGCGCCACCACGACGCGGTCATCGGCTGCCTACGAGCGGGCGGCTTCACCATCGCCGGTGCCGCGCACGCGTTCTCCGCACTCGACAGCTACATCTACGGATTCGCGCTGCAGGAGCTGAGCCTCCCGTTCGAACCGTCCGCCGGTATCGACGACCTGGCCGACTCGATCCTGCAGCAGATGCCCGGCGACGAGTTCCCCCACCTCACCGAGATGATCGTCCACCACGCTCTCAAACCCGGCTACACGTACGCCGCGGAGTTCGAAATCGGGCTCGACCTGGTCCTCGACGGCCTGCAACGAAGGCGCGAAGCCTGGCCGTGACCCCTCCGCAGAACCCCACGACGCTTCAAGGCGCCGCATGTTCACCGAGTCGTCCGCACAGACGCGATCCGTCGCAAGGAAGAATCGTGTGGCGCACGGGGGCCGTCGCAGATCACCATGCAGCGTATGAATGATCAACCCGCACGATGGACCCGGGCAACCGTCTACCCCGACATGTGGGCAGACCCGGACGACGACCCCCGCAACAAGGAAAGCGTCAGTCCGGACGGCGAGCTCGCGACGCTGCTGGACTTTCTGACGGGCTACCGCATGACCCTGCGGATGAAGTGCGAGGGCCTCGACCCGGAGCAACTGGCCCGTCGGTCCGTTCCGCCGTCGACGATGTCGCTGCTCGGCCTGATCCGGCACCTCGCCGAGGTGGAACGGGACTGGCGCAACTGGATCACCGACGACGACCCCCTGCCGAAGCTGTACGGCCGCCGTGACGCGGACTTCGACGACGCTGCCGCCGACCAGGCCATGGTCGACGCCGCGTACACCGACCTGGAGCGTGAACAGGCGGCGACCGACGCCGCGTTGGCCGAGCACCAGGATCTGGGTGCTCGGGTGGGGAAGGACAAGACCTCGATCCGGGAGCTGATGGTGCATCGGATCGAGGAGTACGCCCGCCACTGCGGACACGCCGACCTGCTGCGCGAGTGCGTCGACGGAAGAGTGGGCCAGTGACGAAGGCCGTACTGCACAACCACCCCCGCCGGCAGGGCGCCGCCGACTGACAGCCTCACAAGTGACGGGCCCCTGCCCGCATCGTCGACGCGGGCAGGGGCCGGGCGCCGTGCGGTGCCCGTCCGGTGCGCACAGCGCCGCTCAGAACACCCATCGCGTATGGCTGTAGACCCCGTTGTCCCGACCGAAGCCGTACGCCGTGACCGGCGCCACCGCGAAGACCACCGCACCCCCCGTCCGGATCGTGTCCCCGAGACCGTGGAACGTGCCCTCGGGCGAGGTGATGTGCGGGCCGTACTTCGCCTCGTGCACCGCGACCACCTCCTCCAGCACCTCCGGATCAGTGACCTGCTCCGCCTTGCCCTCGACCACGATGTCGAAGCCTTCGGTCAGCGCATTCCTGCCGGTGGTCAGTGCGCAGTGCGCGTTGTCAAAGAGGTTCTTCGCCTTCTGCTCCTGCGGGCCGGTGGAGAAGTACAGCACCCCGTCGTGCCACGCCGCGATCACGGGTGTGACATGCAGCCGGCCGTCGGGCCGCACCGTCGACACCCAGAAGATCTCGGCGGCCTCCAAGTGCCGTAGAGCCTCCGACCACTCGACGGCGGTGACACCCGCGGCACCCGGGCGGGGATTGAGTGCGGAACTGTAGCGGGCATCGAGCTCGGCCGTTGGCTGCTTGGCCGGTCCTGTGGGCATGGCGGATCTCCTTCTCGTCCCTGTCCCAACGACCGGCGGCCCACGCGGACATCATCACCGCACCCGTTCGTGTCCATCTGCACGCTCCACGAGGGACAACCGCATGCCACGAGCTACCGCCTCCGACCCCGCCACGGGCAGCTCCGGCACACACCCCCGATGCCGCACTCGCGACGCAGCAGGGTCCGGCCGCACGCGCCGGGGCGCTCGTAAGGTGAGCCGCATGATCGTCCGCAAAGGTGAGGGCCACCGTCCCGGCTACGTCGCGGCAGCCCTGGTGTTCGCCATCGGCATGGCCGGCACGACCCTGCCCACGCCGCTGTACGGGCTCTACCAGCAGGAGATCGGCTTCTCCGAGCTGATGGTGACCGTCGTCTTCGCCGTGTACGCCGTCGCCGTGATCGCTGTGCTGCTCGTCGGCGGAAACTATTCCGACGCGGTCGGGCGCCGGCCCGTCCTGTTCTGTGCCATGGCCCTGTCCGCCGCAAGCGCCGGATGCTTTCTGCTGGAAACCGGCCTCCCCCTGCTCTTCGCCGGGCGGCTTCTCTCCGGATTCGCGGCCGGACTGCTCAGCGGCGCGGCGACCGCCGCCGTCATGGAACTCGCCGGACCCGGACAGCGGGCCCGGGCCGGGTTCGCGGCCACCGCGGCGAACATGGGCGGCCTCGGCTGCGGACCGCTGCTGTCCGGGATCCTCGCCCAGTACGCGCCCCGCCCGCTGGAGCTCGTCTTCTGGGTCCACATCGCCTTGCTCGCCGTGGCCGCCGTGATCATCCTTTTCCTCCCGGAGACCGTCGAGCGGCCGAAGCGCTTTCCCCCGCTCAACCCGCAGGGAATCTCCGTACCCCCCGAGGTGAGAGGAGTGTTCGCCCCCGCCTCCGCCGCGGCCTTCGCCGGCTTCTCCCTCCTCGGACTGTTCACCGCCCTCGCCCCCAGCTTCGTGGCCCGGACACTCGACGTGCACAACCTCGCCGTCACGGGATCGGTCGTCTTCTCCGTCTTCCTCGCCTCCACCGCAGGACAGTCACTGAGCGAACGCATCGGCACCCGGCGCGCGCTTCCCATCGGCTGCGCCGTCCTCATCGCCGGCCTCCTGCTCGTCGCCTCGTCGCTCGTCGCGGAATCCCTCGCCGTACTCGTGGCCGGCGCCTTGTGCGGAGGCGCGGGCCAGGGACTGGCGTTCCGGGCGGCACTGTCCCTCGTGGGCGGGGCGGCACCCGCCGAACACCGCGGCGGCACCATCTCGGCGTTCTTCGTCATCGCCTACACCGGTATCTCACTGCCGGTGGTGGGCGTAGGAGCCGCGGCCCAGTTGTGGGACCTGCGCACCGCGGGGCTCGTCTTCACCGGCTGCGTGATACTGCTCGCCGCGGGCGCGGGCGCCTACTCCGCACTGAGACCGCCGACCGAATCCACCCGGACCCGCGACGAAACCGGCCGGTGAACCGGTTCGACCGGCCAGGCGCCCGCGCCGACTGCTGTACAACCTTGAGATGATCTACCACGTTGTCACGGAAAGAGACTGGACGGCCGACCCGGACCAGCCCTACACGCCCGCATCCCTCGCCGAAGACGGCTTCGTCCACTGCTCCCCCGACGAGCCGACCACCCTCGCCGTCGTCAACGCCTTCTACCGCACCACGCCGAGGCCGCTCCTCGTGCTCGTCCTGGACGAGAGCCGTCTCAGGGCCAGGACGGAACGGGAGGCGGCCGTCCCGTCCCCGCCGCCCGGAGTCCCCGAAAAAACCCTGTTCCCCCACGTGTTCGGTCATATCGACCGCGACGCCGTCGAGCAGATCCTGGAAGTCACCTGGGACGAGCACGGCCGGGCCACAGGAACGAAGAAGATCACCTGACCCGTCGGGCCGGGCGGGTCCACGCGTGCGTCGGTCACCGCGCGCGGTGGTCTCGCGGCCCGAGCGCGGTCCGCGGCCCTTTGGGACTTCAGGGGCGGTAGCGCAGCGGGTGGTTCTCCGGCACCTCGACGACCGCGATGCGGACGCCGTCCGGGTCCGCGATCCACATCTCGATCAGCCCCCAGGGCTCTATCACCGGAGCGCGCAGCACCTCCACGCCGGCTGTTCGCAGCTCCTCGAACGCCGTCTGCACGTCCTCGACCTGAAGCCACAGCTCGAGACCTGGTGCCGGCGGGTTCTCGGAGCGCCCCGAGACCTCCAGGAATCCGCCGCCCATGAAGTAGACCGTGCCACGTTCCGGTCCGGTCCCGAACTCGCGACTGACGGCGAGTCCCAGTGCTCCGCCGTAGAAGGCGCGGGTGCGGTCCGGATCCGTCGGGTGCAGCAGGACCCTGCTGCCGAGTACATGCACCATGCCTTGAAACTATGCCGTCTCCGGCCCGCCGGGCCGGAGATTGCGTTTCGTGCCTCGATCGAGCCACGGATCGGGCAAGGGCGGACAGCGGCGAAGGCCGAACTCCCGACGAGATGTCACGCGGCCCGCAGCGGCCCCGGTCCTCGCCGAGGACTCGGACTGCTCGGAGCGGGAGTCCCGCTGAGCCGTCGTCAGAGCACGTCGTAGGTCAGGTGCGTCGCCGTGGATGTCGAGGTCACGCTCCGCTGCACCAGCGTGCGCGGCGCTCCGCCGGTGAAGAGGGGCGTCCCGGCGCCCAGCACGACGGGCGCCAGGTGCAGGCTCAGCACGTCGACCAGCCCGGCGTCGAGCGCCGAGCCGATGGTGGCGCCGCCGCCCATGAGGACGACGTCGAGGTCCTTGCCGCCGGCCGACGACGCCGCCTCGGCACGCTCGCGCGCGGTGGCGACGGCGTCGGGCAGACCGGTGGTGACGAACGTCCAGTCGAGGCCGGTGAGCCGCACCGATTCCGGCGGTGAGCTCGTCACGACGACGAACGCGGGTCTGCCGACCTCGCGGGCGCCGTAGCCGGTCTCGTCGTCCCAGCCGTTCGGCCCGTCGACCACGTCGAAGAGCCGACGGCCGAGGACGACGGCGCCGGAGCGCGCGGTCGCCTCCCGCAGGACCCGGCGGTCGTCCGGATCGTCGGAGAACGCCCAGGTGTGCAGTGCCTCGCCGCCGGTGCCCAAACCGTTGTCCGGGCCGGGATCGGGTCCGGTGACGAATCCGTCGAGGGAGACGGAGATGTCGGCGATGATTCGAGTCATACCAGGGCAGACCCGATCCGCCGCCCGAACTCATCGCTTACGCACACACAGGCGTGCACCGGCTGCGAACGGTGGCGCCTCAGGCAGGGCAGCGGCATGCCTCGGCCGCGATCCCTGGCAGCGCCCCGGAGCCGCTTCTCCGGACGCCGGGGGTCCGCCTGCTCAATCAGTCCCACCGCTCCGTGGCCGGGGCGCTGCATCCCTATCGTGGTCGTCGTGGCGCGGTGCCGCCCGGCGTGCAGCCGCCGGAGTGCCGGCCACACGCCGTCACAGCGGTACTGCCGCATCGAGAGCCAAGGAGTGTGCGCCCCGCTGGTGCTGCTGAGGGAGCAGCACGCCGCGGCGGGGCTGAAGGCCGACGACGCCCTGGTGGTCGTCACCGGCGGTTACGGGCGGGAGGACGGGGTGAGCGCCATGGCCGCCCTGCTCGACCGCGGCGAGCGGCCCGACGCGGTCTTCGCGTACAACGACCTCATCGCCGTCGGAGCGATGCGCACCCTCATCGAACGGGGACTGACCGTCCCCGGCGACGTCGCCGTGGTCGGGTTCGACGACATCGAGGAGGGCCGCTACGGGTGCACCACGCTGACGACGATCTTCCCGGACAAGGAGGCCATCGCCAGGCTGGCCGTCGACAGTCTCGTCGAACGCCTCGCCGGCGGCACGGCCCCCGAGCCCCGGCGTCAACGGCCGGGATACCGCCTCGTCGTCAGGGAGTCGACCACCCGCCCGCCGCGGTCCGCCCGACCCGCCCCGCGCTGACCCCGGGCCGACCCGCCGCCGCGCACCCGCGCACCCGCTGACACCCCGCAGGCGACGCCTGAAGTACCGCGTCCACAAATAGCCGTCGTGCGGCGGCCGTCCGGCTCCGCCACGCGGGACCGGGTACGGTGCTGATGTGCTGATCACAGCGGAGAACCGGGAGAGTCCGGCTCCGGGTACCGCGCTGCTCCTCGCAGCCGCCCCGGCCGGCAAGGGGCGCCTCATCGACGCCGCGTCCGTGCTGCCCGCGCTCGCGGCCGTACCGGCGGACGTCCTCGCCGGTACGGCCGGTGCGGCCGCGGCCACGGTGATCGAGCTCGCCGACCCGCTCGATCCCCAGACCGTCCTGACCCGCATCCGCGCCGCCGCCGCCTCGCCCGGACCGCTGCACCTGTATCTGGCGGGGCAGTTGCACGTGGACCGAAAGCAGCGGCAGCTGCACCTCGCCCTCGCCCGCACGGCACCGGCGACGATGCGCTACACGGCGCTGCCCTGGCACTGGCTCGCGGGCGAGTTGAAGACCCGGCGGCCCGGAACCACCACGGTGGTGCTGGACCTCGTCGCCGACGCGGAGGCCTGGCAGCAGGTCACCGGCGGCAGGCTGCTCCTCGGCGACGGGACACGGACGTATGGACGGATCGCCCCGGCTCCCGGCCGCCGCACCGTCGCCGCCCCCCTCCATCTGAAGGCCGTGGCCGCGATCTGGCGCAGCGGGGCGCGCCCGCCGCTCCCGCATCTCCACGAACAGGCCGCCGCGCAGTCGGCGTCCCAGGACGCTCCCGACGGCGCGCTGCTGTTCGGCATCGCCCCGTCGAACACCCCCTCGACCGCCGCCGCGTACGCCGGGCCCCCGCTGAGCCACCCCGCAGGACACACGTCGGGACCGGTGCACGGGCACGCCGCGATGCCGGGCCCGCGCATCGCACCGGCCCCCACCGACGCTCGCGCCCCGGCCAGGGCAGACGCGCATCCGGTGAGCCTTGGCGCCACGGGGACGGACGCGCATACGGCGAACCTCGCGGCCGAGCCGCGTCCGGCGGGCCCCGCCGCCGCAGGGGCCGCTCCGCACCCGGCGGGCCCCGCCGCCGCAGGGGCCGCTCCGCACCCGGTGAGCCTCGCCGCCGCAGGGGCCGCTCCGCACCCGGTGAGCCTCGCCGCCGCAGACGCCGACCCGCATCCGGCGATCCTCGCCGCCGCGGGGGCCGGGCGCCACGACGAGGCCGCGGCCGCCGCGGCCGCGTGCGAGAAGGAGGCGCTGCGCGCCCACGGTCCCGGCTCCGTCCAGGTGCTGCACTGGCTGGAGGTACGGGCGGACCTCGCGCGGCTCGCCCAGGACCCGGCCCGCAGCTGCGAGTTGTGGATGACAGCCGCCGATGTGCGGCTCGGCCGTCAGCAGACCACCGACGATCCGGACGTCGAAGCTGCAGTGGACCGTGCGCATCACCAGTGGGAGCAGGTCGGGGACGCGGCGCGGGCACGGCAACTGGCCCCGGCCCTGGTGGCGTTGCGACGGCGGGTGCCGGGACGTCAGCGCGGCGCGCTCCAGTTGCTCCAGCGGCGCCTGGAGCAACTGCACGACCACCGCGCCGGCACAGCACCCTCGGCACCGGCTCGCTGACGCGGCCGCCACCCGTGGAGGCACTGGGTACGCAACCCGCCTGGTGGCAGCGTCGTACGCGTAGGGACGGGCAGGCGACGCGACAGTGAGGCGGACGACGCCCGACCGGTTCTCGCAACCGCCGGGCCGTCCGCCTCGTCACCCTCACCCCGCAACACGCGACCGTCTCAGGCCGCTCCGGTGCGTGTCGGAGTGTCAGACAGGTCCGCCCGGGCCCCGGCGCTCGTGCTTCTCGCGCGAGGCCCGCTCGGTGCCCTCGTCCGGCATCTCGGCTTCGATCCGCTCCTTGCGGACCCGGCCCTTGACCGTCTCCTGCTGCGTGTGCTCTTCGGTCGTCAGTCGGACACGCTCGACCGGCTCGACGCGGGTCTCCACGACCGGCCGCTCCTCGTAGAGGGTGACCTCGTGCTCGGCCTCTGAGATCTCCGGCCCGGACAGTGCCGCGCCGCGGTTGGTCTCGGTGATCGGCTCACGCTCCACGCGCACCTCGTCGTGGCGGAGCGCAATCGTCTGCTGCTCCTCCTCCATGACCACGTACTTGCGCAGCCGCGCACGGCCGATCTCGTGACGCTCGGTGCCGACATGCATGGTCTCCTCGGACCGGGTCATCGCCGAGTCGGTGTCTCCCCGGCGTTCCTGGCCCGGCATGCCCCGGCGTTCACCGGCCATGTCGCGTCCGTGGGTCCGGCCGCCCGCTGCCGCGCGTCCGTGGGTCTGCGTTTCGCCCGCCATGCCCTGGCCGGCTCCGGCCCGGCTCCTGCCTGCCGTACCGGACTTCCCGGCCGCACCTGCGGCTCCTGCCGCACCGGCCGCGCCGGACCTGCCCTCCTGGCCCGTTCCGCCGGAGTGGGCCAGGCCGCCCCCGGAGGGCTGGTCGGCGAGCTTCCACGCGGAGTCCCAGTCGATGCGGTAGTGCCGGTACAGGCGCTCTTCCTCCTGCGCCGAGAGATGTCCACCTGCCTCCACGTCGACGTTGGGGGCGTCCTTGATCGTGTCCTTCGGATAGGGGACTTCGAGGTGGTCCTCGACCATGTTGGCGTCCCGGATCGGCACGAACGATTCGTTGCTGCCGAACAGGCCCGTCTGCACGCTGACCCAGTCGGGCTCGCCGGTGGCGTCGTCGAGGAAGACATGTTTGGCATTGCCGACCTTGTTGCCGTCGGCGTCGTATACCGGGTGGTCCAGTACGTTCCGGATCTGTGCTTTGGTGATCACGGTTCCTCCTTCTCGGACGTCCCTGAACGCCCGGGTAGCCTCCAGGAAAGCGGCTAAACGGGACAAAGAGTTAGATAACTCCTTTGCTGTAACGGCCTGCTGCCCCGTATCGCGCTGCTGCCTCTTGCCGGGGGAGGGGCGCGAGGTTTACGATACGAACCGGATCGGATTCAAATGAGGGGGATGAACGTCATGCGAGTGAAGGACTTCGACCATCTGGTGCTCAACGTCCAAGACGTCGAACGAGCCCTGGAGTTCTACTGCGGGCCGCTCGGGCTCGAGCCCGTACGTGTGGAGGAGTGGCGTGCGGGCAAGGTGCCGTTCCCGTCCGTGCGGATCACCCCCACGACCATCATCGACCTGGTCAGTCGCCCCCGGGGCGAGTCCAACGTGGACCACATATGCCTGGTCGTCGACCCTCTGGACTGGCAGGAGGTCATCGACTCCGGCGTGTTCAAGGTTCTGGAAGGGCCGGTGGAACGTTACGGCGCCCGGGGTGACGCATGGTCGCTCTATGTGCAGGACCCCGACGGCAACACCGTCGAACTGCGCTGGTACCCACAGGACGCCGCGCAGTGACACCCCCCGTGGCCGGCCGTCCGCGCGACCCGGCGATCGACGCCGCGGTGGTGGCCGCGACGCTCGACGTGCTGCGCGAGCACGGATACTCCCGTTTCGCCCTCGAGGCGGTCGCGGCGAGGGCGGGCACCACGAAGGCGTCCATCCGGCGGCGTTGGCCCACCCGTCAGAGCCTGGTGATCGACGCCCTCGCCTCTGTGCTGGTCACGCCCCCGGTGCCGGACAACGGCTGCACCCGCTGTGACCTGACCCAGAGCGTCGGCGTGCTGGCGGAGGCGCTTCTCGACCGGCTGCCCGCGGGCGTACTCGCCCCGCTCGTCGCGGAGTGCGCGCACGACGCCGCTCTGCACGGGCGGTTGATCGACGTGCTCGTGCAGCCCAGCAGGCACGCCGCCATGGTCGCGGTGCGGCGCGCCGTCGACCGCGGCGACCTGCGGGCCGGTGTCGATCCGGACCTGCTGGTCGATCTCCTGGCATCGGTGGTCTACCAGCGGGCGCTGTTCGGCGACACCGTGGCCGGTCGGGCGGCCGCACGCCCACTGGTGGACCTGCTGCTGCAGGGTGCGGCGGTCGACTTCGACCATCTGGTCAGGGTGAGCGAGATGCCCGCGCACGCCAGACACCGGCACTGACGCCGCGTCAGGGGCCGTCGGCCGGACGGGGAACGAGCGGGCGCACCTCTTCGGCCACGAACCGTACGAATCCCTCCGGGTCCGGCTCGTCGGCCGTCGGCTGAAGCACCACGGTGTCCGCTCCCACGTCCACGAGCCGTTGGACGGCCTTGGCCACCGCACCCGCGTCGCCCGCCACGCCGAGCCCGGGTGTCGACGCCCCGCCGGAGCGCTCCAGTTCAGCCGTGAGACGGTCCTCGGCGCCGGTGCCGATCGCGGTGTGGAGATAGACGACGATCTGGTGACGGCCGGTGCGTCCGGCCGCCGCGCGGCCCTCGCCGATCAGCCGGCGGGCGTTTCGGACACCCTCGGGCGCAACGGCCGCGTCCAGGATCGTTCCGTCGGCCGCCTCGCCGGTCAGCCGCAGTGAGCGCGGCCCGGTCGCCCCGGCCAGCACCGCGGGAGCCGTCGTCGGAGGCCAGTCGAGGGCGACGCCGTCGAGCTTCACGTACCGGCCGTCCACCGTCACCCGCTCACCCCGCAACAGGGCCCGCATGGCGGTGAGATGCTCACGCAGGAGCGTCAGCGGCGACTCGACGCGCGCGCCGACCTGCCCCATCCACGCCTGGACGCCGTGCCCGACGCCCAGGGTCACCCGGCCGGGGAAGAGTCGGTGCAGCGTGGCGGCCTCCATCGACGTCAGGGCGACGTTCCGCAGGGGGACCGGAAGCAGGCCCACGCCCACCCGAAGACGCTCCGACCAGGCGAGGGCGGCGGCCGCGGTGGCGACACCGCTCTCCAGGAAGCAGTCCTCCCAGAGCCACAACTCCTCCAGCCCGGCGGCGTCCGCCGTGCGGACCACCTCGCGCAACCGTTCGGGAGGCAACTGCGGACGGAAGACTGCGCCGAGAGAGGTCATGCAGAACCAATACCCGCCGGGCAGCGCCGCCCACAACCGCTTTTCCTGACGGCGGCGAAGCGGCCGCAGGTCCGCGCGCGCCGAAGAGGAGCCGCGCCGGAATGCCCCGTTCGGCCCAGCGCGTCAGTTTTCGTGCCGCCTCGAAGGGAAGCGGAGTCACATGGACCACTCACGGACACCGGTACTGGAAGCACTGGCCGCGTACCACGCTGAGAATCAGACCCCCTTCACGCCGCCCGGGCACAAGCAGCACCGCGGCGCCGACCCGCGGGTCCGCGCGGTCATGGGCGACGAGGTCTTCCGGTCCGACGTGCTCGCCATCAGCGGCCTCGACGACCGGACCTCCTCGCACGCGGTGCTCGAGCAGGCCCAGGAGTTGATGGCGGATGCCGTCGGGGCGGAGCACACCTTCTTTTCCACCTGCGGCAGTTCGCTGTCCGTGAAGGCGGCCATGCTGGCCGTCGCAGGCCCGCACGAGAAGCTGCTCGTCGGCCGGGACGCGCACAAGTCCGTGGTCTCCGGCCTGGTGCTCGCGGGCATCCGGCCCGTGTGGGTCGAGCCCCAGTGGGACGCGGAGCGGCGCATGGCACACCCGCCGTCCGCCGACGCCTTCCGTGCCGCTCTCGCCGACCACCCCGAAGCCCGTGGTGCTCTCTTGACGACACCCACCCCCTACGGGACCTGCTCGGACCTTGCCGGCATCGCGGAGGCGTGCCACGAGCACGGAGTACCGCTCATCGTGGACGAGGCGTGGGGCGCCCATCTGCCCTTCCACCCCGACCTGCCGACGTGGGCCATGGACGCCGGGGCCGACGTGTGTGTCACCTCGGTCCACAAGATGGGCTCCGGGCTCGAGCAGAGTTCGGTGTTCCACCTCCAGGGCGATCTCATCGATCCGACGGTCCTCAAGAGCCGTGAGGACCTGCTCGGTACGACGAGTCCCTCCACGCTGATCTACGCCGCGCTCGACGGCTGGCGCCGCCAGATGGTCGAGCACGGCCGTGCCCTGTACGACGCGGCGCTGGCCCTGGCCGGCGATGTCCGGGGCAGCATCGAGGACATCGACGGCATGCGGGTCCACGGCAGGGACGATCTCTGCGGTCCCGGCCGTGCGACCGACATGGATCCGCTGCAGGTCGTCATCGACGTCAGCGCACTCGGCACGACCGGCTACCGGATCGCGGACCGGCTGCGGCGCACTCACCGCGTCAACCTCCATCTCGCCGACCACCGGCGCATCAGCGCGCAGCTGACCCACGCGGACGACGAGACCTCCGCGGAGCGTCTGCTCGCCGCCCTGCGGGACGTGTCGGCCCAGGCGCCGCAGCTGCGGCCGGCGCCCGAGGTGGAGGTGCCCGACCCCGCGGACCTGCGACTGGAGCAGGTCATGCTGCCCCGTGACGCCTACTTCGGCCGGGTCGAGCACGTCCCGTGGGAGAAGGCCGTGGGCCGTGTCAGCGCCGAGATGCTCACCCCTTACCCGCCGGGCATTCCCGCCGCACTGCCCGGCGAGCGCCTGAACGAGGCGGCCCTGCGGTATCTGCGCAGCGGTGCCGACGCCGGCATGGTCGTCCCCGACGGCGTCGATCCCGAGGTAAGGACGGTGCGGGTGACCGTCGAGGACCGGCCCGGTTCCTGAGCGTTCCCGAGTCGACGGCTCAAGGGTGCAGGCTGCCAAGGTATGGGCGTAATGTCCACAAATGATGAAACCTGTACCGTGTCGCGCCCCGATCGGCCCCCCGGAAGGCTCCGGCCCGGGCCTCCGGCCCGGTCGGCCCGCACCGCGTGTCCGCCCGGCGGCGCCGCGCGGCGCGGGTACGGCACGGTCCGCCCCGGCCGTGAAGGACTAGGTCATGGCATCGGCCGACGAGGAAGACGGCGCCGTTGAGGCACTGCAGCGGCTGCTGTCCCGGATGCTGAGGGAGACCGGCGGGTACGGCGGCGGGGTCTACGTACTGCCTTCGGGGAGCCAGGTGCTCAGCGCCGTCGTCCTCGCCGGAGTGCCCTCCAGCCTCGCCATGCCGTGGGCCAGGGTCGGTGTCTCCGCCTCCGGCCCGCTCGCCCAGGCGGTCCGCGAGGACCGCCTGATCTGGGTGGGGGCAGAAGGCGAACTGGCGCGCCGCTACCCCCGCCTCGGGCTGGCCCTGCCCTACTCGTTCTCCCTCGCCGCCGCTCCCGTCACCAGCACCGGCCGCACGTGGGGCGGAGTCCTGGTGCTCTGGCCCGGCTCGCAGTCCATGGAGATCGACCCTGCTCGGCGGAAGGCCGTCGAACGGACGTGCGGTCACATCGCGGCAGCCCTGCGCCGCGCCGAGGAGAACGGCCACCCCGTCCTGCCGGATGCCGAACCCCGGCTGACGCCGGTACCTCGCGGGCGCCGTGTCACCCAGTCCCAGGCCTTCGCCGCGGTGGACTACGCCGAACGCCTGCCGGAGGGCTGCTGCGCCCTCGACCTCGACGGCAGGGTCACCTTCGTCAACGCCAAGGCGGCGAAGCTCGTCGGCTCCGACATGGTCGCCCTGACGGGGGCGCGGCCGTGGGAGCTCCTGCCGTGGCTCGACGATCCCGTCTTCGAGGACCGCTACCGGTCGGCCGTCATGAGCCGTAGGCCCACTTCGTTCACCGTGCGGCGCCCGGACGGCCTATGGCTGTCCCTCGAGCTCTACCCCGACGCACGGGGCATCAGCGTCCGCATCTCTCCCTCCCGCCTGGGCGGCGGCGAGACCACCGCCCACCCCTCCACCGAAGCCGCCACCGGGGCGCCCGCCACGGCCGCCGACCCGCCCGTGCTCGAGCAGACCGGCACCGCCGCGGCACGGCCCGCGCCGCGCGCCGATGTCCTCTACCGGATGGCGCACCTCGCCGCCGCGCTCACAGAGGCGCTCAGCGTGCCCGACGTGATCAAGCTCGTGGTGGACCAGATCGCACCGAGCTTCGGCGCCCACGCCGTCGCCCTGCTCGCAACCCACGCCGGCAGACTGCGGCTGCGCGGCCACAGGGGCTACGGCCCCCAGGAGGCCGAACACCTCGGCGGAGTTCCCCTGGCACCCGACAACCCCAGCGGGCGCGTGGTGGTCACCGGCGAGCCGGCCTTCTTCGCCTCCCGCCGCGAACTGGAGCAGGCGTTTCCGAACGCCGTCGGCGACGACGGCCATCAGGCATGGGCGTTCCTGCCGCTCGTGGCCGCCGGCCGCCCACTCGGCTGCTGTGTCATGGCGTACGACCGCTCCCGACCCTTCGCACACGACGAACGGGCCATGCTCACCGCGTTCGCCGGCCTTGTCGCCCAGGCCCTCGACCGGGCGCAGCTCTACGACACCAAGAGCGGTCTCGCCCGCAGCCTCCAGACCAGCCTGCTCCCGCAGACCCTGCCTTCGCTGACGAACCTTCAGGCCACCGCCCGTTACCTGCCCGCCACTCGCGGAATGGACATCGGTGGCGACTTCTACGACCTGATCCGCCTCGACGACACCGCCGCCGCGGCCGTCATCGGCGATGTCCAGGGCCACAGCGTTCCCGCGGCCGCGCTGATGGGCCAGGTCCGTACGGCGGTCCGCGCGCAGGCCCTCGCCGGAGCGTCCCCCAGTGACGTCCTCGCCGGCGCCAACCGCCTGCTCACCGACCTCAACCCGGGCCTCTTCGCCAGCTGCCTCTACGTCCAGATCGATCTCACCCGCGGCCGCGCCTGCCTGGCCACGGCGGGCCACCCGCCGCCGTTGCTGCGCGACCCCGAAGGCAAGACACGGACCCTGGCCGTGCCACCGGGACTGCTGCTCGGCATCGAACCGGTCGCCGACTACCGGTCCGCCGAGGTCACCCTGCCGCCCGGCAGCGTCCTGGCCCTCTTCACCGACGGGCTGGTGGAACGACCGGGCACCGATATCGGGGTGGCCATCGACGAACTCGCCCGCTTCCTTGCCGTCGGCGCCCGGGACCTCGAGGTCCTGGCCGATCAGCTCATGCAGGCGCTGCCCACGGGCGACCGGACCGACGACACAGCGCTGCTGCTGCTCCGGTCGATGCCCTGACCGCAGGGCCCGGGCCGGCGGCTCCCGGTCCGGCGCCGCCCGCCCGCGGCCGACGGGCCGCCCGCACGGGCCGGGACGAGGCAGCCCAGGAGGGGGGATTAGAGTCGGTCCGCATCGCCCGCCCCACAGCACCGGAGTCCGCCTTGCGTCAGCAACTCACCGTCGTCACCGGCGGAAGCCGCGGCATCGGCGCCGCGGTCTGCGCCCGCCTCGCCGTGGAAGGCCACGACGTGGTCGTCGGCTACCGGTCCGACGAAGCCGCCGCGCACGAGGTCGCCAAGGCGGTGCGCGTGGCCGGCCGGCGCGCCCTGGCCGTCCGCGTCGACACCGCCGACGAGCAGTCCGTCGACCGTCTCTTCGACGGCGCGGCCGAACTGGGCACCGTCACAGCCCTGGTGAACAACGCCGGCATCAGCGGGCCCAACGGCCGCCTCGCGGACGCCGATGCGGAAGGGATGCGCCGAGCGCTGGAGGTCAACGTGTGGGGATATCTGCTCTGCGCCCGCCGTGCCGTCCGTGACATGACCGCCTCCGGCGGCGGTGCGGTCGTCAACATCTCCTCCGCGGCCGCCACCCTCGGCAGCCCCGGCCAGTACGTGCACTACGCGGCCACCAAGGCGGCCGTCGACGCGATGACGACGGGGCTGTCCAAGGAGGTCGCAGCCGACGGCATCCGCGTCAACTGCGTGGCCCCCGGCACCATCTGGACCGAGTTCCACGAGGACCCGCAACGGCCGGCGAAGGTGGCGGTCAACGTGCCCATGGGCCGGGCCGGACAGCCGCAGGAGGTCGCCGGCGCGGTCGCGTGGCTCCTCTCGAAGGACGCGTCGTACACGACGGGAGCGGTGCTGCGCGTCGCGGGCGGCATGTAGGGCCGGCATCAAGGGATTCGCCCTTCGCCGACGCGGTCCGTCTTTCCACCGGGATGGGTGTATCCGGACTGCCGTGCCTTTGCCGGGGCAGAAGAATCGGCCGAGTATGCCGATGCGCCGGAGACACTCCGGCGTCCGGCACCCGTATCCGTGGAGGACGCATGAACCGGAAGAACTCCGGAGCCGAAGGCGGCATCCCCGGCAGGCCGTCGCCGCAACCGCCGACCGTCGACGAACCGATGGAGCCGAGGGAGCCGCTCCCACCCAAACCGGACCAGAGCGGACCGGCGACCGTGAGCCCGACGGGACAGGAGACGGGAGCGGACCAGGCGGCCGTCGCCCAGACCGGTCCGTACCTGACCACGGCACAGGGTGCCCGGCTTCCCGACACCGACCACTCCCTGAAGGCCGGCAGCCGCGGCCCCGTCCTGCTGCAGGACCACCATCTGCGCGAGAAGATCACCCACTTCGACCACGAGCGCATCCCCGAGCGGGTCGTCCACGCGCGCGGCGCCGCGGCGCACGGCGTCTTCCAGGGCTACGGCACCGCCGCGCGGATCACCAAGGCGGCGTTCCTCGGCAAGGGCGTCGAGACGCCGGTCTTCGTACGCTTCTCCACGGTCCTCGGCTCCCGCGGCTCCGCCGACACGGTGCGCGACACCCGGGGCTTCGCCACCAAGTTCTATACGACAGAGGGCACTTTCGATCTCGTCGGCAACAACATCCCGGTGTTCTTCATCCAGGACGCGATCAAGTTCCCGGACATCATCCACGCCGGCAAACCGCAGCCGGACCGCGAGATCCCGCAGGCGCAGAGCGCCCACGACACGTTCTGGGACTTCGTCACCCTCCACACGGAGGCCACCCACCACACCTTGTGGAACATGTCGGACCGGGGCATCCCTCGCTCGTTCCGCATGATGGAGGGCTTCGGCGTCCACACCTTCCGGCTGGTCAACGCCGTGGGCGACACGACGCTGGTGAAGTTCCACTGGAAACCGAAGCTCGGCGTGCACTCCATGGTGTGGGAGGAGGCGCAGATCACCGGCGGGATGGACCCCGACTTCCACCGCAGGGACCTCGCCGATGCGATCGAGGCGGGCGCCTACCCGCAATGGGAACTGGCCGTCCAGACCTTCCCCGACACCCCGGAGCAGACGTTCGAGGGCATCGACCTGCTCGACCCGACGAACATCGTCCCCGAGGAACTGGCGCCGGTGCAGCCGATCGGACTGCTGACCCTGAACGCCAACCCGTCGAACTTCTTCGCGGAGACCGAGCAGGTCGCCTTCCACCCGGGCCACCTCGTCCCCGGCATCGACATCACGGACGACCCGCTGCTGTCCGGTCGGCTCTTCTCGTACCTGGACACCCAGATCAGCCGGCTCGGCGGCCCCAACTTCGCGCAGATTCCCGTCAACCGCACTCACGCGCCGGTCAACGACATGCTGCGGGACGGCATGCACCAGACCGCCGTGCACCGGGGTGTGGCGCCCTACCGGCCCAACTCGCTCGACGCCGGTTGCCCGTTCCAGGCGGGGGCCGACCTGGGCGCCTACGTCGAGGTGCCCGTCGAGGTGCCGGCGGCGAAGAAGGTCCGCGAGGCGCCGGACTCGTTCGCCGACCACTTCAGCCAGCCCCGCCGGTTCTGGCTCAGCATGTCGCCCGTGGAACGTGAACACATCATCGCCGCCTACTCGTTCGAGTTGGGCAAGTGCTACGAGCAGGCGATCAAGGAGCGTGGTCTACGGGTCCTCGCCAACATCGACCCCGAGCTGTGCGCCGGTGTCGCCGCCGCCCTCGGCCTGCCCGCGCCAGGGCCGACGGAGCCCCTCGCGTCCGTGGAACCGAGCCCGGCGCTCTCCCAGATCGGACAGACCTGGCCGCTGGACGGCCGCGTCATCGGGATCGTCGCCGACGCCGACTGCGACCTCGACGGAGTCCGTACCGTGCGACGGTCCGTACTGGCGGCGGGCATGGTTCCGCTGGTCGTCGGCCCCGACGGAGGCGTGCTCGGAGACGGCGGGGAACCGGTGGCCGTGCAGCGTACCTTCGCCACCGCGCGCTCGATCGAGTTCGACGCCCTGCTTCTCGCCGGAGCCCCCGGCCCGGCAGCCGATGCGATCGGCGCCCGCGACGCCAAGGCCGGCGACCCGGCCGGGGGACGCGGCGGCGCGTCCGATCCGCGGGTGCTGCTGATGCTGTCCGAGGCGTACCGGCACGGCAAGGCGATCGGGGGCTGGGCAGGCGCGGACAGCGTGCTCGCGGCCGCCGGCGTGCCCGCCGACGCGCCGGGAGTGGTGACCGGCCGTGGCGAGGAGGGAACGCTGGAGGAGATCACCCGGCTCCTGGGCAGCCACCGGGTGTGGGAACGCTTCGCGACGGCCTGACAACCGGCACGGCGCCGCCCGGCCCCGGTCCCCGCCGCGGGACCGGGGCCGGGCGGCGCCGTGCCGTCTACTGGTCGGACACCTCGCGCAGCACGCCTATCTTGTCGATGCGGTGCTCCGGGTTGCCCTTGTCGTCGCGCCAGAAGTTGCCCGCCGCGTCGTCCTCGGGAGTCGCGCAGGTGGAGAGGGTGATCATCGCCTTGGTGGGCCGCTCGCCCGGGTGACCCGGTACCGCGGCCCGCTGCTCGGCGAGCGAACGCTCCGAGCGGAACGACGTCTGACGTGTCTCGGTGATCACGTACTCGTACACCGAACCACCCGCGGTCACGAACACGGAATCGCCCTTGTCGAGCGCCGGGAGGTCCCGCATGGGTCCACCGGCGGAGAGGCGGTGCGCGGTGACCAGGTAGTTGCCGACCTCGCCCGGTCCCACGCCGCCCCGTTCGCCGTACGGACTCGCGGCCACACCCCGGTTCTGGATCCGGGTGCCCGGCCAGTCGTCGGTCGTGCCCTCGTACGGCACGACACGCAGGTCCTCCAGCCCGATGGCCGGGACGGACAGCACCGCGGTCTCGGTGCGGGGATCGAATGCCGGGGCCGGCGGCTCCGTGGAGATGGGCGTACCGGAGCCCGGGGCCGATGTGGCGGGGCCCGGCACGCCGGCCGTGGCCGACGCCGGTGCCACGGCGCTGACGGCGGCCTTGCCGGACGCGCCGGAGCTTTCGGTCGCTCCGGCGCCGGCACAGCCGGTGAGGAGGACGGCCACGCCTGCGAAGGTGGCGGGTGCTGTTCGGGAGAGCATCATGGGCAGCCGGAATCCGTAGCCGGGAACGGGCAGGCACGACAGAGTCGCCGTTGCCTGTATGTGCTTAAAACGCCACGATCCGACCAGATGTTCCCCTCGTCCGTCAATGCCCGCCGCCCCGGCTCGCGCCTCGCTGTCAGTGCCCCGTGCCAGCATGGGCAACGTGACGGACCCGGCTCATCTACGGCAGCTGCGCCTCGCGAAGGACGCGATGGACCGCGACTGGGCCGAGCCGCTCGACCTCGACGCCATCGCCGCCCACGCCGGGTACTCCCGCTACCACTTCGTCCGTGCCTTCAAAGCCGTGTACGGGCAGACACCGGGCCAGTACCTGTCCCGCCGCCGGGTCGAACGGGCGGAGGAAATGCTCCGCACCGCGAACCTCTCCGTCACCGAGATCTGCACGCTCGTCGGCTTCACCAGCCTCGGCACGTTCTCCGCCCGCTTCAAGAGGCAGACCGGACTCTCACCGAGCGAGTACCGCGCCAAGCACGTCGGCCGCGGCGCCGCCCTGATCCCCGGGTGCTACGCGATGCTCTGGGCCGGCGGTTTCTCCCCGTCCCGTGTTCCGGACAGGCCCAGCAATTCTGAAGAAGCAGGCTGAGGCCCCCTCTGCCTACGGTGGCAGGGCCGCAGAAACCTCTCATCCAGGAGCACGAAATGATCAAGGGCCTCGCCATCTCCACCGTCTGGGTGCTCGACCAGGACCGTGCCAAGGAGTTCTACACGCAAAAGCTCGGCCTCGAGGTGCGTACGGACATGACCATGGGCGAGGGAGGCATGCGCTGGCTGACGGTGGGCGCCAAGGGCCAGCCCGATGTGGAGCTGACCCTGATGGTGCCGACCGCGTCCTCCATGGACCCCGAGTCCGCCGAGGCCATGACGACCCTCGTCTCCAAGGGCGTCCTCGGCGCGGGTGTCCTCGCCACCGACGACATCCACGGAGACTACGAGAAGCTCAAGGCACGCGGCGTGGAGTTTCTCCAGGAGCCGCAGGAGCGTCCTTACGGCACCGAGGCGATCTTCCGCGACGACTCGGGCAACTGGTTCTCATTCACCCAGCGCCGCCGGGACGGCGACCTCGACCCCGGCAAGGACTGGGCCTGCTGATACGTCCCGGACCGGCCGGGCCGGGCACGAGGACGATCCGGACGCGGCGGGCAGGCGCCGGCGGGGCCTCACGTCTGCCGGGCCGGAGCGGGTCCGGTCTCCAGCGCGTACAGCAGCTGCTGTGTCTGGGCCGCGAGCCCGCCCACCGCGGTCGCCGTCTCATGGTCTTGCGCCGGCAGGTGGCGCTTGAGCAGGCGATGGGCCTCCCAGGCCCGGCCCATCGCCTCCTTGCGCACGTCGCCGTCGGGCGGCGGGGCGACGGCCGGCGCGGCCCGGTCCGCCTCGCAGACGTCCGCCATGGCGCGGAACAGCTCCGGCAGGCAGCGCAGAGCGGGCTCGGGCGGCGAGGCGAGGCTGCGCCATTCACCGGTCGTGTCCACCAGAGTCGCCGTGACCGACTCGAGCCGCTCGGCGATCACCGTCCAGTACGTGTCCCAGTGGCCCGGGGGCGGGGCCGGGTGGCGCCGCAGCCGGTGCCCCGGATTGAAGCGGTAGCTCTCCTGCGTCCACCCGCGGGCGCTGCGCAGGTCCTGCACGGGGCCGCCGAGCCGCCGGGCTCCCTCGTGCCACTGCTCGGCGCTCGTACGGTCGTAGCCGCTCTCCACGTCGTCGGCCATGGCGCGCAGCAGGTCCGTGCTGTCACGGCCGAGCCGGTCCAGGCTGTCCCGCACATCGCGGAGGTGGACCGGGGGCAGGACCAGGGCGTTCACGCCGATGCCGATCACCGCTCCGACGAGTGCCTCGAAGAGGCGGTGGGCGATCGCCGTCCCGGAGAAGGAGCTGTACGCGAGCACGAAGACGGCGGTCGTCGGCGCGTAGACGCCCTGGTCGCCGAAGCGCGAGTAGTTGCCCAGCAGCACCGCCGGTGGAAGGGCGAGGGCCATCGCCGCCATGGTGTTGCCGGTCAGCGCGGCCGCCCCGGTCGCCAGCAGCGTGCCGAGCGCGATGACGACGAGTTGCTGGGTTCCGGCCCGAAGCGAGCGGTAGACGGTGCTCTGTACGAGGACCACCGCCGTCCACGGGGCCATCAGGGCCATCGGCGCATTCCACCACCAGCCGACCAGTGCCCACGCGAGAACGGCGGCGCCGGCGGCCTTCAGCGACTGGACCGCCAGGTCCCGCTCCGGCCCGGCCTCCGTCAGGGCCCTGCGTACGGAGGTCCGCACCGCGGACAGCTCCCACGCCGCCCAGCGCCGCAAGGCCACCGGTCACCTCCACTTCGTGCACCGCCACCGACCGGCCCGGCCGGACGCGACATCCATCACGGCGTCACAGGGTCCGTGCACGTGTAACCAGCGGACGTCCGCCGAACCCTCCCGCCCCCGCCGGCGGTCGCAGCCGTGCCCCGCAGGCGGAGTCGGCCGGCGTCGGTCAGCGCGGGCGCGGTGGCCGCGAGCCTGTCCCGCCGGAGGTGAGCCGGGTGGGCAGCGCGCCCGCGAACTGCCCGTGGCCGGGCGGAAGCCGATGATCGCCTGCGGGCCGCTGGTCGCGCCGAGCGGGTCGTACGGCCGGGCCCGGCGTCAGCCGATGACGTTCAGTGCTCCGGGCTGGACCCTGACCGTCACGGGAAGGGCCGCGTCGACCTCGCCGTCCGCGCCGTACGGCACGCTCCGGTCGGCCTGGATGCGGATCTCCCGGCCTCTGAGGATCTCCACCTGCGGGCGCTCAAGGTGCGCCCCCGTCTTCAGCTCGTTCATCATCGCGAAGAACAGCCGCTTGGGGGCGTGACCGATGACGACGACGTCCAGCAGGCCGTCGTCGAGCCGCGCGCCCGGCGCGATGTTGCGACCGAAGCCGTAGAAGCCCGAGTTGGCCGCGACGACCGTGTAACCGCGCCGTTCGTGCTCGGTCCCGTCGACGGTTATGCGGTACGTGGCGGGCCGCCAGCCGAGCACGGCCCGCAGACCGCCCGCGTAGTAGGACGCGGCGCCCCGCAGCAGCCGCGAGGCGTTGGCGTGGTGGTTGGCCACGGCGTCCACGCCCGCGTACACGCTGCCCAGCACCGATGTTCCGGCGTGGACGGCGGAGGTGACCTCGATGGTGTCGACCGGCCGCGGTGAGCCGTTCAGCAGCAGGTCCGCCAGCTCCTCCGTCCGTGAGGGCAGGCCGAGCGCCCTGGCGAAGTCGTTGCCGCGCCCGGCGGGGACGACACCGAAGACGGCGTCGGAGCCGCTGAGCGCGCCGCCGACGCGGCCGGCCATGCCGTCACCGCCGACGGCCAGCACGACGTGCCCCTGCCCGGCGGCCTGCCGTGCCACCTCCTGGGCGTGCTCCAGACTGCGGCTGTACTGGGTGTCGAACCGTGCCCCGGCCTCTCTGAGGAGGCGGGCCAGCGGAAGCAGAGCCGCCGTACCGCTCGACCCGCCCGCGGCGGGATTGACGACGGCGGTGAACTGTCGCATGAATGCGCCTCCGGAAGGCAAGGGGGCCGGTCAGCGGACGGGGATGAGCACGCCGGGGTTGAGTGTCCCGGCCGGGTCGAGCTCGGCCTTGAGGGCCTGAAGGATACGGACCCCGAGCGGGCCGATCTCCCGCGCGTACCAGTCGCGGTGATCGGTGCCGACGCCGTGGTGGTGGCTGATGGTGCCCCCGGCCTCGATGATCGCGTCGTTGGCGGCCCGCTTCGCCGGCGCCCAGTGGGCCACCGGGTCGTCCCCCTGCGCGCTGACCACGGTGAAGTACAGCGACGCGCCGTTCTCGTACACATGGGAGATGTGGCACATCACCAGGGGCGGAGTTCCGGCCTCGGTCAGCGTGCCGGTGAGCGCCTGGCGCACCGCCTCGTAGAGGCCCGGCAGGGCGGACCAGAAGCACGCCGTCTCCAGGGTCTCCGCGAAGGCGCCCGCGTCGAGCAGCGAGTCGCGCAGGTAGGGCGCGTTGTACCGGCCGTGCGCCCAGCGTTCGCCGGGCTCCTCGCCGACGTACTCGCCACCGCAGGCGAGCAGCACCTCCCGGGCCCGGGCGCGCCGGTCGGCGGTGTCCCGCGCGGTGCCCTCATAGCCGGCGATCGCCATACAGCCGGCGGGTGTCCCGCCCTCCTGCGTACTGCCGATCCGGTCCGGCTGGGCCAGGCCCACGAAGGTCTCCGTCTCGTCCGACAGGCGCAGCACGGTCGGACGGGGCCCGTCCTGGGCGAGCCTGCGCAGGGCCGCGGCGCCGGCCTCGAACGACGCGAAGCGCCAGCCCTCGTAGACCCGGATCTCCGGCAGCGGCCGGATGCGTACGGTCACGGAGGTGATCACCCCGAGCGCGCCCTCGGAGCCGAGGACGAGCTGCCGCAGGTCGGGGCCGGCGGCGGAGCGCGGGGCCCGCCCGACCTCCAGGGTTCCTTCCGGGGTGGCGAGGGTGAGGCCCAGCACCATCTCGTCGAAGCGGCCGTAGCCGGCCGAAGCCTGGCCGCTGGAGCGGGCCGCGGCGAAACCGCCCACGGAGGCCCACTCGTAGGACTGCGGGAAGTGGCCGAGCGTCCAGCCCAGCTCGCCGAGCAGCTCCTCGCATCGCGGTGCGCGCATGCCCGGCTGGAGGACCGCCGTGCGGGAGATCTCGTCGACGGAGAGCAGCGCGTCGAGCCGGCGCAGGTCCAGCGCGACGAAGCAGTGCTTTCCCTCGGGGGCCAGCCCGCCGACGACGGACGTGCCGCCGCCGAAGGGGACGACGGCCACCGCGTGTTCGGCGCAGGCCCGCAGGACGGCCGTCACCTCGTCGTGGCTGCCCGGCAGCACGACGGCCGCCGGGATGTCGTCGACATCGCCGGCCCGGATGCGCAGCAGGTCGGGTGTGGACTTGCCACGGGTGTGCCGGACACGGCTCTCCGCGTCGGTGCGCACATACTCGTCCCCGCCCACGCACTCGGTGAGCGCCGCGCGTGCGGCGGCGGTGAGCGCGGACGGCGGGACGTCGATCGCCTCGAGCGAGGCAGGGCCGTTCTCGTCCGGTGTCACGCCGAGCAGATCGCGCAGCAGGCCGGTCACCGTGTCCGGCAGCGGGGCTGCCTTGGCCGGGTCGCCCCAGCCGCTCCACAACATGTCCACTCGGCTGTTCCTCACCATCGGTTACGCGGGGTTTTCGCGGGGCGTACTGCCGCGCGGCCCGCACTGGCATTACACTGTGACAGATGACGCCCATTCGTCACAACCATTCGGACGGAGATGCCGTCCTCGACGCGGCACGCGACTGTGTCCTCGCCGTCGGCGTACGCCGGACCACGCTCACCGACGTCGCGCGGCGCGCAGGGGTCTCCCGCATGACCCTGTACCGCCGCTGGCCCGACGTGCGCACCCTCGTCGGCGACCTGATGACCAGGGAGTGGATCGCCCTCGCCGTCGGCGCAATGCCCGAACCGGAACCAGGCGCACCCGCACGACAGAGGCTGGTCGAGGGCCTGGTCGGCGGCGTCACCGCCTTCCGCGCCCACCCGCTCTTCCACAAGATCATCGACGTGGACCCCGAGCTGCTGCTCCCGTACATCCTCGACCGGCGCGGCGCCAGCCAGGACGCGCTGCTGGGACTCATCGCGGGCGGCCTGGCAGAGGGTCACGCCGACGGCTCTGTGCGCCGGTCCCACCCCGACCGGCAGGCCCGCTCGCTGCTGCTCGTCGTGCAGTCCTTCGCGCTCTCCCTGCGCACCATGACCGAGGAGGGCGAGCCCGAACTCGCCGACAGGGCCTTCCTCGACGACCTGCGGACCATCCTGGAGAGGACCCTCACACCATGAGCCGCCCGAGCCGTTCGAGCCGCCCGGACCATGCCGCCGGAGCGGCTGCAGGGCCCCCGCTCCCAGCACCGCTGGCGGCCTCCCTGAACGCCCTACGCCGCAGCCGCGAACTGGCCCGGCTCGCCGAAGGCGCCACCGTCGACGTCCTCGTCGTCGGCCTCGGAGCCACCGGCGCCGGAGCCGCCCTCGACGCCGCCTCCCGCGGACTCACCGTCGCCGCGATCGACGCCCACGACCTCGCCTTCGGCACCTCACGCTGGAGCTCCAAACTGATCCACGGCGGCTTGCGCTACCTGGCCACCGGCCATCTCGACGTGGCCCACGAGAGCGCCGTCGAGCGCGGCATCCTCATGGAACGCACCGCCCCCCACCTCGTACGCCCGCAGCCCTTCGTCCTGCCGCTCACCCCTCTCGTATCCCGCGGCCAGGCCGCCGTGACGTGGGCGGGGCTGCGCGCCGGTGACCTCCTGCGGGCCTCCGCCCGCACCTCGCGCACCACCCTCCCCGGGCCCCGTACGCTCTCCGCCGTCGAGACCCGGCACATGGCGCCCGTGCTCCGGCCGACGGGGCTGCGCGGCGGTCTGCTCTCCTGGGACGGCCAACTCACCGACGACGCACGCCTGGTGACCGCCGTCGCCAGAACCGCAGCCGCCCACGGCGCCCACATCCTCACCCGGACCCGCGCGCTCGCGGTGAGCGGGACCGGCGCCCGCGTCCGCGACGAACTCACCGGCGAGGAACTGGAGGTTCGGGCCCGCACCGTCATCAACGCCGCAGGCGTATGGGCGGGCGGCCTGGTCGACGACGTCCGGCTGCGACCGTCTCGCGGCACGCATCTCGTACTGCGCTCCGAGGATCTGGGCGGCCTCACCGCCGGCATGCACATCCCGATCCCAGGGGAGTCCAACCGCTTCGTCCTCGTCCTGCCGCAGGGCGACGGCCGGGTGTACGTCGGACTCACCGACGAACCGGTCGAAGGGCCGGTGCCCGATGTGCCGGACGTGCCGGAGACGGACATCGGCTTCCTTCTCGACGTCCTCGGCTCGGCCCTCGACGTACCCCTGCGCCGCGACGACGTGGTTGGCGCCTTCGCCGGCCTGCGGCCGCTCCTGGACACCGGCCCGGTGGCAGGCTCCGCCGGACCCGGCCGGACGGCCGACATCTCCCGCAGGCACGCGATCCTCACCTCGGCCGGCGGTGTCGTCACCGTCGTCGGCGGCAAGCTCACCACCTACCGGCGCATGGCCCAGGACGCGGTGGACGCCGCACTCGTCGCCGGCGGCGTGAGCGCCGGCCCCAGCCGCACCGCCGTCCTGCCGCTCGTGGGGGCCGCCCCGGCGGGCGTGCTCGCCCGTCTCGAAGCGCCCCGGCGCCTGGTCCGCCGCTACGGAGTGGAGGCACCCGCCGTCCACGCCCTCGGCCTCGCGGACCCGGCCCTGGCCGCGCCCGTCGTCCCGGGCCACCCCGTCACCAGGGCCGAGTTCGTCTGGGCGGTACGGCACGAGGGCGCCCTCGACGCATCGGACGTGCTGGACCGGCGCACCCGCATCGGTCTCGTCGACGAGGACCGCCGGGCGGCGCAGGACGCGGCCCGCGAGGTGCTGGAACACTGACCTGCCCCGGCGGACGGTGGCGCCCGGCCGGCAGCCGGGCACTTCACGTGCCGACGTTCCACAAGGCATGGCGGGGGGCGTCCGTCCTCGCGGGCGCCGTGTCACCCTGACGCTGAACGCGTCCGGCTCCGCGGCCTTCGGCCCGAGCGGCCACCGGTTGCTCGGCCGGCTGCGTCCTCCACTCCGAGCGGTGGTTCAGCCGGCCGCGCCTTCGATCCTGATCCGCACCTGCTCCTCGAGCCGCCTCAGGCTCTGGTCGAGGGCGTCGTTCACAGCCTTCCCGCCAGGGTCGTGCGACTCGTCGAAGAACGACAGGTGGACCGTGACCTCGCTGGCGCCGGAGCCGATTCCGGCGACTTGGAGCCACCCTGCGTAGGCGCCCCCGTTCCGCGTTCCCCACTCGACCCGCATCTGGTCCTTCTCGGCCTTCAGGAGCGCGGGCATGTCCTCGTCCGTGCGGTCCTCGTGCACGGTGACCGCCGGCAGTTCCTCGGCTCTGACGTGCAGGGCCTCGGGCAGCCAGCTGTCGAGCTGGTCCACCTGGGCAGCCTGATCGTAGACATGCTCGGGGAGAGCGGGCATCGTGTGAGAACGCTCATATTCGCTCATCAGTGCACCAATCCTTGCCGATCCAGGGAAAACGGAATCCTCGACGAACGCTTTGCCTCGACGGCGTGACGTGAAGCTTCGACGCCGGTCGGCCCACCCGTTCGCCGGGATGTCCCGAATCGGGGAGGTTTGGAGTGTCGCCTCGGTCACGTTGGGGCCATGGTGTGAAACCTGTGGGGCTGATGGTGCGTCTGTCTTGGCGGCGCCGGGAGGCAGCGGAAGGCAGTGCAGGGGTGGCGGGGTGCCGCCGCGGAACTGTCGGCCGGTGGCCTCAGGTAGGGGAGCCGTAGAGGAACAGCATTCACATGGTCACGGTGCGTAATGAAACCATTACCTCTCAAATACGTACTGTCACATGAGGAGCCCGGGCAGGCGCGCACGGGCAGGGGAGGAAAAGACATGAAACCGTTCGCGTGGAACTATGCACGCCCTGCTGAGCCGGCCACGGGCATTGCGCCCTATGCGTACGACGCCACCTTGCAGTTGAACGTGCTGTCCGACGGGAGGCCCGCCATCATGGACCGGGGTCTGCTCGCCGCTGCGGGGACGACGACCTCCAAGGCCGGCTCCGCGACCCACTTCGACGACTGACCGGCGTGCGACGTGACAGTGCTGGTGCTCACGTGCGAGGCGGATGTCACCGCTGACATGGTCGTGGCGGAACTGCACGAACTGGGCGTCCCGCTCGTCCGGTTCGACCCCGCCGACCTCCCTGGCGCAGGGGCTCTCTCCGCGGAGTACGTGCGCGGGGAGTTCCGCGGATATCTGTCGATCGGCGGCCGTGTGGCGAGCATGCAGGGCCTGCGGTCCGTCTGGATCCGCAGGCCCGGCGAACCGGCGGCACACGCCGCCGAACCGTCCGAATGGCTGAGCGTCGAGACCGCCCACGCCCTGTACGGAATGCTCGACTGCACGGGCGCGCGGTGGATGAATCATCCCAGCGCCGCGGCCAAGGCCAGGCGCAAACCCTGGCAGTTGCGTGTCGCGCACCAGAGCGGCTTCCCGGTGCCGGCCACGCTGCTCACCACCCATCCGTCGATGGCCCGTCAATTCGCCGAGCAGTACAGGAACGTGGTCGTGAAGTCGGTGTCCGGGAAGTCGCCCGGGGATCCGCCGATGGCGCTGCCGACCACGCTCGTGCCGCCGGACGCCGACTTCTCCGGAGTGGCCGCGGCACCGACGCTGTTGCAGCGTTATGTCGCCAAGCGTGCCGATGTCCGGTTGACGAGTGTGGGGGACCAGCACTTCGCCGCACGCAAAGCGGCGGAGCCGGGTCAGGTCGACGGCCGTTACGGGGACACGGGCCACGAGTGGGAACCGGTGGAAGTACCGGCCCAGGTGGCCAGGGCCGTCGAGGCGTACAAGAAGCAGGCCGAACTGGCTTACGGTGCCTTCGACTTCGCGGAGGACTCGACGGGCACATGGTGGTTTCTCGAGTGCAACCAGGGCGGGCAGTTCGGCTTCGTGGAGCTGGAGACGGGGCTGCCGATCGCGCGGGCGGTCGCGTCGTGGCTGGGGGCCGAGCCGGCCTGATCGAGCGGGCGGCGTCGCTGCGGTCCCGGCCGGGGCGACGGGTCCAGGCTTCAGCGCCGCGGTGCGGCGGTTGCAGGGGCGCGGCTGCGCTGTTGTGCGGCCGCTCAGGTGCGGCGGCGCCGCCACTCGCCGACGACGGTTTCCACGTCGTAGGGTTTCAGCCCGAGGGGCGGGCCGGGTGGTGGCCGGCGGATCGCCGCCGCGATCTTCTGGTTGATGTCCTCCACGATGCGCCGCACCGTTGACTCCGACGGTGCCCGCGCGACTTTCTCCAGGGCTTCTTCCGCCTCTTTGCGCAGCGCGAGCGTCGGAGGCAGGAAACCGAGCCCCTCGCGGTGCATCTTCCCCTTGATCCACCACATCTCGTCGTACGCGTCACCGGCGGCAGGAAGAGGCCTTCCGAAACCGGGCAGATCACGGAACTCGCCGCGCTCCGCGGCTTCGCGGATCTGTTTGTCGACCCAGGACTCGAAGCTGACGCCTGGCGGTTTGCGCTCGGTCATGCGCTCCAGCGTACGTCGCCGTCCTGCCTCACAGGGCCGGTCTGCGGACACCCGAATGTGCCCCGTTCGGGACGCGGTCACGAGCCCGCCCGCCGGCTCTCGGCCGTGTTCGACCCCGCCGGTATGGCTACTCACCGTCACGGGCGATCTTGGGGCCGCAGAGGCGGCGGACCGTTGTCGCCAGAGCCCGCAGCGCACTCGGAATCGCTCGTCGTGGGGCGGCAGTGCGACGCCGCGCGGCGGGCCCGCCTTGCCGTGGCGACCCGAACGCGAAGCGGAAGCAATGGTTCCGTGACATCCGCCACAGCGGGTTCCGGGCATCAGGAGGGGCGATAGTAGAAGGCACCCTTGGTGACATAAGGGTATTTGTCCCTTTCGGTAGGGACATACCTCCGCACGCCGTTCGACGGTCCTCGATCCTCCTGGCTCATGTGCCCGCCTTCCCGCTGTCGAAAGCCTTCTGGCGGAGCGTCAAAAGGTCCGGGAGGTTCCGCGTGCGGGGCCAGCACGCCCTTGCGTCCATAGCAAGGGCTGACCGGGTCTACGACCCGGGGTAGTAGCGGCGCTCGTTGCCCTCCGTGCGCGGCCGTCCTAACAATGGCCGCCCCGCAAACGGCGCCGCCGCAGGTCGCACACAGACGGGCCGGGCCAACAGATCTCGGTGGCGCTCCGCGATGACAATCGAGGTCACACATGAGCAAGCACCGCAGAACGACGCACTACCGGAAGATAACCATCGCCGCTGTCGCCGTGGCAGCCGTGGGCGTGCCCTCCGCCGCCATGGCCTGTATGGACACACAGGGGAGCCAGGACAGCCGGTCCCACGACAGATGGCAGAGTGCGCATCACGGCCAGCGGTGGGACGGCCGGCGGTGGGACGGGGACGAGTCGGACCGCCGGTGGGACGGAGGCAACTGGGACCGTAAGCCGGCCGAGCACGGGTCGCCGAGCCCCACCACGACAGCGACCACACGGAAGCCGGCCACGCCGAAGCCGGCGGCACCCAAGCCGGTGGCACCCAAGCCGGTGGCACCCAAGCCCTCCGTGACCAAGCCGGCAGCGCCAGAGCCGACCGCGCCGTCGACCACCCCGTCGACCGCGCCGTCCACGGCGGCGCCTGCGTCCGGCGACGTGGCCCGCGTCGTGGCGCTCGTCAACAGTGAGCGCAGCAAGGCCGGATGCTCCCCGGTGACGTTGAACGCGAAGCTGACCAAGGCCGCGCAGGATCACAGCGAGGACATGGCAGCCCACCGGAACATGTCCCACACGGGCTCCGACGGGTCCGACGCGGGCGCCCGGATCACGCGCGCCGGATACAGCTGGAGCACCTACGGCGAGAACGTCGCCTACGGTTACGCGACTCCGGAGAGCGTCATGGCGGCCTGGATGGCCAGCCCCGGTCACAAGCGCAACATCCTCGACTGCGGGTTCAAGGAGATCGGCGTCGGCCTCGCACAGCCGGACAGCTACTGGACGCAAAACTTCGCCACGGCCCAATAGGCGCCACCGCGAAAAGCCGGCGCGTCGGCGCGAGGCCCTGCCGTGCTCGAGCGGCGGGGCCTCGCCGCGCGTCCGCGCCGGCGAACATCGCGCCGCCCGGCACGGTCTCCCACGACTGTGTCAGGACGCCCCGTGCGACGGCGTGCTGAAGAACGAGACAGGGCGTTCCAGGCGCTCGCCGTCCAGCACGATGTCGACGGACTCGTTGTAGAAGGCCACCCGGTCCTTGATGATCGCCACGGCGGGCAGCGGATCGGGGTAGCTCCACGCGATGTCGGGCCGTACGTCGCCGCTGCCCGCCCACGACCAGTAGTCCGTGGCCACCCCCTTGTACGGGCAGCGGGTACGCGAACCGGTCGGGGTGAACAGGTCGAAGCGGACGTCCTCGCGCGGGAAGTAGTAGCGGACCGGCAGGTGCGTCTCGAACAGCAGGACGGGCGTACGCGTGTCCGCCACGACTGTGCCCTCGATCTCCACCTGGACGTGCCGGCTGCTGGGCAGGGCGTCCACCCGCTTGTGAGGATCACGAGGGTGCACGAAGATCTCCTCGTCCTCTTCGTACCAGTGGTCGAGCACGTTCCGGCCGAACCATTCGAAACTGACGTGACCCGCCAGCTCCTCGCCGGCATAGGTCCAGGCCGCCGCCGGGACGGTCCCGTCGGCGAGCACGAGATCGTAGAAGAGTGTCGCGCCCCCATGACGCCGGGGGTGGGCAGGGCGTGCGGTCTCCCGCAGCAGATCCATGCGCACGTCGTCGGCCGGAAAGGCGTACAGCGGCACGGGACGGCCGGGCTCCCACACAAGAACCGGCCGGCGGCTGTCCACGATCGTGACGTCCCCCTTCGTGGCACGCACCCAGCGTTCGCTCGGCTCCCAGATCACGCTGTCGATCGTCTCGGGCCGACGTCGTACGACCGGCACGGACGGCGCGTCCCCGCGGGGTGTGGTCATCGCTCTCCCTCCTCGCTCCGGCGCGGTCCGCCGGGGGTGATCGGCAACCGGCGCCCCCGCGCCGTCCTCCCTGTCCACGCTGCTCCGGATCACGGTCGCCCGCAAGCGTCCTCTCCGAGCCGACCCGACCCGAGCTCGGCCGACCCGAGCTCGGCCGACCCGACCTGGCGTGCCTTCGGCGGCAGGGCGGAGGGCGGTCCTTGACTTGGAGTGCACACCAAGACCTAGCGTTCATGGCACGGCCGCACCGGGAAGGTGCCCGGGCGCCCGGGCCTGCCGTGCCTTCGCGCCGAGCAGCGCGCCAGGGCTCCGGACAAATGCCGACGCGCCGCGGAGGCGCGCGACGAGCCACGGACGCCGCGCCCACCGAACGGAAGAGACAAGACCGCAACGAAAGGCTTCGACGAACATGAAGCAGCGCAAGCTTCGGGACCTTGAGGTGTCCGCCCTCGGTCTCGGCTGCATGGGAATGTCCGCCTTCTACGGTTCCACGGACGAGGACGAAGGCGTCAGGACCATCCAGCGCGCCCTCGAGATCGGTGTCACCTTCCTCGACACCGCGCAGATGTACGGGCCGCTCACCAACGAGACGCTGGTGGGACGCGCTGTCAGGGGACACCGGGGCGAGTACGTGATCGCGACGAAGTTCAACTACCGGATGGACGACGCCGTCGCGGGCGACATGAGCACGGTGGGGCGGCAGGACGGTTCCGCGGAACACGTACGCAGCTCGATCCACGGATCGCTCGAACGGCTCGGCACGGACTACATCGACCTGTACTACCAGCACCGTGTCGACCCCCGCGTGCCGATCGAGGAGACCGTCGGCGCCCTGGCGGAACTCGTCGCGGAGGGCAAGGTGCGCCACATCGGACTGAGTGAGGCGGGGGCCGAGACGATCCGCCGCGCCAACGCCGTCCACCCGATCACGGCCGTCCAGACCGAGTACTCGCTGTGGACCCGCGACCCGGAGGCCGAGGTGCTTCCCACGTGCCGTGAGCTCGGCATCGGGTTCGTCCCCTACTCACCGCTGGGGCGCGGTTTCCTCGCGGGCCGGTTCTCCTCTCCCGACCAGCTCGACGCGGGAGACTTCAGGCGCAGCGGCCCGCGCTTCACCGGCGACAACCTCAAGACGAACCTCACGCTCGCCGAGAAGGTCAAGGAGATCGCCGCGGAGAAGGGTGTCACAGCGGCGCAGCTCGCGATCGCCTGGGTGCTGGCACAGGGCGACGATCTGGTCCCGATCCCGGGCACCAAGCGCCGTGCCTACCTCGAGCAGAACGCCGCCTCGCTGGACGTCGAACTGACCGAGGACGACCTCGCACGCATCGCCGCAGAGCTCCCCGAGCCGGCCGGCGAGCGCTACGACGAGGCCGGGATGGCGGCAGTGAACATCTAGGGGCCGATGCCCGAAAGTGTCCACGCAGCACTGGCCGGGCGCCGGTCCGTGAAACCGGTGTCCGGCAATCTCCCCGGAAACGTCACCTCAGCGACACCGCATGTCGTCTCCTGCCACTGCCCGGCCTGGGCCATCATGAGCCGCCATCGGACGACAGCAGTCTGCGAAGAGGTGAACTCATGGCAGGGCTCCGGACGGGCCAGGGCGTATTGCGCCGTAAGCCCATCGAACAGATCGAAGAAGGCGTTCCGAGCGAGCAGCTCACGAGAACGCTGGGCCTCGGACAGCTGACGGCCATCGGTGTCGGCGGCATCATCGGTGCCGGAATCTTCGCCCTCGCCGGCGCCGTCGCGAACGGCACCGCGGGGCCCGCGGTGCTCGTCTCGTTCCTGATCGCGGGCGTGGCGAGCGCGGCCGCGGCCTTCTCGTACGCCGAATTCGCGGGCCTGATCCCGAAGGCGGGTTCGGCCTACACCTACGGCTATGCCGTGCTCGGCGAGCTGGCGGGCTGGTTCATCGGCTGGGACCTGCTGCTGGAGTACACGGCGATCGTGGCCGTCGTCGCCATCGGGATCTCGGGCTACTTCGGCTTCCTCCTGGGCGCGATGGGGGTGGACCTGCCCGCGTGGATGCTCGGTGCACCGGGCACGGGGGAGGGGCACCAGGTGGATCTGTTCGCCGTGGTCCTGTGCCTGTTCACCGCGTACCTGCTCACCCTCGGCATCAAGAACGCCGCCCGGTTCGAGACGGTCGTCGTCGTGCTGAAGGTCCTGGTCGTCCTGCTGGTGATCGTGGTCGGCGTCTTCCACATCGACACCGCCAACTACAACCCCTTCTTCCCGTACGGCGTCGGCGGGGCGTTCACGGGTGCGGCGACCGTCTTCTTCGCGGTGTTCGGGTACGACGCCATGTCGACGGCGGCAGAGGAGTCCAAGGACGCACAGCGCCACATGCCGAAGGCGATCATCTATTCGCTGGCGATCTCGATGGTGCTGTACGTGCTGGCCTGTCTGGTGCTGACGGGCATGCAGAACTACTCGGAGATCGACCCGGAGAGCGGTTTCTCCACGGCCTTCGAGTCGGTGGGCCTGCCCGGTCTCGCGAACCTCATCGCGGTGGGCGCGATCATCGGCATCCTCACCGTGATGTTCACGTTCATGCTGGGTGTGACACGGGTGTGGTTCTCGATGAGCCGCGACGGGCTGCTGCCGCACTGGTTCGCGAAGACGCATCCGACGCGGCACGTCCCGGTGCGGGTGACGTGGATCGTCGGGGTGGGCTCGGCGCTCATCGCCGGATTCCTGCCGATCGGCGAGGCAGCGGAGCTGACGAACATCGGCATTCTGCTGGCGTTCGTAGTGGTGTGCATCGCGGTGATCGTGCTGCGCTACCGGCAGCCGGACCTGCCGCGGAAGTTCCGCTGCCCCGGGATGCCGTTCGTCCCGGCGATCGGTGTCGCGTTCTCGCTCTGGCTGATCACGTTCCTCGCGTGGCAGACCTGGCTCCGGTTCGCGGTGTGGCTCATGATCGGCCTGGTGATCTACTTCGGCTACTCGTACCGGAACTCGAACCTGGCGCGGGAGAGCGGAGCAGGGCCGAAGCGGCCGTGACACGCGGGCGACCGGGCACGGCGCTCCGTCCCTGGTGATCCCTCACCGGAGCAGGCGCTTCTCACGCTTCAACCGTGCTCGCGGACCGCGATCCTGGCGAGCTTCGTCAGCATCATGCCGTTGCGGATCGCGACGACGTAGTCCACGGGGAGTCCGTGCATCCGGGTGCCGGGGCCGCGGAGAGGATGCCAGTCGAGAATGAAGAGGGTGTTCTCGCCCCAGGGGATCAAGTTCATGGCGATGCGGGCCGCGCCGAAGGGATCTGCCTTCGCCTCCAGTTCCAGCCGCCGGCGCGGTTCGCAGATGCGGACGACGCAGGTGTCGTCGAGGGCCAAGGGGCCGACCCCGACCCGGACTTGCAGACGGGCGCCCACCTCCGGCCAGTCCGGGTCCGCGGCGAGAACCTGCTGGGTTCCTGTCACCCACTCCCCGTAGCGATGTCCGTCGCAAAGCAGACTCCAGACCTCGGAGGGTGAGCTCAGGATCAGACGACGGTTCCGGGCCATGAGGACACGCCCTTCTGGCGAATGGAGGACTCACGGAGGCGCTGCCGCTCATGGCTCCCAGGAGTCTGCGTCGGCCACGGCGTTCATGCAGCTGCGGCAGTAGTCCTCATGGTCGCAGGCTCCGCCCGATGCCGGTGCCGCGATGAAGATCCGCGTGCACAGGGTGTTGCCGTTGCCGTCAAGGGCATGCCACAGGAGGCCACTGCCGGTCTCCGTCGCCACGTGCTCGGCGCACATGTTGTACATCGGCCACCTCCCGGTCGAACTTTCTTACGGTCCGACTCAAGAGAAACCCACGCCGGTCGAGGTGGCCATTCAAACGATCCGAACCGGTGAACCGGGAGATCGAGGAGCTCTGGGGCTCCTGCTACGCGGCAACATCACCTCAGCGGCTGCTCCGGCGTCACCCTCACGGGGGATGTCGCCCGTCCCGGCCCGCAGTTCCCGCCGCTGGTCGGCGACCCGCCAGGCCGGCGACCCGCCCCACGGACGCGGTCCCGGCCGCGGATGCCGGCGGCGTCGGCGCCGAGGGGCCCGGCACAGAGCCGTTCACGGTCGACGAGAGCGTCCGCCGTCTGTTGCGGTGGACCGCGCCTCCGTGGGATCCACCCAGTGGATCACTTCCCGCGGACTCTCGGTAACGTCAGGGTATGAGTCATCCGCATCCCGAATTGAAAGCCGCTCCTCCGCTGCCGGCGGGAGGACTGAGGGTCGTCGCGCTGGGCGGACTGGGCGAGATCGGCCGCAACATGACGGTGTTCGAGCACGCCGGAAAGCTGCTGATCGTCGACTGCGGCGTCCTGTTCCCCGAGGAGACACAGCCCGGGGTGGACGTGATCCTTCCGGACTTCACCTCCATCCGGGACCGCCTGGACGACATCGTCGCCGTCGTCCTGACCCACGGACACGAGGACCACATCGGGGGCGTGCCCTATCTGCTGCGCGAGCGGTCCGACATTCCCCTCGTCGGATCGAAGCTGACACTGGCCTTCCTGGAGGCCAAGCTGAAGGAACACGGCATCAGGCCGCGCACGGTGCGCGTCCGCGAGGGCGACCGGCGCGGCTTCGGCCCCTTCGACTGCGAGTTCGTCGCCGTCAACCACTCCATCCCGGACTCGCTCGCCGTGGCGATCCGCACCAGTGCCGGCATGGTGCTGCACACCGGTGACTTCAAGATGGACCAGTTCCCCCTGGACGACCGCATCACCGACCTGCGCGCCTTCGCCCGGCTCGGTGAGGAGGGTGTGGACCTGTTCCTCACCGACTCCACGAACGCCGAGGTGCCCGGTTTCACCACGTCCGAACGCGAGTTGAACCCGGCGATCGAGCAGGTCCTGCGCACCGCGCCGCGGCGCGTGATCGTTTCCAGCTTCGCCAGCCATGTGCACCGCATCCAGCAGGTGCTCGACGCCGCGCACCAGCACGGGCGCAAGGTCGCCTTCGTGGGCCGGTCGATGGTCCGCAACATGGGCATCGCCCGCGACCTGGGCTATCTGAAGGTCCCCTCCGGCCTGATCGTGGGGATGAAGGACCTCGAACAACTGCCGGACCACCAGATCACCCTGGTGTGCACCGGATCGCAGGGCGAGCCGATGGCGGCACTGTCCCGGATGGCCAACCGCGACCACATGATCCGGATCGGCAAGGGCGACACCGTGCTGCTTGCCAGCTCTCTGATCCCCGGCAACGAGACCGCCATCTACCGGGTCATCAACGGGCTCACCAGGTGGGGAGCGAACGTCGTCCACAAGGGCAACGCCAAGGTGCATGTCTCCGGGCACGCCAGCGCCGGTGAACTCGTGTACTGCTACAACATCGTCAAGCCCCGCAACGTCATGCCCGTGCACGGCGAATGGAAGCATCTGCGGGCCAACGCCGACCTGGCGATCCGTACCGGCGTGGACCCGGACCGCGTGGTGATCGCCGAGGACGGTGTCGTCGTCGACCTGGTCGACGGGCGCGCCTCGATCACCGGCAAGGTGCCCGCGGGCAACGTCTACGTGGACGGTATGACGGTCGGCGGCGCCACGGAAGCATCGCTCAAGGACCGCGTCACCCTCGCGGAGGAGGGCGTGGTGACGGTGGTCGCGATCGTGGACGCCGACACCGGGGCGCTCACAGAGGCACCGGACTTCCTGGCCCGCGGGTTCGTCCACGACGACACCACCTTCGAGCCCGTCGTCCCGGTCATCGAGAAGACCCTCGCGAAGGCGGCGGAGGAAGGCGTCGGCGACGCCCACCAGCTCGAACAGCTCATCGCCCGCGCGGTGGCCAATTGGGCCTTCCGCACCTATCGCCGCAAGCCCCTCATCATCCCAGTGATCATCGACGCCTGACCGGCGCCGAGCGCGGTTGCGGGCGGCGAACCGCCCGCAACCTGGCCGGTCGCTGCGGGCCGACATGAACCGCCCGGCCCGGCCGCCGGCAACGAAGAAGGGAGCAGGGATGAGCGCGCGTTTCGCCGAGCTCGACTGGAAGCAGACGCCGATGGGAGACATCTCTCTGCGGCGCCGGCGGGACCCGCGGTCGGGTGACGACGTGTACGAGGTGAAGCTCGGCGACGAATACCTCATGTCCAGCCTGTTCACAGCGGGCGAGGTCGCGCTGGCCCGCCTCGGACTGGCGGCCCTTCCCGAGACCGGACTGGACGTGGCCGTCGGCGGTCTCGGCCTCGGATACACCGCACGGGCCGTCCTCGACGACGCCCGGGTGCGCTCGCTGATCGTGGTGGACGCGCTCGCCGAGGTGATCGGCTGGCACGAGCGCGGCCTCGTACCACTCGGGCCCGGCCTGGTGGAGGATTCTCGCTGTCGGCTGGTCCACGGTGACTTCTTCGCCGGCGTCGTGGGGGCGGGTGGTCTCGACCCGGAAGACCCGGACCGCCGTTTCCACGCCGTCCTGCTCGACATCGACCATTCGCCCCGTCAGGTCCTGCACCCCCGCCACGAGGCGCTCTACGGGCCCGACGGAATGCACGCCCTGGCCGGCCGTCTGCTGCCGGGCGGCACCTTCGCCCTGTGGTCCAACGACCCGCCCGACGAGCGCTTCCGCGCCGTGCTGGCGGACACGTTCGCCGAGTCCGAAGCCCATGTCGTCCCGTTCGAAAATCCGCTGCAGCACGGCACTGCCGCCAACACGGTCTACGTCGCACGGAAGGGACCTGCCGGGCCGTAGGCGGCGCAAGCAGGCGACCCGAGGTCCCGTCGAGGCGGGCGCTCGGCGCCGCGGTGCGACGACTCACCTGGTGGAACGACCTCTCGGGCCCATCGAGGGCTCGGTCCGTGCGTGGCGCGGCTGCGAATGCGCGTCCGTCGCGCCAAGCTGACCCGAATCAGCGGATGCCCGGGTTTGGTGGCGACTCCGACTTCTGCTTCAGCCAGTACCAGGACTTCATGGGGCCGGACATCGGCGCAGCAGCCGTCATGCGCATCTGCGGGCACCCGCGGGAGGCCCACGAGGCGATCTGACGACGCCCGCTCGACCTCCCCCGTCGCGACGCCGCCTCGGCGGTCATGTGAACGTTCCGGAGAGCGGTCCGCCGCTCGGGGGACGAAGGACTCCCGGGCTGCAGCGGGCGCCGCAGTGGACCACGTACCGTCCACCGGCTCAGTGCACCCTCGCAAGGCCACCGGCGATCGCGGCGAGCAGGGCGTCGCCGCGGGTGGCGGAGTCCGCGGCCCAGCAGATGTAGCCGTCGGGACGGATGAGCAGGGCAGCAGCGCCCAGATCATCGGCGCATGCGGCGCGGACGCGGTCGATCCGTGGCGGGAGCCGGAGGCCGGCCGGGACGGTTCCGGCCAGATCGAGCAGGACGGCGTGCCCCGGGCCGAACAGCGCCGACAGCCGGGTGGGGCCGGTTTCGGTCACCAGGTCGGCGTCCGGCACGCGTTGGCCGGTGAGCGGATGCTCCCCGGACGGCTCGTAGCGCAGCGAGAGGCCCGACACCAGCCCTGCCAGACGGCGGTTCGCGTCGGGCAGCCTCAGCAGGTCGATGAAGATGTCACGCAGGGCGGCCACGTCCTCGCTCGGGTTCGGATCGGCCAGGACCCGCTGGGCCGACGTGTGACGCAGGACCTGAGCCCCGACCGGATGCCGTTCGGCATGGTAGCTGTCCAGCAAGCCGCTCGGCGCCCGGTCCTGGACGACCGCGGCCAGCTTCCAGCCGAGGTTGAACGCGTCCTGTATACCGAGATTGAGCCCCTGGCCGCCCAGCGGCGGGTGGATGTGCGCGGCGTCGCCCCCGAACAGGACACGGCCCGTGCGGTATTGCTGCACCTGTCGAGTGGCGTCGGTGAACCGGGAGGCGTTCTCCACGGCGCCGAGGGTGGTCTCAGGGCCGTACACGGCCTGCAGCGCGGTGGTGATCTCCTCGGGGGTGACGGGAACGTCGCGGGTGGTGTCCGTCCGATCCGCGCGCCCGAAGGTGATCCGGTACCGGTCGTCGCCGAGAGGGACGAGCATGGCCCAGTAACCACCCGCATGACGGGTCAGGTTGCTCATGTGCCCCATCCGCTGCGGCACCAGCGACGACACGGCGGACAGGCGGATGTCTGCCAGGACCGCCTGATGCGTGCCGGGCCTGCCGGGAAACGGCAGGCCGAGCAGTTTCCGCACCGTACTGTGGCCACCGTCGCACGCAGCCAGGTAGCGAGCCCGCACCCGCAGCCCGCCCGCCGTCACGACCACTCCGTCGTCGTCCGAGTCGACTCCCGAGACGGCGGTGCCGCGCAGAATCCGCGCGCAGGCGGCGATCGCGTGCTCCTCGAGTACTTCCTCGATCTCCCACTGAGGGATCGCGATCGGGAAGGGGTGCCTGGTCCGCCACGGTGTGCAGTCCAGCGGCACAGGCAGGGCCGCGAAATGCCCGCTCGCCGGCTCACCGGGCACGGCCCGCGGCAGCAACGGGGCCAACAGGCCGCGCGACTCCAGCAGCTCGGCGGTACGGGGCTGGATCCCACCGCCCTTCGCTTGTTCGACGCGCTGATGCAGCTTCTCCAGCACCAGCGTCTCGACCCCGGCGAGAGCCAGTTCGTACGCCAGCATCAGCCCGGTCGGGCCGGCGCCCGCGACGACGACCTCGGTCTCGATCTCGGTCAACACCTTCACTCCGTCCTACTTTCTAGCCCTGGGTTAAATGTATACCAGGTGAAGAAATAGCCCCGGTGACTTTCTGTTACGATTTCGTCGTGGACGGCAAGCCAGGACTTCGGGAACGAAAGAAGCAGCGGACCCACGCGGCGATCTCCGACGCGGCGATCACGCTGTTCCTCGAACACGGCTTCAATCAGGTCTCCGTGGCCCAAGTGGCCGAAGCGGCAGAGGTGTCCAAGCGCACGCTCTTCGCCTACTTCCCCACGAAGGAAGACCTCGTGGTGCATCGCCTCGCGGACCACGAGACCGAAATCGCCCGCGTCGTGCGGGCCCGCCCGCCCGAAACCGCCCCGCTCACCGCGGTGCGTGAGCACTTCCTCGACGGGCTGCGGGAGCGGGACCCCATCACCGGGCTCAACGACCACCCCCAGGTGCGGAGGGTCCACCGGATGATCCTCGACGCGCCCTCGCTGGTGGCCCGGATGGAACGGTTCAAGACCGGCGCCGAACGCGCACTCACCCAGGCGCTGCGGGAAACCGCCGACATTCCGGAACTCACGGCAAGGTTGGCCGCCGTCCAGATCGTCGCGGTCCACTGGGCGCTGGCGCAGGACAACGCCGAGCGCTTGGCGCACGGGGAGCCGGCCGACGAGCGCTACGCGGGGGCGGTGACCGACGCGGAACACGCCTTCGCGCTCCTGGAGAACGGATTGCGGCTCCTGACCTGACCGGCAGCCGCGCATCCTCCGGCCCCCGGGCAGGCCCTGGCTGGCGTAAAGGCCGCTTGAGCAGGGCGAACCTTCGCCGGCCACCGTCCGTCACGGTCACCGGCTTGCGGGTGTCCGGCCAGGGGCGAAGCCGTGTCCCCGAGGTAGCGGTGGTGGACCCCGTACAGGGTGTCGTCATGGGGCCCGCAGGGATCACTCGTCAGGGTCGATGCCGCTGGCACGGGCGATGCCGTCCAGCTCGCTGTTGATCGCTTGCTGCTCGGTGGTCCACTCGTGTATCTGCTGGCGGATTTCTGCGAGTGCCGCAGGGTCGTTGGCGACTTCCGGGGTGACGACCGCGTAGCCGGGACTGCCGTCCGGTCCGGGCATGTCGATGACATGGTGGTCCATCCGCCCGGTGGTCGCGATCGCCATCACGGCCAGGAACTCGCGCTGGACCTCGCCTGCGAAGTTATCGCGGTCGCCTGCCTCCAGAACGCCTTCGTGTCCTTCTGAGATCAGACGGCTCATCTCGTTCACCGCCTGATGCAACGTGTCGAAGTCCTCCGGAGCCATCCGGGCCTTGACCGACTCCATGTAGAGCTCGACCTTCGCCATCCGTTCCTGCGGCGTCTCGTCTGCATCGTCGTTCATCACCACACCCTGGTGCCCACAGACCCGTCCGTCCAGTCCGGCCCCGCGTCCCTCGATGAGCCGGCGAACCGAATCCGGGGGTGCGAGCGGCCCGGCAGGGACTCCGCGACGGCCGGCGGTCACAGCACTCGCGAGGGGCGCCGCCCTCCGTGGAGGACCGTTGAGGTGCGCGGTCCCGGGGCCGCTGCCGACCGTTACGGCAGGCGGCCCCAAGCGGTGAGCATGCCGGGCGAAAGTCCGCAGAAGTCGGGGGAGTCGAGACAGCGGACGGCGTCGTCGATGGTGGCGTCGTCGACGAGCCGTGTCGCGGTCATCGCGGGACGGGCCCGTTGCCAGGTCTCGGTCCAGAACCGGTTGATGGGGCTGCCGGGCACGAGCGGCGGCACTTGGATCTCCGCCGCGACGGATTCCAGGCCTGCTGCCCGAAGCATCAGCGGGCAGTTCGGCACCCAGCTCACGTCGGTGCCGATGGTGTCGCGCAGCCCCTGCCACATGGCCCGCACAGTGGAGGTGAAGGAGCTCTCCGGTGCGGCGCGCGTGGTCAGGTCCACGGCGTCGCTGACGACCAGGACACCGCCCGGCGTGAGCATCGATGCCAGCCGGGTGATCATGCTCCCCGGATCCGACAGGTGCATGAGGACGAATCGGGCGTGCACGAGGTCGAAGTGTCCCGGTGCGAAGCCGTCCGAGGTGATGTCCGCTTCGAGCGGGGTCAGGCCCGGAGTCGGCTCCGCGGCCAGGAACCGTACGTCGCGGTCCACGGCCACCACCTCCGCGACGCCCGCCTCGCGCAGCAGCGCCCGGGCCACGGTGCCCGTGCCGGCACCGACGTCGAGACAGCGCCGGCCGGGCCCGACGCCCAACTCGCGCAGCCGGGCCATGGTCGTGCAGTCGTAGGCGAGGGCCCCCAGATCGATACGGCCGCCCTCGCCCTCGTCGTCGGGACGGAAGACATGCTCGCCGTAGTGCTGCTCGTCGGCCGAGCGTGCGTTCTCCCCGAAGGAGGTGCTCTGTGCCATGGCCCCATTGTCGTGCGGAGCACGGCCGCACACATCACGAGGCGGCTCGCCGCATGCCGCCCGGTCGGCTGTCGCAGGTGCCCAGTCGGCGGCGGCAGGTGGGGCCCGTCGGGGGTCCCCTCCCCATCGTCGGCCCGGTACGGCTCGCCGACTCGACGCGGCGCACCGGCCTCACACCCGGATTCGGCGCGGCGCCCTGCCCCGGCGGGACTTCTTTGCCGCCGACACAATGCGTTCCGTCGTGAGTCGCGGCACCTCTCAGAAGATCGAACCCTGCTGTGCGACGAGCGACGGTCGCCTCGCCGCACCATTCGGTTGCGGTCGGCTCGCGCGCGTTGCCGGTTCACGGTGTTGTGGACGCGAATGCGTCGCGACGTTCGTCGCATGGGGACATCGGGCGCTCAGCCGTGAAGGGACAAGGGATGAACATATCTGGGCCCGCAGGCGGACGTCGGCGTGGTGCCGCGCTCGTCGCCGCGGTGGTCACCTCCTCGACGGTACTGATAGGACCGGACATCGCCGTGGCCGGCGGAACGCCGACACCGTCGGTGCCAGCCCCGAAGCTGGACTGGAGACCGTGTGCCGAGGACGGCCGCTTCGACTGCGCGACCGCCGAGATGCCGCTGGACTACCGCAACCCCCGCGGGCGCAGCATCGAGCTGGCGGTCGTGAAACACAAGGCAACCGGTCCCGGACGGCGCATGGGCACTCTTTTCTTCAATCCCGGCGGACCTGGCGGACCGGGAACGGTGCAGATGCCACAGAACTACGAGCGCTTCCCGCGCGAGGTCCGTGAGCGGTTCGACGTGGTCAGCTGGGACCCCCGCGGAGTCGGCAACAGCACCGCGGTCAACTGCTTCGCGAGTCCTGAGGAAGCCGAAGCGTGGAGTGCGGGCAGACCGGTCGGCCTGCCGGTGGGCAAACAGCAGCGGACGGCCTGGATCACCGCGTACAAGGATCTGGCCCGGCGCTGTCAGCAGCGGGACCCTGAGCTCCTACGGCACGTGTCGACCGCCGACACCGCTCGCGACCTCGACCAGCTCCGCCAGGCGGTGGGCGACCCGCAACTCACCTACCTCGGGATCTCCTACGGCACGATCCTGGGCGCCACCTATGCCAACCTCTTCCCCGGCAAGGTCCGCGCCATGGCCCTCGACAGCAACATCGACCCGCAGGCATGGACGAACCGCGCCTCCGACGAGGAGGTCCGGCTCACCACATTCTTGCGCATGGGCGCGGACCTCGGCGCAGCCGGGATCCTGGACCAGTTCCTCGCCCTGTGCGGCTCCAGCACCACCGCCCGCTGCGCCTTCTCCGCCGGCAGCCCGCAAGCGACCAAGAACAAGTGGGAGGAACTGCTGCGGCGTCTCCGGGAGCGTCCGGTGAGTGGGTGGACCTACGGGAGGACGGTCGCTGAGGTGGTGAGCGGCCTCGACATCGTCCACCCCGGATGGACCGAGCTCGCCGGCAGGTTGCAGGACCTGTGGCAGGGCCGAGTCCCCGGGCCGCCTTCACCACTGCCCGCGCCACCGGTCCCGAATCCGTACACCGGAGAGGAACAAGGCGCTGCGGTGCTCTGCTCCGACAGCCCCAATCCGCGTGACTCCGGCGTCTACCACGCCCTGGAGGAGGCCGTCGCCGTCCGCGCGGGCGACGCCGGACGCTTCTGGAGCTGGGCCGCCGAGCCGTGTGCCGGCTGGCCGGCCGTTGCGGCCAACCGCTACCGCGGCCCGTGGAACAAGCCGACGGCGCATCCTCTCCTCGTGGTGGGCACCAGATACGATCCCGCCACCCCCTACCGGGGCGCGCAGGCCATGGCCAGGGAGCTGGCCGCCGCCCGCCTGCTCACCCATGACGGTTACGGGCACACCGCACTGCTCAACCCCAGCAGGTGCGTCAACGAGCACGTGGGCCGCTATTTCGTCGACGGCACGCTCCCTCCGGCAGGAACCGTGTGTCGACCGGACACGCCGCCCTTCGCCGCACCGAAGCCGAGCGGCGGCGTTGCCACCGGCGGAGGGGCGACGGCGGCTTCGGGTGATGGCCCGGCCGACCGCGGCGACGAGTCCGTCGGCCAGCCGTACTGCGAGAGAAGTGGCGAGTGGGTGGAGTCATAGCCTCCACCCACCTCGTAACGGTCCGTCACCCAGTGGCGGGGTGCGGAGTGACGCGGCTCCTCCCCTCGCCGTGCCTGTCGAGGTGGGCAGCCGGTTTGAACCCCTTGGCGATGAGCCAGACGGCAAGACTCACTTCCCATGCGAACACGGGGATCGCGGCGACGGACCCCGCCAGGGAGATCTGCTCGTACAGCCCGAACATCACTGCTGTCGCCGACGTACAGATCAACGCGCCTCCTGCGAGCCCCAGTACGGCGATGAAACGCGGCACGAGCCTGGCGCGGTACATCAGCCACGCCAGGACCAGCGAGTTCGCTCCCAGAATGACGTTGGGCCCCATGAGGAACGTCCAGTCGTGGACGGCCACCAGGGTCTTGCCGGCGGTCACGAGCGAGGCGGTGTCGCTGTCCGCCGCTCCCTCGCCGGCCCTCCGCAGCTTCACGACCGACAGAACGCTGATGATGCCGACGATGATGACGGCGGCTTCGAGGAGGCGGGCGCACACATAGCCCAGCGCCGCCCCCTCGTTCTGCTTCTTGAGGACCGGAAACAGTGTGACTCCCGTGCCGATGACGGCCGCCGCGAGAACGATCTCGGACAGTGCGCCGAGGAGCACCCGTGTGTCGGCGCCAGGACCGACGATGTAGTACGCGTCCTGCAGGACGGGACCGTACAGCGCGAGCCCGGCGATCGCCGCGACCTCCGTGAGAAGGAACAACGCACCTGCGACGACTGCGGTTTTTCTGGCTGGTACCACCAGGACCCACCCCCAAAGAAAGGTGTACGGCGTACACCGAAGCTTCCACGGTAGGTGTACGCCGTACACTCGTCAAGTGGTGTGCGGGTACGGTGGTCGGATGCGGCGGATCTTTGAGGGGGCTGGTCGCGACATGGCTCAGCAGACGAGGGCGGTGCGTCGCACCCCTCTGTCCAGGGACCGGGTGCTGCGGGCGGCTGTCGCGCTCGCCGATGACATCGGCATCGAAGCCTTGAGCATGCGCAAGCTCGCGCAGGAGTTGGGCGTGGTGCCCATGGCCCTCTACAAGCACGTCGCGAACAAGGAGCAACTCCTGGACGGCATGGTTGATGTGGTCATGAGCGAGGTCGACCCGCCGGCACCGGGGGCCGACTGGAAGGGCGCGGTGCGCCAGAGGATCCTTTCGGTGCGACGTGCTTTCCTCGGACACCCATGGGCGGCTCAGGTGATTCAGTCGCGAAGCAGTCCGACGCCGGTCGTGCTCGCACACATGGATTCTGTGATCGGCATGTTCCGGACCGGTGGCTTCTCACTCGATCTGACACACCATGTGATGCACGCTCTGGGCAGCCGGATGATGGGCATCACGCAGGAACTGTTCGACGCTACGCCCGGTCCCGATCCGCAATCGAGGCCGGCCGTGCCGCATGAGGGCGCGGGGGAGTTCCCGTATGTGATGGAGCTGGCCGGCGCGGTGGCTCACGACGAGGGATCCGTGGTGGGTCAGGGGTGTGACGACCAGTTCGAGTTCGAGTTCGCGTTGGATCTCCTCCTGGACGGGTTCGAACGGCTGCGGGAACAGGGATGGTCGTCCGAGGGCAGTTCGCGGGGCAAGGGCCAATGACGCGGGGCGGGTCGGGGTGGTGGTGTACGGAGCCACGAAGGGACGGCCGGGGGAAACGCGGCCGTTGGGGGAAGTGGTCAGCAGTCGGACGGTGACGACTCGGTCGAAGCCGACGGATGGTTCCCCGGTCCGGTCCGTGCAGTCGGATGTGACGACGGGTGATCGGCCGGCACGGGTGGGATCGGCGGTCGGCAGCACCGTTGTAGGGCGATCCGGGGTGCGTGGCGATCCGATGTGATGACGCGATCTGCCTGTCTCTCGCCAGTCCGGTTTTGTGTCCGGCGGGCGTGTAGACACGAGGCGGTCTGAATGGAACGCTCGCTACAGAGCGAGGTGTTCGCGTCCGGGTTCTCCGGTCTCGGCCGCCTCGCCGCTCCGGTGCAATCCCGCCGGCCCTTGCGCCGGCCGCTTTTCTCGTAAGAGCCGCAATTCCCAGCACCAGCGTGAAGTCCCCGCACAGCGCCCTCGCACGTCCAGATTCCTTGTCGAAAGGAGTTCATCGGATGAGGAACCCAAGCGCTCCGGCGGCACTGGCAGCCGTCGTCCTCGCCGTGGCGGCGAACCTCGCCGCTCCCGCTTCCAGCACCGCCGCGCCCCCGCCCGAGGGGCCGGCGGCGTTCACCGTGGACACCACGTCCGACGCGGTCGACGCCGACCCGTCGGACGGCCGGTGCCGCACCGCGTCGGGCGCGTGCAGCCTGCGTGCCGCGGTGATGGCCGCCAACGCCCGGCCGGGAAGCACCATCACGCTGCCTCCCGGCCGCTACCGGCTGGCCATCCCGCCCGACCCCCGACTGATCATCGGCGATCATCCCGACCCGACCACGGGCGATCTCAACGTCAATGCGCCCACCACGATCCAGGGCTCCGGAGCACGGAGCACCGTCATCGACGCCGACCGACTGGACCGTGTCTTCCGCATGCGGGCCGACACCTGGCTGTCCGATCTGACTCTCACCGGGGGATCGGCCAAGCAGCGAGAACTGCCCTTCACCGACACCGGTGGCGGCGCCATCGCCAACGAACAGCACATGACACTGCGACGAGTCGCCGTGAGCGGGAACTCCGCCGGCTACGGCGGCGGCATCTTCAACATCCCCGACTCCCACCTGGATCTGATCGACAGCACCGTCAGCGGGAACAGTGCAGGAGAGGCCGGCGGCATCAGGTTCGACGACAGCGGCACCGTGACCAACTCGACGATCGCCGACAACCGGGTGACGGACCCCGGTGACCGCCCCGGCAGCCTCGGCGGTTACGGCGGCGGCATCGACATCCGCGGCCTGGGACCGGTGGAGATTCTCAACTCGACCATCACCGGCAACCGTTCCAGCGACGGCGGTGGCGGAATCAACATCGCCCCCGCCTACCTCGACAGCCTGCCCCGGCCGATCCCCGACATCCTCGATCTGCCCCTGGGGCGTCTTACCCTGCGCAACTCCCTCGTCGCGAACAACACCGTCAACGGCACGGCAGCCGACTGCGAGAAGGCCTTCGCGACCATCGCGTCGCGAGGTCACAACATCGACAGCGACGGCAGTTGCCGGCTCACCGCCCAGGGTGATCTGCCAAGCCGTACCCCGCTGCTGGGACCGCTCGCCGACAACGGCGGCCCCACGGACACCGCCGCGCTGCTGCCGGGCAGTCCCGCCCTGAACGCGGCCGCCGACTGCCCGGCCACCGACCAGCGCGGTGTCGCCCGTCCCCAGGGCGGCGCCTGCGACATCGGCGCCTATGAGCACACGCCATGACCATGGCCATCAGCACCAGGAGCGATTCGAGGGGATCCACCGGCCTGCGCCACACCCTGGTCCGCGTCCTCACTGCCGCCGCGGCCCTGCTGCTGTCACTCACCGAACCCCCGACACCGGCTTGGGCCGACACCGGCCACGACCCCCTGGTCGTGCACACCTCCGAGGGCCGGGTGCGCGGCGCGGCCGGCCGCGACGGCGGTCGGGTCTTTCAGGGCATCCCCTTCTCCGCACCGCCGACCGGCGAGCGGCGTTGGCTTCCGCCCCAGCCCCCCGCGCGGTGGTCCGGCGTACGGGACACCACCGCACCGGCCCACCCCTGCCCCCAGCTCCCGCTGACACTCCTGCCCGACGGGGGCCCCGTTCTGCCCGGGGAGTCCAACCGGACCGGCAGCACGACGGAGGACTGCCTGTACCTCAACGTGTGGATGCCCGCCCGCACCGGCCAAGGGGCCCTCCCGGTACTGGTGTGGCTGCACGGCGGCGGCAATGCCTACGGCGCGGGCAGCGACTACGACGGCGCGGCGCTGGCCGCGCGCGGCATGGTGGTCGTGACCGTCAACTACCGCCTCGGAGCACTGGGGTTCCTCGCCCACTCCGCCCTGTCGGCCGAGAGCGCGGACCACGCTTCCGGGGACTACGGCCTGATGGACCAGCAGGCTGCACTGCGCTGGATACGGCGGAACATCGGCGCGTTCGGCGGCGACCGGAACCGGGTCACTCTGGGCGGCCAGTCCGCCGGGTCCGCGGACACCTGTCTCCACATCGCCTCGCCGACGGCGAGGGGCCTTTTCCACCGGGCCATCCAGCAGAGCGGAAGCTGCGCCTCGGACGGCGGTCTGGCACCGCTCACGCTCAGCGCGGCCGAGCGGAAGGGGAGCGTATTCGCGGCCTCGGTCGGCTGTGCCGACCCGTTTACCGCGGCAACCTGTCTGCGCGCCGTACCCACCACCGAGCTCATCCGCGCCACTGGGACGGGTGCCGCGTCCTTGTGGGGACCGAACACCGGACCGCGTGTCCTCCCGCGTCCTCCTCACACGGCGTGGGCCGAGGGGCGGGTGAATGCGGTCCCGACGCTGAGCGGCAGCACCCACGACGAATACCGCTACTTCACCGCGCTGTACGTGGATCTGCTCGGTGGCGGTCCGCTGACACCCGACTCGTACGCCGCCCTGATCAGGCTCCAGCACGGGGACCGGGCCGGCGCGGTCCTCGGGACGTATCCGGCTTCTGCCTTTCCGTCTCCCAACCTGGCCTATTCGGCAGTAGCCACCGACCAGCGGTTCGCCTGTCCGGCACGGGCCGACAGCCGCCTGTACAGCGGCCGGGTGCCCGTCTACGCCTACGAGTTCCACGACCCCCAGGCGCCGCCTTTCATCCCGGCGCCGCACACCCCGCAGGGTGCGTTCCACGCCTCCGAACTGGCCTACCTGTTCCCCATGGACTCCGTGCCGCCCCTGACGGCTGCCCAGCGGCGGCTGTCCGCCACGATGACCGCCTACTGGGCCCGGTTCGCGGCCACCGGCGACCCCAACGGGCCCGGCACCCCCGCCTGGCCGCGCTACGTTCCCGACAGGGACCGCATCCAGGTGCTGACGCCGGACCGCGTCACCCCGACCACGGGTTTCGTGACGGACCATCACTGCGCCTTCTGGCAGCAGTCCTCCGCCCGCCGAGGAGCCGTGCGATGAGATCCACGTTCGACTTGGTCAGGGACGGGCGCCGCGCTGTCCGGCGGGGCCCGGCCGCCCTGGCGGACCGACAGCGGGAGCGGCTCGCCGCCATGGTCGACTTCGCCCGTGCCCGCTCCCCGTACTACCGCGAGCTGTACCGGACGCTGCCGGAACGCGTGGAGCACCCGGCCCTGCTGCCGGTGACACGCAAGGAGGACCTGATGGCTCGCTTCGACGACTGGGTCACCGACCCGGAGGTGACCCTCGAGGGCGTACGGGATTTCATCGCCGATCCCGCCCGTGTCGGCGAGCCCTTCCTCGGTAAGTACCTGGTCTCCACCACCTCCGGGACCACCGGGCACCGTGGTGTCTTCCTGCTCGACGACCGGTCGGCGGCGGTGGTCAGGGCACTGTCGCTGCGCGCCGCCCGGCGCACCCTCACCCCCTCCCGGACGGCGCGGCTGCTGGTCCACCGGATGCGGACGGCGCACGTTGTCGCCACCAGCGGCCATCTGGCGGCAAACGCCGTCATCGCCCGCTCGCGCGCGTCCGGCCGCCTGCACACTCGGCGGAGCCGGGTCCTGTCGGTGCACAGCCCGCTGCCCGACCTGGTCGACGAGCTCAACCGGTATCGCCCTGTGCTCCTTGGCGGCTACGCCAGCGTGATCGCGCTGCTCGCCGGCGAGCAACTGGCCGGCCGCCTGCGCATCGCCCCGGCCGTCGTGTCCCTGGTTGCCGAGGGCCTCAACGACCGTGAGCACCGGCGCGTCGGCTCCGCCTTCGGGGCGCATGTCGTCAACACCTACGCCTGCAACGAGAGCCTCGCCCTGGGATACGGTTGCCGGCTCGGGTGGCTGCACACCCACAGCGACTGGCTGATCCTGGAGCCTGTCGACGCCGACTACCGTCCAGTGCCACCGGGCCAGGAGTCCTTCACCGTTCTGCTGAGCAGTCTGGGCCGGTGGGCGCAGCCGATCCTGCGCTACGACCTGGGGGACAGTGTCCTGTGGCGTCCGGACCCGTGTCCGTGCGGAGACCCGCTGCCCGCGATGAGGGTCCGCGGTCGCGCCGCCGACCTGCTGTCCTTTCCGCGCCGGGAGGGCGGCACCGCCCGCATCGTGCCCATGGCCTTCGAGACCCTCCTGGAAAGCCTTCCGGACATCGACAGGTTCCAGATCGTGCAGACGACGCCCACGACCCTGCGGGTGCGCATCCGGCCGGCCGCAGGAGCCGATCAGGAACGGTTGTGGAACGCGGTGCGGACGGGGCTGGCCGCCCTGCTCAGCGACCACGGGACGGACGGGGTGAGGATCGAGCGCGCCCATGAACCGCCCGAGCAGTCTCCAGGGGGCAAGTACCGGGTGGTCATTCCCTGCCCGTGATGCCCCGCGAAGGGTCCTCGGGCCGCGCGCCGTGCGGTGGAACGCCGTGGTGCGCCGCCAGTGCCAGCAACGCAACGCGCAGCGGACCCGTCTCCAGTGCGGCGGCCGGTTCGAACCAGCGTGCAACGGCGGTTCCGCTCGCCACCCTGAGTGTGAATCGCGCCAGATCGTCCGACACCTCCGGACGGTCGCTCAGGCCGAAGACGGCGCTCACAGAGTCCGTGGCCCAGGACAGCAGCGCGTCGCGGTAGTGGTGCACCTCGGCCACGGCCGCCGTGCTGGCATCCTGCTGCACCATGCCCAGCCCGAGGAGCAGCTTCAGGCCGTGCGGATGGCGCTGGAACGCGTCCTTGACCTCGGCGAGGAAGGTGTCCAGACGCTGCACGACGTCGGTGCCCGGCACCTCGACGGGGGGCAGGGCTGCCAGCAGAGCGGTCCTGGCGCGCTGCAGCACCGCGACGTAGATCCCCTCCTTGCTGCCGAAGTGCCAGTAGAGGGAGCTGACCGGCAGGCCGCATGCGGCGGAGATCATCGAGATGGACGTGGCGGCGTAGCCGTGCTGCGACATCAGGTCGCCGGCCGTGTCGAGAATCGCGTCACGGGACCGCGTGCCGCGGTGCTGGGCAGGTGCCTGCGTCATACTGCCGACTTTAGAGGAGCACCGGTCCCAGGCGCCCCGGGAAAGGGAAGTCCGGGCGGGGCCGGTCGTCCCCGGACCTCCGTGAAGAAGGCGTAGGGGATGAGCCCTTGCGCTGTTCGTGGTGTCTTGGGGGCGGCTCGATGTCTGCCGTCGCGGGTCGGCTTTCGGTCACCGGGCCGGGGAACATGACGGTCCAACAGGAACAGGAGGGTCGGTGGCTCCTCGCCCTGTGGGCGGGCGACACAGCAGCGGCGTCGTCGGCCGCAAGGGTCCGGTCACTGACGCTCGGGCCCATCCGGGGGTCGTCTGTTCTCTGTCAGTATCTGCTCCAGGCGATCGAAGCGCTCGTGCAGCGCGTGGGCGCTGTCCTCGCAGAGGAGATGGGCGGTGTCTTCGACCCTTCGGGCCAGGTGCCGGCGTCGCTCGGTCTCGCGGCCGACGAACCAGGTGGCCAAGGCGGCGGTGACGATGCCGAACGTGGTGATGCCGACGAACATCATCACCGCGCCGACGACCCGTCCCCACAACGTCACTGGATAGAAGTCGCCGTACCCGACCGTCGTCGCCGTCTCGACCGACCACCACAGGGCGCGTGGGTACGTCGTCAGATTCGCGTCGGTAGCGCCGCGTTCGGCGGCGACCACGGCCCATGAGCCCACCAGCATGGTGATTCCCAATACGACCGTTGCGCCGCCGGCAGCCTTCACGTGCAGCGTGCGGCCTTCCCGGCGTAGCAGGGAATCGATCGCCTTGACCATGAATGCGAGCTGCACGTTCCCTCCATGGGACTCGGACAGGTAGAGCGGACAGCCAGGCCGTGCGCGGGCACGACGGAGCGACAGCCGATCCCGTCGTCCGCTGCCCCATTTTTCCCCTGGGACGGCCACCGCGCACGGGGCCGGGGCAGACGCAGCAGGTACGAGCCGACCCCTCGCGTGCCCCACGGCCGCCCGCTGCCCGCGCCTCACGGCCGATCAACAGTTGCGGGTGCCGGCCTGTGCAGACCGCATGCGGTCGACCGCCCGCCGGGGCGACAGCCTCAGGGCTCCGCCGCATCAAGCCCACCGTGCCCGAGCCGAAGGGCCGGCGCGCGAATCGCCGGCGGCAGGGCAGCCATGGCGGCAGAACCACAGGCTTCGACCCCAGAACCGCCGGCGCCGGGCGCACCGTGCAACCGGCTGAAGAGCTCCCGCGCCGTCGCGACCGTTACGACGAACGGACCTACATCTGCCATGGCAGCCACACGGTGGACAACGAGGAGGTCACCGCCACGCTCAAGAAGTCCACCGGCACCGTCGTCGACACCTGCGCGCCCATCCCGGAACTTCAACTCGGGTGGGCGTCGCGGCGCGGTGAGGAGGTCCGATGTGGCAGGCCGATTCGTGAGCCGAGCGTCACACGACATGCCGCCGCAGCAGGCGCGGTGCGGCCCGTACCAGGGCGGCCGCGGCCACGCCGATCACGGCACCCACGGCCACGTCGGAGGGGTAGTGCGCACCTCTGTGCACCCGTTCCGCGGCGACCGTCACCGCGGGCACCGCGCAGAGGGCACCCGCGGCCGGCCATACAGGTGCGACAGCACCGGTGAAGGCGAACGCGGCTGCCGTGTGTCCGGAAGGAAAGGAGGAACTTTCCGGGCGGTCCTGGAGATCCTCGGCGGGGACCCAGTCCTGTGGCGGGCGGCGCCGCTGGTACAGCTGTTTGGCGACTCCGTTGGACAGCTGCGCCACCGCCATACCGCCCAGCCCCGCGGCGGCGGCCGTCCGGCCGCGCCATCCTCCGGCGGCGGCCATGACCACGGCCGCCGCCCACCACAGCTTGGTGTGCTCGGCCGACTCCTCCACCGCCGACAGCACCCGCCGCGCCCACGGCGAGCCCCACGAGATCGCCTTTCTGGTGAGCCGGCGGTCCGCGGCGCGTAGATCTGCCATCACTGTCATGACCAGCGGCTTCCCGTCCTGGGCCGTCTCACACCGCTGCTGTCGGCGCTGAGGGCCCAGCCGCCGCCTGACGCGCCCCGCGCGCGCCCGGACAGGGTCGGGCCGACGGTGCCGCTCGGGGAGTGCGGGCGGGACATCCGGCTCATGCCCTCGCTCGCGAACGCCCCGTTCGTCCCGGGCATGGTCGGTCGTGCCGCCCCGGGAGACCAAGGGCTCCGCGAACGATGCCCGCTACGGCAGCCTTGCCGGCGTGGAAGCGTGCGGTCCGACGCCCCCGGACGAACCGAACACCTTCCGAAGGACCCGCCCCACGGGCGGGGCCCGTGTCATGCCGGCAACCGGCGCCGCATCCGGACGAGCCTTGAGGCGGCATCAGCCGTCCACCGTGCCACGGCGTCCGACGACGACGTCAGGCACCACGCCGTTCGCCGGCTCAAGGAGCAGGAGCCGCCTGCCGCATCATGCGGGTTCGTCGTGGACGGGCTCCGCGTCGCCGGCGCGCGTCGCCTCGAGCTGCGCGGCGAACGCGAGGCCGAGGAACAGGGCGACACCGGTGATGTTCGCCCAAAGGAGCAGCGCCATGAACGCAGTGAGCGGCCCGTACACGGCGCCGAACGAGCCGCTGCGCTCTACGTAGAGGGCCAGCAGCCACGTCGCGGCGATCCACAGGGCCAGGTGGACGGCGGAGCCGAACGCGAGCCAGGTGTACCCGGGTTGGACCCGGCGGGGCGACCAGCGAAAGATCACGGCCGATGCCACCCAGGCCATGGTGATCCCGAGCGGAATCTGCAGCCAGTGCCACCACCCCGGCAGGGTGCCGCCGCCGAACGCGTCCACCGCGGCCTGTGCGATCGTGTCACCGGCGACCAGCACGAGGAAGCCGAACGCCATGGGCGCACCTGCCGCGACCGAAAGGAACAGGCTCCTGCCGTACTTGGCGGTGAAGGGCCGGTCCCGCTCCACGCCGTAGATACGGTTCGCGCCACGTTCCACCTGCGCCATCGCCGACACCAGGCTGACGACGGCGAACCCGAGCCCCAGCCACATCGCCACCGCGCCCCCGGTGTCCGCTCCGGCGCTTCGCCGCCCCTCGGCCAGCGCGTCCTCGATCAGCCGGGAGCTCGCGCCGGGCGCGATCCGGGTGAGCACGAGTTCTACGGTGCGGCCGACGCTCTCGGTATGGAGGGTTGCCGCCAGGCCGACCAGGGCGATCGTGAACGGCACCACCGCGAGGGCCACTTGGAAGGCCACCGCGCGAGAGTGGCTGAAGCCGTCGGCATACCGGAAGCGGACGAAGGCGTCGACGAACAGATCGCGCCCGCCGTACTGTCTCAGCGCCGCCCACGCCTCGTCCCCGGAGAGCTCCTCGCCGGCCATGTCCCGTGTCTGCGGGACATGCTTCGCACTGCCCATTCGTCTCCGCCCTCGGCTCCGCGGCTGCTTCCCGGCCAGGTCCGGGCCCCTTGGATCAAACTTCCCGGCAAGCGCCCGATTATCAGGGACCTGATCCGGGCCCCGGCTGCAGCAGTCCGCTCTCCGGGACCTGGTTCGGCGGATCCCCTGCCCGGCACTTGGTTCCAGGGAGCAGGCACGCGGGAGAGCGTGCCGGCACGACGAGTCACAGAAAGCGGCGTACAGGGGTGACCGCCGCTTCGCGGAGGCGCTGGACGGGGGAGCGGCGCTTCCAGCGGCCATCGACGATACGTTCGCTGACGGCCACGTCCTCGTCGAAGTCGGCGTCGAGACGCGCGGTGAAGGTCTCGTCGAGGACGGCGAGCATCACTTCCTCGTCGTGGTCGAGCGAGCGGCGGTTGAAGTTGGTGGAACCGACGAGGGAAGCCACGCCGTCCACCGTGATGATCTTGGCGTGCATCATCGTCGGCCGGTAGTGCCATATGGTGACGCCGCAGCCGAGGAGCTGCTCGTAGTGCTGCTGCCCGGCCAGTTGGCACACTCGCTTGTCGGTGTACGGGCCGGGCAGCAGGATCTCGACCTCGACGCCTCGCGCTCTCGCGGCGCAGATCATGTCGATGAAGAAGGGGTCGGGGGCGAAGTAGGCGGTGGCCAGGCGGACGCGCTCCTCCGCGGACTCCAGGGCCACCCGGATCAGGGTCTGCATGTCCTGCCAGCCGATGCTCGCGGAGCCGCGGACCACCTGCACGGTCGCGCTTCCGCTCGGCGTGTGCTCGACGAACCGGTCACGGTCGTCGAAGAGCCGGTCGTGGCACTCGGCCCAGTTCTGGGCGAACGAGGCGGCGATGCCGTCGACGGCGGGGCCGCGGACCTCGACGTGGGTGTCGCGCCACTCATGCTCGTTGCGGGCGTCGCCGCACCATTCCTCCGCGATGCCGACCCCGCCGGTGAAGGCGGTCTCCTCGTCGACGACGAGGACCTTGCGGTGGCAGCGGTGGTTCTGCTTGAAGGGCGACAGCCACAACGGTCTTCGGAACCACGCCACTTCCACCCCGGCGCGGTCCATCTCGTCCAGCAGGTCCCGCTCTATGAGCCGGCTGCCGAAGCCGTCGAGCAGCAGGCGGACGCGCACCCCGGCCCGGGCACGCCCGGCGAGCGCGGCGGCGAAGTCGCGGGCGATCTCTCCGCGCCAGTAGACGAAGGTCATCATGTCGACGGTGTGCCGGGCCGCACGGATCGCCGCCAGCATGGCCGGGAAGATCTCGTTCCCGTTGCGCAGGACCGTCAGTTCGTTCCCCTCCGTGGCCGCGATCCCGATCAGCCGCTCCAGACGGCGGCGGATGCGCTGCTTGCGCTCCTGCGTCGAGGAAGCGGGCGCTTCACGTCGGCGGTCCGGCTGATCAAGGGTGGTCGACATAGCTCACCTAGTCCGTACGGGCCATGAACGCGGGTCGTGGTCCGTCCACGGCCCTGGGGACGCGACGACTGTACAGACGGAGAGCGGAAGGCCGCAGTGGTGCTCACGTCAACCGCGCCGGCGGCTGCCGGACGGACACGGTCCGCCGGCGCCGGAGACCCCGGGGCTGCCCGGTCCGCGGCGTAGCGTGGGACCTGGGCATGAGGCCGGGCCCCCAGGGCAAGATCCCGGCGGCCGCAGCCGCGGCCGCACACCGCCGGCTTCCTGGGGTCGCCGGCCCGAACGAGATGCGGGACGACGTGGAGAAAATCGGTGCTGTCGAGAAGGCGCTGCGCACGGCCGCGCCCCATGAACTCGTCGACGTCGTGACAGCGGCGCTCGCCGACCACTACGGCGCCCGCCGGACGGAGCTGCGGCTCGTCGACTACGCCATGCGCAGCCTCCAGGCCGTGGAACCAGTGCCTCTCGTCACAGAGCCGGTGCCCGTCAACAGCAGTCCGCAGGGGCGCGCCTTCGGCGCCCAGGAGCCCGTTGTCACGGAGGATCCGGACCACCGGGCGGTCGAGGTGCACCTGCCGGTCACGGTCCGCGGCGGGCGGATGGGCGTGCTGTCCGTCAGCCTGCCGGAGGAGGCGTACACGGCGGCGGTCCTGCCCGAGATCCAGCACATCTGCGAGGCCCTGGGCCACGAGATCCTGGTCGCGGAGCGCGACACCGACCTCTACGACCTCGCCCGGCGGGCCGCGCGGCTCACGCTGGCCGCGGAGATGCAGTGGCAGTTGCTGCCCGGCCGCTCCTGCGCCCGTCCCGAGTTCTCGCTCGGCGCACATCTGGAACCGGCCTACGCGATCTTCGGTGACAACTACGACTGGTCCGCCTCCGCCGAACACCTCACGCTCACTGTCACCAACGGCATGGGGGAGGGCATCGAGGCCGCCCTGCTGACCAACCTCGCCGTCAACGCTCTGCGCAACGCCAGACGCGCCGGTCTCGACCTCCAGGGCCAGGCCATGCTGGCCGACCAGGCCGTCCACGCCCAATACCACGGCCGCGCCCACGTCGCCGTCCTGCTGCTCCGCTTCGACATCGCCACCGGTGAGGTGGAGGCGATCGACGCGGGCTCTCCCCGGCTGTGGCGGCTTCGCGACGGAACCGTCCATTCGATCCCCTTCGAGCAGCAGCTGCCGCTGGGCATGTTCGAGGACACCGTGTACACGCCGCAGCACTTCACGGTGCGGCCGGGCGACCGGCTGCTCATCGGCAGCGACGGGGTGTACGACGCCGCCTCTCCCTCCGGCGTGCGTTACGGCGAGCGGGCGTTGGCACGGTCGCTGACCGGCACGAGGCTCCTGCCGCCCACGCAGGTTCCCGGCGCGGTGCTGCACGAACTCGCCGGGCATCACGGGGAGGTCCCCCTCGAGGACGACGCACTGGTCGTCTGCCTCGACTGGCACGGACGGCCCGACGCGGAGCACCGGGACTGAGCACCGGCTGCCGGCCCCGGTCGTACGGCGCCTGGTTACGTCCGTTTCCGCAAGGACGATCCGCCGACCGGTCCCGGGGACAAAGGGGCGGCGCCTCATCGCGGGCGAATTCTTTTACCCGGACTCTTCCCGAAGAAACAACCCCATCGTATGAATGTCAATTCGGGTGAGGGGCACAAGGAATTCCGGAGGTGATGAGAAATGGTTCCCCTGCTTCTCGTCCTACTGCTTGCCCTGGTCCTCTTCGGAGCCGGTTTCGCGCTCGAGGCGCTGTGGTGGATCGCGGTGATCGTGCTCGTGGTGTGGTTGCTGGGATTCGTGATCCGGCCTGCTGCCTCAGGCGGCCGACGGAGCCGCTGGTACCGCTGGTAGGAATCCGTCCCCTGGCTGCGCGAGCGGCTGAGCGGCCGATGTCCACGTGATCCGCGTATGAAAGGAATTCCCATGGAACCGAACCCTTGGGCCCAGTTCGACGACCCGGCGCGCCGGGAGGGGCCCGGGAGCCCGTACGGCGGCTTCATGGGGTGACCTGCTCGCGGAGGCGGGGCGGACCGGAACGGTGTTCCGGTCCGCCCCGCCCGTCGTTCCGGCCCGTTCGGATCCGTAGGTCTGCGCCGTCCCGCAGAGAGCCGAAAATTCTTGCTTTAGGGAAACTGTTGTCGGGTAGGGAAGATCACGACGGCGTACGGACGACCAGAGGAGACGTCATGGCCTTCGCGGCACCGATCCAGGAGCAGTTGACGGAGCGGGGCAAGGGGGAGAGCCCCCTCGACGGTCCCGGCGGGACCGTTCTGCCGCGCGTCGACGAGGCCTCCGAGATGGCGCCTGCCGACGCCCGCAGGCTCTCCGCACTGTTCTTCGACAGGCTCCAGCATCTCGAGGAAGGCACACCGGAGTACCAGTACGCGCGCAACACGCTGGTCGAGATGAACATCTCCCTGGTCCGGTACGTCGCGCGGCGGTTCCGCAACCGCGCGGAGCCCGACGAGGACATCGTCCAGGTGGGCACCATCGGACTGATCAAGGCCATCGACCGGTTCGACCTCAGCCGTGAGGTCGAGTTCGCGACCTTCGCCGTCCCGTACATCCTCGGGGAGATCAAGCGCTTCTTCCGGGACACCAGCTGGGCCGTCCACGTCCCACGCCGGCTCCAGGAACTCCGGCTGGAACTGGTGCACGCGGTGAACGAGCTCTCCGGGAGGCTGCACCGGACCCCGACGGCAGCGGAGCTGTCGGAACACCTGGGACTGCCCGTCGAGGAGGTCACCGAAGGGCTCGTCGCGATGAACGGCTATGTGGCGAGCTCCTTCGACGTACCGAACACCCAAGGCGGCCCGAACGCCGAGGCCCCCTTCGCGGAGCGATTCGGCGACCTCGACCCGGCGCTGGGCCTCGTCGAGGACCTCCAGGCGCTCAAGCCGCTGATCGAAGAGCTCGACGACCGGGACCGTCTGATCCTCCGGCTCCGATTCGGCGACGAACTCAAGCAGGCGGAAATCGGCGAGCGGCTCGGGATCTCGCAGATGCAGGTCTCGCGTCTGCTCACCCGCACACTCTCCAGGCTGCGGCAGAAGATGCTCACCTGAGGCCCCTCGGTCCACTGAATCGCTCCTCCGCCCGTGCGGCGACGCCGGGGTCAGGCGGAGCGCGCGTCCCCGGTCGGCGGTTTGCGCCACGGCGCCGGACCCACGTCGTCCACCGCGTCCTGGAAGCTCGTCAGCCCGTTCAGCAGAGCTCTCCGGTCCGAGGGCGTCATCGTGGCGATCACTTCCTCCAGCGCCTCCTGACGCCTGGCCCTCAAGTCGTGCAGATACGCCCGGCCCCGGACGGTCAGCTGCAGTTCCAGCTCCCTCCGGCTGTGGGGGCTCGGGAGCCGCTGCACGAGCCCGAGGGCCTCCAGCCGGTCGCACAGCCGGCTCACGGACGGCGGGGCGGCGTCCAGCAGCTCACCCAGCGTGCGGAGGTTCATCCCCTCCTCGTGGTCGAGGCTGTAGAGCACGCGCAGCTGGGAGGCCGACACGGGGGCCGGGGGCACCAGGTCCCTGCCGCGCTCCCAGAGCACCTCCAGAAGCTCGATGAGTTCGCGCGCCCCCCCTGCGGCCCCGGCGGCGGCCTGCCCCCGGGGCCGCGAGGGTGTCCGGTTCGCGTCCATTTCTGGTGACACTCCGTCTCAGAAGTCCTCGGTTCGTGGCGTCGCTCCCGTGCCGCGCGCCATGAGCGGAGCGCTGTCCCCGTCCGCCGGCCTGTGTGAGCGGCACTCGGGAAGGCCGCTCGGCCCGACAACCATATCTTTTCGAGCGTCGCTCCCCTTGGTCCCCACGTGTAAAGCTCCCCGGCGGCGGCCGTAGAACACCCGATACGTATCCGGGAATTGCGCGACGATATTTCCGGCCCGCGGGCGGGAATGTCCGTGGCTTCGCGTTTTTCCGGCCCTGGTGTCATGTACGGGAACAAGGGAAAGCGAGTTGAGGACCGTGCTGCGCGAAAAGCAGGGCGAGCCGCAGGATGCGCAGCGACACCTCAGCGGAAGAGGAGGACCGCACGTGATGATCATTACCTCGGCGGAAGCGGACATCGGGGATGCCCGTCGCGCCGCCTCGGAATTCGTCGAGCGGGCGGGCCCGGAATCGGCCGTCGACGACGTGGTGCTGGTGGTTTCCGAACTGGTCACCAATGCCGTCAAACACACGATCGGCTGGTGGCGGCTGCGTGTCAGCGTGCACAGGCGGCGACTGGTCGTGGACGTGGAGGACGCCAGCTTGGCCCCGCCCGTGCCGCGGAATCCCGACGAAGGCGCGGTGGGCGGCCGGGGCTGGCAGATCGTTGAGCAACTGGCCGACAGCATCGAGGTCCTTCCCGACTCGGGGGGCAAGACCGTTCGCGCCGTCTGGTCGTGCAGCCGGCCCGGAACCTCGGCCTAACGCCCCTCGCCGGGTTCCCTGAGAAGCCTCCCCAGGCCGCGCAGGCCCTGCAGCAGGTCCGCCCGCCGCGTACCGGACATCGCGTCGAGCGCCTCCGTCAGCTCCAGCTCCCGCAACTCCCGCAACTCCCGCAGATACGCCCTCCCGCGCGCGCTCAGGCGCAGCTCCAGCTCCCGGCGGCTCGCCGGACTCGGCGTACGCTCCACGAATCCCAGGCTCTGGAGCCGGTCGCACAGGCGGCTCACCGAAGGCGGGGCGGCTCCCAGCATGTCACCCAAGGTCCGCAGATTGATGCCCTCCTTGCGTTCGAGGGCGTAGAGCACCCGCAACTGCGAGGCGGACACCGGTGTCGACGCCGCGTCCCGGCCACGCTCCCAGATGACCTCCAGCGCTTCGATCACGTCACATGCCGCCCGTGAGGCTTCGCGGGTACGCGGCGGCGGCGACGCGGGGCTGGAATCCATGCTGCTGTCTCCAGGGGCGGGCTCGGCGGGATCACACGGGCCGGGCAGCGGAACCGGTGAGGGTGGCGGCGCTGAGCCCATGGCGGAAGCCTATCCGCCGTCCCGGTCGCACTTTGGTGTACGCCTCGAGCCGGGGTAGTCTGCGGCGTAATTTGCCGTACGACAACCGTCGTACCGAGCGATGAGACGTCGTGGGGGGCGGCCCGCCGGTCGGGGGCCGCGGGGAGGGCGCCGCTGCGGCAAGGCGCCCGGCGAGGGGTAGCGAGGAATGGGCATGGCTGAGACTTCTGCCGACAGCTCGAACACGGTGCCGCGCTCACGCGCGCGCGGCGCCGGCAAAGTCGGCGAGTCGGACCTGCGGCAGCTCCTGGCCGGTCTCACGGCCGTGCGTGACGGCGACTTCGGCACCCGGCTGCCCGACGGGGCGAACGGACTCCTCGGCGAGATCGCGACCGTGTTCAACGGCATGGTGGACCAACTGTCGCTGTTCACCTCTGAGGTGACAAGGGTCGCCCGCGAGGTCGGCACCGAGGGCACGCTGGGCGGTCAGGCCGAGATCCCCGGAGTCTCCGGCACCTGGGCGGACCTGACCGACTCCGTCAACGCCATGGCGGGCAACCTCACCGCCCAGGTCCGCAACATCGCACAGGTCACCACGGCCGTGGCGCGGGGCGACCTGTCGCAGAAGATCACGGTCACCGCGCGGGGCGAGATCCTGGAGCTGAAAGAGACCATCAACACGATGGTCGACCAGTTGTCGTCGTTCGCCGACGAGGTGACCCGGGTGGCCCGCGAGGTCGGCACCGAGGGCAATCTCGGCGGCCAGGCCGACGTCAAGGGCGTTTCCGGTACGTGGCGCGATCTGACCGACTCCGTGAACTCGATGGCCGGCAACCTCACCGGGCAGGTGCGGTCCATCGCACAGGTGGCGACGGCCGTCGCGCAGGGCGACCTGTCGCAGAAGATCACGGTCACCGCGCGGGGCGAGATCCTGGAGCTGAAGACGACCATCAACACGATGGTCGACCAGTTGTCGTCGTTCGCCGACGAGGTGACCCGGGTGGCCCGCGAGGTCGGCACCGAAGGCCGGCTCGGCGGCCAGGCCCGGGTGCCGAATGTCGCCGGAACCTGGAAGCGGCTCACCGAGAACGTCAACGAGCTGGCCGGCAACCTCACCCGTCAGGTGCGGGCGATCGGGGAGGTCGCCAGCGCCGTCGCGGAGGGCGACCTGACACGGTCCATCACCGTCGACGCCTCCGGCGAGGTCGCCGAACTCAAGGACAACATCAACGCGATGGTCGGCTCGCTGCGCGCGACGACCCGGGCCAACCAGGAACAGGACTGGCTGAAGTCAAGCCTGGCCCTGATCTCCGGACTGATGCAGGGACACCGTGACCTGGCCCAGGTCGCCGAGCTCGTCATGGACGAGCTCACTCCGCTCGTCTCGGCCCAGTACGGTGCGTTCTACCTCGCGGAGGAGACCCCGGACGGCACCGAACTCCGGCGCGTCGGCTCCTACGGGCGCCCCGCCGGCAGCGCCGGCCACGATTGCTTCCAACTGGGTGAGTCCCTCGTCGGCCAGGCCGCCCGCAGCCGGCGGACCATCGAGGTCGACGGCGTTCCCGCCGACTACGTGAGCATCTCCTCCGGGCTCGGCCGGGCCACACCCGGAAGCCTGATCGTCCTGCCGATCGTCGTCGACGACCAGATCCTCGGCGTCATCGAACTGGCCTCCTTCACCCCCTTCACGCGCATCCACCGGGACTTCCTCGAACAGCTCATGGAGACGGTCGGCGGAAACGTCAACACCATCGTCGCCAACGCCAGGACCGACGAACTCCTCGGCGAGTCGCAGCGCCTCGCGAGCGAACTACAGGCCCGTTCCGAGGAGTTGCAGGTCCAACAGGACGAACTCCAGCGCTCCAATGCCGAACTGGAGGAGAAGGCCGCCCTGCTGGCCGCCCAGAACAGGGACATCGAAGGCAAGAACCTCGAGATCGAGCAGGCGCGGCAGGAACTGGAGGACCGCGCCCACCAGCTGTCGCTCGCCTCCAAGTACAAGTCCGAATTCCTGGCCAACATGAGCCACGAACTGCGGACCCCGCTCAACAGCCTGCTCATCCTCGCCCAGCTACTGGCCCAGAACCCGACCCGCAACCTCACCGCGAAGCAGGTCGAATACGCGGGCATCATCCACTCGGCGGGCTCCGACCTGCTCCAGCTGATCAACGACATCCTCGACCTGTCCAAGGTCGAGGCGGGCAAGATGGACATCAACCCGGAACGTGTCGCACTCGCCCAGCTGCTGGACTACGTCGACGCCACCTTCCGCCCGCTGACCACGCAGAAGAGCCTCGACTTCACCATCCACACCGCACCCGGCGTACCGGTCGACCTCCTCACCGACGACTCCCGGCTGCGGCAGGTCCTGCGGAACCTGATCTCCAACGCGGTCAAGTTCACCGAACGCGGCAGCGTGAGGGTGCGCATCGAGCCCGCCGCCGACGGCGAGCTCCCCGCCTCCGTCCACCGCGGCGGTGCCGTGGTCGCCTTCCGGGTCGAGGACACCGGCATCGGCATCCCGGAGCAGCAGCTCGAAGCGATCTTCGGCGCCTTCCAGCAGGCGGACGGCACGACCAGCCGCAAGTACGGCGGCACCGGGCTGGGGCTGTCCATCAGCCGCGAGATCGCGCACCTGCTCGGCGGTGCGCTCACCGCAAGGAGCACACCCGGCCGCGGCTCCACCTTCACCCTGTACCTGCCGGTGGCCCGCGCCGACTTCCACGACGCCCCGGACGGCGGCCACGAGGGAGCTGCCGCCGATGCGGCCCCCCAGGACGGTGAGCCGTCGGACGCCCACCGTCAGGCCGTCGACGCCGAGGCGCGAGGACCGCGCCGACTGCTCGTGATCGAGGAGCGTCCGCGCGGGCTGCTGTCGCTCGTCGCCGAGAGCGCGGTGGCCGAGCTGACCGGCCACGAGCTGGGCGACCGCGACGACATCGAACTGGTCGCGGTGGTCGGCCCGCAGGAGGCGGCAGAGGCACTCGCCACCGCACCGTTCCACTGCGTGGTCCTCGAGCTCGACATGGCGAACAGCGAGGCCCTGCACTTCCTGGACGCCATGGACGGCGACGCCGCGCTGCGGACGGTCCCCGTACTGGCACACAACAACCGCCGCCTCGACGCGGCCGACGAGCGGACTCTCGAGTCGCGTGCCCGCACACGGCCGCTGGAGCTCCTCTCCAGCCTGGACGAGCTGCGGGAACGGATCGCGCTGCACCTGTCCGCCGACCAGCCCGGCGACGTCGTTCCCCTGCGCCGCGGCGAGGAGACCCGCCACCTCACGCCCCGGAGCGTGGACGACTCCCTCCACGGCCGCACCGTCCTCGTCGTCGACGACGACGCCCGCAACCTCTTCGCCCTCAGCGGCATCCTGGAACTCCACGGCATCCAGGTCCTGCACGCCGAGAACGGCCGGAAGGGGATCGACGCCCTCGCCGAACACCCGGACATCGACCTCATCCTGATGGACGTGATGATGCCCGAGATGGACGGCTACGCCGCGACCGCCGAGATCAGGCGGATGCCCGCCCACGCCGACCTTCCCATCATCACGGTCACGGCGAAGGCCATGCCCGGCGACCGGGAGAAGAGCCTCGCCGCGGGCGCCAGCGACTACGTCACCAAGCCGGTCGACGCCGACGACCTCATCGCCTGTGTCCGCCGCTGGCTGAACCCGAAGTCGGGCGACGGTCTGGTGGTGTCATGACCCCCTCCGAGGACGCGCTCGGTCGGCACGGGGGCCTCGGACCGGCCCCCTGCGGTCACCAGGACGATGCGCCCACCGCCGCGATCGGCGGCTGCGTCGACGCCGGCGCCCGGCGAGTGATCACCACATCGGAGGCAGGGGCGCAGCAGACCACCCCCGTCGGCCGCCTGGCGGCCACCGTCGAAAGGCTGCGTGCACAGGTGCGCGACGCGCACGCCGCCGCCGACGGCAGGGCGCTGGTCGAACTCGCCAAGGGCATCCTGATCGAGCGACTGCGATGCGGCCCCGTACAGGCCGCGCGCCAGCTCGCCGAACTCGCCGACCAGGCTCACCTGTCCCAGCTGGAACTGGCGGCGGACATCATCAACCAGGCCGCCCGCGACCAGGTCACGGAAGCGGCGGGCGAGTTCGTCCGACAGGTGAACCGCGGACCTGGTACCGGCGGGGACACGGGCTCGTCCGTCTCCGTACGGCTGCGAACCGCAGAGAGCGCCGCGCTGGCCGCCGGCGACACCCAGGCCGTCGCCGGGTCCCTGCTCGAGCACGCACTCGCCCCGCTGGGCGCGACGGCCGTGGCCATCTGGACCGCGGGTTCCGACTCCTCCCTCACCCTGCGCGGCCACGCCGGATTCAGCGCCGACGAGGCCGGACGCTGGCGATATGTGCCGCCCGGTGTCGCGACCGTCGCCCGCCAGGCACTCATCGAGCGGCGTGCCGTGCGGTTCGCGTCCCTGGCCGAGGCCCAGGTGCCCTCCATCGGGCAGAAGCAGGCACCCGGCGGTGGCCGCGTCGCCCTGCCCGCCGGTACCGGCGGCCGGATCCTCGGGGTGCTCGAGATCTGCTGGCCCCAGCAGCCGGCCCCGTGGTCACCGGCGGTCGCCCGCCAGATGGAGGCCCTGGCCGAGCTGTGCGCCCACACCCTCGACAGTCTCCCCGCCACCGGCACGGAACTCCCGGCCGTACCGGAGCCCGCCGACGTGGCCGAGCTAGTCGATCTGGCGGACGGTCTCTACGACCCCGCGCTGGTGCTGACCCCGCACGTCGACGCGGAGGGCCACCTCACCGACTTCCGTGTCCGCCACGCCAACAGCAGCTTCGTGGACCCCGCGGGACGCCCCCGCAGCGCCGTCAGCGGGGCCCTCCTGTTGGAGGCGTACCCCATGGCGGCCGGTGACAGTGAACTCTTCGAGAAGATCGAACGCGTCTACGCCACCGGTGAGCCCTTCCGCGCACAGCGCATGACGCTCACCGCGCTCGTGGACCAGGTCCCCCTCGCGTCCGTCGCCGACCTCAGCATCAGCCGGCACGGCGCCAGCGTCCTGCTCATCTGGCGCGTCGAGGACGAGACCGCGCGGCTGGCCAGCCTGCTGCAGCACGCCCAGCGCCTCGGACGCATCGGCGGCTTCGAGGAGAACCTCGTCACGGGCGACATCACCTGGAACGGGCAGCTCTTCGACCTGTACGGACGGGCCGTCACAGAGGACCCGGTGTCGCTGCACGACCTCGCCGAGCACGCGCACCCCGACGACACCGTCGCCATCGGCCGGTTCCTGCGGACCGTGCTCCACCACCGCAGACCCACCTCGACGGCCTTCCGCCTCCAGCGTCCCGACGGCGTGACCCGCCACATCCGGGTCATCGCGGAACCGGTCCTCGACGCCGACGACCGTCTGCTCGCCCTGCGGGGGGCATACCAGGACATCTCGTCCCAGCACTGGACCGAGGTGGCGCTCGCCGCCACCCGCGACCAACTCGCCCACACCGAACAGGAGTCGGCCGAGCGCAACCGGCTGGCGCTGCAGCTCCAGCACGCCATCATGCCGCCGACCCGCAACCCCCTCGACGCCCCCGGGCTCCAGGTCGCCGTCCGGTACCGTCCGGCGGAGGCCGAGTCGCTGGTGGGCGGCGACTGGTACGACGCGGTCGTCCTGCCGTCCGGGCGGATACTGCTCTGCGTCGGCGACATAGCGGGCCACGGCATCAAGGCCGCGACCGGGATGGTCATCCTGCGCAACGCGCTGCGCGGCCTCGCCGTAACCGGCGCCGGGCCCGGACAGCTGATGTCCTGGCTGAACATCGTGGCCCACCATCTCACCGAACAGGTCACCGCCACCGCCGTGTGCGGACTGTACGACCCGCGGACCCGCGTACTGCGCTGGGCCAGGGCCGGTCATCTCCCGCCCGTGCTGGTGCGCGGACAGCAGGCCGACACCCTGCCGCTGCTCGGCGGGCTGCTGCTGGGCGTCATGCCGGACGCCCCGTACCAGGAAGGTGAGGTCCAGCTCGAGCCCGACGACACGCTGCTGATGTACACCGACGGCCTGGTCGAACGCCGGGACACCGCCGTCCAGGACTCGCTCTCCCAACTGCTCACGGCCGCCCGGACGCCGGCCGCCACTCTCGACCGCCGACTGGACCTGCTGCTCACGCACAGCAAGTCGGACACCGACGACGACACCTGCCTCATCGGCATCCAGGTGTCCTGATCGCGTATTGAACGCGGCCGTGCCCGCCGGTGCGCGTCCGGGGCACCGGATGAACCTGTCCGGCCGGAGAACGGGCATGAGGGCTGTCATGGCGGCGTACCGACGTCGTCATACGTACCGGCGTCGTCGTACACGAGGAGGCCGTCGTCGCGCAGTCGCGCACCCGGGGTGGGGCTGTGCGGGGTGAGGCGTCCGTCGTGCATGAGGTGGCGGACGTGCACGCCGCGGGCCATGACGGCGAAGTCGGCGATCAGACGCCGGTGGCAGCGCCACCACACCGCCTCGCTGCACATCACCGCGGTGCGCTCCCGCTGCGCCTGGTCCAGGAGGGCGTCCACGGCCGTGACGAATTCCGGGCTGCGTGTGTGAGCGGCGTAGCCGCGGAAGGAGGCGTTGCGCCAGACCGTGTCGGGCGAGTCCGGGGATGGTTTGCGGAAGCCGCCCAGGCGCGGCTCCCACCGGTAGGCGATGCCCTCTTCGGGCATCCACCGGCCCAGCCGCTGCCGTGACACGTCCGGATCGCGGCGGCTGCCGGGAGCGGTCCGGACGTCCACGACGGCGGTGACGCCGGCTCCCCGGAGCAGCCGCGCCAGCGTTCCCCGGTCCGCGGTGCCGTGGCCGAAGGTGATCAGTTCGGGCAGGGGCGGCGGAGCGGCCTCCGCCGGGTCGGTGCGGTCATGGTCCATACATCGAGTTCAACAGTTCCTGGACCGCCCGGCACGGTCCGACAGGCCGCGCCTGCTCATACGCCGAGTGATCCGTGACCCGGCTACCTGGCAACGGGAATCCGCCCCTCGCTGGACTCGTCGCGGAGACCAGCCGGTTCGAACCACTTGGTGAGGAGCCTGACGGCAAGACCGACTTCCCACGCGGACATGGGAGTTGCCGCGACCGACCCGGCCACGGAGGCCTGCTCGTACAGGCCCGACATTCACCCCGATCGCCGAAGCGCAGATCAACGCGCCCCCGTACAAGTCCCAATACGGCGAGAACCGTGGGACCAGTCCGGCGGGGGCACCCCGAGGGGTGCCGGCCGATCGGTGACCAGGCTCGGAGGTTCGGCATACTCCCGGCATGGACACTCGAGCCGTTGCCCGCGCGCACATGCTGATCACCGCTCTGCTGGCGCTCGCCGCGGCCGCGCTGGCAGCGTTCGGGGGCCTGCTCCTCGGCGGGCCGGCGATGGCGGCCCTCTCGAGCGTCGTGACCGGTGCAGGCGCCTGCGCCGGGTCGTTACTCGTCCGGCGCCGTGTCTTCGCCGACCTGCACAAGGCCGAGGGCCAGGCCGCTGTCGAAGGTTTCGCCGAGGGACTGTCCCAAGGGGTGCTGCTCGGTGTCGCGACCTACCAGGCCGCCGTGTTCCCCATCGCCGGTCCCGGCGGCGTCACCGTCGAAGAGCGCGCGGCGCGCCGAACCCTCGCCTACCGGATTGCCGCGGACGACGGCCTCCCGCACGCCGTGCGGACGGCAGCGGCCGCCGCGCTCGAGGCGATCGACGACGGCCTGGACAACGGACGTGCGCAAGATGCCGTCCAGCAACTGGCGCTGGTGGTGTACGAGCAGCGCAGGCACCGCTGACCCGGCACGGGCGAGGGCGCAGCCTACGGCGCGACGGTACTGCCGCGGTGTTCGCCGTTGCCGACATGCGGCCCGAGGAAGACGTCGATGACTTCGGACCCGGCGACACCCCTCCGGATCAGGAGGGGAGTCATGCCGAGTCCGAAGGCCGGAAACCCGTTGCGGAGCCGCGCCATGGTTCGACGTGGGCCAGGGCCCGACGGACCGTATCCAGCGACGCCGTCCCAGCGAGGACCGCGGCCGCAGTCACCCCGGGCCGGGCAGCGAAACGCCGCCGCACCTGCGGGCAGTCAAGGCCCGCTGCCACGGCCCAGCAACGATCGTCCACCCCTGCCGGTCCGACCGGACGAGAATCACGCCCGCGTCGGCTCAGGGGCGTACCTGCTCGATCAGGCGGAGATGGCAGGAGGCGTGGCCCCGGCCGTTTTTCGGCAGTACCCAGAAGGAACCGTCGCTGTCACGGCCCACCACCGTCGACGTGCCCTTCAGCGAGTCAGGGGTGTGGCTCCTGGCAACCTTGTGCAACTCGACGAGAGCCTGCTCGCGGGTCTTGTTCCCCGTCACCGGCCGTACGACCTTCACGTGTCTGTGGGCTGCCGACCCATCGGCAGTGACCGTCTCCTCTGCGATGATCAACCACGTTGACATCCATCAGCCTCCCTGTAAATGGCTCCGCGTCGTGCGGACATGACGAGGGACGAGCTGCACCGGAGCGCCCGCCGTGCTGCCGAGTCGGCCGTGCCCTCGGCGGGCAATGGCCGGCGAGGGCCTACCGCGTCGGCGGCTGGTACTGGTCCTGCAGACCCAGGCCGCGCATCAGGTCGAGCATCAGCAACTCGAACATCGGCTCCTGATCGGAGAAGAGCGGAGCGAAGTGCCCGAAGACCTCCAGCGCGATCTGCCCGTAGAGCGACCGCCAGCAGCTCAGCATCACGACCATGGCGCCGGGGGGAAGATCCACACCGGTATCGATCCGATAGTCCTGCATCTGCTGCCGCAGTCGTGGCTCCATATCCTCTTCGGCGAGGACCGGGTAGGGACGTTCCGTCCACAACTCCACGAAGATCGGGCCCCAGACGGCGGCGAGTCGCCGAACCCAGGCGCTGGTCAGCTCGCCGTGAGCGTCGCCGGCGGCCGCGGACGGCGAGCCGAACAAAAGATTGAACTCCGGCTGGTGTCTGATGGCCCACTTGCGGAGTGAACGCACCGGTTCGATCAGCCGCATCGCGAAGTTGTCCGCAGGACACGCATCGGCAGCAGACCGAAGCTCCGCCACCAGGTGATCGACGATGTCCTCGGCGACACGGCACACGATCTCCGGGAGGCCGCCGGGGAAGTGGTGGTAGAGGGCGGCCGGAGTCACTTCGACACGGCGGGCGATCTCGGCAAGGGTGAGCGTCTCGACTCCCTGGCGCCTGATGATGTCGCGTGCGGCCGATCGCACCTCTGCCGACATCTGTGCGCGCAGCCGCTCACGACGCCCCGGTTTCGCCATCCACACCCCTCCCTCGCCCCCATCCTCACACCGCAGCGGAGGAACGTGACCTTCAGGGTGGCGTGCTTCTCGTCGACCTCGGCGGGCTCCGGCGAGGAAGTCGCCGGTGATGCCGCCCGCCGTCCCCACCAGGATCCGGGGTTCCACCAAGGTGCTGCCTCCTTGCGCTGTTTGACAACTGCCGTTCTGATAAAGGAGCTTTAGAAATTAGCGCACATTTAAGATCCTTCTCCAGACCTCTGCGTCAGGATGGCCTCTTTCGTGTGCCTCCTCGGCCGCTGCAGCAGCGCATCCTGCTACTCGGCTGCGGCGGAGCAAACTTGGTCCCCCGACTTCCCGCGGCCGGTTTCGTGTTCTTGCCGAGGCGGGGGAGAGCGGGTAGCGGGGCGTGGTGTGCATTCGCTGCGCGCCGCAACGCGTAGCGGCGCAGGGCGGCTCGGGAACCATTCACCCGGATCCAGCGTGACCTTTTGACGTGTTGTCGGCCGGAGGTGAGGGGACCCGATGAGAGTGCGGACGATGGTGGGCGTGGCGGTGTCGGCCAGCGTGGCGCTGGTGGCGTGCGGGTGCGGTCCGGAGGACTCGAAGGAGGACGCGGCAGCGACCTCTTCGCGGCCGTCCGCGTCCGCGGGGGCCGAAGAGCCGTCGGCCATGCCGTCCGTGTCAGCCGGGACCGAGAAGCCGTCGGCCGGGCCGACGGGCGAGCAGCCCGGGCCCAGGACAGAGGAGGGCGCGATCCAGCGGTACGAGCAGTACCTCCACGCCTTGGGCCGTGAGGACATCGACACGGTCTGCGAAGTGGCCGGGCCGGCCGCGAAGAAGGCAGAGGACCAGGGGTTCGGACCGTGCACGTCGACGTACGTCGCCGTGTTCCAGATGATCTCGCCCGAGCAGAAGAAGGCCCTGCAAACCGCGACGGTCGACCCGCAGCGCATTGCTGTGCTCACGCCGGAGAAGATCGAAATGCCGGTCGAAGCGGTCAGGGCCTCCGTCACCTTTTCCGAGAGCGACCTCGGCAGCAGCACCCTGGAGTACCTCAAGAACGACTGGTACATCACCGACTGAACCCGACGCGCCGTACAGGGGAGCTGCCCGACAGACGGCTCCGCGCGCCGCCCGGCGGGCCGGTCGACCGCCCTCCCGCCGGCCCGCCAAGACCTTCAGGCCGCACCGTGCCTCCGCGCCCCTGGTGGGTCGAGGGCATGGGGGCCGGCCGAGGAGCCCGGTACCGACCGGGCCGGCCGGTCCGGCGAGGGTGCGCCGATGACCTCGTTCGACGGGAGATGTCGCCGCCGGTGGTCGCCGATCGCCGATGTATGGCCGGGCCGTCAGCGGACCCGCCGGGCCAGCACCTGCCCCGGCCAGGATCCGGACAGGAAACGGTCGGTGGGCGTGAACCCGTTGCGCTCGTAGAAGGCGACCAGTTCGCCCCCGCCGCCCGCCCAGCAGTCGACCCGCAGCAGATCCACACCTGCCCGCCGGGTCTCCTCGGCGGCATGGGACAGCAGCGCCGCCCCGATGCCCCGGCCGGCGTGCCGCCGGTCGGAGACCAGCAGCCGGACGTAGCGCTCGGGTTCCCCGGCCGGCGCGATCGGCATCTTCGGACTGGGCCCGGAGTCGAGCACCAGGGCCCCCACGGGCGTACCGTCCAGCTCCGCGATGTACGGAGTGTTCTCGGTCGTGTACCGCTCGACCCGTTCCACCCCACCGGGGTTCTGTGAATACGGTGTCGTGCCCCACTGTTCGGTGTTGCCGCGATCGTTCATCCAGGCCACCGCGGAGTCGAGCATGTCGAGAACGGCCGGTGCGTCGGCCGGACTGCCCGGTCTGATCCGTATGCCGTGCGATGTGGTGTCGTCGTTCACGGCGGAAGCCTACGACCGGGTCCGCGACCGAGGTCGGCCCGGTGGTCGGTCAGGGGCCGGCTCCGGGGCGGATGGCGTGGGCGGACGCACCATGAAGACATCGATCGGGTCCTGGGATTCGACGGCGAACCCGTGGCGCTCGTAGAGCCGGCGGGCAGCACTGCCCTGCAGGACGTTCAGAGCCACGGTCACGCCCTGCTCGTCGGTCCGTTCCAGCAGCGTGCGTAGGACGGCGGACCCGAGCCCGCGGCCCTGATACCGCGGAGCGAGGTAGAAGTGCTCCAGCCACTGCCTGTCTCCGGCGGGCCGGACCGTGACGCACCCTGCGAGTCCATGCTCGATCACGAGGATCGACGTGTGCTGCGCGGAGAAGGAGTCCCGCAACCGCTGCCGGACCCGGTGCTCGTCGTAGCGGCCGAGGCGTTCCAGATCCGCACGCATGACCCTGGCCCGCAGCTCCGCGATCTCCTCGACGTCCGCTGCCACCGCACGGCGCAGCACCCAGCCGGCGCCGGGCGGCGACGCGGTCCGTTCCGGCACCGGCACGTCCGCGCGTGTTCCGTTCCGCGTGACCCGGGCATCCATGGCCGGAGTATGTCAGCCGCCTGCTCCGACCAGGCACTTGGGTGTCTCGCTCGCAAGCGCCCGTTGCCGTGACGCTTTTCCACGCGAACGGGCTCGTGAGCAACTACCGGGCGGACAGGGCCCTGCGGCTGCGCGGAGAGCCGGCACACCCGCGTCACGCCAGCGGGTCGGTGACCTTCGCGGGCGAGAGCAGGTCGAGCGAGAGGTCCCAGAGGCGGCCGGCGAGGTCGGCGCGGCGGGCCGTGCGGCTCGGCGTTTCACGGACGGCGCTGCCCGACACCAGGCGACGGGGGCCGTACAGGGCGCCGTTGACCGCTGCCGGGTCGGTCGCGGCGCGCAGCGTGGGCCATGCCCCGGCGGCGGAGGGCTGCGCGGCGATCCTGTCGGCGACCGAGAGCAGACGCGCCTGCAAGCCGGTGTCCTTGCCGAGTTCGGTGACGGCGTAGCCGGGGTGGGCGGCGAGGGACAGCGCTCCCCGGCCCTCGTTGCGCCTGGCGAGTTCGGCGGCGAAGAGCATGTTCGCCAGCTTGGACTGGAAGTACGCCGTCCAGCGGTTGTAGCGGCCGCGCCGGAAGTTAGGGTCGTGCAGACGAATGCGGCCCGGACGGTGGCCCATGCTGGTGAGGGTGACCACCCGCGCGCCGGGCGTGCTGTTCAGCCGGGGCAGCAGGCGCAGTGTCAGAGCCATGTGGCCGAGGTGGTTGACCCCGAACTGGGTCTCGAAGCCGTCGACGGTGCTGGACCGGGGGACCGCCATCAGGCCCGCGTTGTTGATCAGCAGGCCTATGCGGTCGTCGGGCAGTGCGTCGGCGAAGCCGGCGATCGACGCCTGGTCCGCGAGATCCAGGGGGGCCGTGCGCAGACGGCCGGGGTCGATGCCGCCGTCGACGAGTGACCGGCGGGCAGCGGCGGCCTTGTCCTGGTTGCGGCACGCCATCACCACGGTCGCTCCGCGCCGCGCGAGTACGCGGGTCGTGTCGAGACCCAGCCCGGCGTTGGCCCCGGTCACCACTGCGAGGGTGCCCTCGGTGAGGTGGGGCACGTGTTCTTCGGTCCAGCCGGTCATGGCACATCTCCCTAACCTGAACTCCGGTTCACCATTTATAGTGAACCCAGGTTCATGTTTGGTCAAGCGAAGGCGAGGAGAGGTCCATGGTCCGGGCCGACTCGGCACGCAATCGGCAGAGCATCCTCGACGCCGCAGGGACGCTGCTCGCCTCGCACGGCGACGCCGTCGGGATGGACGAGATCGCCGCCACGGCAGGAGTGGCCGTGGGGACGCTGTACCGGCACTTCCCCACCAAAACCGACCTGATCGCCGCCGCGGTGGCCGGCCTGACGGAGCGGCTCGTCGCCGATGTCCGGGCCGCGGCCGACCGGGTCGACAGCGGCGCCGACCCGGTCGCGGAACTCAGGGGTCTCCTCGAGTGGCTCATCCGCAAGCCGGCCGCCGACAAGGCGATCAAGGCGGCAGCCGCCGGCCTGGCGGCCGATGCCCTGCAGGAGATGGAGAGCCGCGGTTTCGCCGAGCTCGACCGCATCACCGTCGCCGCCCACGCCAGAGGGCTCCTCCGTCCGGACATCACCACCGCGGACTTCGCTCTCATCGCCGCGACCGCACCGGACGACTCGCTGCCGGAGGCGGCCCGCGACCGCTGGATCGAGCTGGCACTGCGCTCCGTGGTCGCCTGAGGCCCCTCCGCCCGCGGCTGCGTTCGCGCGCAACCCGCCCGCCGCAGTGTTCGCAACGGCCTGCGGGCGGCGCCGTGCTGCCCGCAGCGGTACGTCTGACGTGCGCGGACGGGGGTATGCGAGCGGGCGGACAACACTTCAACGACCCGAGGAGCCGATATGCCGTCAGCGACCGACGACGTCGTCGAGCTGATTCTCAGGGACCACCGCCGGATGGAGGAGCTTTTCCGCACCCTGCGCAGCGCAGAGGCGGACCGCGCCGCCGCTCTGCGCGAGTTCTCCGCCCTTCTCGTCGCCCACTCGGAGGCGGAGGAGGACGAGGTCTATCCCGCCCTGCGGCGCTACAAGAACGTGGACGGGCACGACGTGGACCACGGCGTCCACGAGCACGAGGAGGCCAACGAGGCATTGCTCGCACTGCTCGAGGTGGAGGACACCCGATCCGAGGAGTGGGAGGAGAAGCTCGAGGCGCTCGTCGCTGCGGTCAACCACCACGTGGACGAGGAGGAGCGCACGCTGCTCAACGACACACGCGAGAACGTCGGTGACGAGCGCCGGGCCGAGCTCGGCAGGGCATTTTGCGAGGCACGTGCCAAGCACCTGGACGCCGGCTGCGGCAGCGTCGACCACGTACGCGAACTGGTCGCCTGACCTGCCGGGCCGGGCTGTTCGTACCGCCGGACCCGGGTGCGTGCGCCCTGTGGTCCGTACCGCCGGACCGTCCGGTGAAAGCCGTCAGGCGGGACGTACGGCCTGCATGATCACTGTGCACGCCTGACACGCATGACGCGCCTGACATGACGCAGGGCGTTCGGCACCTTCATCAGGCGGCTCGTGCCGGCGGCGTAGGCGATGCCGAAGAGGAGCGCGGCGAGGAAGGCCAGGTGCCGCGAGAAGCCGTCGATCAGCGGAAAGATCTGCCAGTGGGTCAGGTAGATGTAGAGCGAGCTGGTGGCCAGGAGCCCTGCCAGCTGGTTGAGGCGCTCGCCGCTGGGCAGGGTGGGCACCCACACCAGAAGCATGAAGCCAACCAGGATGATTGCTTCCCGGCCCGGGTCGCCGGGGAAGAAGCCCGGCACGGTGGCCAGTGCCACGGCGGTGACCAGCATTCGGCGGCGTACATCGCCGGCCTTCGCCGCTGCCCAACCGAGTGCGAACAGCCAGAACACGGTGACCGCGTCGGGCATCTCGGTGCGAGGGGGCAGGCCGACGAGGTCGTATCGAGTGAGGAGCCCCAGGGCCGCGAGGCTCAGCGGCAGGGCATAGGGGAAGCGGCGCTCCACCCGGTCGCCGACGGGGAGGCAGATCAGGGCGAGGACGGCGATCAGGATGTGGACCAGGGCCTCGATGAACCAGAAGTGCATGCCGGTCTTGAGGTCTTCGGGCCCGAAGACACTGTCGAGCAGCAGGAGGTTGGCCAGTGTGTAGTCGTCGTTGAGGAGAAGGACGAGGCCGATCCATGTCATGCTCGGCAACGCGATGCGGGTGATGCTGGTCCGGACCCGCCGCACGCGGACGCGCCGGTCGGCGGTGGTGAGGTGGAAGCGGGCGAAGTTGTAGCCGGCGACCGCGAGCAGGATGTGTGCTCCGCCCTTGATGCCGAACACGTGGATGTGCGAGCCGACGATGCAGAAGATCGCCAGGGCTCGGAGGGCGACGCTGGTCTCCAGCCTTCGCGTGCGAGAGGGGAGTTCCGACGGCTCGGACGCCCGGAGGTCTTTGATCGGCGTCGTGTGCCAGTGTTCCGGCAGGTGACCGAGCCGCTCTTCGAGGAGGAGTGACATCTCCACGTACGAGAGCGAATCCCCGCCCAGGCTGACGAAGGAACAGTTTGCCGTCACGTCTCTCCGGTCGAGCACCTCGCCATAGAGCAGGCACAGGTCCTCAGGGCTGTCACCCGGGGGAAGAGCGCGTTCCGTGCGGACTGCGGCCGCCGGCTTGCTCAGTGCACGCACCCCTCGGTAGTCGGGCTTGCCCGTGGGCAGGCGGGGGAGGTCCGCCACGATGTGTACGTGGACGGCCCTGGTCGGCAGGCCGCACTCTTCGGCGACGAACGTGCGTATTCGGCGGGCCTCGGAGGTGTCGGTTCCGACGGCGGCTACGGACAGCCCTTCGTCGTCACCGGTGCACAGGGCGGTGACGCCGTCGCGTGCGAGCATCGCCTCGATCTGTTGGGGGTCGATGCGCAGGCCGAGGATCTTGGTGAACCGGCCGAGTCTGCCGGTGATTTCGTAGAGCCCTTCGGGGGTGCGGCGCGCGATGTCGCCCGTGTGGAGCTCGTGCACGGTCCGGCCGAGCCGGAGGTCCTCCCGTGTGTGCGCGTAGCCGAGCATGACGTTGGGGCCGGTGTAGACCAGCTCGCCGGTGTTCTCATCGGGTTGGTCGGGCAGCGGCTGGAGCCGGAAGGAGCCACCGGGGATGGGGATGCCGGCGGCCGCGGGGTGGGTCTCGGCGAGGTGCGGGGGCAGGTAGGCCATGCGGGCGGTCGCCTCGGTCTGGCCGTACATCACGAACAGCTCCCAGCCGGCGGAGCGGCCCATCGCGGCGTAGCGCTTGACCCGCTCGGGGGTGAGGCGTCCGCCGGCCTGCGAGATGTAGCGCAGGTGGGGGAGTTCCATCGAGGCGAAGCCGACGCGGTCGAGGAGGTCGAAGGTGTACGGGACCCCGGCGAGAGACGTGCCGCGGTGGGTCCGGAACAGCTCCCAGAAGGAGGTGTCGGCGACCGACAGGTCGGTCAGGATCAGACCGGCGCCGCGCAGGAGATGGCTGTGTACGACGGACAGGCCGTAGCAGTAGTGCAGGGGCAGGGTGGTCGCGGCGCGGTCGGTGTCGCGGATTCCGAGGTACTCGGCGATGGATTCGGCGTTGGCCTGGAGGTTCTCGTGGGACAGTCGCACGAGTTTCGGTGATCCGGTCGAACCCGAGGTGCTCAGCAGGAGAGCGAGGTCGGTGTGCAGGTCGTGGACTGAAGCCGGGCGACGCTCGTCGAGCACCCATGCGCTGCCCTCGGGGTGGGCCACGACATCCGGGTCGTACGCGTCGATCAGGGACTTGACGGCTTCGTCATGGCCGCCCGGCACCAGGAGGAGGGGGTGCCCGGCCGCGAGGGCGGCGAGGTGGACGACGAGGGCGTCGAGGGTGTTCGCGCCGACAAGCATGACCAGACGGCGTTCGCTGCCCAGGCGGCGGACCATCACGTCCACCCGGTCGGCGAGTTGGGCGTAGCTGACCCGGCGGTTGGCCGTGATGACCGCAGTCTGGTCGCCGTGGGCGGCGAGGCCGAGCACGAACGGGACGGACTTGCTGCCTGAACGCAGGCCGGGAAGGGGTGTCACGAGCGCATCTTAGGAAAGCCTTACTTGGCTGGATAGTCACAGAAAAGTCACAGGTGACCCATTGAAGATCCACAAGAAGTCAAGCGGTAGGGTCGGCTCCGCCGATGCGTCGGCGGAGCCGGATTGTTGTGTGTATCACCCTTGACCTTTAAGTTAGCCTTGCCTTACTTATGGGGCGTTCACGTTCTCTGCTGCTGTTGCAGGAAGGCTCCCCATGCGACGCCCCTTGGCCCGACGCTTGACCGCGCTCTTCGCGGCGGCACTTCTCCTCCCCGCCATCGCCGGCTGCGGCGTCGACGAGGACGACGCAGGGCTCGTGATCTACTCGGGCCGCAACGAGAAGCTGGTCAAGCCGCTCCTCGACGAGCTGGAGAAGGCCGTCGGCACCACGGTCGCCGTCCGGTACGGCGAGAGCGCCGAACTTGCGGCCCAGATCCAGGAAGAGGGCGCCAAGACCAACGCCGGCCTCTTCTTCTCTCAGGACGCGGGCGCGCTCGGTGCCCTCTCCACCAAGGGCCTGCTGCAGAAGCTGCCCCAGGAGTCGCTCGACAAGGTCGACCCGGCCTTCCGCGGCGGCGCGGGCGACTGGGTGGGCACCTCCGGACGGGTCCGCGTCCTCGCCTACCACCCCGGCCAGGTCGCCAAGGTCCCGGACACCGTCCACGACCTGGTCAAGCCGGAGTGGAAGGGCAAGATCGGCTACGTCCCGACGAACGCCTCCTTCCAGGCGTTCGTCACCGGCATGCGAGTCCTGGAGGGCGACGACGCCACCCGCGCCTGGCTCAAGGGCCTGAAGGCCAACGAGCCCAAGGTCTACGACAACAACCTCAAGGTCCTCGACGCGGTCGGCGAGGGTGAGGTCTCGCTCGGCCTGATCAACCATTACTACTGGTACGAGCGGGTCGCCGAGGAGGGCGAGAACAAGGTCAAGGCGAAGATTCACTTCCTGCCCGGCGGAGACCCCGGTGCCCTCGTCAACGCCGCTGGGGTCGGCATCGTCAAGGGAAGCGACCAAGCCCCCGCCGCGCAGAAGGCCGTCGACTTCCTGCTGTCGGAGAAGGCGCAGAAGTACTTCGCAGAGGACACCAAGGAGTACCCGCTGGCCGCGGGCGTGACCAGCACGGTCGAGGGCCTGCCGCCGCTGGCCTCCCTCGACTCGCCCACGATCGACCTCGGCAAGCTGGAATCCCTTCAGGAGACCCTGAAGATGCTTCAGGACGCCGGGATGGTCTGACCCATATGTATCCCACGGATCCCGTCGCGCAGACGGATCCGGCCGCCCGCCCGACCGGCGCCACCCCGCCGGCCGGGCGAGCGCGTGCCGGACGTCCACCGGCTGCCCTCCTCGTCCCGGCGTCCGTCGGCGCCGTCTTCGCGCTCCTGCCCCTCGGCTACCTCGCGATCCGCTCCCTGGAACGCGGCCCGGCCTTTGCCTGGGACGTCATCGCCGACGAACGCACCGCCCAACTCCTCGGCCGCAGCCTGGGACTGGCCGCCGTGGTCGTCGCCGCCTGCCTGGTTCTGGGCGTCTCGCTTGCCTGGCTCACCGTCCGCACCGCCCTGCCCGGCGCCCGAGCCTGGTCGGTGCTGGTGACCCTGCCGCTGGCCGTCCCCAGTTATGTCGCCGCTTTCGCCTGGCTGTCCGCCTTCCCCGCCCTCGCGGGCTTCGAGGGAGCAGCCGTTGCCCTGACACTGGTGAGCTTTCCGTACGTCTACCTCCCCGTCACCGCCGCCCTGCGCGGCACCGATCCGGCACAGGAAGAGGTCTCCCGCTCGCTCGGCCACGGCCCGCTCAAGACCTTCCTGCGCGTCACCCTGCCGCAGCTGCGCCCCGCGGCCGCCGGCGGAGCCGTACTCGTCGCGCTGTACGTGTTCTCCGACTTCGGCGCCGTGTCCCTGATGCGCTACGACACATTCACCCGTGGCATCTACACCTCCTACCGGGCCAGTTTCGATCGCACCCCGGCCGCCGCTCTCAGCGTCGTCCTCGTCGTGATGACGATCGCGCTCGTCGCCGCGGAGGCGCGTACTCGCGGCCGTGCGGGCCACGCCCGGACCGGGAGCGGCACCGCGCGCCCGGCCGTAGCCCTGGCCCTCGGCCGGTGGCGACTCCCCGCGCTCGGCTGGTGCGTGGCGGTCACCGGCACCGCCGTCCTCACACCGCTGGTCACCCTCGCCTACTGGCTGGCTGCCGGCAATTCCGCGACCTGGGACCCCGGTACGCTCGCCGACACGGCCGCCACCACACTCGGCGTCGCCGCCGCGGGCGCCGCGCTCACCACGCTCCTCGCGCTGCCTGTCGGAGTGATCGCCGCCCGCCACCGCGGCCGCACAGCCACCTTGCTGGAGCATTCCGCCTACGCGGGCCACGCCCTCCCCGGCATCACCGTCGCGCTGTCCCTGGTCTTCTTCGCCGTCCGCTACGCCGAGCCCGTCTACCAGGAACTGCCTCTCCTCGTTTGCGCGTACGCGGTGCTGTTCCTGCCCGTGGCCGTGGCCGGCACCCGCGCCGCCGTGCTCCAGTCGCCCCCGGTGCTGGAGGATGTCGCCCGCTCACTCGGGCGCAGTCCGCTGAAGGTGCTGCGCGAGGTGACCGTGCCGCTGGCCGCCCCGGGCGTAGCCGCCGGAGCCGCCCTCACCTTCGTGGTCTGCATGAAGGAGCTTCCCGCGACCCTCCTTCTGCGGCCCACCGGCATGGACACCCTGGCCACCCGCCTCTGGACCGAGACCGGCACCGGATCGTTCGCCGCCGCGGCCCCCTACGCCGCCGCCTTGATCCTGCTGGCCGCCGTCCCGTCCTACCTTCTCGGAAGGCACCGCACATGACCGACCTGCAGATCAGTGGCCTCACGAAGGCGTACGGCCCCGGTGCCCCGGTCCTCGACGGCCTCGACCTCACCGTGCCCGGGGGCGCTCTGGCAGCCGTGCTGGGCCCCTCCGGATGCGGCAAGACCACCCTGCTGCGCATCATCGCCGGCTTCCTGCGCTCCGACGCCGGAACCCTCACCATCGGCGGACGCACCCTCAGCGGCCCCGGCGTGCATCTTCCCCCTGAGCAGCGCCGCATCGGCATCGTCCCCCAGGAGGGCGCGCTCTTCCCGCACCTCAGCGTGGCCCGCAACGTAGCCTTCGGCCTCCCCCGCTCCGACCGCTCCACCCGGCGGCGCCGCACCGAGGAAATGCTCGAACTCGTCGGCCTGTCCGGCTACGGCGACCGCATGCCGCACGAGCTCTCCGGCGGCCAACAACAGCGCGTCGCCCTCGCCCGCGCGCTGGCTCCCGAGCCGGCCCTCGTCCTGCTCGACGAGCCGTTCAACGCCCTGGACAGCGCCCTGCGCACCGGCGTACGGGCCGACGTGCGCGCAGCCCTGCATGCCACCGGCGCCACGGCGCTGCTGGTCACCCACGACCAGCAGGAGGCACTCTCCACCGCCGACCTCGTCGCCGTCGTGCGCGGCGGCAGGGTGGCCCAGTGCGACACACCGCACGAGGTCTACCGCCGGCCCGCCGACCCCTGGGTCGCGGCCTTCGTGGGCGACGCGGTAGTCGTGACCGGCACCGCGGACCACAACAGCGTGACGACCGCCCTGGGCAGCATCCCGCTCACGGCACCCACCGGCGATATCCGCCGGGGCATGGTGGTGCTCCGTCCCGAGCAGCTTCGTCTGGTCGACCCGGATGCGGCCGAAGCCTGTGGCACGGTGACCGACGTCCGCTTCTACGGCCACGATGCGATGGTCACCATCGCTGTGGACGGCCTCGACGGGGCCATCGACGTCCGCGTCCCCGGCCGGGCCGGAGCACGCCCCGGCGAGCGTACGGGCATCGAGGTGACTGGGGAGGCGACCCTCCACCCCGCTGCCATGTGATCCCTGTGGTCAGTCGCAAGGCGGCCGATCCGGTGTGCCCGGCGGCTTCTTCTCCCCGCCCTCCGCCGCGCCAGCTGCGGAGCCCGCAAGCCGTCGCCCCGGCCGGGCAGGGCACAGGGGCGCTGACCTGAGGGCCGATCCACTTGTCTCAGGTCGGGAGATCAACTCCACGCAGCGCTCCGGCCCGACCGACGCTAGACGCTGAACGCGGCCACGGCGGTGATGCTGCTGCCGAATGCAGCGACGCCGAGGATGGTTCCGGTGATGCCGGTCCAGAGGCGGCCGGTGCCCTGATGCGCGTAGTGGATGCCGGCGACGCCTGCGACGAGGGCGAGCGGCCCGGCGATGACGGCGAACGCGAACGCGGGCGTCCACACGCCGACGACGGCGAATACCCCGAGGACGACGGCGGTGGGGCCCAGCGCGGTTGCGGGTGTGTCCGTCTGGTCGGGCGTGGTCGGCTGAGGCATAACGCGACTCCCTGTTTGAACGAGTTCAAATCGTGGGCATGAGCGTACCAACTCGAGGGACCGCGACCTCGGTTGGGGGCAATCAGCCATCCGGCAGTGGACATCGGAAGGTCCGGATTCCGCCCCTGCTTCACGTGGGGTGCGATGGCCGGCTCCGAGAGGCGCAGGGGGCGGCGCACCGGCGCAGATTGGGCCGAGGGCGCCACTCTGCGCGATGAGCCGTCCCCGGTGCGCTTCGCCAAGGCGCTGCCGCCCGGTGAGCGACCGTCAGGCGCTTGCGCCATCGGATCGACTACGCCGGCCACCTCGGGTGGTCGGCCATGTGCGACTTCGGTCGCCCCGGCCATGCGCGTCAGAAACGCGGCACGACCGGGGCGCCCGGGGTGAATCCGGCACCGCCTCGCTGTGTCAGCGCCGCAGCAGCTGCTTCATCCGCTTGCCCTCGGGGGACTCGGCGAGGGTGTCCCAGAGCTTCTTCGAGCTGGTTGAGGTGTAGACGCCGGGTGCACCCTGCTCACCGCAGCCTTCGCCGTACGACACGATGCCGATCTGGTACGTACGGCCCGCGACCTTGCGGAACAGCGGTCCGCCGCTGTCGCCCTGGCAGGAGTCCTTGCCCTCGACGCCCGCGCAGACGTTGACGGCCTTCTTGTAGCCCGGGTACGTCGCAGTGCACTCGGCGTGCGAGAGCAGCGGCACCTTCACACCGCGCAGCCGGTCGGGGAAGTCGGGCAGCTCGGTGTCGGTGTTGCCCCAGCCGATGACTGTCGCCTGCGCGCCGGGGCGGAGCAGGGCGTCGGTGCCGGCGGTCGGCATCTTCACGGCGGCGATGCCGGTGACCGGCCTGGCCAGCTCCAGCAGCGCCAGGTCGTAAGCCTCGTCCCCCTTGACGTAGCGGGGGTGCGAGACGATGCTCCGCACGTTGCGCAGCTGCCCCTGTCCCTTGTCGGACAGCACGGTCCGGCCGACCGTGACCTCGAGCTGCTTCGGCTTGGTGCCCGTCACACAGTGCGCGGCCGTCAGCACCACGGTGTCGCTGACGAGGCTGCCGCCGCAGAACTGGCGATCGGCCGGATTCTTGGAGCCCTTGTTCAGCAGGGCCGCCATCCAGGGGTGGGCGCCATTGGGCTGCTCCACCCCACCGATGATCCTGACGCTGGGCCTCGTCCGCTCCCCGTCGGGTGCGGTCTGCGCCGAGGCCGTGGTGACGGCCGATCCGACAAGGGCCAGCGCCGCGCTCGCAACCAGCCCGGCGGAGGTTATCCGGCGAAGGCGGTGGCGGCTCGGGGAAACGCTCATGGGGGTTGGTCTCCACTTCTGATTACGGACGCCGAAGGGCCTGACCTCGCAAGGTCGTTGACCCTTCGGCACTGTCGAGTCATCAGAGGGGCAAATCACGCGGGAGGTTCACTCGAATCCGGAGGTTTTCCGGTGCCGGGCCCTCAGATCGGCGGGCTGGTGGTGCCGGACAGCACCGCCCCGTTGTCGGTCGTAGTCCGTAGACCAGGCCGCACACGGCACACCGTTCGCCGCGTCAGCGGCCCGGCGGGTGGTCACTGCCAGAAGCGGCCGTGTGTCGGACAGGTCTGCCCGGTCCCGCCGCAGGTGCTGCATGTTCTGCCTGATCGTCCATTGCAGTGAGGGCAGTTGACCACTGGCGTGTGATCCCTCCGGCATCTGGCACCACTGCCCGTGCGGCCGGAGCTGAACAGGCCGCCGCCGGTCGTGCGGGCCCAGTCCTTGCCATGTGTCGAGCAGCGGTATCCCGAGGTGCAGCGGCTGCAGCCGCGTGTGCAGCACCTTTCCAGTGCCTGACCGCACCTGCACGTGACCTGGCTCATGTTCGTTCCTCCTCCGCCTCGGCGAATCAGGCGACGGTCCAGCCGCGCGTGCGGATACTGCACTGCTGGAAGGTGAGGGAGAGGCCGCCGGTGAGCCCCATGGCGTTGCCCATCCAGCGGTTGATCGCGCCCATGCGCCGGTCGAAGTACGCCTCACCGATGCAGCCGGTGCCGTTGGACGTGACGTCGACCATGAAGCGGAAGTACGTTTCGATCCTGTTGCCCGCGGTCACCGTCAGGCCGCTCTCGTCGAAGCGGGTCAGGTAGATCGAGGCGGCCAGGCCGGGCTCCGAGACGGACGGCGTGGCGTTGCTGAGCTGTTCGGACACGCCGTTGAAGAGGATCGTCATCGTGTCGGCGACCGAGTGCGGGGACTCGAAGGCGCCGACCCGCTTGGTGAACCTGCCCATGGTCTGCTCCTGATCTGTGGGTGTGTGATGCGCCGGTACCGCGGCCACTCGCCAAGTGGCTTCGCGGACCGGCCGGTTCACCTACCTTCGCTTCGGCGGGACGTCACTGTATGTCCCCGGGAAAGGGGACATACTCGCCCGCCTCGCGGTGGTAGACCCTTCCTCAGGCTTTCAGGGGCGTCATCATGAGGGAGAAGCATGAACGGTACGCAGGGTGCGAGCGCTGAGGGCACAGCGGCCGGGGCGCTCCTGGCCGCCGTCGACGACCACGCGGTGATCCTGCACGGTATTCGTGCCTGCCTCACCGAGTTGGCACCCGAGGTCACATGGGTCGGCAGTGCCGAGACCGTCACGGACCTGCCATCGAGGGTGACGGTGGTTCCCACCGTCGTACTGCTGGACATCGAGCTGAGCGACGGAAGCGAGGTCGGCGAGAACGTCAGGCGACTGCGGGAGTGGGGCCCGCACGTCATGCTGTTCAGCCGTGAACACCGCCCCGTGGTGGTCCACAGAGGTATCGAGGCAGGGGCCTTGGGGCTGGTGCTCAAGGAGGACCCGGACGCCCAGCTCGTCGAGGCCGTCGGCGCCGCGCACAGCGGGAAGGCGTACGTCTCCAGTCGGCTGGCCCACCAGATCGTCAACGACCAGCGGGGGAAGGTCCGTCTCAGTGCGAGGCAGCTCGAGGTGCTGGAGCTGCTGGCCCGCGGACTGAGGCCGGCGGACATCGCCAAGCGCTTGTACATGTCGGAGGACACCGTGAAGACCCACCGCAGGCGTGCCATCGACGCGTTCGCCAGGGGCGGCGGCAAGAAGCTCGACCAAAACTCCCAGTTGGTGTGGCGTTCGGTGGTGGACGGGCACATCGACATCGGCCCGGACGTGGCGGAGTGACGGGACGCGGCACCTACCGCTTCGGCGTGGAGAGCGCCCTCCGGCGGTCGTTCGCCGGCATGGCCCTGCTGTTCGGCGTCGCCTGGTGGTTCGTGGCGGCGTCGTTGGTCGCCTCCGACTCGGTCGCGCTCCATCCGTTGACATCGGCCGCCGCGGTGCTCTTCGCGGGGTGCACCGCGGCATGGGCCTACCGGGGTGCCTTCGTACGTATCGGGCGGAACGACGCCCGGACGGCGGTGGCCGTGGCACTCGCCGTGCACGCTGCTTACGCGCTCGAGCAGCCCGCCGAGATCGTGACGGGACTGCGTTGCATGGTGACGGTCACGGCGGTTCTCCTCGCCGTGGCATACCTTCCCGGCGTGTGGGGCCGGCCCTTGGCCGTGGTTTCTCTGGCGGCACAGGTGGCGGCCGGGTGGCAGGAGGGCATGTGGACGGCTCTGGAGGGGATCTGGCCGCCCTTCGCCGGGGGTGTGGCCGCGGCCGTGCTGGCCCCGGTCATGCGTGGCGCCGGGGACCGGGCCGACGCCGCCGTACGCGAGGACCTGGACGCGAGCGAGGCCGCCGCGCGGCAGCAGGCCGCACGAAGAAGCCAACGGGACTTCCAGCGCCTGCTTCACGACGACGTCGGTGCCGCACTGCGAGCAGTGGGTACCCGCGGCGTCCCCGTCGACGAGCAGCGCGCGGAGGCCCGTCGTGCGGTGGCCGGGCTCACCGCCGGGTCGGCCCCCGGGGAGGACGGCTCCGAGACCGACCTCGTGTCGTTGCTGTCGGGGCTCGTGGCGACCTCCGTCGGCGGCCTCCCCCGCCCGCGGGTCTCGACCGACTTCCCGTCGGGTGGATTGCAACTGCCGCATGAGGTGGCTGCCGCGTGTACCGGGGCGGCCGTCGAGGCGCTGCGCAACGTGCGGTACGCAGGCGCCTCGCACGTCCACGTCCGTCTGAGCGGAGACCGGCGCGGCCTGGAACTGGCCGTCTCCGACAACGGCAAGGGGTTCTCCGTTTCCCACGTCCGCAAGACGGCCGTGGGACTCAAGGACTCGGTGCGTCAGCGCATGACGGACATCGGCGGGGAGGCCGACGTCCACAGCGAACCCGGACACGGAACCACGGTGCGTCTGCGGTGGAGATCGCCGGTGGCCACCCCGTGCGGAGGTGTGCCGGCGGGCCGACGCGGTCGGCTGGAGACGCTGCGGGCAGCCGTGGGCGACGTCCGTGCACCGCTGGCCGCGGTGTGTCTGCCGTATCTGGCGGTCATGGGCGCCGTCGCGGTGGTCAGGACCGTGCACATGCCCCAGATGGTGGCGCATCTGGTGTGGTACGCGGCCCTGACCGCGGCGACGTGCATCCTGCTCGGCTGGGCACACCGCCGGATCAGCGCGAAGGTGGCCGCTGTGCTGCTGGTCGTGGCGACTTCCGGCGCGGTGAGCAGCCTGCTGGTGATCCCCTCGGAGGGCATCACGGACTATCGGTCATGGCCGATCGGCGCGGTGACGCCGCTTCTGACCCTGCTCGTCGTCGTGCGTCCGCTGCGGCAGACGGCGCTGGCGCTGGCCTGCGAGGAGGCGGGCATCGTCATCCTGATGGCCGTCGATCCGCCGGCCGCCGCGACGCCGACGAGTGCGGTCGCGATGGCGCTCCCGGCGATGCTCGCTCCGGCGATGGGCGTCGTGATGGGGCTGGTCATCAGACGCACACTGGTCACTCTGGGCGGCGCGGTCCTGGACGCCCACCGGCACCGCATGGTCGTCGTCGCGACCGAGTCGGCGGCCCGGGCGCGAGCGGCGCAGCATCGCACACGGCTCGCCGAGATCGACGAGCAGGTGCTGCCGTTCCTCCGCTCGGTGGCCACCGGCGAAACGCACGATCCGGGTGCCCTGCGGAGGCGGGCGGACCGGCTGGCCCAGTCCATCCGCGACGAACTTCACCTGCCGGGGGTGTTCCACCGGCCCCTGCGTGAACTGGTCGGCTCAGCCCGGGAGTCGGGCTGCGTGGTGACCGTCCACGCCCATGCGGACCTCGACGCGCCGCCCGTGGACGCAGCGGCCCGGACGGCACTGCTGCGCAGCGTTCTCACCGCGGCTCTTCACGGGCAGGAGACCCCTGCTGAGTTGGTGCTCAGCATCCAGGACGGAGCACGACGACCAGGCCTCAGCCTGGTCGTCATGCCCGGAGACACGCTCCGGGCCGACGCGCTGCGCGCCGTTCTTGAACCCGGGACGTACACGATGGAGGACACCGCCGACCTGACGTGGGCCGAGGTGAGCTTCCGCTCGTGACAGCGGCCTCGTCTCGCACAGCGTCCTCCCATTCGTGTGTTCCGGTCATGCGCGGATCGCAGCGTCTTCCGGCCGCGACTCAAGGATCGAGTCAGAAGCCGACGGAGCGAGGGAGCCGCACCACGGTGCCAGGCCCAGCCGGCCCGGCTTCGCAGGCCGGGATTCATCCGCGCTGCGGGGAGCTCTCCGCGTGGGTCGGTGCCTGTTCCCCGGCGGTTCGGACCCGGGCCTCCGTCACAGCCCGGTGGAGGAGCCGGGACAGGCGCTGGTCGGCGTCGGGGGCTGTGAGCAGGACGCGGAGGGAGTGTTCGAGGTGGTGGTGGCCGGGGCCGTGCCACCACAGCACGTCGGCGATGCGGGCCGTTGTCGTCGCGGTACGGGCTCCGGCGAGCCGGTGGGCGCGGGCATGGCAGGCCGCGCTGCGCCGTTTAAGGCGCCGCGAGTCGGGCCGCACGCGGCGGGCGGCGTCCACGACCGTGCCCACCAGGAGCGGACCGTAGGCACGGTCGGCGGGGTCCGCGTCGGCGAGATCGGCGGCCAGCGGCCACAGGGTGTGGCGGGTGGCGTCGTCGACGGCGTCGTTGACCGCACGGGCGAGCGCGGCGAGTACCGGATGGGTGCCGGGCGGTCGGTCGGTGAAGCGGCCGGTCGCCAGCAGGGAGGCCTCCTCCATCAGGCAGGCGCCGTCGTCGGGGTGCAGATGGCTGAAGCGGCCCGGCACGGGGAGGCCGTCGGGGAGTCCGGCGCCTGGTGGCCTGCCCGACTTGGGAGTGGGTGAGGTGGGCATCGTGGGCCTCCGCTACGGTCACAGGCCAGTGAGGGCTTGCAGGATCAGGTAGAGGGCGGCGGCGGGCAGCCCGGCTCCGGGGAAGGTGAGGATCCACGCGGTGCCGATGGAACGGGCCACCTGCCAACGCACAGCCGAGATGCGCCGGGTCGCGCCGGCGCCCAGAATGGCCGCGGTGATCGTCTGGGTGGTCGAGATCGGGGCCTTGAAGACGAACGCGGTGGTGTAGAGGACGCCCGTGGCTGCGGTCTCCGCGGCGAAGCCGCGCGGCGGGTCGAGGTGGACGATGCGCCGGCCCAGGGTGGTGATGATGCGGCGCCCGCCGCTGTAGGTGCCCGCGGCCATCGCCGCTGCCACTGCCGCGATCACCCATAGGGGTACGGAGAAGTCGTCCTGCCATCCCGCCGTGACCATGGCGAGGACGATGACGCCCATGGTCTTCTGGGCGTCCTGCAGCCCGTGTCCGAGGCCCATGGCCGCGGCTGACATGGTCTGCGCCATACGGAAGCGGCGGGTGGTGGGGCGCGGGGCGGCGCGGCGGAACGCCCACAGGATGATCGTGTGCAGTGTGTAGCCGAGGGCCACGCCGACCAGCGGGGACAGCAGCATGGGCAGCAGGACCTTGTCCACAATGCCGGTCCAGTGCACGGTGGCGGAGGCGGCGAGGGCGGCACCGACCAGTCCGCCGATCAGGGCGTGGGAGGACGAGGTCGGAAGCCCACGCCACCATGTGAAGACGTTCCAGCCGATCGCGCCGATGAGCGCACACAACACCAGCAGCAGGCCGGACAGTTCCTGAGGTGCACCGATGATGCCGCTGCCGACGGTCTTGGCCACCTCGGTGCCCAGGAAGGCGCCGAGGAAGTTCATCACGGCGGCCATGGCCAGGGCGATGCGGGGCGTGAGGGCCCGGGTGGAGATGGAGGTGGCAATCGCGTTCGCGGCGTCGTGGAAGCCGTTTGTGAAGTCGAACGTCAGCCCCACGATGATGATCAGCACCACCAGAGTGAGCTCCATGGCCGGATCACCTTTCGCCACGTACACGGTCACGGCATCGGACGGCCGCAGGCGCACTCGCCCTGTCCCCATCCTGCCGCGAAGCCCCCGCGGGAGCCGGGCACGGACAAACGACACGCACACAGCCGACGAAAACGTCGCTCCGCATGGACCGCAGCAGGTCACTGGGTGCCACTACACGGTTGCGCGCCGGGCGCGGGCCCGGCGCCATGCCGGGGCACCCAGCTGCTTATGAGATATGCCGATGATTTCGTCGTGCTCTGCCGCGCCGTAAGAAGGGACCCGGCGGCCCGTGACAGGTCGGCCACCGAGGTCTCCCATGGGGCGTGAGAAAAGGAAGTAGGTGATCTCCCCGGTGCTAAAGCGGGACGTCGATGTCGAGGACAGGCCCGACGGCACGAGGGGGCGATGCGTCCAGACTCTCCAGGACGTGGAGCATCGGTACGTTCTGCGCAGCGACCGCCGCGGTCAAGGTGTGGTGGCCCGCCCGGCGGGCCACTTCGGCCGCGTGTGCGGCCAGGGCGGTGCCCAGCCCCTTGGACTGCCAGTCGTCCTCCACCAGAACGGCGAGCTCACCCACCCCTTGCCGGTCGGTGCGCATCACGTTGGTCATGGCGATGATGTGGTCCATGCGCTGGGCCGGGGTTGTCACCAGCGTGGTGCCGCGCTCCGGGTCGGACAGCAGGCGCCATCCGGCGGGAGAGAGCTGAGGTTTGCCGGCGTGGTAGCGCAGTGCCCGGCTGCCTGGCGAGCAGCGGCGGTGCAGTGCCTGGATCGGTTCGAGATCGGCGGGCGTCACTTCGCGGGTCCGGGTGGCGGTGCCGTCGGTCAACGTGATCGGGTGCGCGGTGTCTTGGCCGACGTCGGGCATGCGATGGTCTCCTGACAATGGCATACGTGACGGGCGTGCGGGCGGACCCCTCGGGGATGTCCGCTTCGGCACACGAGCAGTCTTTTGCCACTCCCGGCCCGACTCAAGGCGGGTTTGCGCCAAAGCGACTACGCTTCGCACTTAGTACGTCACTCAACGGAGTCGGTTTCGGTCAGGCGGACCGCTGCTGACTGTCACCGCTCACCAAGGCAGTGCCTTGGCAGGCCCTCCGTTGCAGGGCCGGGGGAAGCCCGCTGGGTCATCCATGGCACAAACAGGGTCCGGTCCTTGCGGGCGCAGCGGTCGCTGCCATTTCCGCGGGGCGGACGCGGTTCAACCGTGGCGGCCGAGTCCGGTGCGGCGGTTGAGCGGGGCAACCGGGCGATGCTCACGTCGGATCTCGTGGCCCTCGGTGCGGAACCGAACGACCCCGGCTGGCGGTGTCGGGGGACTCCGCCATCAACCGGCCTCGGCCGGCGCGCTGTTGGGTCGGCGAGGGGCAGCGAGGCCGGGATGAACGGTGGTGGGCGAGGCTCTCGTCGGGTCAGCCGGATGCACCTTGTTGGTCAGCCACTCCGGGATTCAACCGGTTCAAGCAGTTCCGCGCCGTCGCCGCCCGTTCGGGACAAGCTCGCAACACGCGACGGGCGCTGTCGCGACCCTTCACCAGGGCAGAAGCGCGCCGCGTGGAACAGGGGGAGAGGACCGAGAGCACGGAGTCGTCCTCTGTACGGATACAAGGGTCCCCAGGGCGCCGCATCGCCGCCCCCCATGGGCTGGGTGAGCAGCTCACCGATGTGGGTGAGCAGTAGCGGATCGGTTATTCGTCTTAATCGCCGGGGCGGCGTTCTCCTCCCTTCGGCAGGAAGATGGCCGCACTGTTTGTGATCACGTCAATTCGCCGCGTGAGAAGCGCAGTTGACGAGCACTCAAAAAGGACCGGGCCATATCTCGATCAGATCACGACATCCTTAAATGGGACTAGACCACCGCCGCTCAACGCGCGTAACTCGCTTGATTGCACAACAAGTTGACTGATCATCAATTTCGGAGCGTTGATAACAGAACAACTCCCGGAAAGCGGACCCTATTTGTCTGAATTTTCCTCTCATTTGGTCTGGCAAGCTTTCGCGCACCCATCCCCTGACCAAGGAAGAGGTGCAGTTTGTCCGGACGCAGAAGACTCAAGAAGCCCCCGCGTCGCAAGTCCCGCCGGCTCATACTCGGCTCGGCCGCGGTCGCCGTCATGGCGGTCGTGGCCGGAGTGGCCTACCAGGCGACCCAACCGGCATCGGACGCAACCCGACCGCTGTCGCTCGCCCAGGGAGAGGCGCTCGCAGCGACCCCGGAGCCTGCCAAGGGGCCGGCTCGCGACAAGGACCCCGAGCCGCTCAAGGACGTGCCCGAGAGCGAGCCCGAGCGGGGCATGATCTACAAAGGGCTGAAGCCCGCGCACGAGGGGGATCCGTGCGCGGGGGTGTACCGCACGGCCGGCGGTCACTGCACTCATGGCCCTGACGCCCCTCCGAAGGGCGTCGACATCAAGAAGGACACCCCGCCCGCGGTGAAGGCCGCCGCACCCGCGGAGGACCCGACCAAGGCGGAGAGCGGGAAGCCCTCCGGGGGAGGGCTTCCGCGCACCACCGCACCCGCACTCGACGCCGCGACCCCGGCCGGTGAGGTGAGCAGCCCTCCCTCTGCCGGGGCTTCCGCCTCGCAGGCTCCCGCGGCGAACGGGCCCGCCGGGCAGACCGTGCGCTGCGACGGCGACGGCAACAGCGGCAACCGTGTCCAGGTGGTGTACGTGCACGCCCCCGGACGCGACCGGTACGCGGAGTACTTCCCGTCGTTCCGCAAGTGGGCCGCCGACGCCGACCTCATCTACTCGGAGAGCGCCAAGGACACCGGCGGTGTGCGGAACATCCGCTATGTGACGGCCGCCGACTGCACGCCGACCGTGCTCAACATCGAGCTCCCGGCCTCCGCGCTGTCCGAGTTCAGTGCCACGAACAGGGCCCTCGCAGCCAAGGGACTCGACCGCCGTGACCGCAAGTACATGATCTTCGCGGACGCGCAGGTCTACTGCGGCATCGGCTCCTTCGCCGGGGACGAGCGTCCCGGTCAGAACAACCTCAGCAACTTCGGCCCGTCCTACGGCCGTACCGACACCGGCTGCTGGGGCGGACACACCGCGGCGCACGAACTGGGCCACAACCTCGGCGCGGTGAACAACAGCGCACCCAACACCAGCCGGGGCGCGCACTGCACGGACGAGTACGACGTCATGTGCTACTCGGACACCCCGTACTACCCGAAGATGCGCTACGTCTGCCAGGGGCAGGAGTACGAGAACCGTCTGGACTGCAACCACGACGACTACTTCCACACCAACCCAAGGCAGGGCAGCTATCTCGCCACGCACTGGAATATGGCGGACAACCAGTTCCTGATCAAGGGCAGCACCGGGGGGCCCGACCCGAACCCCAGTCCGACCCCGACGCCCAAGCCCACCCCGACGAACGGCTCCGGCACCGGGCCCGCCGTCACCGTGGGGCAGATCGGCCCGGACTCCGCAGTCGCCGGCTGGAGCGCGGTCAGCGGTGCGGCCTGGTACCAGATCTTCCTGAACGACCAGGCAATCGGCTGGGTGCAGGGGACCAGCGCCCGTATCTACAACCTGAAGCCAGGAACGAACTACACCGTCTCTGTCTCGGTGCGTGACTCCTCGGGCCGCGACAGCGGCCGGGGCAAGGCGGCCTCGTTCCGCACCTCGGGCGGTGGTGACGGCGGTGGTACGACCCCCACGCCCAACGCGCGCCATCTGCTCACCAACGGCGCAACCGGGAACGCCGCCGAGATCTGGGGCGGCAGGAGCGGCGACGGCACTGTCCTCGTCGGCTCGCAGCGAAACGGATACGCCCAGCAGCAGTGGTACTTCGACAACGCGGGCAACGGCTACACCCGTATCCGTTCCGCCGTCACCGGCAAGTGCCTCCAGGTCGGCGGAGCCGCCTCCGCCGGCATGTATGTGGTGCAGCAGCCCTGCGCAGACACCGCTGCCCAGCGGTGGAGGATCGCCCGGAGCGGCAACGGAGTGACGGTGACGGCCGGTGACAGTCGATACGTCCTTGGCGTCAGCAACCGCCCGTACTACGGGTCGTGGCTGATCGAGTTGCAGAACGCGGCAGGCGCGCCGGCCCAGGTGTGGACGGTCCAGAAGGCCGCCTGAGCCTGAGGACCCCGCATCGTTCCCAAGACGGCCGGCGGGCCTGTGGCCCGCCGGCCGTCCCCATTCCACCCCCGCATCCCATCCATGGAGGACATCGTCATGCGCCGAGCCCTCGTCCCGGCCGTCGCCACCGCCTTGGCTGGCGCGGCCCTGTCACTGACCACCGCCGGCGGCGCCCTGGCCCACGGTGACACCCTGAAGGTGGAGATCACCGGACACGACTTCGGCCGCGTGCGGACGACCGTCACCTGGGAGAACGACAACGACCCGGTCGACGAGCGGGTCGCTGCCACGGTGAACGCGGTCAGCGCCGACGGGAGCAGGTCCCTGGGCCCCTGGAGACTCGTCCGCGACCCCGCCTCGGCGACCGGTTACACCACCGCGGAGGCGCTGCCCCCCGGGGACTGGAGGGTCACCGTCGAGGCGGGCCATCCGGGGCTCGGCCGGGACGAGGAGGCAATCACGGTCTCTCCCGGGACCCCTGCCTCGCCCACGGCCGGACCCGGCACTCCGCGGCCCACGGCCGAAGGTACGGCACAGCCCGAGTCCGCCACGCCCGCCGCGGCCGTGGGGACCGCGGCTGCCGCCCCTGATACAGCCGCCCGTACCGGTACGGGCGGATCCGGCCCCCTCCTGGTGGCAGGTGGAGCCCTGCTGGCGGGTGCTGCCGGTGCCGGCGTCGTCTGGCGCAACCGCCGCGTCGGGGCGCGGGGCCGCTGACCCCGGAGTCCCGGCGGGAGACAGGGGCGTAAGGGATGCCCCCGCCTGCCCGGGTACGGCGTGTGCGGCTCAGCCGCCCACGCTGACCCGGAGTTCCTGGCTGTGATCCAGTGATGAATCAGGAAACGTTCGCCGTGTTGGCGAGGGCCGGGCAGTCAAGAGAAACTGCACCGCATGGAGTTGATCGCGCAAGGCCGGGACGCTGACGTGTATGCGCTGGATGAGTCCAGGGTGTTGCGGCGATACCGGCACCGGGGGCCCACCGGCCTGGAATCACGCTTGATGACGCATCTTGCGGCATGTGGGTATCCGGTGCCGCGGGTGTACGAGATCTCCGGCACCGACATGATTCTTGAGCGGCTGGCCGGGCCGACGATGTTGGATGTGCTGACCCGGCGCCCGTGGCGGGTGGGTTCCCTCGGCCGGGAGCTGGGCCGACTGCACGATCGGTTGCATGCGCTGCCGGCACCGGAGTGGCTGCCCAAGCGGTTCAGCACGTCAGATGATGACCGGGTGCTGCATCTGGACCTCCATCCAGGCAACGTCATCCTGACCCGGCGGGGCCCGGTAGTGATCGACTGGTGCAATGCGGGTGCTGGTGATCCGGCTGCCGATGTGGCGATGACCATGGTGACCGTGGGCAGTGCGGACGTGCCGGGACTCGCCGCCCGCCTCGGGCGGGGGCTGTTGCTGCGCGGTATACGCAGCGGCTGCCGGACCGACCCGGCGGAACGGATTCAGGATGCGGTAAGGGTGAAGCTGGACGACCCGAATCTCACGCCTTCGGAGGCGGCGTGGTTGCGGAGGCATGTCGGCGTCGGCGAGGGACCTGGTGGAGGCTGGACGGATCGGTCAGGCTGCTGATCTGGGCGGAGCGGGTGCGGGTACGCGAGATTGACGATGACGCAGACAGCCGGCTGCTGCGGATCATCCGCCGGGCACCGGGCCAGTGGTGACCTGGCGGCTGGCCCAGATGTCCTGCTGTCCGCCCAGGGCATGCCGGTGGCGAGAATCGCCGAAGTGACGGTTCACCAGCGCCGATCGGGTCCGGGAAGTCATCCACAAGCTCAACACCGACGGCTTCGACTCCCTGGATCCGAAGTACTCCGGCCGCCGGCCCAGGACCTTCACCCTGCCCGAGCAGCGCGAGATCAAGAAGATCGCGAAGTCCCGAGCCGATCGAGCACGACCTGACCTTTTCGACGTGGAGCCTGACCAAGCCGGCGGACTTCCTGATCGCCGAGGGGGCGTTCGACGACATCAGCCAGGAGGGCTTGCGCATTCTGCTCCGCGAGGAAGGCGTCTCCTTCAACCCCTGAAGACCTTCAAGACCTCCCACGACCCCGACTACGCGGCCAAGAAGACCCGCGTCGAACACCTCTACGCGATTAAGGGCGGTGAGGTCATACCCGAGGACGACGAACCCGAACTTCATCTACTCCATGGCCGAGTTCGGACTCCTCAGTCTGATGCCCTACCCGGGACGGCAGTGGACCGAACGCGGAGGCAAGCACAAAGCCCCCGACCGTGAACCGCGCCGACGGCGGCGGGCGACCTACAACCGTTGCGGCGGAGTGCGGCACCTGGACGGCGGCGAACAACGTCGCGATCGCCTACACCCCGACCAACAGCTCCTGGCTCAACCGCCTTGAGGCCCGGTTCACCGCCTTGTGCTACTTCACCCTCGACGGCACCGACCACGCCGGCCACAAAGAACAAGGCAGCATGATCCGCTGCTGCATCATCTGGCGAAACAGCCGTGCCGACGACCGGCGCCTACGCGCCGTCGTCGACAGGGCGAACGTTGCCCTTCGCGGCACCAGCAACGGTCGAACGCTGTGCTATTCATGGGCAGGTGACGGTTTCCGAGACGTCCAGCAGGCCCTTCGACGCGGTGCTGTGCGACCTCGACAAACGTGATCCGCTTCTACGACATGGCTCCACTGGCCGAGTTGGAACGCGCCGTGGGACTGGCCGAGGGCACCACCATCGATCGGCGGCCTCCCCCAGCGCGGCGAGGACATCGTCGCTCACCCGCATTCCCGGCGTCGCGCCCCTGGGCGAACCTCTGGTAGACCGCTGACCAGGCTCACGACTCCGACGGCTTCTCCCGCCACTGGCTGCCCGCGCGGACCACCAGTCACCCTCTCGAGCTGCTCCCGCAGGTACTTCGGGTAGGCCCCATAGCGACCTTTCAGAAGGAATGGCTCGACCAACTTCCGCTCGTCATGGCTGAGTTCACGTCGCGCCAACAAGCGTTCCACCAATCCGGACAGCGCTCTCGGCATGGAACCCGACAACATTGATCACGACCCGAACAGGCCCTAGGGTGCTTGACCCGCCAACGGGACAGCGTCTTCGTCTCCCGGCCCGGCGGCCGGCCGGAGAGGCTGTGGGGCGATCTCCGTGGCCGCGTCCCGCTGATGCGGAATGGTGAAAACCGAGCCGTGTTGGAGCGCGACCGTCCGCGCGGGCGCCGGAATGCGGATGCCTTCCACCAGGTACCGCTTGTGCAGACGCTTGATGAACTCGTGCTTGATCCGGTACTGGTCGCTGAACTCACCGACCCCCAGGATGACGGTCATGCCGATGCGGGAGTCGCCGAAGGTATGGAAACGCACGGCGGGCTCGTGCTCGGGGACGGCACCGGTGATCTCGGTCATCACCTCCACGACGACCTCATTGGTCACCCGCTCGACGTGGTCCAAGTCGCTGTCGTAGCCGACGCCCACCTGTACGAGCAGGGTCATCTGCTGCTCGGGGCGGTTGTAGTTGGTCATGTTCGAGCCGGCGAGCCGGCCGTTGGGGATGATGACCAGATTGTTGGAGAGCTCACGGATCGTCGTCTGGCGCCAGTTGATGTCGACGACGTATCCCTCTTCGCCGCTGCTCAGCTTGATGTAGTCGCCTTGCTGAACCGTCTTCGAGGCGAGGATGTGGATGCCCGCGAAGAGGTTGGCGAGAGTGTCCTGGAGGGCCAAGGCGACCGCGAGACCGCCCACGCCCAGGGCGGTGAGGAGTGGGGCTATCGAGATGCCGAGGGTCTGCAGCACCACCAGGCAGCCGATGGCGAGGACAACGACGCGCGTGATGTTGACGAAGATGGTGGCCGATCCGGCGACCCCGGGGCGGGACTGCGTGACCGTACGCAGCAGGCCGGTGATCACTCGGGCCGCCGTGATCGTCGTGACGAGGATGAGCAGCACGGTCACGGACTGGTTGACGTGCCGCTGGACCGTCGTGGTCAGCGGCAGCACCGCAGCCGCAGCCGCCGCGCCCCCAGCTATCGCCGCCCACGGCACCAGCGCGCGCATCGCATGGACGATGACGTCGTCCCCGCTCCAGCGCGTCCTCGTCGCGTGCTTGCCCAACCACAGCAGCAGCATGCGGAGAAGGAGCGCAACCAACAGGCCTGCGGCCAAGGCGACCCCGGCCACGATCACGTCGCCGAGGGTGAGGTCCCGGTTCATCGCTCGCCTCCCGAAGGACGGGGCAGTCTGTCCACCGGGGGGATTTGATTGTTCGTCACTTGTACCTGCTCGAATCCAGGATGCATTGAGCCCGCCGGACGTGCGTACGACATCGGGCGTTGACAGCTCATCCTGCCGCATACGCCTGGCCACTCGTCACCGGGTCGGTGCAGACCGGCCGCTCTGCCGCAGGATGGCCGGCTGCGACGCTCGGGAAGTCCCGCTTGGTCGCCGTCGAACGCAGGCCGCCGTGGCACCGTGCGGAGAACGCCCGGTAGCGCGGCTGCCGCCCGAACTCGGCGGCCGTTCAACAGGTCTCTGCATCGGACTCCACCAATGCCGGTGTCGGGACCGCTGGGAGCCGTCCGGATGGGTTACGCGGCTGATCCGACGGTCGAGGCGATCTGCCGGCCTTCCGTCAGTCCGATGCTGTGTCCGGCGCGCGTACAGACACGAGGCGGTCCGAATGCCCTTCGGGTCGATCTCACCAGGACGGCGGGTCGTTCGAAGGCCGGCCCCCGGGGTGTCATGACCGCCCAGGCGGCTGGATCCACCCCAGGGACCGCTCCACCGCTCGTTGCCAGCAGTCGTATTCGCGCTCCCGCCGTTCGGCATCCATGGCAGGCAGCCATTGGGCGGCCCGGTGCCAGTTGTGGCGCAGGACTTCCATGTCCGACCAGTAGCCGACTGCGAGACCGGCGGCGTACGCAGCACCGAGCGACACGGTCTCGGCCACCAGGGGCCGTACCACGGGAACGTCGAGCACGTCGGCGAGGAACTGCATGAGCAGGTTGTCGGAGGTCATGCCGCCGTCCACCTTGAGCTGCTGCAGGGCGAGCGCGGAATCGGCGTTCATGGCGTCGACGACCTCCCGTGTCTGCCAGCCGGTGGCTTCCAGGACGGCTCGAGCCAAGTGGCCCTTCGTGATGTACGAGGTGAGGCCGACGATGACGCCGCGGGCGTCACTTCTCCAATGGGGTGCGAACAGACCGGAGAAAGCGGGGACGATGTAGCAGCCGCCGTTGTCCTCGACGGTGCGTGCCAGGGTCTCGATCTCAGGTGCACTGTTGATCAGACCCAGTCGGTCGCGGAACCACTGGACCAGCGAGCCGGTGACGGCGATCGGTCCCTCCAGGGCATAGACCGCGGGCTGCTTCGCGATCTTGTATGCGACGGTGGTGAGGAGCCCGTGCCGGGATCGGACGACGTCGGAGCCGGTGTTCATGAGCAGGAAACTGCCGGTCCCATAGGTGCACTTCGCCTCGCCGGGCGAGAAACAGGTCTGCCCGAACAAGGCCGCCTGTTGATCGCCGAGGGCGGCCGTGATCGGGATCCCCGGGAGCACGGAGCGGGCCTCGCCGTAGCACTCGGCGGAAGGACGGATCTCCGGCAGCATCTGGCGCGGGACTCCGAAGAACTCCATGAGCTCGCCGTCCCAGGTCAGCGTGCGCATGTCGATGAGCATGGTGCGGCTTGCGTTGGTGGCGTCGGTGATGTGCAGGCCGCCGTCCCTTCCACCGGTGAGGTTCCAGATCAGCCAGCTCTCCATCGTGCCGAACAGCACCTCGCCGTCCCGGGCACGCTGCTCCAGCCCGTCGATGTGATCGAACAACCAGCGGATCCGGGGCGCGGAGAAGTAGGTCGAGGGAGGCAGGCAGCAGCGTTCCAGGAAGAACTCGTCCCCGTGCCGGTTTCTCAGATCGTCGACAAGCGGAGCGGTGCGGGTGTCCTGCCAGACGATCGCCTTCCCCAGTGGCACACCCGTCCGCCGGTCCCAGAGCACCGTCGTCTCCCGCTGGTTGGCGATCCCGATGGCGGCGATCTGCCCGGCGTCCACGCCGGCGTGGGACAGTGCCTCCGGCACTACGCGCCGCAGGTTGCGCCAGATCTCCACGGCGTCGTGCTCGACCCATCCGGGCTGAGGAAAATACTGGCGGTGCTCTCGCTGGGCGACCGACACCAGCCCCCCGCGGTGGTCGAACAGGATGCATCGAGTGGAGGTGGTGCCCTGGTCGATGGACATCACATACCGTGCAACCATGATCGGGCCTGCCTTCCGATGTGTCGCGGAGCGGCGGGTGTCTACCAGCGCGCCGCGCCCAGTTCTCTGGAGATCGCCCGTGCGGCCTCCCTGAGCAAGGTGATCAGGGAGGGTCGGGGCCGGCCTCCCGTGTCACAGATCCGCTCGACCGGACCCGATACGCCGAGCGCGCCCACGACGAGGCCGCCGTGCCCCCGGATCGGCGTGGCGACTCCGGCGTCACCCATGCTCATTCCTGCACCTCGGAGCCCCAGCCGAGCTCTCGAATCTCGCCGAGGGCCCGGTTGAGATCCTCGGGGAGTACCAGAGTGTGCCGGGTGTAGGCCTCCAGTCCGGCCTTCAGCAGCGGCTCGAGGGGCGCGGCCCCGAAGGCCAGCAGGACCTTGCCGAGCGAGGAGGCGTGAGGCGGCAGCAGTGCACCCACGTCCAGGGTCTGGAGAGTGTCGTCGGGCCGGAAGACGTGGTGGACGATGAGCACCTTCCCCTCCAGGGGCGTGCCCAGGCGGACGGCCTCCCCGCTGCGGGCCGCCAGGGCGTCGGCCCAGTTCAGGGAGCGTGACCGCAACTCGTTGACGTCGAGGTAGCTGGTACCGAGATGGAGCAGCGCCGCTCCGAGCTGGTACTTTCCGGTGGCCGCGTCCTGCTCCACGAAGTCCACATGCTGCAGAGTGCGCAGAATGCCATGAGCGGTGCCCTTGGCCAGTCCGAGCGATGACGCAACCTCGCCCAGTCCCAGCCTGCGGGGACCGGTGGCGAGCAGACGCAGAATCGCCGCTGCCCGTTCTATGGATTGGACCGGGCCGACCATAGAACGATCGTAGTCCGGTCTTCGGCCGAGAACCTCCGTTCGGCAATGCCGACCGTCGTTCATTGACCGACCCTCTCGACCTCCCTAGCGTTTCATTACCCCGGCCATCGGCCGGCAGCGCTCACGGAGGAGGACGGGCCATGACAGTGGCGCAGCTCGGCGCAGAGCTCCCTGACGACGTCACCTGCGTCTTTCCCCTGCCTCACGTCCCCGAGGCGGTCGCGGTGATGCGTCGGCGTCTGCGCGCGGTCCTCACCGACTGGCGCCTGTGCGCAGACGTCGCTGAGGACGTGGTCCTGCTGGCCTCGGAACTGCTCAGCAATGCGATTGCCCACGCCCTGCCTCCGGCGACGCTTCGGGTGTCTCAGGTCCTGGTGGACACTGTCCGAGCCGTACGCGTAGAGGTGACGGATGCGGGACCCGCGGCTCCGGCCGACGTGCCGGCTTCCGGGCTCGACCCGGACGAGCACGGCCGAGGCATCGGGATCGTCATGGCGCTGTCGGCCAGGCATGGCGTGCGGGAGTATGCCGACGGAACCACCTGGTGGGCGGACGTGGCCGTGAGATGAGATGACGAAGGCGCGACAGGCTCTGCCGCAGACGCAGGGGCGCCGCCGCTGAAACAGTCGGCACTCCGGGGCCGGGTGCAGTCTGGGTTGAAGATTCAGGTGCGGGACCTTCACGGAACCCGGCAACCACAACACGAGCAGGCCCGCCGCCCCTGGGGGCGCGCGGCCGGTGGCAGACCGACCCGCTCCCGGGGCGTCCGTCGGGCGTCCGGTCGCGGGTGCCGTCGATCTGCGGTGCTGGCCGAGGGCTTTGCATAATTATGTGCCCTATGTCATAGTTTTGCCATGGATTGGCCTCTGTTCGACGTGCATGACCCGATGACCACTGGAGCCCACCCCCACGCTCCTGTCCCCTTGGTGAACATCGCCCTGGCTCGCGACTGCGACGAGTGCCGCGGCTGGGGGAGCGTGGTGAAGAACGGCCGCTACGAGCTCTGTCATGCCTGCCAGCGTGTGGATGCCTGACTGCAGGCTTCCGGTCCGATGGCACATGCCGCGCCCGCACGAGTCCAGGTAGGGCGCCGGCTCCGCTCATCAGGCTCCGACGCCCGGTCAGTGCGGTGTCGGAGGTCCGTTGGCGCGATGCCGCCTGGTGTGACGTACCACCAGTGCGCCGAGCGCGGTCAGTTCGGCAACGCAGTCCGTCGCTGGCACGCGCCGCCGACGGCCTCACGATGCCTTCGCCGGGAAAGCCGCTGCCCAAGAGGTCGGACGTGCCCCACCAGGCCCCTGTGCCAGGAGTGGGGGTGGAGACGTTCACCGGGTTGCGGATGCGGCAGTTCGAGCGGCTGCTGAAGGTCGTCCGTGAACGCGGCGGGAACGGACCCGGTGGGGGTCGGCCCTGGTGTCTGCCCTCGCCGACCGGGTGCTGCTGGTGGCCGTCTGACCGGACGAACTCCCTATGCGGCAGCTCGCGCCGCTGTTCGGCTGCTCGCCCGCGACGGTGCGCCGCGTCATCCGGCGACTGCGGCCGCTACTCGCAACGGGGCCCGCCAACCGCCTTGCTGATGCGGTCGAACGGTTGTGGATCGTGGAGGGGACGCTCCGGTCCGCGACCGTACGACCGGAGCCTCCTCACGCAACTACCGTTTCTCGGCAACGTGCAGGATGGCCTGGCTCGCCGGCCGCCGCCGACTCCACCGCCGCTACGAGCGCAAGGCCGACCACTTCCTCTCCTTCACCAATATCGCCCGTACCCTCATCTACTACCGCAGGCTCACGAGATCGGATGCTGGTGGCGGTGATGAGGAAAGGTGCCACGGGTCCGCCTCAGTCCCCGTTGTATTCGGTCCCGTCGAACTCGTAGGGCCAGGTGCTCTGGGCTGCGATGCTGATCTCCGTGCCTTCTGCGGGTACCTTCAGCACGGTCATCTTCATCATGCGCTGGGTGAACTTGTTCCATCGGATACCAGTGGTGCCGTCCCAGCCGCTCGTCGTGAACTTGAGCCACCGCCCAGCGCCCATGTCGGTAACGACCGTGTTCACGCCGACGCACGCAACCAGCGCCCCGCCGTCCTTCGTCCGCCAGGCAGGCCCGACCGGTGCGCGTTGCCCCTCTACCTGAACGTCCACGGACTCGGCGTTGCCCAACTGCTTACGAAGAGGCTTCGTGTCCCCATGCGTTGCACGGTACTTGTCGATCTGGGACGACCACTGAAGGTTCTTGCCTGTGTCCTTGCGCGTGACATGGTCGAGGAACGCCCCGCAGACCTTGCCAGGCTGTATGGCCAGGTCTGCATAGGGCTCGACTGTCTGCACTGCTCCGGACCTGTCGGCGGCCACCTGCGGAAGATCTGTCTTCGCCGGAGCACCCGCCGTGAAGGCGATCCGCCACGGATCGCCATCGCCGCCCCTGTGGTACAGGCTCCAGCGCATATCCACCTCGTTCTTGAACTCGCCCCCGATGTTGTGGCTGGAGACCTGCTGGGCTCCTAAGATCCAGTCGCCGGAACTCCCACCTGGCTTGGCGACCCAGGCGTGCACTGCCGGATCGATGTCCGGACGGTTCGTCGGCTCTTGACTCGCATCGTCCTTGCCGCGCTTCTTGATGTTGTCGATCGCGGCGAGGGTCCGGTCCAGCCATGGACCTTCATGGACTTTGCGCCAGTAGGCCGGGCTGAGACTGTCGCTGTCGTCCTTTGCGTCCAGGTCCTTCAGGACCCTGCGTGCCTCGGCGGTCGACACCGGTGGCTTCGCTTTCGCGGATGGGGTGCTGTTCGCGTTCTTCCCGTCGTCTGATCCGGCGTCGCATGCGACGGCCCCGAGCAGCAGGGTCGCTATGACCAGTGCAGAACGCTTCATCCCAAACCCCAGCCAGCCGTGAGCAGGTACCTCCTTGATCATGTCGCAGAAGCCAAGCCCCCTGTGAGCGGTTTCCGAAAGTCAACCCACGTCTCTCGACAGACGGGACCCCACCCGGCGAGTCGCCTCCGGCGATACGACCCACGGCGGCTGCGCCGACATGCTGCAACACCAACCCACCAACGGCGATGGTGACGGGAGCCTGGCATCCGACGGTGCATCGCACCGGAGTGGTCCTGGGCCGGACGACGGGCCGGTGCACCCGCAGACGAGCCATGAACGCGGTGAAGGCGGGCGTGTCACCTGCCTGGCCAGCTGCGAGGACGAGAACGAGCGGGGGCAGCGGCTGTCGGCAGCAAGGTGGATCTTGGTGGTCAGGCCGCCACGGGACCGTCCCTGGGCATGGTCGTCCTGCTCGCTGGCCGGAGCCCTCTTTGACGTGCCCCGGCGTCGTGCTGGTGAGCCCGGACGATCGTGGAGCCGACCGCGACGACCGAGCCAAGGTCGCCTTCGGCGTCGGCCTGGGCGAGGAGAGCGGTGAAGCCCTTTTCCAGGTGCCGTCGGTAGCCCACTTCGGTAGCCGGTTGTGAACGCCTTTCCAGGAGCCGAAGTGCTCGGGGCGGCCCGTCCAGGGCGTGCAGGTGCGGTACTTGAACACGATCGCGTCAATCACCGGCGGTGATCACGCCACCGGCCGCCCCGCTTCGGCGTCCGGTCCGGCAACAGGGGCTCGATCCTGGCCCACTGGGCATCACTCAACGACAACGGTTGGACGACCGGATGGAAGTGCTTTGTCTCTTGCGAGACAGCAACTGTGGGCGATCACGAGAAGTTCGCCGTCTCCGTCGCCGACCAGTGTGGGCCGTATATCGTTCCCCGACATGAAGATCGTGATCTGGTCCTTCCTTGCCCTGCTCCTCATCGTCGGCGCCATTGGCGGATTGCTGACCGTCGCACATGGACACGACGCCCCAAGTACCATCCGTGGCTTGGTCGTCAGTGCCCTGTTCTCGTGGGGGGCTTGGGGCAGTTGGAAGAGGGCATCTCGCCCCCGGACCCCAAGCATTGCCCGTGTCATAGAACCGCATCGGAGACCTTGGCGGCGACGATGACCCTGCTGCTTGACTCCTGCCCACCTTGACGGCCACCTGGTACCACGCCCGGTCCACCGGCCTCATCGCCAGCCTCCCGGCAGCATCTGGCGCCCCGCGTCACGGGTGCCCCCGGCTCGCCGGCATCGCGCCGTGGCTGGCCGCCGACGCTGATCCGACCGTCAGCGCTTGATCGAGCTGCGGGGGCCTGCTCGCGCCGCATACTCGGATGCGTAAGCGCGCCGCTGGCCACCTGCCAGCAATCACAGATCGACCTCTGGCTGACCTCCGAAGACCACCAAGGCCCCTACAGTGCACGCCCGTTCGTCACCTGGGCAGTCGCAGCAAGTTCGCCTTCGACATCAGCATCCCCGCCCGCCCCGGCGCGTCTTCCACCGCCCGCTGGACGCCGACGCACGCTGGAGCATCGCCCGCCGGCTCCTGAACGACGACTCGATCGAGAGCAAGGACCGCGTCGCCGGACTGATGGTCCTGCTCTACAGCCAGACACCCGCCCGAACCTGCCGTCTGACCACCGCACACGTCATCCACGACGGCAAGGGCGTCGCCCTTCAGCTTCGCGAGATCCCGTTGAGGCTGCCGCCGCCCCTGGACACCCTGGTCCTGCGACTCGTCAGCATCGCCAAACGGCCACCAGCACTCAGGTGAACGGGTCGCGATCTGCCGTGGCCGATCCGGGCCGGGGAGGTTTCCTGGCGCGGGTGGCCCCGTGGCCTCTTGATGGATGCTGCCTTGCGCGGCCGAAGGCCAGGAACCGGTGTGCGATATCAGCGGGTTGGGTAGGGTGTGCGGTCGTGACGTTGTATGAGCGCTGGTCCTGGTCGCCTCGTTCGGTGCCCTTCTGGTGAGCGTTGTCGCTTTCGGGGCGGTGCTGTGGCAACTCGTGATGTTGTCGCGCGCCACGACACTCGACCATTGATCGACGGAGCAAGCAGGCGACGGTGGAGTACCTTATCGCCACGATGGACAGGCGCAACTGCGCGACGACGGCATTCCCGACGAGTGGGACCCCACGGCCGTCTCCGCGTTGATCGGCCGTATGGCGCGGGTGACCAGACTGCGACGCGGCTCGTCTACGCCTACTTGACGATCTACAACCATCTCGGCCCCGAATTGGCCGCAGCATCGGATTCAGCGCTTGGCTGTCGTGGGTGTTGGCCGCGGAGAGCCTGATGCGTAGGGGCAGTGCGTCCGCGTCGGACAGGACATGCATCCGGGAACCGGGCTCACCCGGTCCACGAGGCTCGGGCCTGCGAGTTCGCCGCCCTTTCTTGGCGGGGAGGGCCGGGGTCGGGGACCGCGCGGGAGGGTCGACCAGGTGGTGAAGGGCACGTCGGTGCGGCGGCGGCAGTGCAGCGATGAGTTTCCTCGCTAGCCTCCGTCTTACCTGTGAAAGCCAGGAAGCGGAGGTAGGAGATGAGCAAGACCGCCTGCGTCACATGGGTGGCCATGGTCGGGATTCGCGTTCCCGATCACCAGAAGGCGACCGAGTTCTACGTCGGTGAGTTCGGCTCCGAGGTACCCCGGGACATGCCTTTCGGTGACGGGCGCTGGATCGGGGTGACACCGTTTGGGACGACGGCCACTGTCCAGCCCCGAGATGAGTCCTGGCCGGCATCCGTCTTACGCCCCGGAGGCCGACGCCGACCACGGACCTGTGTGCACGCCGCGTCGATGCGGATGCGGAAGTCGTGCAGATTGGGGCCCGCAGTGCCGCTCATGTTCGCTGCGTGCCCGGACGGCAACAAGCTCCTCAATCGGAAGCTCCTGAACAGGCGGTATCCATAGTGGACAAGCAATTCACCGCGACCCTTCAGAAGAGCCCGAACAAGGGCGGCTGGACCTACGTCGTGTGGCCCGAGTCGGCCGAGTTCTTCGGCACCCGCGGACTGGTCAAGGTCCGGGGCACGATCGACGGTCATCCGTTCCAAAGTTCGTTCATGGCCCTGGGAGACGGCAGGCACAAGCTGCCTGTGAAGGCGGACGTGCGCAAGGCGATCGGCAAGGAGGAAGGGGACACCGTGACCATCCGCCTGGAGGAGAGGGTGGACGCCTGATTCCGGAGCGATTACCCCCTCGTAGTCCGGCGCGCCACCTGGAACGATCTCCCATCGGTGCGTTCTGACACCGCGTGCCGCGGACCGGCAGGACTCGGCAGCAGGCAGCGCGCCCACGGCTGCTGCGGCACCCCAGGTCGATGGCCTCGCAGTCCTCCGCGCGCAACTGAGCCCACGCGGCTGCGACATCACGCAGCCTTGAGTGCCCAGCGTCCGCGAGTGCAGCGGACAGGCGGGTCGACATCGCGAAGACGACGCACCCGTCATTGTCCTGGCCAGCGACGATGCGAGGCTCACCGGCTTCGACGAGTTCCTCGAAACTGCCGCCGGCCAGAAGGCATTCCCACTCGACCACAGCCTCTTCGGGATCGAGGTTTCCGAAGGAGAGCGACTCGAATGTTCGTCCCGGCCCGGTCCGGAGGGCTGGACCCGCCGACGTGTCGTCCGGCGCCACGGAGAACTTCACGATGATGCTCGCCCGGGCATCATGCGCGACAGCCCACAACCATGATCGGCCGGACAAGTCCTTACTGATCGTTGTCGGCGTACTTCTATGAGTGCTCCACCAAGTGCAGAGGTATGTGCACCAGTAAGGGCCCTGCGATCAGTCGACGTCATCCCGCGGGCATGGCGGTGGCAGGGCGGTGAACCTCCAGGATGACTGCGGTGCCGGCCACGGATCGGTCCTCGTGCATGGTGATCAGCTGGCCGGGCTGAACGTGCTTCCACTGCGAGGGGGTGAGGGGCACGAGGCGAACCGTGGCTCGCCCGCCGGGCTCCAGAGAAGGCATGTCCTCGACCCAGAGCCGGGCGATGTTGACCGCCCGTTCACCAGCGGGTGAGAGGTGTCCGATGTCCCACATGGGCCGCAGAACACCGTGGCCAGCGATTGGCGTCGTGCGTCGCGCCTCGGTGGCAGGGCGGAGCGTCAGGTCCGCCCGGATCACGCCGTTGCGGATCTCGGAGCACCGCCAGTGGCACCAGGCCGAGCTCCGCTCAAGGCGGAGCTGTTCAGCCGCGTCGGCGAGTTTTTCCCAGAATGCGAGAGGAAGCGGATGGCCGTCCCCGAGCTCCTCCAGCAGGCCCAGGGCGATCTCCCACTCGTCGTGGACGAGGTAGTCCCAGATGTCTCGCACCGTGATGTCGTTCTCGGTGGCGGTCTCTTCCGGAACCAGCAGGGAAGCCGATTCGAGCAGCTCAGGGACGTCCATGCGCTCATTGTCGACCACGTCGTTGTCAGGCTGCGTTGTCCTGGTCTGGCTCGATAGCAGCGAGCCGGTTCTTGAGCCGTAGCTGGGGCCGTTGATGGAGATCACGTCGCAGGGGTGCAGGAGGCGGTCGAGGATGGCGGTGGCCAGGACCTCGTCACCGAACACCTGTCCCCATTCGCTGAAGGTCTTGTTCGAGGTCGGGATGATTGAGCCCTTTTCGTAGCGCTTTGAGATCACCTGGAAGACCAGGTCAGCAGACACTCGACGGATCCTGCCGACACCATGCCCAACTGCCATACGCCACAACGAACTTCATTGTGTGTCGACGTTTAGTGGGTGGGGGGTGGGGTGGGGGTGTGTTGGTGGGGGTGGTTGAGGGCGTGGGTGAGGGTGGTGAGGTGGGGGTGGAGGGTGTGGTGGAGGTGGTTGATGGTGGTGTGGATTTGGTTGTGGTGGTGGGGGGTGAGGTGGTGGTGGGTGATGAGGTCGGCGGTGTGGGGGGTGAGTTGGTTGAGGAGGTAGAGGTTGGTGAGGTTTTTGAGGTGGGTGTGGGTGGTGGGGTGGGTGGTGTGGTTGAGGGGGGTGAGGAGGGCGTTGGTGGTGTGGAGGGTGGTGTGGAGGTGGGTCATGGTGAGGGCGGGTTGGGTGGCGTTGTTCCAGCGGGTGCGGGGGGTGTGGGGGGTGGTGGGGGGGT